>CAVRFZ010000007.1:0-125086 GCA_963720655.1 uncultured Acidobacteriota bacterium | reverse complement strand
CGCTCGTGAAGCTGCCCCGCGTCCCATTTCAACCGCTGTCATCCCGAGCGCAGTCGAGGGATCTCTCTTCCCCCCGCACGCATCTCGACGGTCGCCGAGTACGCCAAATCGCACGCCCTTGTCTCCTTTCACTTTCGCTTGGCCTTTCATTGCGTATGCCCCGCCAACCACGTGACAGCACTCATGTTTCCCATCGTCATTCAAACTGTTGACCGTTATTGGCACTCTGTGTACCATGCAAGGTCCGCTAACCATAAATAGGTGTAGTGCCGAGAAATGATGAGCCCGATGAGTCAGAACAATCCCACTCAAGCACAGATTGTCGACCTCACAAGTTTTTGTTGGAGCTTCCCGGAAATGGCGGGAACGCAGATCCCGCGCGACAATCTATTACAACTTCTCGATACTGTTCTAGAAAACGACTTCCAATTAGTAAGTGTCGAGGGTGACGAAGGCATAGGGAAAACCACGCTCCTCGCACAGTTCGCCAAGCGACACGCGCAACGATGTTGTTCAGCGTTTCTCAGGCCAACCAGTAGGTTCGCATACGATCCTGACATAGTGCTTCACGACATCTGTGATCAGTTGAACTGGTTCTTACACGGCGAGGAACTCCCGCCCACGGAATTGATAGACCCGGCCTCATACAGACAACTTATACTTGCACTTCAGCGACGTTGTCGTGGGCCCCCGCGATAGGTTTTATTTTGTAGTAGACGGGTTAGATGAAATACCTAAGGAAGGGCCCAAGGTCCAGGACATTGTCAGTCTCTTGCCCATGGGGTTGCCACAATTTAAGTTTATATTCTCGGGTTCCACAGAAAAGCTGCTGGGACTATCAAGAATCAAGGTTCTTCAAAAGCCAGTAACGCTCCCGGGCTTTTCACTCGATGAAACGATCCGCTTTTTCTCGGGCGTCGCCCTCTCAGCTGAGGTGATTCACGAATTCCAACGCGCGTGTAAGGGAATTCCCTCCAATTTGGCCGCTGTCCGACGACTACTAGCCTCTGGTGTACCACCTGAGTCTTTAGTTGAGCAGTTACCAGCTACGCTTCCTAATCTCTTCGAGATGGAATGGGCCAGGGTAGATGAAAGCGACGACCTCCAAATGCATGCGCTCGCGCTTCTTTGTTATGATCGACGGAAACATCGCGTCGCCGACGTTGCCGTTGTACTCGATTCTAGCCCGGAAAAGATCAAAGGAGTGCTTTCACCCCTGACGTGCGTAAAGGTTTCAGGGGAGACCGGAGAGGTAGATTTTGTCTCAGAGTCTTTCAGAAGATTTGCCAGTGAACGATTGCACCGCTTTCGTGGAGCCATAAGGAGTCGACTGATCGAAACCTTACTCGCTAGCCCGGAGAGCAATGATGCGCTCACTTTTCTCCCGACTTATCTTGAAGAGGCCGGGCGACTGGACGACCTCATCGAGTTTCTATCGCCTGACCACTTCGCTGCGATGATCGAAACGAGCCAATCGTTAGTGCCAGTCCAACAGAAGGCTGACCTCGGACTCGCAACTGCGTTAAGACTAGATCGTGACGGGGAGATGTTGCGATTTGGGCTGGAGGGCTCCGTCATACGGAATTTTGATTCGTGCGACATTTCTCGCTCAGAAATCAAGGCGCGAATGGCACTCGGAGACTATAAGGCGTCTGTCGCGCTCGCAGAGAGTTCGGTGGTTAAAGAGGATCGGCTGAGGCTTCTAGCCCTTGTGGCACGATTGCAGCGCGAGAGTGGGCTTAGCCCCGAATCAGAACTAGTGGAACAAATCTCGCAACTCTTCAAAGAAGTCGACAAATCCCTCGCCGAGGAGAAGATAACTGATTTAGCCGCCGACCTGATGTATTCAAGGCCCGAGCTGGCGATCCGGCTAGCCGACAGAACTGTGGCGTCGCGGCCGGATGAGAAGCGAAATGATTGGGCCTTGGCTCGTCTATCGATGGTGGCCGAGGTCAGCAGAAAAGGGATCCTCGACGAGGAATCGAAGACCGCCGAAGAGATAAGACATAGAATCAAAGACCCGTCGGTGCTCGGAATTTCGACAGCGGTGTCGTTACTCGTGGGGGATTACTCAGCATCTGAGGTCTTATCGGAGATAGAAAAGCTGCAGGTGGCAAAGGACCAATTATTCCTTCTTCGTACGTGGGCTGAGCATACAAATAAACCCGCAGAGGCAGGAGCCGTAATTGAATATGCGTTACGACTAGCGATCAGAACAACCGAATACGTTCCGCTAGCGACCGACCTGCGACAGCTAGCGACGCCTTTGCCAGCTGTAACGGATCTCTCGCATCTGCGCGCGCTTGTTGGAATCTTCGACACTCAGAAAGCAACCACAGAAAAGCTTGGGCCCACAGAAGATTTCGTTCGCCTACAGCTCAGGCTCACTCAATCCGAGTCTAAGTATGACCTCAATTTGGCGACGCGGCGTTTATTGGAAACATACTATTATATCAATGATATCATTGATCTTGAGGTAAAAACGACATGCAAGGCGAGACTAATTGCGGCAATGCCCGACATCGATCCCACTTTTCGCCTTAGCGATTCTCGGGATGTTCTGGACGCGTCCTTGAAAGAGTTCGGAGAGTGCTTAGTGGTGCTACTTGGGGCCACCGCGGACCAATATCTCGCGTCACGGAACATCATACAAGCACTCGCCAAGAAGAAGCCCGAATTGGCCGTGCAAGTCATTAAATCACTTAATACCGAGGAACGCCGCGACAATGCACTCTCGGATCTCTTCGAACACTCTCTAAACCAGCGGTCCCAAACGATACCCCTCGAATTACTGGCAAAATGTCTCGAACTGTTCGTGGACAAAGATTTGCGGGACGGTGCTCTGCTTGAGGTCTTAGAACGGCTGACAAAACCAAATGCCAAACGCTTGATCGAGCTGTTCGATCGAATCATCCCATTCGTTCGTCTTATTAACGGCATGAGTGATTCTGTGTATCAGTGTCGAGCCTGTTGCCACGCGCTCAGTATCCTTTCAAAAACAATGACGGAAGACTATCAGCATCTCTCCTCCCATGTTCACAATACGCTGCAATTAGCCTGGGATCGGATCGAGTCAGGCCAAATAAAGATCGATACCGGGTTTTTCATCGTAAGCACAATTGCCCCTTATTACCGCGATGAAGCCATCCGGTTTTTGGGACTTACCGAGGAAATGCGGAGAATTGCTGATACAGATTTTTCGGCTGTCAGCTATGTAGGGTGTATTCGCCTTGCAATTCGAGCCTATTCGGGCCTGCTTTCGAAGCACTTCGACTCAGAACAGGATCTGGATCAATTGTCATCACAGATTATGCGGCTTACCTCAGACCAGTCCAGAATTTTCCTTTGGAGTGACCTCGCCCTAAAATACTTCACCTCAGATCGCATTTCAGATGGTAAGAAAATCGTAGCGACCCATGTCAGACCTCTTCTGGAGGCCATAAAGGCCAGAAACAGCTGGGAATGGCAAGAGACTGTTGCCATGTGCGCTCCGGCTCTCTACCAAAATCATAAATCATCGACGCTCGAGATAATAACTAAACTCGACCCTTTAAAAAGGGATGAGGCGTCTACGAACGCTATATCGTTCATCTTGCGGAAGGCCTGGCAGTTCGAGCCTTATGAATCCGGGGCTTTGAAGGACTCATTCGAGTTGAATTTCGAACAGGCGCTGGATGTGTGTGAGCTGCTTGAACACATCGACCAGGATTCCGCAATTTATAATGTGATAAGACAAGTGGTCGATAGCGTTTTCTGGCGACCTAACAAGCCGAACTTCACGCAGCAGCAACGAGTGGACCTAGCTCAAAGGCTTAGTTCATTAGTCTCAAGAAAACTTCCTAACCAAAGGTTCATCCAGCATGATGGATTCAAGATTGTAAGTCAGGCCCAAGTTGCTCGACTCCAAAAGCAGAGGCAATTGGTCGAGGAACTGATTTTGCAAGCGAAAGGCATTAAAAACGTCGCAGATCGCGCTTTTATCCTCGCAGAGATAGCTTCGTCAGATTCGAACCTCGACTTTGAGGAACGTGTCAACTTGATTCGCGAGGCGAAAAAGTTAGTGGACCAAATTCCGGCTGCACTGGACAGAGCATATAGATACGAGAGAGTTGCAGAGGCATCGCGTGATATTGATATAGCCCTCTGCAAACAATGCGTGCGCGAAGCGTTTGGACTAATTCCGAAAGACCAAGCACCCGAGTCAGAATCCCTGAGACGCCAAATAGTAGACTTCGCGCATCAGATCGATCCTTCACTTGCTTCGTCTATTGCAACATCATTGGACGATGACGAGGCTCGCAAGGAGGTCAGGAACCGAATAGCAATGAGGGATTTTCAGAAGAAGTTAGCCGACGGCTCGGTCGACGAAGACTCGGCGCAACAAGATGCCGAGAAATTTGCGAAAGCGGCCTGGTCTCTTCTTGGCCAATTGCAGGCTGGGCGCATCGAGGCCCAGCCCGTAAGTGCGACGCGACAATTGGTGAAGATAGCGTCAAGCAAAGCTATGAGTCAAGCATACCCAATTTTGTCTTGGTTCATCCAAAACGCAATATCCCGACGCAAGCACGCGGAACAATCAAAGAAGCTTCTGAGAGGTATCTACGACGGGACCCTAGTCGGATGCGAGCTGTCGTTCAGATTGGGCGGTCGGACGTCGGATAGATTTCGGAAACTCGTAATCTCCGCAAATAAAGCAGCCCGTACGTCCCTAATAGTTCACAGCGGAGACCGCGAGAATGCGCTTGAATTCCTGGGGAAATGGCTAAGTGAAAACGCTAAGGACTATTTGAAAATCTGCGACCCCTACTTTGATCCCGAAGACTTAGATGTTCTCCAATTAATTCTAGGTTCGGTCGGGTTGAAAAATGTCAGCATTCTGGCCAGCAGAAAACAACAGGAGAAGCAGGGGAGTCAATTAAGTATTGAGGAGCGATTCAAGAATAGGTGGAGGGAAATCTCGGACCAGAGTCCCCCCGAAACCGAAATAGTCATTGTTGGCAACGCAAACGGGGATTTGCCGATACATGACAGATGGTGGATAACGAAAGGCGCTGGCCTCAGGATGGGGACGTCATTCAAGTCCCTGGGGGACCGCAAGGAATCAGAAATCTCCCATCTGGATTCTGCGGATGCCGCTCAGTGTGAGCTGGAGATAGATGAATTTCTCACTCTGAGAAAACGAGAACACAACGGAGAAAAACTAAGCATCCAAATATTTACGCTCTAAGGCTACACAAATGCCTTGCCGATCCCTCCACTCTTAACGTCCAGCCGTTCCTGCCCGCTAGTTCTACGATTTACACCCGCCCAAATCCGTGCTACCATTACTCGTTTTTATATGATGACGCAAACGTCACTATCGGCGGCCACTAAGGTCCAAAGGGACGGGTCCGCCCGGAACTCCAGCTTCCAGCCTCAACCTCTTGCGCTGATTCACCCGCGCAATCCTTTTCTAGCCACTAGCCACCCGCCACTAGCCACCGAGGTTCTAATCGCAAATGCCGATGCGTCCAGCATCGGCATTCTGAGCGACCAACGGGAGTCGAAGGGTCTCTCTTATCGCTCTCCTCTGCGCCACCAACGTCCTCAACTTCTAATCGCGAATCTGGAATTAGAATCCCACCTAACTCACAGAAAACTCAGCTTACTAAGAATCACTAATCGCAAATTTTCGCGGGTTTTGCGCGCGCCGTGGCGTATTGAGACCTTCTCCATGCGTCTTCACCCGCTGGCGCGAAAAGGGCGGCGTGCCAACTCGCACGCCGAAGGTAGATCACCTTTGACCCCGTTTTTAATACACGGTACCGCGATTAAATCTCAACGCAACCCATTTACAAACAGCAACTTGACAATTTCTAATAGGCGGTAAACAGGGGGTACAGCGTCGCCACTTCGCGGGCACCAGGCGGCGACTCGAGCGCAGCGAAGAGAGATCCCTCGACTTCGCTCGGGTTGACATTTTAGGCGACGGGCAGCGCGAAACGCGAAAAGAGCGGCAGGATGCCGGCGCTACAACGGAAACCGCGAAGGCGAAACGGCAAGGTGCGTTGACTTGCATGTGTGGGCGACCTAAGATGGGCGCCCCAGCATGCCTGAGTCTCAGTCGCCTATTGGTCGTACCATCTCGCATTACCGCGTGATCGAGAAGCTTGGTGGCGGTGGGATGGGTGTGGTGTACAAGGCTGAGGATACGAACCTTGGCCGGCATGTGGCGCTGAAATTCCTTCCTGATGATTTGGCGTCGGATGCGCAGGCGCTCGAGCGATTCCGGCGTGAGGCACGTGCGGCGTCGGCGCTGAACCATCCAAATATCTGCACGATCTACGAAATTGGCGAAGATGGCGGGCAGACCTACCTGGCGATGGAATTCCTCGAAGGGTCCACGTTGAAGCATCGCATTGCTGGGCGTCCGATGGATTTGGAGCTGCTGCTGGACGTCAGCGTGGAAATTGCGGACGCGCTGGAAGCGGCGCACAGCAAGGGGATCGTTCACCGCGACATCAAGCCGGCGAATATTTTCGTGACCGAGCGCGGGCACGCCAAGATTCTGGACTTCGGGCTGGCCAAGCAGGTGGCGCGCGCTGCGATTCATACGATGACGCAAGATATGACGCGCGCGGCGCTGGGTGTGACAGGTGTGAGCGTGGCCGATCTCACTAGCCCCGGCACGGCGGTGGGGACGGTGGCGTATATGTCGCCGGAGCAGGTGCGGGGGAAGGAACTCGACGCGCGGACAGATCTGTTTTCGTTTGGGGTGGTGCTGTACGAGATGGCGACGGGGGCGCTGCCGTTTCGCGGGGAAACGTCGGGCGTGATTACCGACGCGATTTTGAATCGAGCGCCGGTGGCGCCGGTGCGGCTGAATCCCGATCTTCCTGCGAAGCTCGAAGACATTATCAACAAGGCGCTCGATAAGGACCGCGAGATGCGGTATCAGGCCGCGTCTGACATTCGCACCGATTTGAAGCGGCTGCGGCGGGATACGGACTCGGGGCGAATTTCGTCGTCGACGGGAACGCGGACGACGCAAGAGCAAGCGCAGGCGTCGGCGACGGAAATGGCGAGCAGCAGCGGCAGCAGTTCGGTGAGCGCGACGACGGTGCAGGCCACTTCGCCGCCGGCGACGAAATCAGCGCGCACGAAATATATTGCAGCGGGTGCGGTGGCGATGTTCGCAGCGGCGATGTTCGCAATGTACCATTTCAAGAGCGCGCCGACCGCGCCGAGCGGGCCCGCGAAAATCACGCAGATCAGCCACTGGGACAAACCGATGGAAGGCGCTCGGCTTTCTCCGGATGGCCATACCGTGGCGTTCAGCTCGCCGGTAGGCGGCATCGGGCAGGTGTTCGTCATGCTGAGCTCTGGCGGCGAGCCGCTGCAATTGACAAATAACGGCGGCGACAAAGTTGTGAGCAGCTTTTCCACCGACGGGACCGAAATCTATTACGGCAGCTTTCTGGGGAAGAGCGAGGGCTGGAGCGTTCCCACGCTCGGCGGAAAACCGACTCGTGTCGTTTCCGGCGCCTACGTGGCTCCCTCCGCAGATGGCGCGTCCATTTTCTATTCAAAGTTGGGTGCCATCTTTCGAGCGAACAGATCAGGACTGGGTGAGGAAGAAGTCTTTCGTTTTGGTGCAGGCGTGAATCCGGTTCGGCGGATCTTGCCGTTCCCCGATGGCAACCGCTTGCTGGTGGTGTGCCAGGACACAGTTACTTTCCTGGAAGGTGGCGAAGCTTACGAAATAGATCTGTCGAAGCGAGCGTCCGTTGATTTAGGACCGATGCCCGGGGATCCGGGCAGCGTGGTGTGGGCCGAAGCTGGTAAGACCGTAATCTTCAGCCGCACGGTAAGCGGGTTGACGAATATCTGGAAGTACAGCCTGGGCGATAAGGCGTTGACGCAGGTGACTCTCGGGACGGGACCGGACAATTCGCCGATGCCCGACCCGGGAGGAAAAGGAATTTACTTCGTGAACGGAAAAGCCACCGGGTTGCTCACCGTTTACAATGTGCATTCGAAGCAATCCACGGACATCGCGTCGCAAAACGCCACGCAGCCGGTGGTGTCGCGCGATGGCAAGCGCGTGATGTATATCACGATCCCCGCGCAGGACCGTACTGAGCTCTGGGTGTCGAATATTGATGGCAGCAACAAGGTGAAAATCGCCACTTCGGAATCGATTTCAACAGGCTTTTGGGCGGCCGACAATTCTCGACTGGCTTTCGTGGAGGAGGCAGCTGGATCGCACGACAAACTGTATCTCGTGGGAGCCGATGGCAGCGGTCTTCGCAAACTGCAATGGTCTGGCGGGAGCATTCAAGCCGTACTTTGGAGCGAGGATCAGAAATCCGTATTCATCAACGGCGCCGAGAAGGGCGCCAAAGTGGGGTCGATCTGGAGAGAGAGCGCTGATGGTTCGCCTGCGGAGCAGTTGGTTGAGGGTTGCGGTTTTGCTTTCGACATAGCGCCCAGCGGAAAGTATCTGCTGACGCTAGTCGGCTCCGGAGATCGCAATGGAATTTACGAGTTCTCGCTTGCGGACAAGAAGTGCACTTCGCTTTTGCCCGGCGTCGTGACGTTCGGAGTTTCGTTCGCGCTCGACGGCAAGTCATTCACGTACGCCGTCCCGTCGCAGCGCGATGTTACGTTTTACCGCCAAGGCTGGCAGGATGGGAGACTGATTGGCCAGCCGAAGGTGGCGCTGAAGCTTCCGTTTGCATTCCCTCTGCTCGCCGGCGGCAACGCGTACGATTATTCGCGCGATCTCTCGAACATCGTGTATGCGCGCGTGAGTGGCCACGCCGACCTGTATCTAATGAGCCAGAAATAATTGTGTCGCTCGGATTCGAGTCTTTGCAGGCTTTGATATACTCGCGGGTCTTCGTAAGGGCGCTGCTTACCGCAGCGGTCTGTTAAGATGCCGGTCTGAAGACCGGCGCTACAACTGCGTGGCGGAAGTGATTGCGAGGTAAGATAGAAGAATGGGCGTAATTGATAATCGGTTTGAACGTAGCTATGTGCTGTCGACGGTGGACTATGTGTTTAACTGGGCGCGGAAGAGCGCGATCTGGCCGCTGACGTTTGGGCTGGCGTGCTGCGCGATCGAGATGATTGCGTCGACGACATCGCGATTTGATATAGCGCGATTTGGGGCGGAGGTGTTCAGGCCGTCGCCGCGGCAGGCGGATTTGATGATTGTGGCGGGGACGGTGACACTGAAGATGTCGCCGGTGCTGAAGCGGGTGTGGGACCAGATGCCGGACCCGAAGTGGTGCATATCGATGGGGGCGTGCTCGAGCGTGGGTGGGCCGTTCAATGTGTACTCGGTACTGCAGGGCGTGGACCGGATTGTGCCGGTGGATGTGTATGTGATTGGGTGTCCGCCGCGGCCTGAGGGGCTTTTTTACGCGCTGCTGAAGCTGCAGGACAAAATTGACACGATGACGCTGGCGAAGCGGCCGACGGAAGTGCGCCTCGAGCCGCGGATGGTCGAGGAGTTCAAGCGCGGCGTGATGGTGGCACAGACGCCGGAGCCGCGGTAAGGCTGGAGCGCAAGGGGACTTCGAGCATACGGCAACGTATGGAGGCTGGTGAATGGCTTTTTTGCGGACGTTGAAGAAGGCTGAAGTGCCGGATGGGACGATTCGCGAGTTCCAGCTGGAGGGGAAGACGCTGGCGATCTCGAATGTGGGCGGTAAGGTCTGTGCTATGAATAGCGTATGCCTTCACCGCGGCGGGCCGTTGGCCGAGGGGGATCTGGCTGGCGACGTGGTGACGTGTCCTTGGCATGGGTGGCAGTACAACGTGTGCAGCGGCAAGTTGGTGACGAATCCTACCGTGGGAGTTGAGACCTACCCTGTGGAAGTGCGCGGCGAAGATATTTTCGTCGATATTGGGTAGCCCGCCGTTTCGATCTAATACCTTAAAAAACTTTGGCCCAGATTAGGCTGGGTCTGCAAAAGTTTTCCACTTTTGGGCGGTTACGTGTATAGTGCGCGCGACGAATTCGACGAATGAACCAACCTCCGGCTAAACCAAGGCGATGGCTCCTGGCCGTCGACCCTCGGGTCTATCACTGGGACACCCTGTTCGTGAAGGGGAAGGAAATGTGGCGGCACGCGGGGAGCCGTCCTGACACGCTGCGGCAGTTGAAGCAGGTGCACAAGGGCGACCGCGCGTTGCTATACCACGGGAAGGCGGAGCACGCGCTGTATGCGCTGGCGGAAGTGAGCCGCGATCCGTATCCCGATCCGCACGAGACCGACACGAAGAAAATGGTGATGGACCTGCGTGCGATTGAGAGGCTGCCGCGGCAGGTGTCGCTGGTGGAGATGCGCGACAACAAGCTGCTGCGGAAAATCAAGTTCATGAAAAATACGCGGCTGACGATTTGTGCGCTGACGGATGAAGAGTACGCTGAGATTTTGCGGATGGCGGGCGTGGTGGCGTCGCCCGGGATCCCGCTTCCTTAGATTACCAAGCGCGAAAATCAAAAACAGAAAATTGAAATTGGAACTCGGATAGAATGTGCGCCGGGTTTGGGGAGGAGCTTTGATGCGAAAAATTATTTTTGCTGCAATGTTGCTGATATTGGGTGCTGTGATGATTGCTGTGTACTCGGAATCGGCCGTGGCGCAGAGGCACAAGGCGGCTGCGGAAGGGAACTGGATTGAAGGGGTGAGCGACGGGCGGAATCTTGTGGTGGATATGACGTATCCGGTGAGCGAGAAATTTCCGGCGTGGCCGGGGGACGATCACGTGTTCGAGGCCAAGGCGAATGCGACGGTGGAGAAGGATGGTTACTTCACGCGGAGCTTCTGGATGCTCGAGCATTATGGGACGCATATGGATGCGCCGGCGCATTTTCCTCCGGGGAAAATCACGCTCGACCAGATTCCGGAGCAGCATTTCTTCGGGCCAGCGGTGGTGATTGACGTTCGAGACGAGGTGGAGAAAAACGCGGACTACCGGCTGACCGTGGTGCGGGTGAAGAAATGGGAGGCAGAGCACGGGGAGATTCCGCGCGGGGCGATTGCGGTGCTGAGGACGTCGTGGGGCGGACGAGCGTCGAATGCGGCGAGCTATCGGAACATGGACGCGAACAAGGTGATGCATTTTCCGGGGTATTCGGTGGAGTCAGCGAAATTGCTGATCGAGCGCGGGGTGGTGGGGTTGGGAATCGACACGCTGAGCGTTGATTATGGCGCTTCTAAAAATTTCGAAGTGCATCGCGTGGATTTGCCGGCGGGGTTGTACAACCTGGAGAACCTGGCGCACACCGAGGAACTTCCGGAATCGGGCGCGTACATTATCGCTGCGCCGATCAAACTCGAAGGCGGGTCGGGAGGGCCTTGCCGCGTGTTTGCTGTGCTGCCGCCGAAGTGAGCGCGTTGGCCGGTGCGGGACAGATTTATTCACGGCATTCCTTTTACTTTCTTCAGTGCAGCCACCAGTTGCTCGTGCATCCCGAGTTGATAATCGCCGTCTGAGCGGTAGGAGCCCACGGCGGACGCGATTTCGTGGCGCAATCCGTTCTCGAGGCCGAATATCAGGTAAGTCGCCAGCGCTTTGAGAAAGGATGTGGATCCTAAAACCGTCAACCGATAACAGATGTACGCCAACATCAATAATACGAGGATTTGAAAGGGGGTCATTTGGTCACCATCCGCCTAGGGTGAAAATCAGGCAAACACACTTAAGTATCAGGTTGGGGTTTTGGAATTGCACCTGGAAATTGGTGGGGTGGGTGCGCTGATAGAACGCGCGGGGCTTCAGGGGCTGAAGCCCCTGTTTTTTGCGCTTGTGTGATGTCGCCCCTAAAGGGGCGACCTACAACGACGGTTCGATTTACCGGTCGACCAGGCCTCAGGTCCCATTCCGGCCGGAAGCTTGGCCGGAATGGGACCTGAGCTACGGGCACGGTGCCGGGCTGAAGGCCGGCGGTACAAATTCAACCGGTGAAAGGTGGGATGCTCGGCGGTCGGGCGATCGGGCACGGCGTGCCGTGCCCCTACTGAAGAAAGTACAGAGGCGAAAAGAACGTGGTCGCGCGGTAGCCAAGCACAGGGAATCGTGCTGTGGCATTACGCGGGCACAGGCAGGAATGCCTGTGCTACTGAAAAGCTCTATTTTGGGTTTTTGGGTGCGTCGTTTCTTATGACGGCGCCGTTTTTCATTACGAAATTTATTTTGCGCATGGACTCGATGTCGTCGAGAGGGCTCGAGGGCATGGCGATGATGTCCGCGTAGAGACCGGTGGCTATGGCGCCGCGCTCTTTCTGGATGCGGAGGAGCTCGGCGGCGTTCGTCGTCATCGCTTTGAGAATTTCATTGGGCGGGACGCCGGCGGCGCGCCAGACGGCGAGATAGTCCCAGGCCATATCGGCGCGCGTTTCATTGGGCATTTCGGTGACGGTGTCGGTGGAGAAGGTGAGCTTCACGCCGATTTTGTAAGCGCGGGTGAGGCGATCGATGATGTTGGCGCCAATTTTGTCGGCGTTGTGGTAGCCGGCTGCTTTGAGATGGATCGCCGGGAAATCGGTGCCCGCGAGAAACACTCCTTTTTCTTTCATCAGGCGGAGCAGGTCGTCGTCGAGGTTCCAGCCGTGCTCGATCGAATCGGCACCGCCCATGATGACGTTGCGAGCGGCCTGCCCGCCGAGAACGTGGACGGCCACGGCGCGATTTGCGCTGTGGGCTTCGTTGGTAGCGGCGCGAATTTCCTCTTCGGAGTAGTAATAGGCGCCGGTATTGTCGGCGACGAGCTTGATGAGGTCTGCGCCGTAGAAAATATTTTCGCGAACGGCTTTACGGATTTCTTCGGAGCCATCGGCATCGATATATTCGTAGCGCCAGATTGGTCCGACTTCCGGTGGGATATGTTTTCCCTGTCCGCCGAACGGAGCGATGATTTTTCCGGAGGTGAGAATCGTGGGGCCGGTGAACCATCCGCGGTTAATTGCGTTGCGGACATCGACCGAGGCGTATTCCGCTTCATTTCCGACGTCGCGAACGGTGGTGATGCCGGCGTTGAGAAGAATTTGAGATGTCTTCAGGCCGAAGAGTACGCGCGTGCCTTTGCCCTCGATGAGGTAGTTGGTTTCGAGGGTGTGTTGGAGATCGTGTTCGAGGAAAGTGACGTGCGTGTGAGTATCCATTACGCCAGGCATGAGCCATTCGTTGGAGAGGTCGATCACTTGCGCGCCGGAGGGGATCGAGACACTGGGACCTATCTCGGCGATTTTCTGGTCTTTTACCAGGATGATTTGATTGGTGGCTACTTTTCCTGTGGCAGGATCGATGACGTTGCCGGCGCGGATGGCGACGGTTTGGGCGCAGAGCGGTATTGCGAAAAGCATTGCGAAAAGTACCGCGAAAAGTACTGCGGATCGACGCATGCGATTCTCCTTGGCAGAGTTAGGTAACAAATGGCTGCAGGGGCTAAAGCCCGTGTCTCTTGGACTGCTGTTATGTCGCCCCTGAAGGGGCGCCCCGCAATGACAAAAGGTGAAAGGCGTAATCATCTAGAGTTTTTGGGTGCGTCGTTTCTTATTACGGCGCCGTTTTTCATCACGAAATTTATTTTGCGGAGGGCTTCGGTATCGTCGAGCGGGCTGGCAGGCATGGCGATGATGTCAGCGAAAAGGCCCGAAGTGATGGCGCCGCGTTCTTTTTGAATGCGAAGGAGCTCGGCGGCATTTGTGGTCATTGCCTTCAGCACAGCGGCCGGCGGAACGCCCGCTTTGCGCCAGCCGGCGAGATAGTCCCATGCCATGTCGGCTCGGGATTCTCCAGGCATTGCCGTGACGATGTCGGTGGAAAACACCATCTTGACGCCGATGGCGTAGGCACGATGGAGCCGGTCCAAGGCAGCTGCGGATATCGCTTTTCCATCGGGATAACCGCCCTGTACAAAATGTGCCTCGGGGAATTCGGTGCCGGCGAGGAATGTTCCCTTCGCTTTCATCAAGCGCAGCTGATCGTCGGTGAGATGCCAGCCGTGTTCAAGCGAATCGGCGCCGCCATTGATGACATTGTCGGCCTCCTCCTTCTTGTAGCAGTGCACGGCCAGGGCTCTTCCTGCTTTGTGGGCTTCATCGGCGGCGGCGCGAATCTCTTCTTCGGAGTAGAAGTAATCGCTATTATCCGAAACAAGTTTGATCAGATCGGCGCCGTAGAAGATATTTTCGCGGACGGCTTTGCGAATCTCCGCCGGACCATCGGCGTCGATATATTCGTAGCGCCAGATCGGTCCCACTTCCGGTGGAACGCCCGAAGATTGGCCACCGAAAGGAGCGATGATTTTTCCGGAGGTAAGAATGGTGGGGCCGGTGAACCAGCCTTTGTTGATGGCATTGCGGACATCGACGGAGGCATAGCCGGCTTCGTTACCAACATCGCGGACCGTGGTGATGCCGGCATTCAAAAGCGTCTGCGCGATTTTCAGCCCTTGGAGGACACGCATCCCTTTACTGACTTCGAGATAGTTGGCTTCGAGGGGCTCGTACATATTCGGAAGAAGGAAAGTGATATGCGTGTGCGAATCCATGATGCCGGGCATGACCCATTCGTTGGAGAGGTCAATTATTTGCGCGTCGGCGGGGATGGCGACGCTGGAGCCGACCTCGGCGATTTTCTGGTCTTTTATGATGATGATTTGATTCTTGGCGACGGAGCCGGTGGCGGGATCGATAAGGTTTCCGGCGCGGATGGCGACGGTTTGGGCCCAGAGCGGAAATGCGAAGAGGATTGCGATGAGGAGTGCGAATCGGCGCATCGATTCTCCTTGGTTTGCGGCGAATGCCCTCAGCGGCTGAAGCCGTGCCCCCGAGTAAAACTTACTTCAGGGGCTAAAGCCCCTGAGGTAGTGGGTCGCGGTTTCCCGCGGTTAAAACCGCGGGCTACAACGACGGCCTTGTTCGTACAGCGCGCTCAATACGAGAACAAGAGAACAAGGCGGCGCTGCCGTTTCGAATTCCACGTAAGAGTGATTCTAAAACGGCGGGAGTCTAGCACAACGCGAGGGCGCTGCCGCGTTCGGATTTGTGTGTGCTACCTTTGAGTACGAGATGCCGGAATTACCTGAAGTGGAGACTGTGGTGCGCGGCTTGCGGCTGGTGTTGCCGGGGCGGCAAATCGTGGGCGTGCGTTTGAGTGCGAAGACGGATTTTATTGATGATCCTGCGTCGCTCGAGAGGGAATTGCCGGGGACGCGCGTTACTGGCATCGAACGATTCGGCAAATTCATGGTCATTGGACTCGAGCGAGGAGGGGGGCGCGAGCGGGAAGGGCGCGGAAAAGACGGCGGGGAAATCGCGTTACTGATGCACCTGGGCATGACCGGGCAGATCGTGGTGACTTCGCCGGAAGCTCCGGTTCCGCCGCATACGCATTTCTTTCTTGCGCTGGATAATGGGCGCGAGCTTCGTTACACGGATGTTCGGCGATTTGGGCGGATACGGATTCTGCTCGATGGGGAGCGCGAGGCACTGATTGGCCGGTTGGGGCTCGATCCGCTGGAGATGAGCGAGAAGGATTTTCGTCAAACGATCACAAGCAGGAGCGCGCAAATCAAGGCGCTGTTGATGGACCAGCGCGTGCTTCGCGGGATGGGGAATATTTATACGGATGAGAGTTTATCGCGCGCGAAGATTCATCCGCGGCGGCTGGGAACGAAATTGAGCGAGCGCGAAGTGAAGGCGTTGTATAAGGCCATTCATGGCGTGTTGACGGAGGCGATTCGGTCGCGCGGGTCGTCGGTGTCGGATTATGTGGACGCGGATGGGCAGCGGGGGGAGTTTCAGTTGCGGCATCGGGTGTATCAGCGCGAGGGGAAGAAATGTTTTCGATGCGGAGCGGTGATTCGGCGGGCGATTGTGGCGGGGAGGAGTAGTTTTTTTTGTCCGAGGTGCCAGAGGGCGCCGCGGATTCGGCGCGGTCGGTGAAAACGGAAACGAAGAATAAAGAACGTATTTCTAATGCTTGCTGGATGGATTCAGCTTCCTTGAAAGTTACGTTGGCACAGGCAGGATTGCCTGTGCTACTGCACACCTTCTACGATTCTTAGGTCGCGATCGGCGGCGTTGCCTAGGACTTTGAGGGCGGCTTTGTAGGCGTCGCTCTCGTAGGTGGCGATTGCGGCAGCGACGCTATCGAATTCGACGACCACGGTTCGTTCATTTAATCCGTTCTCGAAAGTCTTGGCCGGGGTGCCACGCGTGAGGATTTTGCCGCCGCCGGCTTGGATGGCCGGAAGAGATACTTTTGCGTAGGACGCGAGTGCGGCGGGATCGGAGACCGAGCGATACGCGACGATCCAATAGGCTTTGGGCATTTTCATCCTTCCATGCGAAATTTTGCGAATCGTTGCCAAGGGCCTCAGGTCAATTCCGTCCGGAAGGCGGCCCGAATGGGACCTGAGCTACGGTGGTGTTTTTTTGTCAGCACGGTTGTCCATATCGGCGCCACCCATGGCATCGCGTCAGGATCAACAGCCGCGCCTTGACCTGAAACTTACTTCAGGGGCTAAAGCCCCAGCTTCTTTGTTTAATGTCGCCCCTAAAGGGGCGACCTACAACGACGGCTCGGTTCGCAGGTTTCTTCCAGAAAACAAAACAAAACAAAATCAAGAATCTGCCTTGAAGCTTGGCCGGGTACATCTTATTTCACTGTGGGCTGGGGTGTGAAGAAATAGATTAGGGCGGCGCCGAGGCCGGTGAAGATGGCGGCGTAGAGGAAGCCGGCGGCGGGGCTGACGGCTGACCAGAGTGCGCCGACTACGATGCTGGAGACGAGGTCGCCTATGCCGTTGACTGTGGCGAGGACGCCGAAGCCTGAGCCGCGAATGCGCTGGGGAAGGAATTCAGCGGCGAGAGATTTTTCGAGGGATTGCTGGACGCCAGAGTGAATGCCTGCGAGGCCGAAGAGAACGATGAGGACGTGGAGAGTGGGTGGCTCGAGGATGAAGGCGGCGAAGGTGATTGTGGCGACGAGGTATCCCGCGGCGAGCAGGCCGCGTTTGCCGATGCGATCGCCGAGGGCGCCGGCTGGATATGATGCAGCTGCGTTCATGACATTGTAAAAGGTGTAGAGGCCGACTGAGATTGCGGCTGCGCGACCGGCGCCGACGCGCGGTGCGAGAATTTGAGAGGCGCGAAGAATCAGGAGCGTGGGGGCGAAATCGCCGATGCCGTGGGCGAAGACGCCGGCGAGAAAATGCCAGAAATTTTTCGGGAGGTCGCGGAAGCTGGCGATGAAATTTCGCGCGTGGTGCGGTTCTTCGTTCTTGGAAGATGGCGCGAGAGCGGCGAACGCGACGGCGGCGGCGAGGCCGGGAGCGAGCGACCAGAGTAGAACGCCGCGCATGCCGACGATGCCGATTAGCGCGGTGGCGCAGAGAGGGCCGAGGACGGCGCCGATTGTGTCCATGGCGCGCTCGAAGCCGAAGGCGCGGCCTTCGGTGCCGGGGGCGACGGCGTCGGCGAGAAGCGCGTCGCGAGATGGGCCGCGGCCACCGCGTCCGACCCAGCCGAGTGCGCGGATGATGAGAACCGCTGGCCACGTGTGCGCGAAGGCGTAGGCGAATGTGGAAAGTCCTGTGGCGAGATAGCCGATGATGCCGACGGGTTTGCGCAGGGCGGGGCGATCGGCGATCCAGCCGCCAGCTAATTTTGCGAAGCTCGAGAGGCCGTCGGAGACGCCTTCGATGATGCCGAGCGCGTAGGCGGGCGCGCCGAGGCTGGCGAGGAATGCGGGGAGGATTGCGGTGGCGGCTTCGTGGCCCCAGTCGGAGAAGAGGCTGGCGAGGCCGATGCCGAGGACGCCGCGGGTGAGCCAGTGTTTTGAGGGTGGCGCCGGAGTTGTTTTTTCAGGCATGCGAGCTGTGTGGCCTTCCTTCCTCAGCGGCGAACAGTTACTGCGAGCACTCGCGAAACATTCCCTCAGCGGCTAAAGCGCGCCCAGATTTGCATTCGTTGCGGCACGGCTGAAGCCGTGCCCGGACGTAAAACATCGGTGCTCAGCGCGCGGCGGCGTCGCGGGCGGCTGGGGCGGATTCGAGTAGCGGCAGAGCGGCGGCGAAGATGCGCTCGGCCCAGAAGCGGCGCTCGCTGGGGTCGAGCCAGAGAATGGGCGCGCGCAGATTGTTGAATGGTGGCGCGGCGAGAAGCTCGTTGAGCAAATCGTGGATCCGCTGCTGGAAGGCGCGATCTTCCGAGCGGAAACCGTCGGAGGGAATTTCGAATGCGACGGGCGGGACGCCGACGAGAAACGAGTAGGAGTTCATCCACCAGGCGAGCCAGGGCTCGAGGTGCGGCTGGCGGCCGAATTTGTTGACGAGGTAGCAGTAGTTGTCGAGGACGGCGCGATCGCAGATGACGTGGGGGGCGCGGCGGGCGGCGTCGAGCTCGGCGACAATTTGCGCGTGGAGAATCCATAGCTGGCCTTCGACAGTGGTGGCGGCATTGACGGGGAAGGGAGATTGGCGGGCGACTTCGGTGACGAGTTCGACGTTGTAGGCGGATTTTTTCAGGAGCGAGCAGATTTCGTAGGCGAGGGTTGTTTTGCCTACTCCGTGAGTGCCGATGAGGGCGAGTTTCATTTTTGTGGCGTGCTGGCGACTATCTTCTTCTAGCACACTTCTTCTAGCACAGTTTTCTAGCATACTCCGCGGGAAGTGAGAACAGAGTTAGAAACGTGAGGGACTGGCGGCGCGTCTAGCATAAAATCAAATGTTTTTCAGTTGGCCCAAATGGGCGGAGGAATCGGAGACGATGAAAGCATGTCGTAGCGGCGGATTTGTGGCGATTGTGATGGCAGTGATGATCACGGGGTGCAGCGTGGCGTTGTGGGCGCAGCAGGGTGCGCCTCCTGCAAAAAATCCATTTGCTGCGGCTGACGAAAAGATTCTGGTGGAGGTGCATGATCACAACGAGATCATGTCCAACCTGGAATATCTTTCGGACGTGATCGGGCAGCGATTGACGGGCTCGGAGAATTTGAAGAAGGCGAATGACTGGACGAAACAAAAATTTACGGATTACGGGCTCGGGAACCCGCACCTGGAATCGTGGACGATTGCGCATATATGGACGCGCGGAACCGCGACGGCGCGGATTTTGACTCCGGCGGAACATCCATTGACGATTGCGTCTTACGCTTGGGCAGCGAATACGGAGGGGCCAGTGCGTGGTCCGGTGGTCTATGTGAAAGCGGAAAAGGTGGAGGACCTCGAGCAGTACAAGGGCAAATTGAAAGGCGCGATCGTAATTACGAGCGAGCCGCTGCCGTTGCCGGCGCCCGATGAGCCCGCGATCAATCCTGTGCTGGTTCCTTATGGCGATTCGTTTTTGCTGGTGCGGCCGTTGCGGCCGGGCGAGAAGCCGCGCGAGTTCAATGCCACGTTCCGCAGGTTCCTGATGGAACGAAATGAGTTTTTCAAGAAGGAAGGAGTGCTGGCGGGTTTGACGGATTCAGGAAAACCTGACGGGCTACTCAACATGACGGGCCTGGGCGGACGGCAGTATGCGATCGCGCCGATTCCGGCGGCGTTCGTGACGTCAGAAGGCTATAGCTTAATCTGGCGGTTGATGAAGCGCGGTCCCGTGGAAGTGGAGATGGATATCAAGAGCACAATTGCCGATGGGCCGGCGACTGTTTACAACACGATTGCCGAAATTCGCGGAAGCGAAAAGCCGGATGAAATCGTGGTGCTCGGCGCGCATTTGGATTCGTGGGATTTGGGAACCGGGACGACGGACAACGGAACTGGTTCGATGGTAGTGCTGGAGGCGGCGCGGGCGCTGCAAAAATCCGGGCTGAAGCCGAAGAGAACGATTCGCTTTGCGCTTTTCTCTGGCGAAGAGCAGGGGTTGAACGGATCGCGTGCTTACGTGGAAGCGCATCGCGATGAGATACCGCGAGTTTCAGCAGCGCTGATTCACGATACGGGGACCGGACGCGTGACGAGCATCAGCTTGATGCGGAATTACGCGGCGCGCGAGGTGATGGATACGGTGGTGGCGCCGCTGCGATCATTGGGGCTGCTGGAATTGACGGAGCGTTGGATGACGGGGAGCGACCACGTACCGTTCGACGAAGCGGGCGTGCCCGGATTTTTCTGTTTGCAGGATCCGGCGCAGTATTTTGAGACGCACCATTCGCAGGCGGATACTTTTGATCAGGCGCATGAGGCGGATTTGGTAGAGGGGGCGCAGGTGATGGCGGCGGTGGCGTATAACCTTGCGGAACTGCCGGAGCTCTTGCCGCGGAAGCCGGTGAATCCAAGCGCCGCGGCGCAATAATTGCGATGCGAGCCGTGGTGCAGCGGGTGAGTCGGGCGAGCGTGAATGTGGATGGGCGCACGACGGGTGAGATTGGGCCGGGACTGGTAATTCTTGTCGCGGTTGGGAAGGAAGATACCGCGGCGACGGCAAGCGCGATGGCGGAGAAAGTGGCGAATCTGCGGATTTTTGGTGATGACGCGGGGAAGATGAATCGTTCCCTGCTTGATACGGGTGGTGCCGCGCTCGCGATTTCGCAGTTTACGTTGTATGGCGATGCGCGCGGGCAGAGGCGGCCGAGTTTTATTCAGGCGGGGCCGCCGGAATTGGGGAAGGCGCTTTATGAGGAGTTTGTGCGGGCGCTGCGGGGGTTTGGCGTGCGGGTGGAGATAGGGGTGTTTCAGGCGCACATGGCGGTGGAGCTTGTGAATGATGGGCCGGTGACGATTTTGCTCGATTCGGAGAAGGTGTTTTGACTTTGATTGGTGAGCTACGGTTTGTTTTAGATGCCGGGGTGCGAGGATGAGCGAAATTTCTAGGATATTGGACCAGATGGATCGAGCAATTTCGGGGGAGGCATGGCATGGGCCAGCGTTGAACCAGTTGCTTGAAGGGATTACCGCTGAGCAGGCTTCGATGCATCCTGTGCGTGGCGCGCATTCGATTTGGGAAATTGTGAATCATCTTGCTGCCTGGAACCGGATTGTGCATCGGCGGTTTGCCGGAACTCCGGAGGACGTGACGCCTGAGATGGATTGGCCGCCGGTGTGGGAAGTGAGCGAAGTGGAATGGCGGCGTTCGCTCGAGAACTTGCGTGAAAGCCGGGCGCAATTTCGCGCGGCGGTGGCGCAGGTGCGAGACGAGGAATTGTCGGCTCCGCCGACTGGGACGGAATGGTCGCGCTATGCAACGCTGCATGGCGTGGTGCAGCACGACCTGTATCATGGCGGGCAGATTGCGATTTTGAAGAAGGCACTTGGATAACGGAGCGCAACAAGACATGAGCACCGCGGCGCGGCCATTTGCATGCGAGATCCGGTTAGCACGGCCGGCCGATTATCCGCGAATGGCGGAACTAGCGAGGCAACTTGGATATCCTGCGACCCCGGACGACATTGCGCGTCGGCTTGCGGGATTTATTACGACCGGCGAGCACGTTGTGTTCGTTGCGCAATTGGCGGATGGAACCATCGCGGGTTGGATTGGCGCGTTTGTGTACCGTTGCGTAGAAGCGGATGCGCGCGTGGAAATCAGCGGGCTGGTGGTGGACGAGCGATTTCGCTCGCACGCAGTCGGGCGATTTTTGCTGGATCGTGCGGAAGCGTGGGCACGCGAGAAGGGATTCAGCGCAACCAGTTTACGGTCGAATGTGATTCGCGAGCGGGCGCATGCGTTCTATGAACGGCAGGGTTACGCGCACACAAAGACACAAAAATCGTTTCGGAAAAAACTATAGGCACGATGCCGAATCCGTTCCTAATGCAATTCAAAATGGACGGGCCGGCACTGCTTGATGTTTGCGTGCTGGCTGCCTGCTGGGTGGGATTCGGCGTGATTCTCGTGATCGGGAAGCGCGGAGCTACGAAGACCGACGCGAAGCGCAGCCCGATTTCGCACCTGGGATTTTTGCTGCAGCTTCTCGGTTATGCGATTTGTTTTGCGTTTCCCCGGCCTGATCTCTCCCCCATTGCTCCGATGCCGAAGGTGACCGAGTTGCTGCTGTCGGCCGTGATTGCGGCGATGGGAGTGATATCGATCGGCATTTGCTACGCCGCTGCTCGCGCGCTTGGCAAGCAGTGGGCGCTCGTGGCGCGTGTCGTTGATGACCACCAACTGATCACGGAAGGGCCTTACTCGCACGTGCGCAATCCGATTTATCTCGCGATGTTTGGCATGCTGGTGGCGACCGGACTTACGATAAGCCGCTGGCAGGCGTTGCTGGCGGGTATTCTGGTGTTTCTCATCGGAAACGAGATTCGGATTCGCAGCGAAGAGAAGCTATTGCGCGAAACGTTCGGTCCAAAATTTGACGAGTACGCGTCGCGCGTACCTGCGGTGTTTCCCCGGCTGTTCTAGCTCGTTTTCTTTTAATACCAAGTTAAATCGCACGCTCCAGCCCGTTTCCTAAAATATCGTAATACGATATAATGTGGAAGAGCCGATGCGACAGACCAAGCAACAGGTGATCGACTACCGTTCTCTCGCGGATTTCCGCTATGAGATTCGCCGATTCTTGAACTTCAGCGAGCAGGCGGCGCGCGAGGCAGGAATCGAGCCGCATCAACATCAGGCGTTATTGGCAATCAAGGGTTTGATACCGAAGCAAAAGGCGACGATCGGGGTACTCGCGGAACGACTTCAGGTGCAGCACCACACAGCCGTGGAGCTAGTGGATCGTCTCGAAAAGAAGAGATTAATTCGACGCTCACGAAATGGTGCGGACAGGCGCGAAGTGATTTTGGCGCTCACTCCGCGAGGCGAGCGGGTGCTGGCGGATCTTACGCTGGTGCATCGGGCTGAACTTCGTTCTGCGGGACCGGTGCTCTTGCGGGCTCTGAATGGTGTCTTGGCGCAGGGACGCTCAAGTTCGACGAAGCAGGTTCGAGGCACCTGGAGACGGCACTAGGAGCGAGAAATGGCGAAAGAACGAAAATTTGCAAGGGACGATGACCCAGCCGAGGCAATCCCCGCGGCGTTTTTAGAACCGCTGGCCGGATTCAGGTTGGGCTTTATTTCGCTGCTAGCGGCGCTGATTGGAATTCTTGCGGGGCTGATAGCGTACGTTTTGTACGACTTGATTGGGCTTTTCACGAACCTCGCTTACTACCATGAATGGTCGTTTCACTTCCGGAGCCCCGAGAATACGCACATTGGCCTGTGGAGCATTGTGACGCCTGTGATTGGCGGATTGATTGTGGGATTCATGGCCAAGTACGGCTCGGAAAAAATCAAGGGGCATGGAATTCCAGAGGCGATGGAAGCGGTATTGACGTCGCGCAGCCGGATCGAAGCGAAAGTGGCGATCCTAAAGCCGCTTTCGGCGGCAATTGCAATTGGAACGGGCGGCCCCTTCGGCGCGGAGGGCCCGATCATTCAGACGGGGGGCGCATTCGGTTCGCTGGTGGGACAATTTATTTCGACGACGGCTGCGGAGCGCAAGGTGCTGCTAGCTTGCGGGGCCGGCGCGGGGATGGCGGCCACGTTCAACACGCCGATTGCGGGCGTGATTCTAGCGATCGAATTGTTGCTCTTTGAATTTCGTTCTCGCTCGTTTATCCCGCTGGTGATTGCGTGCACGCTGGCGACAAGCGTTCGCTCAGTTCTGCTGGGGCAAAAATCGATGTTTTCGATGGGCAACGTGAATTTCGATGCGTTGCGCGGTTTGCCTTTTTACGTTCTATTGGGTGTTCTGTCGGGAATTGCAGCGATTGGATTTACGAAGTTACTGTACTGGGTGGAAGACCAGTTCGACCGCTTGCCGATTGACGATTTGTGGCATCCGGCGATCGGTGCGCTGGGTCTTGGAATTATTGGATATTTCGTGCCGCGAGTGCTGGGCGTGGGCTACGACACGATCTCAGACATCCTTAACAATAATCTCGCTTTGAAGCTACTGCTGCTCGTAGCGGTATTCAAGGCGCTGGCGCTTGTGATTTCGCTTGGCTCAGGAACGTCAGGCGGATTGCTCGCGCCCATGTTTATGTCGAGCGCGGCGATGGGCGGGGCGTTTGCGATTGTGGTGAATATGATTTTTCCGTCCGCGCATCTTTCGCCGGGAGCATACGCGCTGGTGGCGATGGCGGCGGTGTTTGGCGCGGCGTCGCGGGCAACGTTCGCGTTCATCGTTTTCGCGTTTGAAATCACGCGCGATTACAACGCGATTCTGCCACTGATGCTGGGCTGCGTGATCGCAGACATGATTGCGCTGCGTTACTTGCCGAGTTCTATCATGACGAAGAAGCTGGCGCGCCGCGGGCTTTCGGTGCCGGAGTTTTACGAAGCGGGTGTGCTGAACGTGGTGCGGGTAAGCGAAGTGATGCGAAAAGATGTGCAGGCGATTCCTCCCGAAATGACGGTGGGAGAAATGGCCGAGCGAATGGCGCAGCGCGAACCCGGGTACGACATCACGGAAGGTTTGCCGATCGCGAGTGAAGATGGGCGGCTGGTGGGAATCGTGACGCAAGGAGATTTGTTGCGCGCGCTCGAAGAGGATCCCGCAGGCCGAATGGCGGTGCGCGAAGCGGGCACGCTGAACCCGGTTGTTGCGTTCCCTGATGAGCTCGTTTACGAGGCGCTATTCCGGATGCTCAAGCGCGATATCGGCCGGCTACCGGTGGTGAGCCGGGAGGAGCCGGAAAAAATGGTCGGATACTTGAATCGCGCGAGTATTTTGAGCGCTTGGACGCGGCAGATGCATGAAGAAGGCGTGCGCGAGCATGGGTGGTTTCGGAAATTTCGCGGGAACTTCAAGAGTCCGGCGGTGGCGCCGTCAATTAAGTAACTTGGGCTTGCTTGTGATTGGGGAAAAGAGCCGGCGAGACCCCTTCGCGGCTCGGGTAAACCATTCGACGCTCAGGGCGAGCCGGCGTTACTGAAGTGCATGATTGCTCGCAGGAGGCAGATCTTCTGAGTTTGGTCCTGCTTGCATCGCAAACTAATTTACCAGCCGCCGCCGCCACCGCCGCCGAAACCGCCGCCTGAGAATCCGCCCCCGCCGAAACCTGAGCCTCCGGAGCTGCTGCGCGGAGCCGATGCCATCACGCTGCTTGCCTGGGCAGACATCACGTTGAGATCGTTGACGAACATATAGGGCACGAATCCGCTGCCATAAGGCCCTGAATACCATTGCGGTGGTTGCATCGCGATACCGGCGAAGGCTGCCACCCATTTCTTTTCGCAGCGCAGCGCCATCGCATAGGGCAGGAATTTCTCGAACATTTCGGGTGTTTTCACGATGCGTTCGAGGCGGTCGCTTTCCACGCGTTCGAGGAACTGTTCAAAGCCGAGAACCTTTTCGAGGGTGCGCGCGCCGGTGAGAGTGCGCGCGGGCATGAACCAGCCGAAAATACAGATCACTGCTGCGGTAAGGATCGCCGCAATAACCCAGGTGAGATGCGCTACGCCCGTGGCAGCTCCGAGCGCGCCTCCGAATACGAAGAGCAAAATTCCGACCACAATGCCTGCGCCGATGTAGCCCTGGCGGACTGTGTCCGGGCGATGGAGATAGTAGCCATCGGCCATGAGAGCGTCGAAGATGCGGCTGCGGATGGCGGGTAGATGCGTATAGAAATGATTCTGGAGGTCGGAGAGCTTTACGGAGGTGATCGAGCCGTCGTCAAAAAGCGCGGAGAGCATTTCGAGTTCGTGCGGGCGGACGGCGCTCCACTCAGTGGGCGGGCGCTTGAGGTGAAAAACATATTCCTTGCTGTGCGTGAGGCCGAGCATATGTTTCTCGTCTTTTTGCTCGATGGTTAGGTAACCCTTCACCGCCAGGTCGACGAGAGTCGCGGTGATGTCGCGCATCGCAGCTTCGTTATCAACGAGCGTGCCGCATTCGCCGGGAGTGAGCTTATCGGGCGGCTCGTATTGCACGGCGACGGAGCCGCGCTCTGGGTCGCGGCCACGCGTCCACCAAAGCCAGAGCATGATGAAGAATGCGACGACGGGCAGAAACAGTGGCCAATTGCTGCGGAAGAAAAGCGCTAATTTTGCTGCAGCCGATGGGGGGTGAACGAATCCCTTGTCCCAGCCAGCCACGACTGTAAGACCTTCGCGATACGACAGCGGATGATTGGTACTCACCTGGACGATGTTGCCTGTCGTTTGCACTTGCGCATCGCTTTCGCGTGATCCGTAGGCGCCGGTGAAGGCAGTCGCGTGCAAGCCGGTGACGCCATCGGGCAATTCGATTTTCGCCGAAGCAGAGCGGATTGGAGCATCCCACTCCGCGCCGGTGACATTCCAGTAGAGTTCGTCGTGATCGTCGAAGAATCGAATCGCGTTGAGAATGCGATAGTGCAGCAGCACGGTCTTCGTGGTGTCCTGCGCATCAGGCACCGTGATTTTGAATTTCAAGTAGCGCCCTTCGCGCTTCTGCTCGTATTTCAATGCATGGCCGTCGTCATCGGTGACGGAGAGCGGCTCGAGAAGCAGCGAATAATTGAGGTGCTGCGGCGTGTCATATTCAACGGGAATCGTGCGGTAGATTCCGTGCCAGAAACCGGTGAAGCGTGCTTCGATGATTTCCGTCACTTCGATGGTGCCATTGGGATTGACGGTGACGGTTTCATCGAAGCGTTGAATTGTGAGATCGCGGGCCTGGGTCGTTGGCGCTGCGAGTAACAGAGCGGCGATAAACCCGAGCAGGCAAAGCGGGAATCTACGGCGCAGGCGAAGCATGGCGTGCGAGGGGCTTAGGATGTGGCGCCGCCGAAGCTGACTTTCGGCACTTCTCGTTCCGCGGGTGCGCTAATTTCGAAGAATTCGCGCGGCTTGAAGTTGAACATGCCGGCGATGATGTTGGAAGGGAACTGCGCGATTTTTGTATTCAGGTCGCGGACGACGGCGTTGTAATAGCGGCGGGCGTTCTGAATGCTGTCTTCGATCTGATTGAGAGTAGCCTGAAGCTGATTGAAACTTTCCACGGCGCGCAACTGCGGATACGCCTCAGCTAGCGCGAACACCTGGCGCAACGCGGCGGTGAGCGCGCCTTCCGCTTCGGCCTTCGCCGCGGGGCCCTCGCTGCTCATCGCGCGATTGCGGGCAGCGACGACACCTTCCAGCGTTCCCTTTTCATGGGCGGCGTAGCCCTTCACAGTTTCAATGAGATTTGGGATCAAGTCGTAGCGCCGCTTCAGTTGCACGTCGATATCCGACCACGCGTTGTCGCATTGGACCTTCAGGCTGACGAGCCCGTTGTACATCGCCACAATGAAGAAGACCAGCAGCACCAGAATTACAACGGCAGCAATCAGCATTGCGCGCCTCCCAGACAGGCTGGAACCGGCTTTCGGCCGCGATCCTTGCGGTCAGAATACGGCGGGACGGAGATGGAGTAAAGCGCATAGCGTCGAGCGGGTTTTCGCGGACGAGACTATTTCGGGGGTTTGAGGCTGGGGTCGAGGCGCGCGGCCTCTTTGAATTCCGCACCTGCCTCTTCGTCATTGAGCCACTGCAGGCAGATTGCGAGATTGTAGTGCGCGCGGGCTGAATCCGGGCGGAGGCGGATTGATTCGCGATAGGCATCCGCAGCCGGAGCGAACTGGCGCTTGGTGAAAAGCGCATTGCCGAGATTGAAGTAGGCGTCGGCGTTGTTCGGTTGTTCCGCGATCACTTTTCGATAGGCGGCTTCAGACGCTTCGGCATCACCAGATTGCAAAAGCGCGGCGCCGAGGGCAATCTGCGCTTCGGTAAGACCGGGCTGGGCAGCGAGCGCTTTCGTGTAGCTGTCAATCGCGCGCTTCGAATCCTTCTGGCTCATGTAGGCATTGCCCAAGTTGTAGAGTGCGTGCCCATCCTTGGGATTCAGCGTGAGGCCTTTCTCGTACGCGGCGATTGCTTCGGGGAATTTTTGCTGTTCCTGGTAAGAGCTGGCGAGATTGAATTCCGCTTCGGCTTGGTCAGGCTTTAGCTCGAGGCTCTTCTGCAGGCTGGTAACGGCTTCGTCGAATTTATTTTGGCCGTGCAGCAGGTGGCCGAGTTCGAACCACGCGTGCGCGTCCTTGGGATTATCGGCGACCACCTGGCGGTATGCGGCGACAGCGTCATCGGTACGGCCGGCATTCTGGAGGGCTGAAGCGTAGTTGGCTCGGACATCGGTGGCTTTCGGTTCAAGAACGAGAGCCTGCTCGTAAGTTTTGATCGCACCGTCCCAATCTTTTTTCGAAGCGAGAGCAGCGGCGAGATTGTTCATCGCGTCAACATAGTTCGGAGCCAGGTCGATGGCTTTGCGATAAGCCTCAATGGCGTCGTCGGCGTGGCCTTGGGTGAACAGGACAACTCCCATTCCGTTGTAGGCTTGCGGAAAGTTGGGCTGGAACTCCAGAGCTTTCCGATAGGCGGCGAGCGATTCGTCGAGCTTGCCTTTGTGGAAGAGTGCGAGGCCCAGATTGCTTTCGGTGATCGCGTCGGTCGGCTTTAGCGCGAGAGCCTTGTTGAAATCAACGATGGCTTCGTCGTCGTTGCCCTTGGCGTCGAGGGCGAGGCCGAGATTGCTATCGGCTTCGGGGAAGTTCGGATCGATGGCCAGCGCTTGGCGGAACTGCTTGATGGCTTCGTCGATTTTGCCCGCTTTGTAGAGTTCGAGGCCGCGATTATTCAGTTCGACCGCCTGATTGTGCGCGGCGACCTGCGATTGAAAAGGATTGGCCGGCGCAGGCGAAGCAATCGCGAAGAGGAGCAAAAAGCCGCCGCAGATCGGCATCATCTTCAAAGCCTGGCCTCCGAGAAACTCGCCGCCGAAAGCATAGCACAGTCAAAAGCGCGCTCGGCACGGGCAGTCGAGTATCGCTAGTGTTAAGGTCCAATTTCAGTTACGCTAGCGGCTCACGAGGCGCACAAGTGGATTGGCCCCCTTCCAGCCACTTGGGATGCTATTCAAAACATTCAGCGCGGCGGTATTCGGCATCGACGCATACCTCGTCGAAGTCGAGGTGGATATCGGTCCGAGCTTTCAGGGTTACTTCAGCGTCGTCGGGTTGCCGGACATTGCCGTAAAAGAAAGCCGCGAGCGGATCAAGTCCGCTGTGCGCAACTGCGGTTTCGATTTTCCCTTCAGTCAAATTGTTACCGTAAATCTCGCCCCGGCGGACATTCGCAAGGAAGGTTCGGCGTTTGACCTGCCGATGGCGCTTGGAATCCTCGGCTGCCAGGGCACTTTCTTCGGCAAAATCCTCGATTCGTATGTTTTCTTGGGGGAGCTGTCCCTCGACGGAAGCGTGCGTTCTGTGCGCGGAGCACTTTCGGCGGCGCTGGCAGCGCGCGAACGAGGGATACAAAATGTTGTGGTACCGGAAGCGAACGCGCGCGAAGCAGCCGTGGTGGAAGGGGTGAAAGTGTTCGCGGTGAAGTCGCTTCCGCAGGCAGTCGATTTGATGAACTCGCCGGAATCGTTTCATCCGATCGAAGTGGATACGAAGCAGATGCTCGCGGAAGCCAGTCAATATGGGGTGGACCTTCGCGACGTGCGCGGACAAGCTGCCGCCAAACGCGCGCTGGAGGTAGCGTGCGCCGGCAGCCACAACATTCTACTGATCGGCCCACCCGGCGCGGGCAAGACGATGCTGGCGAAACGGATTCCTACCGTGCTGCCGCCTATGTCGCTCGAAGAGGCGATCGAAACCACGCGAATTCACAGTGTGGCGGGAACTCTCGAAGACAAGCGCGGACTGATCGGGACGCGGCCGTTTCGCTCGCCGCATCACACGATCAGCGATGCAGGCTTAATCGGGGGCGGCGCGATTCCGCGGCCGGGCGAGGTGTCGCTGGGACATAACGGCGTGCTGTTTCTCGATGAACTGCCGGAGTTTCAACGCAATGTGCTGGAAGTGATGCGACAGCCACTCGAAGACGGGTGCGTGACGATTGCGCGCGCGGCACTTTCCGTGAGCTTTCCGTCGCGGTTTATGCTTGCAGCGGCAATGAATCCTTGTCCTTGCGGTTTTTTTGGTGACCCGACGCGCGAGTGCCATTGCTCGCCGGTGCAAATTCAGCGCTACGTGTCGAAAATCTCCGGGCCGCTGCTCGACCGCATCGATATCCACATCGAAGTGCCCGCCGTGAAATACAAGGAACTGCGCGGAAATGCGGAAGTGGAATGTTCAGGCGCGGTGCGAGAGCGAGTGTTGCGCGCTCGAGAATTGCAGCTGGATCGCTACCGCGTCGAAAAAGGATTGTACGCGAACTCGCAGATGCCTTCACGCTTGCTCCGGAAACACTGCGCGATCTCCGCAGACGGCGAAAAGCTGCTCGAAACGGCCATCCAGCGTCTCGGCTTGTCAGCGCGGGCGCACGACCGCATCCTGAAAGTATCGCGCACCATTGCGGATCTCGAGGGCGCTGAGTGCATCCAACCGAAGCATTTGAGCGAAGCGATTCAGTATCGCACTCTGGATCGCACCTACTGGGCATGAAAGACCTTATCGCAGGCTTCCGGACGCTTGTAACTCATGAAGTTCATCAGCCGTCTTAGTAGAAGCACGGCCTTGCTAAGCGTGGTCGTACGTAGTTAATCCCAGGGCGATGGATTGACTTGTGCGCGCGCGGTATGTTACGCATACTGCTCTTTTAAGGTGTCCCTCGACCTCGGATGGCGGCTAAAACCCAACGAATTGAGATCACGCTGGAAACACTGCTCGAGAGCGTGGATCTCGCCGAAGTGATTGTGATGCGCATCGCGGAAGCCGCAGGTTTCAGCGAAGAAGATATTCACAAAATGGGAATGGCTGTCCGCGAGGGCGTGATCAACGCGTATAACTACGGAAATCAGCAGATTCGCGACAAAAAGATTTTCATGACCGTGGAGCTCGAGCCGGACAAGATGATTGTCCGCGTTCTCGATCAGGGCAAAGGATTCGAGCTTACTGAAGTGCCCGATCCCCTGGCGGAGGAGAATCTGCTACGCACCTCGGGCCGCGGCCTCTTTCTGATGCGCGCGTTCATGGACGAATTCAATGTGCACACCGCGCCCGGCGGCGGTGCCGAGCTGGTGATGGTGAAGAAACTCCCCGAACCGGTTTCCGGCAACGGAAGCTGACAACCGGAGTAGAATTAGAGCAAAGAGGTTCTACCGTGGCCCTACAAGGCACATGCCGTGAGATTGAAGATGTCGCAATCATAGATTTCAGCGGAAAGATCACTTTGGGCGAGGGCAGTTCCACTCTCCGCCGCACGATCAAAGAATTGATCGACAAAGGCCACCGCAAGATCGTCCTGAACCTCTACGACGTGGACTACATTGACAGCTCGGGAATTGGCGAGCTCGTCAGCGGCTATACCACGGTGCGTAACGCAAGTGGCGAGCTGAAACTTCTTCACCTGACGAAGCGCGTGCACGACCTGCTGCAGATCACCCGGCTATTCACGGTTTTTGACGTGCAGTCGGACGAAGATACTGCGCTTCGCAGCTTCCGCTAGACCGAAGTCGTCCGCTGAAAACGCAGCTGTGAGTAGCTCGGCAGCGTCTTTGTGGTACCATTCTTTTTCCAGAATTTACTTACAGGGAGCGGCTTTGGCGCATATTTCGCGGAAAGAACTGAAGAAGGACGAACTGAGAGACACGCTGGCGCAGGGAGCCGAAGCGGTGCTCTCTCATCAGGCTCTTACGCTGTACATCGTGATAGCGGCGGCGGTGATTGCGCTGGGCGTTTTTGGCTGGCGGTCCTATACCGAGCGGCAAACGATAAAAGCAGCAGCCGCATACAACGATGCGATGAAGGTGTTCCAGGCGCGCGTGCGAGCACCGGGTGAGCCATCCGAGCCGAACGAAGTGAGCTACGTTGACGAGAAAAACAAATACACCGACGCGGCCCAGAAATTTCAGGATGTGGCGACGAAGTACGCGCATACGCGGCCGGGCCAGCTCTCGGCTTACTACGCCGCGCTCAGCCTCGAAAAACTGGGTAAGAATGACGATGCGAAGAAATTGCTCAAAGGGCTCGCCGACACAGATTCTGATTTCGCAGCAATGGCAAAATTCGAGCTCGCTCAATTGGCGGATCGTAATGGTCAGGGCGACGAAGCCGTCAATCTTTATCAACAGTTGATCGCCAAGCCTGGTGTGCTGGTGCCGAAGCCGGTGGTGATGCTGGCGCTCGCCGGCCACTATAGCCAGAAGAATCCGGCCGAAGCTGCAAAGCTTTACGCGCAGATCAAGTCTGAGTATCCCGATACTCCGATCGCAAATGAGGCGGACCAAGAACTGGCGTTGCTGCCGGGCAAGTCATAAGCAGCTTCCTGTCAATTCCCGTCGTACGCGTTCTTTCCGAAGGCAAGCCGACACGCTAAACTGACAGTAATGCAACTCGCTTCTTACGCGATGGACGTGCGCCATTCGCGGGGCCGGCGTTACCCGGAAACCGCGCATTCCTATCGCAATGACTATGCGCGCGACCGCGACCGCGTCGTCCATTCCCGCGCTTTCCGCCGGCTGGAAGCAAAGACGCAGGTTTTCACCACGCGCTTCTCCGATCATTTTCGCAATCGCCTCACGCACACTTTGGAAGTCACGCAGATTGCTCGCACCGTCGCTGGTGCGCTGGGCCTCGATACGGATCTAACCGAGGCGCTGGCCCTGGTCCACGATATCGGACATCCGCCCTTCGGCCATGCGGGGGAAAAGCAGCTCGACAAACGAATGCGCGAGCACGGCGGCCGGTTCAACCACAATCTGCACGCGCTGCGCATCGTCGAGCAGTTTGAACAGCGTTACCTCGATCACCCCGGCCTGAATCTCACCTTTGAAGTGCGCGAAGGCATCATTAAACATTCGCGAGACTATTCCGCAGCCGAATTTCCGGAGCTGGCGGAATACCTGCTCGAAGAGCGGCCTCCTCTCGAAGCGCAGCTCATCGATCTCGTTGACGAGATCGCTTACAACACAGCTGATCTCGACGACGGTTTCGAAGCGCATCTGCTCGATCTCGAGCAACTGCGCGAGGAAGTGCCGGTCTTCGGAGGAGCCTATCTTGAAGTGGACCGCACGCACCCAGACGGTTTGCAGAAGCTAAAATTCAATGAAGCTCTAAAACGCGTGCTTGACCGCCTTGCGACGGACCTTATCGAAAACACTCGCATGGAATTAAAAGCAAGCGGTGCGAAATCCGTGGAAGACATTCGCCGCTTACCGAAGCGCCTCGCCTCGTTCTCGTCGCAAATCGCCCAGCAGAATGGACACCTGAAGCGCTTTCTTTTCTCGCACCTATATTCTCACCCGGCAATCGCAGAAGACCGCACCCGCTCCATTGCGGCACTTGATGAGCTGTTCCGGTTCTTCTTGGAACATCCCGAGCGCATGCCGGAACACTACGCGCACCTTGCAAAAGAAGAACCGCCGCATGTTGTGGTCTGCGACTACGTTGCAGGCATGACCGACCACTTCCTGCTCCGCCAATGCCACGAATTCCTTGGTACTCCAATCAGTTCCACTGCGCCCGTTCCCTAAACCCAGAGCAGTGTGTCATTGCCCGTTAAGCGTCATGCATGGAATCTTCCACAGGTGGCTTCCTTGACATCGCGCTCGCCAGACTTATAATGGAATTTCGCTGCAATTTTGCGGGGAAAACGATGTTTTTGGACGTTAACGAACTCGCCCTCCGTAAGACCCGAATCCGCAAGAGCTATTCGCCGGGTACGCTTGATTTTCACTCCGGGGAGTTCCGCCAGGTGGAGCCGCTGGAGGTGCGTGCCACGGCCGAGCTGGTGGAAGGGCAGATCCGCGCCTACGGTAACTTGCACACCCGCGTGGAGTTAGTGTGCGCCCGGTGCCTGGACACCGTCGTGGAAGAAATCAGCCGCGACTTCGATCTGTACTACCGGCCGATGACCTCCATCGCAGCCGACGATGAGTTTCACCTGAACCTGGACGACACCGAAATAGCGTTCTTCGAGGGCGATGGGCTTTTCCTCGCCGACGTGCTGGCTGAACAAGTGAATCTCGCGATCCCCATGAAGATCATCTGCCGCAGCGATTGCCGCGGACTTTGCCCGCACTGTGGTGCGAACCTCAACAACGAAGAATGCCGCTGCGAAAAGCACGGGTCTGATCCCAGGCTCGCGCCTCTCGGCCGCCTGAAGCAGGACTGGTTCAAAAAGCAATAAAACGCTACACTATCACTTTCCATTTTGGGCCGCGTTTGGTCGCGGCCTGCCATGAGGAGCTGTAATGCCGAATCCGAAACGACGTCATTCGAAGCGGCGCACGAGCAACCGGCGCGCGCATGATCATCTGCACAAATTGCCGCTCACGGAGTGTCCGAACTGCCACGAAAAGAAGCTGCCCCACCAGTTGTGCCGCGCCTGTGGTTATTACAAGGGCCGTGAAGTGATTGACACCAAGGGCAAGACAGCCTAAGTTTCCCTCGCCTGTATTTCCAAGCTGGCTCATTTAATGACTACCATCGCTCTGGATGCAATGGGAGGAGACCACGCGCCTCGCGCGGAAGTGGAAGGCGCGGTGCTGGCAGCGCGCGAGTTAGGAACGCGGATTTTTCTGGTAGGCATCGAGGCCACTTTAAAGCAGGAGCTCGGCCGTCATCGGCATCGCGGGCTGCCGATCGAGATTGTCAACGCCACGGAAGTGGTGACGATGAGCGATTCTCCTGCTCACGCGTTCCGCCGGAAGAAAGACAGCTCGCTGCACGTGGCCGCGAGGCTGGTGCGCGACGGCAAAGCGGATGCTCTGGTCAGCACCGGCAATACAGGCGCGGTGATGACCGTTGCGCGATTCGTGCTGGGAACGTTGCCTTCGGTGGATCGTCCGGCGCTGGCCGGCGCGTTTCCAAATATGAAGGAAAAGTTCTGCGTGATTCTGGACGTGGGCGCGAACGTGGATTCAAAAGCGGAGCAGATCGCGCAGTTCGCAGTAATGGGCGAGATTTACCACCGCACGATTTTTGGCACCAAGCGTCCTCGCGTCGCGTTGCTGTCGATTGGCGAAGAAGAGATGAAAGGCAATGAAGTGACGCGTGAGACATTCAATATTCTGAAGCATTCGCCGCTGAACTTCACGGGCAACGTCGAAGGGCGCGACGTATTTCGCGGCGATGTGGACGTGATTGTCTGCGACGGTTTCATCGGCAATATCGCGCTGAAAATCAGCGAGGGCTTGGTCGAGTACATCGGCGGCACGCTGAAGAAAGCGATCAAGAGCAGCCTGAAATCGCAAATTGGTTATGCGCTTTCAAAAGAGGCGTTCGACGATTTCCGCAGCCGCACGAACTATTCGGAAGTGGGCGGCGCGCCGCTCCTCGGCGTTCGAGGGATTACCGTGATTGGCCACGGACGTTCGAATCCCGTCGCTATTAAGAATGCGATGCGCGTCGCAGCCGAGCTGTACCGCAATCGCGTGAACGAAAAGATCGATCAGGAGCTTTCCGCCGTAGTTACCGCCGCTAGCGCCGCGCGCGGCTGAGCACTGCGGACACCGCACGACATGGGCAAACTTGCATTTTTATTTCCCGGACAGGCGTCGCAATATCCCGGCATGGGACGCGACCTCGCCGAAAAATATCCGGAATCGCGCGCCGTCTTCGACGAGGCGGATGCCGCGCTCGGCTTTTCGCTCTTCAAACTTTGCTGCGAAGGCACTGAAGAAGCCCTGAAGCAGACGGAAAACACGCAGCCCGCCATTCTGACTGTCTCGATTGCGGCGTATCGAGCGCTCGAGAAGCGAGGCGTCACGCCTGATTTCGCAGCTGGGCATAGTCTTGGTGAGTATTCTGCTGTGGTTGCTGCCGGCGGACTCGATTTTGCGGAGGCAGTGAAAATCGTGCGCGGACGCGGGCGCTACATGCAGGAAGCCGTGCCGGCCGGTGAAGGCGCGATGGCTGCGATCCTCGGCCTTCCGCCGTCGGAAGTGGCCGAAGTCTGCAAGAAGGCCGCTGACCATGAGGTTGTATCGCCCGCAAATTTGAATTCGCCAGAGCAGACTGTAATTTCGGGCGCCGCGGCAGCCGTGAAGCGCGCCGTTGAAATTGCGTCGCAGAGCGGAGCAAAACGAGCGGTGATGCTTCCGGTTTCCGCGCCGTTTCATTGTGCGATGATGGCTCCCGCGCAGCAGCGGCTCGAAGCGGACCTGCGCGCAGCGAATTTTCACGCCCTAAAATTCCCGGTGATTACCAATGTGGATGCGGAAGCGGTTACAACGGGTGATGAAGCGCGCGATGCTCTGATTCGCCAGGTTACGCAGCCCGTTCGCTGGCTCGATTCCATTCACGAAATGATCGAAGCGGGCGTCACGGTGTTCGTCGAGGTCGGGCCGGGGAAAGTCCTCAGCGGCCTTTTGCGGCAGATCGATCGCTCGATTCGTGCTTTCAACGTCGAGGATTCGGCCAGCCTCGAAGCCGCGATCGAAAAAATCGCGCAAGCCCGCGCGCAAGCGGCGGAAGGATAATTCGAGCCTGATGTTTTCACTCAAGGATAAAGTAGCCCTCGTCACCGGTGCGTCGCAAGGAATCGGGCGAGCCACCGCGTTGGCGTTGGCCGAGACAGGTGCGAGAGTCGGCGTCGCGGCCAGAAGCGCTGACAAATTGGCGTCGCTGGTCTCGGAGATCGAAGGTGCGGGCGGCGAGGCTCTGGCCGTACCGATGGATGTCGCCGACGCGGCACAAGTGAAGAAGGGTTTTCAGCAAGTTCTAGCAAAATTCGGCCGGCTCGATATTCTCGTCAACAACGCAGCAATTACGCGCGACACGCTCGCCCTGCGCATGAAACTCGAAGACTGGGACGCCGTCCTGCGCACGAATCTGACCGGCGCGCACCTGTGCATTCAGCAAGCATTGGGCGCGATGCTCAAGCAGCGCTCCGGTCGCATCATTAATCTCTCGTCGGTGGTCGCGCGGACGGGCAATGCCGGCCAAGCCAATTACGTTGCATCGAAAGCGGGCTTGATCGGCCTCACCCGCGCGATTGCAGTCGAAGTAGCTTCGCGCAACATCACCGTAAACGCCGTGGCGCCAGGATTTATCGCCACGCCGATGACCGACGTGCTGTCGCAAGAGATCAAAGACAAAATGAAAACGATGATTCCGCTCGGACGCCTTGGCTCGGATAAAGACATCGCTGCCGCGATCGTCTTCCTCGCAAGCGACGAAGCAAGCTATATCACCGGACAAGTGCTGGAAGTGAACGGCGGCTTGCATATGGGGTAGCGTACCTGCCGGAGTGTGCTTTTAGGTTACGCTAGGCTCGTGCGAACAGATTTTAGATCCCGCGCGGCACAAAGGTTGACCCCAGCATTGGGCCGCGCATAGAATGGGCGGTACAATTTTAGGCGCCGCCCGGCCGTCGTGGCGGCTCAAGGGCTAGACTACTACCGATACCGGAGGAAAAATCAGAATGGCCAGCGTTGAAGAACGCGTGAAGCAGATTATTGTCGAGCAACTCGGTGTGGACGAAGGCGAAGTCACTCCGACGGCCTCGTTTGTGGACGACCTGGGCGCCGACTCGCTCGACACGGTCGAGCTGGTCATGGCTTTCGAAGAATCATTCGGCATCGAGATTCCGGACGAAGACGCCGAGAAAATCGCCACGGTGAAGGACGCCGTTGATTACATCGAGAAGCACGCCAAGGCTAGTAAGTAGTTCGCCCGGCCGTCCCATTCCGAACAGGAGAATGCAGGTTTGAACCGCCGAGTTGTCGTGACGGGCGTAGGGCTCGTCTGCGGGTGCGGCATTGGGACCGATGAGGTCTGGCGCAACCTGCTGGCCGGCAAAAGTGGTATCGGCCCAATCACCCATTTTGACGCCACTGCGTTTGACTGCCGCATCGCCGGTGAAGTTCGCAATTTCGATCCGCTCACCTGGGTAGAGAAAAAAGAACTGAAAAAAATGGGCCGGTTCATTCAACTGGCTCTGGCGGCTTCCGAATTCGCGATGCAGATGGCTCGCCTCGAATTGAAGCCGGAATCTGCGGATGCCGCCGGCGTCTATATCGCCTCCGGTATCGGCGGATTTGACGTGATCGAACGCGAGCATTCGAAATATCTCCAGGGCGGACCCGGAAAGATTTCTCCTTTTTTTATTCCTGCTTCGATTGTCAATCTGGCGTCAGGGCATGTCTCGATTCGCTACGGCGCGAAAGGTCCGAATAGCGCGACAGCCACCGCATGCTCGGCCTCCGCTCATTCCATCGGCGACGCCTACAAAATTATTCAGCGCTGCGCCGCCGAAGTGATGATTGCAGGTGGGGCGGAAGCCGCAATTACGCCTATGGGAGTGGGAGGTTTTGCCGCCATGCGCGCGCTTTCCACGCGCAACGACGAACCCGAGCGCGCCAGCCGTCCATTCGATGCGCAGCGCGATGGCTTCATCGTGGGCGAAGGCGCGGGCGTGCTGATTCTCGAATCGCTCGAATTCGCGCAAAAGCGCGGAGCGCCGATCTTCGCCGAAATCGTCGGCTACGGAATGTCCGGCGACGCGTATCACATCACGCAACCAGCTGAAGGTGGCGATGGCGGCTACCGCGTCACGATGGCCGCGCTGAAGGATGCGAAAATTTCGGCGGACGACGTGAGCTACGTGAACGCCCACGGCACTTCGACCCCAATCGGCGACGCGATTGAAACCACCGCGCTGAAGCGCGTCTTCGGCGAACGCGCAAAAAAAGTTCCTATCAGCTCGACCAAATCGATGACCGGCCATTTGCTAGGCGGCGCCGGCGGCCTCGAAGCCGGCATCAGCGTCCTAGCGTTACGCGACCAGATTTTGCCGCCAACAGTGAACTACGAAAATCCCGATTCGGAATGCGATCTGGACTATGTCCCCAATGAGGCGCGCAAAGCGTCCGTCGAGTACGCGCTCTCGAATTCGTTCGGCTTCGGTGGCACCAACGCCTCGCTGATCTTCAAGCGCTGGAGTGAAAAGTAGCGCCGATTCGCGCGGTGACTAACAGTAGGGGCACGGCATGCCGTGCCCGGCAAATGAACTTGGCGTGATCGTGCCATTTGCCCCAGTTGTAGCTGTCCAATTCGGAGGAATCTTGAAAATCGGAGTCTGCGTCAAACAAGTTCCCGCCAAAGATGCCCCCCTCGCCATCGTCGAAGGCGGCGCGTGGATTCGCGAATCCGACATCGGATTCGAAACAAACGAGCCCGATAGCTACGCCCTCGAAGAAGCGTCGCGCCTGAAAGAAAAACACGGCGGCGAAGTGGTCGCTATCTCGATGGGCCCCGAGCGCGCCAAGCAAACAATTAAAGAAGCCCTCGCCAAAGGCGCCGATCGCGGCATTCACGTCTCCGACGACCAATTCTACAAGCTGGACCCGCTCGGCTCCGCCCGTTCCATGGCCGCCGCGCTAAAAGCGGAAAATTTCGACCTCATCCTCACCGGCCTCCAAAGCGACGACCAGGGCTTCGGACAAACCGGCGTCCTCCTCGCCGAATTGTTGGGACGCCCGCATGCCACGATCATCATGGCAATCGAAGTGACCGATTCGCGTATGAAACTAAAACGCGAACTCGAAGCAGGCTGGTTCCAATGGGTCGAGCTGCCCCTTCCCGCGGTGCTCTCGATTCAATCAGGCATCAACAAGCCTCGCTACGCCACGCTCAAAGGCATCATGGCAGCCAAGAAAAAAGAAATCGCCACAGTCCAGCGCGCATCGCTCGGCGTGCCCGATGCGCCCACGCAGCACGTGGAACGCATCTACGTCCCGCACAAAGCCAAGCAAACCGAATTCATCACCGGGCAGCCCAAGGAAATCGCAGCGAAGCTCATCGAAAAGCTCAAACACGAAGCGCGGGTGCTCTAAATGAAAATCCTCCTCATCACCGAACAGCGCGAAGGCAAATTCAACAAAGTCAGCTTCGAGACGCTGGCCGCCGCGCAGCAAATCGTCCAGCACACGAAGGGCTCTCTCACGGGTCTGGTCATTGGCAAAGGAGTGGCACCGCTTGCCGACGAACTCGCCGCCTCACAACTCGACGAAGTCCTGCTCGTCGAACACGACCTGCTCGAAAAATACACGCCAGACGGATTCTCGCTCGCCCTGCGTCAGGTAATCGAAAGCACGAAGCCCGATCTCGTCCTGCTACCGCACACATACCAAGTTCGCGATTTCGCTCCCAAGCTCGCCGCCTCGATGGGCAAGGGAATGATCGGCGATTGCATCGGCTACCGCTACGAGAACGGCAAACTCATCTTCGTCCGCCAAATGTTTCAAGGTCGCACCGCAGCAGACGTCGTTTTCGCAGGCGATCCACCCTGGATAGCATCGTTTCAAGCCAGCGCATTCCGCGCCGACCTCGTCACGAAACACGCTAGCGGAAAAGCGCCGGTGAAATCTGTCACCGTCGACCTGAAACCCGAGCAAATCCGCACCAAGCCGCTCGAATTATTCCGCGAAGCCAAACAAGCCGTCGACCTCACGCAAGCCCCCATTCTCGTCTCCATCGGCCGCGGCATCAAAGCCCCCGAAAATATTCCCATGGCCGAAAAACTCGCCAAACTTCTCGGCGGCGAAATCTGCGCTTCGCGGCCCATCTGCGACGAAGGCTGGCTCCCCATGGAACGCCAGATCGGCAGCTCCGGCCAGACCGTCGCGCCCAAGCTCTACTTCGCGCTGGGAATCAGCGGCGCCATCCAGCACGTCGTAGGCATGAAAGGCTCGCGCACCATCGCCGCCATCAACAAAGACCAGAACGCCCCAATCTTTGAAGTAGCCGCTTACGGAATCGTCGGCGATCTCTTCGAAATCGTCCCCGCCATCATCGAGGAACTCGAAAAGACGAAATAACGCTTCGGGGACAAGTGTCCGCTTTCGAAATCCCCGCTCCCGCGTTCGAGCATCAAGCCGCGCGACGCCGGTCGTTTTTTCCCGCAACATCCTGTTCTTGAGACACTTGCTGACCCGCTTCACTGGCAATCGAACTGCCACGCCCGTGGAAGTTCGCGGCCAGGTGTGTTTGCGAGCGTCCTCTTTAGGCTTGCTGCGTCTAAACCCGCCTACGCACGGAACTGGCACGCGAAGAGGTTCGAACGATGCAGACGCTCCTCCAGGATTTGAAGTTTGGCCTTCGAATGCTCGCGAAATCGCCAGGCTTCACGATCGTAGCGGTACTCACCCTCGCGCTCGGAATCGGCGCCAGCACTGCGGTGTTCAGCATCGTCAACGCTGTGCTCCTCAAGCCGCTTCCGTATCCGCACGCCGAGCGCATCGTCTTCCCCTGGCGCCAGACGCCGCCCGGCATCGACCTCGGCTACAACGAAATTCCCTGGGGCGCCCGCACATTTCAGGATTTCCAGCGCGACGCGAAAGGTTTCCAGGATGTCGGCATATTCGAAGCCGCCGGATTCAATCTCACCGGCACGGGCGATCCGGTTCGCATTGACGGCGTCCGCGCCTCCGCCGGATTTTTCCGCACAATGGGTATCGCGCCGCTTGTCGGCCGCACATTTCTTGATGAAGAAGACCACCCAGGGCATGACCGAGAAGTGATCCTCGGCTACGGCCTGTGGCAAAGAAAATTCGCCGGCGATCCCGGCGTTGTCGGCCGCACTCTCGAATTGAACGGCGAGTCCTACTCCGTTGTCGGTGTGATGCCCAATGGTTTTGCGTTTCCTCGCGGCGAAGAGATGCCCGGCAGCTTTCAATTCCCGCGCCTCCCGGAAATGTGGGTCCCCGCGATCACAGATATTCCCGCCGATTCCACCGCCCCGGACGAATTCGCAGTCATCGCGCGTTTGAAACCCGGCGTCTCCGCCGCCCAATCGCAGTCGGAAATGAACGTACTTGCCAAGGAATGGGAAAAGATTCCGCATGGCGCTGGCTGGTTCAGCTCCAAAATCACGCCGCTCGCTTCGCAAGTTGCCGGTGACACGCGCCGCCCGCTTCTGGTTCTGCTCGGCGCCGTCGGCGTGGTCCTTCTCATCGCCTGCGCGAACGTGGCCAATCTTCTCCTCGCGCGCTCACTCGGGCGTCGCAGGGAATTCACGCTCCGTGCTGCGTTGGGTGCCGCGCAAGGCCGTCTCGTTCGCCAGCTTCTCACAGAGAGCGTTCTGCTCGCGTTCCTCGGCGGCATCGCCGGGTTTCTGCTTGGCGAACTCGCGATTCAATTCGTGAAAATTTTCGGCCCGCTGAATATTCCGCGTCTCCATGAAATCCGGTTCGATCCTGGCGTATTTGCCTTCACCCTTCTCGTCACGCTTATCACCGGCCTGCTCTTCGGCCTCGCACCCGCCCTCGGCGCCACGCGCGAAAATCTCGTCGAGACTCTAAAAGAAGGCGGCCAGCGCTCCGGACCGGCCCGCCAGAAAATCCGCAGCGCGTTGCTCGTCTCCGAAGTTGCGCTCGCGCTAGTTCTCGTCATCGCCGCCGGTCTGCTGGTCCGCACATTTTTCCATCTGCTCGGGGTAAATCCCGGCTTCAATACCACCCGCGTCCTTATGTTCGAACTCACCCTTCCCGGTGCCCGATACCCGGACAAAGACACCGTTGCAGGTGTCTATCGCAAAGTCCTCAACCGCTTGAATGACATCTCCGGAGTCCAAGCCGCTGGCCTCGGAAGTCCCATGCCGATGAGCGGGGGCCAAGAGTCCTCCGCCTTCGCAATCCCCGGCCGCACTTTCGACAAGAGCTCCGGCCGCAATCCGATTGCGTCTTACACGATTGCCTCGCCCGGCTATTTCTCCGCCATCGGTACGCCCATTCTCCGCGGCCGTCCTTTTCTCGACTCCGACACCGCCGATTCGCAACCCGTCGCAATCATCAGCAAAACTCTCGCGGACCAGTTCTACCCGGGCGAAGACCCCATCGGAAAATCGATCAAGCTTCCCCCCGCCAAATTTCCCACTCTAACCATCGTCGGCATCGCCGCAGACGTAAAGCATTTCACCGTGCGCGAATCCACCGGCCCAGAATTCTACGTCGTCTACACGCAGAAGCCCTATCCCGATATGCTCACGATGCAAGTCGCCCTCCGCACGCAAGCCGACCCCCGCGCCATCATCGGAGGCGCCCGCGAAGCCATCCGCTCCGTCGATCCCACGCTGCCCATCGCGAAAGTTTCCACCCTGGCCACCCTCGTCGACGACTCCATGACCCAACCCCGTTTCTCGATGCTCCTCCTCGCAGCATTCGCCGCCCTCGCATTGCTACTCGCCTCAATTGGAATCTACGGTGTGATTTCTTACGCGGTCGTCCAACGCACTCAAGAATTTGGCATCCGTCTCGCCCTCGGCGCCCAGCCGCGCAACGTGTTCTCGATGGTTCTCGGCCAGGGCGCGCGTCTCGCGCTACTTGGTGTCGCTTTGGGATTCATCGCCGCATTTGCAGTCACGCGGCTGATGACCAGCCTTCTCTTCGGCGTTCAGCCTACCGACCCCGTCACGTTTATCGCCGTGCCTGCTCTGCTGATGGGCGTCGCACTGCTCGCCTGCTACATCCCCGCTCGACGCGCCACCCGCGTCGATCCCATCATCGCTCTGCGTTACGAATAGCCCTTAACGGCACGGCACCGCGATTTCGCTTCCGCGGACTCAGCGGTTATCTCCAATCCCCAAAACTGATACGATACGGACGGTCGGCTTGGCACTTGTCGCGCCGCTTTCGCTATCTCAGCCCTGCCGAAACGGACCCATGGCCAAACCCGTCAAAGTTTTCCGCGAGCCCCGCTGGCCCGCTTTCGTCGCCATGTTCGCCGCCGCTCTCGTTCACCGTTCGATGCCCGAGCGGCTCTCCGTCGGCCCCAGTTGGGGCCTCCTCGTCATCACCGTGATTCTGCTCATCCCGCTCGTCTACTCCAATCATCGAGGCCATTACAACGTCTCCCGAATCCTCACTTTCGTGGCCACTGGCATCATCACCGCCGCCATGATTGCGTCTCTCGCTCTGCTGATTACGGGCTTACCGAAGCACCTTGATTCTCCACAGACGCTCCTCCGCTCGGCCGTCTCGCTTTGGCTCACTAATGTGGTTGTCTTCGCTTTGTGGTATTGGAAAATCGATGCGGGCGGCCCACTCGGCCGCGACACGGCCCGGGGCGACTTCGACAGTTCGTTTCTCTTCCCGCAGATGATCATGCGCGAGGAACCCGAAGAAATCTGGTCTCCGCAATTTATCGACTATCTCTTCCTTGCCTTCAACACCAGCACGGCCTTCTCGCCCACTGATACCGCTGTCCTCTCTCGCTGGGCCAAAGTGGTCATGATGGTGCAGTCGATCATCTCTCTGATGATCGTCACCCTGCTCGCAGCTCGCGCCGTGGGTATCCTCTAAGCGCACTCCCGCCCGGCGGGGCCTCTCGAACTGCGTATGATTTTAATTCGAACGACGGAGGGTCAGCCCACTCGAAAACGCCTGCTTCACATCGGGCTTCGCGAGATATGCAATTGACCAGCCCGCCGCGCCAATCAAAAGCGCATGAACAAAAATCATCGGGCCGAGCGGAACTAGCGGGTATCCGATAAAAGTAAGAATGCTGACGATCGTGCACACAATTCCGATTCCAATACAGCTAATCGCCAAAATCCGCGCCCATTCGCACAATTGCAGCACTCCCAGCGCAAGGCAACCCGCCACTCCCGCCAGCACCAGAAGCGAAAAACCTCCAGCCACTCCCATTCCCGCAATCGACGCAGAAACCGGATCGCCTCCGTCTCCTCCGCCGATCGCCATCACTGCCACAAAAAAGAACGCAAAAGATCCCAGCGCCAGAATCGCAGCCCCAGCGAACGTCGCGATCGCGATGATTGTCACTCCGGCAGGTCGTTTTATGCTCGGCTCGGCTGAGGCTTCTTCTGATCGTCGAGCGGGAAGCCCTCGTCGCTCATCGGCCCACGAATTCTGCGCTTCGGACCGGCGGCGAGACGCAATACTTCTGTGAACATACGAGCGCATGCTTTCTAGCTTGGATCGTATGGATGGCCGTGGCGCCGTGGCCACAAATCTTTCTGCCCTTTTTCTACCAGTTTCCACCACTCGCAATATTCCCCGTGACGTCCGGCTAGCCGTTGCACTAAGCGCGATCTTCGCGTTTGTCGCCCATGTAATCGCCCGATTGGAATAGTCGGTCATCATTGTCGTTGTCGCGAGGCAGACTGCGCCGCGCTTGCTCTTCACAATGATGATGGCTCACTCAGCGTTTTTCGGGAATACAGCGCAACCTGTAGGCCACTGCGCGGGTCTTCAGTCCTCGAAACTCTAAAATCTTTCCGGTAAAACATGCCGCACCGCCCGTCCGACCCCGGCATTATAACCTTCAGACGAGCGGCGCGACGTTATCGCCCTGTGAATATTTATCCGTTGATCCTGCTATCCCGGCGACTCCCAATTCACTAATCCGGATGGCTGTGCCGCCAGTTCCAATAGTCCCGCTGCTCTTTTTCCTTCAGCTTCTCGTACTTCCGGTACTGCTCGTGCCGCTCTTCAAGATAATGCCGGTAGGCATGATCTTCGCGCTCATCCCAGTTGTGATAGTCCTTGTGTCCCGGGTCGTACACTCGCACCTGAACTTCCTGCGGTTTCGGCGCCGCAGCCACCACTGAACCGGTGGTGGCAAGAGCCGCCGTCAAGACGAACGCGCTAAGGCATCGCCGTGCTGCATGCATCGGTGTTTCCTCCAAGCCGCAATTCATGCCGAAGTTGTAAATTGCGGCATTCCATTGAATTAAATGCGTCGTGCTGATTGCCGTTGCGGTGCGGCGGGAAAACGCACCACGATTTGCTTCTCCCACAATAGTGCTGTGGCCGCCCTACTCCCGTGAATACAGCGCACCCTGTAAATGAACGCAGCCAACTCCATCAACGGCCGGCGAAAAAGGTTTGTAGGGGCGGGTCTCAGACCCGCCCGCGTTACCTACGGCTCTTAGCGCCTATTCTCCACTCCGCCCAAGTGGTAGCCACGGCGACGCTCTCATCGTCGTGGGTTTTGCTACTGAGATGTAGTAGCATCGCGCCGCGCAATTCCTGCCGCGCCGTACGAGAAATCAACGGTAACCGCTTCCAATTCGAGCCTTCATCCGCGCATCGCAGTCACAACGAAACGTGGCGGCCTGCTCGACCAATATTTCTACTTCTTCATGTCGCTCCTGATTCCCGTGGTGGTGGTGTACGGCTTCAGCTTCACGGTGGGCAACAACCTGATTCATCCCGCTATTCCGCGGCCCCCGATCCTATATGTCCACGCGGCGGTCTTTTCCGGTTGGCTGCTCTTTTTCCTGCTGCAGTCCGCCCTGGTGCGCACGCACAACGTGCGATTGCATCGCCGCATCGGCTGGTTCGGAGCCGCGCTGGGTGTGCTGATTTTCGTCGTCGGCGTGTCTACCGCCGTCGTCATGGGGCGCTTCAACACCGTACAAATGCATTCCACGGGCGTGGAGTCTTTCTTGATGATTCCGCTCTTTGATATGGTCTGCTTCTCCAGCACCTTCGCGCTGGCGATTTACTGGCGCAAAAAACCGGAGTTCCATCGCCGCCTGATGTTCATCGCCACCTGCGCGCTGACCGCTGCGTCCTTCGGCCGCTTTCCGGAGCGCCTGCTCCCCCACGACTTTTTCTATGTGGGCGTCGACCTCCTGATTCTCCTCGGCGTCGTCCGCGACATGATCGTCAACCGGCGAGTGCATCGGATTTATTTTTACGTTCTGCCCGCGTTCCTCGTCGGCCAGACAATCGTCATGTACACCGCTATCCACAACCTCCCATACTGGACCAGCATCGCCCACTCAATCCTCTGGTAAGAATTACAAAACTTTTATATGGGCCGTTGATGTTCGTCTTAAGACTTTGCAGTTGGGTGGGAGCCCCCTGCTTGAGCAGGGGGAGCTGGACTTCAGTCCAGCGAAAAAAGCATTGCAACAAAAATGGGCTTTAGCCCAGGGCGTCACGGTTTAGATTATCCGTAGCTCATGTTCCATTCCGGCCGCCCTCGGCTGGAATTGACCTGACGCCTTCCCCTCGCGGCCCCTCCACCGTCGAGCGCGTTCACGCCCGGCCAAATACACTTCTGTGTGGCTAACCCACATCTAATGATAGATTCTGCACTGCGCAGCAGCACCGGGACGCCCGCTGCCGCACTCTCCGGAGGCGCAAATGCGATCATCTCTCTTCTACCGAATCGCTGCCGTTCTTCTCCTCCTCTTCGCGGCAGGACACACACTCGGCTTTCGCCAATCGGATCCCGCGTGGGGAGTTGATGCGCTCCTCGCCTCCATGCGCTCAATTCACTTTGACGTGCAGGGCTTCAACCGCAGCTATTGGGACCTCTTTCAAGCGGCCGGATTCTCCGTCGGCGTGTTCTATCTATTCGCTGCGATTTTGGCCTGGCAGCTAGCCGGCCTCCCGGCTGCAAGCTTGGCGCTCATGCGCGGCACTTTGTGGGCGTTCGCCCTCTGCTTTGCGGCCATCACCGTCGTGAGCTGGCGGTTCCTCTTTATCCTACCCATCGCCTTCTCAATCGCGATCACACTCTGTTTGGCTGCGGCAGCATGGCTTTCAGCGAAGCAGGTCACGATCGCTCCGTCGCGATAGTATTTTCAATCGTTGGAAGTCACAGTGGTTGACGGCAACGCGGCCAGAGAACTAGGTTGAGCGACGCAAGCGGCACAGCACTTCTGCGCTTCGTAGGATGTAAGAATTTACAGTATACAAAAAGGAAGCACCGCATTAGTCTCGGCGTGAGCGTTCGCGGGTCACACAGACGCTTCCAACTAATCCGTGAAATAACAAGTTCCAGAAGTTCGTAGTACCACGCGGCTTCATCGCTGGCTCCAAGCCACAGGAGGGTGAGATGGGCGGAAATAAGGTTACGGCAATTTCGATTGCGATTTTTGCGCTCCTAGGTGCACTCTCAGTTCCAGCTCGGGTCATTGCGCAGGAGCCGGCGCCACCAGTGCAGGAACTCGAGAAGAGCTTTCCCAAGAAGCCTCCATACTCTCCGTATGCAGGCCGCCACTTTCCAGAGCGCGTCTATTGGGGCGACACGCATCTGCACACATCGTTTTCAATGGATGCCGGTGCTTTCGGCTGCCGTCTCGGTCCCAGAGACGCTTATCGCTTTGCCAAAGGTCAGGAGGTCACCGCTTCCAGCGGCCAGCCTGCCAGGCTCGCGCGCCCTCTGGATTTCCTCGTCGTAGCAGATCACTCCGACGGCTTCGGTTTTTTCCCGCTGATGCTGAATGGTGACCCGGCAATTCTGGCCGATCCCCAGGGCCGGCGTTGGTACGACATGGTTCGCAGCGGCCAGGGCGCATCCGCTGCGATTGAGATCATCCAAAACTTCGGCAAAGGAACGATCTCGAAAGCGATTTTTCCTGTGCCCGGAACAACGGCCTATCAGAACGCCTGGCAGGAGATTATCAAGTCAGCCGAAGAGGCCAATGATCCAGGCCATTTCACGGCGTTCATCGGTTTCGAATGGACCTCCAATACCGGCGGCAACAACCTGCATCGCAACATTCTCTTCCGCGACGATGCGAGCAAGGCAAGCATGGTTGAGCCCTACACAACTATGAAGCCGCTGGGCAGCGACAATCCTCGCGACCTCTGGAAATGGATGAGCGCTTACGAGGCGAAAACCGGCGGTCAAGTGCTAGCCATCGCTCACAATGGCAACCTCAGCAATGGCCGGATGTTTCCACTGATCGAATCATTCACCGGCAAACCGATCGACAGGGAATATGCCGAAACGCGTGCTCTGCGCGAACGAATCTACGAGGCTACCCAGATCAAGGGCGACGGCGAAACCCACCCCTTCCTCTCCCCGAATGACGAGTTCGCCAACTACGAGCGCTGGGACAAAGGGAACCTCGATCTCTCAGAAAAGAAAAAACCCGAGATGCTGGAATTCGAGTACGCGCGCGCCGCTCTTCGCAATGGTTTGAAGTTAGAGCAAGAACTTGGCGTCAATCCCTACAAATTCGGGATGATCGGCTCCACCGATGCTCACACCGGATTGGCGGCAATCGACGAAGATAACTTTTGGGGCAAAACCTCCAACGTCGAGCCTAGCGCCACGCGCGCCACGCATCCGTGGGTTAAAACACCAGACGCTGTAATCATGGGCTGGGAACAGACGGCTTCAGGCTATGCGGGAGTCTGGGCCACGGAGAACACTCGCGAAGCGCTCTTTGACGCGATGCAACGCAAAGAAGTTTACGCGACAACGGGCCCTCGAATGATCGTTCGCTTCTTCGGTGCCTGGGAATTTGCGCCCGGCGACGCCAACACCCGCAATCCGGCCGTGGTCGGTTACGACAAAGGGGTCCCCATGGGAGGTGATCTTTCGAATGCGCCCTCAGGCAAGTCGCCCACTTTCCTGGTCGCAGCGCTGAAAGATCCTATTGGCGCCAACCTTGACCGCATCCAGATCATTAAGGGTTGGCTCGACGCGAAGAATGAAACTCACGAAAAAATCTACGACGTCGTCTGGTCCGGCGACCGCAAACCCGACGCAAAGGGCAAACTTCCGTCCGTGGGCGACACCGTGGACGTTCCTAACGCAACTTACACCAATACCATCGGTGCTTCGGAATTAATCAAAGTATGGAAGGATCCCGAATTCGATGCCTCGCAGCGAGCTTTCTATTACGTGCGCGTGCTTGAGATTCCTACCCCGCGCTGGACGGCCTACGACGCCAAATATTTCGGGATCGCCATGCCTCCCGAAGTTCCCATGAAAGGCCAGGAGCGCGCCTACACCTCGCCGATCTGGTATACGCCGTCGGCAAAATAAAACGGGCACATTTATGAGACTGTTTCGCGAACCGTTATTCCGCTTCCTCATTCTGGGGGCCCTCATCTTTGTGGCCCATGGCGTGATCACACGACACCAAACAGATAAACCGGGCGAAATCGTTGTCACGCAGGGCGCCGTTGAGAACCTCGTAACCGGCTTCACTCGCACTTGGCAACGACCCCCTACCGAAGACGAACTTCGCGGATTGGTGAGCGATTACATCCGTGAGGAAGCCGCCTACCGCGAAGCCCTCGCTTTGGGACTCGACCGCGATGACATGATTGTCCGCCGCCGGCTCCAGCAAAAGCTTGAATTCCTTTCAGACGATCTGGCTACCCGAATGCAGCCCAGCGACGCGGACTTGCGGAGTTTTCTGCAGGCACATAAAGCGATGTTCCAGACTGAGCCGCTCCTTTCGTTTCGACAAATCTACTTCAATCCGCAACTGCATGGAGTGAACCTTCGTCGGGATGCAGCTCGCGTGCTCGAGCGCTTGCGAACACAGGGTTCGCACAAGTCCGAAATTGATGCAGGGGATCCTTTTCTTCTGCAGGAGAACTTCGACCATATTTCCCCGGCGGATTTGAAGAACACATTTGGTGAAAAGTTTGCTTCTGCCATCAGCGCTCTGCCGGTCGGCTCCTGGCAAGGACCAATCGATTCAGGGTATGGAGTCCACTTGGTGTATGTCGCTCAATACACACCTGGCCGTCTCCCCGACCTTGCAGAAGTGCGAGAACAGGTCCGCCGCGACTATTTCGACGCTAGACGCAGGGAAGCGACGGGCAAGTTTTACAGCGCCCTCTTACGCCGGTACAGCGTGAGAATCGAACCGCCCACAGAGAATAAAGAAGACAAGAAGGAAGACAAGAAAGAAGAAAAGAAATTGGGACAACTGCGATGATGCGACGCCGGTTAGTTTTGCTTCTTCTTGTCCTCGTCGCCGTGTGGCCAGCTGCCATGTCGGCCCACGAAGTACGCCCCGCCTACCTGCAACTCCATCAGACAGGCCCAGACACCTACGACGTGTTCTGGAAAGTGCCGGCAGTGGGCGATGCCATGCGCTTGAGCCTTTACGTCGAGTTCCCGCAAACCTGCTCCAATCTCAAGCAGCCTCACGGGTTTTTTGCCGACAATGCTTACACCGAGCAGTGGAGCGTCAAGTGTCAGGGAGGTCTCGCCGGTTCCACAGTCCGCATTGAGGGACTCACCGCCACGCTGACTGACGTGCTTGTGCGGGTTGAACGTCTCGACGGCTCTTCTCAAGTGACCCGGGTCATGTCTTCCTTGCCTTCGTTCGTTGTGGAAGCGATGCCGCATCCCTTGGAGGTTGCCCGCACTTACCTCGCACTTGGCATTGAACATATCCTCACGGGTGTTGATCATCTCCTTTTTGTTTCGGGACTTTTACTGCTCGTGAACGGCACAAGGCGCCTGCTCTTGACGGTCAGTGCCTTTACACTCTCGCACACGGTTACGCTAACGCTCGCAACCCTCGGATTTGTGCACGTATCTCCCGCCCCCGTCGAGGCGGTAATTGCACTCAGCATATTGTTTGTCGCCTGGGAAATACTTCGAAAGCACTCGAACCCATCTGGACTGGCCCAGCGCAAGCCGTGGCTGGTGGCTTTCTCATTCGGCTTGCTGCACGGACTCGGGTTTGCGGGCGGACTCAGTGCCGCTGGTTTGCCTGCGGCTCATATCCCGCTCGCTCTCGGCTTCTTTAGCGCCGGAGTGGAGGTTGGTCATTTTTCATTTGTTGGAGCGGCGCTCTTGATCATAATGGCGCTCAGAAGCAGGATGTCCCGATTGCCTTCGTGGTCCTGGCAAATTGCGCCCTACACGATTGGCGGTTTTGCGTGTTACTGGCTCATCGGGCGTCTCGCCGCCTTCTACTAGAACCCACCCCGTCGGCATATCAATTCAATTGAAAACGACCGAGTTTTCATGCTACCGTGACCACGGAGCTATGAAGACTAGCCACAGGACGCGCAGTGCGACCTCAAAGAGGCCCAGCGAGAGCTCAATGAGAATAGACCCCGAGCCTCGCCCGACGAATCCATTCCCGCGCTCAAGAACGAGATGCGCAAGAACGAGCTATAGAACGAGATTCTGCACGAGATTAAGGACGTGCCTTTATGTTTTTCGGTCCTCTTACGTTTTTCGGTCCTCTTATGTTTTTCGGCCATCTTGCCTTTTTCGGTCATCCCGAGCGAAGTCGAGGGATCTCTCTTCAGCTGATCACACCCCTCGGTTTTTAATCTACGGTTCCGCGATTAAATCTTCTTCTAACTCCCTTAAAATCAATGAGATATAATTTTCTAATAGGCGGTAAACGGCACCCTGGCGGCGAGGGAGACAGGCCAATTTCACCCGCGGTTCGGATAGGATAAACGCGTGCCAATCGAACGCGAACAGCTCGAAGCCGACGTCCTCATCATCGGCGCTGGCCCCGGAGGCCTCGCCTGCGCGCTGCACCTCGCCAACCTGATCGAAAAGCACACCGCCGCGAGCAAAACTCCCGCTCTCTCCACCGAAAATATCTACGTGCTCGAGAAGGCCCGCGAGCTCGGCGCACATCAGCTCTCCGGCGCGATCATGGACCCGCGCGGCATCGCCGAACTGGTCCCCGATTTTCTGAAATCCGCGCCGCTCGATACGCCCGTCACAGGTGACGCTGCTTACTATTTCACCGAATCCAGTGCGCATAAGTTGCCGATCACCCCTCCGCCTCTCGCCAATCACGGAAACTACATCGTCTCGCTCAACAAAATCGTGAAGTGGCTGGGCGGCCTCGTCGAAAAAAAGGGCGTCAACGTCTTCACTCAATTCGCCGGCAGGGAACTGCTCTACGACAAAAACGGAATCGCCGGCGTGCTCACCGAAGATAAGGGCGTCGATAAATTCGGGAAGCCGAAAGACAACTTCACGCCCGGTTACGAATTGCGCGCAAAAGTCACGGTGCTCGCCGAAGGCCCGCGCGGCTCATTAACCAAAGAACTCGTCAATCGTCTGAAACTCGACGGCCTCAACCCGCAAGTCTACGGCATTGGCATCAAGGAACTCTGGGATGTGCAGCCGGGAAGAATCGACACAGGATACGTGGCCCACACGCTCGGCTGGCCGCTCAGTTCCGACCTGTACGGGGGTGGCTGGATTTACGGCATGCAGAATAATCGCGTGTCGCTTGGCATGGTCGTCGCGCTCGAATATCACGACCCGCTCTTCGATCCGCACGCCGCGTTTCAAAAATTTAAAACGCATCCCTACGTTAGGAAAATTCTCGAAGGCGGCAAACTCGTTCGCTATGGCGCAAAAACCGTTCCTTACGGCGGTTGGTATTCGATGCCGAAAAGTTTTATCGACGGCGGCCTGATTATCGGCGACTCCGCCAGCCTGCTGAATTCGCAGCGCCTGAAAGGTATTCACACCGCAATCAAAAGCGGCATGCTCGCCGCCGAAGCAATCTACGAAGCGCTCTGCGCCGGCGATACTTCAGCCGCGAAACTTGCCGCCTACCAGCAGAAACTCGATGAGAGCTGGATCAAGAAAGAATTGTGGGCCGTGCGGAATTTCCATCAGGCATTTCACGGCGGGCTATATCCCGGCTTGGTGCAAGCGGGACTGCAGTTCGTCACCGGCGGCCGCGGCCTTGTGGATCCAATGCATTCCGAGGCCGGTTACAAGGAATATCACAAGCTCAATCGCGATCGGGTGCTAGTGGATCAGTCGACGCGATTCAAAGACGACGGAAAAATCACCTTCGATCGCCTCACCGACGTCTATCACTCCGGCACCCGCCACGAAGAAGACCAGCCCTGCCACCTCATCGTTCTCGATCCCAGCATTTGCGTGGACCGCTGTGTCCGCGAATACGGAAACCCCTGCCAGTATTTCTGCCCCGCCGCGGTCTATGAAATGGCGATGGAAAAAGATCAGCCCAAACTAAAAATCAATTTCTCGAATTGCGTCCACTGCAAGACGTGCGACATAGCCGACCCCTACCAGATCATCAACTGGGTTCCCCCCGAAGGCGGCGGCGGCCCCAACTACGAAGGCATGTAAACCGCGCGCGCTCACAGCTCGCACTGTGCTTGCTTCGCGATTAAAAAAATTATCGTGATCGAAAATTATCGCGGCGGCGGCGAAATCCGAAAAATCGTTTCCGATTGCACCGGCACGCCGCGGCAAGTCGCAGGCTGATTTCGAAACGCGCTCAATTTATCCAACATCAAAAATGCCGCTTTAAAATCCGAGCTTTCCAGCACACTCAGATCGCTCCAATAACCATCTTTCCCGATCACTCCGTAAACAATCGCGCCAATGATCGGCGTCGCTCCCGCGGGCGCGTTCGGATCGGGCAGCGCCGCAGTCTCGATCGCATCGCTCAACCGCGCCGGTCTCATATCCGCGCACCATTCGCGCTGCGTCGCCTCGGCAGGAGGAGCAATCCATTTCGCGTCCGGCGGTGCGCTCGCCACGTTCGCGATCTCGATCTGCATCACCGCTTCCGTGCCAGAGATCCCTTTGATTGTCCGCGGATACCAGTGATTGTCCCATTGCGCCCAATTGGCAAACAGATATTGAATGTGCAGCGTCGAATCGTACTGCAGCAGCGGCAAGCCGGTCCTCGTGTCGAGGCAAAGCTGCTGCGTGACACGCACTCCTCCGTTTGATGCGCACACCACGTTGCGTCCGCTCACCTGCGAGATCTCGATGCGGGTCCGTGAGTCGAAGTGATAGACGACGCCACGCGTGATCTCCATCGCATTGTGCGTCCACCAGTAACTGAACGAGGGATAGGGAGCGTTGCGCTTGGTCCACAGCGTATTGCCGTTGACGATCTCGATTTGCTTCAGGTGCAGCAGTTCGGCGTCCTCGCGCCACTTGTCGGCAGACTGCCACGTGAACGTGTAGCTGCCACGCGCGGCCGGAACGCGCGGATCGCCGCTGGGGTCATTGAAGAATAGCGATGCGCGAAGGATGAAAGGCGCGCTCCCAATCGCGGTGAGGTCCGTCAGTTCGTGTGACTTCGCGACGAGCCTTTCGGTATCGGTTTCGTCGTCGAACGACGCGTCAGCGTTTGCTGCAGGGTGCGACGGTCCTGGCCGACGCGTGGCAAGCCGTGCGAACGAAGTGCGAGGCGCGCGGTCCGTTATCGCCGTGCAGACGCGAGCGTGACCGCTGCCGAGGATTGTGGCTGCCGCGAGAAACGCCGCTAGTGTGGTTGCAAAGTGCATCGGAAGCGGCGCAAGACGCCGTGGCGCCGCGTGAATTATAGAGGCGGGAATTCAAAAGCGAAAGCACCGGGATAAATTCGGTTCAATGGGACGCCGCACTTGCAGCGGGGCTCGCAACGATCAGTTCTGGGTTTCGTCACCGCCGCCGCCGAACGCGCGTTTCAAGGCTGCCCAGAATCCGCCCTTCTTCTTTTGCGAAGAGTGCGGCGTTGAGGGGCTTCGGCTCGGCTCGCGCGCAGAGACCTGCTCGAGTTGCGGAGCTTCCACGCGGCCCTTGAACTGCCATTCCGGTTGCACATGCGCGATGCGCACGAGAAGAATCATGTCAGTGGAAGGTTCACCGGGAGGCGCCGGCGCATTGGCGGAAAAGGTAAGCGGCGGCATCACGACTTTGTAGATGGGAATCGAAAGGGCCGGCGCATCGGGAACTTCGTTCGCTGGCGCCTGCGGATTGGGGTGGAGTTGGTTGGCGTCGGCGAGTTGCCGGATTTGAATTGCGGGAGGCGGGGCATGAACTTCAGCGGGAGCCGGAGGCTCCGGTTGCGGCAGCACGGGCGGATTTGAAGCGACCTCGGAAACCGGCGGCGGTTCAGGTTGCGTCTTCAACGTGAGGCCCATTTCCGGCGAGCGAGGAAGCGGTTGCGATGGCGGCGCGGGCGCAGCGTTGCGAGCCTGCAGTGATGCACATTGGCAACTGCCTGCCACACCTGCAACCGGCAACAGCTTGCCGGCAGCGAGAAAGAATTCGCCCGACTGCGGCACAATGAGGCCTTCGCCTGTGAACTGATGTTCGAGGCGAAGCGCGCCGCTTGTGGCGACGACGCAGAGTGAATCGCTCAAATCGAGTCCAACGGTGAAATCGCGCGGCGCGCCACCGATGTCAATGGGCGTGGCGACGATGGTGGGCGTGAAGATTCGGAGTTGCGCGGCGGCCGGTAGCTGTACGCGCATTCGCCCAAAATTCAATGCCAAGGTAATCGCCGGCCCCGACTGGAGCAGGGTAAATTTCGCCGGGCCGCAGATGTCGATTTCTCCTCCGCCGGCCAGAGTCATGTGGGCCTGGCCGGAGTGGACGGTGATTACGCTGCCGTTCACGACGAACATGCTCGGCGCGCTCGTTGCGGTTCCGCTCGACGCAGCCGAGCCGCCTTCGATCGAAACGTCATTGCCTTCCACGCGGCCGATTGTGCCAGGGGGTGCAGATTGCTGAGCGCTCAGCGGCGCGAGGCAAGGAACCAGACAAGCGAACAGCACGAGGAGGAGCGGCAGGCACCGGCGAGCGCGCGAATACCGTGCGTTTCTCTCGCAAGCGGATTGGGGATTAGCTGCCAACGGACGTGTTCCCGGTTCGCCTATACTATACAGCAGTGAATAACGCGACAAAATCTGCTCCTGCCGAAATGGCGCCGAATTCAAACGTCCTTTCCGCGATCGAGATGCCGAAGCTTTCGCGGTGGCGACGGATGCAAATTCCTGTGATTGCGTGGGCGGCGTATTGGCTGGTCAGGCTGCTGGGTCCGACGCTGCGGCTGGAAATGCTGGGAGTGCAAAACGCGGTGCAGATCCGCAATTCGGGAGAGCAGGCGATTGGCGCGTTCTGGCATCGCAGTATTTTCCCGGCAATCTGGATTTGGCGGAATCGCGGGATCGTGGTGATGAACACGGTGAACTTCGACGGGCAATGGACGCGCCGCGTAATCGAACGGCTCGGCTTTGGAACGGCGCAGGGAAGCTCGTCGCGCGGCGCGATTGAAGGACTGACGGTGATGGCGCAGCGGCTCGAGGAAGGGAAGCATGTGGCATTCACGATTGACGGGCCGCGCGGTCCGCGCTACGTGGCGAAACCCGGGCCTGTGATCCTGGCGCGCCGGACGGGCAAGCCGATATCCGTTTTTCACGTCGGACTCAAATCGGCGCACACGTTCAAGAAATCCTGGGATCTGTTTCAGATTCCTTACCCGTTTTCACGTGCGGTGATGTTTGTAGCACCGCCAATCTGTGTGCCGATCGACGCGGATAGCGAAGTGATTCACGCGAAGCAGCGAGAAATGCAGAGCGCGCTCGAGCGCGTGCGCGACGCGGCAGAATCGTGGTTCAGTTTGAGTGCGGAGGAGCAGGATCACCTGCGTGAAGAGTGGAGCGACCGGAGCATGGTAACCAGGCGGCCAGACCCGCCTTCTCGCGCCGCCGTCGCCAAAGAGAGCTAAGTCTCTCGTCTGCAATGTTGCGCAAGTAACAGCGTTCGGTTTCAGCCAGCCGATCAGGATTCAGCGACACCCTTCTTTCCTTTTGCCTTCCTCGGACAACCTTGTGACTCAAGTCACAACGGCTGGTGACCGATGCTACATACGGAGAACTGCGCCGGGGCTTAGATTTGCCGCCGACACATTTTTCGAGGAGGAAGCAATCATGGCAAAGATGATGAAGGCAGCGGTGGTGGAGAAGTTTGGGCAACCGCTGGTGGTTCGAGAGGTTCCCGTTCCGACGCCCGGACCTGGACAGGCGCTCGTAAAAGTGGTGGCTTCGGGGGTTTGCCACACCGATTTGCATGCGGCGGATGGTGACTGGCCTATTCAACCGACGCTGCCTTTCATTCCCGGTCATGAGGGAGCCGGGATTGTGGAGGCTTCGGGCGCAGGGGTGACGCATTTGAAGGAAGGCGATCGCGTGGGGATCGCGTGGCTGCATAGCGCGTGCGGACATTGTGAGTTTTGCCTGGCGGGCTGGGAAACGCTGTGTCTCGAACAGAAAAACTCAGGATACTCAGTGAACGGGAGTTTTGCGGAGTATGCGCTGGGGCAGGCCGACTATCTTGGACGCATTCCGAAGAGCCTTTCGTTCGTGGATGCGGCGCCGATTTTGTGCGCGGGGGTGACGACCTACAAAGGATTGAAGCAAACGATGACACGTCCCGGAGAGTGGGTGGTGATTTCCGGAGCGGGCGGACTGGGACACGTTGCGATTCAATATGCAAAGGCGATGGGCCTTCATGTGGCAGCAGTGGATCTGGGCCCGGAGAAAATGGCGCTGGCGCGAAAGCTTGGAGCCGAAATCACGATTGATGCCTTGACGCAGGACCCGCCGAAGGAAATCCAGAAACAGATTGGCGGAGCGCATGGCGTGCTGGTGACGGCTGTTTCGCCAATCGCGTTCAAGCAAGCGGTGGGAATGTTGCGGCGCGGCGGAACGTGCGTGCTGAATGGATTGCCGCCGGGAGATTTTCCGGTGTCGATCTTTGACATGGTGCTGAACGGCTACACGATTCGGGGATCGATCGTGGGAACGAGACTCGATCTGGAAGAATCGCTTGCGTTTGCGGCGGATGGAAAAGTGAAGGCTACGATTGAGACGCAGCCGCTGGGGTCGATCAACGATATTTTCGGCCGGTTGAAGAAGGGGAAGGTGAATGGGCGAATCGTGCTTGATCTCGACGGGAGTGCACGGCCGGCGTCCGTAGTGGGGCGTGAAGAGGAGCTGGTTGGGGTGTCGGGAAAACCGTGGCGGCATTAAAGGTGTGAAGAGGCTAGTGGTTCGACAGTAGGGGCACGGGGTGCCGTGCCCGGCAGAAGAGCTTGGCGTTATCTGAGCATTTGTCGCGGGTGGGAACTTGAAGGCAAACACCGGGAGTGCGGTTTCGGTGGATGGCGCGCGATTGCTTCTGGCGGGTTCGGGCACGGCATGCCGTGCCCCTACTGAAGAAACGGCTAAGGCGAAAAGAACGACAGCGCGCGCGAGGCAAGTATCTGCGGTCTGCGACGCTTGCGAATTGCGGCACAGGCCCTTCGGGTCTCAGGGTAACCCTTCATCCCCCAGGACAAGCAGGAATGCCTGTGCTACCTACTGCGTTAGGGTGTCGTGGCCTTCGCCTAGTTTTACGGGGACAGTGATTTTCTTTCCGTCGCGGATTAGGGTGAGGGTTACGGTGTCGCCGGGCCAGGCGCGATTCAGCAGGAGAGTCAAATCTGTTTGGCTCGCCAGCGGCTTGTCGTCCCAGGCTACGAGGACGTCGCCGCCCGTGCGCAGCTCTTGTAGGCCCGCGACCATGGAATGAGTGCCACCGCGGATGCCTGCTTGCGCGGCGGGACCGCCGGGCGCTACCCGTTCGACGAGAATTCCCTGCTGCACGGGAAGATGCAATGCTTCGGCGAGGCCGGGCCACAATCCGCGGCCTTCGATACCTAATGTGGCGCGGCGGACGCGGCCGGTTTTGATGAGATCTTCGGCGACGCGGCGGGCGGTGTTCACTGGAATCGCGAAGCCGATTCCGGCTGTGGTGCCAGTGGGCGCATAAATTGCGCTATTGATGCCGATTACTTCCCCGTGCGAATTGAGCAACGGCCCGCCTGAATTGCCTCGATTGATTGCCGCGTCCGTTTGAATCGCTTCGTCAATGAAAGTGTTTTCGCCGGTTTGGACCGTGCGCCCGAGCGAGCTGACGACGCCGGTGGTGAGCGTGCTTTGAAAGCCGAAAGGATTGCCAATGGCGAGAACGCGCTGGCCGACGAGGAGATTGCGTGAATCGCCGAGCGGGAGCGTGGTGAGTTTTCGTCCAGCGGGGTCGATTTTGATGAGCGCGAGATCGTTGCGCGTGTCGACGCCGATGAGTTTGGCTTTGAAGCGGGAGCGATCGCCGAGGGTGACTTCAATCGTCTGCGCGCCTTGAATCACATGATAGTTCGTGAGGATGTGGCCGTCGGTATCGATCACGAAGCCCGAGCCGGCGCCTTCAACGGGAACGGGATTGAAGAAGAAATCGTATTCGACGGTGCGCGTGACAACGTTGGCGACAGCGGGTGAGGCCTGGCGGTAGATGCGAACGTTTTCCGCTTCGAAGGCGTCGAGCGTGTTGTCGGATGGAGATGCGTTCAGACGGAGGGCATCGACCGAGCGAGGGGACGGTTTGCCGTAGCGGGAACCGAGCCAATAGGCGCCGAGGCCGATGATCAGGCCGATGGCGAGGAGGCGGATGGCGCTTCGGTCATTTTGTCCGGTGGTCATGAACAACCTTCAGTTTGGCCCTGAGCCGCGCGAGTGTAGCTCGAATCATCTCATGTTCTGGAAGTTCGGGGGTAGGCGCTTCGAGGAAAGCCTCAGGTCAATTCTGGCCAAGGACGGGCCAGAATGGGATCTGAGCTACGGGGATTCGGGCGCGTGCTCGTTTGGCATGGGGCCTGAGCTACACACGAGGTGAGTGGCTCGGGGTGGTGGTGTGGGCGACGCGGGTCTGAGACCCGCCCCTACTGACTGGCGGCGAAAGCTGGTTCAGGTTGCGGATAATTGCTTGAGGTGCTCGACCAGGTCTTTCACCTGGCGCTCGGTTTCTTCCATTGAGCCTGAACAGTCGATAACTTCGTCGGCGAGTGCGCGCTTTTCTTCCGCGGGCATTTGAGAGGAGATGCGGAGCTGGGCTTGCTCGCGGGTGAGGCCGCGCGCGATGAGGCGCTCCGTCTGCTGCTGGGGAGTGGCCCAGCAGACGATCAGGTTATCGAGCTGCTTGTGGAAGCCGGATTCGACGATGAGTGCGGCTTCGACGACGGCGAATTCAGGGCCGCCGGGGCGGTCGAGCGCTGCGAACCATTTGAGGACGACGTCGAGGATGCGCGGGTGCAGGATCTGGTTGAGGCGAGCGCGTTTCGCGGGGTCGGCGAAAACGATGGCGCCGAGTTTTGCGCGATCGATTGCATCGCCGGGGCCGAGGATTGAATTGCCAAATTCGCGAACGACTTCGTCGTAAGCAGATTGGCCTGGCTCGAGCAGCTCGTGGCCGAGCGGGTCCATTTCCAGGACCATGCAATCGTGGTCGCGAAGCAGAGAGGCGACGGTGGATTTGCCGGAGGCGATGCCGCCTGTGAGGCCGACTTTAAGCATATTCGTGCGGGCGGGGTGAGATCACTTGCGGGCAGCCGCTGAGATTCGGGCGCCGCGGCGCAGACGTGCGGCTCGCACCGTGTTGCTCATAAGCATTGCGATGGTGAGCGGACCGACGCCGCCTGGAACAGGCGTGATGGCTCCAGCGATATTTGCGACGTCGGGGTGCACGTCACCGACGACGGAGGAGCCTTTCGCGCGAAACGACGCGAGGCGTTCCGGGAGATGCGCGAATATTTTTTCGGCTTGGGCTGCGTCGGTGATGCGATTGATGCCGACGTCAATTACGGTGGCGCCGGGCGCGATGTAGTCGGGAGTGACCATGGCGGTGCGTCCCATGGCGGCGATTACGATATCGGCGCGGCGGACGGTTTCGGGCAGGTTGCGCGTTTTTGAATGGCAGACGGTGACGGTGGCGTTGGCGTGCATGAGGAGAAGAGCCATGGGCTTGCCGACGATATCGCTGCGGCCGAGGACGGCTGCGTTTGCGCCTTCGATTGGAATTTCGCTGCGGCGGAGAATTTCCATCACGCCGAGAGGGGTGCAGGCGACGAGATTGGGGCGTCCGGCGACTAGGCGGCCGACGTTAAGGGGATGGAAGCCGTCGACATCCTTGGCGGGATCGACTGCTTCGAGGATTTTCTTTGCGTCAATTTGCGTGGGAAGCGGGAGCTGGACGAGGATACCATCGACTTCGTCGCGGCGGTTTAGATCTTCGATGATGGCGAGCAGTTCGCCGGTGCTGATTGTAGCGGGTGGGGAGATGTTGAAACTGGCGAGGCCGAGTTTTTCGGTGGCGGCGATTTTGCTGGAGACGTAGATTTTGGAGGCGGGATTTTCACCGACGAGGACGGCGGCGAGGCCGGGACGGATGCCAGCGTTGCGGAGCGCGGAGATTTCGCCCGCGAGCTCCGAGTAGATTTGATCGCGGATGGCGTTGCCGTTGAGGATGCGAGCGGGCAAATTGGCTCCCGGTGCGGCATGCTGGGCCGCGAAGGCGCCATGATAGCACACGCGTTTGCAGTCAAATGACGGGGACACGGGCCTGGATTCTTCCGGCCTACGGGTGGAACCCGCGCGGGCGGCATGGTGCAATGTGGTGCATGATGGTGTAGAATGCATATTATGGCTAAGACGGAAAAATCCGTTCGGCAGAGCGTTTCGCTTCCACATCGCATTGCCAAGCACGTGCAGGCGATTGCCAAGGTACAAAAAACCAGCGCAAATCGTGTTCTCGTCGCTTTGATTGAAGCGGGGTTGGAATCTAAGGAAAGCGAGAAGGAAAGATTTTTCGCGCTCGCGAACCGTCTCTCTGAGGCGACGGAGCCGCGCGAGCGAGAGCGCCTGAAGAAAGAGCTGGCTCGGATGACGTTCGGTGATTAGTGCCGAAGATTCAATGGACGAATCTTCCGCCAGCGTTGCGGGATCACCTTTTTGAACGGCTCATCGAACGCCAGATCACCGCTGAAGATCTCTAGCAATTGAAGCTGTGGAGAGAATCTGAACCGGATGCGCCGGAAGGCGAGTGGTATAAGGATTTCGGTTCGTTCAAGATTTGCGGTGAGGGCAAGTTCCCGAAGACATTTCTCATGAGGGGGCAGGCTGCAAGAGGGCGAGCACTGTAGTGGAGGTTGGAGGAGATGATGTTTGGCGACGGAAGCGAGAGGAAGATTCAGGAACGGGCGATGCGCGAGGCGGGGCGATTGCCGCCGGGGCAATCGTTGACTTTGAAGTGGCCGGTGCTGCACGAAGGGACTGTGCCGCGGTTCGACGCGAAGACTTGGGATTTTCGCGTGACCGGGCTGGTGAACAAGCCGCTGCGGCTGAGTTGGGATGAGTTTACGCGGCTGCCGATGAAGCAAGTGACTGCGGACATGCACTGCGTGACGCGCTGGAGCCGGTTTGACGTGCGATGGGAAGGCGTGCCGTTTACGGAAGTGATGAAATTGATTGATGCGAAGCCGGAAGCGAAATATGTGATGGTGCTGGCCGAGCAAGGATACACGTCGAATGTGCCGCTCGAAAATTTGATGCATCCTACGACGCTATTCGCGTTGAAGCACAATGGCGAGCCGCTGCCGCCGGAGCACGGGTATCCGGTGCGGCTGGTGGTGCCGGAGCTGTATGCGTGGAAGAGCGTGAAATGGGTGCGAGGATTGGAATTCATGGAGAAGGATGAGCCGGGATTCTGGGAGCAGAATGGGTATCACATTTATGGTGATCCGTTCAAAGAGCAGAGATTCGATACGGATTGAGGCGGCGCTCGATTTGTCGTTTTAGTTTGAGTTCAAGATGACGTGCTCTTCGGTGACGAAGTAGGCGACTTTTGTGTGATCGATGAAATTTGATTCGTCCGACGTGGAGGCTTGCCATTCGGGGGATTGGCGGGCGGTGAGCAGGTCTTCCACGGTGTCGAACCAGAGTTCTGCCATGCCATCGTATGCGGGCGAGTGGTTGTCTTTTGGGATCTTGATGCGATGGCTCTGGACGAGTTTGCGGAGGCGGGGAATTTTGGCGCCGATGGGGCCGTGGATATTTTTCCAGTAGCGGAAGAATTCTTCGTCGGAAAGTTCTGGCTTCTTGGTGATGCAATAAACGACCTTGATCATCGTTGTCTGCCCCTTGAAATCAGACCAGCCGAAGGGCGCGCCATGATCCAGCGCCACGATTATTAATATTCCGGGAGCTTGATTTTATCGGCGAGATCGCGGCCCATGGCAAGGTCTGCCACCCAGGGAATTCTGAGGAGTTTGAAAATCTGGTTGCGCAAGAACAAACTAAGCTCGGACTTCGGCGCGAACGTGCCTGCAAAGCGAAGAGCGGCTTTTTGCTTGAGAGCAACAAAGGGCGCGAATAAATTCCGATAGCGCTCGAACGCTTCGCCGTAGTTGCCCTTCGAACGGTAAAGCTCGCTGGCCAGAACATACGCGGCTACCATGGCGAGGCTTGAACCTTGCCCGGCGAGGAGCGAGACGCAGAAAGCCGCGTCGCCGACGAGGGTGACTCGATTCCGCGTCCACAGGCCGCGCTGCGGGTTCATCTGGATCTGGCTGACGCGATCGAAGTAAAGGTCGGACGCGCCATCAAGCGCATCGAGAATCCTGGGGCACTCCCAGCCGCTATTTTCGAAGCGTTTCCTCAAGATCGCCTTCTGGGAATGGACATTATCGGTACCTGAAGGATCGCTGTCGGCGAATATGAACAGAAACATAGTGCGGTCGCCGCGCAAGGCAAAGCGCCCTACCTGCTGGCCGACCTCGGTATACATCACGTAGGTGAGTTCGTCACGAGGCTGGTAGCCTTCCACCTCGAATGCCGCCACTTTGTAACCCAGGTATTTCTCGAAATTGCTTTCGGGACCAAAAACGAGTTCTCTGACGCGCGAGTGAAGGCCATCGGCGCCCACGACGAGATCGAAGTCGCGTTTCGCGCCGCTTTCGAAAGTGATATGAACCGGTCTTCCGGGCTGCGCGTTTTCAGGCTGCTCAACCTGCGCTACGCTATCGCCGAAGATCCTTTCGATGTTGGGTCCAAGTTTTTCAAAGATGATTGCGGCTAGATCGCTTCGAGCAATGCTGGCATAGCGGCCCTGCGTGGTGCGGATAAAGGAGGCGGCAGGAAAACCAGAAATGCGCTTCCCATCTCGATTTACGACCCGGACCTCCTGGACGGCGTAACCTCTTTTCCTGATTTCCGGCACGAGTTCCATGCGATCGGCTATATCGAAACCGGCGCCCCAGAAGTCGATTACGTAGCCGCCGGTGCGAAGCTGAGGAGCCTTTTCGATCAGGGTGACGTCGAATCCGTAACGGACCAGCCAGAAGGCAAGTGTGGGGCCGGCAATTCCGGCGCCTGAAATCAGAACACGCATACCCGAATAGAATACGCCACGCGGGGTGGGCTCCGGCTGTAAAGGAGGGTGAGTCGAGATCAGCTCCGCTGCGGCAATGCGGCAGCGAGGATGAGAGAGGCGCCACCCATGGCCATTGCGACGAAGAGGCTGCTCCATTGTTTGCCGGGTTTGCGAGCAGGAGCGCGTGGCGCCGTGGAGGTGCGGAGCGCAGAGGTATTGTCGGGGGAGGACTCTGGATTACAATGCGCGCGGGGCACTCAGGAGGCACAATGCGAGGGGACGAGGTGGAAGTGTCGTGGGACTCGGCGAAGTCGAAGTGGTTGGTGCGAATTGTAGTGGGCGAAGAGGTGGTGAGGCGGCATTGCGACGCGGGGAAAAATGCGGACGACGCGTCGCTGCGTTCGGCGGCGATGAAGACACTGCAGGATGAAGGGTATGAGGCGGACCCGTCGATCGTCGTGATTAAACGTTGACGGGCGTTGATTGGTGTTAAGGGCGCTAGTGAGCGCTGAAAGCAGTGACTGCAAATTCGTGAAACATCCATCCCTTAAATTACTGAGTGCATTTGTGTGCACCGTCGTGGCGGCATTCGGCGTCGGCGCGCAGAACACATCGCAGAAATCCGCTTCGAAGCCGTCAGGCGCGTCCGCGGCGGAAGAGCGGACGGCAAAATATCTGGAGTCAGTGCGGGAAAAGCCACTGGAGCTGATGGGTTTTCTCGATCGCATGCCGAAGGGCGGCGACCTGCACAATCACCTGACCGGCGCCGTATACGCGGAGAGCTACATCAACTATGCGGTGGAAGATGGGGATTGCATCGACCGCGCGACGTTCAAGATATTGCCGCCCCCGTGCGATCCGGCTCGAGGATTGTTGCCTGCCTCGCAGGCGATCAGCGATTTTGTTTTTCGCAACCTGGTGATTGACGCGCTGTCGATCCGGAATTTCCATCCCACGGCTGAAGACCGCGACGTGCGGCTGCATTTTTTCGCGGCGTTCGGGAAGTTTGATCTGGTGACGAACAAGCACTGGGGCGAAATGCTGGCGGAGGTGACGCATCGCGCCGGAGCGCAGAACGAGGTGTATCTGGAGACTATGCTGACGCCGGATCAGGGCGAGGCGATTCAATTTGGGAGGCAGGTGGGCTGGAACGACGATTTTGGCGCGATGCGTTCGCAGATGCTGGCCGGCGGAATGTCGAAAGTGGTGGCGGATGGACGGAAGAACCTGGACGACGCCGAAGCGAAAATGCGGCAGGTGCTGGGCTGCGACGCGGTGCAGCCGGACGTGGGATGCGCGGTGACGCTTCGCTATTTGAATCAAGTGCTGCGCGCTTTCCCCAAGGAGCAAGTGTTTGCGCAGATGGTCGCAGGATTTGAGATTGCGAGCGCCGATCCGCGCGTGGTGGGAATCAACCTAGTGCAATCGCAAGATGAGTTCAACGCGTTGAACGATTTCGATTTGCAGATGCGGATGCTGGATTATCTGCACCGCGTCTATCCGAAGGTGCACATCACGCTGCATGCGGGCGAATTGACTCCGGGCGAGGTGAAGCCGGAGGAGCTGTACGCGTCGCACATTCGGAAATCGATCGAGATCGGACACGCGGAGCGAATTGGGCACGGTCTCGATGTGATTTACGAGCAGGATCCGGTTGGACTTGTCGCGTTGATGGCGCGGAAGCACATTCTGGTGGAGGATTGCCTGTACAGCCATGAACTGGTGCGCGATATGAAGGGATCGGAGAACGTGCTGCCGACATATTTGCGCGGGGGCGTGCCGGTATCGCTGGCGACGGATGATGAGGCGATTGTGCGGTCGCAGCTGACCTGGTATTTCCGGCGGGCGGTGGAGGGATACAACGTCGACTATCTGACGCTGAAGCGAATGGTGCGCGACAGCCTGGAGCATGCGTTTTTGGCGAGCGCGAGTTTGTGGGTGGCGCCGGAAGATTTCAGGATGGTAGCTGCGTGCGCGCACGAGAAATTGGGTGACATGCCGGCCGGTGCGCCATGCCGTGATTTTCTGGCGGGTAGCGAGAAAGCGCGATTGCAATGGAAGGAAGAGAACGAGTTCGCGCGATTCGAATCTAAATTTTAGCGGCAGACGCGGTTGCACGCTTCGCTAAGGCTTGCATGTCGTCGAACAGATATGAGTGGCGACCGGGCGCCGCGCGTTTGACCGCTGCGATCATAGCTGCGGCAACCATGGAAGCTGGAATCGGACGATACTTGCTTGCGCCCCCGATGAACGCAAATTGCAGTGCTTTGGCGAGAGCAAGGCCAATGCCCTCACCGGCGCGCTCTTCGGTGCGCGAGCCCATCAGGAAGCTGGGCTGAAAAATGTGAACGGAATGGAAGGGCAGTGATGTGACTGCTTCTTCGAGTTCACCTTTGGTGCGGAGATAAAAAGTACGCGAACGAGCGTTTGCGCCCACCGAAGACACCAGTGCGAATTGTTGCGCGCCTCCTGCCAGAGCAAATTCCGCGAAGGCTTTCGAATAGCCGAAGTCGATTTTGCGATACGCATCATGGGAGCCGGCTTTGGCATTTGTGGTGCCCATGGCGCAGAAGGCGTCGTTCGCGGCAACGGGAGCCAGCTGGCTGAGATTATCGAACTCGACGAGTTTCTGGACGAGCTTGGGGTGCGATTCGGATGCCGACCGGCGCGAGATGGAAATCACCTGCGCGTAGGCGGGATCGTCGAGCAGTTGCTTCAGGCAGAGGGAGCCAACGAGTCCGGTGGCGCCGGCGATCAGAGCAATTCGCTGCGACATGATTTGAGGGTATCGAAGCTGCGGGAGAAATTCTAGCGCTTGCCGCGGCGGACGAAGGGCGTGTGCTCGTTGTCGAGTTCGCGCGGGATGCGTTTGGGGCCGGGCTTGGCGGCGACAAATTTTACTTCGCGAATCAGCTTCCCGCCCCAGGCTTCATTGATGCGGGCGCAGAATTCCGGTTTCATGTCTTCGAGCTGCTTGCGCCAGGCTTTGTTGTCGGCCGCGATTTCGAGGCAGCCCTTTTCGCAGCGCAACGGACGAGTGCGAGCGGCGAGAGCTTTGCCGACGATTTTGGGCCACGAACTTACGAGCCAGGCGAGGGCGGCTTCGGGGCGATGAAGGCGTCGCAGCGCACCGCCGAGAACTTGTCCGGCCTTGTCCATAGAGTTTGCGGATTCTAGCACAAGTGCGCGTGGAAAATTTTTCTTGTGACTACTTTTGCTCGACGAGGCTCAATCGATACGACGAGCGGAATAGACAAGAACGGGAGAACCGTCGGCGATAAATGCGGAGCGCGGTGGCCTTGAGAGGATACAGCCGAAGTCAGATCCGTAAAGAGAGGCGCCGTCGCCTTCAAATGCGGCGTTCGACGCACGCCAGATTTGCCACGGCTTGTGAGCGACGTGATATTCGAGGGAGCCGCCGTCGCGTCGCCGCGAATAGCCCCAGTAATGTTCAGAGATAAATTGCTCAAGACTGCCTTCGGCCACGAAAGACGGGCTGCCTTCCGTTTGACCGTAAAGCCGAAACCTTTGGCGCTTCAGCTCCCAGCTGTATTCGATGGAACCTCCTGAATCAGTGAGATGGATCGAGTGGCGCAGCGGCATCGTCCTGTAATTTTCCGCGTATGCCATGCGCGCCACGAGCGTGACGGCGGGAAGCGAAACGATTTCGCGGATAAACATCACGCCGCGGCGGATTTCGCTGCCCTCGCCGCGGCGGACGTAGATGCGGAGATTAATCTCATCGAAATCCGAATGGAAGGGAACGGAGATCATGCCGAACAGCTTCGTGCGCGCGAAGCGAAGGCCGACGAGACTGACATAAGTGGTCCCCTCGAAGGAATCGAGTTCGGTGCCGCGCGGGACAAATCGCCGGAGCAGAGCCGGATCGCTCTCGTAATTGAGCATCAGGAGATCGCGCCACTCAGTGGACAAAAATATGCGACCGTGCGTCTCGCGCGCCGCGTCTGCTGGCGGATGCAATTCAGGAACTGGCGGGACCATTGAGGCCGAGCTGGGGAGCGACGCCGCGAAGGGCTTCGATGCAGAACGCGATGTGGTCGTCGAGCGGGACGCCGAGCTCTTGAGCGCCGTTGTAGACGTCGTCGCGACTGACGCCGCGGGCGAAGGCTTTGTCTTTCAGTTTTTTCTTCACGGATGCGGTTTCCACTTCGTGGATGCTTTTGGAAGGTTTGATGAGCGCGCAGGCGGTGAGGAAGCCCGCGAGCTCGTCGCAGGCAAAGAGGGTGCGATCGAGTGGCGAGACGCGCGCCACGCCGGAATAGCTGGCGTGGCCGAGGATTGCGTGAATGATTTCTTCGGAGTAGCCGCGCTCGCGGAGAATCTGCGTGCCTTCGTAGGGATGCTCTTTTGTTGGGTGATGCTCGGCGTTGGGCCAGCGTTCGTAATCGAAATCGTGGAGCAGGCCCGCCAAGCTCCAAGTGTTTTCGTCGCCGCCCAGTTTTTGGGCGTAGGCGCGAACGCAGGCTTCGACGGCTAGGGCATGCTTGCGCAGGCTTTCGCTTTGGGTATATTCGCAGAGAAGATTCCAGGCGTCGTCTCGATTCGGCATTTTTCCCTCGGGAATCATATTAATGCAACTCCGAGTGGTGTAGTAGGCGGATTGGGCCTGGGGCGAGAGCTATTTTGGCCGGGAATCGTGCGAAGACGAGCGACGCATCAGAAAACGGCAATTAGAAAGACCTAAGAAAGAAGGCCCACGACCCACGATGAGGTACGGCGTCGTCGTAATCCATCGGGGCAGATTGTGTCTGATGCTTGGGTAATTTTGGACGATAGACAACACGTTGGGCGTCGCAAGCTGAGTTCGGCGGCGGTTCTCGTCATTGATTGAGCACGGACGTGGGAGTGGCGGTTTTTGAGTCGCAAGGGGCGACAAACGGGCGCTTGAGTGACGAATTTGATGGGAGTGCCGGGCGAGAGTGCAGGGATCAAAGGGATAGATTCGGCAGAAGGGTGCAGCAGCTCGACAGCGATCACTGGGAGTCGCCTGAAATGCGAGGGGTGAGACGCCGAGGCGACCGGCGAGACGCGGCGTACCATTTTGAGACGGAATCAGATGAAAGCGTCGCAAAATGATTTTCGGCGTTTGTTCTCGTCATGTATTGAACACAGGGGGTTTGGGAAGCGATTTGGGGGCTATCGAACGGAAAATGCAGGGCAAAACTGGGGCGAAGCGGCCGAAAAAAGCAGGGTGAGAGATTCAGACAAATGCGTGGCATGACGATTGCAATAAGTGGACGAGCAAGGCCGATGTCGAATGAGTTTCGATACGGAAATTGTCACACAGGAAAGAAACAGGCAGTTTTTGGCTGGGATGGGAAGACGCGAAATGTCAGGCGAAGAAATTTAGAACCGATCCAACCACGGCGAGCAGATGCGAAGTCATTTTGTTTGTGCGCCGTGGGCGGGATGACTAGACTGTACGAGCAGTCCGGGGAATAAATATCGCTTGACAAGAAGTGGCACGATGGGGAGAATCACTCCCGCGCCGGTCCTGCCTTCCCCCTGTTGTGACGTTCCTCCCTTTCGCATCGCCGGAATAGTGTGCGAGGAGATCCGGTGGCAGATAAAGACGCAGTGGCAACCAGCATGGAACTCGATCGAGAAGTGATTCGCTGTCAGGTATGCGGACTGGTGCAATACCGCACACGCACAGGCAACTGCCGTCGTTGCCTGCGCTTAATGCCTCCTAAGGTGGCGTTTGTCATTCCGACGCCGTCACCGCAGGATCTACCTGGTGATGACCGCCAGCTGTTCGAGAACTGGCCGAATCGCGAGACTGTCGAGAACATCGGCCAGCGAATCCGGCAGTTGCGGGAATCGCGCGGGATGACGCAGAGCCAGTTGCAGGCGCGCTCACGCGTATCGCGCTCGTATTTGTCCCGAATCGAGAGCGGGCAGATGACGCCCAGCCTCGGCACGCTCGAAAAGATTGCCGAAGCGCTGGGAGTTGGTCTGAACCGATTCTTCGTTCCGGAGACGAATGGCGAGACGGTGCTCGAGGATCCGTTCATTCAGGGTCTTCGGCCGTTCCTGCGGCAACTGGATTGGGCACAGTGGCAGGGGATTCTGAAGAGGCTGCAAGCGATCAGCGAACACGTGAATACGAACCATTCGCGGCCGCTTGTGGCGCAGGCTTCGGACCGAATGGCGGCGCACACGGCGCATTCGATGCCCCGAAGACAGAACCCTGGACTTGGCCACCTTGCGGCCGCGATTCATCGGTAGTTGAGAATCGCAGAGGACTAGAAGCACACAACGAGATCTGGGTCAGCCCGGCCCAACCCGCACGGCGGACGAATGTTTGGTTCCGTCGGCGACAAGCCGGGCGACTCGAATCGCCGGGACGAGTTTCGAACGGCGAATCCCCGCAGTTCACTCCTGAGAAAATCTAATCTGGCAAACTTTATTGGACTTCTTTTTCTCCGATGCGGAGGAGCTCGATTTCGACTCTTTCAGACTTTTTTGTCAGCGCTACCAGGCGCGTGGTGTCGCCCTTCTCGTAAACGTAAGCAACGTCTGCATCGGAGCTGACGTGCTCGCGATGCGTTGCGGAGCCGCGGTCTTCGCGTTTGTAGCTGGGACCGAGTTGCTGCTTGTACCACTCGGAGACTTCGTCGAGATCGTCGGATGTGACGTACTTTTCTGTGGCGAGTCCCAGGCCGGCGCCGCTGATGGCTGAGAGTTCTACCGTCGAGCCTTCGGATTTATCGGGTTGCGCGCCGGGATAGACGGGCAGGCCGGTGGCGTGGACCTGATCGCCATTCACGCGCAATGCGCCGGCGGGAGTTTCAATTTCGACTTGCTTGCCGCTCTGGTTCACGCGGACATGGCGGATGAACATGCTGGCGACTAGCAAGCCGCCGAGAACGAGAACAACGAAACCGCCGCCGACTATGGCCAGGATCCAGAGGACTGCATCGTTGCGTTTTGGAGGAGGCAGTTGTGGCGGAACAGATGCGCCGCTGGGCGGACCGATTGGTGCGGTTGACATACTTCACCCCTTGCGTGTTTCTCTCTTGAAGATACGCGAAATGGGCGCGAAATGTTTCCTTCGATAATGCGTCGCGCTCAAGGCCTCAGGTCATCCCGATCCAACATCGGGGCCTGAGCTATGGCGGTTTTGCTGTCGCGGGAGTGGCGAAGCACGGATTAGTAGAAGACCACCTTGATGTCGTCGCGCTTGTAGAGATGCACCGTGTCGATGAAGCGTACCTGCCGGTCATCGTAGGTGAGAATCAGAGAGTGGGTGCGGGTGCCCTCGCCGAAGAAACGCACGCCGCGTAGCAGGTTGCCGCCAGTCACTCCCGTGCACGCGAAAATGATTTTCTTGCCCGGGGCAAGTTCGTCGGTCTTGTAGATCCTCTTCGGATCCTTGATTCCCATCTGTCCGATACGTTCGTGATGCTCGGGCTTCGAGACGACGAGCCGCGCGAGAATTTCGCCGTTGAGGCAACGCAGTGCTGCGGCGGTGAGGACTCCTTCGGGCGCGCCGCCAGTTCCCATCACTGCGTGGACGCCGGTGCCGATAACCGCGGCGCTGATGCCGGCGGAAAGGTCACCATCGGAAATCAGGCGGATGCGCGCGCCAGCAGAGCGGATATCTGAAATCAGTTTTTCGTGGCGCGGGCGGTCGAGGACGATGATGACAAGATCCTCGACTCTTCGATTCAGGCGCTTCGCTATGGCGTGGAGGTTATCGGCCACGGGCGCATCGAGGTCGACGGCGCCTTTACAAGACGGACCGACGATAATTTTTTCCATGTAGAGATCGGGCGCGTGCAGCAAGCCGCCCGGCTCACTTGCGGCGAGCACGACGATGGCGTTTGGCTCGCCGGTGGCGCACAGGTTCGTGCCTTCCAGCGGATCGACGGCGATTACGACTTCGGGATATTTGCGGGATTTGTCCTTCGCTGCCGCGCCAACTTTTTCGCCGATGAAGAGCATAGGCGCTTCGTCGCGCTCGCCTTCGCCGATCACGATAGTGCCGTCCATGTGCACGGTGTCCATCTCCGAGCGCATCGCCTCGACAGCCATGTGATCGGACTTGTGGCGATCGCCGAGACCCATGGTGTGGGCGGAGGCGATGGCGGCGCGTTCGACGACGCGCAGAAATTCCAGGCTAAGTTCTTTTTCCATGATGGCTCCTGAGTTCGAGGCTAGCTCGGGGCGAGGGCGCGTCCCGTTGCCGCTATCTTATATCCAAAGGTGGCGATGATTGTCGAGCGCGGAGTCGTCATGGCAGCGGTTGGATTTTGGCGTTCACGAGGAATGGATCGTCGAGCTCGGTCATGTCGCCTGCTTTTTTTCCGGCGATGGGTAGCAGCCGCGCGGAAAGCGGCTTGTGCCATTTGACGGAGAGGCTGGCGACATCGCCGAGGATGCGGACGAGTTGGTCTTCGGAGATATCGCCGGGGAGCGGGATCGTGTCGAGCCCGGTGCCGCAGACCGCGGAATAGGAGAGCAGCGAATCCATTGTGAGGCGGCCTTCGCTCCAACGCTGCGCGATCACGGAATCTTCGAGCACCGGCAGCATGAGACCGGAATAACCGGCGTGAGTGACCGGGATTTCTTTCAGGGCGCGGGTGATGATCGCTGCGACCGTGAGGGTGCCACTTGAGCCGAGCGGGGCGCCGTAGAATTTTTCGATGGCGCCGCCGATGGAGACTTCTTTGAGCGGGGCGGGCGAGAGATCGATGCCGCCGTATTTCCAGCCTGTTTGCGCATCGATCTGTTTTGCGGTGGCCTCGATTTCCTGCGCGTAACGGCCGAGCGTGTCGCGGAGGCTTGATACGGCGTCGTCGGGCGAGTGGACCGAGCTGAAGACGTCCGCGACGACGTTTGCGGATTGTAACGCGATCGCGAAATGCTTTTCTTCGCCGGTGAAGGATGCTGGGTAAAAGGGAGTGTTGGGCGGAACCAGCGCGGCGGCGGTGAAATTGAAATTCCCCTGGCTGTGCGCCGTGTGTGCTGCGAGGTATTCGATGATGCCCGCGGTGGCGTGAATTGATTTCCAGTGGATTCCATCTTCTCCGGCGATACTGACGCTGCCTTCGAGGATTTTGGAATTGGCGATAATTTGGGCGAGCAGGTCCGCGTTGCGCGGGTCGTCGGAGTCCTTGGTCATAGCAGGGCCGATGGAGGCGTCGAACCCTTCTTTTGAGGCGAGCGCATCGTAAGCGCGGAAAAATGCCAGGGCGTCGGCGGCGGACATGCCTTGCGTGTATTCGGGGAATGGTTGAGTGGTGATGCGGATGCCTTCCACTTCGTGGCCGGATTTTTCGAGTGCGGATTTCGCGGCGCGGAGGAATTTCAGGGTTTCCTGGATTTGGGATTCGTATCGGGAGCGGTCGAGGCGGATGAAGGCCGTGACGGCACGGATTTTGGGTTTTTGTGCGATAGCTTGTGGGGAGGAGGTTTTGGCGGTAGTTGCCGCAATGAGTAAGAGCACAGGCAGGAGTGCCTGTGCCACTAGACCCGTGCGCCTACAATCACGTGTGGTGGATGCGAAGGTAAGTTGATTCCTCGCTGTTTGGATTCTCATGCGAAGGCCGCGACTCCGGTGATGCGCTCACCGATGATGAGTTTGTGGATGTCGTGGGTGCCTTCGTAGGTGATCACGGATTCGAGATTGTTCATGTGGCGCATGATGGGGTAGTCGTCCACGATTCCGTTGGCACCGAGGATTGAGCGGGCGCTGCGGGCGGTTTCGAGCGCCATCCAAACGTTGTTCATCTTGAGCATCGAAATGTGCGACGGGTGAACTTTGCCTTTATCTTTCAGGCGACCCACCTGCAACGCGAGGAATTGTGCCTTGGTGATTTCGGTGATCATCCAGACGAGTTTCTCTTGCACGAGCTGGTGCGATGCGATTGGCTTGTTGTCGAATTGCTTGCGCTGCTTGGAATAATTCAGCGCGCAGTCGTAGCAGGCCATTGCTGCACCGATCGCGCCCCAGCCGATTCCGTAGCGCGCCTGATTGAGGCAGGAGAGCGGCCCTTTCAGGCCCTCGACGTTGGGAAGCAGATTCGCTACCGGGATTTTGCAATCGTTCATCGCCAGCCCTGAAGTGACGGAAGCGCGCAGCGAATATTTGCCGTGCACGTCCCAGGCTTTGAATCCCGGCGTTCCTTTTTCGACGAGGAAGCCGCGGATTTTATCGTCCTCGCATTTTGCCCAGACTACGGCGACATCGGCGAGCGAGCCGCTAGTGATCCACATTTTTTCGCCGTTGAGGATGTACTCATTTCCTTTTTTCACCGCGCGCGTGAGCATGGCGCCGGGATTCGAGCCGAATTGTGGCTCGGTGAGGCCGAAGCAGCCGATGGCTTTGCCCTGCTGCAAGAGCGGCAGCCATTTGTCTTTTTGCGCGTCGGAACCGAAGGCGTGAATCGGATACATCACCAGCGCCGATTGCACGGAAACGAAGCTGCGCAAACCGGAATCGCCTCGTTCGAGCTCCTGGGTGACGAGACCGTATTCGACATTCGACATGCCCGCGCAGCCGTAGCCCTTCAGGCTCGCGCCGAAAAGCCCCAGTTCCGCCATCTGCGGGACGAGTTGGACGGGAAACTTTCCTTCGCGATTGTACTGCTCGATGATCGGCATGATCTCGGCGTCGACAAACTGCCGCGCGGTATTGCGAGCGAGTTTTTCCTCGTCGCTCAGGATAGAGTCGAAGTCGAGGTAATCGACTCCGGGGAATGATGGCATCCGAATTCTCCTTGCTTGAAAATTGCGTGCGGGCCGAAAAATGCGATGCCAGACAGGAAGCAGTTCGCCGGACCGTCAAACCGGCCTATTCTATCGGAGAAAACCCTCAGCGCGCCAGTTTACCTAAGTTGACGGAGCGCGGAGTGGATGCGATAATCACGGGCTTTGTTCGCAGTCCTAGAAGTGTGTTCCGTCGGGGAAACGGAATACCCAAGAAGGCAGACGCACCCGGAGCGCGGCGCCCAGCAGCAGAACAATCGGAAATGGAAATTCTTCGTCAACTCGGCGAGTTGTTTCTCCAAGCTGTGCCTACGGTTATCATTGTTTTTCTCTTCTATTTCTTCATGCGCTGGGCGTTTTTCACGCCAATCCTAAAAGCCATGGATGAGCGTAAGGCCCGCATCGAAGGAGCTCAAGCCGAGGCCGCCAAGGCGCGGGAGGAAGCGAAGAAGGAACTCGAGAGCTACAACCACGCCATCCGAATCGCTCGTGGTGCGATTTATGCCGAGCAGGAAGCCGCGCGCCAAGCCGTGCTCGAGGAGCGCCAGCGTTTCCTGAAAGCGATGCGTTCGCGCGCGCAAGAAGATGTGGCGAACGCCAAAAAGAAAATTGCCGGTGAAAGCGATGCGGCACTGGCAGAGCTCGAGCTCACTGTTCCGACAATCGCCGCCGAAATCGCGCACATGATTCTGGAGAAGCCAGCGCCGCCCGCCGGAGGCTGGCCAAGGTAATGCGACTCGTCCGGCGGATAAGCTTCCTTGTGGTGTTTCTGCTGATCGCGGCAGCACCTGTGCTGGCGCAAGAAGAAGAAAATTCGCCGGCCGATACTCCGACCGGTTGGGCTTTCCGATGGCTGAATTTCGCGATCGTGTTCGGCGCCATAGGGTACTTCGCAGTGAAGTTTGGCGGCCCGATTTTCCGCGCTACTGCCGAAGAGACAGCGAAGAAGATTGAAGAAGGCGCACGAGCGCGCGAAGAGGCCGAGAAACAGAAGAAGGAAATAGAAGCCAAGCTTGCCAACCTGCCGCAAGAGATCGAAGCGATGAAAGCGGAGGCCCAACGCGATACCGCGGCGGAAGCGCAGCGCCTGCGAGACCAGGCCAAGGAAGAGGCACAAAAGATAGAAAAATCGGCGCTGGCGGAAATTGCGGCGGCAGAGCGGGCGGCGCGGCTCGAAGTAAAAGCGCTGGCTGCGCGAATGGCCGTGGATAAGGCCGAGGTGCTGTTGCGACAGCAGCTGACCGCGAAAGCGGAACAAAAATTATTTGAGACGTTCGTGGCTGAGCTGGAGAGGAGCGTCAATTGAGCGTTGTAGCAGAACGGTACGCAGCCGCTCTCGCGGATGTTGCGGTGGAGCACAAAAATAGCGAGACGATCAAGCGGAATCTTGCGGCGTTCGTCGAGGCTTTCTCTTCGATAGCGGAGCTGCGAAATGCACTGGAGAGTCCCGCGCTCAATGCCGAAGTAAAGCGCAAAGTGATCGCCGAAGTAGCCGGGAAGTTGGGTCTCGACGACGCCGTGCGGAACTTCATTTACCTTGTGGTGGACCACCGCCGCACGGAAATCCTTCCTGAAATGGAGGAGGCGTTTCTTTCGGAGCTGAATGAGCGGCTCGGAATCGTCGATGCGGAAGTGACTTCCGCGCACGAGCTAAACGATGATGAGAAACGGCAATTGCGTACCGTTCTGGAGCAACGCACTGGAAAAAAGGTGGAAGCGCGGTTTCAAATCGACGGCGCCCTGTTGGGCGGCGCGGTGGTGCGGTTGGGCTCGACGATTTACGACGGTTCGGTGCGGGATCAGCTGAAACGGTTGCGCGAACAGCTCGAAACGGAATAGGAGCCGTAATGGCGAACATCAAAGCGGACGAGATCACAAAGATACTGAAAGAGCAGATTGAGAACTACCAGCAGACCGTCGAGGTGGACGAGATCGGCTCGGTGATTTCGGTCGGCGACGGCATCGCGCGCGTTCACGGGCTCGAGAAATGCATGGCGGGCGAGATGCTCGCCTTTCCTCATGGCGTGACCGGGATCGCGCTCAACCTCGAAGAGGATCAGGTTGGCGTCGTACTGCTCGGCGACTACACAGAAATCAAGGAAGGCGATATCGTCAAGCGCACCAACAAGATTATGTCCGTGCCGGTGGGAGACGCTCTGATCGGGCGCGTGGTTGACCCGCTCGGCAATCCACTCGATGACAAAGGCCCGATTCAGACGAACGAGAGGCTGCCGCTGGAACGTTTGGCGCCCGGCGTGGTTGACAGGCAGCCTGTGCGCGAACCGATTCAGACGGGAATTAAATCAATCGACTCGATGATTCCGATCGGTCGCGGGCAGCGCGAGTTGATCATCGGCGACCGACAGACCGGCAAAACCGCAATTATCCTCGACACGATTATCAATCAGCGCGGCGGCGATATGATTTGCATTTACTGCGCGATTGGGCAGAAAAGGTCGACCATCGCGCAGGTGGTGAAGACGCTCACTGACAATGGAGCGATGGATTACACAATCGTGGTGGCGGCGTCCGCGACCGAACCGGCAACGATGCAGTACATCGCGCCTTTTGCGGCCTGCGCCATGGGCGAATTCTTCCGCGATTCGAAGCGGCATGCCGTGTGTTTCTACGACGACCTTTCGAAGCACGCGCAGTCGTATCGCGAGATTTCGCTATTATTGCGGCGGCCGCCGGGGCGCGAGGCGTTTCCGGGGGACGTTTTCTTTTTGCACTCGCGGCTGCTCGAACGCGCGGCGAAGTTGAACGATAAACTCGGCGCCGGTTCGCTGACGGCGTTGCCTGTGATTGAGACGCAGGCGGGCGACGTGTCAGCTTACATTCCGACGAACGTGATTTCGATTACCGATGGGCAGATTTATCTCGAAGCGGATTTGTTCAACGCCGGAATCCGGCCCGCGATCAACGCGGGTATTTCGGTGAGCCGCGTGGGAGGCAACGCGCAGATTAAGGCGATGCGTCAGGTGGCCGGAACTTTGCGTTTGGATATGGCGCAGTATCGCGATTTGGCGGCGTTCGCGCAGTTTGGAACCGAGCAACTTGATAAAGCGACGCAAGCACAACTCGCGCGTGGCCAGCGGCTCGTGGAAGTGCTGAAGCAGGATCAATACCAGCCGCTGACCGTGGAGCAGCAGGTGCTGATTATTTTTGCTGCTTCGAATCGCTATTTGGACGACATTGAGGTGGCTGAAGTGCGGCGCTTTGAGAAGGAGCTGTATCCCTTTATCGAAACGAATTATCCGAATGTGATGAAAACGCTGCGCGAGAAAAAGGCCATTGATGATGGCTTGCGCGACGAAATGAAGAAGGCGCTCGACGCTTTCAAAGAAACTTTCGTGGCCAGCCTCGAAGCGGCGAAGGCCGCCGATAAGGCCGCAGCCGGAAAGACTGCCGCGGAAGTGGCTGAAGCTCCGCCCGCCTCTAAGGCTCCGGAAAAGGTTGCTGCGCACTAGCCGCAACACTCGATGCCCACACTTCTCGATTATCGGCGGCGCATTCGTTCCGTGAAAAGCACGCAGCAGATTACACGCGCCATGAAATTTGTGGCGGCGGCGAAACTGCGACGGGCGCAGGAAGGCGTGTTTGCGGCGCGGCCATACGCGCGGGAAATCAAGCGCGTGCTGCGGTCAGCGGCGGCGCGGATGGAAACGCCGGCGCACCCTTTGCTCGAGCGGCGGCCCGAAGAGAGAATTTTGGTTGTGGTGCTGACTGGGGATCGCAGCCTCGCAGGCGCTTTCAATACGAACGTATTGCGTCGGGCCATGGAGTTTTTGCGTGAGCACTCTTCGAAGAAATTACAAGTTTCTGTGGTGGGAAAGAAAGGCCGCGACACGCTGCGGAAGCGTGGCTGGAAATTTGCGGCTGAGTATCTGAATGTGTCGAACGCGGTGGAGTTTTCGAAGGCCAAGGAAATTGCAGCGAAAATGGCGGAAATGTACGTGACCGATGAAGTGGATGGGGTCTACGCGATTTACAACGAATTTAAGAATGTGATGGTGCAGAGGCTCTGCGTCGAGAAACTCCTGCCGATCGATCCTGCGGTGTTGAAAGAAGGCAAGTCGGAAAAGGGCGAGCCGTCGGACGTCGTCCACGACCCGGCGAGTGAGTCTTTGCCGATGAAGCCATCACCCGATGGCACCGTGAACCTGGTCGACTACATTTACGGGCAACCGGTAGCGGAACTGTTTGGCGGACTCGTGCCGCGGTATTTGGAGTCAGAGGTTTTTCGAATTCTGCTCGAGTCGGCTGCCGCCGAGCATGCGGCCCGCATGACCGCCATGGATTCGGCCACGAGGAATGCGTCGGAATTGATCGACAAGCTGACCTTGCAGATGAACAAGATTCGGCAGGCGGCTATCACGAAGGAAATTATTGAGATTGTGAGCGGCGCGTCGTCCGCGATGTCATAGCGCTAGCGGTCGGCAATCAATAAGGGGAACAAAGAGATGGCTACGGATCAAACGAAAATCGGGCATGTCGTGGAAGTGATCGGGCCCGTGGTGGACGTGCTTTTTCAGGAGCACCATCTGCCGGCGATTCACAGCGCGGTGCGGATCACGAGTGAGGGATTCAATGTCCCGGAACCGCTCGACGTCGTAGCTGAAGTGGAGCAGCATCTCGGCGAAGGGCGCGTGCGCTGCGTGGCGATGAAGCCCACCGAGGGTATGGTGCGCGGCATGAACGCGGAAGACCTCGGTGAACCGATTACGGTCCCCGTGGGCCGCGCGACGCTCGGGCGCGTGCTGAATGTGCTGGGCGAGCCGGTGGACAATCTCGGACCGGTGAAATCCGAGAAGCGCTATCCGATTCATCGGCCTGCGCCGAGTCTCGAAGATCAATCCACCACTCTCGAAATGTTCGAGACGGGAATCAAAGTTGTCGATTTGATCGAGCCGTATCTCAAGGGCGGAAAGATTGGGCTATTCGGCGGTGCGGGCGTCGGCAAGACGGTGCTGATTCAGGAATTGATTCACAACGTGGCCATGAAGCACGGCGGCGTTTCGGTTTTTGCCGGTGTGGGCGAGCGCACGCGCGAAGGGAACGACCTGTGGCTGGAAATGCAGGAATCGGGCGTCGTGGTTCCAGGCAATTCGGAAAAATCGCGTTGCGCGCTGATTTACGGGCAGATGACGGAGCCGCCTGGCGCACGCTTGCGCGTGGGCCTGACCGGACTGACGGTGGCAGAGTATTTCCGCGACGAAGAACACCTCGACGTGCTGCTTTTCATCGACAATATTTTCCGCTTTGTGCAGGCGGGCTCGGAAGTATCGGCGCTGCTTGGACGCATGCCCTCCGCGGTAGGTTATCAGCCGAACCTCAACACGGAAATCGGCGAGTTGCAGGAACGAATTACGTCGACGAAGCACGGGTCGATCACGTCCGTGCAGGCGATTTACGTTCCGGCTGACGATTATACCGATCCGGCGCCGGCCGCGACGTTTGCTCACCTCGACGCTACGACGAACTTGAGCCGGCAAATCGTCGAGCGCGGAATTTATCCTGCGGTTGATCCGCTGGCGAGCTTCTCGCGCATTTTGGATCCACGCACAGTGGGGCAGGAGCACTACACAGTAGCGCGGGCGGTGAAGTCGGTCCTTCAGAGATATAAGGAACTGCAGGACATTATCGCGATTCTGGGAATCGAAGAACTTTCGGACGACGACAAGCAAACCGTGGCGCGCGCGCGAAAAATCGAAAAATTCCTGTCGCAGCCGATGTTCGTCGCTGAACAGTTCACAGGTCTTGCCGGAAAGTACGTAAAAATCGAAGACACGGTGCGGGGATTCAAGGAAATCGTCGAAGGAAAGCACGACGATCTTCCCGAGCAGGCGTTCTACATGGTAGGCGGCATCGAGGAAGTGCGCGAGAAAGCGGAGAAGATGGCGGCCACAGCTTAGTCGCAGCGCCACCAGCGCGATTCACGGCTCGCAAACAAAATGCTACCTGAAAAAATCGAACTCGAAGTAGTCACGCCCCAGCGGCATGTGCTCGACGAGAAGGTGGAGTCAGTCGAGATTCCGGGTAAAGACGGCTACCTCGGCATTTTGCCCGGTCACGCACCGCTGCTTACCGAACTCGGCCTCGGAATTCTCACCTACCACAAGGGCTCGGAGGTTCGGCGGCTCACCGTCCTGAACGGTTACGCAGAAGTGCTGCCTGACCGGGTGATCGTGCTGGCGGAGGCTTCCGAGCGCGCGGAGGAAATTGACGCACAGCGCGCACGCACGGCTGCAGATCGCGCCCAGGCTGAGCTTGCAAAAGCCACAGGAGCGCCCGAGACGGATTGGGAGAGCGCGTCGGCTACTTTACAGCGAGCACTGGTTCGCGTCGAGGCCGCATCTAAGCGATAGATATTACGGGAGATAACTTCCAGCACACATGGCATCGTCCTTCGTTTTCCCGCATCGAATAAATAAGGTACAAAAGATAAGGGCTCATGGCTGAAATAACAGTTTATTCCACTTCCTGGTGCTGCGATTGCCGGCGCGTAAAGCAGTTTTTGCGCGAGCGCGGCCTCGCTTTCAAGGAAGTCAACATTGACGACAAGCCGGACGCCGAAGAATTGGTGCTCCGCGCAAATAATGGGCTTCGAAAGGTCCCTACCCTCGACATCGACGGGCATTACGTAGCCTGCAGCCCGTTCAATCCTTATCTGCTCGCCGAAGAATTGAAGATTCCGCTCAACAAGTAAGACGACGTTCCTCTCTGTCTCTGATTACATCGCTCAAGACAGCCCCGCGCCGCGAGTCATCACTCCCGCTAGCCGTAAGTCAGAATTCAGAATCACGATGTCGGCATCCGCGCCCACTGCTATAACGCCTTTCTTCCCGCCGAGGCCGAGCCGTCGTGCGGGCAGCAGCGTGACCATACGCACGGCCTCCAGCAGTGGCACGCCCAGCGCGACGATATGTTGCAGGGCGCGATCGAGACTGAGAGTGCTACCGGCGAGCTTTCCTTCTGAATTACGGACGACGCCATCTGTCACGCTCACCTCAAAATTTCCCAGCCGGTAATTTCCATTTCGCATTCCTGTAGCAGCGGTTCCGTCGCTAACCAGGAGCACGCCCTCAAGCCCCTTGGCTCGCAACAGGATCTCGACAGCAGGAGAATCGACATGATGCCCATCGGCGATCAACTCGGCGGTGACGGCCGGGTTCGTGAGCACAGCTCCGATAACGCCCGTATCCCGGTGCGAAAACGGCCGCATCGCGTTGAACATATGAGCGGCGTGGGTTACGCCGCGTTCAATCGCCGCGACTGCCTGTTCGTAGGTTGCGTCGGTGTGGCCCATGGAAGCAACGATGCCACTGGCCACAGCGCGCTCGATCAGTTCGAGCGCGCCGGGAAGTTCCGGCGCAAGCGTGACGATACGGATGAAGCCATCCGCAGCGACGATGAATTCTTCGAAGAGTTCCTTCGAGGGTGGCGTGATTGCATCGAGCGGATGTACTCCACGCCGCGTCGGGTTGATGAAAGGCCCCTCCAGGTGGATTCCCAGCACTTCGGCGGCAAATCGCGAATCAGTATTCCGCGCGCTGCGGATATAACGGGCGATGCCATGCAGGCTTTTGCAGGTTTCTTCCGCCGGCGCTGAGACGGTGGTTGCAACCAGCGACGTTGTGCCGCGCCTCGCCACCGTTGACGCGACCTTCGCGATTGCCTCGGCCGTACCTTCCATCACGTCATGGCCACCGGCGCCGTGAATGTGCACATCCACAAAACCCGGAATCACGATTTTATCGCCCGCCGCAAAGTGTTCCGAGTCGTCGGGGATGCGAACTTCGTCGCGATGCCCCATCTGCGTGATCTTGCCGTCTTCCACGACAATCACGCTGTCGAGAATTTCCTCGTGCGGAGTCAGGATGCGGCTGGCGTAAATGGCGGTCGCGGCCATGGCTCGTTCATGCTACCCGAACTCAGAGCGAAAAACACAAGCGAGCCTTGCATCCTTTTCCTTCTCCGCTACAATCATGGTGCCCGAAAAATTCAATAAAGATCCAACGGAAGAAGGTTGGGAGGAATTTGCATGGCTTATGACAAGCGTTATGTAGCGCAGAAACGGCAGCGGCGTCGCAGAAAGACAGCCAAGGCCAAGATGCATCTCTACGAGCAGGGAAAGCTTCCGCACGATAAGCTTCCTGCCCTTGCGAAGAAGTTCCTCAGCCGCAAGACGAGAGCGCTGAAGCGCGCCAGCTAATTTGTTCTAGCCAAAAAAAAGGGCGTCCCTTGGGACGCCCTTTTTTCGCCGCGCCCGCCAGCTCGCGGCTGATTTTGCTCCCGACTAGTTGCCAGACGCCTGCGCGTGTGTGTTGGCAGCCGACTTAGGCACGCTCAGATAACCGGCAATCTTGTCCTTGCCCACCTGATTGACTGTCAATTCCATCGGTGCACGCGTGCCACGCGAGAAGAAGTAAATCGGCTCGTTCACGGAGCGGTTCTTCTTCTCATAGCGGGCATCGTCGATGTACATCGCGATGGTGTAGACGTTCTTCTTGGGATTCACGCTGCGGAGTTCGATCATCAGATCGCCCACTTTCTGGCGCTGATCCTTCTTATCGATCGTGAACTCGTAGTAGTCGCGCTCACCAAGACGCCGCAGTTCTTCCACCTCGTCGTGGTTCTTCGCGATCAGCGTGCCGAATTCACCGCGCGTCATGTTCAGGCTGTTCTTCGTGGTTTCGAGGTCGGACTTGACGCCGTTGACGTCCGTGCCGAGTTTATTCACGTCGTCCACGCCGGCCTTGGTCGCGAGTTCTCCATTCACATTGTTTTGGAGATCCGCAAGTTGCTTGGCATCTTCTTCCTTGATCTTGTTCGCCTGCGCGCGCGCTCTGGTAAGCTCGCCCTGAGTCAATTTCATCTTGTCAGTGACGATGCTCAACTCACCCTGGAGTTGCGCATTCGTGTCTTCTGCCTTCGCGAGACGCTGGCTCAGCACTTCGTCTTGCTGTTTCTCCTGTTGCTGAGCAGTGGCGATGTTCTGCGCCAATTCCTTAGAGTGGTTCGACGCGCTCCACCCGGTTCCCAAAGCTGCCAGCGAGACGATCGCGAGCGCTATGACCACAATTCCAACCCAACGTGGTGCCGCGGCTTCGGCCGCTACATATTCCTGCTTGCCATCATCGATACTCATATTGCTATTCCTCCGTGGACGCCCTTGCGAAGATGGGAAAGAGCAAAAGCAACGCCAATCGTGCCAAACTGGCATGGTGTCCATATGTATAAGAAAAATAGCGACTTGAGCTCTGCTCAGGAGAGGGATACTTGCGAATAGTCTATCCAAGGACCTGCAATTTTTACCCTATTTCACGGATTTCTTCGCGGTACTACTTACACACTCCCTAAAAGGAATCCGAGAAGGAGAATGCCGCCAAAACCCTCCCACGAGCTCCCGCGACGAAGACGAAATCAGCGGGTAACGGTCATGGCGCGGAGTTGGGCGATTCGATCTGCGAGCGGAGGATGCGTGCTGAAGAGGCTCGAGAAAATCTGTCCTGCCGACAGCGGCTGCACGATCATCAGAGCCGATGTGGTAGGAGGAACATCCATGGGAATGCGCTTGTTGTAAGCGCCAAGTTTTTCGAGCGCACGTATCAGGCCGTAAGGATGGCCCACCATTCTTGCACCGGAGGCGTCCGCCTGATATTCGCGTTGCCGCGAAATACCCATCTGCAGGAGGAGCGCAGCCAACGGGGCGAGAATCAACATCAGTATTCCTGTGAGACCGCTGCCTCGCTCCCGGCTGTCACCACCGCCGCCGAACCAAAAGCCCATTCTGGCGACCCATGTGATCGCGCCTGCGATGGTAGCTGCGATCGATGATGTCAGAATGTCGTAGTTGCGCACGTGTGACAGTTCGTGCGCGATTACGCCCTCGAGTTCTTCGTCGTCCATCAATTCCAGCAGGCCTTGCGTGACGGCGACCGACGCATGACTCGGATTGCGGCCTGTGGCGAATGCGTTGGGCGCGGCTTGAGGAATCAGGTACATCTTCGGCATCGGCAGATTCGATTTCGCAGCCAGACGCTCCATCACCTCGTAAAGCCGCGGCGCCTGTTCCTTGCTGATTGGTTGGGCCCCGCTGGACATCAATGCGATCTTGTCCGAAAAGAAGTATGCAGTGCCGTTCATCAGGACCGCGAAAACAAGCGCGATTGTCATACCGCGCTCGCCGCCGAATGCCGCCCCAAGAAAAAGCAGTAGCAACGTAAGAGCCGTAAGCAAAAATGCAGTTTTAAGTGTTTTCATTTTCGATATTCCCCGGGCGCGATTTTTTAAGCGACGCCCGCTTTTGCCGTTTCCGTGGCGAACTTCATTTCATCGCTTCGCGGATCGGCGTCAACAATTACCGTGTCGCCCTGCTTCACCTCACCGTCGAGGAGCTTCAGGGCCAGCGGATCCTGAATCAGCCGCTGAATAGCGCGCTTCATGGGACGTGCGCCATATGCCGGATCGAATCCCTCCCGGAACAGAAGCGTCTTCGCCGCCGGCTTGAGTTGTAGCGTGATTTTTCTTTCGCTCAGCAGCTTCACCACGTTGCGCATCTGCAGCTCGATGATGTGCTCGATCTGGTCTTTGCCGAGCGGCTGGAACATCACGATGTCGTCGATCCGGTTCAAAAATTCCGGGCGGAAGAGCTCGCGAAGCGCCGCCATGGCCTGCTCGCGCGCCTTCTTCGGATCTTTCGCCGCGAGTTCGAAAATCGCAGTCGAGCCGATGTTCGACGTCATGATGATCACCGTATTGCGAAAATCCACGGTGCGGCCTTTTCCATCAGTGAGCCGGCCTTCGTCGAGGATCTGCAGCAGAACGTTGAACACATCCGGATGCGCTTTTTCGATTTCGTCAAGCAACACGACGGAATACGGGCGCCGGCGAACCTGCTCGGTAAGCTGGCCGCCCTCTTCGTAGCCCACGTAACCCGGAGGCGCTCCAATCATGCGTGCCACGGAGTGCTTTTCCATGTACTCGCTCATATCGAGGCGAATGATGGCGCGTTCGTCATCAAACAGAAATTCTGCAAGAGCACGCGCGAGCTCCGTCTTTCCCACGCCGGTGGGGCCGAGAAATAGGAACGAACCAATTGGGCGGTTCGGATCGCTCAAGCCGGAGCGGTTGCGACGGATCGCATTTGCGACGATGGCTAAAGCCGCCTCCTGGCCTACCACGCGCTGGCGCAGCCGTTCTTCCATGTGAATCAGCTTCTCGATTTCGCCTTCGAGTAGACGACCGACTGGAATACCGGTCCATTTGCTGACGATTTTCGCGATCTCTTCCTCGCCCACTTCTTCCTTCAACATCGGATGATCTTTTTGCAATTCGGCGAGGCGGTCCTGCGCGGTCTTCAATTCCTTTTCGGCTGCGGACAATTTGCCGTAGCGAATTTCCGCCACGCGGGCGAGGTCGCCGGCGCGCTCATAGCGTTGTTCTTCGGTCTTCAGCTGGTCGATCTGCTCTTTGATTTTACGAATCTTTCCGATGGCTTCTTTTTCTGTCTGCCAGTGCGCCTTGAGCGTGTTGGACTGCTCGCGCAAGCCGCCCAGTTCTTTTTCAATTTGCCCCAGCCGCTCGCGCGAATGCGCATCAGACTCTTTCTTCAGCGCCTGACGCTCGATTTCGAGCTGCATGATGCGGCGTTCGATTTCGTCGATCTCTGAGGGCAGAGAATCAATTTCCATGCGCAGGCCGGCGGCGGCTTCATCGATCAGGTCGATGGCTTTGTCGGGCAGGAACCGGTCGGTGATATAGCGTTGCGAGAGCATCGCCGCCGCAACGATTGCAGAGTCCTTAATGCGCACGCCGTGGTGCACTTCGTAGCGTTCTTTTAGGCCGCGCAGAATCGCGATCGTGTCTTCGACCGATGGTTCGCCGACAAATACGGGCTGAAAGCGGCGCTCGAGTGCGGGGTCTTTCTCGATGTATTTGCGATACTCGTTGAGAGTAGTTGCTCCGATAGCCCGGAGCTCACCACGCGCAAGGGCCGGCTTCAGCATGTTCGAAGCGTCCATCGAGCCTTCGGCAGCGCCGGCGCCGACCAGTGTGTGTAGTTCGTCGATAAAAAGAATCACCTGGCCTTCGGATTCGGTGACCTCCTTCAGGACGGCTTTCAGGCGATCCTCGAATTCACCGCGATACTTTGCGCCGGCAACCAAGGCTGAGAGGTCGAGCGTTACAATGCGCTTCGGCCGCAGAACCTCCGGCACGTCGCCCGCCACGATTCGCTGTGCTAGACCCTCCACGATGGCGGTCTTGCCAACACCGGGCTCCCCGATGAGAACAGGATTGTTCTTCGTACGGCGCGCGAGGATCTGCATCACGCGGCGAATTTCTTCGTCGCGGCCGATTACGGGGTCGAGCTTGCCGCGGCGCGCGAGATCGGTCAGGTCGCGTCCATACTGTTCAAGCGCGCGATACGTAGATTCCGGGTTTTGCGATGTGACCCGGTGACTGCCGCGAATCGCGGCCATAGCTTGCAGGATTGTTTCGTGCGTCACACCGTGCTTCGCGAGAATTTCGCCTGCGGAGTCATGTTTCGCGGAGGCGATGCCTAGCAAGATGTGCTCGGTTGAGACGTATTCGTCTTTCAGGCGCTGCGCTTCTTCGAACGCGCGCTCCAACACTTTATTCGCTTCCGGGCTCAGGTATTGTTCCGAGCCTCCTGAAACTTTCGGCAGGCGCTCCACTTGTTTCTCAACTTCACTGGCGAGCTGCGTGGGCGACACACCAAGTTTTTCGAGCAGGGGAGGCACGACGCCGTCACCCTGCGCAAGCAGCGCCCAAAGGACGTGCAGGGGCTGCACCTGCTGCTGTCCATAGCGCGCAGCCATTTCCTGCGCAGCTTGCATCGCTTCCTGGGCCTTTAGAGTCAGTTTGTCAAATCTTGGCATTTCGCAATCTTCTCACTTTCGCAGGGTAACAAAAAGGTGCCCGTAATCTCCGACCCGACTCTCTTCTTGCGGCGGCCACCCTCTTCCGGTTGGTTATCGAGGCCCCATCATAAGCGCACAGGAATAATAAAATATGCGCGTCTTATTGTCAAGTATGCGCTACGCTTAGAAGCCAGAGATGCAAGCTATGTATTTAATTATAATACCCTTACGATCAGGCACTTGAGATAGTGCGTTTCTGGCATAGTTAGAAGAATAGGGTGATCTTGCGCCTGGGTTCGCCGATCAACCACAACCACGCTTCGGCGGGCGTCGACGGCTGCTTCTGCGAGGATCTGCAGGAATAAGGCTTCCGGGACGTGGTAGGAGCAGGAGCACGTAACGAGGAAGCCGCCAGGTTTCAGCAGCTTCAAGGCGCGAAGATTGATCTCCTTGTAACCGCGCTGAGCTGCGGCGATGCTGTCGCGATTCTTGGCGAAGGCAGGCGGGTCGAGGATCACCATCTGGAATTTGCGGCCCACCTCGTCGTACTCCTTCAGGATGTCGAAGGAATTGCCTTCGCGAAAAGTGACGTTGGAGATGGCATTGAGCTCTCGATTGCGGCGCGCGGCTCCGATTGCCGCGGGAGCCATGTCAGTGGCCTCCACATGCTCGCAGCGGCCTGCCACCGTCAGTGCGAAGCCGCCGTTGTAGCTGAAGCAATCGAGCACTTCGCCGGAGGCATAGCGGCGAGCCGCCAGGTGGTTCTCGCGCTGATCGAGAAAGGAGCCTGTCTTCTGCCCTTTGCGCAAGTCGTACACAAAACTGATTCCGTTTTCCTTGGCGATAACTTCTTCTGGAACCTCGCCCTCCAGAACGCTGACGCTTTGCTCGAGGCCTTCGAGCAAGCGCACTTTCGGATCGTTCCTCTGGAGGATGCCTTTGGGCGAGAACAGTTCGACCAGGATTTGTACGAAGAGATCCTTCAGGCGGTCGGTTGATTGGCTCAGCGTCTGTACCACGAGATAGTCGCCGTAGCGGTCGACGACAAGTGAAGGTAGATGGTCGGCTTCGCCGTAGACGAGCCGAAAGGCATCCGTGTTCTCGACAACGATTTTGCGGTAGGCGGCGGCGTTGCGAATGCATTCCGTAAAGAATGCGCGATCGATGGGCACGTCTTCGCGTGTAAGCAAGCGGATAGCGATTTGGGATTTGTCGCTATAGAAAGCGCGGCCCTGGAAGCGTCCGCGTTCGTCGGCAACGCTTACGATGGCTCCAGCTTCCGCGTTGGCGCTGCGGACGTCACTTCGATACACCCAAAGGTGGCCCGAGCGCAGCCGGTCTATACCCCGCGGCCCGACAATGACGGAGCCTTCTGCCACAAATAATTCCTTTCCTAAGCGTGCTTATGCGAATGCGGCCGCATACGAGGTCTCAACGAATCAAATCGCCGCTCAGTCCGCTACAATGTTGACAAACATACAGCAGAAATACACATGCCAAACACACGCCAATGAATTTGAGCGATTTCGATTACGAGCTTCCGGCCGGAAGTATAGCCCAGCGGCCACTCGCGGAACGCGACGCATCGCGAATGCTGCTGCTGAACCGTGCTACCGGCGCGTGGGAGGATCGCCAGTTTCGCGAATTGCCCCGGCTGCTTCGGGGCGACGAACTTCTCGTGTTGAACGACGCTCGCGTGCTGCCGGCGCGTCTGTTCGGGCATCGCGCCGGTCTGCGCGCTGAGCCGCCCAGCGAAAAGAGTTCGGTGCGAGATGAATTTCTCACGTCGCCTATCGAGGTGCTGCTGGTTCGTCAGCTTGCCCCGGACACCTGGGAGACGCTCGTCCGGCCGGGACGCAAAATTCCCGTGGGCGAGCGAATTGTGTTTGGCGAAGGCGAACTACAAGCTCGGGTGGAAGCCCGGGCCGAATGCGGCCTGCGCGTGCTGCGGTTCGAATCGAAGAATGGTTTCCACGAAGCGCTCAATCGGCTTGGCCACATTCCGCTTCCTCCGTACATCAAGCGCGCGGACGAGCCGCTCGATCGCGAGCGTTACCAGACCGTTTACGCCAAGCAGGGAAGCGCAGTAGCGGCTCCAACCGCTGGGCTGCATTTCACGCCGGCGATACTCGACTCGCTGCGCCAACGCGGCGTTGAAATCGCGAAAGTGACGCTGGATGTTGGCCTTGGGACCTTTGAGCCGATTCGCACCGAGTCACTCGAAGAGCATAAAATTCACGTGGAGTCTTACGAGATTCCGGAGGATACCGTTGAATCGATCGCTCGCGCGAAACGAGAGCAACGTCCTGTTCTTGCTGTGGGGACTACGGTTGTGCGCGCGCTCGAAGACGCTGCTGAGAAAGCGGCCGGCAGCAGCACACTCCTGCGCCCAGGTCAATTTGAAGCGAGCATCTTCTTACTTCCCGGCAAGCCGTTTCGCGTTGTCGATCAACTGCTGACGAATTTCCACCTTCCGAAATCGAGCTTGCTGGCGCTCGTCGCCGCGTTCACGGGGCTCGAAAACACGCTCGCGGGATATCGCCATGCAGTTGCGGATGGGTATCGCTTTTACAGTTACGGCGATTGTATGCTAATCCGCTGAGCTCCCGTTAACGACCCGCATGCGAAGCACTGTCGTCGTTGGAGACCCTATGCCAAACGGTAAAAAAGGTGACGACCCCTTCACTGATATCTTGCATTGGAAAATCCTCCGATATTCTTCAAAGGCAGATACATTAATCGCTGAGATCGTTCAGTTAGGGGGCCGAGCGGAACTTGAACGGACGTTCAATCTTTCTTCACCGCCCCAGCTCCCGGAATTCGAGAAGTCTCTCGAGGAAATTCGCGACCGTCTCAGTCGTGAGGCCAAGCAGCGCGGTTGGGAGGTTTAGTCCTAAGGGGCCATTTGCCTGGCGAGATTCGTGCATCAGGCCCCGGGTTCGACTATAATCCGCAACCTGCCAATTAAGGGCGGGTTTAAATGCGCTATCTGATCCTAAGTGACATTCACGCCAACCTCACGGCGCTCGACACCGCGCTCGCTGCCGCCAAAGGCAAGTGGGACAAAGCGGTGTGCCTAGGTGACGTCGTAGGTTATGGACCCGACCCGAATGAAGTAATCGACCGCATTCGCGAGCTTGACGCGATCACAATTCGCGGCAACCACGACAAAGCGGGAAGCGGCCTGGCGAACGCCGAGGATTTCAATCCCGTCGCGCGGAATGCCGCGCTCTGGACGCGCGACAAGCTGCGCCCGGAACTTCGCGAATACCTCGAAAAACTGCCGACTGGGCCGGCAACGATCAACGGTTTTACCATCGTTCACGGCGCGTCGCGCGATGAGGACGAATACGTTTTCGCTCCCGCGCAGGCTCTCGACAGCCTGATCGACGCTGCGACGCCGATTACTTTTTTTGGTCATACCCATCTGCAAGGCGGGTTCACGCTCGGGGGTGAGGACGACAAGGTTGGCGTCCTGCATTTCAAACCGGCGGGCGAAAATAAATTCGCGCCGCTGACCATCGAACCGGGCACCACCTACCTGCTGAATCCAGGCTCCATCGGCCAGCCGCGAGACGGAGACACGCGTGCAGCATTCGCTATCGCAGACGTCGACAACAAGGTTGTGGAATTCTGGCGCGTTCCCTACGATATAGAAGCAGTGCAGAAGCGCATGGCCGCGGCGGGTCTTCCCGAGCCACTGATCCTCCGATTGCAATTCGGCCGCTAAGGCAGGCTCCGTCGATGTCTCCCGAAGAAATTCCCCAGCGAGAACCGCGTAACCAGTTTCCCATCGCATTCGCGGCCGGGGCAGTAGTTGTGCTGTTGCTTTTGGGTGGCCTGATTTTGCTGTCGCGTGGTTCGCATCCCAATGGCGCGGGCGCCACTGTGAAGTTGCCTTTTGGTGCCACCGAGCAAGCGTATGCCGAGCACATCCACTTCAAAGACATCCAGATGGCGAAGGCTAACAATTTTCTGAATCAGGAATTCACTTACGTTGCCGGAACGCTTTGGAATGACGGCGCGAGAACAATCCGCGCGCTCGACGTAACCCTCGAATTCCACGACCCATTTAATCAGGTAATCTTGCGGGAGACTGAATCGGTCGTCGGTCCGAAAGACGCCGCCATACAGGGCGGCCAGCGGCGCGACTTTCAAATAACACTGGAACATGTTCCCGTAGAATGGAATCAGCAGTATCCTTCTATCCGAGTGACAGGCCTTATCCTGGGCGACTGACGCTCACCCCTAACAGCTAAATCTGAGTGCTCGGTGGTTCGATGGACGATTGGGCAGAACTCGATCGTGCATTAGGCGAATTTGTGCGTTCAGGCTCCGTGGAAGTTCGTGAAGACGGCCAGTGGCTCGCCGGGCTTGCCGACCTTCAATATGAAATGCGGCGCGCGGGAAAAGAGCCGCTCGTTCACCTGTGGTCGGACGAGAAAAATCTGACGCGGCGAGTGATCCGCCTGAAGGAACAAGCTGCGGACAGGATCGTTCTCGAAGTATATCGCCTGGGTAAGTCAAAACCCGGCCGGCTCGAATTCCTGCGGACGGATTCACCGCGTCCAGCGGGCCGCATCACGCGAGAGCAATTTCGCGCGCGCTTTGACCGCATCTTGACGGAAGCGTTTCCCGACGCGCACTCCGAATCGTTATCGGCGGCCCCGGACCTGGAGCATTCATTCTCGGGGATGTATGTGCGCGGTCGCATGCATGAGGGGGCAAGCGACTGGGCGTTCTTAGCTGCGTCACCCTCCGAAAATGCCGCGGCCATCGACGGGATGCTTGCTTTCGGTCTTCTCTGGGTGGATTGGACCCGAGGCCACTCGGATAGGCGCGCCGTCGAGGGATTGAGGCTGTTTGTACCGGAAGGCTCCAGCCGAATCTTGCGCGAACGTGTGCTCGCACTTTCACCGATTGCCCGCACGGAGATTTACGAATTCAGCGAACCGGATTCGCAAATGAAAAAAATCGATCCGGCGGACGCTGGAAATTTGGACAGCAGCCTGATCTCGCGGCGAGATGTGGAGTCAACTCTTGCGGCTGCCCGCGATTGGCTGGCGAGAATCCGCGCGATGATTCCGGGCACTGCCGCTTCCATCGAGACGCGCGTTCCGGGGAAGACGAGTGAACTCGTGTTCAGCTTCCGGGGTCTGGAATTCGCTCGCTGGACGCGCGAAGGCCTCCTCTTCGGCATCGGCGAATCCACCAAAAAATTGACGACCACGAAGATCCCCGCGCTCGAATGCAATATTCGACAACTGGATCTACATCGCAACTCGCTCGCTACGGACACGAAGAACTATTTTTATCGCGCGGCTCCCGAACGCTGGCTCGAGACCCTCGTACTCGAAGATCCATCACGCATGGACGCGCAATTGGATCCCAAGTTTCTCTATTCGCAGGTTCCTGCCTTGAGCGGTGGAGATCGGGGCGTGCTTGACCTGCTGGGCGTCACGCGACGCGGCCGGCTCGTGATCATCGAATTGAAAGCTTCGGAAGATATTCAAATGCCGATCCAGGCCGTGGACTATTGGCTGCGGGTGCGCCGCCATCAGCGCGAGGGCGATTTTCAGCGCTTCGGATATTTCAGCGGAATAGATTTGGACCCGAAGCCGCCGCTCGTCTGGCTCGTCGCTCCCGGTCTGCGGTTTCATTCCGCCACGGAGATTCTTTTGAAATATCTCTCGCCCGAGATTCAAATCAGCAGGATCGGCGTCAACGAAAACTGGCGACGCGGAATCAAGATCGTTTTCCGTCAATAAACTGGTGCAGGCAAAAAAGAAGGGAAGCGGTCCGGATTAGATCCGGTGCCACTTCCCGGGGTGTGTCCTAGAAGTGATTTGTAAGATTAGACGGCTCGGCGCCGAAAAAGGTTGCAGCAGAAATTTCGAGGGGGAATCAGTAGAAAAGATACTTGCGCCACTTCTCGTCGCGATGGCCGATCAGGCGCATCAGTTGCCGCGAAGTGTGAAGCGTAAAAGGACGCGGACGCCGCTGCAGCTTCAGGCCTGCTTCTTCGGGCGTGCGGTCGCCTTTATTGTTGTTGCAGGAATAGCAGCACGCCACCAGATTTTCCCACGACGAGCGCCCACCGCGCGAACGCGGCATCACGTGGTCAAGCGTCAGCTCAGCGGCAGGGAATGCGCTCCCGCAAAACTGGCAAGTATTCCGGTCGCGCAGCAAAATATTCTTGCGCGAAAGCGCCCGGCTCTGCTGCGGGATGTGGCGATAGGTGAGAAGCCGGATCACCGAAGGCACCTGAATCGCTTTCGAGGTGGAGTGCACTTCGGCGTGATTGGTCTCTTCCGCCTGCGCGACACCCTTGAGCATCAGCACCAACGCGCGACGAACCGCTGTGACATTGATGGGTTCGAAGGTGGCGTTCAGCACGAGCACGGGGGCCTGCATCAGCGAAGGACGCTTCGTAGCGGGGAGCTGCGAACTGGGCGCACCAGCTCCCGCAGTCGTCTTGGCCAAGCCAAGATTAGGCCGCGGACGTAGCACGTTCTTTAGCCGGTTTTCCATCTGCGCCGCCTTTGCGTCGCTCGACGAGTTTCCCTGTCACTAAGGATGCCAACTGCACCCCGTTGGTTTCAAGGGCTTTGTGACTTTATTCGCTGCTTAGAAGCCGTGAGCGACGAGCCCAGAACCACCCGCGCCACCGTCAGCCCCAAGACGCTAGCGGCTCCAGCCTTCTTCAGCACCCGCGAGCACGCATCCAGCGTCGCGCCAGTCGTCAATACATCATCTACCAGCAAGATGCGCAGCTTGTCAACTCGCACCCCTCGCCTGGTCGCGTAGGCGCCACGTACGGACTTCCAGTGCTCGCTGCGAGATAGGACCAGTTGCGCAGGGCGGGGCTTCGTGCGCATCAGCAGGTATGACCCGAGCTCGAGTCCCAGGCGTTTGGCGAGGGGCCTCGCGATCAGCTCAGCTTGGTTGTAACCGCGCTCGCGCTGACGATCAGGATGCAGAGGCACAGGAACCACTGCGTCAGCTTGAAATTCCTCTCCTGCGTTTCGAATCACCTCGGCCAGGCGCTCGGCAAACCAGTGTCCCAGCCGGGTGACTTCCTCGTATTTCAGAAGCACGATCGCGCCGGCGAGGGCGTCGTTGTAGTAAGCGAAGCTGCGGGCCCGCTCGAAAGCATAGAAATTCGCGCGGCATAGACGACAAAGCCCGGGGGCCGACTGGACCTGGGGCGCGAGCTCAAAGGGGCGTCCGCAGCATGAGCACATAGGATCAACAATCGGCTCTATCGAGGCAAAGCATGAAGCACAGATGGGAATTCGGTTCGCGTCCGTGAGCGTAGCGCTACAAATCCGGCAGGGTGCCGGCAGGAGCACAGACACAATGGCATCGAGTGCGCCTCGAAGGGACACAATTCGCTCTTTTGGCTGTAAGGGGTAAAGCGAAAGTACTCCAATTCAGGCAGAGAACAAAGAAAAATCGATAGCGGCGTTATCAGCGCGCACCTTCTTGAGGCCATCGAGACCTCGCACACCGCTATTCACGCCGTTTAGACCGAAGCCCTTTTGGCTTTCGCGCAGACGTCTCGATGGCTAACGAGGGGACGAAACGGGGCTTACAGAAGCCCCTGTTCCATTTTTTCCTGGCAGGTGATGCAGTAGCGAGTCCACGGTACTGCTTCGAGACGCTTTTGCTGAAGTTCCTCATGGCAGGAGACGCATTCGCCAAAGCCGTTGTCCTTGTTGATCCGGGCCAGCGCGTCATCCACTAATTGGAGCAGCGAACGGTCATTGTGCGTTTGCCCGAAGAGGAACTCCTTGGTATAGGAGTTCGCGGCCTTGTCTGCGAGATCCACTGTGGGATCCTCGTCGGCTTCACGGCCTTCTTGCTCAGTGCGGGCGATTCCGCGCACGAGTTCTTCGCGCCGCGTCACCAGCTTTTTCTTGTAGTAGTCGAGTCGCTTCTTGTCCATTGTTAGGTTCCCATTGTGAGGCTCGCAGCCTCACCCAAAGCCGGAAAGTTTACCGGCATGCCCTTTCGTTGTCAATTAAGGCAACCACCCAAGGGCGGAGAGGTTTGATGCTGTAGGCATGAAGAAGATGCAAGCCACAAGCGAGGATCGCGGAGAAACGCCCCTCTCTAGAATTCAGGACGCGCCGCGAAGGTTTTGCCAGTGTCAGTTCCAGTCTGTCCGACTACGGCGGGTTTCGCGGGAAAAAGGAAATGAATAGCGATCGCCCAGAGAATCATAACCAGAAACACAAACCAGCTGCCTTCTGGCCCGACGCTTCCCCCCGTCAACCAATCCGGCCCGCGGAACGATGAGTTGAGAAAATGTCCCTGTGCCAGAATGCCGCTGTCCGGAGTACCGTAAAAATACGTTTCTCCCCAGTCCCAGGAAGCGTGCATTCCAATGGGATACCAGATGTTTCCGGTTCGACGCAGTGCAAACGCGGCGACAAGTCCGAAGCATCCGGCCATGAATGCGCCGATCTTCGCCTCGCCGCTGTTTCCGAGGTGAATGGCGCCGAACCCAATCGAGAGGACGATTGCCGCCGGCCAGAATCCGATGCCTGACTGGAGAGTTGACTGCATATATCCGCGAAACGAGAATTCCTCGAACATCCCGACAAAAATGAAACCGATGAAGTATAAAACAGCGAGGCTGAGCGCAGCTGCTCCGCCCACTCCTACGCCATCCAGGGAAAATCCGTGGAGCGCACCGATGAGAATGAGAAGGAGAGACAACATGATGAAGCCGATGGGAACTCCCTGCCAGAACCGCTTGCCGAGCGTCTCGTTCCACGGCATTCCATAGTCGGCGAAGGACCGTTTCTCGATGAAGGTCATCACCGCTGCCGCCAAAAGCAAAGGCAGTAAATTGAGCAAGCCCTCGCTGAAAAGCAAACCTTTTGCGGTGAAAATCTGTTGGGGTGGCAAAAGCGACCGAACGCCGGGAATGTGAACGATCCCGTAAACGAAGGCGAAATCCAGCGCCAGGAAAATTATGAGTCGCCATCCGGCGCGAATGCCGTTGGGCCCGACGAAAATGTTGTGAATCGGCGACGGCTTCGTTGGGACCGGATTCGGAGCGACCGGGTGCAGTGATGGGTCGGCAGGGCTGTAATCTTCGGCCATTTTGAATCCTCCTGAGTCGTCGTGTCTTACACTGCGGAAGTCAGCAACAGTATCGCGAATTTAGTTCCCGCTGAAAGCCGAATATTGGTTCGCGGCCTTCGCGGGATAAGCCCAGTTGAGAGCTAGAAATGCGATTGCCATTACCACGAATGCCAGCGCGCTGCCTTCGGGGCCGATTGTTCCGCCGGTCAGCCAACGCGCTCCGTGAAACGATGAATTCAGCATGTGGCCCTGGGCAAGCATGCCGCTATCCGGAGTTGAGTAGATGAAAGTTTCGGCGTAGTCGCTCGCGGCATGGAATCCCACCATAAACCAGAGATTGCCGGTTCGGCGCAGCATCAGGCATCCGAGCATTCCAAATGCAAAGACCGCGAGCGCTCCCACCCAGCCTTCACCTGGATTCGAAAGATGGACCGCTCCGAAGGCCGCCGAAAGTAGAAATGCGGCCGGCCAAAAGCCGATTCCGCTTCCCAGCGTAAATTGCGCATAACCACGAAACAGAAATTCTTCAAAAATCCCTACCATCACAAACCCGATCGCCCAAAGGACCGCATATTTCAACAGCGCTGCACCGGCGAGGGCGAATCCTCCGAAGGAATATCCGCCGAGCGCGAAGATCGCCAGCATCTCGAGCGATTCGAAGCCCAGTCCCCAAAGGGCTCCTTGCCAGAATAATTTTCCGAACGCGCCATCGGCGGGCAGGCCGTACACGCCGAGAGAACGCTTTTCGATGCGGCTCATGATTCCTGCGGCCAGAAAAACGATCAGGATCGCGACGCCTTCGAATATGAGCTCGAATCGCGGAGTCAAAACCCCGCTGCGCTGAGCTTGCTTCATGACTTCTGCGATGCCCGGAATCAGCCGCAAGCCGCGCTGGATGATCAGGTATTGAAGGCCGAATACCAAAGCGAGATAGATGGCGAGCCGCCAACCGGCGCGCAGCCCGTCCGGTCCGAAGAAGACGTTATGGGGGCTGCTCGGTTCGGGAGCAGCCGGCGTGGATTCGACAGTCGGTAATATCGCTGCGCTTGAAGGCGGCTCGTTGTTCATGTGTCCCTCTCGAATCTATACGGTTTCTAGTCGGATTTAGTTGCGTGACTTCGAGCTATTTTCTGCGAAACGGGCTTAGCGAGTCAGACGTGCCCGCTTGCGATTCGATAGCGCGCCCCCTTTGTGCATAGTGCTTAACCGCGGGTTGCGGCGGCCAGAAACGGCTGCTAAACTCTTTAGTCTGCGCACTTGGAAGAGTCGCAGTCGTAACCACCCTTCCATGCATCTATTGGTTCCGGCTGAAATACCAACCGAAGGGGAGAAACCAGTTGGCTAAATACGATCTCGCGATTATCGGGAGCGGACCGGGCGGCTACGTCGCCGCGATTCGCGCCGCACAGTGGGGGCTGAAGACTGTCGTCATCGAGAAAGACTCATTTCTCGGCGGGACGTGCCTCCACGTGGGCTGCATCCCTACCAAGGTTTTTCTGCACCATGCCGACATTTACGACCATTTCAAGCGCGCCGAAGAATTCGGCTTTGAAGTGAAGGACGTGAAAATCAATTGGCCGGCGATCATGGCGCGCAAAGACAAAATCGTCAAAAAGCACGCGGGCGGTATTGGCGCGCTGTTCAAAAAGAACAAAGTCGAGTCCATCACGGGCTGGGGGCGCATCGCCGGTCCCGGGCGAGTTGCGGTGGAGAAAGACGGCAAGACGACCGAAATCGAAACCACTTACACGATGCTCGCCACTGGTTCCGAGGCGCGATCGCTGCCAGGCGTTGAAATCGACGGCAAGATAGTGCTCACAAATCGCGAAATTCTGGGCCTTCAGGAAATTCCTAAGTCGATGATCGTAGTCGGCTGCGGCGCGGTCGGCGTCGAGTTTGCTTCCATCTTCAAAACATTCGGCACGGATGTGACGCTGCTCGAAGCGCTGCCACGTGTGGTGCCACTTGAGGACGAGGAAATTTCCGCCGAACTCGAAAAGATTCTCCGCAAGAAAGGCATGAAGATCGAGCTCGAAGCGAAAGTTGAATCGGTGAAGAAGGATGCCAAGGGCGCGACGGTCACATACAAAGACAAAACAGGGAAATCGCAAACCATCAGCGCCGAAAAGGTTTTGATTGCTGTTGGCCGGCGTCCGCTCACCGAAAATATCGGCCTCGAAAAAACCAAAGCGAAACTCGACCGTGGTTTTATCGAGACGAACGCATTTCTTGAAACAGCCGAGCCCAAGCTCTACGCCATCGGCGACATCGTTGCAGGGCAGCCGCAACTCGCACACGCGGCTTCGATGGAGGGCATCATTGCCGTGGGCCGCATGGCGGGCAAAGAGGTGCTACCGTTCGACCGCAAGCGCTGCCCCAACGCGACCTACTGTGAGCCGCAGGTCGGGTCGATTGGTTATACGGAGAAGCAGGCGCGCGAAGCGGGTTTCGACGTGAAGGTCGGCAAATTCCCGTTCCTCGGCAACAGCAAAGCCACGATTCTCGGCCAGCACGAAGGCTTCATCAAAGTGGTTGCCGATGCGAAATACGGCGAAATACTCGGCGTCCACGCGATCGGACCGCTCGCAACGGAGATTATCGCCGAACCTGTAGCCGCGCTCGGCCTCGAAGCCACGCTGGACGACATGGCCGCAACGATTCATGCGCACCCGACCGTGTGGGAAGCGATGGGCGATGCATTCAATTCCGTCCGCGGGCTTTCGATTAACTACTGAGGGCGACCAATCACGAGCGCCGCGCGTCGTTGCTGATGAATATTTCGAAGGATTTGTGAATCCAGTCACGAAAAACTGCTGGGTAGTCGACCTGGGGCTCATGCCCTACGTGCCCGCCTGCGAGTTGCAGCGCGAGATTGTCGAAGCGCGCAAAGCGAACGCAATTCCCGACGTTCTACTCTTCTGCGAACATCCGCACGTGATCACGCTTGGGCGCAATGGCAAGCGCGAACACTTGCGCGCCGGTGATCGTTTACTGGCCCAGATGAAGGTGGAATTTCACGCGACCGATCGCGGCGGCGACATCACCTACCATGGCCCCGGACAAATTGTCGGCTATCCGATTTTCGATTTGGCCGAGCATCGCCGCGACATTCGCTGGTACGTCGAACAACTCGAAGAAACGATGATCCGCGCAACACGCGATTTTGGCATCGAAGCGCATTGTGTGCCCGGCAAGCACGGAATCTGGGTAGGCTCAGCGAATGGCACGGCCGCGGCAGAAGAGAAACTTGCGGCGCTCGGCGTCCATCTGAGCCGCTGGGTCACGTCCCATGGTTTCGCGTACAATGTCTCGACCGACTTGCGCTATTTTGACTTGATCGTTCCGTGCGGGATACCGGATGCGCTCGCCACGTCGCTCGAACGCATTCTCGGCGGCGCAGTCGAGACCGCCGAAGCGAAGGCGCAGCTGAGCGCGCATTTTGCCGATGTCTTTGGATTTAGCCTTACGCCTGTATCGCGCAGGGAGCTGGAAGCAACGCTCGCTAGCGGCCGTCGCGCGGTGAGGGAAACAGTCGTAACCGTGGTCTGAGATTACTGGCTGCCTTATAAGTCTTTATAAGCATAGTGGAGACCATCGTATGCACGTCGCAAACTCGGTGAAGGAAACCGGAACCACGGCCGCAAAGCTCACGCGCGCGCAGTATCTCGACCTCTACTACTACATGCAGCTCAATCGCCAGCTCGAAGACCGCATGGTCCGGCTCTTCCGGCAGAATAAAATCGTCGGCGGACTTTATTCCAGCCTCGGGCAGGAAGCGGTTTCGGTAGGCGCGGCCTACGCGCTCGAGCCGAAAGACTGGCTTGCTCCCATGATCCGCAATATCGGCGCGCTTCTGGTAAAGGGCTTCAAGCCGCGCGATATCTTCACTCAGCATATGGCCAAATACACTTCACCCACGTTCGGAAAGGACGGCACCAGTCACTTCGGCGATTTGAAAGTGCATCACACCATTTCGCCCATTTCGATGCTCGGAGATTTGATCCCGGTGATGACCGGGGTCGCGATGGCCGGACGCTATCTTGGCCAGAATATTGTCGCGCTCACTTGGATCGGCGATGGCGGCTCTTCTACCGGCGCATTTCACGAAGGCCTCAATCTCGCGGCCTCGCAGCGCGCGCCGTTTGTGCTCATCGTCGAAAATAATCAGTGGGCCTATTCGACGCCGGTTGCGCGCCAGGTGCCCGTCAAAAATCTCGCCGACCGCGCCGTTGCCTACGGCATCACCAGCAAAATCACGGATGGCAATGATGTGGTGGCTGTCTACACTACGACGAAAGAAGCGGTCGAAGAGTGCCGCGCCGGTCACGGGCCGGTGCTGATCGAGGTCAAGACACACCGCATGAAAGGCCACGCCCAGCACGATCCCGCAGAATACGTGCCGAAGGAGATGGTCGAGTATTGGAAGGCGCGCGACCCGATCGCGCGTTACGAAAAATTCCTCACCGAAAATAAGATCTGGGACCCCAAAACGAAATCTGAAATCGATTCGCGCATCGAGCGCGAATTGGATGAAGACCAGAAATTCGCCGAGGAATCGCCGCTCCCGCCGCCCGAGCTCGCCGAGCAGGGCGTTTATTGCGACGGCTGCCACACGATCGAGGCCGATTGGCAGCGCTCGAAGGATGAACTGACGCCTCCCAATTGCAGCGTCGAGGCGATGTGGGAAGTAAAATCCTTCGGCTCGCTCGATCCGGAAGCCACCGCCGAAATGAAGGCGGCTGGGCAGGTGAAACCGCTGCAGCAAAGTTCCGGAAACGGCGCGCCGCCGGCGCGATCGGAGAAGACCGCTCCCAAATCGTCGCCGAAGGCATCCGCCAATCCGCCAGCAGCAAAGACTAGCGCTGAAGAAAAAGATGCCCTCGAGACAGCCGCCGCTCTGCGCGTCCCCTTCGGCCGCGGGCCCAAGGATCGCGCTTTTCGCGAGGAGCGCGCGCAAAAAGAAAGAGAAAAAAGCCGGCGCGGCAAGCGAGGGCGACGCTGATGGCCGCCATCACCATGCTCGAAGGAATCCGCCAGGCCATTTTCGAGGAGATGGACCGTGATCCCGCCGTCGTCGCGCTCGGCGAAGACATCGGCGTTTACGGCGGGGCGTTCAAAGTGACGGAAGGCCTGCTCGCGCGCTTTGGTCCCGAGCGCGTGATCGATGCGCCCATCAGCGAGACGGCCATCGTCGGCGCAGCCTGCGGCATGGGCTACCTCGGGCTCCGGCCCATCGTCGAAATGCAGTTCATCGATTTCATCGCCTGCTGCTTCAATCAGGTGACGAACTTCGCCGCCAAGTCTCACTATCGCTGGGGCGCGCCTGTGCCGATGGTACTGAGAGGACCATCGGGCGGCGGCGTGCACGGCGGCCCGTTCCATTCCGCGAATCCGGAAATGTATTTCATGCACACGCCGGGGCTGAAGATTATTTATCCCTCCACCGCTTACGACGCGAAGGGACTCTTGAAGTCCGCGGTGCGCGACAATAATCCCGTGCTCTTCTTCGAGCACAAATATCTCTATCGCCGCATTAAGGAAGAAATTCCGGCGGAGGAATACACAGTTCCGATTGGCAAAGCAGCAGTGCGGCGGGAAGGCAAGGACATTACAATCCTGAGCTACGCGGCGATGGTCTACACGTCGCTCGAAGCCGCTGAAATACTGGCGAAAGAAGGCATCGATGCCGAGGTGATCGACCTGCGCACGCTTCTGCCGCTCGACCGCGATGCCATTCTCGCGTCGGTCAAGAAGACCAACAAGCTCTTGATCGTTCACGAAGACACGCGCACCGGCGGCATCGCGGGAGAAATCGCGGCGCTTGTCTGCGAAGGCGCATTCGAGGATCTGGACGGACCGATCGCGCGCGTCACGTCGCTCGACACGCCGGTGCCCTATTCGCCGCCGCTCGAAGAGCGCTTTCTGCCCAACGCGGAAAAAGTTGCCGCCGCCGCGCGCGACTTGGCAAAATACTGATTGGCAAAAATTGGCTGGCAGAATATTGGCGGGAAATTTCAGCTCGAAGAGTTTGACAACGGGAGAGTGCCATGGCTGACGTCATCATGCCGCAAATGGGCGAAAGCATTTTCGAAGGAACCATCACGAAGTGGCTGAAAAAGCCCGGCGACAAGATCGAGCGCGACGAGCCGCTCTTTGAAATCTCGACTGACAAAGTGGACGCCGAGATCCCGTCGCCATCCGCCGGCGTGCTGAAAGAGATCAAAGTCAACGAAGGCCAAACGGTGCCGATTCAGACCGTCGTCGCGGTGATCGACGCCGACGGCGCAGCTTCCTCCGCTGGCTCTTCGGCCGCTACTTCAGCTCCCGCGCCCGCCCCCGCAAAAACAGAAGCGCCCGTGCAAGCCTCCGCACCGCCAAAAATCGAGGCTCCCGCGAAACCGGCCCCGTCGCCTGCTCCGAGCGCGCCCCGCGCGGCCGCTCCATCCGCCGCAGCGGCGCCTCCGCAACGCCCCAACGGGCAGAAAATTCGCAGTTCTCCACTGGTCCGCCGCATCGCGCGCGAGAATAACGTTGATCTTTCGCAGATTCCCGGCACCGGCGCTGGTGGCCGCATCAGCAAACACGATATTCGCGCCGCCATCGAAGGCGGTGGCGCTTCACGAGGCGCATCTGGTGTTTCAGGAACCGCCGCCGCGCCGGCGCGCGCAGCCTCTGCTCCGCCACCTGCTGCAGGTGGCGCTGCTGCATCGGCCGTTCTCGAGACGGCCGTCCCGCGCGAGAAAATGTACTTCGGCCACTACGAAGTCCAGCCTATGTCGGTGATGCGGCAGCGCATCGCCGAGCACATGGTACTTTCGAAGCGCGTCTCCCCACATGTGTACTCGGTGGACGAAGTCAACGTCTCCGGCATCGCCGCGCTCCGCACAAAAATGAAAGACAAATTCGAGCAGTCGAGCGGCACGAAGCTCACCTTCATGCCCTTCTTCGTGCGCGCTGCGGTCGAAGGCCTGCGCGCGTTTCCCACGGTGAATTCCTCCGTGGACGGGACGAACATCGTCCTGCACAAGGAATGCAACATCGGCATCGCCGTCGCGCTCGATTGGGGCCTGATCGTCCCGGTAATCAAGAACGCCGAAGAGAAAAATTTCCTGGGCATCGCTCGCGCCCTCAACGATCTCGCCGAACGCGCCCGCGCGAAGAAACTCAAGCCCGAGGAAGTGGCCGAAAGCACCTTCTCGATCACGAACCCCGGCGTCTTCGGCGGCCTCTTCGGCCTGCCGGTCATCAACCAGCCCAACGTCGCGATCCTCGGTCTCGGGACGATCGAGAAGCGCCCGGTAGTTGTTGACGACGCGATCGCGATCCGCTCGATGGTCTACCTCACGCTCTCCTACGACCATCGCATCGTGGACGGCGCCGTCGCGCACCAGTTCATGGGCAAAGTGAAGCACACGCTCGAAAACTGGACCGAATCGATTCTGTAGCGTGCGGCACGCAGGTGCCGTTATCAACTAGACGGAAATGCTGGATGAAAAAATACGCCGCGGATCATTTGCCTGTAACCACGCCGAGTTTGCAAAACGCGCCGAATCCTGTAGCTCAGGTGCCATTTCGTCCCGCCTCTGGACGGAATTGACCTGAGGCCTTGCGGGCCATCTTCGCATCTATGTCCACTTCAAAACGACATTCAGCGCAGCCGCTTAATTCTCATTCGACTCCGCATCCGCACTGGGGCGCTCCCCCCTGGCACATCGATTTCGCTGTTCGCAGCAAACCCGTTCCTGCATCCGTCGATTTCGCGATCGTGGGCGGTGGTTTCACGGGCCTGGCCGCGGCTGCGTGGTTGCGCCGTCTCGCGCCGGAAAAATCCGTGGCTGTCTTCGAGGCGGATCGCATCGGCGCAGGTGCCAGCGGCCGTACCGGCGGAATGGCGCTTGCGGAATCAGCTGCGGGGCACCTGCCAGGCCTCGGAAATGTTCTAGGCGGCCTCGAACGCATCCTCTCCGAACTCGACATCGATTGCGATCTCTCGCTGCCTGGCGCTTTTGAAATTGGCCGCGGCAAGGCTCTGAAAAACTCTCCGATTCGTTGGAACGACTCGGGAACCCTGCGCGTGGCCAAAAAAGTTCCGGGAGGAACGCTCGATCCCGGAAAACTCGTGGCCGGCCTCGCGCGGGTGGCAGACGAACGCGGAGCCACAATCATTGAAAACCATCCAGTCACACAGATCGAATGGCGCGAGCGCCCTGTCGTTCACGCTGTGGTTCACGCAGGCCGCGCGCGATGCTCTGCCGGGAAAATCCTCTTCGCCACCAATGCACTCGCGCTTGAACTCACGTCTCTTGCCGGTCGCGCCGAGCCTAAACTCACGCTCGCGGTTCTCACCGAGCCCGTGGAAGAAAAGCGCCTGGAAGCCATCGGCCTTGCGGCAGGAAATCCCTTCTACACGGTCGACTTGCCGTACCTGTGGGGTCGCTGCCTGCGCGACGGAAGCGTAATCTTCGGCGCTGGCCTGGTGGATGCGGATGACTCGCGCGATCTCAGGCGGATTGACATCACGACGGGCGATGCGAGAAATCTGTTCGAGTCGATCGAACGGCGGATTCGTAATCTGCATCCCGAGCTGCGCGGAATCCAAATCACGCACAGGTGGGGCGGCCCGATTCTTTTCCGCGAGAACTGGCGGCCGGTCTTCATGCCGCATCCGCAAAGTAGAAATGCAATCGTACTAGGAGCGTACGCCGGACACGGCGTGGCGCTTTCGGTGTACCTCGGAGCGTGGGCCGCGGAAGCGCTGCTGGGCCGCCGCAAACTTCCATCCTGGGGTTCGCTTCGGAGGTAGTGTGGCGCGGACGGGCTTCGTCCAAAAAAGCCGCCCGCTCCCGTAGCCCAGGTCCCGTCCCGGCCGTCAGGCCGCGACTGACCTGAGGCTCCGCCAACGCCGCCCGCCGCTACTGTAATCGCGCCCGCAAATCCTCCGCAAATCTCTCCACCCGATTGAGCGGCACCACCGCAATCCGCTGTTCATCGAACAATTTCACCATAAACTGGTGCCGCGAATTGTCCCGCCCGGGCTCGATCTCCGTAATCGCGGTGAACTCCACATCCGGCAGGCGCGCGCGAATTCTTTCCGCCGTGTAGGCCAGAACTTTGGCCTGCGCCGTGTCGCGGCCGAGCGCCACGGCCTGGATATATCCCTGCACTCCGTTCCGGTAGCCATAGTCCAGGCGCATGGGATCGCCCGGCTGCGTGAACTCTTCGACGCGAATGCCGCGCGCGAGTTGCGGCACGCGTCTTCTGCGGAACACGTCATTCAACCGCGCCTTGATCCAGGCCCGGGTACTTTCCATGATCCCGCTGCGCGCCCGGGCCGGCGGTGCCACTTGATCTTGATAGAGCCGGTCGAGTTCGGCGTCGAAATCCTCTGCGAAAACGCCTTTCACCGGGCCAAACTGCACGGCATTCGACAGGGTCTGGTCGAGTTTCTCAAGGTAGGCGGCCACGGCTTCGTTCGGTCTGCGAAGTTCAGCGTCGAACGCTCCCGCTAGCCCACGCAACAACGAATCGTCCATAGCGGGGTTCAGCCGCCGCAGGCGCGCGAACTCAGAGTCTTCCTCAACCAACTTGATCGCGCGCCGTGAGCCTTTGTCGTTTTCCAGCAACACTCCGATATTCACCCACTCGTCGCGAATGAGGTTCGGCACATAACGCAGAATTCGATACCGGAACATCTTCCGCTCATCGTTCTCATTGCCATTCCGTTGGTCATTCTCTTTGCCATTCCGTTCGTCATTCATGGTTCAATGACTCCTGCAAACATGTTTTTGACGCGCCTCGCGCGCCCAGTCTGTTTGCTGCGTCGTTTCCATCGCCGCTCGCCATTCCATCCGGTTCTCCACTACGACGAGCCGTTCACTCCCAACTCACTTCCAATTCGGAAACGGCTGCGCGGACGATTTCTTCGCCGCCACGATCAGGTCAGCCACGAGGTTGCGCCTGCGCAGCAGCTGCTCGAGCATCTTCTCGAGCGCGTCCGCTTTATCTTCATACCACTCCGGCGGAATTTCGCTCGCCGCTTCCTCCACGGCTGCTTCGCCGATGCGTTCCTCGAGCCGCGAGAGCCAGGGCTCGAACGCTTCCATGCCGTGAACGCCTTCGTACACACGGTGCCGTGCGTAGATGCCCCGCAGCGGCGCATCCGGGAAATTCCACTCGCCGGCATTGAAACAGAAACCGTTGTCGATCATCAACGCCCGGTAGTGTGCCTCTCCCGCGCCACGAAAAAAAATCGCCTGGCGCCCATTCGTGTTGCAGGTCCATTTGTCGAACACCAGCATGCCGCAGAAATCGCCCAGGTTTTGGACCTCGCGCAATTGTTCGTCGGGAAGGAAGTCGTAAACGACGGTGTCGGCCGGTGAGCCCGGGTAGCGCGACCCAAACTGCAATCCGGCTCTGCAGGGCGCGCGCCCGCGCCCCAATTGCATCACCAGATCGGCTGTGTGCGCGACCAGTTCTTCGCGCACCTCGACCACCGCCACCGGCGGCGCCGGCAATCCAATCCTCGCCGCCAGCCTTGTCGCCAGCAATTCGTTCGCCAGGATCCTCGCTCCCTGTGGGTTGTTCTGAAACTTCACGACGTAATAGTCGTATTCCTCGCGTTTGCGAGTGCTCGATACGCCACCAGAGCTGGAAGAAGGAATGGGGCTCGACGCTGGGCTTGACCCTGTTTTTGACAATGCGGAACTCGCTGCCACGCAACGCATCAGGTGCGACTGCGCTCCCCCCCGCATTCGCCGGATCTGCTCCAGAGCAAGCGCCATCGGTAGCCTATGCTAGCCACCAACCTGCGTTTATCGCAAGTGGAACATATCAAATCGGGAACGGCGCGGGATTTTTCGACGTCAACCCAAATATGCAAAGTGGGAGCAGTTTCGGAGCGAAACGACAGATTGAGAAGAATTGCGTGCTCGACGAGAAACGCCGAACGGATTGCGCGAAGCGTGTTGAACGGAATTTCCGGCACGATCAAACGAAAGAGAAAAAACAAGGACTGCGCCCGCCATCGCGCAAACGCAATCCTCATTCACAATCGCATCTGAATCCGGAAAACAGCCTCAACGCCGCTTGCGCTTGGCCGGTTTCTTCTTGGCCGCTTTCTTGGGTTTCTTGGCTGCCTTCTTCGGCTTCGACTTCTTCCGGGCCGGGGCCTTCTTAGCCTTCTTCGCAGGCTTCGAAGGCCGTGCGGGCGCCGAACGCGGCGCAGCCGCCGGAGTCGGCTCGCTCTCATCTTCGTCCGGCTCTTCCTCAATCGTAATCTCTTCTACCTCGACCGTGCCGCCCAGGGGCTGCTCGCTCTCCTCTTCTTCCTCTTCGAACCGGGGCAGTTCGTCGTCTTCCTCATCATGCGATTTCGAATAGAACATGGGACCTCCCTGGATGTCTTTCAGGATTGCCGGACGGCTTTAGACTCCTTCGCGCATATAAACGGAGTCTCGGAAGTTTGTCAAGGAGCAAGCGGCTGAAAATGTTGTCCGTACGGAAAGAATCCACAGGCGAGGCTCGTCTCCGTGCTTGAACCATCCGTATCTATAAGTAAATAAGATAGTTGCTTGGATTTACGGTGGGGATTCCTTCCTTAGTGGGAGGCGTTATCGCTGGACGTTAAGCACGTCGCCCGCCGCCAGCGGCCGGTCCGCCAGAAAAGGGTTGGAGTTCTTCAAGGCCGTCACGGTGGTGCCATACGCCCGCGCAATCGAGTAGAGCGTCTCGCCCTTCTTCACCCGGTGCTGCACCGCTTCGCTCTTTTCCGGATGTGCGCTCGAGACGGTCTGTACACGTGCCTGGCCAGCGCCCGGGCCGCCTTCAGCCGTCCCCTTTTGCGCTGATTTTGACTTGCTGTGCGAAGCCGCCACAGGTTCCCCGCCCGCATAGATACGCAAACGCGCCCCGCGCGGTGCCTTCGGCCCGCTGATGTGGTTCCAGCGCCTGATCTCCGCCACGGTCACGTCAAACCGCTCCGCGATCCCCTCCAGCGTGTCGCCCTTCTGCACGCGGTAATGCACCAGCTTCACCACCGGCGGCGCGGTCGGCACATTTAGGAGAAACCCGGCCGGTAAAGTAGCGTGCGCCTCCAGATGATTCGCGTTCTCAATCGCCGGCACCGTCACGCGATAATGCCGCGCCACATCCGCCAGCGTCTCGCCACCCTCTACGGAGTGCAGCCGCCAGCTCGTCCACTTGTCGATCGGCACGCGCTGCATGTTATCCGCGAACTTCTGCCCCGTGCCCTTCGGCAAAACCAAAATGAAAGCAGAATCGTTCGGCGTCACTCCGCGCAGCAAGGCAGGATTCAAGAGACGCAGATCCTCGAGATCCGCCCCGGTCGCGTCGGCAACCAGATGCAGATCCACGGGATGCCCCGGCTTCACCGTCTCCACCGCCGGCGGCTTTTCCGGCACCACCTGCACGCCGTACAGCACCGGATCCTTGGCTACGAGCGCCAGCGCGATAATAATCGGCACGTAGTTCTGCGTCTGCTTGGGCAGCGCATGGCGCTTCTGCAACTCCCAAAAATCCGCATAGCCCGTTCGCTCCACCGCCTTTGTCACATTGCCGGGCCCGGAGTTGTAGGCCGCCATCACCAGGTACCAGTCGCCGAACATCGCATACAAATCCTTCATGTGCTGTGCGGCCGCATGCGTCGCCTTTTCAGGATCGCTGCGCTCGTCAATCCAATAGGTTCGGTCGAGACCGTACTCCATCCCGCGATAGGGCATGAACTGCCAGATCCCCCGCGCTCCCGCCCGCGAAACCGCTTGCGGCAGAAAAGCGCTCTCCGCCTGAGCCAGATAAATCAAATCCTGCGGAACACCCTCCGCCTTCAAAGTCCTCCGGATCATTTCGTTATAACGCCCCGCCCGCTCGAGCCCATGCTCCACCACAGCCCGGCCCCGCGAAGTCGAGAAATAGCTCAAGTACTGCAGCACCGAATCATTCACGGTAAGCGGCAAATCGTGCGGCACAGCGATCAATTCCTGCTCGGCCTTCGAATACAGGCGCGGGTCGCCCGGAGGCAGCGTCAGGTCGGCAATCTCTTCAATCGGAGCCGGAATCCCCGGATTTTCCTCTTCCTCTTCGGCATTGTTTTGAGCCTGCGCTTGCTCGTAAACCTGCGTCGCATCCCCGATCTGGTCAACCAGCTTCGAAAGCCGCGGGTCCGATTCCATCTGGAAACCACTGGCCTGAATCAGATCCACGGCCCGGTCAAACTCGGCGCGCGCCTTTTCCGGATCGCCGGCCTTCAGATACTTTTGCCCCGTGTTGTAAGCCGCTTCCACCTTCTCAACCAGAACGTCGATGGACGGCCGCACCATGGGCTGCAAAGCGGCATAGTCAGGCAACGCGCGATCGAACGGGAGCGGTTCGCGAACAAAATCCGGTTTGGCCGCCTGAGCCACCGGCGTCGCCGCGGGTGGCCGAGCCTTTACCTGCTTGGTCGAGGTAGTGCCGTTGCACCCGGCGATTCCAAACGAAATGGCGGCGGGCAGCCCCAACAATCCCACTGCGATAACGGCCCGAGTTCCCAGGTTTCGTGTCGAGTTTCGTGTCATCGTACCTTCATGTTGTGGCCGTCAAATTCCGGCAAAGACATTAGCCACACGATTTCTATGGGGTGAGGTCTCCAAGCACTATCAGGCTGCCCCCTGCTCAGATGTCCCAAAAATCTTACGAGTTACCCGGCACTCGGTCAATGGAACTCGCCCCGCCGACGTTTACGAAAAGAGGACACAGTTTCGCGTGACGGATTCTGTTACGGTTTGACGCAATGCATTCCGACGGGAGTCATGCCAACCAAGTCCCGTTTGTCACAAGGTTAGTCAGCAGAATGATCCAGGAGGTTTACGTGAAAAGGCCGTGGATCGCATTTCTACTCAGTTTTCTCCTCGCCGGTGCAGGATTCGCCTATCTGGGCAAGTGGACCTGGGCCATCCTGAATTTAGCCGGCGCCATCGCAATAGGCTTGCTGGTCTATCGCTTCAGCCCTGACTCGCTCAGCATTGCTTCCACTGCTGTCGCCGCAGCCAGCGGCAGCCTCGCCATGACCACCGCCAAAACCATGAACGCAAAGTTCATTCAGCAATCCGCTGCGTCGCCTTCGAGCCGCTAAAGAGATCCAGCTTGTCAGCGTCGAGTCCCCCGCATCCCCGCACCTCCCCTGCGGCGCTCAACTACTTTTGCACTTGGATCTGGTTCGGCGCGGTAGCCACAATCTCCGGAATCCCCAGGTAGATGGTGATCTTACCGGTCACGCATAACTCTTTATCCCGATAGATCTCTTCCGGGCGCCCGAATTTCGCGCGATCGCTTCCCCAAATCACCAGCGTAAATTTCTGGTCCGGATACGGTTCATCGAAGTGGATGAACGTCGGCTGCCCCTTGCCGCTCGAAACAAAATGGATCCCCACTACCTTCCCGCAAACTGTTGCCTTTTCCCCCACATGTTTCTTCGCTTCTTTCGAGGTGAGGTGCGTAGCCTGCGCAGCAGCCACGCTAGCAGCGGCCAGCCAGAGTGTGACGAATATCACAAATCGAAACGTTCGCACCGTCTCGTCCTCTCGACGTCTATCGTTCGTGCACACACCCGCTCCGACGAGCGATCGTGCGCACCATTACAGTTTTATCGGCGAAGCGCGAATCCGGCTTTAGGAAAGAACTTGCTCTTGCAGACTTAACGCGGCAAAACACACCCGCAAGTCAAAAGCTGCGCGCTTTTCTTGTTGAGCGAGTGTAAATAGCCGATCAGTCCAAATCAGCGCAATGAACTCAGATTGCTACTCGTATCTCAGTGCGATCATCGGATCGACCCGCATTGCCCGCCGCGCAGGAATATAACAGGCCGCAAGCGCCACGCCCGTGAGCACCAGGGTGACGCCAACAAAAGTAAGAGGATCGGTGGGCATTACGCCATAGAGCAGCCCTGCCATCAGGTGCGACACGATCACCGATCCCACCAGTCCCAGCACAGCTCCCGCCAGCGCCAGCCCCAGTCCCTGGCGCAGAACCATCCCCATGATCTTCCCCCTCTGCGCCCCCAGCGCCAGGCGAATGCCGATCTCCCGCGTGCGCTCGCTCACGATGTACGAAATCACTCCGTAAATTCCCAGCGCCGCCAGCAGCAGTGCCGTAATCGCGAAGGCCACCACAATATCCATCGAGAATCGTCTCTGCTCCAGCGAGGCCGACACCGCATCGTCCAGCGTCTGCGCTCCGTAAACGGGCAGTTCCGGATTCACTGACTGCACCATCGCCCGCACTTCTTCCGGGATCGCGCTCGCATTCAGGTCTCCACGCAGAAAGATGGCCAGCTCCTTGGGTGTCTCCTGGTACAGGCTCAGATAGATTTGCGGAACGCTCGCGTTCGCCAGCGACTCCGTTCGAGCATCCGCGATCACCCCGACGATCGTGATCCAGGTCTTGCTCGCACGTTGGCCAACCCCAGCCCTCCCACGGCCAAGCTTCAGCCGCTTCCCAAGCGGATCCTCGCCCCGCCAGTAAGTCTCCGCCATCGCCTGGTTGATCACGGCGACCAGCGGCGCATTCTCGTCGTCGCCGTCGTTGAACAGACGGCCCCGCAGCACCGGAATCTCCAGCAAATGAAAATATTCCGGCGTAACCTGCGACCGCTCCACCAAAGGCGGCTGCTTGCTCTGTATCTCGCGTCCTTCCACGATCAGCGCGCTCCGGTTGCGATCGTGGTGCAGCGGAATCGACGGCTCCGCTCCCAGCGCCGCCTCCTGCACTCCCGGCAGCAACCGGCTGCGCCGCAGCAATTCGCGCGCAAACACTGCCTCCTGAGCAGCCGTTCCATAAATGTCCGTCTTCGGATCGTTCGGGCTCGGCAGCCACAACTGCACCGACATTACACGCTGCGGATTGAATCCCAGCGGTGCCTTGTACAAATCCCAAAAACTGCGCAGGAGCAGACCCGCGGCCACCATCAGCACCAGCGACAGCGCAAACTCCGTCACCACCAGCACGCGCCGCGTGCGCATCTGCTCCGTGGAACCTTTCGACCCACGCCCCTCCACCCTCAGCGTACTTGCCAGATTCAACCGCCCTGCCTGCCTCGCGGGCGCCAGCCCGAAAATTAACCCCGCAGCGATCGAAGCCGCCAGCGCGATCAGCATCACGGTCCAGTTGATCGAAAGGTCGTTCAGCCGAGGCAGGCTCTCCGGAATCAGCCGCAGCAACAATCCCTTCATGCAGAACAGAATCACCAACCCCGCCACTCCGCCCAGCAGCGAAAGCAGCAGGCTCTCCGTCAGCAATTGCCGCACCAGCCGCTTGCGTGCCGCTCCCAGCGCCTGGCGTACCGCCATCTCCCGCGATCGCGCGCTGGCCCGCGCCAGCAGCAGATTCGCTACATTCACGCAGCCGATCAGTAGCACCAGCGCCACTGCGCCCAGCAGTAGGATCAGCGACTGCCGAACGTTGCCCACCACGTTTTCCTTCAGAGGCACCAACCGCACCGTCCACTTGCTGTCGGCCGGATAATCGTCCGGGAATTGCTCCCGCAACGAAGCAACCAACGCGTCCATATGGCTCTGCGCCGCTGCAACCGTCAGCCCCGGCTTCAGGCGCCCCACCGTTTCCAGGGGCAACCGCAAACTGCGATTCGGGGCCTCAGCCGGATTATTCGAAAAACCCAACGCCGCCCACTGTTCCGTATTCCTCTCGCCCACGGTTCGCCCCGGGTCGTGAAAATCCGGCGGCATCACCCCGATCACCCGGTACAAATCGTTGTCCCCCCGCAAACTTCTTCCCACAATGTGTGGATCACTCCCGAAAGCCCGCTTCCACAACCCGTCACTGATCACCACATCCAGCGTGAACCCCGGCGTTTGATCCTGAGGATCGAACGTCTGCCCCAGCGCCGGTTTCACCCCCAGCATCGCAAAATACGCCGGCGATACCCCCTCATACTGCATCCGCGATGGCTGCGATGCACCCGTCAGGTTCGCCGACCCGAAAATCTCCAGCACAACATACTGAAAAATTCCCGAACGCTGCAGATCTCTAAACTCCGGAATCGAGATGCCCGCGTCGGTAGCGCCTGCACCAGGCAGATCGTCCTCGATGCGTACCAGCTCCTCCGGGTGCGGATAGGGCAGCGGATGCAGCAGCGTCGCATCGACCAGGCTGAAAATCGCCGTGGTCGCGCCGATCCCCAGCGCCATCGTCAGAACCGCGATAGCCGTAAACCCCGGCGACTTGGCCAGCATGCGGATCGCGAAGCGCGAGTCCTGCAACAGGTTTTCAAAAAACGGCAGCCCTTGCTCTGCGTGGTAATCCTCTCTCACTGTCGCCGTCCCTCCGAACTTCATCACCGCCTGCCGCCGTGCCTCTTCCGCATTCATCCCCGCGCGCAGATTCTCCTCCGTCTGCAGGGCGATATGCTCTTGCATCTCCTCCCGCAGCCGTTTGTCGTCTCGCCGCCGGGTCGCAAAGTTCTTGAGCCGCGCCAGAAACCTTCTCAGAAATCTCATGGCAAGTCCTCCGCCTTCACTTCGAAGAACCGGCCGATGATCGCCGCAGTTTGCTCCCAGTCCTGCGTCTCCACCTGTAGCTGCTTGCGCCCTTCTTTCGTCAGGCGGTAGAAACGCGCCCGGCGATTATTTTCAGACGCGCCCCAGTCCGATGCGATCGCCCCTTCCTGCTCCAGCTTCAACAGCACCGGATAAAGCGTCCCCTGGTTCACCGCCAGCAGATCTCCGCTGATCTGCTCAATGCGCCGCGCAATCCCATACCCGTGCTGCGCTCCCAGCACATCAAGAGTCTTAAGCACCATCAACGCCAGCGTTCCTTGCAGGACGTCCGTTTTCTGTTTCATAGCACCTTCGTTTTGGTTTCCAACAGGAATATCTCACACCACCTATGGGAAAGCAACAGGTTAAAAGGCGAGGAATCAGTTCGGGGCACCGAAGTGGAAAATGTTGGTCAGGTTCTCCTGTGACAAGCGGAAGAGGGTCCACGATTTGACTTGGAAACTGGGAATCGTAGCTCAGGTCTCATTCTGGCCCGACCTTGGCCAGAATTGACCTGAGGCCGTTTGGGCAACGGCACTCGATGCGAATCGCAAATCCGAAGAATCTCTAAGCGGCGTCTCGAACGGGCTTTCTTGGTGCCACTTTTCCCCGGTGCTCCCAAATTACCCAATGCACGGAAGAATGAAGCACCGGAACCCCGCCCACTTGCTGCGCCGGCAGATGAAATTGCACGTTGATAAAAACTTCCTGCTGAAATCCCGTCGCATGGAACGACGTGCTCCTCACCAGATCCAGCGCCGCCCGGCTCAATTCCTGGTTGGAATTCTGCAGCACTTCTGCGTCCATCACCCGTCCTTCCTGCGCGTCGAGCGTCGCGTGGACGATCACGGGTTGAAAATAGGTCGAAGGGGGCTCATCGGAAGGATCCACGCGCATCGGAAACCGGCGCGGGCCCGACAGCGTGAACGACTCACCTGCATCCGTCATTTCAGGACCCGGCTTGAAAGCGTTGGGATCGATCTCGCCCGGATTGCCAAAACTTTCCACCCGCGCTTGAACGACAAGCGCCCCGCCTTCGAAAATGGAGACTTGCCGAGGGAGAGTGTGTCCATTGAATTCCGCAGCGCCCTCGTAGTCGTACTCCGTGTAAATTCCGGGCGCCGCCGACCACATCTGCAATAGTCCTGTCGCCGGATCGATGCAGTACTCTTCTTCCACCCACGCGCGCGGCGCCGGATTGTCCGGCACAGCCGAACTCAGCAGAAGGCACGTCACTGGTTTGCCGTTCAGTTGCGCGTTTGCCGATCGAATCACGTTCTGGGCTCCGGCATTTCGGAAGATTGGCCAATGCAGCGCCGCGCGGATTTCCTGAATCCGCATTGGAACCGGTTCGTTAGGAATCGCTCCGTACGCGTGCCCATTTCCTCCAACGCGAACCACGCTCGCGCCCTGCATCTGCGCCGTCCATCGCCACTCCGGCCCGTTCGATAGCTCCTCCATCGTTCCATCGCCTTCGTTCTGCGTCGCGCCGGAAGTTTGAAACAAAGCTTTCAATTCGTAGGCGCCAAAGGTATGCATGTTCAAGTCTTGCCGCGCATGCTCCAAAAGATCGATCGCCGCCGAGCGCTCTGCCGGACTTGAGAGAGTTCGCGGCTGATGAATCACCAGCTCATGTGGATCGGATGGCGGAGAATTCGTCTGCGCGAAAACCGAAGGAACCAGAAACAAAGAGAAAGCAAAAAATCCGGAGAGCCGGATGGAAGCTAGCATGAGGACCTCCTAAACGACGCGGAAATAAGACGGGGACCGGCCTCAATTCTACTCAGAAATTCCCATTCCGCGCAATCCTCTCGCCGATGCTTTAGCCAGGGTACGGCAGGCGCGAAATTCAGCGGGTTTGCACTCGTCGCATTCGCGCGCGTCGCGCCGTCAGCGCAATCAGGATAACCATCGCTCCCGCGATCACAAGGGAAGAAGTGATTCTTCCAAGCGCCAGGCCGCCCTCTTGATGCGGTTTCGTGAGAGTGTCGCCGAGCGTCGCGCCCAGCGGCCGCGTCAACACGTAAGCTGCCCAGAAGGCCACACTCTCGGGAATCTTTAAGAAAAAGTACGCGGCGGCAACCACTGCGATTAGCCCAGCGAAAATCAGCGCGCTGCGCTCGAAGCCCAGTCCCGTGTCGCTAGCCACAAAATCGCCCAGCGCAGTTCCCAAGGTGTTGGAGACGAGAATCGTCACCCAATAAAAAATCTCGTTCGTCTTCGTGGTGATTTGATCCACCGCGATCGCGCCCGTCGTGTAGCGCCAGATTGCCAGCACGATCAGCACAGCCGTAAACAACATCACCGAAGATTTTATGTATCCAAGCCCCAGAGTCCGATCCATGTAATCGGACGTCGTCGTTCCTACGGTTGTGGTTGCCACCACCACCGCCCAGTAAAAAACCGGATGATATCGCTTCGAAGTGATCTGCGCCGCGAGCGTGACGACAAAAAATCCCAGGAAGATCAGGCTGCTCACGGCGTAGCCAAGATTCAACGTCATGGAGAGCGCGTCGCCGCCAGTCTCCCCTACGGTAGTCGCCAGAATCTTGATAATCCAAAACCCAAGCGTCACCCGCGGGACTTTGCTCAGAATTTCTGCTCCGGAATCACTGGCTTTGTCGTGCTGCAACGCCGCACCTCCGAACTTTTGCGGGGAAACTTTCTGCCTGATGCTCGACCGACTGCCCAATTTTAATCTACGGTAGCGCGATTAAAAGTCTGCGCAAATCACGCAGAATGAGCAAGTTGCAATTTTCTAATCGGCGGTAAAACAAGGGCTAAGAAGCTTAGTTTTCTGCTGGGGTTTTTGTGAACCTGCGCTGAATTATGCTAAAGCTTGACGCAGATCTTCGAGCAAGTCAACCGAATCTTCCAAGCCGACCGAAACGCGCACGGTTCCCGCGCCAACTCCCGCAGCGCGAAGCTCCGCTTCGGACATATTGTAATGCGAAGTGTAAATCGGCAGAACGACGAGCGATTCAACGCCGCCCAAACTCGCCGCCAGCAAAAAGATGCGCACGCGATCGCAGAAGCGCCGCGCGGCCGGAAGGCCGCCTTTTAAGTCGAAGGCGAGCATCGCGCCGAATCCTTTCATCTGGCGCTTGGCGAGTTTGTGATCGGGGTGCGAAGCGAGTCCCGGATAATGCACTTTCGCAACCTTGGGATGCTTCGCAAGATATTTCGCGACGATCATCGCGTTCTCGCACTGGCGTTCCATCCTCACGCCGAGCGTTTTCATCCCGCGAATCAGCAGGTAGGCTGCTTCGGGATCGAGCGAGCCGCCGAGATTGATGATGTTGTGGCGCACTTCGTTGATGATGGCGCGGCTGCCTGCCGCGGCGCCTGCGATGAGGTCGGAATGGCCTGACAGATATTTCGTGGCGCTGTGCAGGACGATGTTGAAGCCGAGTTCGATCGGCTTCTGCAGCGCGGGGCTTGCGAACGTGTTGTCGATCAGCGAAATCAGGCCCCATTCTTTCGCGAAAACAACGGCCTTCTGCAAATCCACGAGCCGCAACGTTGGGTTGGTCGGCGTCTCGATGTAGAGCGCCTTCGTGCGCGGATTCACCAGCTGCTCGATTCCTGCGAGATCGTTTTCCACGTAGCGAACGACGATGCCGAAGCGCGGGAAATTGTCGCGCATCAGTCGGTACGTGCCGCCATAGGTTTGCCGCGTCGAAATCACTTCGTCGCCTGCCTTCAATACTGCGAGCAGGGCGCTTGAAATCGCGGCCATGCCTGAGGCGGTGACGATGGCTGCTTCCGCTCCTTCGAGAGCGGCGAGCTTTTCTTCCGCGACGGTGAGAGTGGGATTGCCGTAGCGCGTGTAGATGTAGGCCGAGCTTTTTCCTTCGGCCCAGCGCTTCATCTCTTCGGTGCTTTCGAAGGTGAAATTTGCGGTACGCGCGATGGTGGTGCCGACCGGCGCGGCTACGTGAAAATGTTCGGCGCCCTGGTGAATAGCAATCGTCGCATCGCGCCAGCGTTTCTGCTTTTGTGGTTTTTTCATGGTCGAAGAAGCTTCAAGCATTTGGTCGCTGAACCGCAAGCGCCAAATTGGTTAGATGGAGATGCAAGGCGCTATGGTTGACAGAGTTATTTCAGTGCGACAGAGTTGTGGCGCTCAACAGGACTAACGGAAAAGAGGGAAGGAACGATGCCGTCCGTTTTGGCGTCGTTCGTTTTCGAGATGCCTGCGCCATATCTGATCATTCAAGCGGCATGGATCGCGTTCTGCGTGTACTGGATCTGGGCTGCGCGCAATCAGAAACGAGAGCAAAAGCGGGAGCCGCCGCTCGCGCGTCTGCTTCATGTCGCTTACATGGCGTGCGGGTTCATTTTGCTCTATGCGCAGGATCCGCGTTTCGGCGCGCTGAATCGCAGATTTCTTCCCGAGCGCGAATGGATTGCAGTGTTGGGAGCAGTTCTGACGGCCGAGGGAGTGGCCTTTGCAATCTGGGCGCGCCGGCACATCGGAAAAAACTGGAGCGCCCAGGTTACCATCCGCAAAGAGCACGAGCTCATCCGCACCGGTCCTTACGCGCGAATCCGCCATCCGATCTATACCGGAGTTCTGTTGGCCGTGGCCGGCACAGCAATCGCGATCGGCGAGTATCGCGCGATTGTGGCCTTTGCAGTAGTCGCGATCGGCTTTGTAGTGAAAGCGAAACGAGAAGAGGCTTTTCTCGCGACGCAGTTCGGCCCTGCATTTGACGAGCATCGCCGACAAACTGGATTTTTCCTTCCGCGCTAAGCATTTACGCCAGGCAGTCACGCTTCGCCTTCTATTCTCTGTTACTCATGCGAGTGAGGCCCGGACAATACTACTGGCCTGCGCAGGATTGTGTGCAACTATAGAATTAGGAATCGGCCTGTCTAGAGCGCACGTCTGCCATCTGAGGGAGCGCATCACATGAAGAAGAACGCCCTGCTCGCGTTACTACTGTCTTCGGCGGTGTGGATTGGAGGCTGCTCGCTTATGCGGGTGGCGGGACCTCCCTGCGTAGGCACTTCTTGTCCAACGGGAGCCGGAGGCACGCTTCCGGGTGTGGCGAATACTGCGAATGCGCAGGCGGCGGCGCCGGCTGATACTCAGGCGAAGAATACGGATGCGCCTCCGCAGCACCGCAGTATAGCCAGCCGGTTGCATCTCACGCACGGCAGCTGATTTCGGGCTGATTTCACGGCTACTCTTCCTACCTCAGCGGCTAAAGCTGTGCCCTGACGAATTGAACTTCAGGGGCTAAAGCCCCAGTATTTTCGAGCCACAATTTGCCGCGGTTGAAACCGCGGCCTACAACGACGGCGCGGCGTAACCACGAGCTACGAAGTTCGAAACTTCAATGCGAGCCCTCAGCGGCTAAAGCCGTTCCTCTCTGCATTCGTTTTCGGCACGGCTAAAGCCGTGCCCTGACGGACTGCAATTGACGTCCGACGAAATGCGGAAGCACTCGTGCTTTGTTAGGGCTCGGATTGTTGGAGCCTCGATTACGCTGAGGCGGCTTCGCCTTCTTCTGCTGCGTGATGCGGCTTGTGGGCCGCGATCACTTTGTCTGCTAGCTCACCTGGGACGTAATCGTAGTGCGAGAATTCCATGGAGTAGCTGCCGCGTCCTTGCGTCATTGACGTTAATTCGTTGGCGTAGCTGAGCATTTCCGAGAGCGGGACCTGCGCTTTGATCACGACGCTTCCCGCGCGGGATTCGCTGCCGCTGATTTTTCCGCGGCGGCTGCTCAGGTTGCCCATTAAATCGCCGGAGTATTGATCGGGCGCGTAAATCTCGACGTGCATTACGGGTTCGAGCAGCGCGGGGCGTGCCTGTTTCATCGCTTCCTTGAAGGCCAGCGAGCCTGCGATGCGGAAGGCCATATCGCTCGAGTCTACGTCGTGATATTTGCCGTCGTAGAGAGTGGCGCGGAAATCCGTGACCGGGAATCCGGCGAGATAGCCGCGCTCGGCCGATTCGCGAATGCCGCGTTCGACGGACGGAATCCAGTTCTTGGGGATCGCGCCGCCGAATAAATCGTCCACAAATTCGATACCCTTGCCGCGCGGAAGAGGCTCCATCTTGACTCGGCATAGACCAAACTGTCCGTGTCCGCCGGTTTGCTTCTTGTGTTTGCCTTCGGCGTCGGCCTTCGCGCGAATTGTCTCGCGGTAGGGAACTTTTGGCGGATGCAAAGTGAGGTCGACGTGGTAGCGCTTGCGAAGCTTGGCGACCACTACTTCGATATGCTGCTGTCCTGCGCCAGAGAGTAGAAATTCCTTCGTTTGCGGGTCGCGTCCGAAACGCAGCGCGAGATCTTCCTCTAGAATCCGGTGAATCGCGACGCCGATGCGATCTTCGTCCGCGCGCGTCTTCGGTTCAACCGCGAAGGTGATGGAAGGTTCGGGAATACGCGCGGGTGGATAGAAGATTGTCGCGCTTTTATCGCCGAAGGTTTCTCCCGTGGTGGTTTCTTTCAGCTTCGCAATCGCGCCCACGTCGCCAGCGTGCAGATCGTTCACGGCGACAGCCGTCTTACCCTGCATCACTTGAACGTGTTGGAGGCGCTCCTGCGTTCCGCGATTAAAGTTTGTGATCGTCGCGTCATTTTTGAGGACGCCGGACAGGACTTTGAAATAGGTGATGCGTCCGGCGAAGGGGTCGGCAAGAGTTTTGAACACAAAAATCGAGAGTGGTTCGGAATCCGCCACTTTGCGCTCGACGGTTTCACCCTTGTGGTCTGAAGTCTTGTGACCGCTTGCTTTCCCGCGCGAGGACGGGGCCGGGAAAATGTCGCACAGGAAATTCAGGATCGCGTCGGCGCCGATATTGTGCAGCGCGGAACTGAGCAGCACAGGGAAAATGCGCTTCGCGAGCACAGCCTCGCGCAGGCCTTTCTTCAAATCGTCGATGGGAAGCGTTCCCTCGTCAAAAAATTCCTGCATCAAGGCGTCATCACCTTCGGCGACGAGTTCGACAAGCGCTTCGTGGGCTGTTTTCGCCTCTTCCGCCAGATCGGCGGGGATTTCTTCTATTTTAGCTTTGCCGTCGCCGTCAGGCGTGTACATCAAAGCTTTCATTGCGATGAGATCAATCACTCCGCGGAAGCTTTTCTCGGAGCCGATGGGCAGCTCGATGGGAACAACGCCGCGGCCGAAAACGTGCTGCAGCGAGTCGAGCGCACGCTCAAAACTGGCCAGCTCGCGGTCCATCCAATTCAGGACGAAGGCGCGAGGCTGATCGTACTCGGTGGCGTAGTCCCAGGTTTTTTCGGTGACTACCTGAACGCCAGCAGCTGCGTCTACGACGATGAGAGAAGCATCCGCGGCGATGAGGGAGGATTTTGTTTCGTTGATAAAAGTGGAATAGCCGGGAGTATCGAGGAAATTGATTTTTGTTTTGTCGGCTTGCCCGGCGGCTTGCCATTCGGCGTAAGCGAGGCCGGTATTGATGGAAATTTTGCGGGCAACTTCTTCTTCGTCCCAATCGGTGACGGTGGAGCCGTCGGAGACTTTACCCAGCCGCGGCGTCATGCCGGCGGTGAAGAGCAACGACGACACGAGCTGGGTTTTCCCCGTATCGCCGTGGCCTACAATGCCAACGTTGCGTATCCATTCGGTTGTATAGGATTTCATGTTGCACCTCGGTTGGAGAAGTTGGAATCAGTAGTGAAAAAACGAGATTTGCATCTGGGCCGGGCGGAACAGGCATTTCGTGGCGGGAAAATCTGAAGCGCGAATCCGAGCTGTGCGAAAAGGGAACCTTCACGACGCCGCCCCCCGGCGGTTGCGCGTGACCCTGCGGAACGGGGATGCTAGCACACGGATCGGTTTGGGTTCAACTGAGGAAGGAGGGCAGTGGGGGCCGGTTTCAGCCTTTACCAGGCATTTATCGGAAAGTAGGGTACATACAGGAAATAAGGATTGTTGACGCAGAGCGGCGCGAGTTTCGGCTGGCTTTTTTCTGTCACTGCTTCATGTAATGAAGCGCAACACCTCCTGACTTAAAAATCTTTGACTCAATAAGTTTCAATTGTAATTTTTCCGGGAGGCTAATGCCTTCAAACAACCGTCTCCCTTCTCCTATAACGATCGGGTGGACCACAAAATAATATTCATCAATCAGGCCAAGCTCTACAAGTTGTGAAGGAATGGTTACACCACCGGTAAGAATATTTTTGCCTTGTTCTTGTTGCAATTTAAGTACTTCGTCGTGAAGGTTCGTACGAACGATTCTCGTTTTTGTTCCTTCAGGGCTGTCTAATGATTTTGAGAAAACAATAATTTTGTTGACGGCGTCAAATGCCTGGGCAAATTCGTAATCTGCTTTTGTCTGCCCGGAACGGTCTTTCGCCACATCAGGCCAATAAGGAACCATCAATTGATAGGTTTTACGCCCGTAGAGGAAGGTGTCAGCATCACGCGTGAGCTGCGTAAAATACTCAAGCGTTTCGTCATCGGGATTGAATTTGGTGTGGTCGCAGCAGCCATCCAGGGTGATGTTGATTGCGTAGATTACTTTTCTCATTCTCGCCTCGGATTGAGCGGCACGGCCTTCGAACATAACACCAATGACTTTGAACCGCGCGTCATTGCAACATAAAGTTTATGGAAGAGTGGAAGAACCCGTCGTTCGCCGGAACAATGAGGACGTGGTTTGGAAAAGGTGCTGTAAAGGGTCGTTTTGCCGTCCTTTTGCAGGGTGGTTGAAAAGCAGCAGGGCCGGTGGTGGGCAGCCAAATTTCGAGTTGCCCCTTTGAGTCATTTTCCGCCGCAAACTCTCCTATGCTACTGATTTAGAGCCACTTATTTAACGGCCGAGGTTTGGCATATCCCTTGCACTATGACCAGCGTGAAGAGCTTCAAAGGCAGTAGCGGAGCTGGAAGCGAAGTCGGAAGCAGACGACGCCAGCCAGCCGGGAGGTCTCAGATGCGTTATCTAAAATATACGGCGTTGGTTGGAATTTTAGCGCTCTCGATGAGCGCTGTTGCGAGCGCGCAGGTAGGAGTGGGAATCGGAGTAGGTCCGGTGGGCATAGCGATCGGAGCGCCTCCCGTGTGCGCCTACGGCTACTACCCGTATGCTCCGTATGCTTGCGCGCCTTACGGATATTGGGGCCCTGACTACTTCACGAACGGGGTATTCATCGGTGCCGGCCCCTGGTTCCATGGCTTCTATGGACGCGGCTACTATGGCGGCGGCTACTATGGCCGTGGTGGGTACTATGGGGGCGGTAATTGGGGTCATGGCGGATTCCATGGTAACGAAGGGTACCGTGGTGGAGTCCGGGGAGGCAATCAATTCCACGGCGGAAATAGCTTCCATGGCGGAGCGGAACAGCTTCCATGGCGGCGGTGGCAACAGCTCGCATGGTGGAGGCGCGGTCCGCGGCGGAGGCGGCGGCTTCCACGGAGGCGGCGGAGGACACGGCGGCGGACACCGGTAAGCGCGGGTTCTTTGCCTGAAGTTGAAACGGCTGGCAGCGAAAGTTGCCAGCCGTTTTTTTTTGTGCAGGCGGATTAGTTTTGTTCGTCGGCTGACGGGCCGTAGATTGAGGGGACGGCGACGTTGTTGAGGCGCAGATAAACTGAGAGCTGGCCGCGGTGATGGATGATGTGATTCAGGATGAAGCCGCGAAGGGCGGCTGTGCGCGGAAGCGAGAAAATGGTTTTTCCGCCGGCTTGCAGGGTGAAGATCTTTTTCAGATCTTCGTCGCTGGATTGAGCGATGGCGGCGCGGGCGGCGGCGACGTTCTTGTCGAAATCTTCGAGGAGCTGTTTGCGGGTGGACATGACGGTGGGCTGTCGCGGCGGAGCGCCGGGCGGGCGAAAGTCGAGCGATTCGCGCTGAAGGGCGAGCGGGACGAGCGTGGGCAATTCGACGAGGTGGCCGGCGAGTCGGCCCATGGTCATGGATTTATCGTGGGGCTTCCAATCGGTGTTGTTTTCGGGAACGCGTTCGAGAGTTTTTCGGGTGGTGCCCATTTCGTGATCGAATTCCGGCAAGAAAGCATCGCGAATTGCCATTGGTGTAATCTCCTTGTGTGGATTGGATGCGGACATTATACGCCGACGGTTTGATGAGGCAGCAGCGACAAAAGATGCGGCGCGGGTTATGGCGCGATGGTGAAGGAATCGTCGGGGTTTATGAAGCCGTAGGCCATGCGGGAGGTATTGAAGGCGGCGGCTGGATTGCCGTTGCGGTCGAG
>CAVRFZ010000006.1:0-56060 GCA_963720655.1 uncultured Acidobacteriota bacterium | reverse complement strand
CGCGCGATCATGTTTCTGCCCGCGCGGGTGCTGCGCGGGCCGCGGATGGCATAGGCTAAAAGAAAAATCTGTCCTTTTGCGAACATAGAGGATGAGGCGGTGGGGAAGCCAAGGTCGAAGGATTGCGACGTAAGGAACAGGCAGGAGTGCCTGTTCCACTGAAACGCCGCGACGCGCAATGCGGCTCCTCGTACCTACCGAATGAATCTCAGCAGGGCCAGTAGAAAAAAATCCCTACGGAAATTGCAAATAGTGAGCTGCTTAGGCGTGCGACTGCGTCGCATGCTTTGTTTGGCCGGCGTCGAAGTAGGTGCCGTGGTCGAGATCGGGGATGAGGCCTACCTGGGTTGGGCGCCAGTCGAGTTGTTGCTCGGTTTGCGCGCAGGAGGCGGGGCAATCGATGGCAACGAAGTGCGCTAGCCAGTCGAAATGAGCGCGGGCTTCTTCCGGTGACTTGCTGACAAGCGGCAGGTTCAGACGGCGGCCGATCGCGGCAGCGATGTCGCGGAAGGGAACGCCTTGGTCGCCGATCGCGTGATACTTGGCGCCTGGAGAGCCTTTTTCGAGCGCGAGCCGGTAGAGATGGGCGGCATCGAGGCGGTGGACTGCTGGCCAGCGATTCGCGCCGTCACCGACATAGGCAGAAATGCCCTTTTCGCGCGCGATGCCAATGAGACGCGGAACGAAGCCGTGATCGCCATCGCCATGTACGGAAGGCGGCAGGCGCAGGACGGACACGTTCACGCCGCGCGCCGCGAGTGAATCGGCTGCATCTTCGGATTTGCGCGGGAAAGTGGAAACCGGAGCATCCTCTTCTGTCGCGAAATCGCTGCGGCGTTGGACCAGTAGGGTTCCGGAAGTGACGACGAATGGACGATGAGAGCCCGCAAGCACCGAGCCGATGGCCTCGATGGCGCGTTGGTCTTTCTCAGCAGCTGGCCCGTAATTCGAGAAGTCGTGGATGAAAGCGGCGTGAATTACACCGTCGGAAGCGGCTGCGCCACTGCGCAGGCTCTCGAGATCCTCAAGCGAGCCGCGATGCACATCAGCTCCTGCTGCAGCGAGCGACTTTGCGCCTGCATCGGAGCGAGCAAGACCAAGCACTTTGTGACCCGCCTTAAGCAATTCCGGGACGATGGCAGAACCGATGAAGCCTGTAGCACCTGTGACGAAAACTTTCATAAATGCTCCTTTTTATATCGCTAAAGGAAAAGCCAAATTAGTGTGCAGGCTGCGCTGCAGCCACTGCGGCAGCGGGTTAGAAGGACTCTCCGACCATTTCTTCACTCTTCTTCCAAAGCGCCTCAGCATTGGTTGGGTCCAGGGCGTAGGCTCGGACTCCTTCGCTGGCGACGGTAATGGTGGCGTCGTCTGGAACGACGCTGCCGACGTGGCAGTTCTCGCAATAACGACCGCCAATCTCATCCGCCGGAGCAACCGCACCGGCCCAAACGGAAGTCGCGGCACCCTGCGGAACCGTTTTCAATTGGAAGGGTGCTTTGCCCTCCGCGGCAAGCTGCTTGTTGATCTGGGCGATCATCGTTTCAAGGCGGCTGGGATCGGTGTAGCGGCTCAGTTCGGTGCGTATACCGCCCGGATGTACGGCCGCGGCGCGCACGCCCCGCGAGCGGTGCCGCTTATCGAAGGCAACGGCGAATAGAATGTTTGCCGTTTTCGAGCGACCATAGGCGACGAAGGGCTCATACGTCGTGCGCTCAAAATTAGGGTCTTGCAGGTCAACGTTGGAATAACGATGGCCTGCGGAGGAAAGATTGACCAGCCGTCCTCCCGCACGGAAAAGCGAAGCAATCCGGTTGACGAGGAAGAAGTGGCCCAGATGATTGGTACCGAACTGCATCTCGAAGCCATCCTTCGTGTAGGTAAACGGTGTGGCCATCACCCCTGCATTAGCGATGACTGCATCGAAGGGTTCACCCTTTTCGAGTAATTTGTTGGAACAGTCGCGGACGCTCTTAAGATCGCTAAGATCAAGGGCAACTAGTTCGAGGCTGCCACCGTTGGCGGCAGCGTCCTTTCGCACTTGCGCCGTCGCAGCTTGCGCCTTATCCAAATCTCGCGCGGCACCAACGACCTCAGCGCCGTGCGCGGCAAGTGACCGCGCCGTTTCCACTCCAAGGCCCGCCGAAACGCCGGTGACGAGAATCCTCTTGCCGCGCAGATTCACGCCGGACAGAACATCCTCGGTTGTTGAGGTCGCTCCAAATACTGTCGTTGACGCCGATCCAGATGCGCTCATCATGTCTCCTCCATCTTATGCTCCTGTCCGCATGACTGCGGGAGCAAACCTGCGTTGACGAGCGGCCCGCTCTTCGCGTAAAAAGATTCTGGTAAAGCGGAGGCCGTCTCCGCTAAACTTAGATTATCGGAGGCTGTCTCCGGTTGCAAGATTTTTGGCTTTTTAGCGATGGCTCAGAAACGCACACATACCGCCCCACGGAAAGCGCGCCCAAGAGCAAGAAGAAAGCCGCGCGCAGATGCGCAGCGCAACCGAGAGCGCATTCTGGAAATAGCCAAGCAGGCGTTCACGCGATCGGGTGCCGACGCCAGCCTCGACGACATTGCCACCCAAGCAAGCGTCGGAGCAGGCACTTTATATCGCCACTTTCCGACGCGCGAAGCGCTGCTGGCTGCGGTGTATCGGACAGAGGTGGAGAAACTCGCCACAGCTGAGAAGCGGCTTGCTGTGGAGTTGGCGCCGCTGGAAGCCTTGCGAGCCTGGATGCTGTTGTTCGTGGATTACATCGCCACGAAGAAAATCATCGCCCCTGCGTTGAATGCGATGGTCGGGGAGCACTCAAAGGTGATTGAGGATTGCTACGCGCAGATCCAAGGGGCCATTCGCGCTCTGGTGAAGCGAGCGGTCGACGGTCGGGAGATGCGCGGCGACATCGATCCGGTTGACCTGCTGAAGGCTCTGGTTGGAGCGGCCTTCCTGTCGAACAATCCTGACTGGCAGAAGAGCGCGAGGAGGCTAGTGGATATCCTCATCGCGGGTTCGCGTCCGATCGCATAAACGCTATGGTTTGGCTTCGACGAGCATAAGCGATCCTTCATTTGCCACCCTTTGTCTGTGCGATCCCGCTCGTGCGACTTCAGCGATGTCAAATGTCCGTCAACCACGTCTCGAACGACGACCCCAGTTTTTTTCGAACCGAGATTGAAAATCACTAAGCTCTCGTGGGATTGCGATGCGGTGACAAAGCCAAATTGAAAGGGTTGGCGTAGGGTAGGCGCACAGCCCTTCGGCTCTCAGCGAAGTCTTCCCTTATGCTCGTTTGCCTGACACGTATGCCGCGGCGGCCAACACCAGCGTTATCACGACTGAGAATACGACCGGCACGATAAAAAAGTAGCGCCAGGATAAAATCGTAACCGCTACGAAGCACAAAACCAGAGTCCACGCAGGGCCGCGTAATTGGAGGAGTGTTTCTGCAGGCAATCCCCCCATCTGCCAGGAAAGCACCGCCGCGAACACCATGAAGACGGAAACGAAAAGACCGAAGCCTGTATAGAAATCCCAATAAGTACGGCTGAATCCTTGCGCGTCGAAGTGGATCGAGCGCATTGCAGCGATGAGCGAATCAACACCCCATTGCGGCTGGGTTTGCCGGAAGCCGAGGGTGTGCCCGACGGCGAAGAGGAGCAGGAGAATGGCAGCGATGCGGTAGAGGATTGAGGGTTTCATGGCGGCTCCGGGAAATGCCGGGAACTTTAACACGATTGATCTTGATTAGGAATGCGAGGCGTGGCGAGCAGATGGAAAAATCACGTTTTCTTGTGCGATGTGAATGGCTGGAAGTTGCTGTGGGTCGAGCGGGCACGGCCCCGCGAACTCGTGCGGGATCTGCGACATGCCGTGCCCCTACTGAAAAGAAGGGCGAATTTTAGCGGTCGATGACGGTGGCGGTACCGCCGTCGTACTCGACGACGCTGCCTGGGGTATTGTGTTCACGGCGGATGTAGCCCATGCCAATGGCGGTGCCGGCCGAAGGTGAAAATGCGGCGCTGGTGACGAGTCCCACTTCATTGCCATCGGCACGGAGCCTCGTGGCGCGCGCCGGCGAAGCTTGATTGGCGAACTTGAGCTGCACGCGCCGGCGGTTGACGTGGCCGCGCGAGCGGACACGCTCGACAATCTCCTGCCCGGTGTAGCAGCCCTTGCTAAAGCTGATGTGCGTGGTTTCGAGGGCCGCTTCGTGTGGAATTACGTTGTCATTGAAATCGAGCGGGAACCAGGGAATACCAGCTTCAAGCCGCAATGCATTTATGGCCTGCATGCCAATCGGGCGTCCGTGTTGCGCGTGAACGGCTGTGTGAAGATTCTGCCAGATGATCTCGAGTTTTTCGCGAGGGGCGATGATTTCGGCGCCTGAAAGGCCGAAATGCGAGTGGCGGATCAGATGGCAGGGAACCGCGTCAATCGTGACATCGGCGAATGCCATTTCGGAAAAGCCTTCGATGGCGAGGCCGGTTGCCTGCGAGAAGATCGCGCCGGCTTTGGGGCCTTCAATGGCGAGCGAGCCGAGTTTGTCAGTGACGTCTTCGAGCGTGACGTCGTCCATTATGATGAATTTGTCGAGGGTTTCGATGGTGCGCTCGCGGACGGAGGCGTGGGTGAGGACGAGCAGCTTTTCTTTCAGCGCGTAGACTTCAAGCTCGGCGAGGATGTGTCCTTGCGGGTTGAGGAGCAGGGCGAGCGTGCCGGAGCCTTCGCTGAGGGCTTTGATGTCGTTCGTTACGATGGCATTGAGGTAGCGCACGCGATCGGGGCCGGAGAGGGTGATGGCGGCGTGCCAGTTGGTGTCAAAGAGGGCGACGGATTCGCGGGCGGCGCGGTATTCGGCGTCGAAATCGGAGAAAATTTCGGGGAGGGCGTAGCCGGTGAAGTCGGCGAGCTTGGCGCCTTCTGCGAGTTCGAGTTTTGCGAGCGGCGTTTGCATACGGAATAAGTTTAGCAGACGGTGGGGAACGAAAATGGAAAAGGGAAAAGGGAAAAGGGAAAATGGAAAATGGGAGGCCGGTTCTGAGGGAGTGTGGACTGGTATACTGCGGAAGTTATGGCTGATAAATTGATTCATGAAGTGATTCCTGTGGGGATGCTGCAGTGCAACTGCTCGATATTGGGCGATCCGGTGACGCGCGAGGCGATTGTGGTGGATCCGGGCGACGACGTTGCGCGGATTCTGGAGATTTTGCAGAGGCACCGGCTGAAGCTGAGGGCCATCGTGAGCACGCATACGCACATTGATCATGTGGGCGGACTGGCGGAGTTGCACCGGGCGACAGGCGCGCCGGTGATGATTCACGAGGCGGATATGGAGCTGTATAAGCATTTGGATATACAGGCGCAGTGGCTGGGGGTGCCGACGCCGGCGATGACGCGCATGGAGGATTTCGTAAAAGAGGGCGATGCAGTGCGCTGGGGCGGGTTTGCGGCGCGTGTCTTGCATACGCCGGGGCACACGCCTGGAAGTATTAGTCTGGTGATTGAGCCGGGGGCGACTGGCACAGCGCTGGTGGAAGGCGCCCGGAGTGAGAGTCGCGCGCACGGGAGTCTAGCCGAAACGCGGAAAGTCGCGGAGCCGGGGATCTTGCTTGCGGGCGACACTCTATTTCAGCGAAGTATCGGCCGCACAGATTTGTGGGGCGGGTCGACGCCGCAGATTTTAAAATCGATTCGCGAAAAGCTGCTCGTGCTGCCGGAAGAAACGATTGTGTTCCCCGGGCACGGTGACACGACGACGATTGGCGAGGAGCGGGAGCAGAATCCTTTCTTGCGCACGTGAGCGGTTTCTACGAGTGATCGAGCAATGCAGTGCCGCGCTGCACGAGAATCACAGCGCCAATCACCATTGCGGCCGCGATTCCCAAGTTGAGTGAGAGCTTTTCACCAGCCACCAGCCAGCCGATTAAGATAGCGATGATTGGATTGATGTAAGTGTGCGTGGCGACTAGTGTGGGCGAGTAGTGCTCGAGCAGCCAGACATAAGAAGTAAAAGTGATCAACGAGCCGAACACGGTCAGGTATGCCAGCGCCGCCCAGGAACGAAACGTGACGGACGAGAGCGAGAACCCGCGAGCTTCGCCTAGAATTGTTCCGATGGTGAGAAGCATGAACGCGCCTGCCAGTAGCGAGAGCGCTGTAAGTAAGAGAGGATGGCCCGAGAGTTTGGAGCGCCGGGAATAGGTGACTCCTCCGGACCAGGAAAGAGCGCTGAGCAGGACGACGATTACCCCGGTCTTAATTCGCGGGTCCGAAAATTCACCTTTGCCAAGCAGAAGCGCGACACCTCCAAGGCCCAACGCGACTCCGGCTGCAAGCCAAGGATTCATTCGCCATTTTCTATCGACCATGTCGGCGAGCAGAAAAACCCAAATCGGCTCTGTGGCAATGAGAAGCGCGGCAACGCCTGACGGTACCCATTGTTCGGCCCAGTGAATCAAACCGTGGCCACCGACGAAAAAGAAAAAGCCCACGATGATGCTGGCGCGCACTTGCGCTCGCGTGGGCCGCAGTTTTTTGACGAAGCACCAGAAAAGCATAAGCGACCCAGCAATCAAGTGGCGGGTGCCGGCGGCGTAGAGTGGTGGAATCGTCTCGACGGCGTAGCGGATGGCAAGAAACGTGGAGCCCCAGATGAACCATGTGGCTCCGAAGGCCAGGATGACGGAAATGCGATTTGGCGCGGGCTTAGGGGCGAGACGCGGGGGCCTCAACGGCTCCAGCGTTCCCGATGCCGGATCCTCGATTACGACCTGCGCGCGTTCGTTTTCAACAGGCATTCACTTCCCTATGCGAATAGATAATCACGAGCGACATGGCGATTCAACGAATCGAAACATGGAGCGACACATCAATGGCTGCCATTTTGGACATGCGGGAGCCACATTGGCGGGCCGCTTCGTTGAAAATCACGGGCCGCGAACGTATGCTAGGGTGCTGTGAAGATAGCGTTAGCCCAGTTCAATCCCACCGTAGGCGATTTCGCAGGTAATTCCGCCCGTATTATCGAATTGGCTTGTGAGGCGAAGAAACGCGGCGCCGATCTGGCCGTGTTTTCAGAGCTTTGCCTGTGCGGATACCCGCCGCAGGATCTGGTGGAACGCCCGGTATTTGCTGAACGCAACGCAACGGAACTGGCGCGGCTGGCCAAGGCGATCCCGATGCCTTCGGTGGTGGGGTATGTAGGCCGCGCGCAGGACAATACCGGTAAGCCCGTAGCGAATTCCGCGGCGCTGATCGCAGACGGGAAAATACTTTTCGAGCAGCGCAAGATGCTGCTGCCGACCTATGACGTATTTGACGAATCGCGCTATTTTCAGCCGGCGCATTCGCAGCACACCTTTTCCCTGCGCGCCGAAAAACTCGGCATCACCATTTGCGAGGATTGCTGGAACGATAAGAATTTCTGGGCGCAGCGACTGTACGACCGCGATCCTGTGGCGGAGTTGGTGGCGCAGGGAAGCAACCTAATCCTGAATATCTCCGCGTCGCCATACACGATCGACAAGCGCTCGCTGCGGCACGACATGCTGCGCGCGATCGCCATGGAGCGGCGTGTGCCGGTGGTGTACGTGAATCAAGTGGGCGGCAACGACTCGCTGATTTTCGATGGGTCGAGCATGGCGTTCATGCCGGATGGGCGCGTGGCCGCGATGGCGAAATCGTTCGAAGAAGATCTGGTGCTATTCGACACAGTGACGGGCGCAGGCGAGATTCGCCCTCAGCCGCTCGATGAATTGGCTGCGGCTTATCACGCACTGGTGCTTGGAACGCGCGACTACGTGCGCAAATGCGGATTCAGCAAGGTGGTTGTTGGGCTGAGCGGCGGCGTGGATTCGGCGCTTGTCGCGACCATAGCTGCGGATGCTCTGGGGCCCGACAACGTGTTGGGAGTGAGCATGCGGAGTCCGTATTCTTCGGAGGGAAGTATTCGCGATGCGGAACTATTGGCGAAAAATCTTGGAATTCACTACCGGTCGATTCCGATCAAGGAACTCTTCGAAGGTTACCTGACGGCGCTGGCGCCAGCGTTCAAAGGACTGCCTGTGGATTCGGCAGAAGAAAACATTCAGGCGCGGATTCGCGGCAATTTGCTGATGGCGCTCTCGAATAAATCGGGGTCGATGGTCCTGAGTACGGGGAATAAATCGGAAATGGCAGTCGGATATTGCACCTTGTACGGCGACATGGCCGGGGGGCTCGCAGTGATATCGGACGTGCCCAAGTCGATGGTGTGGGAGCTGGCAAATTTCATCAATCGGCAGCAGGAACGCATCCCGGTTGCGACGATTACCAAGGCGCCCTCGGCGGAATTGCGGCCGAATCAGACGGACCAGGATACGCTGCCGCCTTACGATGTGCTCGACCGGATTTTGAAGGCGTATGTCGAAGATCTGCGCAGCCCGGAAGAGATTGCCGACCACTATGGCTTCGATTTGCAGCTGGTGCGATCGGTGGCGCGGCGCGTGGATCAGAATGAGTACAAGCGGAAACAGGCGCCGCCGGGTTTGAAGGTGACCTCGAAGGCGTTCAGCGTGGGCAGGCGGTTTCCGCTCGCGCAGAAATTCGTGGACTGAATGGCGGCGCGAATTTCGAACGGGGGAATTGTTCTTTTGGAATTTCCGCAACGAATCTGTAATCGTGCGTTTCTATGAACGTCGAATTGCGTTTTGATTCAACGGAGAATTCATGCGAGCTTTCATAACGAGTGCACCACGTCGCCGATGGTTGGCGCTTGCCGTGCTGGTCATCGTGGCGAGTATGCCCTGTTTCGCGCAATCGTCATCGCCGAATGGCGGAACTGCGGGCAGCGCGCCCCCTGCTTCCGGTGGTGCGGCCAACGAAGCGGCGATTCTGAAATCATCCGAGGCGTTCGTTCGCACACTGTTCGCTTGGGGGCCGGATTTTGCGGTGAAACTTGGACCGCTTTCTCAGTCCGCGACGCCCGATTTTTATCGCGTACCGCTACAGGTGACGTACAAGGGGCAAACGGAAGCGGGCGAAGTATATGTAAGCAAGGACGGTAAGACGCTTTTTCGAGGCGACATATACGAGATCGGGGTCGATCCGTTTGCCGCAACCCGAGCGAAGCTGCGGGTGGAGGGCGATCCCACGAAAGGGCCCGCGAATGCGCGCGTGACGATCGTGGAATTCAGCGATTACCAGTGCCCGCACTGCCGCCAGCTGTACAGCGTGATGCAGGTGATCGAGCAGAAATATCCGCAAGTGCGCATCGTGTACAAGGATTTTCCGCTGGCTGGAATTCATCCGTGGGCGACCACGGCGGCGGCCGGAGGGCGGTGCGCTTTCGCGCAGAGTCCGGAGGGATTCTGGAACGTCCACGATATGATATTCGAGAATCAGGATGTGATTTCGAGCGAGAACGTCTATGAGAAAGTGATCGACTTTGCGGTGCGCGCAGGGCTGGATAAGGATGCTTTCAAGGTATGCCTGGCCTTGCCGGATGCAAAGGCTGCAATTCAGGCGGACGTGGACGAAGGGAAAGCGGTGCAGATCAGCAGCACGCCGACCGTTTTTGTGAACGGCCGCCCTGTGATTGGCGGGGACGAGAATACCCTCGAGCAGTACATTCAGTTTGAGTTGGGGCCGGAGGAGACGAAGAAGTCGGCGACGTCTGTTACCCCAGGCGGATCAGCGACCCCGAAACCGAAGAAGAAGTAGTGGGATTGGCCGTCTGCGGGCGAAGAATCCACGACGAGTTGGAGCGTCGTCGTAGCTACCAACTACACGCATTTAGAAAACTTTGATTGCCAGATCGCGCGGTTGTGACCCGACCGGGATTAGCGTGATCAGGTTGGCAGTTTTTGGACGAATTACCGCGAGGTCGTTCGAGGCGGTGTCAACAACGAGCAGTATGTCGCCGCCGGGCGTAAGCCGGCTGGTGCGTGGCGCCGAGCCCACTGTGATGGGACGCAGCACCTGGCGCGTTGCCATTGCTACCGGAACGACGTGGCCCGCCGTGGAATCGGAAACGTAGAGAGTTTCGGTGTCAGACTTCAGCGTCCCTGATGACGGGGACGATCCCAGCATCAAAAAATCGCCGATTTCGTTTGTCTGCGTGTTCAGTACGAGCACACCATGGGTGTCGCTGGCGATGACGTAGAGTTCGCCGCCGTCGGGCTTCAGGACCAGATCGCTGGGAGTGCCGCCGATAGCGACGTTGGCAAGCAGCGTTTTCTGGCGAAGATCGACGACGGAAATATCATTCGAGGCGCCGGAGGTGACGAAGGCTTTCGAATTGTCGGGCAGAATTGCAATTTGTTCGGGCTGGCTGGCGACGGAAATCGTGCCGAGCGAGGCGAGCGAGTTGGCGTCGAGGAGTGAAATTGTGGAGTCGTCGCGATTGGAAACGATGAGGACCTTGCCGTCGGGCGTGACCCGAGCAATCCACGGACGGCGGCCAGCGCGGCCTCGCGCTACGATGGCTCGCGAAGCGCAATCGATCGCCGCCACTATATTTGCGCCGGATGCGGCGACGAAGGCGCGCTTGCCGTCCGTCGAAAAATCAAGCGCGTAAGGCTCGGCGCCCACCGGGATACGCGCTACGATTTGATTCGATTTCACATCGAGGATCCACGCGTAGCCGCCCGCTGAGCTAAGCCCCCAAATTTCTTTGCGCGTGGGATGTTCGCGCACGCCGCTCGGCCCTGGGCCAACCGGAACTGTTGCGAATGGCGCGAGTTTGACGAGGTCGATCACCGTCAGCGTGCCGTCCGCGGAGTTGCTGACGTAGGCAAAAAGATGCAGGTCGGGGCGCAGGAATGACGGGCGAAGCTCGAGCGCCACTTCGCGAGTGGCAAATCCGGCGAGAATCACTAGGACGAAAACGAGGCGCCAGTTGAGGCGAAGTTTCATCGTGCGCGTTATCGTGCGATGGCGCTCAATTCAGCGTACGATGCAGTACGGCGGCGATTTGCCTACATTCTTCCGTGAGCGCCGCGAATTCTTCGGGCAGGATGGACTGCATGCCGTCGGAAAGCGCGCGGTCCGGATCGTGATGGACTTCAACAAGCAGGCCATCGGCACCGACAGCAATGGCTGCGCGCGACAGAGGAAGAACTTTGGCGCGACGCCCCGTGCCGTGGCTCGGGTCCACAACAATCGGCAGGTGGCTGCGGCGTTGCACGGCGGGAATCATGCTCAAATCGAGCGTGTTGCGCGTGTGATCGGAAAAAGTGCGGACGCCGCGCTCGCAGAGAATCACGTTGTAATTACCCTCGGACATAATGTACTCGGCCGCCATCAAAAATTCGTCGAGCGTCGCGGACATGCCGCGCTTCAGAAGCACCGGCTTGCGTGAGCGCCCCGCAACTTTCAGCAGCGAAAAATTCTGCATGTTGCGCGCGCCAATCTGAATCACGTCCGCATATTTCTCGACGAGCTCGAGCGATTCGTTGTCAATCGCTTCGGTGACGATCCCGAGGCCGAATTTGTCGCGCACTTCCGCGAGAATTTTCAGGCCCGGCTCGCCCATGCCCTGAAAACTATACGGTGACGTGCGCGGCTTGTACGCGCCGCCGCGAAAAAGCCGGGCGCCCGCTGCTTTCACGCGTTCTGCCACAGTGAAAGCTTGCTCACGCGACTCGATGGCGCACGGCCCTGCGACCATTGCAATCGCCGCGCCGCCGAAGGTGACATCACCCGACGGCGTCGGAATCCGAACAACAGTGTTTTCTTCTTTAATGTCGCGGCTGACCAGTTTGTACGGCTTGCTGACCGGAATGCATTCGCCGACGCCCGCCATCGACTCGAGCGAGCCGATGTCCACAGCGCCCGTGTTGCCGGTGATTCCGATCGCTGTGCGCACAGCTCCCGGAATCGGATGAGCTTTGAATCCCAGCGCCTCGATCCGGTCGCAAACGGCGCGGATCTGCTCTTCACTCGCATGGGATTGCATTACTACGAGCATTCAAAATCCCCCGAGAATTCGCCCGCTACAACAGCTGTCTTGCCGGCTACCAGCGAGCCGATGAGTCTACTGCATCGGACGGCGACGCCGCAACGCGGCGAATTTCATTTCACGGTAAGCCCGAGCAATCGTGAAAGCTCAATGGCCTGCGCCGGAGTGACAATCGCGCCCGCCACATCCTCGGCGCGAACGACGATTCCCTCGATATCAGCACCGCGAAAATCTGCTTTGCGGAGTTTGGCGCCAGTGAAGTCAGCGCGATTCAGCATCGCCCTCGTAAAAGCCGCGCCTTTCAGATCAGCCGCGCGAAAATCGGCGTCTTGCAGCTGTGTTGATTGAAACTCGCAGGCCCGCAATGCGCCAGAATTGAACTGCGCATAGCGAGCGTCGCAGTGCTCCACTAGCACGTCCTGCCATTTGCATTCAAACGCTTTCATGCCGGTCAGACGGCACTCCAGGAATTCCACGCGCCGCGCTTCAAATCCAAGCAACACGGAATTCGAAAGGTCGCATTTCACGAGGCGCACATCCCGCAGTTGTAACGAACGGATTTCGCATTGTGCAAACGAAATGCGCTCGAGCACCGAGCTTCGCAGCTTGAGCCCCTCCAGCTTGCGGCCGGAAAGATCAATCGCTTCGGCGCGCGAATCCTCGAGAACCGTGCCGCCAAGGAGCAGATCGATGGACACATTACTGAGCGGCTCGGATTTGCCCGGAAGATCGGGCAAGCTCCGCGTGGGGATGATTTCGCTGCGTTTCATGGCACAGAAAGCATAGCGCACCTTGGGACTCGGCGCAGGAGACACAGGCGCGAGGGCACTGAAAAAAGCAGCAACAAAATGACTACGTTTGAGTCTAACGGTCGGTTGACGAATCGGCTGCACGCGTATACTTTCGCGGGCACGAAACCACGAAGCCTCAAAAATCCGGCAACGACAGGAGACGAGATGAAAAAGTTCCTGATTGGCTCAGCGCTGGTCTGGGCAACGGCGCTGCCCACGTACGGGCAGGCGAAGGCTCCAAAGCAAACGCCGAAGCACGTTCAGGTACATTCAGTGGCGGCTCGGCCGGAAGACGTAGCCAGCATTGAAGCGATCGTGAAAGCAAGCTACGAAACGATCTCAGGCGGAGTTGGTGTCCCGCGCCAGTGGGGACGCGACGAATCGCTTTTTGATCCGAACGTCCGCTTCGTCTCAGTGGAACGCGATCCGAACTCCGGCGCGATCGCGACAACAATCACCACGCATCAGGAATTTGTGGACGAAGCCGACGGATTCACCGTGAAGGAAGGTTTCACCGAACGCGAACTCGGCCGCAAGATCGAGCGCTACGGAAATGTCGCCACGGTGCTCAGCAGCTACGAGGGCAAGAACGCATCCACGGGAAAAGTGATCACGCGCGGCGTGAATATTTTCCAGCTGTACTTCGACGGCAAGCGCTGGTGGATTCTCTCGATGGTCTGGGATCAAGAAACCCCGGCAAACCCGATTCCCCCCGATCTGCTGCCGAAGAGCTAGGCACACGCCTGAAGGCGCGTTGCAACGTCAGGAAGGATCGCTTCTTTGCTCATCCCTCAGAGCGCGCCCTAAGAGTCGTCTGAAAAAATGTATCTGAGCAAATGCGATGGCGACACCAGTAAAAAGCAAGATCACGAAGAAATAATCAATATCTTGATGCCAGAGAGACCACGCGTGGGGGCGTAACCGCATTGCTCCCGTCACGCCAGCAAAGAGGACTACAAGAGACGCTAGGTGGATGCACACGAGCAGCGGTAGCTTTTGCCTAACCGCCTTCTCACCCAGGCTGAAGCCCTTCGTCCCTTTCGCTTTTTTCGCAAATGTCCTTCCCGGCCCGGCATCACAGAATACGAAAAAGAACACGCAACCTGTGTACCCAATGACCGAGGCGATTTGAACCTCAAATGGGTTGTCTCTGAGGGCAATAAAAACAAGCATTGTCGCCAGCCACGTTATGGGGATAACAATGAACACTCCCCATTCTTTGAAAAGGACAAAGCCGGAGACTCGCGTGCGCTCGGAATCGCCGTGTGTGACAGGGAGACGTTCGACCAGGGGCACATCGCAATCGGAGCAGCGGTGTACGTGGGGCAGATACTCGGCTTGGCATTCGGGGCAGAACATGGAAGGCCGCGACAGTAACATAGCCTTCTGAGAAACGCGCCAACCCGAAGCCCGCTACCCATTTTTTTGCCCGTTTGCGGAAGTTCCGCGAATCAGTTAAAATGCTCGATTAAGCAATCGCTTAAATTGCGGCTGAGGCGGCGCGGCACCGGCTTTTAGCCACCTCGCAGCCAGACAAGCTAGCCCGCACTGCGATTGCCGACGTAAAGGCTTGCACCACAATAAGTTGGCGCAACCCGGACACCCTGAGGGAATGGCGGAAGAACACCGAGTTATCTTGGCCTTCGACGACGCCGACGAATACCGCCCGGAACCGCCTCCCGCACCTGAAATTCCCGCCTGGAAAGACGGCAGCATTCGCATCGGCATCCACACCTCCATCGCAGGCGACATCTCCGGTTCTCTCGAAATTGCGCACGGCCTCGGTGCCAACGCCCTGCAGATTTTTTCCGCCAGCCCGCGCATGTGGGGCAAGGGCAACACGTCGCGAATCGCCGAAGCAGACGCAGCGCGCTTCCGCGATCGACGCAAAGAACTCTCGCTCGGCCCGCTCGTCATCCACGGCAACTACCTGATCAATCTAGCGTCGCCCAATCCCGTCCTGCGCACGCGTTCCGTGCAGGCGTTTCATCAGGAAGTGGTGCGAGCGCTCGCTCTTGGCGCGGACTACCTCGTGATCCATCCGGGAAGCGGCCGCGAAGGCGACCGCAACTCGGCCGTTAGCGCGATTGTCCAAAGCCTCCGGCAGGCGCTGCGCGGCATGAAGCTCGGCGATCTGAAAATCCTGCTCGAAAATACCGCGGGGCAGGGCACTTCGCTCTGCTGGCAGTTCGAGGAAATGAAAGCGATCCTCGAAGGCTGCCGTGATCTGGATATCGGTGTTTGCATTGATACCGCGCACGTGTTCGCCGCCGGCCACGATATTCGCAGCGCCGAGGGTCTCGAATCAGCCTTGCGCCTGATCGACAGCACAATTGGACTCGACCGCGTATTCGTGCTGCACGTGAACGATTCGAAGACCGCGCTCGGTTCGCGCGTGGACCGCCACGAGCACATCGGAAAAGGCAAAATCGGCGCGGAAGCCTTTGGCAGAATTTTGAATCACCCGCTGCTCGCCGGACGCGCCTTCATCCTCGAGACTCCGATCGAAAAGCCGGGCGATGACCGTCGAAACGTGGCCGCGCTGTGGAAGCTGGTTGGGCGCGTCGTAAAAGCCACAGGCACGGCCGATGGCATGAAACCGCGAAGAAAGAAACTGAAGCAAGCGCGACTAAAGGGAAGCAAAGGACGCAAAGTAAGTGGAGGAAAGGCCGCAGCAAAGAGGCGTCGAAGTGCGCGAAGAAAGTAGTCCGATTCTCGAAGCTGACCACGCGAGGAAAGTGACCTTGGCAGAATACGATCCCCAGCAGATCGAGTCCAAATGGCAGAAGATTTGGGACCAGCAGGGCGCGTTTAACGCCGTGGACGGCGACGCCTCGCGCAAGAAGTACTACATGCTCGAAATGCTGCCCTATCCCTCCGGAACTCTGCACATGGGCCACATGCGCAACTATACGATTGGCGACGCAGTGGCGCGCTACAAACGGCTGTGCGGACTCAACGTGCTGCATCCGATGGGCTGGGACGCGTTCGGCCTACCCGCTGAAAATGCGGCCATCAAGCACGGCATTCATCCGCGCGAATGGACCAACGCAAATATCGAAGAATTTCGCCGCGTGCTGCGGCGCTTCGGGTTCAGTTACGACTGGCGCCGCGAAATTTCGAGTTGCGAACCGGAATACTATCGCTGGAACCAGTGGTTTTTCCTGCGCATGCTGGAGAAGGGAATCGCATTTCGCAAGAAGAGCAAAGTGAACTGGTGCCCCGCCTGCGCCACCGTACTTGCCAACGAGCAGGTGTTGGTCGACGGTTGTTGCTGGCGGCACGAAACCACACTGGTCGAGAGTCGCGAGCTCGAACAATGGTTCCTGCGTATCACGCAGTACTCCGATCAGCTTCTCGACGACATGAAGGAACTTGAAGACGGCTGGCCCGAGCGCGTCCTCTCGATGCAGCGCAACTGGATCGGAAAGTCGCGCGGCGCTCGCGTGCGCTTCAACGTGGCGCAGATTGATGACCTCGCGATCGAAGTCTTTACCACTCGCATCGATACGATCTATGGTGCCACGGCTCTGGTGCTGTCGGCGGGACATCCTGCGGCGCTGCGTCTCGTGGACGGCGTGCGCGGCCAAGCCGGAATGGAAGCGCAGATCAAAGCGATGCGGCAAAAAAGCACGCGCGCCGAGGATATCGCGACGGCAGAGAAGGAAGGATTCTTCACCGGCCGATTCGCCTTGAATCCGTTCTCCGGCGAGAGCTTGCCTATCTGGATCGCGAACTTCGTTCTTGCGGAGTATGGAACCGGCGCGCTAATGGCAGTTCCAGCCCACGATGAGCGCGATTACGAGTTCGCTGAAAAATACAATCTGCCAGTGAAAATTGTGGTGCAGCCGAAAGATGGCCCTCCGCTGCGCCTCGACCGGATGAACGAGCCGTTCACGGAGCACGGGAAATTAGTGGATTCCGGATCGTACACCGCTCTCACATCCGAGCAAGCGCAGGAAAAAATGGCGGCAGATGCGAAAGCCGGTGGCTTCGGCGAAGCGCAGACTACTTATCGCCTGAAAGATTGGGGAATTTCCCGGCAGCGGTATTGGGGCACGCCGATTCCAGTGGTCTATTGCGAAAAAGATGGAATCGTTGCAGTGCCGGACGATCAGCTGCCGGTGAAGCTGCCACTGGATATCAAGCTCACAGGACAAGGTCAGTCGCCTCTCTCGCTTTCACCCGAATTTGTGAACACCACGTGTCCGAAATGCGGCGGCCCGGCGCGCCGCGAGACCGACACGATGGACACGTTCATGGACTCGTCGTGGTATTTCTATCGCTACACCGATCCGCACAACGACAAGGCGCCTTTCGACAAAGAAAAAGTTCGCTATTGGTTTCAAATCGACCAGTACGTGGGCGGAATCACCCACGCGATTCTGCATCTCCTCTATTCGCGATTTTTTTGCAAGGTGATGCGCGACCTGGGCCTCGTGAATCACGACGAGCCAATCAAGCGCCTCTTCACGCAGGGCATGGTGCAGAAGGGCGGCGTGGCGATGTCGAAATCGCGCGGCAACGTGGTGGGCGCGATCGAGATGGCCGATAAGTACGGCTGCGATACGGGCCGGATGTATACGCTCTTCGCCGCCCCTCCGGAGAAAGACCTCGAATGGGACGAGCAGGGAATTGAAGGCTCCGCGCGGTTCCTCAAAAAACTTTACCGGCTCGTGGACCAGCACGCGGCGCGATTGAAGTCCGTGGAAGTGGACCTCGTCTCGAAGACCGACCTCACTAACGCGACCGCCAAAGAAAAGACGCTCGTGCGCAAGACTCACCAGACGCTCAAGAGCGTTACGAACGATTTCGAGCATCGCTGGCATTTCAATAAATCCATCGCCCTGCTGATGGAACTGGTGAACGAGCTGCACGCGGCCGAGCCGCTCGACGTCGACCTGAATCCGGTAATTCTGAAGCGGATTCTCGACGTGATGGCGCTGATGCTCGCCCCCATGGCCCCGCACATCGCCGAGGAGCTCTGGGAAATGCTCGGCAACCAGGGCGGCATTTCCAAAGCGAAGTGGCCCCGCTATCGCGAGGATTTGACGCGCGAAGAGCAGATCGAAATCATTATCCAGATCAACGGACGCCTGCGCGGCAAAATGGTAGTCGCAGAAAACCTAAGCGAGGAAGAAACCCGCGATCGTGCGATGACCGATCCGCGAATTGCGCCCCTGCTCGTGGGCAAGCAGATTGTAAAAGTTGTGGTCGTGCCTAAGAAGCTCGTGAATATCGTGCTGCGATGATTTGATTATTTAGGAATCAGATTGGGTCGAGCAAATTGACACAGGAGCGGCTGCGAGGTGAACCGAATGACGCCCGAAACAGGTGCAGCGCCGAAAACGACCAGTGGCGCGCAGGAATCGCCGGACGCAAAGGGAATTGCGAGCACCCGCCACGGAATCGTCGTCCTCGATTTCGGCGGACAATACACGCAGCTGATCGCGCGCCGCGTCCGCGAGCAGCAGGTTTTCTCCGCGATTCTCCCTTGCACCGCTTCGCTCGAAGAAATCCGCGCGCTCGAACCGGTCGGCCTGGTGCTCTCCGGCGGCCCAAGTTCGGTCTATGACGCAGACGCACCCGTCTGCGACGCAAAAGTTTTGCAACTCGGCGTCCCCGTTCTCGGAATCTGTTATGGGATGCAATGGCTGGCACACACGCTGGGCGGGAAGGTGGTTCGCGCAGAAGCACGAGAGTACGGCCCCGCGCACCTCGATATCGACGAGAAGCACGCCTCCACCCTGTTCGGCGGTTTGCCGGGCCGCCTGAAAATCTGGAACAGCCACGGTGATCACGTTGTCGGCCTGCCAGAAGGTTTCCAAGTAACCGGCCGCACCGACAATGCCGTCGCAGCGATCGAGCACACGTCGCGCCGATGCTACGGCGTCGAATTCCACCCCGAAGTAAACCACACCGAACGCGGCCGCGACATTCTGCAAAATTTCGTCTTCCAGATCTGCGGCGCAAAAAAGAACTGGAACCGTGCCGGATTCATCGCCGCCACAGTCGACGCGATTCGCAAACAAGCGGAAGGCGCGCGAGCCATCTGCGCGCTCAGCGGCGGCGTGGATTCAGCTGTAGCAGCTGCACTCGTTCATCGCGCCATCGGCGATCGCCTCACCAACGTCTTCGTCAACAACGGCGTCCTGCGCCAGAACGAATACGAAGAAACGCTCGAGCTCCTGCGCGACCGCCTCGGCCTCAACGTAATCGGCGTAGACGCCACCGATCGCTTTCTCGCGCAATTAAAAGGCATCACCGACCCCGAGCAAAAACGCAAACGAATCGGTGCCGAATTCATCGCCATCTTCGCCGACGAAGCCCGCAAGCTCGCCGCCGCTTCAAAAGACGCTCCACCCGTAAAATTTCTCGTGCAAGGCACGCTCTACCCGGACGTAATCGAATCCGTCTCAGTAAAAGGCCCGTCGCAAACCATCAAAACGCATCACAATGTAGGCGGTCTCCCAGCCGACATGCCCTTCTCGCTGATCGAGCCGCTCAGAGATTTGTTCAAGGACGAAGTCCGCCAGATCGGCAGGGAACTAGGCTTGCCCGAAGAAATTCTAGTAAAGCACCCATTCCCCGGCCCGGGGCTGGCAGTACGAGTATTAGGTGAAGTAACCCACGAAAAACTCCAAACCCTCCGCCCAGCAGATGCAATCGTGGTAGAAGAAATTCGCCGCGCAGGCCTCTACGAAAAAGTCTGGCAAGCCTTCGCAGTGCTATTGCCGGTTCAAAGCGTAGGAGTAATGGGTGACGGGCGGACGTACGGGGGCACTATCGCCGTGCGCGTGGTGGAATCGCAGGATGCGATGACGGCCGACTGGGCGCGCCTGCCCCGCGAAGTGCTCGAGCGAATCTCAGCCCGAATCGTAAACGAAGTAGCAGGCGTAAACCGCGTCGTTTACGATATCAGCTCAAAGCCACCGAGCACGATCGAGTGGGAATAGTCCGAGGCTCTAGGAAGAATAATCCAAGAGCCCTCTTTTGCGCAGCAGCGGCAATCCCCGGCAGACTTAGCGGTTCGCCATCTTCTGAGCCATATACACCAGCAACCGGCGGTCGCCTTCATCGCAACGGCCCATCAACTGGCGCAAGCGGCCCAGCAAACGCGCATCTTTTCCCTTGCTGCCCCAGGCAATCTCGTCAGCGGATCTACGCTTCGGAAGATTGGGCAGCTCGGGCGGTTCTTCGCCGTCGTAGAACAACTGGTAGAGCGGAACCTCCATCGCTCGCGCCAGTTTCTCGAGCGTCTCGATGGCCGGTACGGTGTGGCCATTTTCCACGCGCGAAATGTAACAGCGGAGAAGTCCCGTGCGCTTCTCGATGTCACCCTGGGATAGTTTTTTTGTTTCTCGAAGCAGGCGAATACGATCTCCAATTATCATGGCGGGTATTGTTGCATGAAGTATTTTATTGTGGCAAGACGAAAGTTAGCCTTTCCGCATATCCTGACCAGTAGTCAGCAAGAAATTTTCCATGTAACCTGAATTCAATGCCTGACGTCCCAAAGAACGTGGCAGCCAGCGCCTCCACCGTTGCGATTCCTCTCGCCCGCCGCAGCAAGGGCGAAGAGGAGCGAGACCTCGTACGACTGGCCCAAAATGGAACAGAGGCCGCCTTCGAGGAGCTCATCCGACGCCACCAGCAGCGCGTTCTTGGTCTGGTAGGCTCGATTTTGCGGCGGCGGGAGGATGTTGAGGATGTCGCCCAGCAGGTTTTCCTCAAGGTCTTTATCTCGCTCAAGCGCTTTGACCTGCGTTCGGCCTTCTCTACCTGGCTCTACAAGATCACGGTGAACGAGTGCTGGGACTACCTCCGCAAAAAGAAAGTTCGCCCCCTCGTTTACGAGGCGGATCTTTCCGAAGAGCAGGTCTCGCGGCTTGACGGGATCGTTTCGGCTGACCGGCCCGTCGCCGGTGCGAGCGAGCAGGCCGAAGTAAAAGAAACGCTCGAGTGGATGCTTGAGAAGTTGCCTGAACAGGACCAGCAGCTTTTGGTACTAAAAGAAATGGAAGGTTTTTCGGTGCAGGAATTAGCGGAAATCCTCGACCTCAATGTGAATACGGTAAAAGTTCGACTGTTCCGTGCGCGCTCCCGCTTGATGGATGTCTATCGCCGTCGAACGAGTCCCGGTACGAAACCGGGACGTAATTCAGCAAGGGCTGAAAGGAAGAGTTGAGAATATGGGTCACGAATATCAAGGGCGCCACGAAAAACATGAAACGGATCGCGAATATAAGACCTCGGCTTGTCCGGACTACGAGCCGCTCCTCGAGGATTCCATCTCGGGCGAAATTGGCGGCGCCGATGCGCTCCGCCTTTCCGAGCATTTGAAAACCTGCGCCGGCTGCCGCGAAGCTCGCGAACACGTTGCTCTCACTCCGCGCCTGTTGCATCTCGCCGAAGCTACCGCCGATCCCGGCCCCGGATTCTCTCGCGCCGTGATGGCTCGCATGCGCACCGATCGAGACGTTCGCGCCGAGCGCGGATTCTGGCAGCCGCTCGTCGCAATGAGCTGGCGCTTCGCCGCCACCGCCACTTTGGCGCTGGCCCTCTTGGTCGCCTACGACACCACGTCTCACGTTCAGCAACCGGCTCCGCAGACGCCCACGCTCGAAGCATCGTCCAGAATCCCAGATATGTTTTCTCCCGATCCAGCGCGCGTTCCCAGCAGTCGCGACGAAGTTCTGATGATGATGGTGGCCGAAGATGAACATGGAAAACACTAAAACCCGCCGCGAGGCTGCCTTCCTGGTGATCGTCGTTTTCGCCCTCGGCGTTTTACTCGGCGGAATAGGAACTCATCTGTGGGGCGAACGCGTCTGGGGCCATCAGACGGCACCCAAATCGCGCGACGCCATCGTCGCCCGCCTCACCCACGAAGTAGACCTCACCCCGGACCAGCAGAAACAAGTAACCGCGATCGTCGACGACACACGCGCCCAGTGGAAAGCGCTCTACGCTCCCGTTGACGCACAGAAGGAACAGATTCGCCAGCAAAGCCGCGAAAAACTCCGCGCCCTAATGACCCCCGAGCAAAAACTAAAACTCGAAGCCTTCTTCCACGAGCTAGACGACCAACGCAAAAAAGACGAAGCCGCCGCAGGCCACTAGCACTCTCGCCCCATCCGCCCAGCACCCCGCGCCGGTAGCCACGACGACGCCCGCGATGGCGCTGCTAGTTTTCAGTAGGGGCACGGCATGCCGTGCCCGGCAACTGAACTTGGCACGATCACGCCATTGAACGCGCGGCGTTAGTTTTACGCAGCCCGGGTAACCACGACGACGTCCTTCTCGTCGTGGGCTTTCGCTTCTCCGCTCCTGCCTCGGGTTGGAACTTCGGTGGGAGCCCCCGCATTCATGCGGGGGAGGAGCGCTTAAGCGCTCCGAAAAAGACTCGCCCTTCAATCGTGCGCTTTAGCGCTGGCCCTCTACCACTCGCCCACTAAAACGGAATATCCTCGTCCGAAATTTCCGGTCCCGGACCAGCCACCTCATCCGGCAACCCGCCGCCGCCCTCAGCATCCGGATCAAACGCGCGTCCACCAGGAGCCGCAGAAGCCGCGCTAGCGCCCGCCGCAGCGCCTTCCGCCCGGCTCGTCAGCATCCGCATCACATTCGCCACGATTTCCGTGGTCGTGCGCTTCTGCCCGTCGCGCTTGTCTTCCCACTGCCGAGTCTGAATCCGCCCCTCGATATAAACCAGCATCCCCTTCTTCAAATACTGCTGCGTAATCTCCGCCAGCTTCCCCCACAACACAATGCGGTGCCACTCCGTCCGCTTCTGCCTCTCGCCAGCCCGGTCCTTGAACGTCTCATCCGTGGCCAGCGTGAAATTCGCCACCGCCTGCCCGCCCGACGTAAACCGCGTCTCAGGATCGCGTCCCAGACGCCCCACCAGAATTGCCTTGTTAACTGACATGCGTTTTTAACCACCTATCTTCAGAAGTGAAGTAACCGCGAGTATAGCCGAACTCCACCAGCCCGATGAGAAAAATACGTATCGGTCGCGTCAGGGCATCTCATGTAGCTCACCTCTTCAGAGGTGAGGCTTTCGGCCCCGGGTGCGCTTTCATTTGGCCATTGTCCCACGCCGCAGCCTCGAACCTCGTCCGCGCTTAAAGATTGCACACTGTATGCCCGTTTAGGCATAATACGCATGTGACGGCGCTGCCCCCGATAAAGCCGCTCGTCTGGATTGGGAGATCTAGGGCCGATCTCTCAGCATTCCCCGAGGAAGTAAAGGACTCGATCGGTTTCGCACTGTATGTGGCTCAACAGGGTGGAAAGCACATCAACGTCAAACCGCTGCGAGGATTTGGCGGCGCGGGTGTTTTGGAAATTGTGGATGATTTTGCAAGTGAAGCATATCGGCTCGTGTACACAGTTAAGTTCAATGGGCGTATCTATGCCTTACATGCGTTTCAGAAAAAATCGAAGACCGGAATCAAGACTCCCAAATCGGAGATCGATTTGATTCATGTTCGCCTCAGGCAGGCCGCGCTGGAACACGCTCGATGGCTCGAACATCACAGAGGAAAATAACCAATGCATAGAAACATTCACGTAGAGGAAAGCAGCGGCAATGTATTCGCCGATATCGGCTTGCCGAAGCCAGAGGAGCGCCTCGCCAAAGCCGACCTGGCAATTCGCATCGCCGAAACGATTCGCTCCCGCCGTCTTACACAGACTCGCGCCGCCCGCATTTTAAAGATCGACCAGCCAAAGATTTCGCGTCTGCTACAAGGCCGGCTCTCCGGATTTTCCACCGAGCGCCTTATGCATTTCCTCACTCTGCTGGGCCGAGACGTGGAGATTGTCGTTAAGCGCGCTCCCCGGTCTCGCCGGCAGGGCCGCGTCAGCGTCGTTGCTCATACCTAAGCGTCGCCTTTTCAACCACCAATCTGCGCCAATTTCTGTCTGCGTAGTTTCCGCAATGGATTTCCAGAAATTATTTTAAATTCGCCTGAAGCAGAACTTACTTTGTATGGCGGCGAAGCATCCAACCAAAGAAGCACTCTTTCAAAGTAAAGGAGCTTCACCGAAAGAAGAAAGGAACGAACATGAAGATCGACAAAATCACCGGACGCCGCAAACTGCGCCGTCCAAGAGCAGACCTCCAACGCCACGCCCGTAAGTGCCATATCTGTCATCACCCGCAACGCGCCGAGATCGAAGACGATTTCCTCAATTGGCACGGCCCCAACCAAATCGTCAAAGACCACAACCTGCCTCACTGGTCGGTTATCTACCGCCACGCGAACGCCCTCGGACTCCGCGCCCGCCGCAACGAGAACATCCGCACCGTCCTCGACGTCTTCCTCGAGCAGGCTGAGTCCGCCCCGATTACCGCCAACGCCATCCTCCGCGCCATCCGCGCCTATTCCTGCCTCAAAGACGATGGCATCTGGGTCGAACTCCCCAAGAAAGTGGTCTACCAGACCGACCGCAAAGCAGCCTCCGTAAGCCGCCGCATTTCCCAGACAGCCGCACCCCGCCAGACGAGGCGGATTTCCTTGGACGCCGCAGCCTCTCAGCCGAGGCGAATTTCTAATCGCAAATCTGGAATTAGAAATCATCGCAACTCGCTGAAAACAAACGCCAGCGGCCAAGTCTAATCGCAAATAAATCTTTTTCTCCCCTACGCGATTTTTCATCGCGATTTTGGGCCTGAATTTAATGTAGCTCACCTCTTTAGAGGTGAGGCTTTAGGAGGGCTTTTGACGTGAGCACTGGCGAAGCTGTGAAGCGTCCGGGCGGATCCGTCATTTGGCCTGTCATCTCTGAAGCGCGACGTCAGCATCGAGATCGGCGAGCTTCGGTCGCACCCAGTCATCTCTACGCCCTCAGTGGGGCATGAACTATCCGGAGGTGTGTCGCATTCATCCCGCGAGCCAAAGGCTCATGACAAGGTCGCGCTCACACCTCGCTGGTCCGACCCACAACCGCAGCCGGATCTCGATACTCCTGTTGGCGGCTCAACACGTGAAAGGCGGCTTCGGCCAAATGCCGCGCCACCGCGCCCACTGCGGTGTGGTGTCCTTTGCGCCGATGCAGCCGCGCATACAGTTCACTCACGTGCCGTTCCGGGCATCGTTTGTAATCACCGCCACCGAATTCGCCGCTTCCGAAAACGCCCACTTCAATACCGATTCACGCCCCGCGCTCTGTCCGTCCCACCTTGCCCACCGCTGGCGTGCACCCGCGGCGTCGTTCCCGCATAACTGGCCAGTCGCTCCGCGCTCAGAAACCGCCCTACATCCCCGATTTCCAATGCAATCGTGGCCGCCAGGATCACCCCCACTCCCGGAGCGTTTTCAGCCGCTGCATCTCCGCCGTTTCCTCGACCATCTCTTCCAAGCGGTTTTCGACTCTCCCATCTGGGCTTGCAGGGCATCCAGTTGTATCAGCATCTGCCGGGTCGCCCAAGGGTCTGCTCCGGCAATCGCTCCATCCGCCGCTCGAGTTCTTCCCGCGCTTTCTTTCCGTAGGGATCGCTGTACTCACTCGGCGGCAAGCCCCACTTCGCCAGCGTCGCCGTAATGCGATTCTTCCAGCGTGTGCGCTGCGCCGCCAGCACCAAACGAGTCGCGCAACTCGCGCTGCTCGCGCAAGGGCCGGGCGTATCCACACCGTCGGCAGCGTTCCGTTCCGTTGCAAACGGTTCATCCCCTGCGTATCGAGCTTGTCCGTCTTGTTGATCTGCCCCATCATCAGCTTGGCCTTGCGCGGATGCACCAACCGCGGCTCCAGCGCGCTTGCTCGATCTCGTCGATGATCCAATACCAGTCGCGTGGCCTCGATCGCCACCCTGCCGCGCGCAGTGGCTAGCGCGTGCGAATCGCTCCCGGCGCATGACAACCGATACTGCCTCACTTCCCTGTGGCCACCTCTTCTGCTCGACCCACTGTAGCGCTTATGACTATCGAATGCGATATATCTTCCATGCGCGGCTCCTCCTTCTTGAAGGTTTCTCACCGCCAGCCTACGCTGACGCAAATCGCGCTCATATTTTCATCCCGACCCAAGCGAGGATCTCCTCGCCGTGTCGCGAGGTGTGCGCATCGCGCACGATGCCTGCCGTCTTCGTGATATCTTTCTCCTCGCATTCAGGCGTGAATGGGAGGCATGACGTCATCATGAAGAAATCGCTGGTGCTGCTTGCGCTCGGATTCAGCGTTACCGGGGCCGCTTTCGCTCAACAGACGGCGAAAAACGACTTCGACGGCAAGACTTGGTGGGGCTACGTGAAAGTCCTCGCCGACGACAACATGGAAGGCCGCGAGACTGGTAGCGCCGGACTGAAGCGCGCGGAAGCCTACGTCGTCGAGCAGCTTAAATCCGACGGCGTCGAGCCGGCCGGCAGCGATGGCTACTACCAGCCCGTGAAATTCGAGGTGCGCCAGATTGTCGAGAAGGATTCCAGCATCACCCTGTATTACGATGACTGCAAAGCGGCACCGCTCAAGCTGGGCGAAGACGCGTTCTTCAACACGCGTGTCAACCTCGCGCCCGAAATCGAAGCGCCTCTCGTGTTTGTCGGCTACGGGCTCACGATTCCGGAAAAAAACTACGACGATCTCGCAGGTTTGGATCTCAAAGGCAAAGTCGCAGTGATATTCAGCGGCTCTCCCGCAGACATGCCCACGGCCCTCGCCTCGCACTATCAGTCCGCCGGCGAACGCTGGAAGTCGTTGCGAAAAGCGGGCGTGATAGGCGTCGTAGCATTGCCGAATCCCGCCTCGATGGATATTCCCTGGTCGCGCATGGCGCTCAATCGCGCGCATCCCAGCATGGAGCTCGCGGACGCCAGCCTGAACGAAACCGAAGGCGAAAAGCTCTCCATGATCGTGAATCCGGCGAGCGCCGAGAAATTCTTCGCGGGTTCCGGCCACACATTCGCCGAAATCGCCGCGCTCGGCAAAGACCGCAAGCCGCTGCCGCGATTCCCGCTGGCCGTTTCGATTAAAGCCGTTACGAAAGTGGAAAAGACCGAGGTTGAGTCCGCCAACGTAATCGGCAAATTGCCCGGGAGCGATCCCGCGCTCAAAAACGAATACGTGGTTCTCTCCGCGCACATCGATCACTTGGGAATCGGCGAGCCCATCAACGGGGACAAAATTTACAACGGCGCCATGGACAATGGTTCCGGTTCCGCTCTCCTGCTCGATGTCGCGAGGTCATTGAAAGCGGATCCCGCGTCGCACAAGCGTTCGATTCTCTTCGTCTTTGTGTGCGGCGAAGAAAAAGGCCTGCTTGGCTCAAAATATTTCGCCGCGCATTCCACGGTCCCCGCAAAATCGATCGTCGCCGATATCAACACCGACATGTTCCTTCCGCTCACGCCGCTCAAACTTCTCACCGTCTACGGCCTCCAGGAATCCGATCTCGGCGATATCGTTCGCGGAGTGGCAGAGGCGCAGGGAGTGAAAGTGCAGGGCGACCCCGAGCCTCTGCGCAATGCCTTCATCCGCAGCGACCAGTACAGCTTTATTCGTCACGGAATTCCGGCGGTCGCGATGAAGGTAGGTTACGAGCAAGGCTCGCCCGACGCGAAGCTTTATAAAGACTGGCTGACGCAGCGCTATCACGCGCCGTCCGACGACACGAATCAACCAGTCGATTTGCAATCGGCCGCGGCATTCGAGGCGATTGTGCGCGGTGTGACGATCGCGGTCGCCAATCGCACCGAGCGCCCGCAATGGAAATCAGACAGCTTCTTCCGGCGTTTCTCGCAAGCAGACTAACTTAAATTCGATTTAAAGTTGGTTCGCTCATTTTGTCGGCCTTTCGTCCGGCGCCGCCCAGAACGGATACGCGCCTTTTCCGACATAACGAAAAGCGCCATCCACATACACGTAGTTAACGACCAGCGAAAATCGCCCGTTTTTCATTTTCGGAACCGAATCGAATTCGGTAACGAATTGTTCGACCGGGATCGCGGCGCTCGGAAGAATCGCATCCGGACGCGGCGAGATGCGCGTCGTAGGATCGGCGTGCGGCAGTTTGCACCGCACGCGAAATCTCGTCCCCGGCGGCACAGCGGCCATCGATCTCAGCAGCGCCTGTTCGTACGCGTCCAACTCCGACTCATTCTCGCGGACGAGCAGTTCCACCTGATCCTTCGCGAAGTATTTCGCAAACCAATCTGCGGGATTCGGCAACGCGAAGACTGCAAGCGCCGCGTGGAATTCCGCAGGCTTCACCGCAGCGAACGCGTCAAGAAATGGTTGGTACTGATTTTCCAATCCTTTGGCGTCATGACTGAAAGCAGCGGAAGCATCTGTGATTTCAGGAAGGGAACTGAAGTGAGGAAGGGAACCGGAACGCGCGGAATCATTGGGCGCTACGGAAAGGATCACGAACGCCGCGAGCGCTATTGCGAAGCTTCCGGCGCGCACCGCTCGCGTGCCGAAAGGCTTCATCTGCTTACCTGGTTGTCGCGGGGACGCCCAGCTCCCGCAGCCGCGCTTGCGCTTGCCGCGCTTCGTCGGAGCCGGGATACTTGCGGACCACTTCATGCAAGTCGCGAATGCCGGCCTGCTTGTTGCCGAGCTTGATTTCCGCCTGCGCCTTCTTCAGTTGCGAAGCGGCCACCTTGAAGCTGCGCGGATACTGAGCGATCACTTTCGTGTACGCGCTGATCGCCGCTTTGTAATTGCCCTGCGCGTAATCGATTTCGCCGAGATAGAACTGCGCGTTCGACGCCAGATCGTTCGTCGGGAAATTCGTCATGTAATCCGAAAATTCCTGGCGCGCCAGATCGTATCGTCCACCCGTGAAATCGCGCAGCGCATTTTGGTAAAGCGTGTCCGCCGGAATCGGCGCCAGGGCGCCGGGGTTGCCGCCGCCATTGTCGCCGGCCGCGCCTTCCGCTCCCGGCGCCGCGCCCGCCGATGGAGGAGGCGCGCCGCCTGAAATCTTGGCGTCGATGCTTTGCAGCAGGCCCTGAACGTCGTTCATCTGCTGCGACAATTTCCCCACGCGCGCCTGAATGTCCTGCACGTTGTCGGAAAGGCCCTGCGTCTGCGTGGTCATGGTGTCGATGCGCGCGCCGGTATTGGCTTGCACTTCCTGCACGGTTTTCTCGACGAGCGCCATCTTCCCATTCAGCTGGTTCACGGAATCTGTCGCCTGCTGAATCAGCGTTCGCAGCGTGGCGCTATTGGCGTCCACAGCGCTGCGCAAGCTTTGCTGCGCCTGGGTGAGTTGGTCCACAGACTGCTGCAGCTGAATCATTTCCTTCGACACCGCGCCGACAGGCGTGGGCGCCAGCGCCGACCCGCACAATGCCCCCAAAAACAGCAAGCCAAGCCCAAGCACAATCCATCGCGTGCGCATCAGGAATCTCCTTCGAGGTTGCGGGAAGCGGCCGCCTTCGCCTTTACCGCTTCCCACACACAGCGTTGATCTTTGATATCAAAAATTCGATATCGCTACCGGCACATTCTACTTCACCGGCGCATTCCACTTTTTCCGGCGCATTCTACTTCGCCATGACGAAGTGCCCGCGACGATTCTGCTGCCAGCACTCCTCGGTGCTTTCCGTGCAGAAAGGCCGTTCTTTTCCCCAGCTGACGGTGTCGATCCGATCAGCAGAAATGCCGAGCGAGACGAGATAGTTCTTGGCGGCCTGCGCACGCCGCTGGCCGAGGCCGAGGTTGTACTCCGTCGAGCCGCGCTCGTCGCAGTGGCCCTCGATCGTCACATGCACGGACGAGTAGGAGCGCAGAAACTCCGCGTCCTTGGTGAGCGCGTCGCGAGCGTCGGGGCGAATATCCGCTTTGTTGAAGTCGAAAAATGCGTCGCGCACGTTCTGCTCGAATAGCTCGCTGATTCCCGCGGGCGTGCCAGACGTGGGCGCTACGACAGCAGCCCCGCCTGTCACGGTCACGCGCGCCGTGGCCGTCGCGGTGCCGCCGGGACCGTTCGCCGTGATCATGTAGGTCGTAGATTCGGTCGGCGTGACGGGAGTTGAGCCTTGGACCGCCACTTTGCCCACGCTGGGGTCGATGCTCAAGTCCGTGGCGTTCGTGGACGACCACGTCAGGTTCACGCTCGCTCCCGGATTCACGGTGGTGGGCGATGCGGTCAGCGTTACGGTGGGCTGCGCGGTTGGCACCGGAGTTGCCTGTGCGGGCGGCACCGAAGCTACATGCTTTTTGCAGCCGCCAACGATTGCTACAACTCCGGCCAAAGACAACCATAAAAGTATCGCTGCATTCCGAAAATTACCGCTCTGCATAACAAAGCCTCCTTAAGAGAAGGTGCATGGGCCTATTTCAATTGCAACATGAGAGCCAGCTTACAAATTCGTTGTCATCGGTTGATCGTCCGGTTCCTCGGGCATTTCATCGAGACGACCAGCTCGGCGATTCACTCAGTCCTTCATATGTTAACTGCCTTGGCCGGCTGCCGTCTGCCAGCATCGTCCAAATCTCTCGCTTGCCGGTGCGCGTCGATTCGAAAACGAGATGCCGCCCATCCGGCGCCCAGCTGGGACGCTCGTTGCGGCCTTCATCGCGGGTGAGTTCCACGAGCTGGCGGCTCACGATGTCCATCACATAAATATCGAAATTGCCGCTTGGTCGTCGCCAACTAAATGCGAGCAATTGTCCATTTGGTGACCATGAGGGATCGACGACGTAGCCCATGTCCGGCATGTCGAGGCGTTGCACGTTGGTGCCGTCGGAGTTGGCGAGATAGAGAACAGGGTCGCCGCCGCGGTCGCTTACGAAGACGATCTGTTTGCCTGTCTTGGGATTCCAGACCGGCGACGTGCTTACGCCTGCCGCGAACGTCAGGCGTTGTAAGTGGCTGCCGTCGGCATCGCAGATGTAAATTTCGGGATCGCCGTTCTGGCTGGACATGAAGGCGAGCTGCGTTCCTTCAGGCGACCAGGCGGGCGAGCTGTTGGTGCCGCGAAAACGCGGAAAAGCGATCATCCGGTCGGAGACAGTAGAGAAAATGCAAATCTGCGGCGAGGTGATGCCGCGGTAGGGAACAAAGCAGGTGAAGGCGATGCGGGTGGCGTCCGGCGACCAGCGAGGCGTGAGCGCGACCGATTTCAGGTGCGTCAGTTGGTGCTGATTCGCGCCGTCATAATCCATGGCCCAAACTTCCTTGTTGCCGCTTTTGGTGCTGATGTATGCGATTTGAGTTTGCGCTATGCCCGCAAGGCCGCCGCTCAGCCGACCGATGATGTCGTCGGCGAACTGATGGGCGAGCTTGCGCGCATCGGCATCGGTGGCTGCCCCGCGATAAATTTTCTGCAGGGCGATCGGCGCGGTTGGATTGTGGACGTCAGAGAGGAATCCGGCTGCCGCGAGATTCGATCCCTCGATGGATAGATTTCCATAGGCAAGCATGTTGGTGTTCGCCGGAGCATTCGCCCAGTCGGGCGCGTTGAGCTCGCTTGGCTGGCTCGGAATTTTCGACGGGTAGAAGCTCGCGCTCACCAGCTCGAGAACACCCGCGTATTCCAAATCGTTCCAGAGCACATCGTGAAAAGTTTTCTCGAGTGCTGGAGGCGTGGCGCCGCGAATGCCGAAATCGGGAGCGGCGACACGCACTTTGGAGACTCCCAGGCCCGTGCCGGTTTTGAACCAGTCCTGCGCTGCGGCCGGTTTCGCGCTGAATAAGGTGAGGGCTGCGGCAAGCGCTGTGAGGATTGCAAATTTTCGCATCATCTGTCTGGTGGTGCTCTCTCTGCTGTTCGTTTTTCTGCAGTCCATTTGTACCTTCATCTTAGTTTTGCGTCTCTTCAAGCTTCCTAAAAAGATCGATATCTACCGGTGAAAATCAAACCAGAATTCGACACTCACCTTCGATCCGCCGTATGCGGGAGGTAGCCGATCGAGCGGGCTCGATTCTCGTATGGCGCGCACTTCCGACATATCCACCGATTGGTTGCCGCTCGATTTCGTGATTTGAATATTCGTGATTGTTCCGTCACGAAGAATGTCGAACGTGGCGATCACCCGGGGCGCAGAAGCTATTCTCGGATCGATCGTGGACTGCAACCAGTTCCCGCTGACGCGCCGCTGCACCGCTTCCACATACCAAGAGAAACGATTCCCAAAATTTCCGCCGCCCGCATCGCCTACCGCCATGCCGCCTTGTGTGGACGTGCCGGCGCCCATCGCGAACGATGTGTAGGGAACTGTTGGCGTGCCGCCGGCTCCGTAGGGGACTGCGTTTTCGGGAGGCGGCGTGGGATTCTCGAGTAATTTCGATTTGCGTGAATTGTATTTTGGCTGGGGTTTTTCAAGTTTGAATTTTGGCAGCGCGATTGTGTCGGGAGGCGGCGGCTCTTTCACTTCCGGCGCCGGCTCGGCCTTATAAAGTCCCTTCGATTCGTCCACGACGCGGTTCGGAGTTTCCATCTCCGGCCGCGGCATCGGAATTCCCGGCACGTTGCCAACGAGTCCCACCGTGATCGCTCCACCCGCGCCGCCCCACAAATCGCCGGTATGAGAATGAATCCCGGAGTAGATCAGAAATCCCGCGAGCGCCGCGTGCATCAGCACCGAGAGCGACAGCGGTATTTTCAGATTATCGGCTGGGTTATCGAGTGCGATGTCTGAAGCGAGAGCTGACATTTCAATGTGTCTGGTTGAGCGGCTGCGTCACCACGCTGACGTTTTGAATGCCGGCCTGGCGCAGCGCATCGACCACAGTGGCCCAACTGCCAAAGGGCACCGTTTCGTCGCAACGAACGTAGACCGCCTGATGCGCGGGATCTTTGGTGCGCGATTGAGCCAGGACCTGCTGGCCGAGGTCGTGGATGTTTACGGGTTTATCGTTCAGGTAGACGCGTTGCGCGCGGTCGATCGTGACCACCTGGCGCACCTCGGTGAGTTCTTTTACGGTTTTGGTTTTTGGGACGTCCACTTCGATTCCGGACTGAAGAATCGGCGCCGTGATCATGAAAATAATCAGCAGCACCAGCACGACGTCAATGAAAGGCACCATGTTGATGTCTGCTAGTGTGGTGTCCGTTCCGCGCTGTGTTTGTGGCATGGCGTGTCTCGAGGCTTTGCTTTTTAGTTCGCCGATTTTAATTCGGGCTGTAAATTGTTTCGATCTTGCTGACGAACTCCGACGCGAAATTATCCATCCGCGTGGCTACACCGCGAATGCTTGAAAGATAGTGGTTGTAAGCGATGACGGCGGGTATCGCGGCGAACAGGCCCGCTGCCGTCGTGATCAGCGCTTCGGCAATTCCAGGCGCTACTGCGCGCAGGCTGGCGGTGCCGGCGTCGCCGAGGCCGGCAAAGGCGTCCATCACGCCCCACACTGTGCCGAATAATCCGATGAAAGGCGAAACGGAACCTGTGGTGGCGAGCCACGACATTCCTTTTTCCAGCCGCCGGACTTCTTCTGCTGCTGCGAGATGCATCTCGACGCCAACCGCGCTTGGATTCTTGAGTTTGCCGGGATTTCCGCCGCCGGGATTTGGATTGCCTGGGCGCGGATTGCCACTGTTCATCTGGGCTTCGAGTTCGCGATAGCCGGCTTGATAGACGCTGGCGAGAGGAGTGCCGCCGGCGCTTGCTCGCAGCGTGCTTGGCGCGGGCAGGCCGCCACCAGCGCGAAAAATCTGCAGGAAGCGTGAAGTTTGCGAATCGATCCGCGAAAATTGCCCGGACTTTTTGAAAATAATTGCCCAGGAGTAGACGGAAAGTATCAGCAGGATACAGAGAACGATGCGAGCCACCCAGCCCGTTTGCTCAATCAGGGTATCGAGGCGGCTGGCAAAAAGGAGCGACGCCAGGCAGGAAATCGTATTCCCCCAAGAAAAAGTATTTCCTCCAGCTACGAAACAACCGTAGCACACGCATAGGGGAGTTTCAAACAAATCAGCCAGATGCAAGGATTTGTGTGCTGCCTCTCACGACACAGATAGGTTCCGGTACCTGTCCCTGTGCCGTTAGCTGTTTCGAGGCATCGATGAGCGTGACAGGTGATAGCATCTGCCAATGACGCTGGAGTTCCTCAAAGAGGGATCCCAACATCGCCCGTTAATTCGGTTATACGAATTTAATCAAGCCGAAGTAGCTGAACTTAGACGGCTTGTTCGCTCCCTCGCAGCCGGCTCGCTTCAGTCTATTCGGCTAGACAATCAGTCGTGGGTCACTCCGATTGGTGGATGCCGGCTACTTCTAAGAAGCAGCACTTGGGACGAAGGCATTGGCGACGTCGGGAACCTAGAGTTCGAGTGCCTGCTCACTGCCGATAGCTGGAGTAACGTTGAAGGTTTACTGGAACCATTCTGCGAGCCCGGTGTAATCGGATACCAATGGCTATCGGAATCAGGTCCCGTAAGGCTGCTCATTTCTCCTGACGGTACCTGGTAATTGCTTGAGTTCTGTCGCGAAAATCCTGCCGAATAATTGGCAATTCGTCGCTGTGTTAGAATGATCGCTCGTACATGCCGGGACCATTTGATATCGAAATTGGTATGTTGATCGGGGCCGCAGACGCGGCGCTAAGTTCGCCGACTACGATCCAACCGGCTTCTCACGGCGAGAAATCCTTCTACATCGAGACGTTCGGCTGCCAGATGAACGTTCACGACTCGGAAAAAGTGGCGGGCGTGCTGCTCGAACGCGGCTACCGGCCGGTTGATACCGCGGCGGACGCGGATTTTCTGCTCTACAACACATGCAGCATCCGCGAAAAAGCTGCGCAGAAAGTGTTTCAGCGGCTCAATGACTTCAAATTTGTAGCGAAAGCGAACCGCAAAGTGATTGGCGTGCTTGGCTGTGTGGCGCAGCAGGAAGGCGAAGAGATTTTCGAGCGCGCGCCGTGGGTGAGCCTGGTCTGCGGCTCGGCAAGCTATCGCAATTTGCCCAATCTGATCGAGCAGGTGGAATCAGGCGGCCGCCGCGTGACGGGCCTCGACCTCGACACCGACGAGACATTCGAAACTGAAATCACGCGCCGCGATAATCCCTTTCGCGCGTATCTCACGATCATCGAAGGCTGCGACTATTCGTGCGCGTATTGTGTGGTGCCGCACACGCGCGGTCCAGAACGCAGCCGCGCCAGCGATTCGATTCTCGCGGAGGTGCGGCGTCTTGCGGATAGCGGCTATACGGAGATTCAGCTTCTCGGTCAGACCGTGAATTCCTACCGCGATCCTTCGCCGCGTAAATGGAATTTCGTCGCGCTGCTGCTGGCAGTAGCTGAGATCGAGGGAATTCGGCGTGTGCGCTTCACGACCTCGCATCCGAACGATTTCACGCGCGAGATCGTCGAAGCCATCGATGCCACACCTGCGCTCTGCGATCACATCCATCTCCCGGTGCAGTCCGGCTCGACGCGCATCCTGCGCGAAATGCGCCGTACTTACACACGAGAGCAGTACCTCGAGAAAATCAGCTGGATTCACGGGGCGCGCCGGCAGTTCAGCCTGACCACCGACGCGATCGTCGGCTTCCCCGGCGAGACGGATACTGACTTCGAAGAGACGCTGACGCTGCTCGATGCCATACAATCCGACGGCGTCTTCGCGTTCAAGTACTCGCCGCGCCCTAATACTCCGTCGCTCGCGATGCGGGATGCGATTCCCGAGGAAGAAAAGAGCCGCCGCCTCGCCATCGTGCAGGAGCGGCAGCGCCAGATTCAAATCGCGCGCAACGAAAAACTTGTCGGTGCGGCGTATGAAGTTCTCGTGGACACGCATCACGCCGCGCGCAATCAGTGGGCCGGCAGAACCACCAGCAACCGCATCGTAAATTTCTCTACATCGCGCGAGAATCTTCTGGGACAATACGTTCAGGTGCACATCACGCGCAGCGCACCGAATAGTTTAATCGGTGAGGAAGTGCAGGAGCGGGGAAGCGCAGGGCGAGCAAGCGCTGAACGAGGACGCGCAGTGAGTTAGAGACCTTATAAACCGGGATACCGGGAGGCCAGGCATGGAACTCGAATGCAAAATCCGCGGATTGATGATGGACCCGGTAACAAACATGCCTGTCGTGGTCCTGAAAGAAACCGCCGGCAGCGGGGTGCTTCCCATCTGGGTAGGCGTGTATGAAGCGAACGCCATCGCGTTAGAAATCGAGAAAGTGCAGACGCCACGCCCGATGACGCACGACCTTCTCAAGAACGTCCTGACCGGGCTCAATGTCCACGTGCAGAAAGTAGTGGTTTCCGATTTGAAGGACGATACTTTCTACGCGCTGATCTGGATGGAGCGCGATGGCCAGCTGATGTCCATGGACTCGCGGCCGAGCGATGCGCTGGCTCTTGCGCTGCGGCTGGATTGCCCGATTTTCGTCGAGGATGAAGTGCTGAAGAATTCGCGCACTGCCAGCGCCATTTCCGAGAAAAGCTCGAACGAAGAGCTCCGCAAGTGGCTTGAGAATCTGAACGACGAGGATCTCGGCCGCTACAAAATGTAATCTGCTGAATTTAAGTCGCCCCGTATCAGTTTGACGATCTAGGTATTTTCCGCTGCGCGAGCCGTTCCGAGCGGTTTCGACATCTTTATGAAATGGCACGGCTGGCTCGGCTCGGCGTCCGCCGCGAATGGCTCCGTGCCCGTTTCTACATATCCCAGGCGCTGATAAAATGGCGGCAGTTCAGCCCGCAAATTGACGATCCGCAAATCCATGAACTCGCAGCCGGCCGCTCGCGCGTAGTCTTCCGCTTCCTCCACCATCTTTCGCCCCAGGCCCTGACCCTGCCGCGCAGGATCCACGCCGAGCAGCCCGAAATAGGCACGCTGCCCCCGCAGCTCCACGTGCACGCACGCGGCCAATGCTCCATTGTCTTCAGCCAGCAAATATTTGCCGGTGCGCAGCATTTCGCGAACCTTGCCGGGCTCGATTCGGTCGCGGTCAATGAAGAAACGCTCCACTTTGAAGGCGGCGTTCACCAGGGCGGAGATCGCTTCCGCGTCGGCTTCGGTCGCCAATCGTGTTGTCGTGGAAGTGGCCATGGTTCTTCGCGGAACTTATGCCGCTTTACGCGACTGGCTCTCTTTCTTGGTGTGGTCGCCGCTTGAAAGTCTCTCCGGCTACATTCGTTTCAAGATAATGTGCGCAGCAACTCCAGCCATAAAGTCTTGAACGCTGTGTTGGATCATCCCCGGGCGCAAGCTCGCCCTCCTCACAGCCCAAGTCCCATAGAGAACCCCGAAGCCGGCGATGGCTATCATTCCGCGAACTCCCTTGTAAGTGTGCAAGCCTCCGAACAGAACTGCCTGTAACGCGACAGCGAACGCAGGCCGGCCTGTAATCGCTAGAAACTGCTGCTGCAAGTAGCCACGAAATGCGATTTCCTCACACACACCTGCAGCAAGGGATACGAGACACCACGCGATTAATTCTACGAATGTGCGAGGGGCGATAACTTCGATTGCTCGAAGGCTGAGTTCGTCTCGGCCCGCGATGAAATGCATTCCGAAGGCGAACCCGAAAATACAGAGCCACAGCAATATTGCCGAGCCGACGTCGCGCAGTACATCCGTCCACCGATTCCACCTTCCTCCTATCAGTTCGGTGAGCCGCGTACCAGCAGATCGCAGACCGAAGAACCAAACGTATCCGACCATCAAAAGTTCGAACGAAATCATGAACGCATATTGTGGAAGCCGGCTCGCACTGTGCATCGCCTCCAATTTCGCAACTCGGCCGGTTTCAAACAGCGCCCAACCGCACAAAAAGGCAATGAAGATCCCGGTATGCCAAAGAGGCGCAATGAGCTTGCGGTTAGCTTTCGGTTCTGTGGTCAGAAGTGCGGTTGCCATCTCACGCCTTCTAGAGCGTTTCAATATCTCTTGAAAGATAGCATTCCGGAGGTTAGAACCTGGGCTCCGAGTAGCCTTTGCTTTAATGCAGGTTCGAGAAAGTAACCATCGGGATCGCCCACAAATTGCAACTCCCGCCAAGACCCGCATTTTTCGCTTGCAGTAAGCGGGCTAGAATCGGTAGAGTTACCCAACTTGTGGTGTAGCCCGGGTGACGTGCCATATATGGCCCCTGGGTTGCCACAGGTGGAGCGAGGGGCACGGCTTGACCTGCGTCCTTTCAGTCGCAAACCAAAAAGGCGGCGTCGGTAAGACTACAACTTCCATCAATCTAGCTGCCGCTATCGCTCTTAAGAAAAAGAAGACTCTGCTCATCGATCTCGACCCGCAATCCAACGCCACCATCGCGTTTTTCGACCCGGCCGACATTCAGACCACCATGTACGACATTTTCGCCGAGCATTCCGCGGACATGTCGAAGATCATTCGCCCGACGAAGGACCCGTACCTGTTCGTCGCGCCGGCTCGACTGGCCCTTGCGCGCCTTGAACAGCAGCTGGCCGGTGCATTCGACGCGCCATTCAAGCTGAAGGACGCGCTCTCGCCCATCCTGAAGGATTTCGACTTCATCGTAATGGATACGCCTCCGGCTCTGGGCATTCTCACGGTCAACGCGCTCGTCGCGTCCACGCACCTTCTCGTGCCGATTCAAGCCGCCTATTTCGCGATCGAAGGCACGGACGACTTGCTCGAGACTTATGCCCGCATCCGCGCGCGTCCTAATCCGGATTTGAAAGTTCTCGGTGTGGTGATCACGCTTTTCGACAAGCGCACCAATATTTCGCGCGACACGCACGAGCAGATTCGCGCCACGTTTGGCAATGCGCTCTTCAAAACGCGCATCAGCAAGAACGTGCGCCTGGAAGAAAGCCCCGCCTACAAAGAAACTGTTTTTACATACGCGCCAAAATCTTCCGGCGCTGATGACTACAAGAAACTGGCCCAGGAGGTATTACAACGTGTCCAAGAGGATCGGGTTACCCGTCACTCTCAAGATGCGGCATGACGCCCACTACGTTGAGACTCTGACGAGTTTCAGTGGCGCGTCCATTGGCCGCATGATCCCGATCGATAAGATTCGTCCGAATCCCGATCAGCCTCGCAAATTTATCGGCGATATTCGCGAACTTTCCGATTCGATCCGGCAGAAGGGCGTGCTTGAGCCGCTGTTGGTACGCTACATTCCGCGCGAAGATACCTACTACATTATTTCCGGTGAGCGTCGCTATCATGCTTCGAAAGCCGCGGGCTTGCATGAGCTTCCCTGTATCGAGAAGATTGCCGACGATGCGGAAACGCTCGAGCTGGCGCTGATCGAGAATCTCCAGCGCAAGGACCTCACGCCCTTCGAAGAAGCCGATGGCTTGCAACGGCTTGCCGATCACTTCGACTACACGCACGACGACATCGCCAAGAAAATCGGTCGCGCCCGCTCGTCCGTCACTGAAAGCATGTCCCTGCGCGTGATTCCGGAATCGGTTCGCCGCGAGTGCGTCGAGAACGGCATTGTCTCGAAGTCGCTACTTCTTCAAGTGTCGCGACAGCCCAACGAGAAGAAGATGACCGAGATGGTTCATCGCATCACGCAGGGCGGATTGACGCGTGATGAAGCCCGCAAATCGCGCAAGGATGAAACCGGCACCGCTCCGCGTCCGCAGCCTTTCGTCTACAACTATGAAGCTGAGGACGGCTCGTTCACGGTGCGCCTGCAATTCCGCAAGAGCCATGTGAGCCAGGACGAGCTGGCCGCCGCGGTTCGCGCTGTGCTTCGCCGCCTGGAATCGGGCTCGACGCGTTCCTCGACCGCCGTGGCGTGAAGTGCAGCTGTGAACTTGTAGCGGCTGCCTTCGGGCGCGCGAACAGGCTCCAAGCGGTTGCTGCCTTTTTCCTACTCTCCGCCCGTCCTCCGCTCGCCAGAGCATGATCGCTCCGATCACGGATGTCGCCAACCGCGCCCGCCGCCGCGTGGCTCTCCGCTTACTGCCTTATCTCGCAATCCTCTACATCATCGCGTTTCTCGACCGCACCAATATCTCCACCGCCGCCCTGCAGATGCCACGGGAACTCGGCTTTGACGATCGCGTCCTCGGCTTCGGTTCCGGGATTTTTTTCGCCGGTTACTTCCTGCTCGAAATTCCCGGAGCTGTGATCGTTGAAAAATGGGGCGCGCGCCGCTGGCTCTCGCGCATCATGGTGACGTGGGGAATCGTGAGCGTCGGTATGGCCTTCATCCATACCGCCGGCCAATTCTATTCTCTGCGATTTTTGCTAGGCCTGGCTGAAGCCGGATTCTTTCCCGGAGTCCTCGTCTACCTCACGCACTGGTTCATTCATTCCGACCGCTCAAAATCGGTCGCGGCCTTTATGGGCGCGATTCCGCTTTCGTTCATCATCGGCTCACCGATTTCAGGCTGGCTGCTCGGTGTGCACTGGTACGGATTAAGCGGTTGGCGCTGGCTGTTCATTCTCGAAGGTCTCCCGGCAGTCATCTTCGGCATCGTTACGTGGTTTTATCTTACGGACTGGCCGCGCGAAGCAGCTTGGCTGCCGGAAAATGAGCGCGAGTGGCTATCGGCGCGGCTCAGCGATGAAGCCGCAGCCAAAAGATCCATTCGCTCCTACACAGTGTGGCAAGCCTTTCGCGACCCGCGCGTTCTGCTGCTTACTTTCGCTTACTTTCTTCATGCCGCCATCGCGTATAGCTTCGTCTTCTGGCTCCCAACGATTTTGAAGCGCCTCACCGGTCTGCCCGATTTTCGCGTCACGCTCGTCGTCTCGCTGATTTATTTCGCGAGCCTCATCGCCATGCAGGCCAATGGCTGGCATTCCGACCACGTCCGCGAACATTGCTGGCACACCGCTGTTCCCACGTTCCTCTGCAGCGCGTCTCTGCTTCTCATCCTCGCCTTTCACCCCGGCATGTGGCTCACCGTAGTATTCCTCGGACTTGCCAACGCATGCTTGCTCGCATTCGTCACAAGCTTTTGGGCGATCCCTTCAGCTTTCCTCGGCGAATCCGCGGGGGCCGCTTCTACCGGCTTGATTAACTGCGTGGCAATGATGGGTGGCTTCGCGGGGCCTTTTCTGATTGGCTCCCTATCGGCTCGTTCTCATTCTTTTCATTCATCATTCGTCTGTATGACGGTCGCGGCAGTTGTGGCGGGAATTGCGGTCCTGTTGGCGCGCGTCCGGCCGCTAGCCTCTTCTCACTGAACGCGTTTCATCTGCAAGCGCTCGGTGTCAAATCGTTGGTTTCGCAGCCGACGTCTCCTATACTGAACGTCCGGCGCACATGAAATCCAAAACTCAGCTCCTCCTCACTAGCAGTTCATTCATCCCGGGCGGCGCGGGCTACCTCGATTATTGCTCTGCCGATGTGCTGAATTTCTATCGCACCATCACGCGCATTCTCTTCATCCCGTATGCGTTGAAGGATCACGATGCCTATACCGCGAAAATTGCGGCCCACTTCGATGGCTCGGGACTTCTCGTCGAATCGCTTCACACCGCGCCAGACCCGCGCGCCGCAATCGAAAACGCCGAAGCGTTCTTCGTGGGCGGCGGAAACAGCTTCCGCCTCCTCGACGGGCTTTACGCTCTCGGCGTCCTTCACGCTCTCCGCAATCGCGTCCGCGCCGGCGCGCCATATCTCGGCGTAAGCGCCGGAACAAACCTGGCCTGCCCAACAATCAAAACGACGAACGACATGCCGATCGTGTTTCCGGCAAGTCTCGACGCGCTAAGCCTGATTCCATTTCAAATCAATCCACATTTCATTGACGCCGATCCCAACTCCCCTCCGGCACATGAAACCCGAGAGGAGCGCATCCGCGAATTCCACGAAGAAAACTCTTCGCCCGTTCTTGGCCTGCGCGAGGGCGCTTGGCTTGAAATCGCGGGCAGTTCCGTCACACTCCGCGGGGCTACCGGTGCAAGGTTCTTTCAACGGAACGCAGTGCCGATCGATTGCGCTCCCAACGAGTCTCTCGATTCTCTCCTCGGGTAGCTGCGACTCCAGCCTGGTCCGCCCACCCCTGTCCGCAGTTGACAGCTGTTGACCGATATCGTCGCTTTCGGGGCGGTGAGCGGCACTGTCAATACTGACAGTGCCATTCGATTGCAGTTTCTGTAACGATGCGCCTGACATTCTGCCGGCTCGAAACTCAGGAGTCGCAGGCGGAGGGACAAAATGGGAGAAATCAGGATCGTGCTTCCAAGAATCAGAAAGATCACGGTCGGGGCTTTGTTGGGATTTGGCCTTCTCGTTTCGATGGCAGCTTCTTCCCAGGAGCGCTCCAAGCCGGAGATCATCCAAGGCGTCATTACCGGCACTGGCTTGCAGGCTGGACAGCTCACTAACTTTACGCTTGTTATCTATGAGTTCTCAACGCCTGACGATAAGCAGGTCCTCGTAGATGCATTCCAAAAGTCTCAGAATGTCGGGTTGTTTAACGCCCTGAGCAAAATGCGAGCGGTCGGTCGCGTTGCGATTACCGGCACGCTCGGCTACGACGTCAAGTACATTCGCTGGTTTCCGACGCCCGCGGGGCGCTCGATTCGCTTCGTCACTGACCGAAAAATTTCGATGGGCGAAGCCTGGGCTGACTCGCGAAGCGAGCAGTACGACCTGAGCGGCGGCACTCTCGAGATGGACGATAAGGAGATGAAAAAAAGCAATGGAGTCGTATATGGCGCGGCCAAGCTCGTCATGAAAAACGGCGAACCGACGATCGACGTCGCAAATGATCCGTGGAGAGTAGCTTCCATCAGAGATAACAAAGGTACGCCCGAGAATTAAGCGATCCCGCGTGCTTGCATTGATGTGTGGGTCACAACCCTGCTTTTCCGTAGTCGGCACGTCGAGCTATGCCGCCTTGAGATTTGTTTTTTGTGAGCTCTCAGAGTCTGCCTGCTATCCTGTTTGCAGATGGACATCACCCCCAAGCAGGCCGCACTCCTTCAGCGCATGCTCTCTGGCGGCTTCGAGTTGATCGCCTTTCCCGTCTACCCTAACCACATCGGCATTCGAAGAGGGAGTTGCGCCGCGCTTCTCGCGCCGGCCGTCCCTGACACCTTCAAAGTGTTCGCCGAGCCCGCGTACCTGGTCGACGGTAACCTCAGCGCTCGAATCACCCTCGACGGCCACGACTACTTTATCTGGAAGAAGCAACGGGTCGCAGCCACCGCCGCCCGCCGCGCCGAGCTCACCTCTTTCGCCGACGATCTGACGGAAGCCTTATTGCCAGTCGAATAGGCTTACCCGCCCCAAAGCTAGCACCGAAGTATGAGAGCAAAAAAAATGTATAGGGGCCACGCCTAAAGAGTCGCTATGAGCAAAATGACCGAGGGACACAAATCGCCAATAGAAATAATACGATCAGTGGTTCCAGTACTTTACCGTAGTAGATTTACTACCCCGGCCATAGGGGAATCCCCTAGAACTAAATCAGCGAGCGCCCGATTGTACCGATGTGATTCCTGTTGTATCCATCTGGCGCACTCCGGGACCCATTCTTTAGCTTTCAGAGATTCGCATTCTTTCTCCATGTTCCCCACTCGGAGAGTGCGTGTCTTCGCTCAGGCCATGTAAATCCAGCTCGGCGGAGGCGTTTGATGAACTGGCTCCCTTTGATCGTGAGTTTGGTGAGCGGCGGTGTGGGCGGAAATATTGCAGGCGCGTTAATGCAGAAATTTAACTTGGGCCCGATCGGAAACACTTTAGCGGGCATGGTAGGCGGCGGCGTCGGCGGCCAGCTGCTTACCATGATCACCTCCGGCGGAGCTGCTGCGGCAGCGGCTGCCCCAGCGGGCGGAATGGACCTCAGCTCCATTCTTTCCAGTGTCGGTGGCGGCGGCATCGGCGGCGCCATCGTGATGGCAGTCATCGGTCTCATCAAAGCTCAAATGTCGAAGGCCTAGTTCGAAACGGTCCGGCGGCGAATTTCTTTTCCCGGGAACTTGCCACACAACTCGACGCAAATTAGCCGGAGGCAGGATGAGAATCAAGCTGTTGGTTTTCGCGATGCTCATGTTGGGTTGGGGTGCTTTCTCGCACCAAGCCTCCGCCCAGACCATCAGCTGCGCCTCGCAAGATGGCGGGCGCCAATTCTGCCCAGCCGATACGCGCGGCGGCGTCACAATGATCAGGCAGAACAGCAACTCGCCTTGCGTGCAGGGTCAGACCTGGGGCTACGACGGCCGCGGCATCTGGGTCGATCGTGGCTGCCGCGCTGATTTTCAAGTCGGCAATTCGTATCCGGGTGGCCCAGGACCAGGGCCCGGCGGGCCAGCCCCCGGTCCCGGCGGCAACACAATTACCTGCGAATCGTCGCACAACCGGCGAAATTATTGCCCTATCGGCAATGTGAACTCGAACGTAGATCTGGTCCAACAATTGAGCCAGGCGCCATGCACCCGCGGCGCCACCTGGGGCAATGACGGTCAAGGAATCTGGGTCGATCGCGGATGCCGTGCAACATTTCGAGTGAGCGCCTACGGCTACAACGGTCCCGGCTGGTGGAATTCCGGTCCCGGTCGTCCTCCCACGAACCAACCGCGAAACGGCGCGTGCTTTTTCCGCCAAACAAACTATTCGTCTGATTACTTTTGCATGGAGCGCGGCGCCAGCTTCGGCTTTCTTCCGGGCGGATTCAACGACCAGATCAGCTCCGTAAAACTCCATGGAGGCGCAACCGTCATCGCCTTCAGCGACGGAAATTTCAGTGGCGTGTCAGTTGTCTTTCGCCACAACGTCCCGGACCTGCGTAACTATCGCGTGCAGGGTTCCGACAACAAGAACTGGAACAACCGGATCAGTTCGATCCGTATTAATTGAAAAAAACGATATCACCCAGCTGACTAAAAGGTGTAAGAAGGTTTAATAGGAGGCTCCAATGGCAGACCGTTTCGAGCAACTGAAGTTGAAGTATCAGTCCGTATTGAATTTCATCCAGTCCAATGGCATCCAACTTCAAAACGTAAACATGGAAGGCGACAAACTCTTCATCCGCGCCGCCGCCCCATCCGCCGATTTGAAAAACCGCGTCTGGGACCAGATCAAGCTCGTCGATCCCAATTTCTCCGATCTCACCGCAGACATTCAAGCCCCGGCGGCGGCCGCAGCCGCAGCAGCAGGCGGCGCCTCGTCCACTCCCGCGGCACGCACCTACACCGTTCAAGCCGGCGACAGCCTTTCCAAAATCAGCAAGCAGTTCTACGGCGACGCCAACAAGTACATGAAAATCTTCGAAGCCAACAAGGACAAGCTCGCCGACCCCGACAAAATCAAAGCCGGCCAGGAGCTTGTAATTCCGCAGTAACGCGCATCGCGAACTGCAGTAACACTGCGCGTCGCTAGATAAGTGGCATCCGCAGTTTCAGTAAAAGGAGAACCAGCTATGACTTGGACAGACCAGATCGGCAACCTGTTGAAGCAATATACCTCCGGTGGCGCAGCAGCAGCACCCGCCCCGGACGTGCACGCCCACTTCGACCAGGTGGCAGAAGCGGCTCCCTCGAGCGCACTTGCAGAAGGCCTCTCCGCCGCTTTCAAATCCGACCAGACCCCCGCCTTCGGCCAGATGCTCTCCACAATGTTCAACAGCTCCAGCGGCGAGCAAAAAGCCGGCATCATCAACCAAATCATGTCCTCCGTTCCTCCCGGCACACTCACGTCGCTTCTCTCAGGCGCGGGACTCGCCAGCATTCTCGGCGGAGGCGCGGGCACGCCCCAGATCACGCCCGAACAGGCTCAGAAAATTTCGCCCGAAGCTGTTCAGCAACTCGCGACACAAGCACACAACGCGGATCCTTCGATCGTCGATAGCGTCAGCACGTTCTACGCCCAGCACACCACTCTGATTAAGACTCTGGGCGGCACCGCTCTCACGATCGCTCTCGCGAAAGTCGCCGAAAAACAGCGGCAGGCATAAGTTTGCACCAAGCGCCGGAAGTGTGCCGGTCCGAAGGCTGGCGGACCGGCGCACCTCTGGTGTGTGATCTTTCGATTTTGCTGCGGGAGAACCGCGCGTGAAGCCGATCCGGACAAATTTCCTCGCGCTTGCTTTCGTCTTCCTCTGCGCCTTGCTTTTTGTGGTCGGCTGCTCAAAGAAAACACAGGAAAAGACGCAGCAAGCAGTTGACGCCGCCAAAGCCGCCGCATCCAGCGCCGCTCAGGACGCGAAGCAGCAAGCTTCCGATGCGGTCGATAAAGCCAAGCAACAAGCTTCCGACGCAGCTCAAAAAGCCGGTCAGAAGGCGCAGCAATCCGCAAGCGATGCCGCCTCCCAAGCCATGGAAGCCGCCAAGGAAAAAGCGAAAAAAGCTGCGGCCGACGCAAAAGTAGCAGCCGACCAGGCAATGGAAGCCGCGAAGAAGAAAGCGCAAAAGGCCGCGGCCGACGCCAAGCAAGCAGCCGACGACGCTGCCGCGAAAATGCAAAACAAGCCCGCTTCGCAGTAGGTTCTCGCAAGCGTTGCCAGAGCAGCGGCGCAATTCTCGCAACGCGCACTCAATTTCGACGCAAAGGTTTCAGCGCACGGGCCCCATCAGCGATTTATTTCGGAATTCACAAAACGGCGAGTTCAAATTCACCAGTCAAATTCAGGAGGACGCCATGTTCGCCTTACTCTGGGAACTCATCATCGGCCTCGTAGTCGGCGCAGTAGCAAAATTCCTCATGCCGGGAAAAGACCCCGGCGGCATCTGGATCACCATGATCATCGGCATCGCCGGCTCCATCCTCGCCACCTACATCGGCCAAGCCATCGGCTGGTACCAGGCAGGCCAAGGCGCCGGCTTCATAATGTCAGTAGTAGGCGCCGTCGTTCTCCTGCTCATCTACCGCGTCATCAAAGGCGCAGCAGCCAAAGCCTGAGCGACAACTCGCCTTTGCCTTCTCTTCAGTAGGGGCACGGCATGCCGTGCCCGGCACACGAACTTGGCACAATCACGCCATTGCCACAGGTTTAGTGGCACAGGTCGTCCGCCGGAAGGCGGCTCATGAAAATGTCGCTTGTGCGCATTTCGTGAACGGCACCTTCGCCGATGCAGCGTTCGCCCGCAATCGCAATGTCGCCCCTAACTCTCGCTCACCCTGACCAATAGAATTCGTCGAATGAACTGAGACCCACACAATCCAATGTCGACTCACCCACCGCACACGATCCGAACAATAGCCGCCTGCCTCTTCCTGCTCGCATGCTCCGCAGCTCCAGCCAGCCCCCAGCAACAACAACAACACGACAACACCGCCATGAACACCCGCGGCGACCACGTAATGGGCTTCGACCAAACCAAAACCACCCATCACTTCACCCTCACAAAAACCGGCGGCATCATCCAGGTCCAAGCCAACGACCCCTCAGACACAACCAGCCGCGACCACATCCGCATGCACCTAGAACACATCTCCAAAGCCTTCGCCCAAGGCGACTTTACCGATCCCCACGAAGTCCACGCCGAAACCCCACCAGGCGTCCCCGAAATGAAAGCCCGCAAAGCCCAAATCACCTACCAATTCGAATCCACCCCAACCGGCGCAAAAGTCATAATCACCACAGAAGATCCCAAAGCCCTAAAAGCCATCCACGCCTACCTCCGCTACCAAATCCGCGAACACAAAACGGGAGACCCCCTCGACATTCGATAACGCAACCCTTGGTCCCGCGAACCGCCGCCTTCCAGTAGCACAGGCAATCCTGCCTGTGCCCCAAGTAACCTACCTCCGTGGCGTGTGATACTTGTCTCGCTCGCGCTATCGTTCTTTCCGCTTTCGCTGTCGATTTGCCCTTTCCTCAGTAGGGGCACGGCACGCCGTGCCCGGCACTCGAACTTGGCACAATCACGCCATTGCCACATGGTCCCACGTCCGCACCGACCTCTCACGCGCAACAACGCAAATCCCTGAACCCAAACGCGCCCGCCTCCGGTAGCCCCGCGCGAATCTGTTCGTCAGAAAATCGCGTAGTCGGCAACAAGTCGGCAGGCAATGCCCCGCACGGCGGAAGCGCCTCGACAATCCCCTCCGAAAGTATCCGCACCTGCGCTCGCGAAACGAGCGGAATCTTCATCGCCGCCTCCAACAAGAGTGCAAGCGCGTAATGAAACCAAACAGGCGTCGGCACGATCGCCGGCCGCCTACCGATCGCCTTGCCCACCCGCCGTGCCGCTTCTCCCAACAGCATTTCCTCCGGCCCCAATACCGCCACCGTTTCACGTGACAGTTGTCCTTCGATCAACGCGGCTTCGAGCACCTTCGCAAGATCTTCCACCGCCAAAGGCCGCACCGGTCGATCCCGCAGCCCCACCGTTGCGAAAACAGGAAACGTAAACAGTGCATGGCTCAAATGGTCCAGCATGTGATCGCCGCGCCCGTAAATCACACCCGCTTTCAGGATCGTGTAATCGAGCCCCGAGCCGCGAACAATCTCCTCCGCAGCCCATTTCGACTCGTGATAACCCGATCCGCAGTTCGCTCGCGCCCGCAAGAAACTCAGCAGCGCCACTTTGCCCACTCCAGCAATTCGCGCGGCTTCCATCACGTTCCGTGTGCCTTGTACGTGAACTCGCTCGTAGGTCTGTTGCCCGATCTCGCGGTTGATTCCCGCACAATGCGCCACCCCTCCGCATCCGGAAAACGCTCGCGCCAATTCGTCAACACTGCTCAGATCGGAAGGGAAGAAAGATGTACTGGGCAGATCGAGCGCGCTGCGGTTACGCTGGTCAACTCCGCGCGCGATCAACACCACTTCATGGCCTTTAGCAGCGAGCGACCGCGCCAAATGACGGCCCGCAAATCCAGTACCGCCTGTAATCGCGATTCTCATGTTTCACCTCCTGCCGAACGAAACCGCAAGGTTCCCTAAAATCGCGCTCGGCTTCACCGAAACGCTCCCAGCGCAGCCGCGGCGAACACTACACCCAAATAGGAAAAGCACGCCAGAAAGCTCACGTCCGCAACCCGATGTCGTCGTCGCGTTTCCGAATCGTAGAAGAATAGTTGCACGGGCACTCGCGCCAGCCAGAAAATCGCCATGGACGCCGAGAGAAATCGTCCCAGTCGGCTCCCGCCTGCCAAATCCGAAGCAAACCCAAAGCACAAGACGACAAAAATTCCGAGCACCAGCACGATATATGCCCAATGCACGACAAAAACGGCTCGAATCATCGGCGATACGCGCGCGAGATTTTCCCGGCACCGCAGTTTTTTCGGCAGCGGAATATTCGCCAGAAGAATCACCATCTGCACCGCACCTGCCAGCCACAGATACCAAAGGAAAGGTCGCATCGCCTCCTCCTTGTCGTTATCCTGCAAATCGCTTATCAGCTGTGTCGCCCAGCCTCCGCCGGAATCCCACCCGTAGGCGACACGATATATCGCGCGATGTAAACGCTCAGTACGACGCCGAGGGTCACCACCGAGCCCACTAATCCCATCATTCCCGCTCGAAGCTGCTCGCAGATCGCAAATACAACGGATTGCCTGAAGGGCAGGTCCGGCCCTCGACTCAAAACCGCAATGAATGGAATCAGAAATAGCGTCACGTGTGAAAATGCCGACCAGAACCGCGCGCGCTCGGGTTTCCCGCAGAGTTCAGTGAGGATTGCCTGCAGAGGCTTTCGCAAATACCAAATTACAACGAGCACGATTCCCATTGTTATCGTCGAACCTACGAAGAAGGCCGCTTCGATGCCCATAGTAGGTATTCTCCTGTTTCGTCAGTTACGTCTCTCAGTGACTCCTCGCCTTGACCTCGCACCCGTGCCTGGAGCAGCGCTGATGCTCCGCAGACCACCGATAACCCGCGTCCAACAGCCAACCGGAGCCGGGTAGCCGCCCAGCAAAATAAACCGGCCACGCCCACCAGATCCGTCCCGCGAGAAACAAAATCGCATTCGCGCCGCCGTACACCGCGCCCTCCGCCGTCAGCACGCGCATCTCCCGCAGCATCTCCTCCGGTGGAATCGACAAAAGGGAAGCGGCCCTTGGATCCTGCAACGCCGCCAGACCAAAGCCGCGCTTTGCCAATGCGCCTCGAAAACGATGTGCCAGCCGCGTGCAAATCTCGCATTCCCGATCAAAGAACACCCATCCACTGGCGGCCCGGCTGCCCTTGGTGTCAGTTAGTTCTGAAGTAAGAGAAATCATCGCGCATCAAAAAAGGGCGGTTGCCCGCCCTTCCCTCCCGTCCTCAATTGTGCAAAAGCTTGCGAATCCCGCCCCTTAGCTTGGCCATTCCTTTAATTGTCGCCGGCGAAATCGTTCGCAGTTCGTCAAAAAGGCCGCTCATCGTCACGATGAACTCAAGCATCTCCTCCATCCGCTCGCGCGCATAGGCATCCGTCGATCCCGATTTCTTCGCCTCCGCCACGCATTCGCGCACCACCTCCACCGTGGGGTCGAATTCGCGCCGCTTGCGCTCCTCCGAGATCACCCGAAACATCTCCCACAAATCCTTCATTGACTCGAAGTGCTGCCGCCGGTCGCCAAACACTGATACGCCGCGCACAATCCGCCAGCCTTGGAGTTCGCGCAGGCTCGTACTCACATTCGAACGCGCCACCGAAAGCGTGTCAGCGATCTCCTCGGCAGTGAGCGGCCGCGCCGAGAGAAACAGCAGGGCATGAATCTGCGCGACGGTGCGGTTGATCCCCCACTTCGTCCCCATTTCACCCCAGTGCAGGATGAACTTCTGAACCACAGACGAGAGATGTGTACGCGGCGTGTCTGTCATTTCAGTCTATACAGAACATACTGCATATGCAGCCGATTGTCAAGCTGTCGTTCAGCAGCACGGGCATTCCTGCCTGTGCCCCAAGTCGCTACATGCAATCCATCGCAAATCGAGAGGACGGCGGCCTCGAATCCCTTGTAGCGCCGGCATCCTGCCGGCTCTTTTGACTTTGCCGAAGCGCTGCGCAAATTCTGTCGTCGAACCACTTCTTGCAAACCAACTTTTCCGCATGCTACCGTCATCTAATATTATGGGAGCTGAACGCAAACTCGAACGCAGCTCCCGAAGTGGAAAGAAAGGAGCGTGCCAGTGGAACCACAGCCGTCAGCACTCTGGCTGGCTGGCGACGACACCTGCCGAGCATCGCTGCCTCAGCAATGCTCTCCAATTTCTAATCGCAAATTTATGACGATTTTTCAGTCCGAAAACCGAGCCGCTTCGGAGTTCCGGCGCCTTCAGCCGACGAACTCTGCTAGTTTGGCCAGAGGCTCGTCCCATGACCATGCCTGACGCCTACGACGTTATTTGCATCGGCGCGGGGCCCACCGGTCTTGCCTGCGCCATCGAAGCCAAGCGCGCCGGCATGCGCCCGCTTGTCATCGACAAAGGCTGCCTCTGCAATTCGCTCTACCACTATCCCGTCAACATGACGTTCTTCACCACGCCCGAGCGCATGGAAATCGGCGACCTGCCCATGACGATCGCGGCAGGGAAGCCCACACGCGCCGAGGCGCTCAACTACTATCGCCGCGCCGTCGAACATTACGGGATCGAAACGCGGCTCTACGAAACCGTCGACAAAATCAGCGGCCACGACGGAGCGTTCGTCGTCCACACCCATGACGAATCCGGCGCAAAGCACGAATTCCACGGCAAGAAAATCATCATTGCCACCGGCTACTACGACCGGCCCAATCCGCTCGATATTCCCGGCGAGAATCTACCGCACGTTTCGCACTATTTCACTGACGCGCATCCCTACTGGAAACAAAATGTCGTCGTGATCGGCGGAAAAAATTCAGCGGCGGAAGCGGCGCTTGATTTATTTCGCGGTGGCGCGCACGTCACGCTGGTTCATCGCGACGCGGCCTTGGGCAAGAGCCTGAAATACTGGGTGAAGCCCGACATCGAAAATCGCATCTGCGCCGGAGAAATCGCGGCGCTATTCAATGCCAAAGTTTCGCGCATCGAGCCCGGCAAAGTGTGGGTGCAAACGAATTCGCACGAGCAAGCCTTGCCCGCTGCACAAGTGTTCGCGATGACTGGCTACCATCCCGACTTCGAATTTCTGGAGCAGCAGGGAATCCGCCTCGACCCAGTAACGAAAAAACCGCAAACGAATCCCGAAAGCCTCGAAAGCAACGTTCCCGGCATTTATGTCGCCGGCGTCGTGGTCGGCGGAATGCACACCGGCGAAATCTTCATCGAAAACGGCCGCTTCCACGGCCGCCAAATCATCGCCGCCATGACAGGCAAGGGCGCCCTCCACGAACCCCCCCCGGTCGCCCCTCCAGGTGAGTGAAACATGTCATCAACTTCGACGTTACTGGCCCGCAGATCGCAGCTCACTGGCACAGGCGTCCGCCGGCGGATGACACATGAAGACGTCGCCTGTGCGGTTCCATCTCCCTCGCAGAACAACGGGTCGCGGTTCAGTGGCACAGGCACTGCTGCGTGTGCGCCGTCATCTCCCTCGCATACTGCGGCAAGACCGAGTATCAATCGCAGAAGCGCTGCCCGCCCCAGCGGTTTTGCCCGTCTCCGAATCGGCATTTGGTATAATCTGCCATTGGCGAATATGGCTGCCACACCCGCACACCGCGTCTCAACTGGAGAACGAATCAACGTCCACGAAGCGCCCGGGCGTTTACAGCGCGAGCTTGGCTCGCGCGGGATTCGGCTCACGCGCCAGCGCCGCGTGCTTCTGCAGGTGATGGAGACTGCGCGCCGCCACCTCGACGCCGGAGAAATTCTCGAGCGCGCGCAAAAAATCGATTCCAACATCACGCGCGTCACGGTCTACCGCACGATCGATCTGCTGAAACGCCACGGCCTGATCGACGAGCTCGATCTGCTGCATCTTCGCGGCGACCGTCATTTCTACGAAAGCCACGGGCCGCGCGATCACATTCACGTAGCGTGCCTGCGCTGCGGAAAAGTGCGCGAAGTGGAAAGCGAGTTATACGAAGAGCTGAAGCAACAGATCGCGCGCGATTGCAGCATCGATATCACAGTGAGCCGCACCGAAATCGGCGGCGTTTGTACGGAATGCCGCAAGCAGGAGAAGCAGCGCGCCAGTTCGTAATCGCCCGCGTCCGAGGTGGAATGATGAAAGACCAGAAATTGCTGAAGAAGAAAAAACCGGCTCGAAAGATTTCGCTGCGCGCAGTTCGCCTGCAGCAAGTGAAGTTTACGAGCAGCAGCAAGGGAAATAATTATCCGTCAATTCCGATTTCCCCTGTCGATTGACGCCGAGCGCTGAGGCGCGACGCATCCTATTTCGGTCGCGCGAACGATGCAAAATACGCTTGCGCTTCGCTGATGTCGCGCAGCACCTGCTCGCGCAGCGCTTCCGGCCCTGAGAATTTCTTTTCATCCCGCAACCGCTTCCAGAAACGCACTTCCATCGCGCCGCTCGTTAAATTTTCAGAAAAATCGAAGAGATGCGATTCGATCGCCAGGCGCTGGCCGTCGAACGTCGGCCGCACGCCGATGTTCGTTGCCGAGCGATACTTCTTGCCTTCGACTACGGTTTCCGTCGCGTAGACTCCATTCTTCGGCAGGCATTCCTGCTCGGTCGCGAGGTTCAGCGTCGGCACGACGAGTTTGCGCCCTTGTCCGGTTCCGGTTTTGATTTCTCCTGCGAGCGCGAACGGACGCCCGAGCAATCGCGACGCGTTCTCCACGCGGCCCTCGCCCAGAAATTGCCGGATCGCCGAGCTCGATACGACAACACCGTCGATCTTGACAGGCGGACATGGGTGGATGTCGATGCCCATGTCATAAAGTGTCTGTGCGTCGCCAGCCTTTTGATGTCCAAATCGGAAGTTTTCGCCATAGACGACATTCCAGGTCAGGAGAGTTTGTTTCAGGTACTTCTCCACAAATTCCTTTGGGCTAAGGCGCGCAAGATGTTCGTCAAAGCGGAGCACGAGTGTCGCGTCGATCCTGAGTTTTTCAATCGCCGCCAGCCGTTGTTCAAGCGTCATGAGCATCGGAGGGGCGTTGGAAGGCCGCAAGAACTTCGTGGGGTGAGGGAAGAATGTCAGTGCAACTGACATCAAGTCGAATCCGGCTCCCAAGCTTGCCGTTTCGCGGAGGATCGCTTGATGACCTAGATGAACACCGTCAAAATTTCCAATCGTAACCACGGTCTTCTTGCGCTTCTTGCCGGCCTGATGAAAGCGCTCCACCCATTCTTCGGCGGAATGGATGCGGGCCATGGGCTCTGTCTTTGGCGAGGCAGAAAAAAGGATCGAGGGAATAGCCGATTTCCTTTCTGGATTATCCTGCGCCATCAGGCCTCCAGCTCGAGCTGCATGCCGTCGTAGGCGAGGCGAACATTTTCCGGGAGCTTGGCGTTGGTGTGTTCGTGGCCCAGGTCGTGGCAGATGTGGGTGAACCAGGCGTGCTTCGGTTTGAGTTCTTCGACGAGGGCGAGAGACTGCGGCACGTTCGAGTGCATCGGATGCGGGACGTAGCGCAAGGCGTCGAGAATGAAATGGTCGAGGCCTTTGAGTAGCGCTTTGGAGCTTTCCGGGATGGTGCTGAAATCCGTCAGATAGGCGGCGTTGCCAAAGCGGAAGCCGAGCACTTGGCCTGGGCCGTGCATTGCTGGGACAGGAACAAGTTCTACGCCGAAGAGCGTGAAGGGACCTTCGATCTGGTGCAATTCAACGCCAGGAAGAGAGCTGTCAGTCGGCTTATCGTCGAAGATGTACGCAAACGATCTCTTCAGTATTTGGAGCGTTGCTTCCGCTGCGTAGATGGGAATGGCGGCTTGCTGTTTCAGATTGTAGGGGCGAATATCGTCGAGGCCGAAGATATGATCCGCGTGGGCGTGAGTGTAGAGAATTGCGTCGAGGCGATCGAGGTGCGCAGCCATGGCCTGGGAACGGAAGTCGGGCGTGGTGTCGATGACGACATTGCGTCCGCCATAAGAGAGCAGCACAGATGGGCGGGTGCGCTTGTCGTGCGAATCCTTTGATTCGCAAACGGCGCAATGGCAGCCGAGCGTGGGGACGCCCATCGAAGTGCCGGAACCGAGAACTGTAAGCTCAAGCGATTGCATAGGAGAACGGAGGCGAGACCATTAGCGCTCAGTCATTTCGTCCGGACTTTCGGCTCGCGAAGGCGCAGAGCGCAAGACGGAGAGCGATTCCCAGGACGACGCCCAAGATTATTTCTTCTGCGCGGCCTTTTTTGCCATCGCGTCGGCCGCCACTTTGGACATCTCCATAAACGTCAGCTTGAGCTGTCCGAGGACTTCGATCAGAAGGTCGTCGTCGGCTTTGGAGAGGTTTCCGCGCGTTTTTTCGCGGAGCGCGTCGAGCATGTCGATCACCTCGCGGGCGCCTTCGAGATCGAGATAGGCTTGCCCGGTGCGCGGATCGGCCATTCCGCCGAGCATGGCGGCGGCATTGCGGACGAGAAAATCGACCAACATCTGGAAGCTGCGCGAACCTTGCGGCTGCTCGGCGTCGAAGGGGTGATTTTCGGCAGGGGCAAGGCCAGCGGACGCGTCGGCACTCGGACTAGCGACCGGGCTTTTCGCAGCTTTGTTCGCGTCGGTTTGCGCTGGTGCATTCGCAGCCGCGCGATTCGCTGCTCGTGCGGCGGCTTCTTCTTCGCGCCGCTCTTCTTCCTCTACGACGTCTTTACGCAAAGCGCCGTCTTCGCTGAAGAGGCGCCGGTCAATAACCTTAAATGTCTCTTCCGGTTTCGGATCAGCCACAGAACGTCCTTTTTAGTGAGCTTTCCAACTTTGAGTATCTTGAAAGTTTAACACCCGCTCCGAGTCCTCACAAGTTAGCGCGGTCCCGCGTAATGGGTCAGTTTCCGATCACGGCGTTTATCAAAGGAAGTGGCCGACAATGCGTGTTGAATCGTTGCGAGACTTCAGTTTCTCTCGGTCGAGCCACTCGGTTGTGCGCTCCGGCCACTCGCCACGATGGTCACGCGCTCCGGCAGGTCGAATGTCACCTTGGTCGGGCCATCCAAGGGAACAGACTTGTCGATTTCATAGTCGTACAAAATCGTCTGTTTGTAGGGGGCTAAGGGGGGCCTGGCGAAAGTCCACCGCCGAATATTCGTGACCGTCGTAGCCTCCAACAAATGGGACGCCGGGACGTTTGATTCGGTCGTCGTTGCCTTAACGTCTGCTACCTTTCCGTCCGCATCAATCGTGAGCGCGACGGAAACCTTGCCGGTTACATTGGCTATCTGCGCAATCGATGGATAGACAGGCGTTTCGATGTGTTTCGGGCACAGCGGTTCTCCGCCTTGTCCAAAACAAGTTCCTGCAAGGAAAAACAAAAGGAATCCAAATGTTCTTATGCTCACGTCGCGCTCCTGAATTGGCGTGCGGTGTCGGATTCTAGCGCACTACAAACACTGCGAAGTATCTGGAATCTGTTTCAATGACGCACCGAAGGTGGTGGTCGTGTAGTCGCGTTACCCGGAAACTGACCCACTACGCAGCCGTCCATGGCCGAGATCAGTCTGGGTGTGCAGCGTCGTCTACTCGCACGCCGTAGCCCCG
>CAVRFZ010000005.1:127500-641558 GCA_963720655.1 uncultured Acidobacteriota bacterium | reverse complement strand
TCATTTCATCCTCACCAATTCGGACTTAGCGTTACGATAGGTCTATCACCATCGGGACATGGCTCTCCATCGTGTCCGGCTAGCAGATGTCTGATCAAAGCGTCAATCCGTCTATATCCTTCGCAACTCAACTCAGCATCTTCGTGAAAAGAAAGGTCTCTGTATCTCCGAACCCGTTTGGCTTCGGCAAACGCCGTGATGGCATCCGCCTTGAGCTTGCTAAGTTCTTCGCACATGGATTCGCCATTATCACCATCAATAACTGTAGTTACCAGTACTCAGTTCCGCAACCGTACCCTCGTACTATTTCCGCGTTTCGTGTTTCATTCACTAGCCTGTTTGAACTCGCTGAGCGACTGGGGCAGAGCTATCCGGAAAGTATTACTAACAACTCTTGAATGGCGGGGAAGCTGACCCAAAGAAGATCAACGCACTGGATCCGGGCGGGGAGAACCTAACCCTTGAGAAGCGGAGATGGAGAGCCTGGGCAACAAGTTCAAAATGTTGAAAGCGCGCGACAAAGGTCTCGTGCGTCACTTTATCGCGAAGCTTGCACAAGCAACTTCGTAAAGCGTCCCTTAAGGACCACGCCCTGTGCGACTCCCGAATGATATGCAAACTCGCTTGGCAGAGGGCAGGAAGCTCACGTTCTTCTCGAGCACCGGCTTCAAGCGGCCTTTCGAGGGTTCACGCTCTTCCTAATCGCTGGCCCTTTCCACCGCTCAGCAACCCTCAGTTCATAGGCAGACTGAAGATTGAGCCAAAACTGGGCTGTCGTGCCCAAGTAACGTGCTAGCCGGAGCGCGGTGTCCGCCGTGACACCACGCCGGCCGCGCACAATGTCGTTTAAGCGCGTGGCGGGGATGCGGAGCTCCTTGGCGAGCGCATTGACACTCATACCAAGCGGCTTTACAACATCCTCCAAAATCGTCCGCCCGGGATGCGTCTCCGCGAGAAGTTCATTTGCCGTCATTGTCTGCTCCTAATGATAGTCAACGAATGAGAGATCTACTCGAAAAATGATGCTCAGGTCGAGGATTTTACTAAGGGTTCCGTTGCCGCGGACGGTTGCGACAAACCCAAAAGCTGGGCGTTGACCGCTTCAGTTCCGCTGGCCTGTCAACGCCGCAAAAAGCAGACTCGATCAGTCCAGTCCCATTTCGCGGTTTTGCGGGAGAGGGTGGTCAAGGATCGCGCGAGGCCGCCAGGATCCGATGGCGAGATGGTCTTTTCGTCCACAAAAATCACCCCGCCGTGCTTTCGCCCCTCCTCCGCCCAGGCTTTGAGTAGCGGGGGAATCGTCCTTCGATCGTAGGTTACAAGCGTCAACCCATGCATCGCAGCCTGTTCCAAACAGGAGGAGTCCGGTTGCCCTAGGAACTTCCCGCCTTCCCATTCCGCCATGCAGATAACTACCATCGAGCGATGACGGCGGCGGAGACCATCTGCGACAGTAGGCGAGATATGTTCATCCAAAAGGAGTTTGAGCATCTCAGCTCTTTGACGCAGGTCGCGAAACGAATTCGGCGGCCTGAGGCAACATGCGCTTCAGAGCCTCCCAATCCGTGGCAGTGTTCTCGGAGATTGCCCCCTCGATTTCTTCTGGAAAGGCCTTTGCATAATTGACAGCGGCTTGTACCTTCGCTTTTGGCCATTGGAGGTGCTTGGCCACGGCCGAGACATCAGCCTTATAGCTTTGAACGAGCAGCAATACCTCCCACACAGCGAGTGTGCTCCCCTGAATGCAGGCTTGCCGGCCCGCAGCGGAATCGCGAAAATCGATGAACGCGAATTCCGACCGCCTGAGACCCTCCTCGACCAGCCGGGCGCTCGCATCGCTGGGGGTCCATCCATGCCGGTTGGCCATTCGCTTCAGGCGCTTTCCGCTCTCTGCCGGTAGACGCATGCTGATGACGACGGGGCGAGTCGTTCTCATCGAACCTCTCTTTCTACAACGTAATTATTGTAAGTATTGTAGCATCTGGTGAGGGAGAGAGAGCGAGATTAGTTGCAGTGTGAATTACAGAACGAAGAGAAGTCTATTCCATTTCGCCGAGTCAGGCCGTTACCCGAAGTGAGACCTTCCGTGTCTGGAGCCGGGGATACAGTCTCTCCGGTGATCGAAATTCATGACATTGAGGCACTGAAGAATTCAAACTTTTGCTTGATACGCAGGGCGGCCGCGCTCCGCGCCTCGCTCACTTCTTTGGCGCAAGCGCTCAAATCACGCGGTAGCCACTTTCATGTACACGATGTTCACGGAGTTCACACCTGTTTCAAATTGATTCCGCTATCCCCTTTCTTTTCAGTGGAAAGGTCAGCAAAACGACAGCGAGCGCCGGATCTCAGGTTGTTTGACCCGTTTACGCCGCTCGGCCATTAATACAGGATTCGTGATTTCAACCGACCACAGTGCCGGAACCAGTATCGCGCGCCCTTCCAACGCGACCAGTACCCCCATCTGCGTACTCGCTTGCCTCATCTGGAAAGCACCAAGCGAGCGCCACGGACGCATCGATAACAATCCCGGTCAAAAGCGCCGCCCCTCTTCCACCATCTGACGGACGTTCATCTTGCCGGGCTTGATCCGCTTGCGCAGCTTCCGCATGCCTTCCACAATCTCACTGTGCGTCATTCTTGCGCTTGTTTCCCCGACAGGGACCAGCATCGCCGCAGGAACGCCATGCCTCGTAATCGTAATCTTCTCTCCCCTGCTAACCCGATCGAGCAATTCCGCCAAATGTGTCTTGGCGTCAAAAGCCCCTACGAATGCTCCTTTAAACTAGCCCCCACTAGCTTACTTGGCTTCAGTCCGACCCAGACATCTCTCGATCCACACTTCGACCATGATTACTTGTGCGAACTCCCTTTACACTCTTGCGAATGCTTCGATAAGAGTGTTGACATCACTTGCGTCGTTGTAAGAGGCGAGCGAGATCCGAATGGCTACAAATGGCTTGGTGGACACGGAGGCGTTGCACTTGCGGTGTCCAACGTACAGTTTGCTCGGCTCGTCGTGAGGCCGACTTCGTTATGTCATCACCTATCCGGTGCTGCGTCTGGATTCTTAAGTGAAATCACAGCCACCGCTGCCGTTTCCTAACGATGAGCTGTGTTGTTTATTTCGTTCCGCACCCCATCGCCTTGACGCGCATCAATACCCGTGAGAGTGTCATGCGCAGGTCTGGAGGTGTGGTCTTCTCGATTCAACGATTGCTCGTCATGCGTCCTTCACAAATCCGCAATCCGATCGTGCTGCTGTTTTTGTTGCTCAGCCTGGTATGGGCGATCACGACAGCCTCTAATTTCATCATCGAGTACAACTGGTGGAAAGAAGTAGGACAAGCCAGCACGTGGATCAGCATGTTGTGGTATAGCATCGCGCCCGTCGCCGTGGGTGCGCTGCTGGCCTTCATCGGGCTATGGATGGCTCACGCACGGGGGTTGAACTTCGCCGGTTCCCGCCCGCGAAATGTCCGTCTCTACTCCCGACTGGTTACAGTGGTACTGGCTATCGTGGCGATCATGTTCGCATCGGCGTCAATCGACTATTGGACGGTCATGCGCTTCTTCGGGTCGCGGAGGGTCACACTCGCCCCCGATGCTTGGAGGGACCAGGTTTTTTCGCATACACTGCCTTTTTACCTGTTCGATCTGCCTTTCTATTCAGAAGTGCTCAGTTTTGTTTTTGTTTTGGCGATTCTTTGCGCCCTGGTTTTCTGGATGACGGCTCGAGGATGGCAGTTGGCCGAACGCTTCCAACTTGATCGGCTGAGCCGCAGGTCAACCTTTGAACTTGGGCCCCGCGCACTATTGCTGCCGGGCGCCAGCCGCGCAGGATTCGTCCGCGTGGTCACCGTAATACTACTGTTTGGCTTTGCTGCTTGGGTTTTTCTTGGCAACTACGAGCTTGTATTTAGCTCGCACGCGTTCATGACGGGCGCCGATTACGTGGATGAAAAGGTCACACTGCCTCTGCGCTGGCTCCTCATTCTTGCCGCTCTAGCGGCGCTCCCGCTCGCATGGAAGTCGAGATACAAGAAGGCCGTGGTCCTTGTAGCCGCCTTCTTCATCCTGCAACTGGCCCTTCCGGCCATCGTTAGCGCCGTGTATGTACGACCGAACGAGATCTCCATCGAACGGCCGTACATTGAGCGCCATATTCAGGCCACCATTGCTGCCTTCGGCCTTAATCGGAAGGCCACCGAGCGCCCGTTCGCTGCTAGCGGGCAACAGACGGTCGATGCCGTGCAAGACGCAACGCTGCTCGAAAATATTCGCCTCTGGGACCTCCGCGCCTACAACGCAACGATCACCCAAATCCAAGCGCTGCGCCCGTATTACATCTTCCCCAGCACTGACGTTGACCGCTACTTCCCCAAAGGCCACATCGAGCAGGTAATGTTGTCTCCCCGCGAAATCGACGTAAACCAGTTGTCCGCCGAGGCCAGTCAGAGCTGGGTCAATCCGCGGTTCATTTATACTCATGGCTTTGGCGTGGTCGTGTCGGAGGTCAACAAGATTACGCCCGACGGCCTGCCTGTCCTGCTCATTGAAAACGCCCCGCCGGAAATCAAATCGCGTGGCTTCAAGCTCACCCGACCCGAGATCTACTACGGCGAGAGCACTCAGGATCCGGTGTTCGTTCACACCGCCCGGGAGGAGTTTGATTATCCAGCCGGCGACCAGAACAAGTATTCGACCTACGAGGGCGCTGGAGGCTTTCCGATTGGCTCCCTCCTACTGAAGACCGCCGCCGCGATATCCCAAGGCGAGCCCAACATGATTTTCACGGGCTATCTCAACGGACAGAGCCGCATGATGATTTATCGCAAGGTGCGGGAACGACTGGCGCACCTTACCCCCTTCTTAAATTGGGACCCCGACCCCTACTTGGTGGTTACCGATGACGGCAGGTTGGTATGGATAGTGGATGGCTACACGACTTCTCTCTCTCATCCGTACTCGGCGACGCTCGCCGTGACCGGGGTGGACGAAGGTGCCAACTACATTCGCAATTCGGTAAAGGCCACCGTGGACGCCTACACCGGGAAAGTGTCTTTGTACGTATTCGATCCGAGCGACCCCATCATCCAAGTTTACGAGAATTTGTTCCCGAAGCTATTCCGGACCGCTTCCGAAATGCCTCCAGACTTGCGCAGGCATGCCCGCTACCCTGAGGTTCTTTTTCGCGCGCAGGCCGAGGCTTATCGTATTTTTCACATGCGCGATCCGCAAGTCTTCTACAACAAGGAAGACATCTGGGAGGTCGCGCATGCCCTGTCGGGCCAGTCTGGAAAGCCCGAATCCATGCAGCCCACTTACGTGGTGGCCACCCTGCCCGGCGAGAAAGAACCCGAGTTCCTGCTGATCCTGCCTTTCACCCCTCGGGGCAAAGACAATCTGATCGGGTGGATGGCTGCGCGCTGCGATGGAGATCGATTAGGGGACCTGGTTTATTTTCAACTCTCGAAACAGCAACTGATGTACGGTCCGATGCAGATTGAATCGCGGATTGACCAGGACCAGAACATCTCGAAGGATCTGACCTTGTGGAACCAACAGGGCTCGCACGTTCTGCGCGGAAACATTATCGCACTTCCCGTGACGGACGGCTTTCTCTACGTCGAGTCCATATACATCCAGGCGGGCGAAGCCCGTATGCCGCAGCTCAAGAAGGTCGTACTGGCGATGGGTGACCGGCTGATTTATCGGGATACCTTCGTTGAAGCCCTGGCCGAGCTAACCGGCGGTCCCGCCTCTCCCGGCCCCGCGGTTCTTGCGGCTGAGCCGGCCGCTGCCCCGGCGGCCACCGCGCAACAAGATACGCGTGCGCTTGCAGATCAGCTTAACCGTCTTCGTGATCAGGCCGAACAACTGGTCCGGGAGCTGGAGACGCTGGAAAAAGAGACACGGAAGAAATAGAAGGGAGTTGCCGGACGGCCCACCTGTCATGAAGGAACGGAAAATTCTTTGGGCGGGGCTTCCGTTTTCCTGTTGGCGCTTATTGCTCTTTTTCTTTCCGAGTTTACCGGGACGGCCACGGCAGACGTTGGCGAGCTATGGACGAGCGTGGCGTACTTGGTTTCAACGGGGATGGTTTGAATTGAGTATAGCAATCCGGAAATGCAACATTACGTTACGGCAGTAGGTATTGTTCACCCACGTTAACCGCTTGAGTTGCCAGCCCCGACCTGGGGAAAATGCAACAAAAGCTTTCGCGTAACCGTCCATTTGAAGTAACGCTTCACTTCTCCGGTAACCGCGTTAATCAGGACTTGTGCGCACTTCAAGAAAGTTCGCCGTAGGTCACCGAGAAGATATAATTTCTGCGTGCGACAACCTATGCGGCATGTTATGGCGCTTCGCGCTTCCAAAGCAGTTCTCGTTTTTGCAATCGCACTTTTCTACACGATTCTGGTCCTAAACAACATCACGGATTACAGCTCCAACTACGAGTTTGTCCGCCACGTCCTGATGATGGACTCAACCTTTCCGGGAAACCGCCTCATGTGGCGCGCCGTCAACTCGCCGCTAGTACATACGGTCTTCTACATCGGTATCATCGCCTGGGAATCAGTCACTATGCTTCTATGCTGGTGGGCTGGTGTTCGGTTGCTGAAATCGTATCGTGCGGACAGGGCGCAATTCGCCGCGGCGCTGAACATCGCCGTGATTGCGCTGACGACGAGCCTGCTGATGTGGTTGGTGGCATTCCTCGATGTCGGGGGCGAATGGTATCTAATGTGGCAGTCGCAAATATGGAATGGACAGGAAGAGGCATTCCGAATGTTTGCCATTGTCGGCGTGGTGCTTTTAGTTGTGATGCAACGCGAGCCAATTCCCGATTAGTCGTGCCGGCTCAGACGGTCGTGTCTGCGGAAGGAAACTATGTTCAGCGGGCTAGTTGAAATGTTCCGGTCCGGATAGATGGGACCGACCAAGATTTTCGAGTCTACCGTCGGCACAGCCGCCAGGTAGTTCCTTGTGCGATTCCCGAATGATATGCAAGCTCGTTTGGCAGGGGCAGGTCGTAGATCGAGAGGACACGAAGCCACTTCTACGTGCTCATCCGGTTGCTCTGGTTATTCGGACCGTCCTCGGCGCTTGCAGCAGACCGCTTGGGAGATTCGGCTTTCTGCCAGCGCCTTTTGGACGCATCGCTGTTAGGAATTGACGACAAGGAGATGCACTCGCCCCATGGAATCGCAATCATTCCTCAAGGTGATTTGATTGAGCTGGGGCGAATCGCAGCCTAGTCAAACTGCGACGATTTCGTCCAAAATCATCGCCTCGCCAAAACCTATGCTGCTGTATCTAAAAGGCATAGATCAGTTCGTTTCGCATCACCGTAAACCAAGCGCAGTAATTCCAAATCCTGCGGCTGCGGTCCCCGGTCGCCGATTCCTTCTATGAGCTGTTCCAGCGCCCAAATGCAAATGTCAGGACGCACTCGCGCAGCCGGTTCGAACGAGTGCCTATCAAACACACTTGCCAGGCGGAGCCAGTAGCGAGCAACTGGACGTTCCTTATTTTCGCGTAGCTCAATCGCTTTTTCGACGGTTGCTTTTGAAAATTCTCTCGTCATCGCTATGTCAATGCGGCGTTTGTGCAGCCGATTGAACACCAAATCGTCGATGATCTCCTGCTCGATCAGGCCTTCGGGCTTGAAATACATTTCGAACCCGCTGCGAAGGATCGCAGCTTGCTCTTGCTCGTCTGGAAGAATTCTCCTCGCTTGAATCCAGTGCTTTGCTGCATTTTGGCTGGACCGTGACTTGCCCTTCGGCGTGCGCGGTCCCGTTGACTTGCTCATTTCTTTAATCCCTAGTAAGGGATTGAACCCCAAACCCACGTGCTTTTTACCTTTCGCATGGTTTTCTGACGGACGCGCGCCGGTGCCAAGGCCCCGGCATCTTTCCAGCCGTCTAAAGCACTAATTGGGTGCGTACGGTGCACACGCCCAACTATCTCGATCACTGAACACCAGCACTACTGCGGCACCGCTAAGCACCTTTGCCGCAGCTCACCCGCGTCTCCCCTTCTCGCCTGCTCCATCTCCGCCAGCCTCGTTCAAACCGGGTTTGCGGCGTCTGCGGGTATTTCCGTAACAACTTCTACGGCGCCAGGGGTTCGAAGTCCCAAGCTTTCAAGCATACGGGACGCGAATTTGGCTCCGCTGTCAAACAGCGCTCGAACCACTTCTTCGAGATCCGACCCAACAATTTCTGCTGCCCAATCAACCGCGTCCAGAACCAAAGCGACCTCATCGATGCCTCGATTCGTCCCGTCATCGGTCCTACCGACGAATACCACCCCCACCGGTATCGTTTTGAGCTCAGAGCTTTCCGTCAGAGCCTGTTGAATCTGCGCGATCCGGGCGGCAACGCCAGATTCAAAGGCTACGCCGGTGATGGTGTGCCTCTCTCCACCTTCTATAATTTTCAGAGTCATCAAGCACGCTGCTAGCGGCTTGAACTTAAATTGAGGGGTTGCATCCGTAATTGAAACGATCTCGTGCCAGATAACTGGGATTTCTAACCTTCCTCCTTCGTTTTCCATTAGATCTCCTCCGTCGACATGCCCGCCATCGTGCGACGGGTTCATGATTGCATCCTAAGGCATCGCGAATTTTTCAGGCTACTGTACTGATAGACAGGTTTGGAACAATTGCACCCATGCAGCCGCATAGTTCTTGTTTGGCGCAGAACGAGGAGACAACTACGGATTGCACAAGCAATTTCTGGACTCGGGTACACCAGAGCCTTAACGCAGTTGGAGGTACAGTAAGCGAAGCAATACTCTCCCCCGAGGGGTTGTCGCGTCCATTTGGCCGGTTTCCGCAGACGGGTCTTTGCTGAACCGCGCTTGACGCAAATGCTCGGGCGGATTCCTTAATCAGGCGGCGTTCCGGAACCGATATCTTAAGTGGTTCTGGCCGGTGCCTTCTCTTGTGCTAAAGCTTCCTCAAACTCGTGCGTGATTCCTGAACAAACGGCGGATCACGACCAATTTATCGTGACGGCTTTCGACCCCATTAGAGGGAGCCGTCGTAAGCTGCCCCGGTTTGATTCGGCTCGACATTACATTCCGGCCAAGGGATTGGACAAGATTTGGAGTAGAGCGTTGGGCCTCGCTGGCCGAGCAGCGCCAACAAGTGGTAATGGAAAACTTCAGAAGAATTTGATGAAGTAACCGATCGTTCCCAGACGGAACCCGTAGGGCTGAAACGATTCCGGTGAAGGTGAATCCGGTCTTTGTGTAACTGCTTAGGCCTTCCCGAAAATTTAGCCGTTCCGCCATTGCTTCACTTCCGCTTGCCATGCGCACTTTTGCTCGCTCCGATTCCCCCGCCCCGCTGTCGGCGTCCTCACGGATACATTGATCCAGGAGAAACTCGATCTGTCTGTTCAGTGAGGGTGCTCTCGCTCCGCGAGTTCCGTCAATTTTTCTTTGAGGCCAGCAGGGATTCGCAAAAGCAGTCGACTCTCTATTGGCTCATAAGGTCCCGGCCGGTCCTCTGGTCTCAAGTGCCCGATAATGGCACGCCTTCGCGCCCCGATCTATTTCAGCGCGCCCCGATAGTCCGGATCACCTTAGTGCAATTGCAGAAGTGAGATCAACCGCTAGATATGGTCTTTGAGAGGCTTCATTTCTTGGCTTTTTCCTTGGCCCATCGAGCAAGAACAGCCTTCCGTGCAAGTTCTGTGCGCTGCTCCGGCGTGAGCTTCGCGGTTCTCGCTTTGCCGCCTTTGAGTCCCCCAAACGTCCAAGCGCAACCGCGTGAGGGTTCTTTTTCTTCGCCATCGCGATTGACACTGCCAAATGCCGTGGAAAAAAGCAAGCAAGCACAGCAGTTGCTTGACAATACGAGAGCGCTCTAGTATTATTTACTAGACCGCTCTAGTAAGAATGAGCTGGGAATTTGGCAATATCGGCGCACATGGAAAATCTCTAACACTTGGAAGGAGGAGCTCGAAGGTGAATTAGTTACTCGAGCCGAATCTATGCGCACATCACCTAGATCAAGAAGTTCAACACGAAATCGCCGTCAATCCAGATCTCGCGGATTCAACGCTGCTGCTTTGCTTCGATCAAACGCGAGATGTGCAAGAAACCTTTGGGGAACGCTTTCTAGGCAGTCACTCACACGCCTCGCTGACCTAACTAAGACGTATCAATTGTCAATTAGCGCCGGCCATCTGCAATTCTTGGATGGAGGGTGGTACATCACGCATTCCGGTCTCCTCAGTGTGGCTGAGCGCAACCGCTGTGCCGGAATCCGAACGATGGTCGAGAAGCAGTTCTGTGACCCAGGGATTAGACGCTGGGTGTTCAAGGCAACAGTTTATAGGTCCCGTTGCAAGAACGCTTTCGTAGGTTATGGTGACGCCGATCCCTCGAACACGTCTCCCTTGGTTCGCGGTGCCGAAATGCGTGTCGCCGAGACGCGAGCCGTCAACCGAGCTCTCCGCAAAGCCTACGGAATCGGCCTCTGCAGCGTCGAAGAGCTTGGTTCGTTCTCCGCTCCGCAAATGCCCGTCACGCCCGGGCCACGTTCGAATGGTCATGCGGGCGCGAACGGCTCGAGCAACGGCCAGCCTCGATTGCGCGATCAGCTCTGCCTTCTGATACGTCAGCACGACCTCGATCCAACGCTCGTAAAGGCTTACGCCGCGGATTTCTGCGGCACCGCCACTCTTAAAGATGCCAGCCGTGACCTGGTCGAATCGTTCATCACTCAGCTTGCGGCCGCGGCGAAGAAGGATCGAGACGCGCTCATCTGCAAATTGAATTCCTACTCTCAACCTGTGGAGGCAAAACCATGAAGCGACACGTTCCCGGTCTCCATTCCCGACAGCAAGATCACGAAAATCTTCTCGAAGGCCTGTTCCTCGTTCGAGTCGATGCTGCTTCGTATCGCTGGCATCCGCAAAAGCCATTCCTGTCGATGCGGTTTGTCGTTCTCGAGCCCGAAGCTCTTGGAGAACGATCATTTTCGGGCAGGCTCTATTGTACGGAACGAGCCTTGTGGAAACTGAATTGGTTCCTGCGTGATTTTAGCTACGACTCCGATCTGCTCAACCAAGATCAGATTGATGAGAAGGCTCTGCTCAAGCTCCGCGGAGTCGTCCGGACATCCTACGTCACGCTGAACGGGCGGTCTTTCCAAAACCTCGAGGCCTTTGCTCCGGAGACGGAGTGGGAGGAGCTTTCCTGCGAAACCGTCGACGCGAAGCAAGGGCTGGGTGGCGGCGATGACCTTTAGCCACACGCAGATTTCTCAGTACCTTCGCTGTCCCAGAAGCTACCGCTATCGTTACCTCGATGGCTGGCGCGAGAAGGAAACGCGCGCTGCGATGGCCTTCGGTCGCTGTTTCGAAAAAGCTTTGGCAGCCTATTTCTCCGGAGAGGATTGTTCGGCGGCGCTGTTCAAGGAATGGGGCGCTTTTCGTGACGCTCCCTTCGAGTACAAGAAAGGAGAATCCTGGGATCGCCTGGTTCACCAGGGTGTCCATCTGCTCCAGCGATTTGCGCAGGATGATCGCGTCAAGATTCGCCGTCCTGAGCAGGACCTGCAAGTGAAGATGGTCAGCAGCCTGCCAGGTGACAACGAATTCGTCGCTTATATCGACGCCCTCGGCGAACTCGACGGTACGAAATGTCTCATCGATTGGAAAACCACGACGAGCCGCTATTCGGAGGAGCCGACTGGATTGTTGTCGCTAGATCCTCAAATGATTTGCTACTCCTGGATCAGCGGAATTCCGCATGTTGCGGTTGTTGTCTTCGTGCGAAAAAGCGTTTCTGAAATTCAGTATCTGAAGGCATCCATCACAGACGAGCAGCGACGCGAATACGGTCGTCTGGTTGAAGCCACGGTCGGTCAGATCCAATCGGGCCAATTCCCTCCGCACAGCGGCATCCGCTTCCCGCAAAACGGGTGTGTCAGCTGCTCCCATCTCGGACTCTGCCTCGATCGTCCCGAGTTAATCGCTGCGAACCTGATCCGAAAGCCAGGAGCAAACGCACTTGATTGGCTGGACGAACTTGTGGATTGACGGAAGGAATGTGGTGTCTCCCGAACTCAACCGCCGGCGGGCCCTCGTCGTTCTCGGAAAGATTGATGAGATTTTGGCCTGGGAGCAGACGAAGGAGCATGAGCGCGATGAGCGGTTCGTCGAACTCGGCCAGTACCTTTGTGAGGTGCGAGCCGGACAGTATTGGCGGCTCGAGAATTTGAAGTCGTTCGACGAATTTCTCGAGAAGCGATTTCCTGAATCTCGCCGAAAAGCATACTACTTGCTGGCCATTCACGAGCATTTAACCCAAGTGCCGAAGCATCAGCTTCGCGAAGTTGGCTGGACGAAGGCACGAGAACTGGTAAAGGTTGCGCGTCGAGATGGAGTCGAGTTCGACTGTGCACCCTGGGTGCACAAAGCGAAGGAGCTCCCAAAAGAAGAGTTTAGACGGGAAGTGGATCGGTACCTTACCGGCAAGGAAACAGAGGCTTGGGAAATCATTTATTTCAAACTTTACAAAGGCCAATTGTCCGTGGTCGAACGGGCGCTTGAAATCGCTGCGCTGATGCTCGGCAGTGACAAATCTCGCGGATATTCTCTAGAAATGATTTGCGCGGATTTTTTGGCGGGCGCTGCATTGGAAACGGAGGATTCCATGCAGGGTCCAGAATCTTCTGCATCCATCGGTTATTCAGCCGCAACATGTGGGCGGCCGAGTCCCGCAGCAACGAAATGACCGACTCCATCTTGCAAAAAAGATCGAAAATTCGACTAGTGGCCGTTTCTTATGCGAAGCTGCATAAAGAAATCTTGGTGCGTGACAACTGGCGCTGTCAGATATGTGGCGCCCTCAAGAATCTCGATGTTCACCATCTGAGACGGCTTAGCGCGCTCGGTGACGATACAGAATCTAATTTGATTACGCTTTGTAGGAAATGCCATCGAGCGCTGCACGGATTTATCGGGCCTGCCCGGAAGGGTTGAGATGGTGGCCTCTTCCCAAAATGAATGGGCACTATTTTGAGTGTGCAGTGCGGCAAAATCATGCCGAGCGAGAATTGCGGATCGCTCCTTCTTCAAGCAACGCGGTAGTGTTATATTTCGGCTGTTTCGATAGCAAGGAGTGTCTTGTCAATGCACGCAGGACCTTGGAACAAGAGCTCAGGATTTATGTTATTCGCGGCGATCATTCTACGGGTCTGCACGCTTGAGGTCGGCACTCCGAAAATCGCGTTCGCGGAAAACCCGCTGATGACTTTGAGCGTGACGAATTTCGAGGTGGGCATTTCTTATCGCGATGTTCAATGGCATGCCCCGATTGGCACGATCACAAATCCCTGCTCCCAGGCGGATTTTTTTCTCGCGAGCATCGATTGGGGAGATGGAACCGGCGAGCATAAGCCCGATACCGATATTCGCCAGCGGCAATTCTCCAGGGAAAACCAAATTCTCGTTGTGGACAATGGCGTTTATCTTTTTTGGGACGACACGCATACCTTTGCGCGGAGCGGGACGTATGTTGCGAGGGCAAAGGTCACGTTCCACTGCTTGGGCGAAGCTCCCGGAAATCGGAACGTTGTGAACGAAATCGCGGTCAGCGCATATGCCAGAATTCCGGTGAATCAGGTGGAATTCCGCAAGAACGAAAAGAAGGTGAACGAAGTGGCCGGGCATCAGAATGTGGACCTGGCGATTACTCTGGATGCGCCGGCGCCGCCTTCAGGCACGTGGGTGAAACTGGAGGCGCGCCCGGAAGGAACCTTCAACAGCCTGCCTCCTTATTATCGTGTGTCTCCGCAACAGACGCAGGAGACGATTCGAAACCTCGAAGTTCGCAAACCGGCTGCAACCACGACTCTGACGGTGATCGCTTCCACGGTGGGACGGGCGCAAACGGATGAGCTTTCGATCACTCCGTGAGGCAGTTGGTGCCGGGGTTGAATGCAATTGTCTCGAATTGAGACGCTTGTAGCGAGTTCCGCTGGAAACTATTTCACAAGCCGAGAAAGTGATTTCCTCCCGTTTGCTCCTGGGTTAGGGCTTAGACAACAGCTCAGCTATATTTGGCTGCAACTTAAGGAATTGACATAAGCTGAAGGCCGCAAAGCGGTTCAATCGTTCGGCCTCAAAATTGCGATTCGACATCCTGGTCGAAGTGTAGGTGTGCATCCACAGCCTCCCAGTTTCAGTACTAGTGGCCGCTGGAGCTTGCGATTATCAAGTCAGTGCAGACGACCTGTAAGCCGGTTGTGACAGCTTCACCGTGCGGAGCCATCGAGAAATGGTGAACAGGATTCCGAAGTGGATTTACTGCGCACTCTTCTTTCTCTTGACCGCGCAAAATGCCCCGGCGCAGCAAAGCATCCTTACCCAGCATTACGATAATGCTCGAACCGGGCAAAACACAAACGAGGTGATCCTCACCCCGTCGAACGTAAATTCCTCCGCCTTCGCGAGGCTGTTCAAGTTACCTGTGCAAGGCTACGTCTATGCACAGCCGCTTTACGTCCCAAACGTTGCCATACCGGGGCAAGGAACGCACAACGTTCTGTACGTGGCCACTGAACACGACCAGCTGTACGCGTTCGACGCGGACTCCGGCGAAGCCCTATGGCAGGTAAACTTTCTAATCAATGGAGCTACTACGCTCACGCCGGCTGATGTAGGCAATACGCAGGACATCAATCCGGAGATCGGAATCACCGGCACACCGGTGATCGACCCGGCAATGACCACGCTGTACGTCGTTGTGAATACGAAAGAGAACGGTGTCTTGATCTACCGGTTGCATGCGCTGGACATCACCACGGGAGCGGAAAAATTCGGCGGTCCTATTCAAATTACAGGTTCAGTTCCCGGCACCGCAATGGACGGAGATGGAACCAATGTGCCGTTTAACGTTGAATGGGCGAATCAGCGTCCCGGACTTTTGTGGCTGAACGGTTTCGTGTTTATCGGCTTTTCGTCTCATGGTGACAATGGCCCCTGGCACGGCTGGGTGCTTGGATACAACGCGACGAGCCTGCAACAAACGGGGATCTGGTGCACCTCGCCGAACGGAAAGGGGAACGGGATCTGGGGGGCCGGTTCGGGACTGGCTGCCGATGCGAGCGGCAATGCTTATGTAGCAACTGGAAATGGCGATGATACGGTAACGACGCCAGCTCCGCCGCCGAGTACGACGATTGATTATGGCGACAGCATCGTACGCATCAGCTTGAATAATGGCGTGCCGATTCCTACGGACTACTTCACTCCGTACAATCAGGGCGACCTCGCTAACATGGACGCAGATCTAGGCTCGGGCGGGGTGCTTGTAGTACCCGACCAGACCGGCCCGAATCCACATATCCTGATTCAAGCAGGTAAGCAGGGACGCATCTACGTGGTCAACCGCGACAAGATGACGAATGACGGAAGCCACTATTGCAACGGCTGTACCAGCGATCCAGAAATCGTGCAAACGGTCGACGGAATTGACGGCATGTGGTCGATGCCTGCCTACTGGAATGGAAACGTATACTTTTGGGGAAATGGCGATCACTTGAAATCATTTTCCCTTACGGCGGGAACCCTTTCCGTGTTTCCGACTTCGAATGTCGAGCGAAACGAGTAATTTCCCTGGTTCGACGCCGGTCGTGTCGTCGAATGGAACGGCAAATGGAATTGTTTGGGCAGTGCAATCGGACGCTTATGGTTTCAGTGGCGTCCCGCAATACTTCGCGCTTACGACGCCAATCGCGTCTCCACTCTCCTCTATTCGTCGAATTTGAGTGGCGGGCGCGACACACTTGGCCCCGCCGTGAAATTTGTGGTGCCGTTGGTAACGAACGGCAAGGTTTACGTGGGATCGCAAGGTGAAGTGGATGTCTTCGGCCTGACGAATTCCGAAACACCCGCTGCGGCACCTGTCTTTAATCCGCCGGGAGGATCGTACGCGGCTGTACAAGTTTCGATGTCGAGCGCGACGCCGAACTCTTCCATCTACTACACCACGGATGGAAGCATGCCTTCCACGGGTTCCACCCTATACACCAGCCCGATTAACATTACGTTTACGACGACTATCAACGCCATTGCCGTAGCCAATGGTTTCCTGCAAAGCGCTACTTCAACCGCGACATACACAATCGCTTCACAAACAGCACCACCGATTTTCATGCCGGCGCCGGGAACCTACATCAACGCGCAATCGGTGACGCTTATGGACGATTCGCCGAGCCCGGTGATCTACTACACTACAAACGGAACAAATCCGACGCACAGCTCGAGCGTATTCTCGAACCCGATTACGGTCTCGGCCACGACGACGATCAAGGCAATCGCATCGTCACCCGGGCTCAACGACAGTCCAGTTGTCACTGGCGTCTTCACCATTAATCCCAACGGGACGACCTCGATTAATTTTGGTATGGGATTCAGCAATGCCGGCTGCATGCAGTTCAACGGCTCGACGGACTTGGACGACAGTCGCTTACAACTAACGAACGGCGGCATGAATGAGGCCGGAAGCGCTTTCTGCAACACTCCCGTGGACATCCGCGGGTTCTCCACCGATTTTACTTTCCAACTCTCAAACGCGGAAGCCGACGGCATCACCTTCACTATTCAGAATTCTCCCGCCGGCCCCGGCGCGTTGGGTCCCGTAGGGGGAGGACTCGGATACGGGCCCGACACGCCGGGCGAAGCGCCCGGGATTGGCGAGAGCGTAGCGGTGAAATATGACCTCTACAGCAACGCCGGCGAAGGGGCGGACTCAACAGGCCTCTACACAAATGGAGCGTCTCCCACCATTCCCGCTACCGATATGACGGCATCTGGCGTCGACTTGCACAGCGGCGACACGATGTCCGTTCATATGATCTACGACGGCGTGATTCTGACGATGACTATCACCGATTCCTCGGTAAACAAATCGTTTACAAAAACTTGGCCGGTGAATATTCCCAGCCTCGTCGGCGGCAATAATGCGTATGTGGGCTTTACCGGCGGGACAGGCGGACAAACGGCGAGCCAGAAGATCGAGACATGGACCTTTGTTTCATTCCCGCCAACGCCTCAACAGTGGACTTTCATTACTACCAGTGAATCGGCGCCGAATGTTCCTCCGCTGACGGATTCTTCGGGCAATCCTTTTCCGTGCGGGTCGCAGGATCCGGACAATATCAACGATTCGAATCCCAATTGCTATAACCCGTTGATGTTTACCACGGATTGGAGAGCGTCTGCCGCGGCGACTGGTGGAACCACCTACGCTGTTATGCCGAACTCGCTCACGAACTCTGGGCTGCTCGGCGTCAGGCAACGTGACAAACATCAACGTGAGCGGCTATTTGCCGACTGGGTCTTACTCTGCCACCGTAACCATGACCCTGGATGATGGCGCCACGATTGTCTTCACAGGCAGCCCTTCGGCAGACAATAGCGACTTCTCAGGGACGTTCGCCTCGACGGGTTCCTGCATGGGTGGCGACAGCGGCACCTTCACGGCAACGCTCTTCCCCGCTGTGAATGGCTCTTATACAGGCTCCTTTGAATCCACTACCGGTGGTCCAAGCGCAAGCGTGCAAATGAACCTCGCGACCGACGCCAATTTTAACGTCACTGGCACAGTGACGCCGCTCACAGGGGCAAACGTCTGCTTTTCTTCGATGACTATCGGTTCACTCACCGCGAATGCATACGGACCGAGCATGGCCAGTGGCGACGTGTCTGGAAGCATTTGCGTCGGACAACAGCGGGGACGTGGTGGCTTTCCTGCTCAGCAATACTGATCAGAACGGCCAAGTGCTCGCCAATGGTGGGCTCTACGTGAACTACTTCGGAATTGGGGGCGCCTGCAAAGGAATTTCCGGCACTGATGTGCCTTTTAGAAGGACACTCCGCGGAATGCGCCCGAGATTACCCGTTCGTCCGCGGCGCGTTGCGAAGCATTCACCAATGAGACCGCCTGATTTTCGACGCTGGGAACGCGTGATGATGGCTCCTGTCGTCCACAGACCGGTCCACCGCCGCTCCGATGTTAGATGACGGCGGTAGCGGTAAACTACCCGGGATTCTCTCCGACTCGAACGCACCTCAAGGTTCCTTTATGTGCATCTTCTTGCTCTAATCCGAGCATTTTGCCTTGCAAAGTCTTTGTTTCCCGGTCGCGAGCTTGGAATGCCACGTGCGCAGTTGGGACAAAGGGATTGCTGAGGGGGAAAACCGATGAAAACGCGGTTTTTGGTGCTGTCAGCATTTGCCTTTCTGCTTTCCACGATTTCGTCCCACGCAGACTCAGTTGTCTATAACACCTTCGGGCCCGGCCTTACCACCGACTCCCTCTATGGCAAGCTGATAGATCCCGGTGGGTCTTTCGACGCGGATTCTGCCAACGGCAAGTGTGACGAGTTTCAAGCGACTTCCTTCTAAAAGAAGTCGTTCACGGGTCCTAACCCGGGCCCAGAAACGATCTCTTGCAGACGCTGATTGCAGGAGATACTCGATTGCTCGCCATTAGATTCATTGAAAAACAAAATCTGCCTGAGTGGATGCGCGAACTCGGACTATTTTGACAACGGCGTTCTCGATGCCGCTCAGTAGAAAGCCTAGAATTGTATGAGGTCTTCCAACCTCCTGCGATCGGTGCAAATTTCCCTTTACGGAAAGACGTCCCGCTCGTCACTCGTGTAGTGGTTTGCAGTTTCATCGTTCTGATTGGCGCATTTCAGCTTACTCATTTTCCCCACACCAGCAACTCCATCAAGGACCCATCGCATCTCGATATGCCCGATCGATTCTTGAACGAGGATCGTACGAAATCGATTCTTGCCCGAGACGAACATGTGACTAACCTAGAGCTTTCCTCTGTGGAAGAGATCGCTGTGGTGACAGAAGGTAACCACGGTTCGCCGCAAGGGTAACGCCCCGCAACTGTGTTCTACGGGATCCGGTTTGAGGAACTGAGGGTTCTGGGCGGCTCGCCCGGTACGGCGCTTTGCTGACCGGATAAGTGTGCACCTACGAAATCTTGGTATAGAAACAAGGGCAGTCGAGAAACTGTCACTCGGTGCGAAGCAGCGAGGAATCAAACCAAGATCATAACAATCTCGATGTGACCTACTGCGGAAACGATGTGGGAAAATCACTAGAAACCCAGAATGGATGCCCTTCTCACGCCTGTCCTTGTTATGATTGCGGTTTCTGCTCCTGAGATCGTCTGAGGCTTCAAAACCCAGGGAGAAATGCGTGGAGAGAACACCAGAGTTTTTTGCGGAGAAGGGCATCAAAATCGGAATTATCGGCTGCGGATACGTGGGTCTTCCGCTTGCTCTCCGGTTTGCCGACATTGGCCAGCGCGTCACCGGTTTCGACCTCGATCATTCCAAGATTGAAAAGCTCAACGCCGGCAAATCCTACATCCAGCACATTCCGTCCGAAAGAATCAAAGCGCACGTGGACGCAAAAAAGTTCGATGCAACTTCCGATTTTGCCCGCCTTCGCGACATGGATGCAGTCCTCATCTGCGTCCCCACGCCCCTCGACGACCGCCGCGAACCCGATCTCAGCTACGTTGAAAACACCGCGCGTGCGATCGCTCCCAACTTGCAGCGCCATCATCTCATCGTCCTCGAAAGCACCACCTATCCCGGCACAACCGAAGAGCTGGTGCTGCCGATTCTCGAGCAAGGCGGCTTGCGCTGCCCGATCGCGCACGGCAGCGATGGCAGTGAAGACATCGCCACCGATTTTTATCTAGCCTTCTCCCCGGAGCGCGAAGATCCCGGCAACAAACAATTCGGCCTCGCGCAAATCCCCAAGGTAGTCGGTGGCGTCAATCCTCCCAGCGGACGCGCTGCCGCCGGACTTTACGCGCAAATCGTCTCAAAAGTGATTCCCGTCAGCTCCACCCGAGCCGCCGAAATGGTCAAATTGCTCGAAAATATCTTTCGTTGCGTGAATATCGCGCTCGTTAACGAACTCAAACAGCTTTGCCTGCGTATGGACCTCGACATCTTCGAAATCATCGATAGCGCCGCTACAAAACCCTTTGGCTTCATGCCCTTCTATCCCGGCCCGGGCCTTGGTGGCCACTGCATCCCGGTCGATCCGTATTATTTGTCATGGAAAGCACGCGAATACGATTTCGCTACGCGCTTTATCGAATTGGCCGGCGAAGTGAACACCGCAATGCCCTACCACGTTGTCGACGCAGTCGCCGCCGCGCTAAACGATCGCCACAAATCCATCAAAGGCTCGAAGATTCTCATTCTCGGCATGGCTTATAAAAAGGACGTCGACGACCTCCGCGAATCACCTTCGCTCAAGCTGCTCGAATTGCTCACCGCCCGCGGCGCCGTGCTCGATTACAACGATCCATACTTTGCCGCGCTCTTCAAAATGCGCCACTACGATTTTTCCAACATGCGTTCAGTCGACCTGTCTGCAGAGCGCCTTGCAAGCTACGATTGTGTGCTGATCTCTACCGATCACTCCAGCTATGACTACAACTCAATCGCTCGCGACGCCAAGCTTGTAGTCGACACCCGTAACGCCACCCGCCGCGTGAAGCAAAATCGAGAGAAAATTATCAATTGCTAGCGTTTCGATAAATTTTGGACACTTCAATCGAAGAGATCGTCTCGACAGGCCTACATCCTCGTGATCCGTCCTGAGCACGATTCTAGCATTTCCCAATTTCCACAGCGCACCAATTGGGATCAAAGCCAGTACCCATATCTTAGCTGCAACTGACGATGTGCTTCGCTTAAGGCGTGATCGTGAGAGTGATTCTCGCAGCCTGCGTCAAGGTACCTGACGAGGCGGTGATTGTTAGCTGCGAGGTGCTGGTACTCGGCGAACTTGTGACACCAAGTGCACAACCGCTCAGCACACCGCCTGTGAGGAGTATCAGCGCGAAAAGGGTGAGGGCCGCATAGCGCTTCATGATCGGAACTGCGCGGGCTTGAAAGCGCAAATAGAACCACCCGAGAATCGCAATAATCCACATGGCCAACAAGGGCTGAAGCAGCCTTGCGTCAGGAGCGCCGTCAGGGCCAGCGCTTGCGCTTCTCCGCGAGGCGGCCGAGGTGGTTGTAAGCGTCAAAGTTGTTAGTGCCGCGGTTCCGTTAGGTGTTAGCGTTGGGGGATTGAATGAGGCAGTGGTGCCCGCCGGTAACCCTGATATGCCGAAAGAAATCGGATTGGGAAAACCATTTGCTGTCGGCGTGACCGTAATCTGAATCACCGTTGGCGGTCCAGATGTGAGGGACGCGCCTGGCTGGCCACTGAGTGTGTAGCCGTCTACAGTGAAGGTGGACGCCGCCGACGTGCCACCGCCCGGCGCTGGATTCGTCACTGTCACCGATACGCTTCCCGCAGTGGCCACATCGCTGGCTGGGATCGCCGCCGAGAGTCTATTGGCACTGACGAAAGCTGTTGGCTCAGCCTTGCCGTTGAAATTCACGACCGACTTGGCCTCGAAGTTCGCACCGTTGACCACGAGAGTAAAGGCAGCACCGCCCGCTGTGTGGGTTCTCTCCAGGCTCGATACCGCGGGAACTGGATTATTCGAACTGCCGATCGAGAAGGCTTGAGGAGCTGACGGACCCATGGTAGGAGCGGGGTTTGTAACCGTGATGCTTGCGGATCCCGCTGCGGCGATATCCGAGGCCAGGATTGCTGCAGTGACTTGGGAGCTGGTAACGAATGCCGTTGTCCTGTTTGATCCATTGAATTGCACAGTGGCACCGTTCACAAAGCCCACGCCATTCACCGTGAGAGTAAAGGCTGCTGAGCCGGCGGTGACGCCTGGCGGCGAGAGCGAAGTGACGGTGGGCGGCGCACCATTAATCGTAAACAATGCCGCATTGGACGTGATGCCCTGAGTGGGGCTTGTCACGGTGACACTCATTGTGCCGGCGGTGGCTATATCTGCAGCCGTAAGACTCGCTGACAACTGCGTGGAACTGATGAAGGTGGTGTTTTTCGCAACGCCATCGAATTTTACGACCGATCCGGGTACGAAGCCTGAACCGTTTACGGTTAACGTAAAGGCCGGTCCGCCGGATACTGCGCTAGGCGGTGATAGTGACGTTATAGAGAAACTGGAATTGTTAATCGAGAATTGAATGGTCGGCGAGGTGCCGCCGCCCGGCGCCGGGTTCAACACTGCAACGCTGGCCGTGCCGGCCGTCGCGATATCAGCGGCCGTAATCGTTGCGGCAAGCTGCGTTCCGCTGGCAAAGGTGGTGGCCTTTGAGGCGCCATTAAACGTTACTACCGACGTCGCCACGAATCCCGTGCCATTCACCGTGAGCGTAAAGGCCGCCCCGCCTGCCGTTGCGCTTGTTGGTGAAACTGAAGCTGCGGTGGGCGCTGGGTTCTTGATCGTGAAAATCTGAGGACCAGATGTTACGCCGTTTGGCGCTGGGTTCGTCACGGCCACGTTTACTGTGCCAGCAGTCGCGATATCCGATGCAGCGATTGAGGACGTCAATTGCGCTGCGCTGACGAGCGTAGTCGGCTTGGCTACACCGTTGAATGTGACGACTGAACCGGACACGAAACCCGAGCCGTTGACTGTGAGCGTGAAAGCTGCGCCACCCGCTGTAGCGCTAGACGGCGTGAGCGATGTAATTGCGACATTCGGACTATTGATAGTGAATTGGAGATTGGCTGACGTGCCTCCACCCGGTGCGGCGTTGGTGACGGCGACACTTGCAGCACCAGCCGCGGCAATATCGGACGCTGTGATTGCCGCCGTGAGTTGGGCGGCGCTGACGAAAGTGGTCGCCTTAGCGGCTCCGTTAAACTTCACAACGGAGCCAGAGACAAAACCTGCGCCGTTTACCGTTAGCGTGAACGCAGCTCCGCCTGCTGTGGCACTCGCTGGAGAAAGCGATGTTGCCGAGGGCGCTGGGTTGCTGATGGTAAACGTTTGTGCGCTCGAAATACCCCCTCCGGGCGGAGGATTCGTCACAGTCACGTTTGCTGTTCCGCCGGTGGCGATATAGGCTGCAGGAACGGTGGCAACAATTTGAGTATTTGTGACGGACGACGGCGTAATCGAAGGGTTCGAACCGAAGTTCACAGTCGCACCACTAATGAAACCTGAACCGATGATCGTTAGCGTGAAGGCCGTTCCACCTGCTGTTGCGCCAGTTGGCGAGAGCGACGTGACAACCAAATTCGCATTGCTGATCGTGAATGAAATGCCGGCGGAAGTACCGCCGCCTGGCGCTGGATTCGTAACGGTCACGTTTGCGGTGCCTGCCGTCGCAATGTCACTGGCCGTAATTGCCGCCGTCACCTGAGTTGAACTTATAAACGTGGTTGTTCTAGCGACACCGTTGAACTTCACGACTGACGTCGAGATGAAGCCTGCACCATTCACCGTCAATGTGAAACCTGCGCCACCAGCAGTCGCGCTGGGCGGCGCAATGGATATTTCCGTTGGCGTTGGATTGGTGACCGTGAATACTTGAGGATTCGACACTCCGCCGCCGGGCGCCGGGTTCGTCACCGTGACGTTGACGGTGCCCGCTGCGGCGATATCCGTTGCAGGAATCGTCGCTACAATCTGCGTTGCCGTAACTGATGATGGCGTAATCGCAGGACTTGATCCGAAGTTTACTGTGGCACCGGAAACGAAACCCGTGCCCGTTAGAGTCATTGTGAAAGCTGATCCGCCCGCTGTTGCTGTCGCCGGTGCGATCGATGCGAGAGTTAGCGTTCCGCCGTTGATCGTGAAAGATACTGTGCCCGACGTGCCGCCGCCTGGCGCTGGGTTCGTAACCGTCACGCCTGCTGTTCCCGCTGTTGCGATGTCGACGGCCGCGATTGTCGCTGTCAGTTGGGTCGCGCTGATAAACGTCGTTGGCTTGGCAGCTCCATTGAATTTCACCACCGACGTCGATACGAATCCTGTCCCATTCACTGTTAGGCTGAATCCAGCTCCACCCGCCGTCGCACTTGTGGGAGAGATTGAAGTTTCCGTCGGAACTGGGTTGGCTGGGCTATTAACGGTGAACGTCTGAGCGTTCGATGTCCCACCGCCCGATGGGTTCGTCACCGTTACACTCACAGCGCCCGCCGTAGCGATATCCGCTGCCGGAATCGTCGCCACAATCTGCGTAGCCGTGACCGACGTGGGCGTAATCGCAGGATTCGTGCCGAAATTCACGCTGGCACCGCTGGCGAACCCGCCACCGTTCAAAGTCAGAGTGAAGGCCGGGCCTCCGGAAGTCGCGCTTGTTGGAGATATCGATGAAAGCGTAAGGGTGGTGCCGGTAACGGAGAAATTCACCGCGCCGGAAGTGCCGCCTCCAGGAGCGGGATTCGTAACCGTGACCGGGAAGGTTCCAACCGTCGCAATATCCGCCGCGAGAATTGCGGTTGTAACCTGGGTGGAGTTCACAAACGTGGTGATCTTGGCGACTCCGTTGAATTTCACGGCCGAACCATTCACGAAGTTGCTGCCGTTAACCGTAAGCGTGAATGGAGCTCCGTTGGCGACTGCACTCGTGGGTGAAATCGTGGTAATCGTAGGTACAGGGTTAGTGACGCTAAAGCCTTGTGGACTGGTGGTGCCGCCCCCAGGGGCCGGATTCGTAACCGTTACATTCAGCGGACCGGCTGTTAAAAGCTGTGCGCCTGGAATCGTAATGGTCAGCGTGTTACCGCCGTTGGATACGACTCCGCCCGAGTTGGCGTTACTGCCAAAATTCACTACCGATCCTGATATAAAGTTCGTTCCCGTAAGCGTTAAGGGGACACTTTGACCAGCAAGACCAGTTGCTGGCGAAATTGACGCAAGCGTCGGAACTGGATTCGATGCGCCTGTAATCGCAAACGCAAAGTTTGGAGTTGTGCCTCCGCCCGGAGCAGGATTCGTGACCGTCACGTTCGAATTTCCGGATGTGGCGATATCAGCGGCGAGAATGTCAGCCTTTATCTGCGTGGCGCTTACGAAAGTAGTGGTTCTTGCCGAACCATTGAAATTGACGGCGGAGCTTTGGATAAATCCAGAACCGTTGACGGTTAAAGTAAATGCCGGCCCTCCCGCCGTAGCAGTAGATGGGCTGAGCGAAGAAATGCTGGGCACTGGATTGTTGCCGGTACCGCCGCCAGGCGCTCCGAGATTGGCAGCAGCGTCGTCAATCACCAGCACCCAATCGTTGCCGTCCGGAGCTGTGAAGCTTTGCGATCCGCTGTTTGGGAATGTCCCGATGAGCGTCGCTGCTCCAGTCAAAGGCGCGTACCACCACGCCACAGCTGTTGAGGAGGACGACGTAATCGCAGACATGTTGACCGTTTTTGCGGTGGCATTGCCGTCCGGCAAATATGCAATGATCGTCTGACCATCGCTTGAGCGCGCGGCAACCGAGAGCGTCGAACCCGAACCGAAACCTGCCGTCAGGACGGAATGGTTCGTATCAGGAACCATTAACCAATGCTCGCGCGACCGCATCAGTTGTCCCAGATATTGCTGGCCGAGAGAGCCCTGGGACGAAAGCTGGCTTTGCCATGACGGGCTCGTGTTCCCGCTGGGAGTCGAATTAAAAGACCAAATAGTACCGTTGCCGAACAGTCTGCCTACATAACACCCCGAGAGAACCTCCCAGTAGCCTTCCTGCCGTGCCTGGAATCCCGTAATTCCGTGTTCAAGTTCATACCAATCTTCGCCCATCAGAGGAGGAAAGCGTCCGCCGGAGGAGTCTGTGAAAGCAGCTCGGCAGCCCGCGACAACGTTAGACTGAGTGTCATACGCCCAGTTCAAACCGATGTAGCTCGGGACGGAGCCGACACCGCCATACGAGACCGCAGTATCTTGGTTTCCTGGCGTGCAGTTTCCGACCCGGCAAGGCTCGAGAGTTATGATGTGGTTTGGGTCCGCCGCCGCAATCGCATTTGCGAGAGCGGAAAGCTTCGTGGCCACCGCGGTTTGAGCTGAATTATAGTCACCGCCGACTACGTAAACGATGTTGTTGAAGCCCTTGTAGCGGTTTCCAATGAACGTGCCATAAGCTGCTATCGTCGCGTCGGAGCTTGCGAGGTAGGCTGGAGTATCGTAAACATTGCCGTCAGAGTTTCCTACGAAAGAGGGCTGAAGAAAAATCGTGATGCCTCGGGCGGCGGCTTGCTGAATGACAAAATCCTGATGCGCCCAATATGTGGCATCGGGGTTAGTAAACCAGGCTCCGTCAAACGGAACGTTTCCGAAGAAATCTTTGGGAGGACTATTTTGATCTAACTGGTCGGTCACGCCAAGCCAGATCGCATTGAAACCTCTCGCTGCGCGGTCATTCAAATAGGTGGTTACATCGGCGTTCGACAGCATTAATGACGCCAGGAATCCATCTTCGCCGGTTAAGAATACGGGCTGACCGGTGATAGAGTTTACGAGGTACTTACCATTCGAGCTCAGCGTCACCGTCTGATTGGGGACTTGGGCCCGGAGAGCGAGTGGGTAACAGAGTATAAGTAGGAAAAAGAATAAGCGCTTCACGAGTCTCCCTAGTTGAATGTGTAGGTCACGAACTTCGAATTCAGTTAGCCTGGCCCAAATTCGAAAACTCGATTAAAGCGATTAGAAGTGCGACAAAACCAGCCTTATCAGCCACATCAGTGGCTTTTCGAGAATGCCCGAGCTACTACTACATATACTGTGCGACGCGAACGGAGACCGAATCCACTGTACCCAGGTACAGTATTGGTACAGGCATTCCACGAAGATAAACTTCGCTTGACCCGACTATTCGGGAATTCGCGGCTAGCAACGGAAAATAATCGCTGCTGCGAACGTTCCCGCGTGCTCTTGGGTTGACCGTAGCCAAACGCACACAATTCTACTAAGAGCCCCTTTCCCCTCAAGGATTACATTCTGGCTGTGCGCGTGCATGCAAACGCGCTGGGCCGCTGGCAACCGCTATTTGAGCCTTGCGCCTGATGGATTACTCGAAATACCCTGCGGTCGAGTGGTCCAATGAGGCTTAGACTCTACCAGCTTTAACTTCAATAACCAATTCCTAGCCGATTCCCACCGCCTGCATCCAAGTTTCTTAAGGTCCCCGCAGCCCTTATTACCGTGGACCTATTCGTGTTATTCGGCATGCACCGCAGCAGGTCGGGCCTGCAGGCTACGAACTACTGCGGGATGAGCTTGATGTAATCGTATGCCTGCGTGAATCCGCTGCTCGACGCATTTTTACCTGTAGTGGTGAATTTGAGCTGCTGATTGCCGGCCCCTAGAGTTACAGTGCCCAAGTCAAGTTCCTGCCAGGCTTCGGCCGCCGCATACTGATCTTCGGCTGGACCAATGTTCACTCCATTTATCGAAAGCTGAACAATCCCACGTGTGGTGTACTTCTTTGTGGCGTAGCGGATATCGTAAGTACCGGCTTGGGGTATGTTCAGTGTAATCGTTACGAATTGGCCGGCCGCTGTCCCGTCAAGGGTTGTTCCCGATCCATTTGTGAAACCCGACCACGAAAATATCCGATAGGTCGGACCAGAGCTGACACTTGCATTAAAGACAGTCGGAGATTCCGTTTCAAACTGAATCGGACTGCCAGCGGAAGTGGAAGTCGAGTACGTCCAGGTGAGAATTTCCTGGGTGGCCGTGCTGCCTCCAGTGCCGCCGGTAAAGCCGACATATGCAGTTTGTCCGCCTACAATACTGGGAATGTTGACGGCCGACGACGAAGAAAAGATTTTTCCTGTAGTAGTGTCTGTAATTGACCATGCCAATGTGGTGCCGTCATAGGTGATATGCACGTGGAAAACGTCGCCACTATGGAGATCGACTCCTGAACTGGTCATATCCGATGCGGGTATGGTGGGTGACGCGCCGTTCACGTAAGAACCCGTGGAATCCGGGCCCTCTCCGGCATTGTTGTAGAGATCAAACTTAATTGCGACGCTCTTCGCGATACCCGGAGTGCCTCCGGGGGTGTCGGGCCCGTAGCCAAGGCCGCCGCCCGGAGGGCCGAGAACTGTCGGGCTGACACCCTGAATCGTGAACGTAAACCCATCTCCAATTGGGTTCGTTATCTGAAATGTAAAATCACTGACAAACTGCGACACGCTGACAGCAGCGGTATTGAACGCCGACCGAGTCTCGCCACCGCTGCCATCTGTCAGCCGCAATCGAGTACCGTTAATGGAGGCCCCGTTGTTGAGAGTCAGTGTTGTTTCTCCGGCGAAGCCTGATCCAAAATTAATGGGTGTTTGCGAAGATTGCGTAACGGTGTAGGCGGCTGTCGCGATCGAACTATTTGAAAGGCCGTTAGCCGACGCGATCGCCTTCACGGTCGCTGTAGTTGTGAGCGTGAAAGACCCGCCGGATGAAATTGTCGTCCCGTGCGAGCCCGGTACCGGCGTACTGCCGTCCGTTGTGTAGGTAATCGTGGCGCCGCTCGTTGCATCCGTGATCGTAACCGTAACTGGTCCCGTGTAGTTTCCAGGAGTAGGTGAGATCTGCGGCGTGGACACTTGTGAAGCTACCGACGAGAACGTCCAGGTTATGATTTCTTGGATGGCAGTGGAGCCGCCGGTACCACCGGTGAATCCGACGTATGCGGTATTGCCACCGACGACACTGGGAATGTTGATGTTGGAGAACGTCTGTGAAAACACCTTTCCCGTCGAGGCGTCGGTTACAGTCATGGCCAAATTAGTCCCGCTATAGGCTATGTGAACCTGAAAAACATCTCCGCTATGGAGATTGACCCCGGAGCTTGTCATATCTACGGAGGGCACGGTGGGTGAAGCACCGTTGGTGTAGATGCCGGTCGAATCAGGACCCTCTCCGTCATTGCTGAAAAGATCAAACTTCACTGCGACGCTGTTTGGGATTCCTGGAGGGCCTGTTGGAGAGTCTGGCCCGTAACCTAGACCCCCACCCGCAGGACCGAGCGCTGCTGGCGCGCTGCCTCCGTGAATTGCAAATGTGAACCCGTCTCCATTTGGAGACGTCAGTTGAAACGAAAAGTCCGTAGTAAATGATTGGACATTGACCGGGGTTGAGAAAAAAGCGCTGCCAGCTTCTACGCCCGCAGTGTTGGTAAGGCGCAAACGGGTCGCATTGATAGCTGCACTGCCTGACAATGTGAGACCAGAAGCAGTGAAACCCGAACTGTAATTGATCGTGGCGGAACTGGAAGCAATGGCGTACACCGTCGAGGCCACGGCGCTATTCTGAAAATTAGTGGCAGTCGCTATCGCTTTGACTGTTGCAGAAGACGTCAACGTAAATGCGGATGTGTACTTCGTGCCGTTGGTAGGGGAAGGCGTGCTGTTGTCAGTGGTATAAAAGATGGTGGATCCTGGTGTCGAGTCCGTGATCATAACCTGTATCGGTGAAGAAGAAGTTTCGGAAGCCGGATTGACTATGGGCGTAGCAGCGACCGGAAGCCCGCCACCGAGCAACCCGTAAACATCGACCTCAGTCGAAGTGCCTACATATACTTTCCCGTTGGCGACCGTCGGAACCGTAAACTTTACAGCGTTTCCTGCGGCATCACGCACTGCGTTTTGAGAACTGCTATAAAGCAATGTCTGAATGTTAGTGGCATCATAGGCGTAGAGTATTGCGGGTCCTGGCCCCGGGCCGGGCGACCCATACTCCGTGGCATTTATGGCCCAGACAATCGCTGACCCGGTTGTGGTTCCGTTGGACGATACAGATAGTCCAGCGCCGGGAAAATTGACCACCTGACTATTTCCCGTTAAGTGTGTGAAATCTGGAATTCCGCTACTGATCGGAATCGACTTAAAAACATCATTCGTGCCCCAGACAAAGAGGCTGTTATTCCAATAAGCCGGTGAAGTAAACATGCCACCTGCGGCCCCACTCGCAGACTCCTCGATGATTTCAGGGTCATTTGTGCACCCCGAACAGTAGTGGGAATTGTTCGTCGTCATCTGATCGCGGTTGAGCACATAGATTCTTCCCTGCTTCCCCGCCTGAACGAGAATATGCGGGAACGAACCGGGTTGATCAGGCAACAACAATGCTCCGCCCGATCCCAAGTCGCTATCGTTATTTCTCAGGTCGTCCTGATTTTCCGGCGTGAAATAATCCAGCTGCGTTAGGATTTGGTTAGTGGTCCCCAATTTCAACAGAGTATCGCTCGTCTCGCGCGCAGGAACGTTCGTAGTATCAAAGTCACCGTTGCCGCTAGGAATGTAGATGTTACCGCTGGAATCAGCGGCAATTCCTGTTCCACCCATCCAGAAACCGCCGAGACCTCCATTCGGAGTCGTCACGTATACGCTCTTTCGGGTAAATGTGGCTGCGTCGTATGCAAACAGCCAGCCATGGTAAGGACTGAAATCACAGTGTGACGCAAATGCGATGTAAATCGTGCCGTTCATCAGCAACAAGCCTGGTCGTGCTAGTTGGTGCAAGGACATCGTGTTGGAATCGAAAACGAGCTGGCCGTTCGTGCTGCCATCACCGGTACCGGACACAGTTGCGGCGATTTTAATTGGACCAGGCGATTTTTCGTTGCCTGTAAGAAGATCTAAAGCATGCAAGCGGTGAAAGTAGTTGAGGCCATCGGTCGATTTCGCTTCCACATAAATCGTCTTCGATGCGGGATCAATCACCGGTGTAGCTGTGATTCCAATCAGCGGCTGCATATCGGTGCAACCGACCGTCGTTGCGGAGTTGAGCGGCGTCTCCCCGGTACCGGCACCATGACCCGCGTCCACCATACTGGCCTTCCATAGGAGCACGGAGCCGGTGGAATCCGCATCATAGGCGTAAACATTGTCCGCTTCCGTCGCGATAATCACGACATTGTGAACGGCACCGTTGATGGTCACGCCGGGCACGTAGAGCGGCTGGGCATAGACTTGCCCGACGACCGGCATAGCAAAGAGTTTCCCGAACTGATTCACGTTCACGTTCGTAGTGTTCAGAATCGCCTCGGACGTATTTTGTCCTGTTCGCGCATTATCATTGTGCTGGGTGAGAACGGAAGCCTGTCCGAATGCCGGCATTTGTGCGGCAAGAAAAAGAAAGAGCGCAAGAATGCAGCTGCAGGGGCTGTAATTGATGATGAGGCAAAAATGACGTACAAGAATCCCTGCAAGAGATGCTTTTGTTTTCGACATCGGAAAACCCCTGGATTGGAGTGGTTACCTGGAGCGGAACTAGGTGAGTGACATTAGCACAAGCAGACCCAGCAATAAAGCGAAAGACCGCAAATTAGTCGAAGCTTTTTTAGGGACTAGACGTAATAGAGCCTGAATTGACCATCGCTCTTCATTCAGGTGTCCAGGTAAGACATCAGCCGTGAATCAACGCACGATCCGCTAGAATCAACCAAGTGGTCTCAATCGAGGTCAAACGCGGACTTTGAAATCTTTCATGACTTACTTCTTAGATGTGCTTAAGAAAGCCCGGACGCCTTTCAGAAATAACATGGTCAGTGGCCGCGCCAGCGGCGTGCTGCTGACGGTCCAAGTTGATCCACAGAGCGCCACCGATCGCGAACAGCACAGATAGCAACACGTTGCCCAACGATACCGCGCGGCCACTGACTCGAACTAGTAGTAGCTCCAAACAGACAGCTGGTAAGATCGGCGCGATCGTCAGAACCAGCACCTTCGTGACGTTCCATGGATTAACCGGCCTCACCACGACTCCAAGCAAAACGCCAAAGGGAACGAAAACCAATGCGTAATAGATGTAGGTATACCCTTCCAATTCAGCCGTTTTGATGTGGCGAACCAATTGTGCGAGCGGCGCCCCCGGGGTCAGTTCATACACCCGAGGATCGCGCTTGCCATCGAGATAGACCGAAAGATTCGAGCCGTCGTAGGAAACCAAAATGTCCCGAGCCTGATCAAGAACGAATACATCTGGGATGTTTAAAGGCAATTGGTCTCGCCGTGCCGACAGAGGAGTGCGGAACCAGACGACAAGGTTGCCATCGTGCTGTCGCAAACTTAGATTTGTGAATCCGTTCTCCTCCGAAATCGAGAGGATTCGCTTATCAGGGCCTTCAACTTCGCCGGGGGTGCAAACAAGGCGCACGGAAAAACTCCGCGCTTTCTGGAAAGCTTTGACTAGATTGGCCACAGAGGCGCTAGAAATCATCCAAGATTTACCTGTCAACGCCAGTGGATTGATATCGGGAGTATGAGGCGCGCTCGCGATCCATCTCAGGTCCGGAAGAAATCTCTTTTTATCTTCAAAAGGGCTATTGCCCGAGAATACATACGTTGCGAGGGCGCTTGGTTCCGTTGCCGCACTCAACTTTTGAGCGCCAATTTCCGTCGCTGACAACGATCGACCCCAGAATTGAAGTAGCGAAACCTCTCCCTTCCAAACGTGATCGGGATGAGTCGCGGCGCCATTTCCAATCAGGATTCGACAGTCCTGGATCCAGTTAGATAGCCGGGACTGCTCCTGCAACAGTACGGACAAAGCAAACCAAATCGCGAAATAGAGAGAAATGATCCACAAAGCTCGATGCGTCGCAAGAAATCGGTCCAGCCCGCGTTCGACCCTCGATATCGACCTAAGGGCCACTCCACCGAAGAGTACGAGAAAAAAGTAGCCAACCACGGAACCTGTCGTGTTTGTGAACACATCTTCCCACCCTGAGTCGCGGGTCGGGATGAAGATTTGCAGGAACTCAATGCAATAAGAGAGGGATGCCCCAGCTGCCATGATGAGCAGTAGAACTTTCAACCCAGAATTTCCCCTTTCACGAAGCTTCAGTGACAGGCCAAATCCGAACGGGACGAATAGCAATATATTCAGGAAAGCAGCGAAGAGTCCGCTACCTTTAGTTCCACTAACGAGAAAAAGGGATGATCCATTCCCGGGCAGATTCGCGTGAAAAGAGAATCGGAAGGGATAAAGAGTGAGGAAGAGGATACCAACGAGAGCAAGCACCAAGATTCGATTTGACCAACGGTAAGAGAGCACTCCGAGTTGGGGTTCAGATGCCTGATTCGTCATCGGTCTCGATCGGCTGCTCAGAAGTCTAACATCTCGGCACGATTCCTCCAGAACATGAATTCCTTGCTCTGTGCCGTTGGAAAATATGCGAGTTCAAGTCGTCGTGTGGGCGGAATGGATCATGCCAAATAGCGTGATCAGACTTGACACTGTCTGCTAGAATGGCACAGTTAAGTTTTGTGTCCTGGGGGGCATAGCGACGTCCGCAATGCTTCGCTGGGAGGCGGTAATGCCTGATCAGAATAGCCCGCGTACACTCCCCTTCTGTGCGCGACTCGACGTCAAAGTAAACCACGAGCCATTCATGTAGTTGATCTTTGGAACGCCCTCGTTCTGCTCATAAACAGGGTAAAGCTAATCGGAGGGGATTCGACCATGCGAAGCTCCAGAAGAGAAGCCACCAAGGGTGTCGCTCAATTATTCGTCCTTGTACTAGGCTTACTGAGCGTTTGCGAAGTGACCCGTGGGGCTTCGTCCGTACAGACCATCGCGAAAACGACGCTCTGGAAGTTCTAGTACGCTTTCCTTAGCCTTTCCAGCAAACACAGCATCTGGCGATCTCATCCTCGTGGGATTCGATTTTGACACGAACTCTACTCCCTCTTCAGTCAGCGATTCTCAGGGAGATACTTTCACCGAGGTGGGTACCCAACTAACCTCTCCCGGCGGCGCTCGCAGTCGCGTTTATTACGCCAAAAATATCAAGGGCGGTGCGGATACCATTACAGTCAATCTCTCTTCGAACTCCGCGTGGATTGAACTGTACGTTTCCGAGTACTCCGGTATAGACACGACGAATCCGATTGACGGTCAGGCGGGCGCTTCGGGAAGTGCCGGCGCCGTCTCGAGCGGCCTCTGTTTCCACCACAGTCTCCGGTGATGTGATCTATGGCTACTGTGTGGCGGACTTTGCTTGCACGGCTGGGTCAGGATTCGCGGCACGCTCAACATTCGACCACAATCTGATTGAGGACATGACGGCCGGCAATCCCGGTAATTATGCAGCAACGGGTTCCGCCACTAACGGCTGGACCATGCAGCTCGTCGCGCTCAAGCCTGCTTCCGGAGTAGATAACACGCCACCATCTGTACCTGCAAATCTGACTGCTACGGCTGTATCGCAGAGTCAAATCAATCTTTCCTGGAGTGCGTCGACAGACAACGTCGGAGTGGCGGGATACCAGGTTTTCCGCAATGGTGCACAGGTCGGAACGACGACGAGCACGTCCTACATGGATTCGAACCTCGCCTCTTCGACAACGTATTCATATACTGTGACGGCGTTCGACGCTGCCGGAAACGTTTCGGCGCATTCAACTGCGGCGGCGGCAACCACCTCTGCGGCAGACACCACGCCGCCGAGCGTGCCAACCAACTTAGCCGGCACCTCAACGGTTCCCACTCAGGTCAATCTCTCTTGGAGTCCTTCTACCGACAATGTCGGAGTGGCGGGATATCACGTCCTGCGGAATGGTAATGCGGTAGGTACGACATCGAGCACGTCTTATGCCGACAGCGGCCTCACCGCTTCCACCGCATATACGTATACGGTTACAGCATTCGATGCAGCGGGAAACGTGTCTGCGCCTAGTAGTCCGATAACCGTCACCACCGCTGCAGGTCAATCCGGTTATCGCCTCCAGCTTAGTCCAAACGGGAAGTATCTGGTGAACTCAAATACCGGACAGCCGGTCTTTTTGACGGGCGAAGATGGTTTCCTGGCTTCGATAATGCTCTCGAACGCCGACGTGACGACCTATCTCAACGATCGCGCCACCCGAGGATTCAACGCAATCTGGATCGGAGTGATTGACCAGCTGGATCAAAGCAATCCGCCGAAGGATTTCTTTGGCAACGTGCCGTTTGATGGAGCATGGTTCACCAGCCCAGACGCGGCCTACTGGGCTCATCAGGACGCTGTGATTCAGCAAGCCACTGGCTTGGGCCTTACCGTTTTCCTGCATCTTTCCTTCGTAGGGAATTCGGACGGGAATGTCTACGACACTCCTGCCTATCTGGCAAGTTCCGACGCGACGGTAACCGCTTATGGTGCGTTCATCGGGAATCGCTACAAAGGCGTCAACAATATCGTCTACGTTCTGGGCGGAGATTTTCAGCCTACGCAAACAGCCGTAGCAACCAAGGTGAATGACTTGGCTACTGGGCTGGCGGCGGCAGATCCGAATCACCTGATTACGATCGAAAATTGCCGCGTGTGCACTCCAGCGAAACAAGCAAGCCTAGATGCCTACGGAAGCAATCCGCCCTCGTGGCTGAGCCTGAATTGGCTTGACGTGATGCAGACGGGGGTCGTGGCAATCTCCCAACAAAACTTTTCTCGAACCCCGTTCTTGCCGCCCCTGATGGGCGAAGATTGGTACGAACTCGACCACTCCATGACGAGCTTTCAGGTGCGACAGGAAGGCTACTGGGACGTTTTGTCGGGAGCCTATATAGGGCGGTTCTTTGGGAATGGGGCGATTTGGTCTTTCAACTCGACAAATGGCGGGCACGAGTTTCCTTCGTGGCAGAGCCAGCTGAGTACACCGGGAACGGTGGGGCAACAGTACCTCGGGCAGCTGATGCGTTCGCGTGAGCACTGGCTGATGGCTCCAGACACGACCCAATCAGTTCTGACAGCAGGTTTTGGCTCCGGTTCGACGTTATCGGTCGCAGCGCGTTCAAGCGACGGGCAGACCGTTATTGCTTATCTATCGGACGGCAACGCCACTGCGAAAACGATCAACATGTCTTCGATCACGTCGAGTGTTTCCTCGGCAAAGGCGTGGTGGTACAACCCTCAAACTGGGGCGGCGACACTGATTGGCACATTCCCGAACAGTGGTTCGCAAAGCTTCACAGCGCCGGACGGAAACGACTGGGTGCTGGTGATTGACGACGTTGCCGCCAATCTTCCTGCTCCTGGAAGCGCCAATATCACACAGAATTCGGGACCGGGGATTGCTGCGCTAGCCTGCTCACCGACCTCTCTGACGTCAGGCGGTTCGTCAACGTGCACAGTAACGCTAAACGGAAATGCGCCATCCGGCGGTGCGTCAGTCGGACTGACTAGCAGCAACACGAGCGCCGTCTCAGTTCCGGCCTCGGTGATGGTCTCCTCCGGCTCGTCTACCGCCAGCTTTGTTGCAACGGCGGCAAGATTGACCACGCCAGAATCTTCCAGCGTAACAGCTAACCTCAACGGGAGTTCTTCATCGATTACCCTTTCGGTACAGGCTCCAGTGTTAGTTAGCAGCCTGGCTTGTTCTCCAACGAGCTTCAACTCCGGTGGAACTTCTTCATGTACGGTTACGTTGAATCAGCCTTCGCCATCCGGAGGCACTTCCGTGGCGCTGACAAACAGCAATCCGGCCGCTCTCGCGATACCCGCTTCTGTGACGGTCAGCTCCGGCGCATCGACGGCGACTTTTACTGCCTCGGGGGCTGTGGTCACTTCGTCGCAATCTGCCACGGTCACTGCGACACTTGGTACTAGCTCACAATCGGTGTCGCTAACGATTATCTTTATGGACAATGTCCCGCCATCTGTTTCGATCGTTTCGCCGACTGCAGGGCAGACCGTAAGCGGCACGATCACACTGTCGGCAAATGCCTCGGACAACGTCGGAGTTGCCTGGGTTCAATTCAAGGTGGATGGCACCGCCGTTGGATCTCAAATTACGGCGTCGCCATACAACTACTCTCTAGTCACAACCTCACTCGCGAATGGAACGCATATGCTCACTGCTGTCGCCAGCGATTTTTCCGGGAATATGGCGACAAGCGCAGCCGTCAGCATCACCGTAAACAATGTCTCCTCCAACCCGATTGCCTTCGTGCAGGTCGCAGCCAAGACCACCTCCGCGGCAAGCAGTTCGCTATCGCTTTCGTTCTCATCAAATACAACAGCCGGCAATCTCATTCTTGTCGGATTTGATTTCGATTTAAACTCTGTCCCTTCCACGGTTTCCGATTCTCAGGGAAACGTCTTCACCGAGGTGGGAACTCAGTTGACGTCACCGGGAGGTGCGCGTAGCCGCGTCTACTACGCCAAGAGCATCAAGGGGGGTGCGGACACGATCACCGTCAACCTTTCGGCCAGCTCTGCTTGGATTGAGTTGTACATTACAGAATACTCGGGCGCAGACGCAGTAAACCCGATCGATGCCCAGGCAGGCGCTTCAGGGAGTTCTACTTCCGTTTCAAGCGGGTCCGCTACGACCACAGCGTCCGGCGATGTGCTTTATGGTTATTGCTTGGGCGATGCGCGTTGTACGACCGGTTCTGGTTTTACCACTCGCTCGACTTTCGACAATAACCTGATTGAGGACATGACTGCGTCCGGACCGGGGGGCTATGCGGCGACAGGCTCCGCCAATAGCGGTTGGTCCATGCAACTTGTCGCGCTGAAGAAGGCGCAGTAAAGGGCTGCGCTCGGGAGGAATTAACGGGAAGGAAGAAACTGTGGGTGGAAATGCGGTGATGAATTGCTGCGCTTGCGAAGGACGACGGAGTGGAAATCTAATAGCGAAGTGACTTGATTCGAAAGAATGTTCTTAGAGATCCGCGGTGCCGGGGGCTGCCAAACCAGCGGCCACACTGTCGATCACTAGAACCCAGTCATTCGTATCCGGCGGAGTAAAGAGTCGAGTGCCGCTGGTTGCATAGACGCCAACCAGGGTATTCGATCCACTTTGTGGGTTGAACCACCAGCATCTGGCTTGCGATTCGGCGTCTGAAATCTTCTCCATGTTGATCGTGATCGTGGCCGAACTGCCCATCGGCACATACGCTATGATGGTCTGCCCATCGGAGGTTCGCGCTGCCACCGATGACAAACTCCCCAGGCGGTACGGTACTCGGTATATGACGCTACGGGCGAATTCCCAGCTCGAACTGAAAAACCCCCGCGAATCGTAGCCAGCGGTCATCACAGTGTGGTCCATATCAGGCAGGAGTTTCCAATGTTCACGCGAGCGAAATAATTTCCCGAGATACATCTGTCCAACGGATCCCTTCGAACCCAACTGACTTCGCCAAGTGGCCTCTTTCGCCTGAGCGGAAGGACCGCCATTAAAATACCAGAGAGGTGCATTTCCAAATCCAGCGTTGCCCAAGTAAGCGCCCGACAGGACAGCCCAGTAACCTTGCTCTCGAATCTGCAACTCGGTTGTAGAGTGTTCGTTCTCATACCAGCCTTCACCTTGAAAAGGAGGTAGCCAGGGTGAGCGCGAATAGTTGCTCGAGGCTCCCAAAGGAATGTTGGTCGTGTGGAAATAGAGCCAGTTCAGATTCATCCAAGTCGTGTCCGCAAGAGTGTCCAGTGCGGAGAACTGCGGCTGGCCTTCGGCAACCATCAGATGAGCCGTGTCCTTAGACCTTATACCGTTTACCAGATCGGTCAGTTTCGGCAGCACTCCAGTGCTCGGATCCACATCCCCACCCAGCGCCCAGATTACATTCGGAAAGTTCTTGTAGCGGCTCCCGAGAAATTCTCCGTACGCAGTTATAACGCCGCTTGAGCTGCCCTTGTAGCTCGCAAGATATCCTCCCGGAGAGCGCAGCCCAACGAACCCCGGATTTAGAGCGACCGTGATGCCTTTAGCCGCGGCTTTTTGAATGACATCATCGACATGCGCCCAATAGTGAGTGTCCTCATTTGTGAAATCTGGTCCGTCAAATGGGGAGTAGCCGTAATAATTTTTCGGAGCATTGGACTGGAAATAGTTGTCGGCCGCAGCGCACCAGATATAGTTGAATCCGCGAGAGGCCCGATCCGACAAGTAAACTTCCGCATCGGAATCATCCAATTGCGTTATCAAGGACCACGCAGCCTCGCCAGTCAGGAACACAGGCTTTGTCGTGATTGAATTGATCAGGTATTTTCCGCTGGGATCCAAAGTGATGAACTGTCCGCCGGCGCTGACAATGGATCTCGTGTCGTTGGGTAAATTGACGGCTTTGGAGGTGGGGGCGGCCGCAAAGCCGCTATCGTGGTTATAAGTAAGATGGCGAAAGAGAAGAGCAAAAACAAATAGGGCAATAACGATCGGAACTACAACCAGGAAACTCGGCTTCCTCATAGTAGTCGCGCCGGGACTCCAGAAAAGAACAGCCTACATGGGCATCGAGTGAGGCGGGAGGGCGTCCCAAACACGCCAGAACTGCATCATTTGGTCTCGCGTACCTAGAGATATGCGCACAAATTTCGGCAATTCCGGGACCAGAGGACCCAGAAGAATTCTCTGTTGCTGAAAGTGCTCGATGATCTGCTGTGGTGGCAAACCGCCTTTCATCATCACGAAGTTGGTGTGAGAATTGATCCAACGATTCATTCGGCCATTCGCTTGATTGAAGAACTCCTGTCTGTCGTCAGCGTTTCTCTTGATGCTAAGACGGAGATGCTTCACGTCGCTGAGGGCTGCTGCCGCCGCCCTCGCACCAACTTCATTGATGCCGAGAGGTAAACGGTTCCGTGACAGATTTTGCGCAATCTCCGGGGAACTGATCGCGTATCCGATCCGAAGTCCCGCAAGACCATAAATCATGGAGAATGTGCGGGTGACTATGACTCTATTGTCGTCCACTGGCCGATCGATAAAAGACGCATAAGCAGCGGTTGGATCAACGTAGTGATGATAGGCCTCATCAATCAGCACAGGGGACCGGCCAGGGATCTTGCGCAGAAATGCTTCGATGTCGCTGCGGAGTGTGAGGGTTCCAGTCGGGTTGTTCGGATTGCAGACATAAATCAATCCCGTTGAGGAATTAACGCGTGCCAACGTGGCATCCAGGTCATGAGCATAGGTCTTGGTCAATGGGACGGTCACAACCTCGCTGCCGAGACTTGCGGCAAACTCCGCAATCGTGTTGTACGTAGGTGATGCGGTGATGACGTGCTTGCCAGGCGAAAGATATGCGGCGGCGGCCATCCGCATCACTTCGGTCGAGCCGGCACCGATCGTCACCCGTTCCGGGCTGACTCCGTGTAGCCCAGCGATCTGATTCACGAGATCATCAAGCTCTGAAGAGGGAAACCGATTCGAGATGCTTAAGGCAGATTGCATCGCCGACAAGCAGGCCTCCGAAGGGCCATATGGGTTCTCGTTTTTATCCAAGCGAATATTTCCCCCGGGCAAAGGCTCAGAGAGGAGAGCATTGTCGAGCGATCGAAGCACGGTTGAAGCTGCTGCGCTTAGACCGAGATGTCGAAGGACAGTTCTGCGAGGTATGGGCATGGGAAAACGATTCCGCTTTAGAGTGGTATTGTCAAGGTAAGAAGAAAGAAGCCGGCCGGACCGCGCGATTTCAAAAAACGAGGTCACCGATTTAAGGGCGAACGAAGCCTCGTGATTGCAATCGTGAGTCCTAATTCGTTCGAGCTTTCAGGGCCACCATCTGCATGGTCCAACCGTTGTTCGCCGACCCCGTCGCTGCATATGTCCCCGCTGCTCCCCCCATCTCGTCTTCGATCAGATTGTGGTTAAAGTTCGATCGCGTTGTGAATCCTGTCCCTGCCGTGCACGCGAAGTCCGCCACACAATATCCGAAGATTATGTCGCCCCCTGCCGTTGTCGTTCCGTTCCCGCTCGATACCGCTCCGGCCGGCCCTGACGCTCCCGCCTGCCCATCGATCGGATTCGTCTGATCTGCTCCCGTGTATTCCGATAAATAGAGTTCCAGCCAACTCGAACTCCCCGTTAAGGTCACCATCACCGTGTCTGCCCCACCCTTGATGTTTTTCGCGTAGTAGACTCGGCTCCGCGCCCCTCCTGGCGTGGTCAATTGGTTTCCCACCGTGGTGAATACGTTCCCCTGACTATCTGTGACAGAAGCAGGCGTGTTGCTCGTGTCGTAATCGAACGCAACCACGATCAGGTCTCCCGCCACCGTGTTTTGCGGGAACGATAGCGACAACGAGCTAGCCGACCCCGCTGCTGCCGTGGCCACAATCTGCGCTGACGAGACCGTCACCACACTTCCGATGGTCAGCGTCAGCGTTGCATGCCCCGTGCCGCTCCCATTCGTCGCACTGAGCGTCACCGTCGATGTTCCCGCCGCTGTCGGTGTGCCCGAGATCAATCCTGAAGAAGTGTTAACTGACAGCCCGCCCGGCAAGCCCGTCGCCCCATAACTCGTCGGCGAATTCGTCGCGGTGATCTGATATGAAAATGCGATTCCAACTGTCCCGCCCGCCGTCGTCCCGCTCGTGATTACCGGTGCGCCAAGCGTGATCGTCAGCGTCAGAGTGGCGGTTCCGGTGCCCCCGCCATTCGTTGCGCTCAGCGTCACCGTCGATGTTCCCGCCGCTGTCGGTGTGCCCGAGATCAAGCCCGAAGAAGTGTTTACTGATAGCCCGCCCGGCAAGCCCGTGGCTCCGTAACTCGTCGGCGAATTCGTCGCCGTTATCTGATAGGAGAATGCTGTGCCTACCGTCCCGCCCGCCGTCGTCCCGCTGGTGATCACCGGCGCCGCCACCGTGATCGTCAACGTCAAAGTGGCGTGCCCGGTGCCGCCGCCATTTGTCGCACTTAGCGTCACCGTCGATGTTCCCGCCGCCGTCGGTGTGCCCGAGATCAAGCCCGAAGAAGTATTGACCGACAGCCCGCCGGCAATCCTGTCGCTCCATAACTCGTCGGCGAATTGGTCGCCGTGATCTGATACGAGAATGCTGTGCCAACCGTCCCGCCCGCCGTCGTCGCGCTCGTGATTACCGGTGCGCCAACCGTGATCGTCAGCGTCAGAGTGGCGTTCCCGGTGCCCGCCGCCATTCGTCGCACTCAGCGTCACCGTCGATGTTCCCGCCGCCGTCGGTGTCCCCGAGATCAAGCCCGAAGAAGTGTTCACCGACAGCCCGCCGGCAATCCCGTCGCTCCATAACTCGTCGGCGAATTCGTCGCCGTGATCTGATACGAGAATGCTGTGCCAACCGTCCCGCCCGCCGTCGTCGCGCTCGTGATCACCGGCGCGCCAACGGTGATCGTCAGCGTCAGAGTGGCGTTCCCGGTGCCCGCCGCCATTCGTCGCGCTCAGCGTCACCGTCGATGTTCCCGTCGCCGTCGGTGTCCCCGAGATCAAGCCCGAAGAAGTGTTGACCGACAGCCCGCCGGCAATCCCGTCGCTCCATAACTCGTCGGCGAATTCGTCGCCGTGATCTGATACGAGAATGCCGTGCCAACCGTCCCGCCCGCCGTCGTCGCGCTTGTGATTACCGGCGCGCCGGCCGTGATCGTCAGCGTCAGAGTGGCGTTCCCAGTGCCCCCGCCATTCGTCGCGCTTAGCGTTACGGTCGATGTTCCTGCCGCAGTCGGCGTTCCGGAAATCAGCCCATCGGTGCTAAATTACCGACAGCCCCGCCGGCAATCCCGTCGCTCCATAACTCGTCGGATTGTTCGTCGCGGTTATCTGATAGGAGAATGCCGTGCCAACCGTCCCGCCCGCCGTCGTCGCGCTCGTGATCACCGGCGCGCCTACTGTGATCGTCAGCGTTAGCGTGGCATTCCCTGTGCCGCCGCCATTCGTCTGCACTCAGTGACACAGTCGAGGTTCCTGCAGCAGTCGGAGTCCCCGAGATCAGTCCCGAAGAAGTACTCACTGACAGCCCCGCCGGCAATCCCGTTGCGCCATAACTGGTTGGACTGTTTGTCGCCGTTATCTGATACGAGAATGCTGTTCCGACTGTCCCGCTCGCCGTGGTTGCGCTCGTAATTACGGGAGCAGCGACCCCAGATGAATTGGGCTTAAGGGCCACCATCTGCATGGTCCAACCGTTGTTCGCCGACCCCGTCGCTGCATATGTCCCCGCTGCTCCCCCCAACTCGTCTTCGATCAGATTGTGGTTGAAGTTCGATCGCGTTGTGAATCCTGTCCCCGCCGTGCACGCGTAGTCCGCCACACAATATCCGAAGATTATGTCGCCCCCCGCCGTTGTCGTTCCGTTCCCGCTCGATACCGCTCCGGCCGGCCCTGACGCTCCCGCCTGCCCATCGATCGGATTCGTCTGATCTGCTCCCGTGTATTCCGATAAATAGAGTTCCAGCCAACTCGAACTCCCCGTTAAGGTCACCGTCACCGTGTCTGCCCCACCCTTGATGTTTTTCGCGTAGTAGACTCGGCTCCGCGCCCCTCCCGGCGTGGTCAATTGGTTTCCCACCGTGGTGAATACGTTCCCCTGGCTATCTGTGACAGAAGCAGGCGTGTTGCTCGTGTCGTAATCGAACGCAACCACGATCAGGTCTCCCGCCACCGTGTTTTGCGGGAACGATAGCGACAACGAGCTAGCCGACCCCGCTGCTGCTGTGGCCACAATCTGCGCTGACGAGACCGTTACCACACTTCCGATGGTCAGCGTCAGCGTTGCATGCCCCGTGCCGCTCCCATTCGTCGCACTGAGCGTCACCGTCGATGTTCCCGCCGCTGTCGGTGTGCCCGAGATCAATCCTGAAGAAGTGTTAACCGACAGCCCGCCCGGCAAGCCCGTCGCTCCATAACTCGTCGGCGAATTCGTCGCGGTGATCTGATATGAAAATGCGATTCCAACTGTCCCGCCCGCCGTCGTCCCGCTCGTGATTACCGGTGGCCCAGCTGCCGTCACCGTGAAGTTGACACTGTTGCTAGCGACTCCCCCAACTGTAACCACCACATTCCCCGTCGTCGCGCCGGCCGGAACGGAGGTAGATAGACTCGACGAGCTCCAGCTAGTCACAGTGGCAGAGGTTCCGTTAAAAGTGACGGTGCTGGTTCCTTGTGTGGATCCGAAATTCGTGCCCGTGATCGTTACGGGCGTTCCAACCGCTCCGCTCGTCGCACTAAGGTTTGTAATCGTCGGGGGAGCGGCTGTTACCGTAATTGTGCGAGTCTTCGGGCTCGGGTCAGTAACGCCGTTATTGTCGGTGACCGTCAACGAAGCCACAAACGTTCCAGACTGCGAAAAAGTCACTGCTCCCGGATTGGCTAGCGCACTCGTACCCGGATTGCCGCTGGGGAATACCCATGAATATCCGGTGATCGTGCCATTCGGACTTGTGCCGCTTCCGCTGAACGAAACGGACTGACCCGGAGAAATCGTCACATTGCCGGTCGGGCTAGAAATAATGCCCGTCGGAGGTTGGTCGTTAGGCGCAAGCGATAGTTGGACGAATTGAGCGACGGACGGAACACCGGAAGAATTCAGGATGAAAAGAAGGTAGTAACCGGGAGGCGCTATGCTGCTTGTAGGAGGGGCGGTAGCATTCAGAACTCCACTTCCCGCCGTGAACGTCAGTCCCACCATCCGTTGTTCCATATCAAATGCGTGCGTGACGGATCCCGCGCGCACGAGCACGACGGAGGATACACTCGCCGCGTCAGGCGTTTGGATTTGGAAGGAATTGCCATACCCGAGCACACCTGGAGTCACGCTCGAAATCGAAGGACGAGTAGCCATGCTACCGTCGGAATTAAAAAGATACGGCGGCGTGTAAATCTCCATGTGTGGTTCGTACGTTCCGCGCTGGGGGTTGCCGCCAAGCACCAACACTGTTGCATCGGGCAGAAGGAGGGAGTTCGAGTGATATAGCCGAGGAAATGCTTCGGCCCCGGCGCCTTGCGGGCTCATCTTGTTCGTGACGGGATCATACAGGTCAGCGTTCAAGCTCGCGGTGGTTGCATCTTCGTCCTTCACAGAGCCGTTATCGATGAGTACTTTACCGTTCGGCAGTATCGTAGCGTCCATCTCAATACGGCCTGCCGACATAGGGGGACCGAGAACCCATTGAGGATTGCTGCTGGATAGATCGATCAGCTCCGTGGTGTTCGTCGCCGGACTTCCGCCGCCCATGATCATGACAACCGGTTTATAGTTATTCGCGGGAGTGAGAGGCAACAGTACAGCGCTTCCGTAGGTTCGATCCTCGCCGTAGTTTTTATTGATATTGAGAATTGTCCAAGTACGGGTTGTCGTGTTGAAAATGTCTGATCCCGTGCTCGGCCCCGAGTAAAACACGTTGCCATTGGGCAGCAAGTGCAAACGCGGGTACAGGGGAGGATAAAAAGACGCCGGATACTGCGTACTCCAACCCACGCCAAGTTTGTAGATTTCGACGTTCAGATTCGTTGTACTGGTCTCATCGAGCCCCGACCAAACCATGACGCTGCCATCGCTCAATGTTATGGCCGTGGGATACCAGCGCCCGTGAGCCATTGGCTGCAGGTCGGCAAACATTCCCGTTGCAGGGTCGTACGCAGATGTTCGCGGTTCGCCAAGGAATGGATCGTAGGCCATCGTTCCACCCAAAATAAAAGGGCGGCCATCTTCCAAAATCATCATCCCGTTGCAAAACATGTCCCAATTTATCGGCTGGGTTGTAACGGTATCTGTGGCCGGGTTCCACAAGGCAGCCTGATAGTTGAAATTCGGCGGGTAATTTCCGGATCCTGAAACTACCAGCACTTGCCCATTGTGCATGAGCGCGACGTGCACCGGATTGATGGGCATCTGAGTTGATAATGTGCGCCACTGGCCCGTCACGTTTGCCTGTCCGCGTGCTGGCGGCGCGAATAAGGAAAACAGAACCGCCAAAGCGGATAGCGCGCCTATAGAGCATATCCAGGTCGAAGAAGCGGCAAATCCCGTCGGAATGAACGCACCAATCCTCGGTTTTGCATCACCAGCCGGAGCTATACGCATGTGACTGATTGCCTCAGTAGTTGGATTTCGAGGGAGATGGTGGTGGATAGAAGCGTTGTCGTCATCCGTTTGCATCAAGACGGTTTCACACTCGACGGTTCAGTGCTTGCAATCCACCTTCCTTATCCCGTTGGTGGATATGGCCCTTATAACTATGAAAATATGTCGGTTAGGAAATAGCGAAGCTGCCGCGCTCACCTACTGCGAACTCTCTAGGGTGAAGATGGTATAAGAGTTTACCTATTTTGGGCAACTTGTTAGCTCCACTGTTTCTGAAAAGCACCAAGAAGGGCAGATTCCTTGAGCCAGACGAGCAGGACTCAATGCCTTCGAGAAGAGGACACAAGACGTCATGTGTTTTTACAGTTTTTTCTCGACCGGATCGGTCAAGCTCGATTGATTTTCCGATCTGCAAACCTCAGAACGCGTCTGACTGCCAATCCCGGATTCACAACTAGCCACGCTATTTTGCTGAGCATCAGGAGCGCCACGTAGGACCAGTCGATCTTCTCACCTACGGTTTCTAACCCCTTTTGGTGATACTGCCAAAACGCACCCTCTCGGAAGTGGAATGCCTCATACGCCAGCGCGGAATAATATGAACGCCGGTTCTTTCTCTTTAGGCGGGTAGCCTCAGGTTCTTCGAAGAATTTCGAAGCGTAGCGCCGCATGGCAATGTACCTATCAAGTTCAATGGGCTGGAACGTTCTCGACATGGCAGAAATTGAGTCGCTATCCAATCGCAGAAAAGAAAGTACTTGTGGCACAAAACCGAAATCCCAGTTCTCGAGGATTTGCACGCACTTCTCCGTGTCTTCGTGTAACAAACTCTCGTCGAAGAAGGGATTTTGCTCGCGAATCAAAGACGAACGATACATTACTGTTGAAGGCGATCCGAACACATAGATAGATTGCCGAAGATATAGCCGAACCACCTCTCGCCCGGAGACCGGCGAGGTCCGATACGGAAAACCTGAACCACGAACAAGTTTCCTTTCAAATCGTATGCACTCACTAAGCCGATCATTTCAGACTGCTCGAAAGCCTTAACCATCAATTTCAAACAATCGGGGAATATCAAGTCGTCTGCCTGCACGATCTTGCAATACCGGCTGTCTTTGGAAATTTCCTGCAGGGCGAGATTGTAGTTTTGAACCTGCGACAGCAAGTGCGCTCGTTTAATAAGTCGGATGCGGCTGTCCCGTCGAGCGAACGATTCGGCAATTTCCCACGAGCCATCCGTGCTGCAATTGTCGACGAGAATGTATTCGAATTGGGGATAGCTTTGAACAAGCACGCTTTCGATGCATTCGGCGAGGTATTTAGCGGTGTTATGAAACGGGGTGACGACACTTACGAGAGGTTGGTTCACTGAGGTAGTCTGTTAGACTTCGGCGATCGAGTTACTTCCGGGGGTGCCTTCGGCAGTGGTGGATCGAGCCTCGATGTATTTCCCTAGCAAAATATTTAACCTCCAACGCGCACGAAAAAGCGCTTCACGCCTGAAGAAAGCCCAGGCCGATGCCACGCAGATTGCTTCCTTCGGAATGTCACGAATGAGATGAAGAGGAATGCCTTTCCACGATTTCACCTTCGTAGAAAGGCGTTGTCTGCCACGACCGCATCGAATCCCTCTCTCTAATACCCAGGATTGGTTCATTTGTTCGCTGCGGACGAGGTGTTCGACAATCGCGCTCGGAACATGCCAGGACTTGTGCCCTTCCTGAGTAAGACGCTGGACGAGCTCCGTTTCGCTTCCCATCGGATAGCTTTTGCCGTTTGGGCCGATGCCCGTGTCAAACCGTGAACCCGATTGGAATGCGCTCGCACGAATCATCATGTTCGGACCGTAGACCAGCGTGATATTTTCGGGTCGCAGCTCCCCTTCTATCACTCCCTCTGGCGTAAGCGCGTAAACTGGTCCCCAATCGACCCATCGGATCCAATGGGGAGGAGACGTCTCCCAACGCGGCACTACCACGCCACCAAATATGGAGTAGTCCGAATGTTCGTCAGCGGCCTGACGCAACTGGATAAGCCAGTCGTTTCGGGGAAACACGTCGTCATCAGTAAAGACCGCCAAATCTCCTTCTAACAGTGTCAGACCCGAGTTGAGCGCGAAGTTCTTTCCCGGCCGTGCCTCCCGCATGGTGTGCAATGGTAGACGGTTCGAGAATGAGGCCAGGACCCGTTCAGTGTCATCTGTGCTGCCGTTATCGACAACCACAAGCTTCCATCCGCCCTGCGGCGCCTGGAGATGACAGAAGGATTCCAGGACGTCGCGCAGAATGGGAGCGCGGTTTTTCGTCGCCAACAAGACGGTAAGCATAAGCTTTATGCGGAGACTGTATTATGAGCAATTGGCACTGCAGGTTGCACGCATCCGGCAGAACTCGCTCTCAGCATCTCTATCATCAAATCAACTTCCATGTGCAACCGAATCCGCTTCCTCGTGTGAAGGTGCGCGATGGGATAGCTGAGGCGACACTCTTTCAAGCCAAATCTCTCTCCAGTACGCGTAGATACTTCTGGGACAAAATAGGCGGCATTCGCTGTAGCGAGACTCGCAAACAACCGAGTCCAGGATCACGCAGGGGGTTTTCATCTCCCGCATCTTTCCTGTCCGCTCGTTCACAATTTTCTCGACGCGTCGAAGCACGCGATAGGTGCTGCCGCAGTAAGGGACCTCCTCCGCGTCAAAATAGAGGCCGCGGTTCCGGTTCCCGGTGTCCAGCGTTTTCAAAATCTCTTCGTAGGGCTTGATGCGAACCAATTCGCCCGGTTGGAGATCAAGCCTTTCGACGGGAGTGGACTGCCCGCGCGGGATCACTCCCGTCTTTCGCGGAAATGGATAACCGCCCCACAGGCGGTGGAACTTATCGTAGAAACGCCTTGAGATACGTCCCCCGATTCGCCGGGTGGATCCCAAAAAAGAGAAGTACGTGACCCCGCAGATGATCCGCCAAAGTCCCACGTTCCCGGAGAAATAATCTTCGATATACTGGCGAATATCCCACCAATCGAGCCGGGTAGTCGCATAGGGCAGTTGAGTAGCCTGGCAACTATATGTCGGATTTGCATGGTCGGAATCGAGCGTTTGTGCCCGCGCCGACACGACGGATTCTGTGCAGACTGCGCCCGATCCAGATCCGTTCGAATCCCTGGAATTATTTTGGGCGCCGGACGCGATGTGGTGGGTTGAGTTCGTTCCCGCAGCCTTAATCCAGGCATCCTTCCAAAAAATCAGACAGCCTGCCTGGCACCCTCCATGTGCAGAGCCGTCACAGCGCGTATCGAGATGGACGGCATGATCGACGCGGCGCCCGCGAACCGGAAACACGGTATCGCAGGTCTTGTGCGCACGCTTGTAAACCTGAAATCGCTGGCCACAAAAGGCGAACATCTCGGGCATGAACGGCATGCCTTCCAGGCGCCCGTCGGCATCGAGAGTACGCAGGATTTCTTCCTTGCTTCGGACCTCGACCCAGTCGCCTGCGCGGAATTTGGAGCTTTTCATGTCGTAATTGCGGAGAATATTGGCACGATCAATACGCTTCAGTACCAAATTTCTAATCTACGGTAGCGCGATTAGAAAATGGTTGTAAGTCGCTGAAAACAATGCGGGGGAGGCTTTCCTAATAGGCGGTAATTTGCCTATATTAGCTGCATGAGTGGTTCAGCCGCCTACCGGCATTTCGCTGCTTTTTCGGAACAGGTGACCGAGCAGGTCCGCATAAATACCTTTCTGGCCCATCACGAAAAGCAAGAGACCTGCGTAGACAGCGGAGAATACTGCCAGCTCAATGATGAAGCTCGGGAGCGGCGGCAAAGAGGTTTGAAATGCGAGTTTGAGGGCCGCAGCCGCTACGCCGGCGACCGCAGTCGCAACCACTGGCCGCTTGATACACTCCCAGTAATCGCCGGTCGTGATTCCTGTTTTGTGCTTTGCCCAAGAAACCAAAGGCACATAGAGCAGAACCATAGCCGCAGAGTAACCCAGGGCGACGCCAGTAGGACCGTAGTGAACACCGATGAAAACGGCAAGGATCATGACTGGGGCGATGAAGAACGCTATGTTCAAACTTCTCTGGACTCGGCCTGTGGCGCGCAGAAGCCAAGAAAGCGGGTTCATCAGCGCGAACACGAGCATGGCCGGTGCGAGCAGCCGCACAATCGGAACCGACCCGTTCCACTTGGGTCCCAGCAGGAGTCGAACGATTTCGTCCGCAAACAGCGCACAAGCGATCACGGCTGGAACCGTCAAGGTCACAACCAGCGAATGCGCCTGCATGTAGGCTCGACGCAGGCGTTCAGGTTCTGCCTGCAAGCGAGACAAGGTGGGAAATGCGACGGCAGCGAACGAGTCGGTAACCGGTTGCACGGGCATATTGGAGAGCTGATATGCTCGGCCATAAAGGCCCAGCGGCGCGGCGCCCCAATAACGCCCTAACAAAATCTTCTCCGCGTTGTAACCGATGTAGACGACGAGGCTGTTGAGTGTCACCGTCCCGCCAAAGCGCAACAACGACCGAATCTCGGCGGTCCACCTCGGCCTCCCAGGTATCCACCGAATCGCAAACCAGGCACCGATAGTTTGGACCACCGACAGGCTGATGTTCTGGCAGATTAACGACCAGTAACCACAACCCAGCACGGCCATGACGATGGCGACCACTGAACCGATTACAGCACTTAGGATGTCGATCTTGGCGTTGACCGTATACCGCATCATACGGTTCAACATCGATCGGTGCTGAAAATTCAGGCTGTTGATAAAGAACACCGAGGCGGAAGCCACGGTAAGCCATACAAGACGAGGATCCTTGTAGAAGGACGCGAGGAGGGGACCAGCCGCCGCCACCAAAATCGTGAGAAAACCGCCTAAGCCTACATTGATCCAAAAGATTGTCGATATTTGATCCTCGGCCAGATTCTGACGCTGAACCGTTGCGGTGCTCAGGCCCGCGTCTTGGAACAGGCTGCAGAGGTTGATTAACGTGAGAACCATGGCTTGCAGGCCATAGTCCGTAGGAGAGAGGATGCGAGCCAGGATAAGCGTTGTGCCGATCTGTAGCACAATTCCGCTACCGCGGCTCATAATGGTCGCGGCGCCGCCACGCACCGATTCACGCTTTAGCTGGTCGGGCACCGTTCCGGTGAAATTCTGCGACCCTCCGAGAGAAGGAGCAGTTCGCTCGACGTTGCGGTCTTCGATTGGATTCTCATCGGTCATTTGCGTCAAGCGACCGGGACCTACGCTTCTTTCCGCGCAATGACGACCCGATATTGACCCCAGCCCCAGCGCTCTTTTAGGTTTCTGAAAATTTCGGAGCCTCGCCGGCCCAGTGCCCGATTTAAACGCGCTGAGTTAACGACCCGAAGAAATCCCATGTCACCTCTGGGCATGATCGTATAGGAGCGTTTCAACGTAAGACCAGCTCCTTTGATCAAATCGAGCAATTCGTTGCGGGAAAGCCAATTGCTGACGGGGCCATTTTCCAGCCGCGGGCCACCGACTCGGCGGATGCGGGTGTACACCAGCGGATTGACGGTGGTAAGGATTACACTACCTCCGACCGGCAAACCCTGCGCCATCTTGCGCAAGGTGAATTGCTGATCGCGAAAACATGAAATTGCATCGATGCACAGCACCAAGTCAAAAGCCTCAGGGGTAAGCGGCCAGTCATGAAAGTCGGCCGCCTCGTACGTCGGAATGCTCGTGCCCGCCGGCAGATGCATGGTCGTCGCTTTTTGGCGCGCGAGTTCAATGGCTGCCGGTGACATATCCAATCCGTGATAACTCGAAAAGTTCAGTTGGCGCGAGAGTGTGCCGGTGCCACAGGCCACCTCCAGGATACGACTCGCGCGGCCTCCGGTAACTCCCTGAACGGTGGCAACCACGTGTGCGAACAGCTCGGTGGAGACCGTATCTTTGTTATCTTCGGATCGGTAGGATGTGTTCCAGAGATCCCACCAGGACGTCTCGTCCATAGTGCGCGATTGGTCTGGATATGCTGGTTTCATATTCGTGAAAACCTGATGGTATCAATACTGTCCGCAAGGAAACTGATGCTCGCAGATGAGCTCGCGATTTCTGTTTCGATGACTAAGAAAGAGCGCAGCGTTTTCTTGCGCTAGTTATACCGCCGGTTTACCGGCTTGACAGGGCGCCCGTTGAGGTAGCCATCGACTCCTTCGTCCAAGGCCTTGCGATAAATCACGTGAGATTCGTGCACAGCGTCCGCCGTCCGGTCGATATCGGCGTCGCTGTGAGAAAAACTCACCACGAATGATGGCGCCACTATGCCGCGCCGGATCATCTCCTGCATAAATAGGGTACGAAAGGCCTGTGATGGTGTTCCGTCCTGATCTCGAGTTTCGAAGACCAAGTTACACGGACGGCCGAGGAGTTGAAATCGGCCCTTCGAGCCCGTTTACGGCGATCGATTGGTTGACGCGTGCGCGTAAACGCTCGCCCTGTCTCCAGAGCGATTCCACAACGTTTCGCTCACGATAGATGCGGATGGTTTCGAGGGCCGCGGCCAGCGCATGGGTTTCGGCACCGTGGGTCGTGGACAACAAAAATACGCGCGGAAGGTCGTGATCTGTGCCTCCGAGTCGCATGATCTCCCGCTTACCCATAAGGGCTCCAATCGCAAACCCGTTAGCCATGGCCTTGCCGAAAGTCGACAAATGCGGCGTGACCTCATGAAACTTTTGCGCTCCAGATAAATGCCAGCGGAATCCGGTGATCATTTCATCGAAGATGAGAACTGCGCCGTGTTTCTCGCACAGTTCTTTCACTTTTGTTAAGTAGCCAGGAGCCGGTGGCGTAACGGTTTCGGCCTCCATCACGATGCAGGCAATTTGATTGGGATGCCGGTCGAACAGGTTCTTCAGGCTGTCGGGGTCGTTGTAGCGAAACTTCACGGTCATCTCGATGACAGCCGGAGGAATACCGGCGTTCATCTCGGTGCTGCCGATGAACCAATCGTCCGTCGAAAAGAACGGCTGGTCGCCACAGATGGCGACAAGATTCCTCCCTGTGTAGGCTCTAGCCAATTTGACGGCGGCGGTCGTTACGTCGGAGCCATTCTTGGCGAACTTCACCATGTCAGCCCCGCCGACGAGACCCAGCATCGCTTCCGCAAGATCCAGTTCAATCTTTGCCGGCCTGCTGAAATTCACCCCCAACTGCATCTGGTGGTAGGCCGCTTCGACAACGGGTTCAAAGGCATGTCCGAGCGTTACTGCCCGCAGGCCCATTCCGTATTCGATAAACTCATTGCCGTCGACGTCCCAGACGTGGCAGCCCTTTCCGCGCGCGATGAACGCAGGGGCTTGTTCGGGAAACTGATCATCTCCCTTTGCGTATGTATGAGAGCCTCCCGGAATTATTGCGTGGCTCCGCTTCTGAAGCCGGCGCGACTCGATTAGGTTCAGCCCGGAGTCACCCGCTTGCGGCTCCTTCGCCGGTACCTCGTCGCGGGAGTCGTGGGCAATCTTGTTTGTAGTATTAGTCAACGGCTATAGCCTGGGGCTTCTCTTCGGCCAAATGTTCTCGAGACTTCCAACGCAGAGAGTCGCTCAACCTTCCAGAGCTCATGAGCTTTTGAATGTGACCGATTCGCGCATAACGACCATTCTCAATGCTGTCCGACGTCAAACCGACTGAACGATACGCATCGTAGAGTTGTTGCGCGCCCTTTTTCAAATTCCAGCGCGGCTGAAATTTGGGCAGGATTCGACGAATTTTATTGCAGTCCACCCGGTAGCATCGCTTGTCGGGTCCGCCTCCCGGAGCGTATTCAATATGGCAGTTGGGGACGGTTTCCTTAACTACATCAGCAATCTCGCGAATTCTAAAATTTTCTTCCGTGAGACCGACGTTGAATGTCTGATTGTGGATCGCTTCGATCGGGGCTTCCAAAGCGCAAATCGCAGCACTAATGATGTCTTCAATATGCACGATCGGCCGCCACGGCGTGCCGTCACTTTTGATGTAAACCTGTCCAGTTGTGTAGGCACGGGCGACGAGGTCGTTCAATACGATATCCAAGCGAAGTCGCGGGGATACTCCGTAGGCTGTCGCGTTCCTCATGAACGTGGGGCTGAAGCGCTCATCCGCCATTCGCGCAAGATCGCGTTCGACAAGCACCTTTGATTCCGCATAAGGAGTCACGGGACTGAGCGCCGACGTTTCGTCGTGGAACATATCACCGGCGGCTCCGTACGTGCTGCAAGAGGAGGAAAAAACGAACCGCCGAGCACCGGCTGCCTTAGCTGCCTTCGCCAATTCGACAGACGCCGTGTGGTTGATGTCGTAGGTAATCCGCGGATTGAGATCACCAAGCGGATCATTCGATAGCGCAGCAAAATGAAGCACGCCATCAAAACCTTCGAGGTCCACTGGCGTGACGTCACGAAGGTCCTTGCAGATTTCCGAGATTCCCGGCGGAGGTGGGCCGAAGTCACAACCAGCAAATAGGCCAGTATCAAGACCAACGACTTCGTGGCCGGCAGCCCGCAACATTGAAACGGCAACTGCACCGATATAGCCCTTGTGGCCTGTTAGCAGCACTTTCATTCGCTTACTCTCCAAAAGTACACAACCGTTTCACCGCCGAAATTAGTGGCTTTCGCCCGGTGCGCCAGACGGAGACGGCACGAATTCGGCTTCCGTCCCATCAAAATACAGGGCGACCGCTTGTTCGGGCAGATGACTGAAATCTGTTGCCCTCAAATAATCTCGCATTGTTGTTCCAGTTGCCGCCGAGTCGACGTTGGGTGCGCCGCATTTATTCCAAACGTCGTCGAGATGTACCGTCCTGAAGTCGATGCTATAGCGGGTCACTCCACAGGTATTCGACACGGTGGAATGAAGTTGTGCCGCTGAGAAAAGCATTGGGCTGCCGACATTCGCGACTACACGCAATTGTGGGTCTTCCTCTACGGGAGCTTGGGCCCGCGGTTGCACGCGCGTGTCCGCTTTCACATGTTGCGCCGCGCTCTGCCGGTTCTTGCGATTCCATTCATAGTAGTTGTAGGTATTCGAGCTGTTGGCGACTGCTTCTTTCCAATAGCGAGGATGAAAAGCCATGATGTTGTCGGGAGACACGTCGTAGACCGGCATCCACCAGTTGATCTGAGAAAAGGGGGCCGAATACCAGGTATCGCGGTGCGGATGAAACGCGTAGGCAATGCCGGACGAAAGATAGTTTGACGGAAAAGCTGTGCGCAGACGTGGTACGTCAAAATAGGTTTTCTCGAGACTGCATCCGCGCTCCGCGAGCATGCCCTGTATGTATTCCTTGGCTTTAGGATGGTGGATGAATTTCGGTTTCAGTTCCGCGAGGATTTCGACGCATCGTTCGACCGGCAACCGATCTTGTACCTTAAGGGGATCGTGGGGCTTAAACGCCGACTCCACTAAGTCGCGCGCGAGGCCACAGAGCTTCAGCGCATTCGGGGAGGAGGAGAATACGAATATCGAGCCCCCATAAATTTCCTTTCGTCGCTCTTCATCGCTTAACTTGGAGTCAAAGAATAGATTCATCGAGATCCTCTTTTTACTCGACGCATGTGCGCCAGAACATTCGCGTGCTACACGACCAACTTATGGCAATAGAAGGCTTCAGCGTAACCGCTGGGAGCATTACATTCCATCCCTCTCAAACGCATTAGCGCCAGGAAGGTTTCTTCTTGAAACCAGTGCTTGCCCTGTTGAGTCTGGAAAGAGTCCATGATGTAGCGTACTTTTTTCTGGAAAATAGCGGGCTCCAGAGGCAGAAAGACATTGGGCTGTCCCATGTCGCCATCATATTTGGGAATTTCATACTCGAGAATCAAATGGTTGCGAAAAGTATTCCAGGTTAATTCCGCTACGAGCCGATGATCCTGATGCGCGTCCTTACGGTTGTGAGTGAAAATGACGTCCGGCGAAACAGACAGTTTCAATTCTTCGAACACAGCTTTCACTTCCCCTCCAATAAAGGGCAGGAAACCATCGCGAAAAGATTTCACCAACGGTCCTTTGAGGCGCAAAGGGTTGACGAAAAGAGATGCCGCGCGCCGCGCCTCTGCTTCTCTCGGGCCGACGGCACTCAGCACGATCCAGTGGAAAATACTATTGGGATATTGTTCCGCGAGCCGAAGAATCGTGCCGCCGCAACCAATTTCTATATCGTCGGAATGAGAACCTATGCAAAGAACTTGTAGATCTCGATTGTTACCAACATCGAATTTCAGCGGAATCATTTGTCGGCCGATATCTTTTCCGACGGGTTCGAGCTCGCCTTCCCTGAATGATTCCAAACTTTCCAAGGAGCGGCGCCTTGGTTCAGTTCGTCGAGCCGTTGCTTATCCTTGAACGTATCCATGCACTCCCAAAACCCATTGTACCTATAGGCCAAAAGGGACCCCTGTTCGATTAGGCGCTGAAACGGTTCCCGCACGAGCTCCTCGCCAGGCTGAATGTAGCGGAAGACTTCGTTCCGCATCACAAAGAAGCCTCCATTGATCCATATATCGGTGTGGGTAAGCGGGCGAATTTCGGTGACCATTCCGTCGGAGCCGGAGTTTACGATGTCAAAGCTGGCGGTCGGCTGTACCAGGAGCATAGAAGCAACCGCATTGCTCCGACGAAATGTTTCCAATATAGTTGGTAGCGGAACGTCACTCAGTCCGTCGCCATAGTTAGCCAGAAAAATCTCTTCTCCCTGCAAGTACGGCTCGACAGCTTTGAGCCGCTCCCCGATATTGGAGTTGGCGCCCGTCTCAACGAAAGTGATTTTCCAATCGTCGATGTCGCGACTCAGGTAGTCGATTTTCTTCCCGCCGTCGGACCACACAAAATCGTTGGAAGCGGACTCATCGTAGTGAAGGAAATAATCTTTGATGCAATTGCCCCTATATCCGAGGCAGAGAATAAAATCTTTATGCCCGAAGTGCGCATAGTATTTCATGAGATGCCAGAGAATCGGGCGCGGCCCGATCGTGACCATCGGCTTGGGAATATCGTCGGCATAGCCGCGCAGGCGCATGCCCGCGCCTCCGCAGAAAAGAACGACTTTCATAGCGCACCTCTGCCGGTGGAGTTCATTCAACCGACACCTTGGGAATAGGCACGACGAAGCGGCCGCCCCATTCTCGAATAAACTGCAATTGCTCCATGATTTCGTTTTTCAGATTCCAAGGCAGAATGACGACATAATCGGGCTTCATTTCGCGGATCCTGTCGGGGTGATAGATCGGGATACGGCTGCCGGGCAAAAAGCGGCCCTGCTTATAAGGATTTCGATCGACTGTGAATTCGATAAGATCCTTACCGATGCCGCAGTAATTCAGAAGCGTCGCGCTCTTTCCTGGCGCTCCGTAACCGGTCACGCGCTTTCCCTGTTTTGCGGCCGTCAGCAGAAATTCAACCAGCGCCCATTTTGTTTCCCGCACCTGCGCCTCGAAAGTGTCATAACCCTGAATCGATGTGAGCTTGGATCTTTGTTCGTCTGCTACAACTTTCGCGACATTTGACGAGACTGCATGCTTTCGAGCTTCTGCTCGGCAAGCATAAACTCTCAGGGATCCGCCATGCGTCGACAGTTCTTCGACGTCAAATGCTTTCATCCCGTGAGCTTCGAGGATTCGGATGACAGTGAACATTGAGAAATAGGAGAAGTGCTCGTGATAAATAGTGTCGAATTCGTTGTGCTCGATCAGTCTCAGCAGATGAGGAAATTCCAGGGTGAGAACGCCCTCAGGCTTCAATAGAATCTTGAGCCCTTCTACAAAATCGTTTAGATCCGGCACCTGCGCCAGCACATTATTACCGAGAACCAGATCGGCGCACTGGCCCCTGGCTGCTAGTTCGCCGGCCAGCTGCGCACCCAAAAAACGCACGAGAGTTGCGACTCCTTTTTCGACCGCCGCTTTTGCGACGTTGGCAGCCGGCTCGACTCCCAGCACCGGCACATTTCGCTGAACAAAATACTGCAGCAGGTACCCATCATTGCTTGCAACTTCGACCACAAAACTGCGGGGGTTCAGCCCAAACCGATGAGTCATCTTCTCGCAATAGTCTTCGGCATGCTTGAGCCACGAATCTGAATAAGAAGAAAAATAGGCATAATCGCTAAAAATCTTTTCGGCGCTTTCGTATTCTTCCAGTTGCACGAGAAAGCAGCACTCGCAAACATACACGTGTAGAGGGTAGAAGACTTCTCCGCGATTTAGGTCTGCTTTCGAAGGGTAACTTTCACACAGCGGAGATGTACCAAGATCAACGAACGTCTTCGTTAATGGCGCCCTGCAGAACCTGCAGAGTCTCAGGGTCGGTGATAAATGCATCTCAGAAGGTAGGGTTATCGCGGCCATAACGATGCAATCTGTTCGAAGGAAAATGATATTCGGCGTAACAACTCTCACCCAGAATGCGGGCGAGCTACCGCCGTTAAACAATCGAAACTACGTTTTGCTCACAACTATCATCGCAATCCAGCAGCCAAACCCAACCCCTCGGCGAGGGGGCGACACCGGTTCAGAATCTAGATAAGCCGCTTTTATACAATGACTTGAGGGCAGGTGAGCGCAACCGATTTATCCGCAAAGTCTTGCTCAGGACGTTCGCCAGTGGGATTTTTGGGAAAACTTTTTCCACCATTTATCCGCTCGGCCCTGCGGTTAGGTTGCTCGTCGCGTCGCCCTCTTTTGGCGGCCCACCGCCGGCTCGGGCAACCCAGGCGCTTGGGCGGAACTGCTAAGGATATTATTGCCTGCAACTTCAAGTAAGCCGCTCTTAAGCAGCAGATCCGCCGCTTCGTGAATTGTTGCAAAGGGAATGCCGGAGCGGTTCGCGATGTCCAATAACGAATGCTCGCCTTCTGAAAGATTAAGGACCCAAAGCCGAGCGTTAATCTCAGCACCGATCGATTCGCCGCCTGTCGAACAGTAGAGATTTCGCCGGCCCAATTGGGGCTCACAATAGGGCATCAGATTTCGGTACTTTTGATTTTGCTCAAGCACATCCAGGGTTGCGACGCACATTCGGAGTGATCTGGCAAGCTGCAGCGGATCGATGAATTCCAGATTGTCAGCCGAAGTGTGATACTCCGGAAAAGTTCCCCAGACGCTCCGCATGAGGCAGCCGACCGGTAGATTGAAGCCAGGCGAGCAATACTGGCGCTCGTCATAACCGTAGGGCGAGAAATCCATGATCTCAGACGGCTCGCCGCTATGGTCTAGCACGTGAGCAACAGCGCGATCGATTTCAGCGTCTCCCTGACGGCTTCTCTTGTAATGGAATCCACCCTTGTCGCCAATCCCCGTGAGGACGAGTCCGTGTTGAATCCGTCCAACCTTTTCTCGATTTTGAGCGAGCCACGTGATGGCACCGATTGTGCCGGGGATGAACAGAAACCGATACGAATATCGGAGGTCGCGACCGGATAAAAGTTTCGCGAGCGATGTCGCGACCGTAATGCCGGATAGATTGTCGTTCGCCAGTGAGGGGTGGCACGCGTGGCAGGAAATCAAAACCTCTTCGTCTGACCTCCCAGGAAAGAAACACTCACCATAGGTCAGGCTCCCATCCTTCAAATCGGAGTCAATGCAAACTTCGTATTCGACGTCCTCGAGAGAAAGCATTTCGCGATGGGTCAGGCAAAAACCCCAATCCGATTTGTAGTAGGAGGTACGATAGGGTATCCAGTCGGGCTTGTCAGGCAGCGTAAAAAGATGCGGCTTGAGCTCGTTCAAAGACATTCGCGCACGAATGGGCGTGCTGTAATTTAAGACATGCAGGTTGCATTTCTGAAAGTCAGCTATGCGGTTCCCGCCTGGTCGCTTGATGTACGCGTCTTGAATATTCCATTCCTTGGGAACAATCCAATCAAAAACCCTAGTTCCCGAAGGCACTTCATGGAACGTCAGCGGTACTCGGTCTCGGATCAACGACAAGGTCCGCCTGATTCCGTCGCCAGTTATGCTACGGCAAATCGGATACAGCTCAGCCGCAAATGCATACAGACCTTCGCCGATTTTCGGTATGTCCGCTCGGTCGAATGATTTCAGGAGGCTCATAACTGCGCAAAGTCTGGATAAGATCGATCTCTTTCCGAAATGATTCGAACGTCTTCAGGCCAAACAATATCAAAGGCAGGATCGTTCCATCGAACTCCACGAGCCGCCTCGGGATTGTAAAATTCTGACATTTGGTAGAAGACGTCGGAACCGTCTTTCAAGGTCAAGAAACCGTGCGCGCAACCATCCGGAACATACACCATGTTCCCCAATTCTTCAGTGAGGATCACTGCCACCCAATGTTTAAAACTCTTCGAACGGGGCCTCAGGTCTAGCACCACGTCATGCACGGCGCCCCGGGTACATCGCATGATCTTTGTCTCCGCGAATGGCTCTGCCTGGTAATGCATTCCGCGGAGTGTACCCCTTTTTGTGTTCCGCGAAAGGTTGCATTGCACGACTTTAGGGTCCAGGCCGTGATCAACGAGTTCTTTCTCACACCAGGATCGGGCAAAGAAGCCTCGCTCGTCTACTCGCGGTTCCAGGCGAATCTCGAACACGCCATGGATCTTCGTCTCGTGAAATGTCATGCCTGCCCACGAACTAGACGCTCGTCCGATTGCGGCCGTCGCGGCCGTTCTCCGCGCCCAAGCAATATCAAGAGCAAGGCCATTGGAACAAGCGCGATGATAAAGAAGACAATTCCGCCACGCCGGTGGAGGTCTCCGGTGAGGAAGCCCGGGTCGACATAGATGGAGAGGAGAGTGAGTGTCGCGATTCGCAATCCGTTTTTCATAACCGCCAATGGCACAACGGCGAGTATCAGCAGCATTCTCCTCCAACCGGTTTTCAGGAAAAGGTAGCTTGCGAGAGACGTTGTAATCAGGAGTGCAAGAGTAGAGCGTATACCGCTGCACTCTTCGGCTACTCGAATGGAAACGCCCGGTAAGTCGAAGACAAGCTCGTGGCGAAGGTAAGGAACCCCCGCAAGTTTAAGAAACAGCTCGGCGAAATCCGCGCTCCCCTTCTGCAGCGAAGCAATCACAGAAGACAGAAGCGGTTCGGGAATGGGAACGGCGAATAGAAGAAACAACAACGGAAAGCATGCAGATCGAAATGCGCGAGCTCCAAAAAGAGCGATAAAACTGCCCACCCATATGCACGCGATCCCCAGCACGAATAGGGCCTCTCGGTTCGTTGGTTGGAATTGTTGAATGTTGAACCGCGCCACGATAACGAAAATAATCCCCAGAACTAGGACGCTCCCGCCCGCGACGGGTTCAAAAGAAATGTCACAGAAGATCGCTTTCCTGTTTACGTAGATCAAATACGCGCTTACTAATGGAATGAGCGGAATGTGTGAAAATGTATCGTTCGTTAGAACGAGCGCGCTCAGGGATCGGGTCAGATCCCACGCCAAGGCGAAGGGCAGGAGGCACAACGCTACGAAAAAAAGAGCCCAGAAAGGCGGCAAGCTCCTGACCGTGGAAGGGACCGCGCGAGCGTTGATATTTTTGTTTGCTGTGTTCACAAAAAATGTGGCTTATCTGAAGCTAGCGATGTAGTCCTTCGTGCGCATGAGTGCCGGCAAGCTCGTAAACCAGCTTGTCACCCCGCCGTACGGCATATGCAATGCGAGCCCTTTCTTTTCCTGGCCCCTCGATTTCCCACTCGCCGCCTTTTTGAACCAACTGCAATTGGCTTCGAGCCCTCCACCACCGATCGAGTTCGCCGGGCAGTGCCGTCCAAATCCCCTCGCGTTCAACCAAGTCGCGCAGGTAGCTGAGCAGGGACTCATATACTTTTCGGGATCGTGAATTAATCAAATAATCTGGATGACTCAGAAAAGCCAACAAACCATTCTTTTTGCGAATCAGATCGATTTGTGTCTTCCAGAGCTCAATTGAGTAGTCATTTAAAATGTGAAAAACCGCGAAGTCCTGGCTCGTAGTCAGAGGAATCTCGAGAATATTGCCAAGGAAGAAAGGAAACACTGTGCAGCAACCGCCTCGCTGAGGCTCTAGATGGGCGACGTTCGCAACCGACATGTCATAGGAGAACTCGAGCTGGTCGAACCATTCAACCCTCCGATACATAGAGCCGGCTCGAAAACCCGCAGCATTATAGTGTCGCGCATATTCGTTAATTTTATTTGCGCGACGAACAAATTCGTCTCGGTCTAAATATAGGCATCCGTCGTGATTCAAGTCGTGAATGTTGAATTCAAGCCCGCGGCTCCGAATGCTCTGAAAGTAATCATCAGACACGTCATAACGCTTTTCAGGTACCACCTGATACGACGCCTTGAAACCATAGGCCCAGTCGAGGTCCATCAGCTGGGGTGTGAAGTCGCGCCCCGCTGCGGTCTCCACGTCGTGAGTTAGAATCAGGCAACTGGCGGCGCCGTCCGGCCAATACCATATGAACGGCACTCTTTCCACATCGGATGCGTCGGCCAGAAGCTTCAAGAGCTGCGCATGGAGACTGTCAACCGTAAAGTCAACCGGCCACGCTGGAAACGGCCTAGTTTTCCAGTCACTGAAATAAGCTCGCTGTAGACTTCGGCGAATCGAAACGGGCAACATTTCTCTGATGGAATAGTATGTCTTATACATCCATTCTTGAGATATCGACGTTTGAGAGCCGGCGCGCAAGGCGGCGACATATTTTTCTCGCCGGAGGCCTTCGACGATTTGGATGGGATCGAATGTTAGGTGAACATCGGATGCGTGCAGCGCTGCGTGCTGAAGCGCGTCGTAGCGCGCTGCATCCTGGACACTTTTTGCGATGCCTGAAGCGCTTTGTCCGAAACAAAGTACATCAGTCCCGAACCGAAAAAATCCGGATTCGCCTGTAGGATTTGGCGGCACAAGGCGGCCAAGCAGGCCGTCGGGAATACGATAGTAGGCGGATAGGGGGTGAATCACGCTTTGAGTCTGCCTCGCTTATCTAAATGCGTAGTCTCGGCCGAATGCGACATTATGATGGTCGTTCGAAACTAACTGTCCATTTCTGCACGGCCGATTTCCGGTTGTTAGTCTTGTGGTGATTGTCTAACTCTAAGCCGCGGAGATTTTTCCTAGCCGATATGAGGATAAAGCAATTTTCCTGCAATTTTTAGAAATGTGCTCGGCATATGCGTAAACGCGCATTTCGCAACTTTGGATTTCCAGCCGTCGGATGAATATACGGAGTGAGAACCTTCGGGAAATCTCCAATAGACCAATTTCCTCGGATGGGGAACCCAATGATTCTTGAACGCGAGCAGCCCTTCGTTGTCGACATCCGTTCGTCCGAAGTCAAATTCATACGCTCCAAGCGATTTCGCACTTGCGATCGCGTTCCACAACAGCCAAGGCATTGACCCGAGATTATTGAACTGTGGGTCGGAGCACCCATATTTATAATAGACTACATCTCTAAATCGCAACGTAAGAATCCCAGCAATGGCTTTTTCATTTTGATACGCTAATCTCATTTCAACAACACCATCGTGACAACGAATTAGGTTTTGAAACCATCCATACGGAGGAGGGGGAACATGGTGTCGACGCCTCGTAATCACTAGCAGACGGTACAATTCGTTCAGAAGGTCCTCAGAAGCTCCGATTTTTTCGACCAGGCCGGCTTGTTGAGCTCGTCGGACTCGCCGTTGAATCGAGTCTTTGTCGAGACTGAGAAATATGTCGTCTAAGGCTGGATGCAGATCAAGCGTATGAAGGTAGTACGTTGCCGACGGCACGCACCCTATACGGTAATTTGCGTTGTCGAAATTCCCATTGACCGGACGAACCTCAAGATACCTCCATTGTTCACGATCGAGAATGGTTTGTAGGTAGCGAAGCAGAAATCCTACATCTTCCGCCGAGTCGCAAAGTGGTTCGCAGTGGTCCGAGAATGGTAACGAGACGAGTCGACCTCCCGTGAGCCAGCTATCGATCCGACAAAATACGAGCCCATTTTTCAACTCGCCTGTTGGCGGTGAGGTTGTGAAGACAACCGGCTGGTACCCATATGTACGTCGCAGCGCCTGAAGCCAGCCTCGCGAATGAAACACGGACGACCGGGGATGTCGATTGACTAATTCCGACCATCTCCGGTCATGTATCGGATCGAGCTGATAACAGGAAAAAGAGCTGACTGGTTCTACAGCAGCGATTAATGATGAGTTGTGGAGGTTCACTTGGTTTCCCGATGTGACCTAGGGATTACAGGCTTTCCCGAATCCGACCCCACGAAGAAGTGCGGTTCGTAATAAGCACGCTGACTGTTCTGTGCACACGACCGCATGACTGCTAAGGACGTATTCAGAGAAGAGGTACTTATAGTGCCGGTAAATTCTCCGTATCAAGAGACAGGTTCAACCGTCGCCGAATGATCGGTCGACGCTAACCCAAGCGTGTGGGCGTACACTTGCATGGTAGATTGTCCAACCTCTGTCCACGAATTCCGCTTCATGGCATATTCACGTATTTCGCGACGTCGAGCGCTCAGGGTTAGAAACAGATCGTGTGAGAAATAGAGTTCAATCACTCTCGCCAAGTCGACCGGGTCTTCAGGCTTGAATACAAATCCTGTTTCGCCCTCGACAACTGCGTCTTTCAGCGAACCTACGTTCGCTGCAAGCACGGGCAGTCCGAAGCTGTAAGCGAGGAATAAGACACCACTTTGATAAATATGCCGATAAGGCAACGCGAGGACATCAGCTGCCTTGAAAAATACTTCCGTTTCTTGATCGGGAATGTATTCGCTCCGCAGAAGAATTTTTCCTCTTTGCACGTCAACCCGGATGGTCTCGTGAAGGTCGGCCCAGTATTTATCAGAGCCTTTTGGTCGGCCGGCAATGATTAACCTGTAATCGGCGTGCGTGGCCGCGATTTGTTGATACGCCGAAACGAGATACTCGAGCCCTTTGTAGGGTGCAATGTTCCCAAAAAAAAGGATCGCCTTTTCGTCTTTGCGAAGCCCAAGTCGCTCCTTGGCTTCATCAGGCGAGAGATGAGTATTGGGGACGGAGTTGTTAATTCCAAATGGGATTACCGTGATTTTTGCCTCGTCAACCCGATATTCTTTGCGGAGTTCCAGCTTCATTTCCTGAGTATGAACGAAGATATGATCCGCCTGCTGGTATTGAAATCGCAGCGTCTGCCGATTGAACACGTGGTCCTTACGATCCCTCTTATTTGTGTTCACGTTGTGGACAGTGAGAATGATCTTCTTTCCCAAGAGTTTGTAATAAATCATAAGGAAAGTTCGATCAAAGAACTGAAATTTGTTGTTCCAAAGAACATGAAATATCTTTGGCTTCGCAGTGGCCGCATATCGCAGCAGCTTGGCGTAAAACAAGGTAATCCGAGCTATCTTGCTGGCTAAGGTCGCCTCAGGTTGTTGGCTCCCTCGCAGATTCAGGAAATTAATTCCCGACTTGTCTCGAAATTCGGGGAAATCGAGATCGTCGCTCCCGATCAGATCCATACCCGCCCCCCGCGCGATCAGCTCCGTAGCCAAACCATAAGCGTATGGGCGGTCACCACCGCCTGTAAGTAAGGTCACGGTGGTTTTTGGTTCTTGATCCGCTACCTGAGAATTCGGTTTAAATCCCATTGGCAAAATATATCCTGGCCAGTCGAAATTATCTAAAATCGGAAGTTACGGCATAGTGCGAACTGATGCTCTCGGCGCGATGACGGGTTAAGTTGCGCGCCGTACCTTTAGTGGCAAGCGTGGCTTAAGTTGGCGTGATGACGGCTGGGGCAAGCAGCTTTGCTCGGACGAGCAATGCCCACGAGATTGGCATCTGGCGATGAATGTGGTTTCGCCTCGTTTCCACCTGTGCTCAAATCCCTGTGTGGCTGCGAACACCGCGGCGGTGCAGCCTTCCTTGAATCGGTCGTGAAGTTCGACTGCAAGTGCACCCACTTGGCCTATCCAGCCGGAAGGGTTTCCGCACACTTCTTTCTCAGCTCCTTCGATATCAAGCTTCAGGAGATCGATATGGTTTATATGGTTGTCGCTCATGATGCGATCCAGCGTCCGTCCTCGAACTAGCCCGCGCTTAGCAGTGGTCCGCGATGTTTCGGGCGTATTCGTGCGAAATCCCCAGAAGTCCCAAAGGCCGTCACCTGGATCTAGAATATCGAGCTCACAATCCATATTCCAGAGCGCTACTCGCTGAGCGATTACGTTTGGATATGAAGCCGTGTTTTCCTTGAGCATTTGAAAGTTCGCCGGTTCCGGTTCTATGGCAATGATCGTTGCGTTCGGGTATTTGTTCGCATAGAAGACTGTAGTCAAACCGATGTTGGCACCCGCATCAACAATCACTTTGGGGTTGCCTGAGAAATGCCAATCATATTGATCATCCAATAGAATCTCGGAAAATGCCGCAACATCGGACGTCTTGAGTCTCAAGCAGACAGGATAGCGAAGCCCGGGCACTGAACATCTGACTTTGATTTGAATTCGAAGAAGACGGGCGATCATCAGCAGATAAACACCCCTCACGCCGAACAGAGAATAGTGAAATCGGAATTCCTGTATGACGTTGTTCAGTTTTTGGCTGAGAGTGTTCACAAGGACCAGACTTTGGCTGGTAGATTACGAGAGTCGGTCAATGACACAGATCGTCCGTTCGATGACTAGTGAATCAAGAGGTCAATGTCAAGAAACTGTCCTTCAGATCGTCTTCTCGCGCACCGCGGTTGTATTCTCTTCCCACTCGAGTTCAGAAGCTGTCGGAGAACGACGACCCGCCACCGCCTCGTAAATGAAGCTCATTTTTTCTGCAACTCGGTCCCAGCTGAAGGTCAGTGCTTTGTTTCGGGCTCCAAGCCGTCGAGAAAATGCGATCTCAGGTTTGTCGCAAATCTCGCCAATTAGTCTAACAATTTTAGGCACTTCTGACTTATCAAACAACCAGCCACAGGTGTTGTCAACGTAGTCCGGGATGCCACCAAGGCTGGTGGAAATAACCGGGGTTCCGCAAGATAGCGCTTCTAATATTGAATTGTTTGCCGTTGCGTCAGAAACTGGTAACAGTAGAGCGTCCGCTTCACTATACAACCGAACTAATTGCTCCTCAGGTATTCGGCTGTGAAAGTAAACATTGGGAAGATTGACCGAGTTTGAAAGGCCATGTTCCGAGGTAACGATATCGAACCTCACCGGCAACTTGAGTGCCTCACACTGTGTAATGATCTCGTCGATTGCCTTCCAGTCCCTCATGTGGTTACCCGCCGTAATCAGGCGCACACCTTCGCCGCGTGGCGCGCGCTGACTCGGATAAAACCGATCGGCATCGATTCCGTGAGGGACATAAGTGACACGGTCGTCTCCCAGCCAATTTCGATAGGCTTGCAACTGATTCCTTGCGACAACCACCGCAAGATCAATTCCAGAGAGCAGATGTTTTTGAGCCTTTTCGAAGCGTTCGCGCACCCGGTATGGCGGAAGATGAAACGTTGCAATGAGAGGGCAGGGCAATAGCTGTCGGCGGCGCAGTAGTAAATCCAACTCCTCGTCCCCATAGAGGACATGAACGGCGTCAGGGGGATTCCGCCGACTACGGCGAAGTACTTCTCGCTCCACAAGCCAATCTTCGTAGCGATAATCGAGAAGATATGGCTTTGGATGTGACAGTGTTCTCCACAGGCGGCCCTTAACACGATGGACAAAGTTCCTACGCAAGCGGCGCTGGACGATCTCAGCGCCAACGGCTCCGGCAAGTTGTTCGTAGCCTCCTGACGCCGAAACGTGCTGCCAGCGCTTAAGCACACATATGATACGTAGTTTGTCCACGATACCCGGACCTCCTGAAACATGAAGCCGAGAAGAGCCCACTTGCTTAGAAGGTAACTGCATTATCGTCTGCTCCGGAACTAGACAAACTGATGCCAACCTTGAACACGATGGCACCGCCCCCGAGCACGGAATCGAGCGAGGCTTTTCCCAGAAAAGCCGGCTCCTCCTCACTTGTTGAGAAGACTGTAACGTTCCTTTTTGTCTCTTGGTGATCGCGCCGCGCTACTACGCACTGCGAGAGGGCCGGATAGCCCGCTCCCACAAGGTAGGTTGCAAGATTTCCCATGATCCGACTGGGGTTAAATTTCGGGAATCCGAGCAGTTCAGCTGGATTGCCATCGAGAAGTGCCAGCCCGGCCATTTCAAGGAATTGCCTGATATCCAGGTTCCTCCCCCATTCGTTCTTCTCACGTTCGGAAAACGGCTTAAGATTCAGGAACAGGTCGATTGTTATGATTACGATGCCGTCGGGCTTCAACAGTCGCCTGATTGCGCTTGCCAGCGTAGTTAGATCATCATCCGAAAAATGCTCGATGGCGGAAACAGAAAGAACAATGTCAAACGAATTGGGCGGCGCTTCGAGCAAATTGATCTTTCCATTAAATAGTTGTACTGGCGCTCTCAATGCACAGCACAAGCGCTGATGGAGGTCAGCATCGTATTTCCAGCCATGTCCATCCTGTCCAGGTCCACGTTAACTACAAAGTCCCCTTCGGCAGCCAGGACGAACTGCAAGCCTGACAGTCCGCCGCCCTCCTCAAGCACGCACAAATGACTACCGCGGCGGCGGATGGCGTGATAGGCCCAGGGGTATTCGAATATGCGATTTGAGTTGTTCGACTGCCAAGCAAACGGCCCACGCGATCTAGCCTCACGACGCACCGAATGACTGATACCGGGCCGGAGTTTCCTTAGTGCCCTTCTGGTGAGGCTAAGCCTTCTTCCGTAGGGTGCTCCCCAGATAGCATTCCAGTCGCGAAACTCCTGGGAAGATCTCTTATCGCTATCATGGTTCTTGCTTTTTCAGCTTCGTGTTTGGAACGCCGAGACGAATCGCAGGCTTGAGCGGCGCTACCTTCGCCTCAGACCGCCACGACGGACAGAGGCCCATACGTTCGCGCATTACTTTCCAGGCCCAATCCTCAAATCTGCTAGACGGTCGCCCGGCGCAAGCGCAACTCACTTAATAGTTTTTTGAGAGATAGAACCTCTTCTCGCACTGGAGGTACAACCGCGGACAGGAGATAGACCATGCTGAAGGCCACAGCCACCACCATAAGCTCGGGAAATATCCGATGGACCCCGACAACGTGTAAGGCAAGCTCCGCAAAAAATACTCCTGTGAGGCATACGGACGTTGGGTAGAACATGGCCTGTCCAAATCGGTTCAGGGTCAGGTGGCTGCCCCGGAAAGTGTAATGTAATACCCAGGGGAGAATGGCAAGTTGAACCAGAGAGCCGGACAGTGCCACGCCCGTGATTCCGAACGGCAAGCCGATCAAATAGCTAGCAACGAGTATGGGGGAAGTGAATATCGCGAATTTCAGCAACTTCCTAGATTGTCCTCGACTCACAAACAGCCAAATCGTCGAGCCATAAGGCAGTTGTGCAAAAGCCAAGACGGCAAGAATCCGAAAAACCGGCGCAGCAGCCCGCCATTTGTTCCCAAGGACGAGCAAAGTCACCGGCTCAGCAGCAACGAAAAGGAACCCAAAAATCGCAGCGCTAACCCAGGTCAACAGGTTCATGGTGCGCAGATAATATCGCGCAAAGCGCTCTGGATCATCCTGCAGCCTGCTAAAGGCAGGGACCGCTACGTTAGCGACGGGGTCGAAGAGCTGGCGCGCGGGCTGCATAACGAGATTGAAAGCTCTCGAGTACAGTCCAAGCGGAACCGCTCCCAAATACCGCCCAATCAGAATACTGTCAGCGCTCCGCATCAAGTTCATCAGCAAATACGATGTGGCAATATTTCCTCCGAACATAACCATCGAACCGACTTGCGCTCCCCGGCGGGGAAGACTTGGCATCCATCTGAACATCATCCAAGAAAGCGCCATCAACGTGAAATTCGTTGTCAAGGGAACTGCGACTATCGCCCAATAGCCCGCTCCCCTCAAGGCCAAGATGATCCCAACCGGGAGTGCCAAAGCGAGCGAAGCTATATCCCGAACACCCAGCGATACAAACCGCATCTGGCGCTTAAGAAGGGCTCCGTGCTGGACAGTCAGACCGCTGAAGAGAAATGAGACAGACAGCAAAAGTGTAATGTCTTTAAGCCGCGGCTCGTGGTAGAACCAAGCCAGCATTGGAGCGAGAGACGCCGTGATAAGCGTGAGCCCCAGACCGATAGCTGTATTGATCCAAAACAGGTTACTCACTTGGGCATGATTAATCTCGGGGCGTTGAATCGTTGCCTCGGAGAGGCCCAGGTCTTGAAAAGCGCTGGCTAGCCCGGTAATGGCTGTCGCCATCGCCACTAGTCCGAAGTCAGATGGGTTCAGCAGGCGTGCGAGTATTACCGTCGAGGCAAGTTGCAGGACGAATCGCGCGCCCTGCGATATCAGCGTTAATGATGCCCCCCGAACAGACCGTCCTTTCAAGTCCGCATGCAGATGTTCGGTACTCAGGGCGTCGGTTAGTTCTTCTTGTACGGGCATGCCCATTACCTCAGAAGACGAATCGGTTGGATCGGATTGCGAGAGTGACGCCAAAATTGCTTTTGCGAGAATCGCTTACTTCGAGGAAAGCTCTCGCGCGCCCACTGAGACCTTTGACTTGGTGAGGCATATTAAGAGCCCATGCATGTTCAGAATCATTCTCACTGATCAATTCGAGAACACTTTTTCACAGGATCTCGGCTCTGCTGCCAACTGTGGGATCAAGAACTTATAAGTGTGCACTACGGCGGTCGAGGAATTCTTTTTTGGTTTCGATAGCCTCGCTCAAGGGCACCGAATCCCGAAACGCACCGTACCTTAGCATCATGCGACCCTCAAGAGTCTGTTTCAGGCAGTCCTAGCATTTCTTCCAAAAGCTCACAGATCGCATGGCCTATAGTTATGTGCATTTCCTGGATGCGCGCCGTCGATCTCGAAGGAACACACAAGCAGAGGTCGCAGGCAGCTTGCATTTTCCCTCCTCCCTCACCGGTCAGCCCGATCACCACTACCCGACGTTTTCGAGCGGCTTCAATCGCGCGCAAAATGTTCGCACTATTTCCACTCGTAGAAATCGCTAGCAGGACATCGCCGGGCCTCGCCTGAGCCGACAGTTCCCGCGCGAACACATGTTCGTAACCATAGTCGTTTCCTATCGCAGTGAGTGCTGACGTGTTTCCGTGCAACGCCATAGCGCATAGAGGTTGACGGTCGCGTTTAAAGCGCCCAGTCAGCTCCGCCGCAATGTGCTGCGCATCAGCTGCCGAACCCCCATTCCCAGCGACAAGCAACCGCCCACCAGCAGCGAGTGAGATATAAATAATATCCACCGCTCTTGATACCTCATTCGTGAGTTTAGAAAGGTTTCCGGCAATGACTATGTGCTCATTCCAAATCGCGGCTATCTTTTCCGTTTGTAGGCCCGTCGTCGCCAATTTCTACCCTCTCTTAATCCGGCTATGCAGCCCCGATTACCTTGGTACTGTGGTCGGCATCTCGCCGAGTTTCCAGCCTAAACATAGCCTTGTCCCAAACCCTTTTGCACCATACCTTTACTTCTGGCATTACTCTCTGCGCCCATCTCGCCTTTTTCAGGCCGAACACCGGTTCCATCCAACTGTATTTCCAGGGCAGGGCAGGTGGTTCTACGTAGCCCTGAAGTTCTGCTGCAAGGCTTTGCACTTCGGCGAACATATCAGGGTGCCCTGGATAGAAATGTTCCGACCACGTCCGCAAGTACGCTAGACACGCTCCTCGCACTCGTTCGCTCTCCTCTAACGAGCGCAGGTATTGGACATGCAGCTTCATTGAACGTAACAGGGATGCTTTCTTTTTGTCAGAGGAACCGATGTAGCTGATGCGATTCGAACTGCTCACTCGGTAGAACATTTTCGCTTCCGGTGCAAATCGTGTTCCCTCCGATACCAGCAATACGCGGGAATAGTACTCGCCGTCTTGATCATAGTGTAGGTTTTCATCCCAATGTCCGGCGGCCTCCGCCAATTCCCGACTGACGAGCCAGGTGGCATTCTGCATGTGGAGATTTTCACCTAGTTTCTTCAACAGCCACTCTACCGGCGTCAAGTCTTGCCACAGTGACGTTGGAACAAAGCGGGCACAGCGGGTCCGATGATAGAAGTGCGCCCAGGGCGAGGAGAGGAGAACGCGCTTGCTATCACCTGCGCGCAAGGCTGCAAGCTGCGTCTCGATCTTTCGCGGCGAGAGAATATCATCTGAATCCAACTCCTGAATGTAGTCTCCTTGGCAATGTCTGTAGGCTTCGTTGACGGCCGCTGAGAGCCCTCTATTCGCGGTGGATACGACTTTAACTTCCCTTGAGGCGAATCGGCGCGCAACTTCGGCTGTACGATCCGTCGATCCATCGTCTACGACGATTATCTCTTTGCGTTGCCAGGTTTGTGTGATAGCCGATTGAAGCGATTCGGCAATCCAGTTTTCGGCGTTACAAGCAGGAATAAGGATTGAGACCAACGGCTTCATGACTTTTGACTGTGCACCCTTTCGATAGATAGTGCGATCCCGCAATATTTTCTGACAGTTACTTTTCAGAGCGATTCTCCAACATTACACTAACCCCACTTCAATGGCATCTCCAATAACGCGGATTCGGACTCCGGGCCTCACACTAGCAACAGATGCCTACTGCACCAAACCTGTCCGGTAGTACAGTGGATTTTATCGACTTTTAAGCCCAAGATTTCTCTTGAAGACCGAAAAGTGTTCTATCGCTACATCATGAGGGATGGTGCTAATGTCTAGAGCCGCGAAATATCAACTACTCCTGTTCAGCCTTCTGTTGAGCCCCCTATTAGGACAACAGGCTCAGGCTAAGACCGTCAACGCTAATTCTTGTAGCGTGAGCGACGTGCAAGCTGCGATAAGCTCAGCGAGCGATGGCGATACCGTAATAATTCCGGACGGCTCCTGTTCTTGGAGTACGGGCATTGCAATTAACAAGCAAATTACGCTCCAAGGTCAGCCATCTGGCTGCATGGTACCTGCCAATTGCGGGTTAACAATTACGGACACGGATACTAATGAGAACGACAGCCTTTTGACCTTTACGACAGGAAGTAGTTTTCACACGACGGTCGCTAACATTTCCTTCATGCCAGGAACCGGGAAGGGCGTCTATCTCTCGATGTTAGGCGCTGGGCTCCCTGCCTTAATGCATGATGTTTCGTTTAACCTTCCTAATTTCCAACTCCAACGAGCAGTCATATGGTACGCGGCCGGCGGTGTTATATGGAACGCCAATTTCTATTCAACTCAAAACCTTTCCGGCGTCTGCCCGCAACAGATTGGCAGCGACAGCGGGAGCTTGACAATCAAGAGCCCCGTACCTTGGAATACCCCCTCAACTATGGGCACGCTCGACACCAATGGAGATAAGAACCTTTACATTGAGGATTCAATTTTTAGCTTTGTGGGACAAGACCCTGATGTCGACGACAATGGCAGAGTGGTGGTCCGTCATACTCAATTTATTGATTCTGCTGGTGGCCTCACGCATGGGCCCTCAAGCACTAACGGGGGCAGGCAAGTTGAAATATACGACAATTCATTTACCTATCCAAATAATCAAAAGAACGTGAATCGTTACTGGTGGGGGCGCGGTGGTACATACGTTATCACTAGAAATAGCTTCCAAGCTCTCAGCGGGGGATGCTACGGCAACAAGTCGACGCTTACCTTTATCGTTGAAGGCGCTCGATGGAATGTTGGCGGTCACGGCTGCTGCACGGGATATATGTGCTGGCACCAAGTCGGTAGCGGGGGTTCTTCAACCGCTCAGTCCCCCCCTCTGTTATCGTCAAGCCAGGCTCCGTCTGACGCATTTCAGGTTTCGGATCCGATTTACATCTGGAACAATACAGGGACGGGCCAGGGTTCTGCACATTATAGTATCCAAGACGCGGACCCAAGCCAGGATACTTGTCACAACATCAATCCATCAACGGGACTAGAGTACAGTACCAGTGACTTTTATAAGGCGGGCCGAGACTATTTTTACGACGACAGTAGTAACCCGAATAACGGTGCGAAGCCTGGTTGGGCTCCCTATCCTTATCCGCATCCGCTTCGCGGCAACTCGTCGAGTCAAGCGCCGGCTCCTCCAACAAACCCCCAGGCTGTTGTTCACTGAGGCGCGTTAGCGCCAATTGGGGCCATGGAGGGCCCTCCGAAATTGACGGCCCCTTGACCGTCCAGAAATTGGCGATGAAACAGTTCGAGAGTTAACACCTTATGAATCTCGTTGGTGTAGTTTCGATCGCCCTTGAGGTGTCCTCTAACTAGACCCTCGACTGTTTTCCTGTCGATATAAGGTCTCGTTAAACTGCGGGAATCCAGCAACATTTCTCGAAGGTACGAAGCGAGTCTATCTCGATACCAAACCCGAAAATGGAAGACCTTGTGACGTCCGAGAAAGAGGCGTTCAAGGTGAAACCTGGAGAGCTTGTGATCGATTTGGGCAATCCATTGCGGCATCCCCATGTCATATGCGTATTCTGCTTTAAATTGCAACGTTAAAAGCGATCGAGACGCGGTAACCGATAGGCCCCCACGATTTCCAACGACACCGCGATCCGTTGGGATATCGAGTAGTGTGGAATTCCCATCAGCTACCAACCGTAGTGAGATCTCGTCGGTAACTAACGCCCCCGCGGGAGCGCGAAATACAGTTTTGACAAAGTCGTTGTCTAAGAATGGTGACCGTAGTGCGAGCTGCATTTCTTCCAATCCGAGAGAACCGAAGTGATACCAGGGGCCCTGCTTGAAAGCTGCGAAGGATATGGAGTTCCCCGAAGCGACTCTCTCATATGTTTCATTCGCTTTCCGAATATAGGGCTGTAGTTCACGATCAAACAAACCCGGCAACGGTTCAGTTGGTTTGAATCCCCGAACGCCGCGCAAAATTTCTCCGCCGTAGTTTCCTGTCATTCGAACGGGCGCAATTTCGCGCGCCTTTTCGTTGAGATACAGGTCCGGGCTCCGGCCCACGTCCACACAACCCTCGGTCAGGTAAACCGTTCGTTCGGCATAGTGCGGAAAGTTGTCAAGGAACTCTTCGCCAACTTCAATCACTCTGTGCGTTTGCCCACAGCTCTGCGCCACCTTTTTTGCTATGGCAACGTCTTTGCATTCATGAAACATACCGCCAAATGTGTAGCAAGGGAGGCAACCAGGCTGATTTTGTTGCCAGGCCATAATCATCCGGGTGTCCAATCCACCGGTCAGGGACATTGCTATCGGCTCGGGGCCTCTGAAATACCGGGGGAGGTTTCGATGAAAAACGTCTCGAAGGTCCCGGTAGAATGACTCGGGTTCGAGCGCCTCTTGCTCCTCCCACTCTTGCGGATCGAAATAGCTGCATTTGGAATCGATCGCGCCATTTCGAAAAATCCAAGCTGACGCTGGAGGCAGAACGTAAATACCTTGGAAAAGCGTTCGGTTTTCCAGGACAGCCCCGCACGAAACGAATTCACCCAACCCGTCATCATTGATTGTGCGCAGTCTCGGTCGCACTGAGAGAATCGATTTTGCTTCAGAAGCAAAATAAAATGCCTCTCCGGAGCTATGGTAATAGATCCGATGCATCCCGTAGCGGTCATTAAAAAGTTTCACAGTTCCGCTGCGGCGGTCGACCAGCAAACCGTGAAATCTTCCGTTGAGTTCCGCTGGAAAAGTCGAGTCCCTTTCGGCGAGATGGACAAGATAGGAAGGCCCGTCGATATCCAGATCGTGGCCACTTTCTCTCAGGCGTTGAGCGGTTCCGGGCTCCGAAAACTCCTCGCCGGAAAACACGAGGACTACGTCTCCACACTCGTTCTTTAGAGGCATTCCGTCTGAAAGCGAGCCTTCTCGAGCGACCCAGCCCACGTACACGCCCATGGCCTCGTTAGCCCAAGTGCCCCTCACGTAAAAGTCCTCGTGGCGGAGAGCCTCAACCATCTCGAGAAGCTCTCGTTCCGCGGCTTCACGGGGAATTCGACTTATCAGACCTACGATTCCGGGCATGGAGAATTCCTCAGCGGAACAACTCGTCCTACGTGCGCTCCGGACTTTGGAAGCGCTTTGCCCACCATGAACTCCGAAGTGTACGATATGTCGCGGCCACAGGTTCGGGTATCCACGACATCAAGTCATGGTGGAGGCCGAGGCGGAGAGCTATACGGCCCGATGTTGTCAGCGGTATGTAATACCTGGGTACGTCAATTTTCTCGAATCCATTGTGGCGTTTGAAATCGGCCAGAGGATCTCCCTGCTTTTGGCCATAAGAATAGTTTGCATACCAAAGATATGAGATTCCACGTTCGGCGCAGGACCGCACCGCCTGTGCCATCAGCGCATTTGTGGGAGCCTTGTCACGATACTTAATCATAGAAAGAATGTGCATCAGACCCGCCTGGGTCCGGTCTTCGTTTGCGACAAGTTTAATAAAGCCAATAAGATGGTCTTCAAAAAAAGCACCGATAAATGTACTTCGATCTGTGAAGGTGCTTTTCATTGTGCGCAGGCTTTCTAGATCTTTACCATAATTAGGAAAGCGTCTGCCCTGACGGATCGGTGTTTCGTTGTAAATGTCGGAAATGCCGCGAATCAGAGCATCATCGAGAGGCACCTCTCGAACAATGACTCCATTCTTCGTGGCTTTTCGAACCTTATTTCGAACCTTGAAATCAATTTGCTTTGTCATCCATTCATCAAAGGTCGACACGCGAAGGACGGCAAAATTATCCCACTCCATCGGATAATTGTAGTTTGGTGATGTATCAGATAGTTGTTGAATAAACGTGAAAATATCGATTCGTTTTCCGTACTCTCGAAGGATTTCGATAGCCGATTCCGGGTCGTCCAAGAATTGGTATCCCTCCCCGTCCAGAAAAGCTATTCGAATTAGCCTTCCTCTCGTGCGAATTTCCTTATCGCTTACTTTAGTGATGCGTTTCAACAAACACCTACCTCTTAATGACCCGGGTGGAAAACTGAGGGATAAGAACATCTTGAATTGATGGTCGATTCATAGCGTGGATTTCGCCACCTTCTTGTTAGCGTGCATACATTTCCGAGAGTTCGCACGCTAATCAGTATGCAGGCCATCCGGCCAATCATCTCTGAGAGTTTTCGATCCATACGGTTGCTTCGTCTGCGTACTTGCCTTCGATTTTGAAGACAGGTGTAGCGGCGTTCAATCGTTGCCCTCCAAATGTCACAATCGCAGTTCCCATATTGCTGACGCCAGTTTGCCGGCACTGCAATACAACAGTCCAAAAAAGATCGACGTCTTCTGGTGATGCCGGCGGACGGTGCTCTCTGGACATGGCGCTTTCAACGGATTCAACTGGGCTAGCTGAATTTTCGGCGAAGTCCAACTGATACTCGCAATAGCGGGACTTGTGCAACCAGGACAATATGTTCTCCAATTGGTACGTTCTTTCTCTCTCGGCAAGAAGTGGGGTGGCGAGCCTTGTCACGATCGGTACGCTGATGCCCGAACGCATGACTAATATGAGACCGACCACCGCGGCGATCGCCCCCATGACGAGCCGAGTGTCGATTGCGGCAAGAATCTGATCTCCCTGAGTAAATCCTAGTGCCGTCCCGTAGATCGCCAAAATTATTGCAAAAAAACCATACATTGGCGTTCCGATGCCACCCCCAAAAGGAAGTAGGGACGCCCCAAGGGTTAGGAAAAATAGACTCCACGAGCGCGATCGAAAAAGCTTCGTCAATACTGTGCCAATCCAAAGCAGTAAAAGTGGGACGCCGTTCCAGAAAAGTAGGGCGCCTAGGACGCACACGAGTAACACCGTCACCACTCTCAACCGCGCCGAAAGTGCCATACTGAGTACAGCAACCTGCGCCATCAAGAACGCGACGACGGAAGCAATGGCATTGATCTCGTTAGTTCTATAGCTAACAAAAAACCCAGCGATGCGAGTATGGAGTGGCATCGGTGACCGAGCGAAGATGACGGCCATTGCGGCAATCGCCGTCAAGCCAATCAGCAGGACGATCGCGGCTTGAATGTTTGCTCGTGCGTTACGCTGCCGAAAAGCTTCCACGCAGAAACCAAAATAGAACGCGATAAAGAGAGCCGTTGCAAATGGATGCCAAAGAACCAAAAGCACGGCAACGACCGCAAGCCACTTCTGGTGCTTCTCAAATGTTCCATTTCCGTAAAAGTGGAGGAGTGTGCCTAACATTAGCATCACGGGAACATACATTAGACCGTAGATGTGAAATAGGTGTACGTATCCGGAAAAGAAAACCGCTCCTGTAATGCAGGCGAGTGCCGCAAAAAGTCGGCGCTGGGGCGATGTGGAATACATCAGCCACCAAGAGAGGACAAAGAATCCGTATATGAGCCCTTGAAGCAAAGCTTGCCGTACGATATTCGTCGGAAAAGTCCGCGGGTCCACTAAAAGAAAAGCAGCCCACGTTACTGCTTGTCCGATGGGACGGTATGTGGAGGAAATGATTCCGAATGCTTGAGAAAAGGGTTTGGTTTGGACCATTGCGAGCCACCAATAAGTCTCGCGGTGGCTTGCAAACGGAACTGCAAGAAAGAACCAAAACGAAAAGCCAAGAATGGCGACAACAAAATATGTTACCGCCTGGGCACGAGCAGTCGCATCGGCGAATCCGACTTTCCTGATCTCCAAGGTTTCGGTAGCGACAGCATTCATAGTCGAGTCGTCCTTATGGCGCAATTAAGGAGAAAGTTCAAAACGTCTGATGGAAAGAAAGCTTACGATCCAATTCGACCGCTGTTTAAAGCAACTGAAATCTTGTCCCTGTCGCGGACAGCGAACCGCTCGTTAGCAGGAAGTTCCCGGTGAATTTGCCCGGTCCTGGCAAGAATGGGCTGCTCAACTGGGACAGGAGCCGTAACGACGATCATTAATAACACGAAAATAACCCATATCAGCTGGCCCCTGAAGGCGGCCGATTCGGTCATGTTATAGAAAACAATCATCGTCCACAGAGCCAACGCTAGAGAGGCCAATCTGAACGAAGGCAAAAGCTTCTTGCTACTAATGTTGATGTAACAGGAAATCATGTAGAACAGCAACAGGGAAACTCCGATCACTCCCAAGCTCAGGTAGAGTTCCAGGTAACCGTTGTGCGCTTCATTCACGTGGCCAGCTAATCGCCAGACGTATGCGAGGCGATCACCGAGCCAAAAACTCTCGTACCCCGTTCCGACGATAGGGTTTGTGTGGGTGCTAAGTACCGTTTTCCAGATATTGCTTCTCCCCGTGAGTGTCGGGTCTCTGCCAACCGCACCGGCCAAATTACCATTGACGTCGAAACCGACCGCTAGCACCAGGTACGCGCAGAACACGGTAGGAATCATGAATTTTAAGAAGCCTGGATGGCGAAGAGAGACTTTTGTGTGAGCCCACACAAGCACCAGGCATCCCATAGTTAAGCAGATGGTTGAAGTCGCACTGCTTGAGAGGTTCAGAAGCCAGAGCGTCATCCAGATAAAAGCACCATTCACCAACAGAATCTTGCGATTCTGCTTATCTTTGCGGCCCGGCCATCGCCCGAGCGTGTCCCAGAAGAAAAAAATCCCGCTGACCAAGCACAGGACACCTAACATGTTCTTACTAGTCGTCGCGCCTACGTACTCGGGGGCGCCTGTCCATTCCGAGTAATGTTTCCCTAAATATGGGTAATACTTAATCATCAAAACAGATAGCGGGATCAGCAGAAAGCATAGTCGACGCAATAACGTGACAACGGCTTCGAACGGACGGCGATCCGAGACAACAACCAGGATAACGAGATAGCTTCCGAGCTCGCGAAACCATCGCTTAATGGAAATCAGTGGAAAATCCGACCACAAAGCACTCGTCAAAGCGAAAATGATTAGCACGACGAGGGCAAGATTCCGTATCAAGAACCGGCTCCAATTGAACGGTCGCAAAGCCAGGATCACAATTGACAGTAGAATGAGAGAAGAAAATATAAGGCGGTCCAGCGGATTTCCTTCCTCAAGCGCCTGAGCCGCAGTACCGACTTGGCCGCCGAGCCATTGCGCAGGCAGACGGGAAGCGGTGAAAAAAATCCAAATCGTAGGTATCCACAATGCAAGGGAAGCACGAGAATCCTTCGCCGGGTCATAGCGAAACAACAATAATAGGCATATGAACCACGCAAGGGTTGCCAGCGAAGGAGGCATATTAGTGGATCACCGGGTTTTGCATGGGGTCCGGTTCACTCCAATTCGGTACTGAGCGCGGCACGCCCTGCAGGAACTGCCTGAGTTTGCAAATCGAATTTCCTCGGTTCTTTGAGACCAATTTGGGCAAAGATCGAATCCATAATCCTGGCTGTGAGCAGGATTTCCCGGTAAGGAATCGGTACCGGCTCATTTCGCACAATTGAGTTGTAGAACGCTTCGATCAGATATTTCATGCCCGAATCCATGTGGAAGTCTCGACGCAGGAACAATCCGGCATTTGTCACAAGATTCGCCAAATGCTGCTTCGCAAAGAGCGCCTGGGGGACAAATTTATCCGCGTAACTCTTGAATTTCTGGCCTCGAAGCTGAAGCAAGGTCTCGTGGTCCTGATCAAGTATCAGTCCATTCTTTGGGCCAAAGATTCGAAACTCATGGATAGAAGGCCGCGACTGAGACGAGAACGTAAAATAAGCGGTCGTTCGATCTTCTTCGCAGAGGATGACTCGGAGTTCATCGATGATTTCGGACTCGTTGAGGCTTTTGAGGAAAGGACTCACGAAGCCATGGGCGATTACTTGGGGCGAATCGCTCGTGAGAAATTCTGCAATGCGAGCGATTCCGTGGCTGATCACGTTCTGCAGTAACTGCCCCGGCAACCGACGAACCCAATGCTGCTTGTCACCCAGCAAGGCTCGTGCGTAACTGGGATCTCCGAGGTCGTAGACGAAGTAGCTCTCCATATGGACAGGGGGACCGCCTAGGTAGCCGGTTTTCACGAGAGCCCGCATCCGCAGCGCCACATGGCTGAATTGCTCGTTATGGCCGACCGTCAGCTTGAGATTTTTCTTCTCTGCCAACTCCAAGAGCTGCTTGGCTTCATCCGCGTACAGGGTGAAAGGCTTTTCGACGTACACGTGGCAGCCGTGCTCGAGGCAGAACAGCGCTACGTTAAAATGGCTTTCCGCCGGCGTTGTGATGTGAACAACATCCGGCTGTGCCTTCTCCAGCATTTCTTGCAAATCAGTAAAGTACGCCTTCACCGGAAAGCGTTCGTAGAGCTGCTTGGCCATAAGCGGCTCGCGATCGCACACCCCGACGATCTCGCACCCCTTGATTCTCCGAATTTGCATTGCGTGAGAGTCGGCAATCTTGCCGCATCCCACGATGGCGACTTTAGGCATGTGTTCGAGATCGTCCGCAGGCTTCCATGTATCGGCGTAGCCCTTCAGCGGTCGAAATTTTCGGAAACCAACCCAACTTCGTCTTCAGTTTGCGGTTGCTGTATCGAGTGTTCTTCCATTCGGCGTGCCAGCGCTTTCGATTGAATACGAGAGGAAGTTGACCCTCCGACCATTCCGAATACTTCTCCCACAAATAGCAGAGCGCGTAGCTGAGCGCGTGCGGCACATAGATGGAGTTAAAGCATTTTGCATTCTTCTTGTAAAAACGCAAGAACTGGCGACTCGACGGCAGATTATCGTCAACCACGTTGAACGCCTCGCCATCCACACCTTCGACAAGTCCTGCCAGGACTATCGCCTCGGCGCAATTGTCAACATACGTGAAGGGGATCTTGTTGGAGCCACCCAGGTGCAGGTAGGGCCCGAACGTATTGATGCCTACGCGGCCCGTAATGTCGGACTTTCTAGCACCGTAAACGCTCCCGGGCCTCACGACAACGTAGTGCACGCCGTGATTTCTGCCATATTCGGATACTAATTCCTCTTGTTTCACCTTTGCATAGCAGTACGCATCACCGCGATCTGCCGGATGGTCTTCGATCGGGCACGATTCATCCAAGAGCCTACCGTGCGGCTTGTTGCGATTTGAGTAGACGGCAAAGGAACTCACGAGGACGAATCTGCCCAGCCGCGCGCTTTGCAAGCTCGCGTCCAGCAGGTTCCTAGTCGCCACGACCGAATTCAAGAATGCGTCCGGAAATGATTTTTCTCCGGTGCCGGCAGCCAAATGAAGAATAACCGCCACGCCTTCGCACGCCGCTTCGCAATCTTTTCGCGATAAGAGGTTGCCCCTTAATATCTCCACCCGGGCATCGGCGGGGCGGTTCTGAATGATTGCTTCAATAACATCGATTTTGCTGGTGGGTCTCACGAAGCAGACGAGATTGCGATATCCGCGGTCCAGCAGGTTTTGAACGACTCGAGTCCCGATGAAACCAGCCCCGCCCGTGATTAAAATACGGTCATTAGGAGCCGCAATGAAGCCTGCTGAGGATGACTCAAGTGGAGTGGTGGTTAGGCTCATACGGCGGTCGCGGAAGTTGGCGTTTTCGTCTTGTACACGCTTACTGGCGTTTCGTCATAGTCGTTGAAGGGGTGGACACGAACAGGAACCACCGTTTGCCCGCGATGGGTTCGCAACCGCAATCCAGGCAAACCGTCTTTCTGACCGCTCGCGTCCGTCGCTGCCCCTTCTTTGAGATCAGCGAATGACACCGAGCGCCGCTTCTGGAACCACGACACAGCCTGCCCTGCAGTCGCGAACCATGCTCCTCGATTCTTCAAATCCTGAATCAAGCTCTTGTAGCACCCACCCCAAAGCCTCTCGGGAGCAAGGCTGCGGTCATGCCAGTTGACCGTTAGCGTTCCGCCAAAGCGGAAGGAGTTGTCGACCAAACCTGCGACGACTCTCTTGGCTTCATCCTCGCGAAGGTTGAGATAGCTGGGGTAAAAAAGAGCCGTATCCATGGCGTGCAACGGCAACTCGAGCATATGATTCGCGTTAAGGGGCTTAAAAGCTTGGGTCGTTCCAGCGCGATATCCGACAGTTTCATTGTAACCGCTTGTCGAGTCGTAGGCTGCGCCGGCGGCTTCCAAGGTGGCGGGTGAATCTTGATCTGAATAAAGCCAATGCATTCGTACGCCGACCTTCGAATCCCCGGTTAGTTGCCGAATCTCCTCAAGCTCGTCGCACCCTTTGGAACTGTCGATCCACGCATCGATGCCATGCAGTCCGACCTCGCATCCCACTTTGTTCAATTTCTGGATCGCGTTCGAGATATCGGCCGCTCCGTATGCTGTTGCCCGGATGGCTGGCGCGGGACCGTCTGCCTTCACTCCCGGTGTGTTGTTGAACGGAATCACAAAGTACGTCGATCGCACTCCGCTCTCTACTTCGAGGTATGAGTCGTCGAACTCGCGCCAAAAGTCCTTTGCCAAACCCAAATACACGAAAGGGAGCTTCAGCGCTGCCAGCCAGTTCGAAAAAAGATCGCGCACGGCCATTCGTCCGCGTGCCAGATTCATCAACGAACCAAGGGTCGCGCGATACAAAAACCCAAGAACCGTGTGGTCCAACCGATGCAGCCGAATCGCAGGATGATCGACGTCGTGCGTCAAACAAGCGATGCAGCCGTATCCGACGGGAACCGGGGGAATCTCAGTGAGAGAGATACCACAACCAATGATGATGTCCCTCAGAAGCGAAATGTGCAGGTCCAGCGTCGGTATTGCTGCGTTGGCTGGGGGCTGACCGACTGTAAGCAGCGAGCGCACCTCGCGAAACAGGTCATACCCGATTCGCACTTCGCTCGCTTTCGAGCCATCTACATATCCCGCGCACTCCCGAGATTCCTCCTCAGTCAGGAAGCAGCCGGTGCAATCGGCGAATGTGACGGAATCGCCATAGACTGGGATTCGGTTGGCGTCGTAGGAAAGGAACCGGGGGCCCTTGCTTTCCCTACATCCATGGCTGGCATCTTGGGGGTCTCGTTCAAGTTTCCTGCCCGCGTAAACGAGAAGAACCTTCGCATTCTCCACGGTGCGGGGAGTCCCGCCACATAAGACGACATCATATTTGCGATCCGGTGAATACGGCTCCCAGGGAGTCTTGAAGAGTTCGAAAAATTCGCGGACGACCAAACCATCGGCATCATCTGCAATCACGCCTATCATCGAGGACGTAAGACTACGTTAGAACTGGCACGGCTTGTTCATTCGCACGGAGCCACTCTTCGAACACGACGAGGCTGAACAACACCTTGTGATTATCGTTCTGACCGGATCGATGCTCTTCTAAGATCTGTCTTACGGCCGAAGGCTGAAGGTAGTTATAGATCTGAGATTCGGAATTCAGGAGCACTTCTTCCATTTTTCTACCCGATGCGCCACGGAACCAATCGTCCACAACATTCACTGCGAAGCCCCGCTTTTTTCTTTTCAGGATGGCTGCTGGGAGCAGTTCCTGGCATACCTGTCGATGCAGCCATTTTCTCGAACCGTTCCGCACTTTCAAATTAGCTGGCAGTCTTTCGACATACTCGACGATTTCTTTGTCGAGATAGGGCACGCGGACTTCCAGCGAATGTGCCATCGATAGCTTATCGGCGTACATGAGGAGTTCGTCGGGAAGGGTCGAGCGCAGTTCGAGAAACTGGAAACCTCCCAACTCGTCCGTATTTTCCATCAGCGGAATCAAGTCTTCCCAACTTCCGAGGATTTTGTCGCCGGTATCAGGCGGAAGGAGGCCATCTCTAAACAATCCGTCGATCTGGGGTCCGGGCATCAGTGATAATACGTTCTGATAACGCCGCATTCGCTCGGGGATGTCGAGAGAATGAAGCCCTCTCTTAAGCATTTCGTTTCGCGGCAGCGCCGTAATCACAGATGAAACGGCAGACCGCACTGGGCCGGGCAGGCCTCCCCACAGTGCACCGTATCGCACACCCAAGTGGCGGCGGTAGCCGCCGAAGAGCTCATCCGGACCTTGCCCTACCAAGGCGACCTTCACGTCCTGACGCGCCCGCTGGCAGACAAAGTACATTGGAACAATCGAAGATGAGGCAATGGGTTCTTCCAGGCAGGAGACGATATGGGGAAGCGCTTCCTCGAAGGTGTTTCTATTCAATATGACCGAGGCGTGACGCGACCCGAATCTGGACGCCGTATCTGCCGCATCTTTCAGCTCATCGTCTGTGAAGCTCGAACCGTACCCAACCGAATAGGTGTGCCATGATTTTCCGTAGAGGTTCATCAGCGCCAGCAAAAGGCCAGAGTCAACGCCGCCACTGAGCAGTAGTCCGAGAGGCACATCGCTGAGCAGTTGGCGCTTTACGGACTGCTTATATAATTCACACAACTCTTCTTTGGCTTCATCCGCCGATTTCACAGGAGAAAACGGAGTCGGCTTATAATTGTACCAGCGTCGAACCTCGCAGCGGCCCTTCTCGCATATCACCATCGTTCCGGGAGCGAGCTTACGAACGCCCTTGAACGCAGTATAGGGTGACGGCGTGTATCGATAACGGAGGAACAGATTCATCGATACGGGGTCCAAATCGGCTTTCTCGCCCGTGCCGGCTACAACCGCTCGAATCTCCGAACCAAAATAGAAGCGGTCCGCTTCGATCTTGTAATAAATCAGCTTGATTCCGAAGGGATCGCGAGCAACCACGAGGCGCTTTTGCCGCCCGTCCCAGATGGCGAGCCCAAACATTCCGTTCAAATGATTTAGAACGTCATCGCCCCACTGCTTATATCCGTGAATGATGACTTCGGTGTCGGACTTCGTGCGGAAAACGTGCCCGAGCGCTTCGAGCTCACGCTTCAATTCGGGGAAATTGTAGATTTCTCCGTTGAAAACAATCCAAACCGTTTCCTCTTTGTCGGACATCGGCTGATGTCCGCCTGCCAGATCGATAATGGACAGCCGGCGAAAACCAAGTCCGAGAGGACCTTCCGTATAATACCCGTCGTCATCGGGCCCGCGATGTGCAATACTCCGCGCCATCCGTTCAAGGTCGTGGCGAAATACCGGATCGCCGCTTCCGAAGTTATATTGTCCGCAGATTCCGCACATGGGATTTCTAGTTCCGCCCTACCGATTGGAGCTCAGCTTTTTCAGCGTTCTTATTCTGAAAAAGAAAGAAGCTCAGGCTACGGAATAATTGCGATTGAGCCCAGCGATGCATCGGGACATTGTCCCAGCCGATCAAGAGCTGGCGGCTTCGAAAAGAGCCGTCGGACTTCTGCCATCCCTCCATCGTTACGGTTCGCGACAGAATCTCATCGAGCGCGGGGAAACGGCCGGCAAGCAGCACGCCCACGTTGATACACTCCGCATAATCGTACAACTCCCGACGGTAAACCGTCATTCGCGGCCTGCGCGAGAACGGCTTGGGCAGCCCCTGGTCATCGAATAGATTGCGGACGTAGTAATCGACGCCACGCTCGATAGCCTGGGTACATGCCGGGTTCTTCGTCATTGTCTCGATTTTTGCCAGGGCTTTCAGTACGAAGCAGGTATGAAAGTGATCGACGAAGTCTCGCTCACCGTCTGTGGAGTAGTACCAGGATCCGTCAGGATTTTGTGATTGGAGAACAAAGTTGAGATTTCGCCGAGCAATTTTCTCGTAACTGTCATCGGAGAAATCGAACGCTGCGGCCGTAAGAAGAAATGCGCGGTACGCGCTGGCGTTGATAACACCGCCAGGCTCACCGGGGACAGGATTGTAGGAACAGGAGGAGGCCTCCGGCGATGTTTCGAAATCGTGATAATCCTCGGCAGCATGTTGTGCGATTGAAAGCATCACATCTCGCCATTTCGTATCGCCATCTATCCTATGTACCTCTCGAAATGCTTCGTAAACGTACGGCACAGTCGTGATGAGCGGGGTTCCCTGCCACATCGTGCCGCGCCTTGTTTCCCAGTTAAAAGGGTAACCCCAGCAGTAACGAGCGTAACCGGGGGATCTTGTTTCCTTCAGCACCTCGAGAAAATGAACCGCGCGGTCGTAGAAGTTTTTGTCGCCAACAGCTTTCGAAAGCAACGCAAAACCCATCGCGTAGTGGGCATCGGCAATAGGGAATCTCTGGCGCTTCCAAAACAGCCGGCGGGCTGAAGGTACAAACGCCTCGGAGAAGATCATTGGAGCAACGGCCATCGTCCCAAGCATCGGTTTTGTGTAGTAGAGAGCTTTCGCGCCTCTCGCTAGGTCGCTTGCGAAGTAGCTCTGATGGTCGTAGGAGGTTTCTCCATACCGGTCGAGCCAATTCACAAACCGAAGAATCGAAGACTCAACTCGTTCGACCGTTGCAGTATCTGTCATGCGTGTGTTTCGCGATCCCTTCGGAGTTTTGTCAGCTGGGCGTTACTTCGAAACTGTCGATTTTCTTGAGCCTAAACAGCGATCGAAATATCACCCGCAACTTCGACATTTCTTCTTTGCGATGGAATTTCATAAGTTCCTTGGAGACGGGCCGTTTCGTCCGGCGCAAAAAGGCGGACAAATAGCCGGAAAACAGAGCGACTGCACCGACTAGGTAGGGCTTTTTCAGAGCACGGTATCCTACCCGGCAGATTTCCCAGAGAAAATGATTGCCAAGATAGTAGTCCTTCTCGCCGTACGAAAATGCCGATGCGAGCGGTGACCGCTCAGCGGTTCCCAAACTGCGGTAGTGAAAGAATGATTTCTCTCGGAACGACCGCGTTCTCCATCCGATCATCCGCGCCGTAGTGACTGCGATCCAATCGATCCCGCCGGCCTTATTCGGTACGTATCCCCCAATCTGCTCGAAACATTGCCGCCTGAACAGCTGGCAACCACCGGCCACATGATTCTGCCCCTCGAAACTGTCGGTGCCCGAACTGTAGCCGTCTTCACGGAAGATGGTTCCTGCGACACCCAATTTGAGGTCCTGCTGAAATTGTCGCAGCAGAAACTCGCAGTAATCCGGGTCGAACGACACATCCGAATCGAGATTGCCGATAACGTCATACTCGAGACCTCTTACTCTTTCCTGCCCAGCGTTGAAAGCATGCACCTTGGCCGCGAAGCTTCGATCTCGATGGGTAGGAAGCGTCAGCAGTTCGATCCAATCATGTTTTTCAAGGTAGCTTTCTACGATTTTGGCGGTCGCATCGCTCGATCCGTCATTCACGATCACCCATCGGACAGGCAACACAGTTTGCGCAATCATCGACTGTATCAACGTCCCGATATGTTTTTCCTCGTTGCGAGCAGGGGTTATCAGAACATATCTCAGCATCGTCGGGCTGCCTTGGGCGGTCGCTGCTGACTTCTCGGCTGCGCGCTTCTCGGTCGGGCTAATCATGCTAATCCGTGCTCGCAGAGGGCTGTCGAGAATAAACCTCGGAACGTTCCGCGGTGAGAGCTTCGTCAAACTTTTCTTCGGGCTCGTACACCACGACGTGGCTGCCTCGATTGGAGATGCCAAATGGAACGCACAAGAGGTTCTTAAGTCGCATTCGCAGCTCTTTTCGTCGCTCCGGCGGAACGAAAAACAGCATGAATCCGCCGCCGCCCGCCCCCAGAATCTTTCCTCCCAGAGCGCCGGCACTGCGTCCTGCTTCGTAGATCTCGTCGAGGTTCGAATTCGTGATACTTCCGGTCAAAGTCCGCTTCACTTTCCAGCATTCGTGAAGGAGATAGCCGAATTCATCGAGCGAGCGGTTCGGATTCGTGACGATATCTTCCGCTTCGCCCACCATTTGACCCATGGTCTGGAGTTCCTTCTTTTTGTGAGGCGTCATGTTGATCTGCTCTTTGGCAATCTCCGAAGCTGTTCGCGAGAAACCTGTAAAAAATAGCGCGAAATGATCCTGCAGTCTGGCTAGCCGCTCGGGCGAGGCGATTACCTGTCGGACTTGAAAGCTGCCATCGGTGTTAAAATTGATTCGATTGAAGCCGCCGTAAGCCGCGCTCACTTGATCCTGCGAGCCAACCGCCTCACCGATTACATTTTGTTCTACGTGAATCGCGTCAGCCGCGAGTGCATGTTTGTCGCGCATCTGATCCTTCAGCCCGTACAGGCCTAGCAGAAGCCCTACGGTAAAGGCTGAGCTTGTGCCCAAACCGGTGCGTGCAGGGAGGTCCGCTACGTGATGAATCTCGACACCCTCATCGATCCCCATGTATTTCAAGCAGCCGCGAACTGAAGGATGCTGGAACGAAGCATTGTCGTTGACGTTTTCTACTTTCGAATACGACACGCGGCTGTGATATTCGAAAAAGGGTGGCAAGCGCCGGCAGGTGATGTAGCAGCATTTGTCGATCGCTGTGGACAGAACTGCTCCGCCAAATTCGCGGAAATAGATTGGATAGTCGGTCCCGCCGCCGAAGAACGAGATTCGAAGGGGCGTGCGCGTAATGATCATGCCGTTAGAGTCCTTTTTCCCAGGTTCGCTTCTTGGCCTGCATCCCATTTCAAGATTTGATGGACTGAATCTAAGAGCGACGAAGCCGTTATCTCAGCACGGTTTGTATTCCCAGCATCGTTGCTGCCGGCAGGATTGTTTTCGTCTGCAGCGAACACTCGGGCCGTTTTGCAACCCGCGTTCTTGCCAGCTTGTATATCGATCTCGGAATCGCCGACCATCCACGAGGATCTAAGATCGAGACCATGCTCTCGAGCCGCTTCGTAAAGCATGCCGGGTGCGGGTTTGCGGCAACTGCACGAAGATTCGTAGTCGTGGGGACAATAATAGACTCCGTCGACTATTGGTCCCAAGTGCGACAACGATTCGCGCATCCGTTTGTGCATATCCTCCAACTCGGCAATCGCGAGAAGACCTTTGGCAACACACCGCTGGTTCGTCACGACAATCACCGTGTATCCTGCTCGTTTCAGCAGCGTGACGGCTTCCGCTACCCCGGGAAGAATGTAGAAGTCATCCCAGGACGTGACGTACTCGCCCTCCCTGGGTTTCCGGTTGATAACTCCGTCGCGATCTATGAAAACTGCTCTGGGCATTGCGGTTTGCATTCGGGACAGCTTTAAGAATTAGGCTTGCTTGACTGGAGTTGCGGTTCCGCAACGGCAGCTTGACGCAATTTCTCGTAAAGCATTTGTGCGCGCGCATAATCCTCGGGCGTCCCGATGTCGATGAAGATTCCAGGCGCCTCGAACGCATTCATTCCTTGTCCTATGAGCTGGGGGAACACATCCCTTTCAAGGCTAGAGGGACCTTGCGGAATACGATCTAAAATCGCTTGCCTGAAGACATAGACTCCCGCATTGATGAAGCCAGGTTCCTGCTTTCCAGTCTTCTCGCTGAATCTCGTAATGCGCTTCTCTCCGTCAAACAGCACTGTGCCATATCGCGCGGCGTCCGGAACCCTGCAAACGGCCATCGAGGCGATCCCACCATGCTGGCGATGAAAGCGGATGAACCCGTTCACGTCGAGTTCCGTAAACGAATCACCATTTACAACTAGGAAATCGGAATCCTCCTTCAACCGAGTTGCCGCAAATTTCACAGCGCCTGCTGTTCCGAGCGGCTCGGGTTCTCGCGCATATGAGATGTCAGCACCCCACCGGCTACCATTACCGAATGCGTCTCCAATCTGCCCCGCAAGGTGACAGGTGCTCATGATCATGCGGCGAATTCCTTGCGATCGGAGTTGCATCACCAATAGCTCAAGAAAAGGGGCATTTCCAATGCTAGCGAGAGGCTTGGGCTTCGAGGAGAGCACCTTTTGCAGGCGAGTACCTTTTCCGCCTACGAGAAGGATGGCTGGGACGTTTTCCCCCGAAGAATCTGCCAGGTTTGAGTTCGCTTCCAAGTGCAACCGGTCCTCACCAACCCTGACCTATAGAACCTTGTCCCAGTAATCTAGCATCGACTGCAGCGTTTGCTCGATCGAACGATGTGGTTTCCATCCCGTATCCCTACGAATCTTCCGAGTGCTACCGAATATAATTTTCTCGTCGGAAGGCCGCATGAGGCGCGGCACGGGGCGAATCTCGGCCTCTACGTCCGAAAGGCGAATTGCCTTTTGCAACACCTCGCTCATACGATGCGTGCGAGCCGCGCAGACGTTGTAGGATTCGCCGCGCTTTCCTCTCATGCCGGCAAGATAAAAAGCTCTGACGGTATCGTTTACGTCCAGAAATGCCCGCCGGGGCTTCAGGTTGCCAACCTCGATCACCGGAGGTTGCTGCCCTTTCTTGATCGCTATGATCTGCCGCACGAAATCGGAGGGTGCGTCGCTCGTTTTGCCCGGCCCAGTTGTGTTGAAGAGTCGAACGTTGACGGCCGGAATCTTGTAATCGAGAAAATATTCCCGCGCCAACAAGTCGAGGCAGACTTTGCTGATCCCGTAAGGGTGAAGCGGCCGAAGAGACTGTTCTTCCTTGACCGGGATCGCGGACGGTGGCACGCGCCCGTACTCCGCGCTTGAGCACGCGGAAACGACCACTGGTAATCGCTTCAATCTGCGAACCGCTTCGAACAAATACAGCGAACCCATGATATTGGACTCAAATGTCCCGACCGGATCTTTCCAGGAGACAGTCGGCAGGCTTTGAGCTCCCAGATGAAAGATATGGGTCGGCTGATGTTTTTCGACGATTTGCGCCACGCTCTTCTGATTCCGCAAATCGCACCGCACAAGATTCAGATTGGGCAGGTGGGGAAATCGGGAGACGTCTTGTGACAAGTGAGTCCCGATTACTTCCCAACCTTTCCTTTGCAAGAATGTTACTAAGTGTGAGCCGATGAATCCTTCGGCGCCTGTGACCAGAGCTGTATGTTTCATTGGGAATTTATGGGGACTGCGGATCAGACCGGGTTCTAGTTTAGGATGTTGCTAATGCGGTCGAGTAGTGTCTGTCGCTCACGATCCCAGATGTGTTCTCGATAGACTGCCTGGCCTCGTTGCGCGACCTCGAGAATTTCTTTGGGGTGAGAATATGCAAACTCAATTTGTCGCGCCAGATCCGCTGCATCTCCGGCCTCGAAGAATAGGAGCGAGTCTTTGTCGAAATAGTCGGTAATCCCCAGGGTTGAGGGCGCGATCACAGGCTTCCCTAATGCCAAGTACTCAAACATGCGCGTGGGCGTATTGATGTCGGTAAATGCATTTCGGCGATTGGGTATCACTCCAACATCGCATCGGTCGATTTCCGTTACCAACTCTTCCAACCTTCTTGGCCCCTGGTACCGCACCACGTCGTAAACTCCCTTGCTCTTCGCAAATTCCCTCATCTGTTCCAGGAACGCGGTGCTTCGCCCAAAAACATGGAGTTCCGCATTCGGGATGGCCTGGCGCACCCGAGCGAGGGAGTCAATCGCCACGTCGAGCCCGTTTCTTTCGACCAGCGAGCCGTGGTACATAATGATGAAGGGTTTTGTCTTGGATCGCGTCCCGGCTTTTTGATCTGCGGCTTCCCGAAAAGGAAAGATTTGGCCGTCAGGAGCATTCATCACAACAGCAATCTTTTCAGCTCGGCAACTTCGCGAGGAAAAGATCCGCTGGCACGCGATATTCACCGTCACGACGAGGTCCGCTCGCGCAATACTCCATTTCTCCAGCCGCTTCATCCATTGCACGCTTTGATTGTCGTCGGTTACATTGAAGATCGTTTTCATCAGCTCCGGCATCGGGTCGTGCAAGTCGAGAATGACTTTGGCTCCTAGTGCCTTCGGTACAAGCGCGCTCAGCACCAATATATCCGGCATGTTGTGCACGTAGACCAGATCGTATCGCCGGCGCAGAGAGCGCAGCGCAAAAAGTGCACCCGAAATCAGAATAAAGGCGCCGTATCGAAGTGCGTATTCGACTTTTCCGCGGCGCGGATGTTTGAGCGGAATCCGCAGCACCCTAATTCCGTTGCCTACTTCCCGGCTCGTCGCCTGCTCATCTCCGAGACAAATCAAATCAACATGTGCCCCGGCTCCGATGAGAGCGTCGACCGCGCGACGCGGCCTGGGATCAAACGGATAAGACGAAAAAGTCACCATTGCCACACGTTTTCCGCTCAAACGTGGGTAAGCGGGGCTTTCTGCGGGCCGATGTTGCGAAGCAGTATCAACCGCTCCGGCCATGGGGGGCTGGATCATCGTCATGCTTGCATTATCGCAGAGGCGAATTTTGAGTTGTTGTTAAGGGAATCACAGAACGCAACTAGCGTTTCGTACGTGCGGTCGCCAAGTTTTCGTCTTGGGATTGCTTCTGCGAGTCGCGCTCGAGTTTCGCTTGGTTGGAAGTTTCAATTGCTCTCAAAAGGGGTGAATCGTCGAATCGCCGAAGAATTTTGATATTCGGCATCACGCAATGTCCACCGATCACGCCCGGGAAGTACTTCGTCGTTGGAAAGAAGGGAATCTCATCGTAAATCGAAACGATTTCGTCGTATGACTGGCCGGTACGGTCGCAATACCTTTCGATTTCTTGCGCCCAGGCGATCATCAGACCAAAGTAAGTCGTCTCGGTCAGCTTCGCGAGCTCGGTTGCTTCGGGCGCAGCCAGGACTTTCGTCTTCAAGCCAGCGGCTTTGAAATGTTCCGCAGCGTAAGCTGCGTCCGCAGCATCAATGGCCGCTACGAACTTTGTGTAGCTGCGCATCTCATGAAGCATTCGCACATGCTTGCCGCGTACCGGACTATTTGCGACGGCCGCGCCGGTTCGCTCTGCCACCGCTCGCGTCGTTCCAACCGCCACCGTGCTATTGATGACCGTCAAGCGGGGTTTGTAATTATGAATGTAATGCGCAGTTTCACCGATGAAGTCTTTGATCTCAAATGGATAGCAGACATGCAGTACATCCACTTCTCCCACCGGCTCAGTAGGTGGCTTGATGTCAACTCCAATTGTGCGATAGTGAGTCGAGAGCAGTTCAAGCAGAGGTCGGCCCACCTCTCCGAGTCCGGCGACTACAACACTTTTCCCCTCTCTTACCACGTGACCTCCTCAAGTTGATGCATCTTGCCAGGCCTGCTCAAATGACTGCCATCGATCAGAAAGAAGATTGAATCGGGCATATCAGGTGGCTCCGCATTAAATCTCAAAAACAGAAGACAACAAGTTCAGCTGTTGGCTCTGTTACCTGGCCGCCATCGCTACGACCGCCGCACAGGTCGAAACTAGACGGTCAGCACGTTTGGTCGACCGGCAGGCTGAGCGCAGCGGGCAACTGCATCCACAACGCTTGCTAGTTGCGCATCCGACAAGCCCGGAAACATCGGAAGGGACAGAATGCGTTCCGCAGCCTTTTCGCTGACTGGAAAATCGCCAGCTCGGTAGCCAAGCTCACTGTAAGCCTTTTGCAGGTGAAGCACGACCGGATAGTGAATGCCGGTGTCGATATTTTCCTGCGAAAGCGCTTTTTGCAACGCTTCCCTGTCTTCAACCTGCACTACATAGAGGTGATAGATCCCCTTCGACCAAGACGGCTCCTGCGGCGTCACCACGTTTGCACCCGCCTTAGCGAAAAGCTCGTTGTACTTGCGGGCATGCCCACGGCGACTCTCGTTCCATTTCGTCAGATATTGTAACTTCACCCGCAAAATACCCGCTTGGAGCGAATCGAGCCGTCCATTGTAACCTTCGATGTCGTGATAATACTTCTTGGCTTGCCCGTGGTCGCGAATCATTTTGCACTTGCGCGCGATCGCTTCGTCATTCGTCGTAATCGCGCCGCCTTCTCCGCACGCGCCGAGGTTCTTGCCGGGATAAAAACTGAACGCCGCAGCCTGGCCCATGGAGCCGCACTTCCTCCATCGGTTCTCCGCCTTCGAGAAATACTCGCTCCCGTGCGCTTGGCAGGCATCTTCGACGACGATCAGGTTGTACCGTGCTGCAATCTCAAGAATCGGATCCATGTCCGCGGACTGGCCGTACAAGTGAACCGGGACCACTGCCGTGACCGGCTTCCCGAGCTTGCGATTGACGTAGCGTCCCGTCTTTGTGTCCAATTCGCATTGCGTCTGCATGTAGTGTCGGAGCTTTTCGGGATCCATCGTATAAGTGCGCGGTTCGATGTCGATGAAATCGGGGCGAGCGCCGGTTTGCGAAATCGCTTCCGTCGTCGCAATAAATGTGTGCGGCACGGTCAAAACGATATCGCCGGATCCAACTCCTGCCGCGCTCAATGCGAACCGCAGAGCGTCGGTTCCACTGTTCACTCCCACACAAAACGTGGCGTCGCAGTACTTCGCAAAATCGTTTTCGAATCCCTCCACCATCGGACCGCCAATGAAGCCGGCCGTGGCGAGCGTAGCCTTGAACACGTTCACTAATTCCTCTTGCAGTTCGCGGTGAGGAGTAACGAGGTCGACAAACGGAATCTTCGCATTCTGGCTCATGGATTCACCTTTGCATTTGAAGTAATGGACCGCAATATTCTTGCCGGATTTCCCACCACAATCGTATTCGGAGGCACGTCCCGGGTCACGACACTGCCGGCACCCACGATCGCGTTCTCGCCGATGGTGACATTGGAAAGAATCGTAGCTCCCGATCCAATCGAAGCGCCTTTCTTTACGAAAGTTAATTCGACTTTCCAGTCTGTCTCAGTCTGCAGTTTTCCGTCGCCTGCAGTTGCCCGAGGGAAGGTGTCGTTCACAAAGGTCACGCCGTGACCGATGAAGACATCGTCCTCGATCGTGACGCCTTCGCATACAAATGTATGACTAGAGATCTTGCAATTTTTTCCAATCGTCGCATTTTTCTGTATTTCAACAAATGCGCCGATTTTTGTGTTGTCTCCAATTTCGCAACCATATAGGTTGATAAATCTGGAGAGCTTCACTCCGCTTCCCAGCTTTACGTTTGGCGTAATCGCGCAGTATTCGTTCACAACGGCACCAACCCTGTCCTTTCTCTGTGAAAACTGTTGTTCGCTGGTGAGGTTATCTTCGGCAACTATCTGTAGGAACGTCTTGTCGACCGGATAGGCTACCGCCATTAATGTGCCGGAAGCTCGCTACGATGATAGACACAGAGGTAAGCAACTATAATTCATTCACTTAGCGAGCTTGTCCTAACTTTCACGCAGGCGTGCTCAATATTGCAATCAGCTTGCCACATGTGTTCAAGGCGCCGGAAGATCTATCGGTCTCGTAGAGTCCTATAAACATCTGATTTTAAGTGGGTTAGGGAAATATTAACATCCGATAAATTTACGCCCTCGGTGCCGGGAAGGCCTTCTGCCGTGAAGAAGTGGAAAACTATTACCGCGGAATGCCATTCGAACTGCCCCAGCCAATTCCTTCTCACCCTGCGCTCGCGGCCTTGACAGCGATGGCCTTTTCATCAAATCCGGTAAGCGCGTAGAGCAGCCACCCGAAGTGATCCGGCCTCGCTTCAAACCGAATCCTCAGGTTCTCGTCGCGCGATTTGCCAGAAGTCTGGACAAGATTGAGAGCTTGTTCACAAAAATTGGTAATCCGGCTTCTTGGTTCGATCGAATCCCAGATAATTCCATGCTGCCAATCGCGCAAATCAACCCCCAGTTCGTTACCTCCAGAGACCCACGACAGCCCGTTGTAGATAGCCTCATCAAAGCTTTGTCCTGTTGCCTGAGCTAGCGCGAAGAGGGCCATCGGAGCCATTCCATTCTGATAAATCGAACACACCGGATAACAATTCACCACCTGGGATGATCGTTTATCATAGAGGTACCACCATTGGCCCCTGTCGCCTTGCAGCGCAAGGACTGCATTTGCGCAATTCAAGGCGTCCGCAAGCGGTTCTTCGATCTCGAATGCGCGTGCGAACGTTACCAGCGCGTAGATCGCATGCATTTGATCTGCGATAGTTCCAAAGCGGTTCGAAAGCGGTTGCTGGAGTAAGCCTGGCAATCCTGCATGAGCAAAGATTCCGCCCGCTCCCTGATTGTCTTCCAAAAGACGGTAGGTATTCACGGCGGTGTCGGTCAAATCCGGCAATGAATCTGGACACGAAAGTTTCACGTGAGAAATACCAGCCAAAAAACAAGACAGGGACGTAGTGCGAGACTCACGGCCGTCTGGAAAATTCTCAAGTGCCGTCGCGAAGTCGAAATCATGAGTAAGTGAAGCAAGTCTTTCTGGATTGCACTCAGCTGCAAACTGAGCAAGGACTCCGAGATCTCCGATACCTTTCACCCAGCGCCTATCCCGGAAAACCGCGTTTTCAATACACGCCAGATCGAAAGGCTGGCGCTGACCCGATTGCGCAAGACTCTGCAGACCCAAGAGAGAGATGACGGTGCGCCTCGGCGAAGCTGGCTCTCTGCGAAACCCTCGCTCCCGCAAAGTGATGCGTCGCGAGAACATCATTTCGCTGCCATCAAACAGGGCGAGGAGCGCCTTTGCCGCCATGCTTCTCAACGGGGAAAGATCCATCGTCAAGCCATCGTCTGCCGAAGATCTAACGCGCGTTTGAAGGAACGGGGATTCGAATTTCGATCGTGGGTTCATTTAAAGGCTAGGAAGACGGAACGCTATCAGCTAAAAAACCGCCGAAATGAGGTGTCGGGGGCCGGGCCGGAGAACTAGCGCCTAGCGACATCGCTCAGAATGGAGGGTTGCAAATATATTAGGAGACCGACGAACGGTGCGAAATGTCCTCCTGAAGACAGGAAGGCTCTTATAGACGAACGAACTCGCCCCTCTTTCGGATTGATGCCTCTGCGGCTTCCAGCATCTTCACAACTCGCAATCCAGCGAGGCCGTCATTGAAAGGAGTCTCATTGTTCACGATGCACTTCGCGAAGTAATCCAACTCGACGTGCAACGCTTCCAACTGTTCTAACTGCGGGGCCCACATATCGCCCGTTCGATAGCTCACCAGAAGGTTGCGGATACCTTCACCGGATGTGATCTGAACACCCTTGTCGTATACCCTCACTTTTTCGTCCGCAACGAGATCATTCCACACCAGCATTTTCTTCTGTCCGCCAATTAGAGTGGTCCGTATCTTAACTGGCGACAACCAATTCACATTGATGTGCGCGATCACATTGTGGGGGAAGTAGACGGTCATGTAAGCGACGTCTTCCACGCCATTCAGATGCCGTTCACCCGTCGCTACAACAGCTTCAGGATCTCCCTTAATCACATAATCCATGATCGCCAGATCGTGCGGCGCAAGGTCCCATATCACGCTCACGTCGTGCTGAAATAGACCCAGGTTAACGCGCAATGAATCGTAATAGTACAAGTCACCGAGAGCGCCACTCTCGGTCAGTTCGCGGATCTTGCGCACCGCGCCCGTGAACAAAAACGTATGATCCACCATGATCTTCAGTTTCTTCTGCGCGGCAAGGTCAATGAGCTCCTGGGCTTGAGCCGAATTCGAGGCAAACGGCTTTTCGATGAACACATGCTTCCCATTTTCGAGTGCCTTTTTTGCAAGCTCATAGTGTGTCCACACCGGAGTGATGATGGCGACCGCGTCAATGTCCGGCGAGCGCAACACTTCGTTCGTATCCGAAACAATTTTAATGCCAGGATGAGCTTTACGTGCTCGCGCCTGCGCGGATGGGTTGCTATCACAGATCAATTCGGTACGCGTCGAATCCAAACCCTGCAAGTTCCTAACGATATTGGGTCCCCAGTATCCGTAGCCGATTACGCCGATTTTTACCATGGCTCCCTTGTGAAGTACGAAGATAGCTTTGAGGCCGGGCAGTCAAATCCGAAGTGCGTCGAGCGATCCAACCGTCTCACTACGCCTAGGAGAAGAACGGTTCAGGAATGCTGAATAACCAAACCAAAGCGAGAAAGCTAGTGGGCACCACTACCCGCGACAACGGCGAGCGGAGTAGCCAGTAGGATCTTGAAATCCAGCCAAAGCGACCAGGTTTGCGAATACCGCAGGTCGAGTCTGACCATATCGTCGAAGCAAGTCCGGCTCCGGCCATTCACCTGCCACAGACCTGTCACGCCAGGCTTCAGTTCTAATACACGGCGCCGATGCCAGTGGTCGTACATTTCGAACTCGTAGGGAACCGGAGGACGTGGACCTACAAGCGACATTTCACCGCGCAGAACGTTCACGAACTGTGGAAATTCATCGAGACTTGTTTTCCGCAAAAAGCGGCCGACGGTCGTAACCCGGGGATCGTTCGTCAACTTGTAGATCGCGGGCTCGTTACCGTTCGATTCAGCGGCCTTGGCCTGCCCAACGATGAAATTTTGCACATATTCGCGATGGATCTTAGGATCGTTATTCGTGTTCATCGTCCGGAACTTCAAGCATTTAAATCTTGTTCCGAACTGTCCCAAGCGCTCTTGCTCGAAGATCACTGGTCCCTTCGACGTAAGTTTGATCGCAATAGCAATAGCGGCCAAGATCGGTGAGAGCATCAGCAACAAAGAGAAGCTACCCAAAACGTCGATTACGCGCTTTACCACGATCGGCAGCCGCTTTCTCGACGTTTTCTGAGAAAGATCCGGATATAGCTTTAGATCAGCCGGGCGCTCAATTCCGTTCTGATTCCAACTCTCTGGAAAGATATGAGTCGTTATGACAATTCTTGCGGCAGCCTTGGCGCCAACGGAATTGTCCAACACCCTTTCGATCTTTGATCGGAGGAGCTCCGCCACGGGCACGTTCTCTTCTACATTGAGCTCCGCGAAGATAACGGCGAGGATTCGGCCTTCCTCATACCAACCAATCAAATCGGTCTCGCGCGTAGCTCCAGCGATGGCAGCTTTCACTCGCTCGCTGAACGCTGAGCTCACGCTCTTAGCATGCTGAGCATGCAACTCAAGGAGCATTAGCACAAAGGGTTTTCGCGACCGCTCCGCTCGACGTCGCTCGTGTGTTAGAAGGGCATGAAATGTTGCTTCCGCGAGAACGCCTTCGCGCCCGGGAGGTACGTGGCCGATTCGCGCAAGGACCTTGCGACCAGGTTCAGACTGCGCGTGCTCCCTAACTGCCGTGACCTTTAAATTGCTGTTCGCCATTTAAGCCACAACTCCCTGCAAGAGCGGATGTGAAGCGATGGGGCTGAGATCTCTGACTTTTGACGGTGCAACCGGTCGAACACAATCCCTGTCAATCTCTAGTGCGACCGATCGGCGAAGCAACGACACAGAAACGATAATGCGGCTATTTCCCTTGAACTGGATCAGTATCCCTTCCAATCCAGTCAGGGAATCGTTTTCGATTCGAACTTTCTGACCGACCTCAAGGTATGGCCACGGCTCAGCCCGAAGTCCCGAGGTGACAATCGTTTGGATTGCGGCAATCTCCCCGTCGTCCACCGGAAACGGCACCCGACCACGGCCAACCACCGAGATGACTCCTGGCGTAACCAGTATCGGGAGGCGCTTTAGCGCATCGAACTGGCAAAATACGTAGCCCGGAAAAAGTGGGGCGCTCGCCTGCTTTACTTTCCCGTTCCAGCGCCTTTTCGTTTGGTAGGTTGGAAGCAGGGTCTCGTAGCCTTTGCCCGAAAGCAAGACCGCGGTCGAACTCTCCCATCGTGTTCTGACTTGGAGAGCAAACCATCGGCGATTCTCTGTTTCCGAGTTGGCCACCAGATCAAGCCTCCCTTGGTTTGGTTACGACGATATTTGTCGCAAGTCGCGTAGGCTACCGCCATTAACATGCTTTGCTTCACTGTCTTCTACCGCAACTCTCCTGCCAACTCTGTGGCAGTCTTCAGAACAATGGTCTCCAAAAATGGAATTGGAACTTATTGATAACAGGTAGCTTGTTTCCCCTCGAGAATGCGGCCCATCCCAGCTAGGTGGTAATACGTACGGGGAAGGGCCAAAGTAGTGAAAACTCTTACCATCATTTGCCAAGACGTTTCCTCGAAGTCCGATTCCCGCCGCGATGAATGGCGTCTATCTGCAATGTCTCTAACGTGTTACAGCAGGGGCAGAAGTGCTGTGGCGTAGGTCAGGAAAGAGGGGGTCGGACAGAAGCCCAAGTTGACGGAATTGCTGAGACTTAGGGCTTCTCTATCAGTCTCAGCCTGAGATTCCCTAGCCTGAGATTCTCACAGACCAACAGGTGGGAATATGAGTCGACTCGAGACAAAGCCGACTCAATTATTTGGTTCCTTTGATTCCCCGTAGCCGTAACCGTAATAATAGTAATCCGAATGATATTTGTGCGAGTCCTGCATCGCGTTCAGCACAACGCCTACGACATTTCTCCCGCGCAACTCCTGACAGGCTCTTTGGGCCGTAGCAGCGGGCGTCACACCGGCGCGCGTGACCAGGAGCACGCCATCGCAAAGGTCCGCCAGTATGCTCGCATCTGCCACTAACAAACAAGGTGGCGAATCGAGGACGATCCAGTCAAAAATCGGAGCGAGACGGTCAAGCAACACCTTCATCCGGCCATTTGCAATGAGTTCGCTCGGATTCGCTACCTCGTCTCCTCCCGGAATAAAACAGAGATTCCCTTCCTGCCCCTGCTGGATGATCGACACTATGTCGGCCGTACCGCGCAGGTAGTCCGTCAGGCCTGGGCTTGATGGTGCACCCAGCGGAACGTGCAATCGGGACCGTCGTAAATCGGCATCTATGATGAGCGCGCGGCGGTCGGGTTGCCTGACTATGGCCTGCGCCAGATTATTCGTTACAAACGTTTTGCCTTCAGTAGGGATTGAACTCGTGACGAGAAGTGTGCGAAGCGGCTGATTACTTCGCATTTGATAGAGTCGCGAGCGCAATGTTCGAAATTGCTCTGAGCCCTTGGCACTGGAATCGGGATTCACAAAGACATTTACGTTTGGATCGAGATGCCATACGGGATGCGCACAACGCGCGCGAAGATCATCGAACCGCAAGTATTCGCCGGAGCCAGGCGAAGTCAAAATTGTTCGGCTCAACATATCACCGCTCTGTAACGGCATCTCGTTGTTTCGGGTCGGCGCTACTGTCGCTGCCGTTGCTGATTCTGTCTGGAACGGAGCCACTTCCGTCTCAGCTGTTGCAATGGCTGCGCGTTCTTGCTCAGCCCTCTTTAGCGCTTCATGAATGCGACTCATGGTTTCCTTTCGCGGGTCGAAGACAAGACAACATTCGACTGGCGCAAACGTCCCAGCAATTCGTCCAGATTCTGGAGCAATGCTTGAGTATCGCTCGCCTGACTCCCGGTCGGCGCAAGCCTGGCGCGAGCAGTCGGCTCGATTTCATCAAGTTGAAATTCGCGAGCCACTTCTTCCACGAGATGGGCTGGCACAGGGCGAAGGTGATCGACATACGCGTTGATCAGCGAATGCTCGCACAGCAAATTCACAACGCGTGGAATCCCCTGCGAATACATATGGATGGCCTGGATCGCTTCCTTTGAGAAAATCGGCTCACCGTTCGCACCCGCGATTCGCAACCGCTCTGCAATGTACCCAAAGGTTTCTTCGAGCGTCAGCGCCGCCGTGCGGCAACGCAGAGTAATGCGCTGGCGTAGTTGACGCAGTTCTGTCAACTTCAATTTTTCTTCAAGTTCGGGCTGACCGGTCAGAACAATTTGCAGCAATTTCTCGGTCGACGTCTCAAGGTTGGTCAGAAGACGAACTTCTTCCAGCACTTCGGCAGATAAATTCTGAGCCTCGTCTATGATCAGCACGGCTGTTTCGCCAGATCGATAGCGCTCAAGTAACCATTGGTTTAAGCGCAACAAAATCTGACTCTTTTCGCGCGATTCACACGGAATTTCGAACTCTGCGACGATAAAATCGAAAAGCTGATTGACGCTCAATTGCGAATTAAAAATAAATGCAGTGGCAACCCGCTGTCCATGCAGCCAATCAAGCAATCGGTTCAGAAGCGTTGTTTTCCCTGTGCCCACTTCACCCGTGAGCAAAATGAAGCCTTTGCGGTTCTGAATTCCGTACGTCAATCCCGCCAACGCCTCCTGAATCTGCCTCGTCAGGAAAAGATAACGAGGATCAGGATTGACGTTGAATGGGCTTTCACGTAATCCAAAGAATTTTTGGTACATAAACTCCTTACGCTCTCCCGCTCTGGCCCGGTCCTGCTCCCACTCCAGCCAACATAGGTTCTTCCTTGCTCGTCGCATTTTCTGCGGACGTCGGTTCAATTTCCGGAATCATGGCCAGCACGGGAAGTCGCAGGGCGAACTCAACATCTCGCTCCGTCTTCAGCGACGAGTCTTTCATTTCGAGAAGGAATGCGATACCAAGTCCGAGTGCGAGTCCTCCGCCCAAGCCTCCCACTGCAAAGAGGGGACGATTCGGAAATGATGGCTTGTCCGGAAGATTAGCCGGGTCGAGCACTCGAAATTGCTCTCCCTGTTGCTTCCTCTGCAGATCTGCATACATTTCAGCCTCATTCCGTTTCTTCTGCAAGTCGTTGTAGGAATCCAGCGCCGTTTGATAACCGCGGGTGAGCTCTTTGAATTGCTGCTCCACGGCCGGACTCGATTGCACTCGATCTTGATACAGCTTAATTTGCTGTTTGATCCGCTCTTGCTCCCTTGCCTTTTCAGCAATCACCAAGTCGAGATTGTGAACTTGAGCGCGCAATTGTGCGATCTGAGATGGCTCCAATGAGTTCTTCTGAGTCTTGGTCGGGTCAGTCCCCGCCTTCTGGGTATCGCTTGCGGCAATTTGTTTCTTTAGCGCAGCGATGTCGTTCTTCACTTTGATCACGTCCGGATAGTCGTCAGTGTATCGAGACTGAAGAGTTGCGAGCTGCGTCTGCATCGCCGAAAGCTGCTGCTCTAGCGTCTCAGGACTGCGCCCGGTTTGCGTAGCCTGCCAGGCCGCAACTTGTTGTGTGAGCATCGACTCGGCAAGGAATTTGTCCTGCTGCGCTCGAGCAAGCGCTTGGGTGGCCGCGTCGAGTTGCGAACTCTGGTTGCCGAGCAGATTTAGGTTCATCTGCTCCTGGTCAGGAAGCGAACCGAGATAATGGCTCTTGAACACGGCCAGCTTTGCATCTTGCTCATCGAGGTTGGCCTTCGCCTCAGCCAACTGGTTGACCAGAAATTGAGTCGTGTTTTCGGAATTCGCCTGCCGTAGCCGCAGGTTTTCCTCAATAAACATGGAAGTCACGGCCGTGCATACCTGCTGCGCCGTGCGCGCATTTCCCATGGTCACATTTACATAAAAGCCCGGCAGCTGGCGGCTCTGCGTTTCAGCCATCGGCAGAATTGGAGTGACTTCGATTGCTTTCTGTAGGCGGCCAACAAGGTCCTCCATCGGAATCTTGTTGACATCGCTCGAATACAAGCCAAATTGAGTAATGATTGGTTCAAGCCGCGATCGGCTCAAGATCTGCTGCTGCATACTCGAAAGACGCTGGCTGAGATCTTCGGTGTCTAACGATTCGACGATTTTCTCCGGTACCGAGGGTCGCTCCACCAGAACCAGCGTTTGCGACTTGTAACGGTCGGGAAGAAAGCGCGAAACGATGTATGCAAGCGGAGCGCCGACCAGTGCAAGGGCAACGACTAGCACCCATCTGCGGCGGAACATGGCCGTGTAATCGGCAAGAGTGAGTTCTCTTTCGCTCATGCAATCCTCTTTCTGTCCAATTCGAATCTCATTCCAACCCCCTAAAACGGGACCGGCTGCTTGTGCCATCCAAAACCGAAGGTAATTTGATTGCGCGCCAGGCTTCCGGCACATCCCGGTCCGGTGCAAACTGAAGCACCCGTGTTCTGGTATTGTAATTGATAATTAAGGAATAAGTTCATCGTTCGCCCCAGCGGATGGCTCAAATTTACACCTGTAAACCAATAGTCAAAAGTTTCATTGGCGGTTGTAGTTCCGGCGACCTGTATTCCACGGTTTCGCGAATACCCGACATTCCAACTTACATTGAACGTTCTTGACACCTGCTTGCCGACCGTACCTGTAAAGTTATCGGTTATCGCTCCAGCTAGGACTCCCGACCCGCCAGTGACGCCGTGATTGTAAGCGGCGGAAATTGAGGCCTGCCTTAGTTGGTATTGTAGAGACGCATTAATCGAGGCATATACCTGTGTCATGTAACTCGTAGAGGTACTGACTGCCCCCCCTCCCGACGTTGCAGGGGCCGTCGTAAGTGGCATTCGAATTTGTGCGATGTCGGGTCCGCCAGACGCCTGGAATGCGAGTTTGCCAGTGATGCGTCGGCCGTATGATACGGAGATGATATTGTTCTTTATGGATTGATCGATGTTGCTGTAGCTGATTGAGCTGAATTGATAGGAAAGCCCAATCGTGTTTTGGCGAGAGAGTTGATAGTTGTATCCGGCCGAAAGGATCACGTCGCCGTAGTTGAGCTGAGCATCGTCAACACTATCCAGCAGTTCATATCCGCCAACAAATGTCAGCGAGCTCCTCGGCGTAAGCAGAACATCCGCCTCGCCACCCGAAAAATTCGTGAGCCGCTGTCCTCGTGCTGTCAAAATCGTCTGTCCCGGCGTGTAGCCGTTCCCAAAGCCTAGCGTTCCGCCGCCGGGCAAAGTCGGACCATTGGGAATCCCGGCGCCTCCGAAAGCCGTCTGAGGCGCATACATAAGTTGGTCGAAGAAGGAGAACACATAACGTCGATAGGAGAGCCGTTCGGAAAAATTTAGCCCCTGTAAAATTCCGTCGCTCACGTTACCATCATTCGAAAATGAACCACCGCCAACGTAGCTGAGCGTCAGCATCGAATTTCCTGAATTTTTATGCAAATCCACTCCGCCTGAGATTGAGGTGAATGTTGACCATCCGGTCTGTCCGTTCGCGGATAAGGGATTCGAGTCCACCGTTGAACTAAGCTCCAGGTGCGGCTGCCAGTAGCTGTGATTCGTAGCGGGCACGCCGAGTGAGAGGTCTTGAATACCCGTCAGCGCTGTTGTATCTGGGAGCAATTTTTGAGAATCAGCGTTGGCCTGGTCCTGTGCATTATTTGCAGCAGAAGCGAGAGGCGAGTGGTACGCCGGAATCGGCTGTGAAGGCTCTACCGGCTGGACTGATTGATCCGGTTCTTGCTGCTGAGCGCATGCCATGGGCGCGCTTAAGGCCATCACTCCGATCGCCAGACTAATATTCCGTACGATGTGCATCGTTTTCATCGCAAGCTTCTAGGGAACGACGATCGTGTCGCCGGCCTTCACAATGATATTCTGATCGGCAGCTTTTCCGGCGAGTACGTCCTTGTAATTGAAAGGATGTTTTACCTGTTTTCCGTCTTCTACTCGCAGGACATAAATTTTCTTGAGATTCGCATAAATCGTAAACCCGCCCGCACTCGACAAAGCTTGCAGCACTGTCATGTTTGGCAATAGAGGATAAGCTCCCGCGCGAGTCACCTCGCCGAGGATGAACACTCGCTGGCTGTTAATCGTCATAACGATCACAGTGACCTGCGGATCGGTCACAAATTTCTTCAGTCCCGTGGTGATGTCAGCGGCCAATTGCAGGGGGTACGCCCCGCGGCCTGCACGTCGTTCAGCAAAGGCATCGAAATCTTTCCGTCGGGTCGCACCGGCACTGGACGCGTCAATTCCGGCTCTTTCCACACGCTGATGTCCAGCACATCCTGCGGACCAATCACGTAGTTGGGGTCCTCGGTCGCCGGCTTTTTTGGCGTGGCTTGCGTGCCAGCCGCATTCACGTCCGAAGCCTGCTTCTTATTGTCCTCTTGCTGCGCGTACGCCGGAATTGCTGCGGCCAAAAGTCCCGCCACAACCCATAGTTTCATTCGTCTCATCATTGCTTGCACCGCCTTACTAGTTCAATTCTTCGTCCATGCCGATCTGCTTCAGTTTATACAGTAGAGACTTGTAGCTAATTTGCAGCTCCTGAGCAGCGCGTTTTCGGTTCCACCGCGTACGACCGAGAGCTCTTAAGATCAACTCGCGTTCTGCTTCACGCGAGGCTGCCTTTGAGGCCACCTTCAGCGAGCGCGTCGGCGCGTCTGCCGACACCGCGGTATCGGGAGCATGTCGAGTGCTTACCAATTCTGAAAGCGCCAGCTCCTCATCATTGAGCGCCACAATTTTCTTCACCACATTTTCTAACTCGCGAATGTTGCCGGGCCAGGAATAGTTCATGAACACGTCAATCGCCCTCGCACTCAATCGCGAACGCATCCGTCCCAGTTGAGTGCAGTGTTTCACGAGAAAATAATCGCTCAGTTGCGCGATGTCTTCTTTCCGTTCCCGAAGTGCGGGAAGCCGAAGACAAACGCCATTGATCCTGTAATAGAGCTCGCGCCGAAAACGCCCCGCCTTCATCTCCTCATCAAGATTCCGGCTCGTAGTGGAGATCAACCGTGCCAACAGAACCCCTCGTCGCGGTTTCGCTTCTCCGTCAGGCAGCGAGTAGAGGAGATTCCTTTGGCAGGCAGCGTCGAGCTCGCTGATTTCATCGAAAAACACGGTCCCCGCATCGCGTCCGGATTCGTGTTTCTCCCCGGCATCCAGACCGAGCTCGCTTGCAAACGACTCCGCTCTCATTCCGGCGCACGACACTTTCATCAGCATCTCGGACCGGTCTGACAGTTGGTGAATCCTTTGAGCGAACATCTGCTTGCCCGTGCCGCACTCTCCCACCAACAGCACCGGAATGTTCGTGGGCGCGATCTCCGTGAGCACGGCTTCGAGGGTCAGCATCGCAGGGCTGGTCCCACCCACGAAACCGCCGACCTCAGAATGCCTCACCACTTCGGCTATCGGTGTTGCGATCACATTTTCCACGTTTCGGCCAATTATCCTGTTCGCGCTTCGCCCTGAGCGCACTTTACTACCTGGAAAGTGAATGCAATGCGGCTGCCACGAGAGCGCCGGTCACATGTCCCAAGTTATCACACTTAAAATCAGTAGCTTACGGGACCATCCCGTTGTGTTTCGCTTGCTGCTCATCTGGCACCAAGCCCTCAGACCCTTCCATCAAAAGAGAAATCAGTTACCATCAAATCCCAAGACGATATAAAAAAAGCACTTAGCAGAAAATCCGACCATCTCTTGCAGCGCACACTCGCACCAATTTGTGGCATTTGAGGGCATTTCAGGGAATAATAGTGGAAGGTTGCTTCCACTGCCGCAACAAACGGGCCAAGGGATCGGTGCTAGGTAGCCAGAATAGCGGCTGCGTTTAAACAGAATTAAGTGTATTTTTTTCAGTACCGTACCTCGGATCGATGGCCCAATCGAGTCGAGAGTTAGACCGGAAGCTGGATTGCTTCATTTCGGTGGGCTGTTGTGACCGAGGCCGTCTAGAAGCGAGGCGGAATGCTTGAAGTGGGAAGTATTCGATCGTTGTTGATTTCCTTACTCATCGCTGCATTCGCGCTTGCTTCATGTTCGTTTAGCCCGGAAGCCAAAAAGAAGAAATTTGTCGACAAAGGCGCCGCTTACTTCGATAAGGGGCAATATCGCGAGGCGAATATTGAGTTCGAGAATGCAATCCAGGTCGATCCGAAATTCGCGGACGCGCACTACCGCCTAGCGCAGTCGCTCATGAAGCAGGGCGACTGGTCGCACGCGTATCAGGAATTGACTCGCGCTGTCGAATTTGATCCGAGCAATTGGAAAGCCCAGCTCGACCTTGGAAACATTCTGTTAGCCGGCCGCCAGTATCAGCAGGCCCACGATCGCGCTCAAACAATTCTGCAAGGCGATCCGAATAATCCTCAGGCACAGTTGCTATTGGCCAACGCGGATGCCGCCCTCGGCAACGACGTGAAGGCGCTGGATGAAGCGCATGCAGCTTTGAAAATGGATCCCAGCCGTTCGCAATCCTACCTGAACGTTGCTGTGATTCAGGAAAAGAACAAAGACCTCGCCGCCGCGGAAGAAAGTTTCAAGAAAGCAGTCTCGCTCGATCCCAAATCAGCGTCGGCGCTGATGGCTCTCGGTGCATTCTACGAACGCCAAAAGCGCTGGGTTGACGCCGGAAAGCAGTTTCAGGCCGCGATTACCTTGGACCCAAAGAATCCAGCGCCGCGTGCAACCCTTGCGGGGCTGTATCTGAACGAAGGCCAGCGCGACATGGCCGAACAAAGTTTGCGCGACACCAAGACCGCGTTGAAGGACGATGCAAAGGGCTATCGCATGCTGGGGGAATTCTATGTCGCCACAAACCAACCCGAGAAAGCGCTAGCCGAGTTCGCATCCCTTTATTCTGAACATCCTAAGGATCTGACCGTCGCAAAAATCTACACTCAGCTGCTGATCTCCGAAAATCGCGTCGACGAAGCCGTCAAAGTCAACGACGCCACTCTTAAAATCGCTTCGTCGGATCCAGATGCTCAGGTTCTTCGCGGCGAGTTGCTGATTCGCCAGGGGAAACCCGAAGATGCGATTCATGTTCTCGAAAAAGCCGCCAAAGATGCTCCGAATGATGCCGGCGCGCACTATCAACTCGGCGTCGCATATGCTGCGAATGCAAATCTTGGTCAAGCGGAAACCGAATGGAAACAAGCCCTGCACCTGCGCCCGAACCTGGTGGAAGCCTTGCGCGCCCTCGCTGCCCTGGCAATGCGTCGAGGCGATGCCGAAACTCTGTCGCAGGTGAGCCAGCAGATGATTCAAGTGCAGCCTAGATCCCCCGAAGGCTATATCTACCACGCGCAAGCGCTTATGCGTCAGAACAATCCCGCCGGCGCAGAAGCGGATCTTAAGAAAGCGATTGAAATTGCTCCCGGCAATCCTGCCGCTTATGCGCGCTTGGGCGATCTCCGCATGTTTCAGAAGCGCTATGACGAGGCTGAGAAATTCTATTCCGACGCGCTGCAACGCAATCCCTCCGCGGTCGATGCGCTCGCCGGTCTGGTCAATATTGACATGGTACGAAAGCAGCCGGCCAAAGCGCTTCGCCGCGTTCAGGATCAGATCGCCAAGGTTCCCAACAATAGCCAACTCTATTCGCTTCTTGGTCAGCTTGAGCTGAAGAATCAGCAAAACGACAAAGCCGTGGAAGCTTTTTCGAAGGCGGTCGATCTCGACAAGAATAATGTCCCCGCTTTCCTCATGCTCGCGCGCACTCAGGCTGCGCAAGGCTCTGTCGACCAGGCCATCGCCGGATACCAACGCGCCATGCAAGCCAATCCTCGCGACGTCCGCATTTATATTTCCCTGGCAAGCCTTCTAGAAACCCGCGGTGATTGGCAACAGGCAGAAGATCTCTACAAGAAAGCCCTCGCAATCCAACCCGACTACCCGGTCGCTGCAAACAATCTTTCTTACCTCATGCTCGAACATGGTGGCGACGTAAGCGTTGCGCTCACGCTCGCACAAACCGCCCGCAAAGGTTTGCCGGACCTTCCGAGCACCGCCGACACCCTCGGCTGGGCCTACTACAACCAGGGTGCCTATTCATCAGCGATAGATACTTTGCAGGAAGCTGTGAAACAAACTCCTGATAGCGCCACCTACCACTATCATCTCGGCATGGCCTACGAAAAAGCTAACAATCACACCATGGCCAAGAAAGAGCTGGAACAAGCGTTGCAGATCAGTCCGAATTATTCGGAGGCAAACAAAATCCGAAAGATTCTTGCGGAATAGGGAACACAAAGTATCTAACGCTTTGTGTTATCGAAGAATTGTTGCAACATTTCAGCCGTTATTTTCCGAACCCAGGGTGGGACACTAGAATGATGTGGGGCCCAGCAAATAATCGCATCCTCTTGAGTCTAGTTAACGGTCCCGTTCGAACGGTCGCAGTCCTACTCCTCATTCCTACGACCACGCTCGCACTCCTCGCAGGATGTGCCGGTCCGATAAATTCATCAAACGGTGGGTCTCCCGAAATCACACTACAGCCCGCAAGCCAGACAGTCCCAGCCGGGCAGCCCGCAACGTTCACCGTGTCCGCTGCAAGCAACTCGCCTCTCAGATACCAGTGGCGAAAGAACGGATCAAATATCGCTGGTGCAACCTCTTCGACCTATACAACACCGCCAACAACCGGCGCGGATAGCGGATCCATTTTCCAAGTAATGGTTAGCAATTCGAATCAAAGCACCCTGAGTAATCCGGCCACCCTCACTGTCGACGGTCTCCCGAGCATCACGACACAACCGGCAAATCAAACGGTGAACGTGGGACAGACGGCCACGTTCACAGTGGTGGCAACGGGCGCACCCCCCTTGAGCTATCAGTGGCAGAAGAACCAGGTGAATATCGCCGGAGCGACGTCAGCGAGCTACACAACGCCAGCCACGACAGGCGCGGACAATGGAACGACCTTCCGTGTAATCGTGACGAACCCAGTCACGAGCGTGACCAGCAATGCGGCAACGCTGACGGTGAACACGGGTCCGAGCATCACGACACAACCGGCAAATCAAACGGTGAACGTGGGACAGACGGCCACGTTCACGGTGGTGGCAACGGGCGCACCCCCCTTGAGCTATCAGTGGCAGAAGAACCAGGTGAATATCGCCGGAGCGACATCAGCGAGCTACACAACGCCAGCCACGACAGGCGCGGACAATGGAACGACCTTCCGTGTAATCGTGACGAACCCAGTCACGAGCATAACCAGCAATGCGGCAACGCTGACGGTGAACACGGGTCCGAACATCACGACACAACCGGCAAATCAAACGGTGAACGTGGGACAGACGGCCACGTTCACGGTGGTGGCAACGGGCGCACCCCCCTTGAGCTATCAGTGGCAGAAGAACCAGGTGAATATCGCCGGAGCGACGTCAGCGAGCTACACAACGCCAGCCACGACAGGCGCGGACAATGGAACGACCTTCCGTGTAATCGTGACGAACCCAGTCACGAGCATAACCAGCAATGCAGCAACGCTGACGGTGAACACGGGTCCGAGCATCACGACACAACCGGCAAATCAAACGGTGAACGTGGGACAGACGGCCACGTTCACGGTCGTGGCAACGGGCGCACCCCCCTTGAGCTATCAGTGGCAGAAGAACCAGGTGAATATCGCCGGAGCGACGTCAGCGAGCTACACAACGCCAGCCACGACAGGCGCGGACAATGGAACGACCTTCCGTGTAATCGTGACGAACCCAGTCACGAGCATAACCAGCAATGCGGCAACGCTGACGGTGAACACGGGTCCGAACATCACGACACAACCGGCAAATCAAACGGTGAACGTGGGACAGACGGCCACGTTCACGGTGGTGGCAACGGGCGCACCCCCCTTGAGCTATCAGTGGCAGAAGAACCAGGTGAATATCGCCGGAGCGACATCAGCGAGCTACACAACGCCAGCCACGACAGGCGCGGACAATGGAACGACCTTCCGTGTAATCGTGACGAACCCAGTCACGAGCGTGACCAGCAATGCGGCAACGCTGACGGTGAACACGGGTCCGAACATCACGACACAACCGGCAAATCAAACGGTGAACGTGGGACAGACGGCCACGTTCACGGTGGTGGCAACGGGCGCACCCCCCTTGAGCTATCAGTGGCAGAAGAACCAGGTGAATATCGCCGGAGCGACATCAGCGAGCTACACAACGCCAGCCACGACAGGCGCGGACAATGGAACGACCTTCCGTGTAATCGTGACGAACCCAGTCACGAGCATAACCAGCAATGCGGCAACGCTGACGGTGAACACGGGTCCGAACATCACGACACAACCGGCAAATCAAACGGTGAACGTGGGACAGACGGCCACGTTCACGGTGGTGGCAACGGGCGCACCCCCCTTGAGCTATCAGTGGCAGAAGAACCAGGTGAATATCGCCGGAGCGACGTCAGCGAGCTACACAACGCCAGCCACGACAGGCGCGGACAATGGAACGACCTTCCGTGTAATCGTGACGAACCCAGTCACGAGCATAACCAGCAATGCGGCAACGCTGACGGTGAACACGGGTCCGAGCATCACGACACAACCGGCAAATCAAACGGTGAACGTGGGACAGACGGCCACGTTCACGGTGGTGGCAACGGGCGCACCCCCCTTGAGCTATCAGTGGCAGAAGAACCAGGTGAATATCGCCGGAGCGACGTCAGCGAGCTACACAACGCCAGCCACGACAGGCGCGGACAATGGAACGACCTTCCGGGTGATCGTCACCAATCCGGTCACGAGCGTGACCAGCAATGCGGCAACGCTCACCGTGAACGCCGCCCCGCCGAGTGTAAGCGTGCTCACCCAACACAATGACAATGCGAGAACAGGACAAAATACGTCCGAGACGATTCTGAACACTACGAACGTGAACGTGAATCAGTTCGGGAAACTCTTTGCTATGCCGGTCGTCGGGCAAGTCTATGCCCAGCCGCTCTACGTGCCCGGCGTGACCATCAACGGTGCCGTTCACAATGTCGTGATTATCGCGACGGAAGCGGACAATGTTTACGCCTATGATGCGGATTCCACCGGCTCCGTGCTCCTATGGAAGGCCAGTATGGTGGACGCGGGTCATGGTGCCGGTACCGGGGAGACGCCGCTCAACTCCGCAACGACGGTCGGTTGCACCGATATGCAGCCGCTGATTGGAATCACAGCTACACCGGTGATTGATCCCGCATCGAAGACGATTTATGTGGAAGCGAAATCGACCGATGGCCTCAACTACTTTCACCGCTTGCATGCTTTAGATCTTCTTACAGGCAACGAAAAATCGCCTGGTCCAATTAAAATCGCCGCAACTGTGTCCGGTACCGGTGATGGCAGCACGAACGGCCAGCTCGTTTTCGATTCCAACACGATGTCCTTGCACCAACTAGCACGACCAGGCTTGTTGCTGATGAACGGCACGATTTACATCGCATTTGCGTCACACTGTGATTTCAGTCCTTACCATGGCTGGCTGTTTGCATACGACGCAGCCACATTTACCCGAAAGAGCGTATACGTGACGACTCCGAATGGAGGTCTCGGCGGTTTCTGGATGGGTGGAACAGGAATTGCCGCTGATTCCAGCGGTAACATCTACATTCCTAGCGGCAACGGTGACTTTGATACTACGAACGTTCCTGCGCGCGAGACGAGCGATACTCTGTTGAAATTGGGGACCACTAACCAAATCCTAACGCAGCTGGATTATTTCACGCCGGAAAATCAGGACGACCTGAGAAATAACGATAGCGACTTGGGATCGGGCGGAGCATTGTTGTTGCCTGATCAACCCGGTTCGTTCCCGCATATTCTCGTTCAGGCGGGGAAGCAGGGAAGAATCTATGTGCTCAACCGCGATCAGATGACGACGAACAATTCCCACTACTGTTCGGGGTGCACAAATGACCCTGAAATCATCGAGGAGTCTGCGAGTGGGGCCGCAGGTGGCATGTTTACTTCACCGGCTTATTGGAATAACAGCCTCTTTGTCTGGGGCACGAATGATGTTTTTAAGTCGATTCCGATCAGTAGCGGAATTCCAGATTTCACACACTTAACGGGAAATAGTCAGGTGGTCAATTTTCCCGGCGCTGGACTATCTGTATCGTCCAACGGAACCACAACCGGGTCAGCGATTGTCTGGGCCATAAATGCCACGGAGTATGGGTCGCCCGGCCCGGGGCCAGGACCCGCAATACTCTACGCCTATGATGCCACTAACATTCAGACATTGCTTTATAGCAGTTCTCAAAACGCAGTGCGTGATGCCGCAGGAAACGCTGTAAAGTTTACGGTTCCGACGGTCGCCAACGGGAAAGTATATGTAGGCACTTCGACTGAGGTCGACGTTTACGGTTTGCTGCCTTAGTGATCGTTCGAATGCGCCGGGTTGTCCGACTTCTGAAGGAAAATCGTTGCAATTCGATTCAGCCCGTCCGATGGATCAGCCATTCCTTCATTGCTGAGAGGAAAATTGTGAGCAGCGCCGAACTTCAACGCAGGACTAGGATTGACATTCTCGGATTAGATTGCCCGGCCTCGTCCAAAAGCGTCACATGACTTCTATCACGCTCCCAAATCCTAGCACCACCGTGTTAGATGTACCTGAAGCCAAAGCGATCAAGTCACGGTGAGAACCGATCGCAGCTCCCTGAGCAGCATGCGGCATCTGAGCATTCACCACCGCGTCCCCCCCGCGGATGCGCCAAATAGCCCGACTCAAGAGTGTCCGTCCATCTCTGCCATCAATCGCGAATCGCGGAACCACTCCAGTCGCGCCCCGGCTGGAAGCCCACAATTTCGCTGAATGAAGGATTGCGCCAAACAGCAAAGTGGTATCGCACGAATTCGGAGTGGTTGGCAGGCGTCTGGGTGCGTCTGGGATGGCGCTTACCTCTCCTATTATGATAAATACTATGAGAACCGCGATTCTTCACTTCATGCAATCGCGCAATTCGGCTAAGAACCATGATTACCATATGCCACGAACAATATCCGGCTAGGTAATCGAAGGTTTATAATTGACGAATGAAAGGGTACTCGCTTCACGAGGATCTGAACCGAAAACAGGAGGGCCAGGGCTCGTCTGACCGGGCTTTTGCGTTTGTTTTTTCGGTTTTCTTCGTGCTCGTCGGCCTCTCGCCATTGCGAGCGCATCACGCGATGCGCTGGTGGGCGTTTCCACTGGCCGGATTGTTACTTTTCATTGGGATTGTAAAACCGGTTTGGCTGCGTCCCTTGAACAAATATTGGACGAAGCTTGGCTTGCTAATGGGGCGCATCGTCAGTCCGGTGATCACGGCGGTGCTGTTTTACGCAGTTGTGACTCCCACTGCGCTCCTGTTCCGGATGTTGGGAAAAGATCCGTTGCGTCTATCGCGCGATCCCGAGGCGCGGAGCTACTGGATTGAGCGACAGCCGCCAGGTCCGGCACCTGAAACGATGGCGAACCAGTTTTAGGAGAATGTAACGATGTCGTTCCTGAAGGACTTCTGGGCGTTCTTAAGCACGCGCAAAAAGTATTGGCTGCTGCCGATCCTACTAATGATGCTGGCGCTCGGAGCGCTCTTGGTGTTTGCGCAAGGAAGCGCGATCGCCCCATTCATCTACACCTTGTTTTAACGACCGCCGACGGATGCGAATTCTTGGCATTTCTGCTTTCTACCACGATAGTGCGGCGGCTCTCGTGCGGGACGGAGAAATTGTCGCTGCCGCTCAAGAAGAGCGGTTCACACGTAAAAAACACGACTCGCGGTTTCCGTCAAATGCAGTCGAGTACTGCCTGTCGCAGGAAGGCGTCGGTCTTTCTGATATTGATTTCGTAGCGTTCTACGACAAACCCTTTTTGAAATTTGAACGTCTGCTCGAGACATACGTTGCGTTTGCCCCGCAAGGGCTACGCTCGTTCGCAATGGCCATGCCGCTCTGGGTGCGCGAAAAACTATTTCAAAAGAATCTATTACACAACGAGCTTAAGCAATTCAGCAAGGAGTTCGACTGGGAACGCCGACTCCTATTCGCCGAACATCATCAGAGCCATGCGGCGAGCGCCTTTTATCCCTCGCCGTTCGAAGACGCTCTGATTCTCACCATGGACGGAGTCGGCGAATGGGCCACGACTTCCGTCGCGCTCGGCAGCGCCAACAGATTGGAGATCATCAAGGAAATTCATTTTCCGCATTCGCTCGGGCTGCTCTATTCAGCCTTCACTTACTACACTGGCTTCAAGGTCAACTCAGGCGAATACAAAGTAATGGGCCTTGCGCCATATGGCTCACCGCGATTCGCCAAACAGATTTTGGATCACCTCATAGATCTCAAGGCCGATGGGTCCTTTCGACTGAACCTAGGTTACTTTAACTACTGCACCGGTCTGACAATGACGAACAGTAAGTTCGATGGGCTATTTGAGGGGCCGCGACGCAAGCCCGAGGAGCTCCTTACGCAAAGGCACATGGACCTTGCAGCATCGGTGCAAGTTGTGCTGGAAGAGGTGGTATTGCGCATGACGCGAGCTCTGGCGGCCGAGACCGGAAAGAAGAATTTGTGTCTGGCTGGAGGCGTAGCCCTCAATTGCGTAGCGAATGGGCGGATTTTGCGAGACGGCCACTTTGAAAAAATTTGGATCCAGCCGGCGGCTGGTGATGCCGGAGGCGCGCTTGGCGCCGCGCTTGCCGCCTATCACTCATTCAAAGGCCAATCTCGAAAAATAAACAGGTGCTGCGACAACATGAAGGGTTCCTATCTGGGTCCTGAATTCTCACAGGCGGACATCGAACGACGCTTAACCGCCGCTGGCGCAAAGTACTTGGTACTTAGCGACGAAGGGCTCCTCGATGCCTGCGCCGACGCCCTCGAATCTGAGAAAGCGGTCGGTTGGTTTCAAGGGCGAATGGAATTTGGGCCGCGGGCACTCGGCGGGCGTTCAATTCTGGGAGACGCACGCTCCCCCAGAATGCAGTCCATGCTCAACCTCAAAGTGAAGTTTCGCGAATCCTTCCGTCCATTTGCCCCTTCCGTCTTGCGCGAACATGTGTGCGAATGGTTCGAACTCGATCAGGACAGCCCTTACATGCTGCTCGTGGCAAACGTGCTGGAACAGCGGCGTAGGCCGATGACTGAGGCTGAGCAAGGGCTGTTCGGCATCGAAAAGCTCAACGTGCCACGTAGCGACATTCCAGCAGTTACCCACGTCGATTATTCGGCCCGCATCCAGACTGTGCATAAGGAAACTAATCCCCGCTATCACGCTCTCATCCAACGATTCAACAAGCGCACCGGATGCCCTGTGATCGTTAACACCAGCTTTAACGTCCGAGGCGAGCCCATCGTTGGCACGCCAGAGGACGCTTTCCGCTGCTTCATGGGCACTGATATGGAAGTGCTGGCCATCGGTAATTGTTTTCTCCGCAAGGAAGATCAAGACCCGAAGCTCACAAAAGATTACAAATCCGCCTTCGAGCTCGATTGAGACGACAGGTAGGTCTGCCAAGGCTATGTATTCTGACGCGGTTATCCACTGGCGCACTCCGCGACTTCAAGATCTAGAACTTCTAGGCCCCGGCGATTAGATTCGGGTAGGGTTCGCTTTCGTTCGTTCGTGCGCTTGTGTTAAGGTCTTTCAGTTTGCAGTTCGCTCGGTGGCATTTGGGCGCGGGCGGCGTGCTGTTACTTTCTACTGGTGTTACCGTGAATTCGGCACCAGCCCCACGATTACTCCTTCCTCCGTCACTAGCACGCAGATCGTCGCTACGATCCCCGCTACGGATATCGTCACCGCCGGAACGGTGAACGTAACGGTCACGAATCCTGCGGGCGGTGGCACGTCGAACGCTCAAACCTTCACCATCAATAATCCTGCGCCGACGGCAACCTCCCTCTCCCCAACCAGCGCCACCGCTGGAGGCGCTGCCTTCACTCTGACCGTAAATGGAACCGCTTTTGTTTCCACCTCGGTTGTGAAATTCAACGGGGCCGCCAAGACCACCACATTCGTGAATGCGACGCAGTTGACCGCGGCAATCACTACCGCTGATATCGCCACCGCCGGAACCGCAACTGTGACCGTCACGAATCCCTCTCCCGGCGGCGGTACGTCCGGTTCCGTATCATTCACGATTAATCCCGTTTCAGCGCCGGCGCTTACTTCGATTGCGCCAGACACAGCTGCGGTTGGAGGGGCAGGGTTTACACTCAATATGACCGGTACAGGGTTCGTTGCCGGTGCAACGGTGAATTTCGGCACGAGTCCCGCGATTACTCCTTCCTCCGTCACCAGCACCCAGATCGTCGCCACGATCCCCGCTGCTGACATTGCCACGGCCGGAACCGTGAACGTAACGGTTACCAATCCTGCGGGCGGGGGCACATCGAACGCTCAAACCTTCACCATCAATAATCCAGCTCCAACGGCAACCCTTCTCTCCCCAACCAGTGCCACCGCAGGAGGCGCAGCCTTCACTCTCACCGTAAACGGAACCGCTTTTGTCTCCACGTCAGTGGTGAAGTTCAATGGGGCGGCCAAGACCACCACGTTCGTAAACGCAACGCAGTTGACTGCGGCAATCACCGCCGCTGATATCGCCACCGCCGGAACCGCAACTGTGACCGTTACGAATCCGGCTCCCGGCGGCGGCACATCTGGCAATCTATCGTTCACGATTAATGCTGCTTCTGCACCAACCCTTACTTCTCTCGCGCCATCCTCCGCCACGGTAGGGGGAGCAGCTTTCACATTGACTCTTACTGGCACAGGGTTCGTCGCCGGTGCAACGGTGAATTTTGGATCTAATCCCGCAATTTCTCCCTCATCCGTTACCAGCACCCAGATCGTCGCCACGATCCCCGCTGCTGACATCGCCACCGCCGGAACGGTGAACGTAACGGTCACGAATCCTGCGGGCGGCGGCACGTCGAACGCTCAGACCTTCACCATCAATAATCCAACTCCAACGGCAACCTCCCTCTCCCCAACCAGTGCCACCGCCGGAGGCGCTGCCTTCACCCTCACTGTCAATGGAACGGGGTTTGTGTCCACGTCGGTCGTTAAATTCAACGGGGCCGCCAAGACCACCACATTCGTGAATGCGACGCAGTTGACTGCGGCAATCACCGCCGCTGATATCGCCACTGCCGGAACCGCAACTGTGACCGTTACGAATCCTGCTCCAGGCGGAACATCTAATGCGGTTTCCTTTACGATCAGCAATGCGGTTCCTACGATCAGCTCGCTTTCGCCTTCGAGCGCTGTCGCCGGCACGGCCGCGTTCACACTGACCGTTAACGGCGTCGGTTTCGTGAGTGGCGCCACTGTGAATTTTAATGGCGCCCCCAAGGCAACGACGTTCGTGAGCAATACGCAAATTACTGCGGCAATCCCGGCTTCGGACATCGTAAGCCCAGGATCAGCAAACGTAACCGTGACGAATCCGGCTCCAACTCCCGGACCATCAGGAGCTCAAGTATTCACCATAAGTAGCCCCAATAGCCCTTCCCCCACGATATCGAGCCTCGGTCCGGCGCATGCGTCAGGGGGGGTGCCGCTTTCACGCTCACGGTAAATGGCACGAATTTCGAGGCAAAGTCAGTCGTTAATTTTAACGGCAATCCTGAGACGACTGTGTTCATTAGCGCTACCAAGATTTCGGCGGCGATTCCAGCGAGCGACGTCGCAACTGCAGGCAACGTGAATGTAACTGTGACAAGTCCGCCCCCGGGCGGCGGGACATCGCCCGCTTCTAATTTCACAGTGGACGGCTTCAGCCTCGGCGGACCTTCGGGCGCGTCGCTTACGTCCGGACAACCAGCGATGATTCAGATTACAGCGACTCCGACGGCAAACGGGTTCACGAACTCCATTTCATTCAGTGTCTCCGGGCTACCAGCGGGTGCCTCGGCATCATTCAATCCGACCATGCTCACGCTGAACGGGGTTGCGAAGCCCACAATGTTGACGATAATGAATGCATCCTCGGCTGTCGTCCGGCAAGGTTCCGGCATTGGTGGTTCAATGAGACTGCTCCAACCGCTGATGGCGATCTGGTTCGTCGCGATTCTCGGGTGGCTATGCTTGCGGCTCGAAGGTCGGGCGATTCCGCTCACGAAACGCTATTCAGCACTGGCTCTTTTCGCGCTGATACTTCTCACGGGCAATGTCCTCAGTGGTTGCGCGCTCAATGTCACTAGCTCGCCGAGCACCAATACGTCACAGTTAACTGTAACGGCTACCTCGGGGACCATGACGGAGACGTTCGGAATCACCCTCACGGCAACTCATTAATCGTATTTGGCAGCGTCCGCCGGGCACGATGGATAAGATACCCATGGGCTTCGTCAAACAGCGTTGCGATGGGCTCGCCGATGGACAAAGGCCGAAACGCCGGGTGTCCGGAAATGTTCTGCGAACACAACCGAGTTGTTGGCTTCGGAATCTTTAGCGACCTTTTATTTCCACTCAGTGATACCTGTAGTTCTCCGGGATCCATCGCCTGAGTTGCTCCGAAAATAGTTCATTTGCATCAGCGTTTGGACGGTCTTCGAGGACCTGAGGAAACCCTCTGGGTCACGGTTCTCGATTCTTGAAACCGTTGATTAATTCGAGCACCGACACATTTTCTGCAGTCATTACATCCTTAATTTTCTGATGAGCAGCTTAAATCAGATTTCTCAACATCATTTCGTGCGCTGCGTTCAATTCGTCTGCTGGAGGCCCCGGGCTAAACATTTCGGCACCACCAGCAGGAACCCCATCCCGAGCAGCATGAGCACGAATGTGCCTGGTTCGGGCGCGACAACGGTAAGTGTACCGTCCTCATCAAGTTCGTCGTTTACATTCTCATCTGACGGTGAGGGTAGTCGTTTTTCAGCAATGCCGTCGATCGCAAAAGAACGGTAGGCTAAGACACATTCTGGTGCAGAACAAGAGAAAGCACTAAACGCTGACCAGCTTACATTTGGTGCAGTAAGAGCCTTGTAGGTGGTCAGACCGTCAGAAGTAAGTGTGCAAACTAGATCGGGGTTGAGAGGCTCGCCTACACCATTGGCGCACGCGGTCAGGTCAAACGTGAAGCCGAAGTCGATACCCCCCTGGATCCAGTCTACTGTGAAACTCGTGAATTCGTTCGTCGTGGTGTCGAAGACGAAGGAACCCGTTGGCGGAGGTGGAAACTCGATGCCCTCAGAGACAATCCCCACTTTGAAATCAATTGTGTAGTCTATAAGCGAATCCGCGTAGGCGGAAGACGCTCCAAAGGTCACAAATAGTACGGTAACTGTGATCCACAAGGATTTGCGCATATCTATTCCTCCTGGGCGCGAGGACGGTCTATCGCCTCGTATATACGCCCCGCACCTTCTTAGGTCAAGGAGCCTGAGGAAAAATCCTGTTGCTTAGTTCGAGATAACTTCGAGAATAGGGATGGCTGTTGAAAAATTCGCTCAGCGAGAATTCTCGGAAATTGCTTCGCGTCAGAAGGCTCTGCAAACGACTCTTCCCACTCTCTTAGACGTTTTCCATCACGCGATTTTGACTTTTCTGTATACACACAAAAACCGCGATATCCTTGAGAGCAATTCCCACTCTGGCATCTCACTCCAACCTATCGATTAAGCCGGAAGACTCTTCCCCGAGACTTTCCCGACAAAGCCCTTTGAGTTTCACCAACAATTGATTTATATATATTCTTAAGTTCTCGATAGTATACGTCAATATGGGTTGAATAATGAACGAGGAACAGTACCACTTCTTCGAAAAGCAGGCTGCGAAAAACTTTACCGTCCAAATCAAAGAGTCTGAGATTAAGAAGCCCCCGGGGGTTGCAGGCGCTGACTACCTGATCGTCTTAATTAATTGTACTGACCTTTGGATAGTGCTTGGGCGTATTAACAATAAGGGTAAATGGTTTGCTACACCCAGAATCTGCCGCACATGTAAGTCAGATCCGGTTACGTGTTTTAATCAACGCGCGTGGGCAGCCGTGTTGAACGTCCGTTGCACTGATGCTTCGTTCGCTCTGAGCTTAATAACGAAACCAGATAATAACGGTAATGCAATCGGAGGAACATGGGACATAATACCGAAGTCTCGATTCGCTGGCGGTGTAATAGCACTCGCATAGGAAACAAGAAGACGGTCGTTGGGTAACTTACCGACATTCGATGCTCTCGGTCACGGTGAGCACTTCTACCGCTCGTTAGCGGCGATGCAGAAGCTGCCGGTAAAACCGGACTTCACCACAGAGGCAACCACACCGCCTCGTCTGACACGCTAGGCGCCCATTGGTCTCCGATAGATCTTGAGAACGTTGCTAACACCTATCTATCCATCAATGGCCAGTTATCGCGTTACTCAGGCCTTAAGTCCACTACCTCAGGAATCCACAGAATCACATTGACGACATCAAAAATTCATCCACGGGATCAATGAGCAGACAGTCCGAACTGGCAAGATTTGCCCCCACCTAGTTGACGCGGCGCAACGATGTCGCGTGTGTTCAGCGTCATTGACTTGAGGCTAGCGTGCGCGTATACAAATTAATCGACGTCTTCTGGCACGCAAGGAGCAATAAGCTTATGCGTAAATCGTTGTTGATCATCTTGATTGTAGTATTTGTAGCCATCGGAGTCCCGACTGCCCGCGCGGATGCGTTCACCGAAAGCAATATCAATTTTCAGGTGACCACAGGCGATGTCTTCGATGCCCCTACCGGTTCATTCATCTTCGATAACACGACGAACTTGTTCACGACTTTCGAAGTTGCCTGGGACGGCATCGGGTTTGATCTGGCAGCCTGCGCCAATGGCAAGGGAGAACCTGGCGGCACCAATGAATGTGGCTTTAGCTCCAAACCCGATGGTCTGACCAGCTATCTGGCGCTCATCTCGTGCGACGGTGGAACCACGGATTCCTGCGGCTGGGACGCGAACATCGTTACTTTTGCTGCGGACGCATTTTTTGATATGTTCAATCGGCCGTGGCAGATCCAGGGACTCAGCCTTGGCGTTGGCTTTCGAGAGGGCAATGCTGCAGGTACATTTACGGTGCCCACCTTCGACCCTGGGACCGGCCCCCTTATATTAATCGGGGTGGGGCTCTTGGGGTTGATGATGCGGAAGCGCCCGGCGGCGAACGGGTGACCTAGATTCTGCGGTCGGGATAGGTGCCGGGAAATCCTTCTAACGAAGTCGGCCCCGTTTAAGCTCACGCAAAGTTCGGGGTTACCCTTAGAGTCATTCACCAATTGCCGTGAGAACGCCGACCATCTGTAAAGGACCCATACCACTCATTCCGTAATAGAAGTGGCAGAATTCACGAGGAGCGTGTAGGTGGCGATTAAAACCGTATGCAAGTCGCTCGTCTAAATACTATGTTAGTATCAACCTAACAGTATAATGTATTGAGGCACTGCGCGTTAGTCCTGGCTGGGGTCTACTCAGAGTCGGGGCAGGAACCATACGTCGCAGTCCGTGCTTTGTAGCCTTTGCTTACGCCTATGCCTTTAGGCGCTTCCCTGCGAGCACACGACCCCGCAATTCCGTGGGATAATGAAGCAACGCTTTATCGTCAGCGCCAATTTGGTTGGAGCTTCGGTACGTCCGCCCAGGAGTTTTTTCGAAGATGAACAATCCTAGCGCTCCGGCCCTTTCGATCATTATTCCTGCGTACAACGAAGAGAGCCGGCTTCCTCGCGCACTCGCGAAGATTCGCGACTATCTTGCAACCCGCCGGTCTGGCCCCGAACAGGTCGAAATCATCATAGTCGATGACGGCTCCGTCGATGGCACGGCGGCAATCGCAGAAAAATGGACCCGCGAATTTGCGGCATTACGCCTCGTTCCGAACGGAACAAATCACGGGAAAGGCTACAGTGTGCGCCACGGAATCCAGGAGGCTCGCGGTCGGGTAGCACTTTTCACCGACGCTGATCTCTCCGCTCCAATCGAAGAAGCGGACAAACTCCTCGCCGCGATTGAAGCTGGCAATGACGTGGCAATTGGGTCGCGCGCGATTGATCGCTCACTAATTTTCGGTCACCAATCGCGTTTGCGCGAGTTGGCAGGAATGATTTTCAATGGATTCGTCCGCCTCTTCACTGGCCTATCGTTTCAGGATACGCAGTGCGGCTTCAAGGCGTTCGTACGTGAGCGCTCGCACATTATTTTTGAGCAGCAGCGCATCGAAGGGTTCGGATTCGACCCTGAGCTCTTATTTCTTGCCAAACATCACGGGCTTCGTGCCGCGGAAGTGCCCGTGCGATGGGCGCACGACCCAGCAACGAAAGTTCGCGTTTTTCGCGACAGTCTGAAAATGTTCCTCGATCTAGCCTCTATTCGCTGGAACTGGCTCGTCGGACGTTATCCGAGGCGCAGGACGCAGCGGTAACAGCTTCGATCTCGGTTTCGCCGTCAACGGGAATCGTCCGTTCACGGCACAACCAAGAGCCATATGGAAAGGCGGAAGATAAAGATCATCCACTCACGACTGCACCCCTAGTCTTAAAACCACGCGGCGCCAGCGGCAGGCTAGTAAGCCGCGTGCCGGTGGCGTCGAAGATCGCGTTGCCCACGGCCGGGGCGAGACCTACTAGCGGCGTCTCGCCCGCGCCCGATGATGGGAGATCCTTGCGATCGAGCAGCACGACTTGTATCTCCGGCACGTCGCGAAAACGGGGTACACGGTACCGCGAGAATCGCGCGTTTAGGATGCGGCCATTCGCAAACTCAATCGCTTCGAAAAGGGCGCCGCCGAGCCCCATGATGTTCGCCCCGACAATCTGATTGCGCAAACCGTCTGGATTCACGATTGCACCGCATTCGAATGCAGTGACCACGCGCTCCACACGCACGCCCCGCACATCATCTGCTACAACTTCTGCGCATGTCGCTACGTAACCGCCCTTCTCGATTCCCCCTCCCAGACCAAAACCTTGCCCTTGCTTGACCTTCTTTCCAGGCCAGCCGAACGACTTCGCGGCAGCCTGAAACACATCGCGCAGTCGGGCATCCTGAATATTCTTGAGCCGAAAATCGAGCGGATCCATCCCCGCGGCGCGCGCCAAATCGTCCATGTGTGATTCGCGTGCGAAATGGTTGGCAGTCGCCGCGAGACCCCGATAAGAGCCTTGCCGCAGAGGTGAGCGAACGGGATGGTATTCAATATAGCTGGTTCGGGATGACGTAAGGCGTCGTAATCCCCGCGGCACCTGAATTGTAGTTGTGAAATTCCCATGCTGTTAGAGTTCCATCGGCAGCGACGCCACTTTTGATTTCAATTACGCCCGCCGGACGGAAATATGCCCAGGTGAACTCCTCTTCGCGCGTCCATACCACTTTAACCGGCTTGTCCGCTGCACGAGCTAGCCGAGCCGCTTCGAGGGCCGCATCCGGTGTATGTTTGCCGCCATACGCAGAGCCGGTGTCTGGCACGAGTACGCGCACGTTCTCTCCCGAAAGATGAAAAGCCTCGGTCAGATCGTCGCGCACGGCAAATGGCCGCTGCGTTCCCGTCCATACCGTTAGCTTTCCTTTTTTCCACTCTGCCACGGCAGCGCGCGGCTCGAGTGGCGCATGCGCAATATAAGCGACGGTGTACGTTGACTGCAGGCGATGCGCCGCGCGCGCGAGACCATCCGCAATCGAGCCGGATTGTGTCACTGCGCCATGATCACCGCTCTCGACATTGAGCTTCAGGTAGGAAAAGAGTTCATCGCTCGAAGGTTGCGGTGTTTCCTTCCAGCTGGCACGGATTGTCGCAATTGCCTTTTCCGCGTCGCTTTCACTCGACGCCGCTGCGCCGACAAAATCGCCATCGCGTACGACCACGACTCCGGGCAGTTTTTGGGCGTCGGTTAGATCGCAAGATTCTAGTGTTGCACCGAATGAGGGTGGACGCAGAACCTTGCCATACATCATCCCCGCGGGCCGCAAATCGGACGTGTATTGGTGTCGTCCGGTAACAAACGCGCGGCCATCAACCTTCGGTATCGCCTTACCTGCAATTGTCCATTTCGATGCGGGCGTGATCGGATCTTCGTCGGGAATGTTCCGCGCAAGCGTCTTACCTCGCGCCACCTCCGCATAACTCGTCGAGCGCCCCGAGCTGGGATCGGTGACCTTCGCGTTCGCTGCGATCAGTTTTTCAGGAGACGTGTTCCACTCTTTCGCCGCCGTTTCTACAAGAAGCTCGCGCGCTGCGGCCGCAACTCGCCGAAGCTGCGGAGCCATCGTCGGTGTGGTGCGACTTCCAAATGTGCCCATATCGTACGGCGTCAGATCTGTGTCACCCAGCACCATGTGGACACTCTCGAATGGCACGCGCAATTCGTCCGCGACACTCTGCGCGAGTGATGTGCGGATATTCTGACCGATCTCCACTTTTCCTGTGAAACCTGTCACGCTGCCGTCTTCACCGATGTGCAGCCACGCAGTGATATCTTTCGGTAGCTCGTCCTCGCGGGTTCGCCGTGCTCCACCCGATTCCTGCATCGCCAGCGCGTCTGAAGCAACCGCAAAAACCATGATTCCCGCACCGAGTAATTTGAAGAAATCGCGGCGGTCCGGGTGAAAGTGGTGGATCGGGCTTTCACGAAATTCGTATCGCTCCGGCTCGGGAACGGTTTTTGCTGTTGAACCGCTCATCGTCCCTGCTTTCCCATCAATTTAGCCGCTTGTTGAATCGCGTCCACGATACGCGGATAGGTTCCGCAACGGCAGATATTGCCCTGCATGAATTGAGAAATCTCCGAAGCCGACGGGTTCGAGTTCTGCTCCAGAAGCGCAAGACCGCTCATGATCATTCCCGATGTGCAGTAGGCACACTGAAACGCCTCTTGGTCCAGAAATGCCTGCTGTAGGGGATGCAGCCTGCCGTCTTTTTCGAGATCTTCGATTGTCCTAATGGGCTGCGTGGCCTCTCCCACCGGCACTTGGCACGAACGCCGGGGCGACCCGCCGATCAGTACGGTGCACGCTCCACACTGTCCCTCTCCACACCCGTACTTCGTGCCCGTCAGTCCAATTTCTTCACGCAGAACAAAGAGGAGTGGAGTATCAGCATCCGAGTGGACCGGATATTTCCTGCCATTCACTTCGAGTTCGATCAGCTTCGCCACCGTCTTCGGCCGTCCGGCAATTCGGATTGCCAGATCCTCATAATTACATTCTAGCACTCAGACTGTTACCCGCGAATATCGCCGGGCCATCGTTAAGGACGTTGTTAGAGATAGGATTAATCAGCACCTATTTCGAGTTACACGCTTGTTAGGCCCTACCGTTTGACATCGTCTTGAAAAGTCGAATGTTCGGATCCGGCAGAGATTCGCGTTTCCCGATCGTGACTGACTGGACTGAGGCCCTCCGCAGTTTGTCAAACCGTAACTCTCTTGACTCTTCATCGGAAATGCGAGAATGTTTCGCAACGTCCCGTCTCTGCAGGGCAATGGAGGGTGAATTTGGGTTCCTCCGTGTCGTCATTGATTTCTGCGGCCGAACGGGGAGATCAACCAGCCGCTGAAGCGCTTTTCTGTGCACTCTATGAAGAACTACACCGCCTGGCAAAACGCGAATTAGGCCGGCACGCAGCTCCCGTAACGCTCGGCGCCACCACCCTCTTGCACGAAGCCTACCTTGAGATCAGTGCGAAGGACGGGGCTTCCTTTCCCGATCAGGCGCGGTTCATGGGATACGCCGCCCGCGTGATGCGCGGATTGGTTATCGACTATTCCCGGAGCCGCCACGCGCAGAAACGCGGTGGTAAATTCGAGATCACCTCTCTGGAAGTCGAAGCCAAGAACGCCCCTAATGACGGCGAGTTATGCCAGATTGGCGATGCGTTGGACGAGCTCGCGAAGGCTGAGCCGTCGCTCGCGGAAGTGGTTGACCTGAAATTTTTTTGCGGCTTCACGTTTGGCGAAATTGCCGCCATGAGAGGCATTTCAGAGCGCACCGTGCAGCGGCGGTGGGAGAAAGCTCGCATCTATCTCCATCGCAGTATTCGCGCGGAACTAGAGGTTTGAGGACTATGTCCACGCTTAGCCACGATCGCTGGCTGGAAATTAGCCCTTACCTGGATCAGGTTCTCTCTGTTCCCGAACAGGGGCGTGCGGCTTGGCTAGAGTCCTTTCGGGAAAAAAGGCCGGATTTGGCCGATCTGCTGCAAGAGTTGCTGGACGAGCACAACGCGCTTGCGCAGGAACATTTCCTCGAACGGGGACCGGCGGGCCTTCCCAACGAGCCGTTTTTAGCGGGTCAACTAGTCGGCGTTTACAAGTTGCTCTCGCCGATTGGCCAGGGCGGCATGGGCAGTGTCTGGCTCGCAGAACGCAGCGATGGCCGCTTCCAACGGCGCGCGGCGGTCAAGTTCCTCAATTTCGCTTTGGCGGCACAAGGCCCCGCGGAACGGTTCCGGCGGGAGGGCAGAATTCTCGGCCAACTCGCGCATCGTCACATCGCCGAACTGATCGACGCGGGCGTGACGGCAAGCGGCCAGCCGTATCTTGTTCTCGAACACGTCGAAGGAGAACCGATCGACGAATACTGCGATCGACACGCACTGGATGTGGATGCGCGCATTCGTCTTTACCTCGATGTTCTCGGAGCCGTTGCACACGCGCACGCGAATCTGATCGTTCACCGGGATATCAAGCCTTCGAACGTGCTGGTCAGCAGTAACGGCGAAGTGAAGCTCTTGGACTTTGGCATCGCCAAACTCCTCGTCGACGATGCAAACCCTGCTGCCGCGACCTCGCTCACTCTCGAAGGCGCTGGCCCGTTGACGCCGCTGTCAGCCGCGCCCGAACAGGTCACAGGCGGAACCGTCACGACAGCGACAGACGTATATGCGCTGGGAGTGCTGCTTTACGCGCTGTTGACTGGGCAGCACCCGGCCGGCCAGGGTCCGCATTCCACGGCGGATCTGGTCAAGGCAATTGTCGATGTCGAACCGTTACGCGCCTCGGACGCAGCTGCTTCCAGAGAAGCCGGCCCCAATGCCGCAAATCGCTCCGCAACCCAGGACAAGATCCAGCGCCAACTTCGCGGTGACTTGGACACCATTGTCGCGAAAGCGCTCAAGAAGAATCCGCGGGAACGATACTCATCCGTCTCCGCCTTCGCCGATGATCTCGCGCGATACCTCAGGCATGAACCCATCAGCGCCCGCCCGGATACGCTCGCCTATCGCACCGCTAAGTTTGTGCGCCGGAACCGCTTGGCCGTAGCGCTTGCGACTTTTGCTTTGCTCGCTGTACTCGCCGGCACAGCTGGAACTCTTCTTCAGGCACGGAGCACTCGTCAGCAGCGCGATTTTGCACTCCGCGAATTGACCCGCGCCGAACAGATCGGCAATCTGAACCGTTTTCTGCTCACCGACGCAGCGCCATCGCGCCAGCCGTTGACCATCAATGATCTTCTCGAGCGCGCGGAGCACATCGTTGAACGCGAGAATTATTCCGGCGATCCATCGAATCATGCCGAAATGCTGGTCTCTATCGGAACTCAGTATTTCGACAAGGACGAAAACGAGAAAGCCCTCCGCGTCCTGCAGGAAGCCTATCAACAAACTCGTGAGCTCCAGGATCCCTCGGTTCGCGCTCAGGCTTCATGTGCCTTGGCGCAGTCTGTGGGCCGCGCAGGACAGCATGCCCGCGCTGACTCGCTGATACGGGAGGGACTCGATGAGCTTCCCGATGATTCACGGTTTACGCTTGATCGCATCTTCTGCCTTCTGCGGGGAAGCGAGGTCAGCGCCGGCGGAGGAGCTGCCAATGAGAATATCGCGCAGGCGCAGGCGGCAGAGCGCCTCCTGCACGAATCGGCCTTTGCATCCAATAGCCTGCGGCTGAATGTCTCGATGCATCTGGCGAGTGCGTACAATTTGGCTGGTCGAAGCCGGGAAGCGGCGGCCGAGTTTGCGCGAGCATCGGCGCTCATGACGGATCTCGGATATGACGGTACCAAGACGGCGGCGGAGCTTTATAATGCTTGGGCACTTGCCCTCATGTTGGCGGGACGGGTAAATGAGGCCGAACGAGTCTATCGCCGCGCGATTGATATCAGCCAAGCATCTCAGGCAGATGACGCGGCTCCCCCCGAGTTGTTGGACAACTATGCGGATGCTTTGCGCAACCTCGGACGTTTTCCTGAAGCCGCCACATACGCGGAACTTGCGTACACAAAAGCCCAGCAAGTCTCGGACCGAGTGGTGATGGAGCAATCGTTGTTAGAACGGGGCCGCATCTACCGCGACCAGCGCGATTTCACACGCTCCGCCACCATGATGGCGGAAGTGGAGCCCATGCTGCGACGCGATCTGCCCCCAGAACACTATGCCTTTGCTCGCCTCGCTTCGGACAGGGCGTTGCTAGCCCAAGCAGAGGGAGACACTGCTACAGCGCTGCGATTCATGAATCAGTCGGTGGCACTCGATGAGGCAGCGATCAGGTCCGGTGGACAAGGGGCCCACCTTTTGCCAGGCCTGTTGTTTGAGCGGTCGGCAATCGAACTCGATGCCCATCAGTCCGATAGAGCTGCGGCCGATGCGGAGCGCTCTGTGAGCTTGTTGCAAGAATCGACTGAGCCGGGGAGTTTCTCGGTGAATCTCGGACGTGCATATCTGGCTCTCGGGCGGGCCCTTCTGGCGCAGGGGAAATCCGAAGAAGCCCGTTCGGCTTTACGCCTGGCTGCAGAGCATCTGGAGAAAACGCTCGGGCCTGACAACTTGGACGCTCGGGTTGCGCGCCTGCTGGCAGGCCTAAGCCCCCAATAGATTTTTTCCCTACCTGTCGTCTTTTGCCCGCCCTTTCCGATTATGTAATTAGAACCCCAGAAGCCTTCCGATCCAGCCAGGGCGTTCACGGCAACTAGTGATCCGTATCTGGTACTGGGCCTAGGACAGTTTGCCCTTTCAACAGGGGTATCCCGATGACGAACAGCCTGAGCGCGAGAAAAGCTAAGAAGCAAAGGCGACTAGGAGCCGGCAAAAAGCTCGAAGAGCAAAAGCCGCTTGAAATTCTCATCACCAAACACGTCGATACGTCATCACCGCACTGACGCCGCAGCCTTGCATCGATCGAACCGCAAGCGAACAGGGTGATGTTCGAGAAGCGAAGCACCTGGGTTACATCCGGCTGAGGGAAAGCTGACGACTCGTCTACAGGAGCCTTCCATGATTGCCAACCGTAGAGTATTTCCACCTCTTGATGGAGTCGTGACGAACTCGTGCCGCGCGTTGGGATGGCTCCTCGGCAGCGCGGTTCTTGCGGCGCTCCTGCTCCTATTGCCAGCGACGCCAGCGGCTGCCCAGGACACCTGGCAAGGCACCACCGGCAAGTGGAGTGTGGCAGGCAATTGGACCAAGGGCGTACCGGATGGACTGACGCCGATCACGATTAATAGCGGGATTGTGGAAGGCGACGCAAGCTTCACCAACCGGCAAGTATTCACCATTGGAGCTGCCGGTCAGTACGCGATCGACAGCACAATAGCGGTAACGAACACAGGCACGGAAGCTGCGATCAACAATGCCGGAGGCTTCACGAATTCCGGGACTCTGATCAACGAGAATTCAGCCACGATTACAAATACGGGCTTGCTCCAGAACCTGGGACAAATCACCAATTCCTCGCAATTCAACAGTAGCGGATCCATTGAGACCGCGACCGGCTCGCTCATCACCAACAGCGGAACGATCAACAGCTTGGGCACCCTGGACAATATGGGCGAGCTGGACAACTCGGGCACCGCCAACCTGGCAGGGTTCTTAAACGAAACTGGCGCAACCATTCACAACTTCTCTGGCGGCCAGATACTCTCAGCGAGCATCGGTACAACGCTCAACAACGGGATGATTGTCAACGACGCGGGCGCTGCGTTTGTGATTGAAACGGATTTCGCAAATGCAGGAACAATCAATAACGCCGGTTCGTTTGCAAACCCTAGCACACTCGTCACAGCTCCGGTGCTCAGTAACTTAGGGACAATCAACAACTCCGGCACGTTTGATGCGAACCAGATGACCAACACAGGAAGCGTGAACAATACGGGGACGATGACGATCGGGGAACTCATTTTGAACAGCGGCGTGGTGAATAATACTGCCGGCACAATGCAGCTCCAAGTCGGACCAACGACCAATATAAATCTGATCATGAACTCTGCAGGCGCTCAGTTGGATCTTGACCAGACCGCGCTGACGAACTCGGGGCAAATCACCAACGCAGGCACAGTGATCGGGGCGGGCGCAACCATATTAAACACTTCAACCGGGCAGATCAGCAACACCGGCGCCTTTACCGTCGTCTCTTTGGAAAATCAAGGCTCGGTAATGAATACCGGAACCATGACGATGCTCGGGACTGGCTTCAGCATCTCTCTAGGGCTAATAAATGATGCCGGCGCTACCTTTACGAATAATGGCACGCTCTACGCATTGTTGAACAATGGATTTTCGACGAACGGAGTAACCAATCAGGGCACGCTAATCAATACGGGGACGGTGTCGGTGGCCATACTGCAGAACGGCGGCGCGCTGAGCAATTTGGCAGGCAGTTTTCAGATCAATCCGACCGGCGCAGTGTTCGGCCTAGCCCCGGGTTTTGTCAATGCAACCAATGCCGGAACCATCACGAATGCGGCGGGAGCCCAGTTCATATTAATCAGCTCTAATTTGGATAACTCCGGCACGGTCAACAACTCAGGCATGTTCACGGGCGACGTGAACTCCAGTTTCATAAATGACAGCACCGGCACATTGAATAATGCCGGGACGTTCGCCGCCATACTCGACAACAAGGACGGCGGCGTTGTGAATAACACGGGGACCATGAACTTGTTGGAGTCGTCGAATGAGTTGGGGGGCACGATTAACAACAACGCGGGAACATTACAGCTCGAGTCTTCGAACCGGAATCTAGGTAACTTCAATAATGCGGCAGGCGCCTCGGTGATTGTGACCACCAGCAGTACTTTTGAAAACGGGAATATCGTCGTCAATACCGGCACCTTCACCAACAACGGTACTTTGCAGAACGCATCTGGCGGAACTTTCGAAAACTTCGGCACGCTGAACAATAATCTCACGCTAGAGAACTTGGCTGGCAGCCGGATCCTAACCACTGGAATGATCAACAACGCAGGTGGGCTCGTAAATTCGGGAACGCTGCAAGTCGGTGTGGGGATTTTTGCAGGGACGCTGAACAACACCGGGACGATTAACAACACAGGCGGTGGATTCATCGACGTGACGGGCGGGGGAACGTTTAACAATTCCGGCAACCTGATCAGCGATGCGCAGTCCAACTTCTCGAGCGAGGCCAACAGCAAAATCGTGAACACCGGCAACATGACGTTCACCGGCAACACCGTGCCGATTGGGGGCGCATTTCGGAACGATGGGACGGTGAATCTGAACCCGGGGCCCGTGACCTTCGCAACGTTGCAGGTGACCAACACCGGCACGCTGAGCGGAACCGGCACGGTGAATGGCAACGTTTTCATGCAAGGCACAATGGCGCCCGGAGACACGACTGGGCTGTTCACAATCAATGGCAGCCTTACCGATACAAGTTCGGCGTCGTTTTTGGAAAACATAATGGGGACAGGGCCCGGGGAGAATGGCGAGCTGAAGATAACTGGCGACGTGACATTGGCCGGAGCTCTCGATGTGGATCTGCTTAACGGCTTCGTCCCGCAGTCCGATGGAAGTTGGGTTTTGCTGCAGTACGACGGAACGCTCACAGGAATATTCTCCGGACAAGTCTTCCCCTCGGACGGATTGGACTGGTCGGTTGTATACGACTCCGCTGACCATGAGGTGATCCTCGATGTGACGGGCGTCGAAAGCGGCGGAGGCAGCGGCACAAACGTGCCTGAGCCATCTACGTTCGCGCTGCTGGCGACGACAGTCTTGCTGTTCGCAATCATTGAGTGCAGACGACGATCGATGCATCAGGATGCGTAGCCGCAAGTTTCGTTTTTCTGGAGGATCGAATGCTGATTGATATGAAACTCGTTCGCCGCTGTGCCATTCGTGCGATCGCCGGATGCTTCTTCGCGCTTGGATCTTGCGCTGCGGCCTCGGCGCAGAATTTGACTTGTCCCGTGACGAGCAACGTGACTATCAGCGGTACCACAACCAATGTGGCCTCTACTTGCCTGATCGATCTCGGCATCGTGGTGAATGTTCTCAGCAGCGGCACCTTGAACAACGAGGGACCGCACGGCTACGACGGGACCCTTCTCAATGAAGGCACGCTTGCGAACGGCGGGACAATCAACAACTTTTGTATCTTTGGCCTTGGCGGCAACCTGTGCAACGGCGGCTCGTCCCAAGACACCATCTACAATGCCTTGTCCACGCTGATTAACGTCGGCCAAATCAATGGCGGGGTTGTCCTCAATACCGGCCTGATTGACAACCTCCCAGGCGCAAGCTTAAACGGAATCACGTTGACGAACGCGGTTGACGGCACCGTCAAAAACGTCGGCGATATTCAGATTCCCTACGTCAACAGTCCGACGACCTCCACCAATAATGGCATGATCGAGAACTTCTCGGGTGGCTCGATCCAAATCGAAAACCAAAATGGTCTCCCAGGCGCCCTCACGAACAATGGCACCCTCCTTAACGACGCCGGTGCCGCCATCACCAGCAGCGGAGTCCTGACGAATTCTGTTGGCGCGACTCTAACCAACAACGGAACATTTACCAATGGCACGTTCTCCAATGGCATGGTGAACGGTTCGCTAACTAACTACGGTACGTTCACGAATAACGGGACTCTCGTCGGCCAAGGCTCTCTCTACAACTCCGGCACCCTCAATAACGCCGGAAACGCCGGCATTCTCGACCTGAACAACTATGGCCAGATCACAAATGGGACGTCCGCGTCGATGGGTGTCGGCGGCTCCTCGTTGTTCACCTCGTTGAATTCCGGCTCGATCACCAACAACGGTCAGCTCGGCATTGAAAGTACGCTCAACAATTTCGGCCAAATCAAGAACAGTGGCACGCTTACCGTTGAGGATGGCTTTCTGACCATTCAACTTGGTGGAGCAGTCGTGAACAACGGCTCCATCGTAGTCAACGCGTTTGATAATGATGGCGGCCTCATCATTGGAGTGGGTTCCACGCTGACCAATGCTGCTGGTAGCTCGTACCTGCAGATTGAGGGCAATACGTACGTCTATGGAACCATGAATTCGATTCCCGCCGTCCAGCTCGTGGGCGGAGGACTGGTCGGCACCGGGACCATCAACGGGAGCGTGAACAACTCCGCCGGTTTCGTTCTGCCGGGAGTTCAGCCGGCAAACGTTTCGGGCTTCGTGCCTGGCACGCTGACAATCAATGGAAACTACACGCAAGGCTCCGGCGGCGAGCTGGACATTGAGCTGATCAATAACAGCCCGGGCGCTTTCAGCGTGCTGGACGTGAGCGGCCTCGCCACCTTGGACGGCACACTCGATCTCTTTGCCTTTCCCGGCTTTACACCCGAAGTTGGCGAAGACTTTACATTCCTCCTCTTCGGCTCGCTTTCGGGCGAGTTCGCGAATGTCGATTTCGAGGGTTGGGCCTGCCCGACTGGCGACGTCTGCGACGTGGTCTACGGCGCCAGAAGCATCAGCTTGGATATCGAAGCGATGGGTACCGGCGGGGGAGGTGGTAACGGCGGCGACGGCGGGAACGGTGGCGGTAGTACAAACGTCCCCGAGCCAGGTACCGATGCACTCCTGCTCAGCGCCCTCGCCATAATGTTTGCCTGTTCCCGGTTTTGGAAGAGAGCGCCTGTGCAAGGAGCCTGAGAGGCCGGAGAACCTCATGGCAATTCTGCATGCGTCCGAAACAATTCAAAGATCTGCTTCGAAGGAGCGGCCCATGAAAAGAAACGCGAGGGGTTTTGCACTTCTGCAGTTGATCTGGATGGTCGCCGGCATCGCGGTAATCGCCGTGGCCCTGTGGCACGCACTCGACCGCTGGCACGACCACTCCGTTCAATTTTCCACTCCTTTCCAGGCGGTACTGCTCACCAACGGCTCCGTCTATTTCGGACACCTGCAAGGATATGGAGGCCATGAGCCCGTCCTGACGGAAGTCTATTACGTCGTCACCCAGACAAACCCTGAAACCAAGCAATCCACCAACGTCCTCATCAAACGCGGCAAGGAGCTCCACGAGCCGGACCGCATGTATCTCAACCCGCAGCAAATCCTGTTCGTCGAGCCCGTAGGCCCCTCCTCCAAGGTCGCCCAATTGATTGCCCAAGCCAAGTAACCAGGGCGCCCGGTCCCATATACTTGAACGCACGTCAAATAGTGATAGTCGAGTCGGTCTCATTGGATTCTCAGGTTGCCGCCATGCTGATCACCGAGTAGCGAAACAAGCAGCGACCCCGAAAGACCCGCAGACCAGGAGTTTCGCGACGTGAGGTTTCAGCAGGTCATATAACCAAGCGGCAGAAGTTCCTTCTTCGAAGGTCACCAGCAAGCTGCCGCGCAACCCGCCGATGAACTGCAGAATCGTGGCCGCTTTCGTTTCGAGGATGGGCTCCAAGATCAACTTGCCGGCGGAATCCATTACGGCAACGGAGATCGTTGCATGGTTAATGTCCATGCCAATATACTTTGCTTGATTCACAACGGCACTCCTTTCGGTAAGTGGTGATGCCAACGATCAAACCCTACCGCAAAGTGGGCGCCTTTTATGTTGCGTGATAAATCTGTTACCAACACTTATCTGGAGATTTCCCGAATTTCTGATTAGCGTGTCGATGGGGCATCGGCAAATTGCATGTGCTGGCGGGGCTTATGACGGTGGAACTTATGAACCCACCGGCGAAAAGTGCCACGAATTATGCCGACGACCACAGGAGGTCGCACTACCTTCCGCTCGGCGACGCGGTTATTTTTCGACCATCACGTTTGCGGGCACTACCACGTTGAAGTTGCCCGCGGCAACCATGACGCTGACTGTGTACATGCCGACCGGGGTTTCATTCTGGCTCGAGCGGCTGCCGCAGCCTGGCATGCCGCACAGCAGGATCGCAATCAAGATGCCCGCCGCATACAAGAGCCTCGGCCGCGCTTGATTCTGCCGCAACAACCCACGCGCCATCAGCATTGCGAGCAGCGCGCCGAAGCATAACAAGGTTAGCGGCCAGGGCCCGGGCGAGCTGCGGGGCGGAGAAACGATGAGCGTATCGCAGCTGACGCCGCAAACGGTGCTGACGGTGACAGACACGGTGTACACGCCCGTCTGGCCGATCTGAGTGATCGAGGAAGTACAGTGGCCACGCGGCACGCAGGCGACCACGTTAGTGACGGGCAGCACGGCATTGGCATTGCCGGCAATACAAACCGTGAACGAGTAAGTTGTCGTCGCGCCCTGTTTGACGACCAGTTCAGGAGGAAGGTTGGCGCCGCATGAAAGTATCTCTACAACACTTTCGCTGACGCTGCCCGTGTTTCCGGCAAAGACATTCGTGTCCGGAGTGTACGTTGCCTTCAGCGTGGCGGTCCCGGATGCCGGGGGCGTCGTAATCGTCAATGTGCACGAGCCGGCACCGGCGGATGCCGGAGTCAGAATCACCGGCGACGGCGTGCACGTATCGCCAAGCCCGTCGGTTACAACGACGCTGCCCGTTGGGGTCGCGCTCCCGGATGTTGGAGCGACCTTGAACGACACAGTGATCGGGTTTCCCACTAGCGCATCGTTAGATGGGAGAGCATCGCCATGATCGCTGCTACTGGTCGACACGCTCACCATGGTACCGATCTGCGCCGGGTTGTTCGTAAGCGAAAAAGTCGCCGTCCCCGAAACGTTTGGCGCGCCGGCCGTAACCGTGTAACTCCCGGCGGTTCCATTGGCTGTGAAAACGTTTGACGTGGCGATTCCGGATGTATTTGTAACGGCCGTGTCGACGCCCCCCGAGAACGTGCCGCTTGCACCGTTCGCCGGCGCAGTAAACGTCACGGTTAGACCGTTCACCGGAAGTTGATTTCTGCTATCAAGCGCTAGAACTTCCAGCGGGGATGCGAACGGGGTGTTCACCGTCGCGGCCTGGCCGGACCCGCCCGTCGCGCTTATTACGATAGTCGGCCCGGTCGAACCGGGAGTGATTTCGAACACGGTCCCGCAGCCGCTGAGGCCGCAGACCGTTGAAGTGCCACCAAGCCCAGTAGTGCCGTAAACATCGTCGGACGCGTCTAATACTAAACCTGTGGGCACAGCACCATCCGGGCTGCCCGCGAAGTTGTACAGTACACTCTCAGCATAGGTCCCGTTGCCGTTGGGGTGCAGCTTGAATACCGTCCCGCACCCGACGCAGGCCGTAGAATCGCCGCCTCCGCCAATGCCGTAAAGGTTGCCCGACGCGTCGATTGCCACAATCGAACCACCTTGGACGTCCGGGCTACCTGCGAAGCTGTACAGCAGGCTCTTTTTGAACGTCCCGGAGGAGTTGTCCAGCTCAAACACGATCCCGCACCCCATCAGGCAGGCGGTTGAAGTGCCGCCACCAGCACTGCCGTAAAGGAAAATGTTGCCCGAAACCTCCTGTATGACCAAATTTCCAGGCACATAACCATCCGGGATGCCGGTGAAGCTGTACAGCGGCGGCAGCGTCTCTGTGTAACCCCCGGAGCCTTTCACCAGTTCAAACACGGTGCCGCATCCGATGAGGCAGCCCGTTGCCGCAATGCCGCCTGCTCCAGTAGTGCCGTAAAGGTTGCCCGCTGAGTCCATCACCAGGTTTGCCTCGGGGCTTATGCCGTCGCCGCCCGTGACCAAGAAGTTGTACAGCACACTGTATGTGTAGCTCCCCGAGTTGTTGGCCAGTTCAAATACGATCCCGCACCCGGTCTTGCAGAGTGTGGTTGACTTTGAAGTGCCGCCGAATACGGTAGTTCCGTAAAGGTTGCCGGACGCGTCTATGAGCAAAGCTCCCGGCGATTGACCACCCTCGCTGCCCGTGAAACTGTACAGTACCTTCTCGGTGTAGCTCCCGGAGGAGTTGACAAGCTCAAACACGGTCCCGCACCCGAATTGGCAGGCCGTTGAGCCGCCGCCAGTTTGGGTAGTGCCGAACAGATTGCCGTTCCCATCTACGACCAGGCCCGTGACGGGCAATTGACCATCGCCGCTGGTCGCCCCGAAGCTGTACAGCTCCTTCTCTTTGAAGTTCTCAGAGGCGACCAACTCGAACACGGTCCCGAAGCCTGAAGCACCGCCGATTTGGGTCGTGCCGTAGAGGTTCCCCGACCCATCCCGAACGAGGCTTCCGGAAGGAGTCCCTCCGTCCGTGGGTCCGCCAGAGAAACTATGGAGCACGGTCTCGGTCTGGGCCTGGAGCGGAAGCACGGAAAGGATTAGAAGCGCCGCGGCGGCGATCCCTAGCCGAAATGCGTTTGAGAGCCGGTTGCCCGCCACTTCGCCTCGCTCTGTTTTCCACTCCGCTTCGCTTGTCGTCGCCTGCATTGCGTTGGACACATTATCCTCTCAGTATTTGAGAGCTCCGCTAACCTGGCCTCGCCTCCGGCAGAAGGTGGCCTGCCCGCTCCGTTGCAAGGTGTGGTTGCTTCTACTGTGTTAAGCGAGGAAACGCGGAAAGTACTGTCGTCCGAGCGCAAATATATTTGCAGGAAGGGTTTGGAGGCATGTAGCAGCCGCTACCTCCGCGGGCCGAACAGGGATTAATTATATCTGTGGTAAACTCTTGCGATTTCAGGAACGCTTCCCAAGACCCGAGTGGCGCCTATGTCCGAAGAGCAATCCTCCGAAATCACGCAGCTACTGCGGTCGTGGCGTCAGGGAGATCCGCACGCCCTTGACCGGCTCACTCCTTTGGTTTATCAGGAGTTACACCGCCGGGCTCGCTATTACATGGTGCGGGAACGCGAAGGGCACGTTCTCCAGACTACCGCGCTGATCAACGAAGCTTATCTCCGGCTGGTGGGGGTGAATCTTGAGTGGCAGGACCGGGCCCATTTCTACGCGGTATGCGCCCAGATTATGCGGCGGATTCTCACGGATTTCGCCCGATCGCGCAATTATCAAAAGCGCGGCGGGGATCCTCACCCCGTCAATCTGGACGAAGCGACTCTGGTGACCTCTGCACCTGACATCGATTTAGTCGCCCTGGACCTCGCCCTAAATCGGCTGGAGGAAAGGGACGAGCGGAAGAGCAAGGTCGTCGAGCTGCGCTTTTTTGGCGGCTTGACTGTGGAGGAAACCGCCGAAGTGTTGCAGATTTCTTCGGAAACGGTCATGCGCGATTGGGGGATGGCGAGAGTCTGGTTGTTGCGCGAACTGGAGGGTGATCGGGCTCAGTAGACAGCACATGAACTTCAAGTTCGACGGTCTCGGGATCCGGCGGCGGGATTTAACCATGCAATCCGAACGGTGGCGAAAAGTCGAAGAGGTTTATCACTCCTCGTTGGAATGCGACGAGGAGCAGCGGCCCTCCTTCGTGGCAGCCGCATGCGCCGGAGATGAATTATTGCGGCGCGAAATAGAATCGCTGCTGGCGCATCATGCCCGAGCCCAAAGCTTCATGGAAACTCCCGCTCTTGATGTGGCCGCAGGATCCCTTTCCGAAGATGAAATTTCCTCGGAGATCGACGAACAGCCGTTGATCGGACGGACGATTTCCCACTACCGCCTGGTCGCGAAACTCGGTAGTGGCGGAATGGGTGAAGTGTACCAGGCTGTTCGCGACGATGGCGCATACGAAAAGCAGGTTGCGGTGAAGCTCATCCGAAGCGACCTCGGCTCGGGATATTTCATCGCCCGCTTCAAGATCGAGCGCCAGATCATGGCAAGACTCGATCATCCCCACATCGCCCGCATTCTCGATGCAGGAACCACCGAGGATCGTCTCCCCTATGTGGTAATGGAATACGTCGACGGCTTGCCTATCGATGAGTACTGCCGGAAGAAGCGATCGGGCGTCCCGGAACGCCTGAAACTTTTTCAGGCCGTGTGTCTCGCGGTCCAATACGCGCACCAAAACCTCGTGCTGCATCGCGACCTTAAACCAGGGAATATTCTCGTCACACCTCAAGGAGAGCCGAAGCTGCTCGATTTTGGCATCGCCAAGATCACCAATTCGGGTGAAAGCAGCGGCCTCGGCCCCGACGAGTCCCCCGCGACCCTCCTTCCGATGATGACCCCCGAGTACGCGAGTCCCGAACAAGTACGCAACGGCCCGGTCACCACTGCGACCGACATTTATTCGCTGGGCATAATTCTCTACAAGCTGCTATGCGGACGCGTGCCGTTTGTTTCCAAGGATGCTTCGCGTCACGATATCGCTCGGGCCGTCTGCGAAACGGAGCCTGCCAAGCCCAGCAGCGTGGCACGACACCGCGAAGCGCCCGGTACTCCATTACAGCAAAGCCAGGGAAGATTTGAGTTCTGGAAGCGGGGCGAACGATCCTCGGCACTCGCAAATATACTGGCTGGTGACCTTGATAATATCGTGCTGAAAACGCTCCGCAAGGAACCGGAGCGCCGCTATGCCTCGGCCGCGCAGCTCTCAGAGGACGTCCGTCGCTATCTCGAAGGTCTTCCTGTCACGGCGCACAAGGACACGCTCGGCTATCGTGCTGGAAAATTCGTCCGGAGAGAGAAGAAAATTGCAACTGCCGCGGTGCTCTTGTTGCTGAGCCTCGCCGGCGGAATGCTTGCTTCTCTGTGGGAGGCGCGCGTTGCGCGACTTGAAAGAGCACGCGCGGAGCGCCGGTTCAACGATGTCCGAACATTGGCCGACTCTTTGGTTTTCGACGTGAACGACGCGATCAAAGATCTACCCGGTTCGACTGCCGCGAGGGAGTTGGTGGTGAACAAAGCGCTCACTTATCTGGATGGCCTCGCACGGGAAGCAAATGGAGACCTCTCGTTGCAGCGCGAACTCGCATCCGCATACGAGCGAGTAGGCGAGGTCCAAGGCTCCGTTGATGACTCCAATTTGGGGAACACTGCGGGCGCCCTAGCAAGCTTCGAAAAGGCGGCGGCCATTCGCGAAGGGATCGCTGCCGGCGAACACGATTCGGCGGAGAGCCTCGGGAACGTCGCGAACGTCTACGAGATGCTGAGCAGAACGCTCTCCGGAAGCGGGCAATATCAAGACGCTCTGGGGTACGCCCAAAAGACTCTCGCTATCCGGCAGCAACTGTATGCAGTGGATCGAACACCTGAAAGCCAGGAAGGACTTGCCGGCGCGTATTACGTTCTTGGGCTATCACATTCCGCGCTGGGTGATTTGCAGGACGCTCTTTCGAGCCTGCAAAAATCGGTAGCCATGCGGGAAGCGATTACAAACGCATCTCCTGCACTTTACGCAGAGGTGAGAACAAGGCTTTCAGGAACATACGGCGAGATGTCGGTTGTGTTGTCGCAGATGGGCGAGCCTGCCCAAGCGATTGTGGCGGCGCGGCAAGGACTCGAAGTGATGAATGCGCTCGCGGCGGCCCACCCCGATAACCGGCTTTATCAAGAGTATGCGTACGAACACACCGAGGTTATCGGAGACTATCTCGAAACTTTGGGAGACCATGTCCAAGCGCAGAACTACTACAAAACGGCTCTCGCCGGCTTCCGGGTGACGTCTTCCTCTGATCCTAACGACGCAAATTCGAAGCTCTGGCTGGGTGAGTGCGAAAGCAGTCTTGGAAAGGTCCAGATCGAGACCGGCGAAATCGCTCCCGGATTGGAAAACATTCGGAATGGGTTGCAGATTGCCTTGGCTCTTTACCGCGCCGATCCCGCGGAGAATAACGACAAGCTGACGGATCTCGCAGATGCCTACGCCGCGTACGGCTTCGCCTATGCGCACTTGGCACAGCGGCCCACTATTTCCGATTCCGAAAGGACCGCCGACTGGGAGCGAGCTCGAGACCAATATCAGCAGAGTCTGAATACGTGGCGGGTCGCCCAACAACTGCACGTAGTGGCGCGACCCGATGCAGTCAAACCAGAGCAGGTATCCAAGGAGCTAGCCAGGTGCAACGCCGTCCTCGCGAAGCGGACGTCCACCCAGTAGAATCATCGTCGGACTCGATTTCTGAGAACCTGTTCCTCGGCAAGACTAAGAGCGCGCATTGGATTTCGTGAGAACAAGAACACTTCCGTGGCTAGCGCTGTGATCGACCCCACTCCCGGATGTGTTAGCAATCGTCTTGTCTGGGGATGCTGCTGGACCTCTCCGCAGACAGCAGTGCGGATCGTCGCTCGTTGGCATGAGGAGCCAGAGGCAATGCCCGAAGTGCGTGCTGCCCCGGTTCGAAACAAATCGATTGATGAAATTCGTCTGGACGAACATGGTGAAAAACCGCATGCAAGGCGGAGCCAGAAGCTTCGAGGACTAATCCGACGCAGTTGGCTCTAGGGTGACTCCGCGATCAAAGCGAGTTCTTACGTTAAAGCACGCGTGGACTCTCGAACGACAAGTTCGGGCGCCAGCTTGCGGCGAACGGGTTTGAATTCCCGGTCCTCGGCAGCTGCATTAATCCCCTCCATGATGATTCCAACAGCCGTGCTGCCCAGCGCCTCCATCGGCTGCCGAACCGTGGTTAGCGAAGGCACGGACAGCCCCGCAGGGAGCACGTCGTCGAAGCCAATCACCGAACAGTCATCCGGCGTTTTCAGGCCCGCCCGAGCGAGCGACCGGATTGCGCCGAAAGCAGTCATGTCGTCGAAGGCCATAATCGCAGTGAAGCGCTTCTTGTGCTTTAGCAGCTCTTCGGTAAGCCTGAATCCGCTTTCGAATGCCGAATTGGGGTCTAGCGAATCGGGCAGCTCTGCCACCAGCATCGGATCAATCGGCAACCGGACAGATCGGGCGAAGGAACGTACGCCTCGCCAACGAGGCGCCGCATCAGCCAGCAGCTTCGGGCCTCGAATAAAAGCAATCTTGCGATGCCCCAGCGAGTAAAGATGCTCGATGGCAAGGTGCGCACCCGCTTCATTATCAACCATCACAGAACTCATGCTGCCGGATTTCAATTCCCTGGCGATCATGACCGCAGGAATATTTCGCTTTTCGAGATCAGCCAGTAGATCGACGTCCACCAAGAGCCAATTAGCAATTATGATGAGTCCCTCCACGGGACGGGCCAGCAGCGTCTCGAGATAGCGTTCAAAGCGTCCGCGCTGGTTATGCATGTCGGTAAAAATGGGAAGGTAGGAACTCTCATAGAGCGAGTTCTCGATGCCACGAAGGATGAGTGTGCAGAAAGGATCTGTGACGTCAAATACCATTACTCCAACGGTGTGATTGCTTCGGGCGTTCAGAAAATGAGAATTAGACTTGGGACGATAGTGCAGCCTCTTCGCGGCTCTCTCGATTCGATCCTTTGTGGAAGGCGGAATGTAGCGCGCGAGTGGTGCATTGTTGAGGACAATCGAGACCGTGGCGATCGAGACGCCGCTCGCCTGCGCCACGTCCCGCAACGTAACGGCCGATCCTCTTGTCCTCCGCCGGCGCATCTTCAGTGCTCCGCTTAAACAACAGAATTTAGATCTCTGGAAAATTAGCGCCCATCTTTATCACAACCCGACGGAGCGCAGCCATCACGATAGGCTCTAGGCATCGTCGGGCGGGATGTCAAAGCGCACCAGATCTGCCTTGAAGCCTCTCGTTTTGACGGCGCCGTACGCGATTCCAACCGCCATCCACACCGTGCCTAGAACGATGGCCCAGGGCCCAAGACTACGCCAGATGAAAAGGCAGATGAAAAAGCCGAGCACGGGAAAAGCGAAGTTGGTCCAGCGCTTTTCGTTCGAGCGCAAATAGTAATGAACGAAGGCTGCTGCGTTCACGCCCATAAACGCGAGCAGAGCCCCAAAATTCAGCAACTCGGTTCCCTTCTCGTAAGAAACCAGAAAAGCACCGATAAGTGCGATCGCCCCGACGAATATCACATTGTTGCGGGGAATGAGATTCTTAGGGTCGAGCGCTCCGAAGAATTTCTTGGGAATGCCGTTGCTACGGCCCATCCCGTAAAGCAAGCGAGCGGCCCCTAGCTGCGCGCCCATTCCCGACCCGATATTCGCGATGAGCACAGTGAAGTTGAGCAGATGGAAAAGAAAAAATCCGCCAATCTGCCGCGCCACCAACGGAAACGCAGACTCAACCATGTCTTGCGGAAAGGGCTTCGATCCCCAAACGAGTTGTGCGGCATACACTTCGAGCGAAGACAAAACGCCCGTAATCACGCATACCAGCACGGTCGCGAGCATGACGTTGCGTCGCGGGTTTTCAACTTCTTCGGACAAAGTGGAAATTGCATCGAACCCGATATAGGTAAGCACTGCGATCGATGTTCCGCGGAACACTCCGTGGAAACTGAATGTCTCTGGATTGTAGAAAGGCTGCGTGAAAAAACCGGCGCCGTAGTGGTGCAGACCCCAAATAAAACGAATAACAAACGCGAAAAATACAACCACCACAATCGACATTCCTGCCGCGAGCACATCGTTAATGCGCGCCGAAGTCTTGATTCCCCGAAGATTCAAAAGCGTAAAAAGCGAGGCGTAAGCGACGGCCAGCACCCAATAAGGCATGCCCGGCAGGATATTTTGCGTCAGCTTGCTGCAAAGCACCGTACAGATCAGCGGATTCAAGATGTAATCCATCACCATCGCCCAACCAGTGATGTACCCGAGCGCGGGATGAATTTCCTCTCCAACGTAGGTATAGGCAGATCCAGCGCTGGGATAGGCGCGCGCCATTTTTCCGTAGCTGATCGCCGTGAAGAGCATCGCCACCATGGCGATGAGAATTGTCGTGACAACGTGGCCGCCTGCGTTGTTATTGATCACGCCGTAGATTCCCATGGGCGCGATGGGCTGGATAATTACAATGCCGATGATAATCAGATCCCAGAGTTTCAGCGCTCGCTTCAGTTGCACCGGCGCCGGGTTGGACGTGGCAACCCTCTGCTCGTTCATTCGCGGACTACCGACTTGACGAGGTGGCGAGGATGGTCGACGTCACAACCATTCATCGTGGCAAAGTGATAGGCGAAAAGCTGCAGCGGCACCACTTCCAGAATTGGCAAAAGCAATTCAGGCGCCGAGGGGACGAAGATCACCTGGTCCGCGACCTGCAAAACTTCATTGTCGCCTTCAGTAGCGATGGCGATTACCCGGCCTCCGCAACCCTTCACATACTCGAGGATGCCCAGGGTCTTCTGGAACCGCAGTGTGGAATCGTAGTCGGCGGCGTCTCGCGTCGCGAGTGCGACGACAACGAGTTTTTCATCGACGAGTGCGCTCGGGCCGTGACGTAGTTCGCCGGCCGGCATACCTTCCGCCTGTACATACGAGACTTCTTTGAGCTTCAGGGCGCCTTCGCGGGCAATTGCGTAGTGTATGCCGCGACCAAGATATAGAAACGCCTTGGCATTCTGAACGAAGCGAGCCGCCTTCGCCGTCTGTGCGTCCCAAGACGACAACTCCCTCTCGATTTCGCCAGCTATTCGAGCCAGTCGAGTGAGAGAACTCTGGACGAAATCCGAATCAATGCGGCCTCGTTCCTGAGCAAGAAAAAGACCGAAGAGATAAAGCATTGCAAGCTGCGCAGTGAAGCTCTTCGTGGCGGGCACGGCACATTCGGGCGCAGCGTAAGTAATCAGCGTAGCGCTGGCTTCGCGTGCAATCGTCGAGTCGGCGACATTCGAGATCGCTACAGTTTTTGCGCCGTGGCGAAGCGCTTCTCGTTGCGCAGCAATCGTATCCGCGGTCTCGCCCGACTGTGTGATAACGACCACCAAAGAATCCGCAGCAGCGCGCGACGAACGCAGGGAATATTCGCTGGAATATTCTACGTCGACCGCGACACTCGACAGATCTTCGATCATGATTTCGCCGGCGAGTCCGGCGTTGCGGCTCGAGCCGCTGGCAGCGATTATGATTTTTCTAGCACCCGAGAGGGCGCTGTTGATCGACTGTGCCGCGGACGGAAGGATCTTGTCACCGTCAACGTTACGCTGAATCGTTTCGCGCAAGGCGTGAGGCTGTTCGTAAATCTCCCGCAACATCGCAGGGGAGCTTTGCGATGAGCTCCGATCGCGAACTTACCGGCGAATCTTGTGGCTGGACACTCATAGTTCTGACGCCCAGGTGAATTGCGGGTTTACCTCGATAATTCTACTTGACAAGAACGCTATACTTGAACGTAAATCCAATTTCAATAAATTTAATAAAACTGAAGTCTAACAGAACAGCGAGCGCGCGGAGGCCATTTTTAGAACTATTAGGAAAATAACTCGGGGGTACGACGATGCGGAAACGTCGAATCATCCTTCTAGCTGCAGTGGTTGCGCTCGGATTCTTGGTTAGCTCAGCCCTCGTCTGGGCGAGCATCACTGGGAGTATCTCCGGGATTGTGACTGATCCGAGTGGCGGGGTGGTCGTTGGCGCCACGGTGACCGCTATCAACACCCAAACTGGTATTCGCGCCGCCATACACACAGACAAGAGCGGCTTCTACAATTTTCCGGATTTGGCCGTCGGGACCTACGATCTCGAAGTTGAGCAAAAAGGATTCAAGACCTTCCAGCAAAACAGGATCGTTATTGATGCCAACTCCGCGATCAAAATTGACGTAAAGCTAGAGCTGGGCGAAATAAGCGAGAAGGTGACCGTCGAAAGCCAAGCCGTTCACGTGGAAACCCAGAGCACTCAGATGGGTGAAGTAATCAACTCTCAAAAAATGACAGCCGTTCCACTGAATGGCCGCGATTTCACCAACTTGCTTTCTCTTCAGCCCGGAGTTGTCCCTTTCCAGTACGCCAACGCACTCCAAGATTCAAACTTGAGCGATCGCACGGTAGGCGGCAGTAGTGCTTTAAACGGCGGAAATCAATCCATCAACGGGCAGCGAGAGACGTCCAACGGATTCATGGTGAACGGCGCCAATGTCGAAGAGGGAAAGAACAACGGGACCTCAGTAATCCCCAACCTCGACTCGATCGAGGAGTTCCGGATCATTACTAACAACTTCGACGCGGAGTATGGAAACTACAGCGGCGGCCAGGTGAACGTCGTCACGAAATCGGGAACAAACTCCCTTCACGGAAGTGTTTTTGAGTTTAATCGCAACACGGCTTTTAATGCCCGCAACTATTTCAGTCCGCCGGGAGATGCTCCCAAGCTTATTCAGAACCAGTTCGGCACCACAGTAGGAGGCCCGATCAAGCGCGACAAGCTTTTCTTCTTTGCCGATTACCAAGGCACACGGCGAATTTTTGCTCCCACCGTGTCGGCTGCTGTTCCCGACGGGACGTTCCTGAACAATGGTGATTATCAGTTGTCGCCGACGGAGTCGACCGATCTTGCAACAGGGGCAGCGAACGCGGCGGCGGGATTATCGGCGGCCGGTGCCGTTCAGGGACAGCAGTTGGCAACAAATCTCTCCACAGCCCTCGGATACGGCGTGAATGTCAACGAACCATATTACTTCACCGGATGCACCAGCGGTACGGGTCTCAACCCGTGCGTATTTCCGAATGCGATTATTCCCAAGGCAGCATTTTCGCCGGCATCCGTTGGCGTACTGCCTTTCATACCTGGACCGACTGTGGCGGGCGGCGGCGTGAACTTTTTTTCATCTGCCTTCGACCAACGACTGCGCGACGACAAAGGGCGCCTTTCGTCTGGATGCCAATACGCAATACGGAATGCTTTCTGCCTACTATCACATCGATGACGATACCTTGATCAACCCATATCCGAATTCCGGAGCCACCGTACCCGCTCCAAATATCGGCGCATTTACCGGCACCGATATGACGCGCGCGCAGGTTCTCGTGCTGAGCGATACGAAGGCGTTCGGATCTACTGCCGTGAACGAGTTCCGCTTCAGCTACGTCCGCAATGCCGCGCACCTGTTCACTCCGAGTGGTGGCCTGACGCAAAACGGCCAGCCGATCACGCTCGCCTCGCTGGGCTTCACGGTACCGGCGGGCTCCGGCAATAACTTCAACGGCGGCGTTGCGCCGATCGCACCTCAATTCGAAGGCGTGCCAAATATTGCATTCGCAGGTGACCTCTCGGGCACAACGATCGGTGTGCCGGCCGATACCCCCAAGCAGTTCAACAACACATTTCAATGGCAGGACAATTTTTCAAAAGTGATCGGGACGCACAGCATCAAGTTCGGCGGGCAATTCCACTATGACCAGATTAACGATCGCAACCTCTTCGGTGAAAACGGAGCCTATACCTTCGACGGCAGTGAGACGAATTCCGATTTCGTTGATTTCCTGATCGGCGCGCCCGGCTTCTTCATCCAGGCAAGCAAACAGATCCTTGACTCTCGTACGAAGTATATGGGCCTTTACGGGCAGGATAGCTGGAGAGTGACGCCGAATCTCACCTTGAACTACGGATTGCGGTGGGAGTTCAGCCAACCGTGGTATGACACGCAGGGAAAAATCGAAACGCTAATTCCGGGAAAGCAGTCCGTGTTATTCCCTGCGGGCACGTGCGATGGCTGTACGGGAGCCCCGACTGGATGGGTGGTTCCCGGCGACCCCGGCGTGCCCAAGACGCTGGCGCCGACGCAGTATCACAACTTCTCACCTCGACTTGGTCTCGCCTATTCGCCAAGCTGGGACTCGGGATTTCTCTCAACGCTCACGGGCGGCCCGGGAAAGACGAGCATCCGAGCGGGCTTCGGCCTCTACTACTCCGCGTTTGAAGACCTCACGCAGTTCCAAGAGATCGGCGATGCGCCGTTCGGCTTGTTTTGGTTCCAAAGCGGCAGCTTCTTCAATACGCCTTTCATGGACCGCGACACGGGCACGGCTGTTCAACGCTTCCCATTCACTTTCCCGCCTGTGCCCGTGAAGCAACCGGACCCGAACTTCAATTGGGCGCAGGTGGAACCGATCTCAAGCTCGCTGGTTTTCAAGCATAACAACAAAACTCCGTACAGCGAGCACTACGAGTTATCTATCGAAAGGCAATTCGGTTCGAACACTGTAGCGTCGGTTAGCTACGTTGGAAATCAGGCGCATCGCCTGCTTACTTCGATCGAATCGAATCCGGGAAACCAGGCGTTGTGCCTGCAACTCAACCAGGCTCCGTTCAATCCGAATCCCGGGACTGTCAACTGCGGCCCTTTTGGCGAGGGCAGCCAATACACGTTGCCGCCGGGCGTGGATTACCCGTCCGCAGCGACGACGGCGGTGCAACTCGTCCCCGCTTCGACCTGCGGCACGCATGGACCAGCCCAATGCGTGGTCAACGGCACCTACACGGTTTTTGGTCCGCAAAATAATGTTCAGGTCTTTAATAACAATCCGTATGAAGCCACAATCGCTCAGTCGTCTTACAACTCGCTGCAGGCCAGCGTGCGCCACACCGGGAACTATTCCACGTTCCTGTTCGGCTACACGTTTAGCAAATGCAGGGACGACGCATCAGAGCTCATCGAAGGAATCAATCCGTTTAATCCGAAGCTGAGCACATCTCTCTGCGCGTTCGACGTGAAGCACAACTTCGTGGCCAGCTACGAAACGAAGGTACCCTTCGATCGCTTTTTCCACACAAGCGAGGGCTGGAAGAATAAGCTCGCCTCAGGCTGGGCCGTCTCCGGAATTACGACATTTGCAACCGGCCTTCCCGTCAGCCTGTCCTACCCGAACGACAATTCCCTCACCGGCACCGCGGGCACTTCCGCGCCCATCGACCTGCCGCAGTATGTTCCCGGAAATCCGATCTACGGTAATAAGAATCCGCGGTCGGGACAGCCATACTTCAATAACATTCTTCCAACCCAGAATCCGGATGGAACGGTAACCTGCCCGGGAGCCGGGGGAATATTCTGTGACGAACCTCTCGGCCAAATCGGAAACGCCAAGCGGCGGTTCTTCTATGGCCCCGGACTTAACAACTGGGACATGGCCCTGCTGAAGGATACGAAAATTACCGAATCAAAGACGCTCCAGTTCCGCTTCGAAGCGTTCAACATCTGGAATCACGCTCAATTTTCCGGCCAGCTATCACCGGGTTTCGGTGTATTTGGTTCCAACGGCTTTGGAGTTATTTCCGCGGCCTACGATCCCCGCATTCTGCAAGCGGGCTTGAAGTTCCTTTTCTAGGCGAATGCTGACACGCAGAAACGCCCTCGCTCACTTTCCCTATGGGTTCATCGCAGTTCTCTTTCTGCTCGCACCCTCGTTGCGCGCCCAGACGATTCGCGTGGATGCTACGCCAAGCCATTCGACCAACTCGATCGTCCCCGCGCAGGCCCTGGGCGCCGGCATCGACCGGCTCCCTTACGGCGCCACGGACAAAACTTTCGTCGAGCCGACGATCAAGCAAGTGCTCTCCTCCGGATGGCAGACGATCAGCTACCGCCAGAACACCGAGCTTCACATGGAAGCCTGGCACTGGAATCCGCAGGGCACTTGGAGCGATCCCGCGGGCAAAGGTTATTTCACGGGAAGCACCGCCCTCGGTGAGCCCATTCGTCATTCCTACGGATATCCCCTGCCTCATCGCGGCGTCACTCACGATGACGGCACAGATATGGTCGGCTACTCGCGACTCACCGATGGCGACCTGAACTCCTACTGGAAGAGCAATCCCATACCTCACGCAGCCGTACACGGGCGAAGACGATTCGCTTCATCCTCAGTGGGTGATTGTCGACCTGGCAGCCCCGCGTCCGCTCAACGCCATGCGGATCGCCTGGGCCGAGCCGTTCGCGCGGCAATACGTGATCCAATACTGGAACGGAGAAGACCCGATCAAGAAGCCGGCGCAGGGCGCGTGGATTGCCTTTCCGAACGGCGTCATCAATGACGGCCAAGGCGGCAGCCCCACGCTTCAGCTTTCCGTCGCGCCGACGCCTGTGCAGTACATTCGGATCTGGATGACGCGATCGTCGAATACCTGCGACACGCACGGGCCTGCCGACCGCCGCAACTGTCTGGGTTACGCGATTCGCGAGCTCTTTATTGGCACAAACACCGCCGACGGAAAATTCCACGACCTCGTTCTGCATGTTGCCGATCAAGGACAAACCAACACGTACTGCTCTTCCGTCGATCCCTGGCACGAACCCTCGGACCTAGACGAAAAGGCGGGCGATCAAGTGGGTTTCGATCTTTTCTACACCAGCGGATACACACGCGGCCTGCCGGCCATGATCCCCATCGCCATGATCTATGCCACGCCGGAAGATTCTGTCGCCGAAATCGCGTACGTCGAGAAACGAGGCTATCCGATTTCGTACGTCGAGATGGGCGAGGAACCCGACGGGCACTACATGGTGCCGGAGGATTACGCCGCGATGTACGTCCAATGGGCCCGGGCACTGCACAAGCTCGATCCGAAGCTTCAGCTAGGCGGCCCGATCTTCACGGGCGTGAATAAGGACATCGAGACATGGCCCGATGCGCAGGGCCGCACGTCGTGGACGGCGCGTTTCGTCGATTACCTGAAAGCGCACGGTAGCCTCGCAGATCTCAGTTTCTTTTCCTTCGAGCACTACCCTATGGATCCCTGCAAAATTCAGTGGAGTAATCTCTACGACGAAGCGACTCTTGTCACTCACATGCTCGACATCTGGCATCGCGACGGTGTTCCCGCGAATATTCCGATGTTCATTACGGAGTCGAACATCGCCTGGCAATCGGAAGAAGCGTTTATCAACACCTGGGGCGCGCTCTGGCTGGCCGATTACGTGGGCTCGTACCTCAGCGCCGGCGGTAACGCGGTCTATTTCTTTCACTACATTCCGCTCGGCGTCCACCGCGGCTGCAACAACTCTCTGGGAACCTTCGGGCTATTTTCGACGGACGCGAACCTGAAGATCGAGCAACCGCTTTCGCAATATTTCGCGAGCCAGCTCATCAATCTGGAGTGGGTGGAACCGGCGGGAGCCGCTCATCGTCTCTTTGCCGCTTCGAGCGACATCCAAGACGACGCCGGCCACACACTCGTGACAGCCTACGCCGCACTACGCCCCGATGGGAAATGGTCGCTGCTCATCGTCAACAAAGACCAGGAAAATTCGCATGGCGTTCGCATCGTCTTTCACGACTCGGAAGGAAATCGCGATCGCGAGTTTTCGGGCCCGGTGGACTTCATCACCTTTGGCAGCGAACAGTATCAGTGGCATCCCGGCTTTGACGATGGCAAGGCCGACCCCGACGGCCCGCCTGCGCGGAGCTCAATCAATGCGACGCCTGCGAGAGTTTTTGAGCTTCCGAAAGCATCTGTTACCGTAATCCGTGGCGTTGTCGCGCCGTAACGGTTCATAGCCTCAATCGAATACCGCTTCAACTACAGCCTGCATGTGCGTTGCTCTCGACTCCGTCGCTAACAATTTCCGGGAAGCACTTTCACTCAATGAGCTGGACCCAACTTCATGATGCTATCCCGGATCACATAATGAAGCGGATAGCGATGTTTTTGTTCTTGAGAGACTGCCGAAGATCGGGATGGCCTAGCGGGGACCGCCTTTGTCGTGCTTCCCAAAACCTTTATTGGAGCGAGAACAACAAGCGCTCAGGCAACGGCTGGTACTACCGTTCCATTGTGCGGTGCGAGCGTGGGGACGAAAATTAGAATGGTTAAAAAAGATGCTGGTCGCCATACTCATTCTTGTGGTGTCGTTTGCAGCGCTGATTCAGTTCGCAGCGTTCGCCTGGCGAGCTGCGTTTTTAAGCGTGGCAACTGCGGAACTTCCCGAGGATCTGGCTAAGTACATTGTTCTTAGCGACTTGGAGGAGGCTTCAGCCTACGAAAGGCTGTGCCCTGAGCTTACGGCCCACCGCGGCGGGAAACTTGGTTCGGTGAACGCATACCATTCCTTGCTGCAATTCGTAACTTCAATCGGCGATGCGATTCTCCCCCCGGCGGCAAGTTGGGCGCAGCGCGAGATGGCCCTTTGCACAAGATACGCGACGGTGACTTTGGCGCGGCGGATGGAACGGAATCAGATTGCGGCGGCGGAGCTTTCATCATTTTAGGCTAAGAAACGCTCACGACGAGGAAGCCGTCGTCGTGGCTACCGGAATAAAAAGCGGGGCGATGGCGCCCCGCTTTTTCTTTGTGCGAAGGACGATTGAAAACGGCGGTCAGACCGACGCGGCAAAATCTGCAGTGTCGGATGCACCTTTGCCGCTTGGAATTGCGACCCGAGAGCGCCCCAAATAGAGCTAATGAATCCAAGTTCATCAATGCAATGAGTTTCGCTACTTCCGAGTTAAATCGAATCGGGCGCGTGAGTGGAAGCTGGCTTGCATGTCGAGAGATGCCGTCTGTTTAGCCAGTCAAGCAAGCCTCGGAGAGCGAGAGCAAATACTGTTTCTCTTTGAAACGTTCGACGCTGGCGGACTTTAAAGTCTTTGTGAAAGCGCACCGATAGTGATCGTTAGTAGATAAAGCGTGGCCATTAAGACCCGGAAGTCGACTGTGACGCGATCTTAAGAGGAGGAACGATGTCTGTGGGAGCGATATTGGGAAGCGTGCTTCAGAGCGCATTGGCGGCGACGAACACGCCATCAAAATTCAAACAATTTCAGCAGGAATTTCAGCAACTGGGAAAAGATTTGCAGTCGGGAAATTTGGCCCAGGCACAGACCGATCTAGTGACGCTCACGCAGAACTCGCCCTTTTTGCGCGCCGGCGCGACTGCCAGCACTTCGACCGGCAGCAGCGGAAGCGCCAGCAATAATCCAATCGCTCAGGCTTTCAATCAGCTCTCGCAGGACCTGCAAGCCGGAAATGTGACCGCCGCCCAGCAGGATTTTTCTGCCATTCAACAGGATTTTCAGAACGCGCAGAGTCAAGCGCCGGCACAGGGCGGAGGACATCATCACCATCACGCGTTCTCAAGCCAAAGCTCGACATCGCCTTTGGCCCAGCTCTTTTCGCAGCTCGGTCAGGCGCTGCAAACCGGAAATTTGTCGAGTGCGCAACAAGCGTATAAGCACCCTGCAGCAGGATTTTCAGCAATTCGCGAGCGCTGGCGGTTCGAGCGTCGGATCCGTTAACACGTCGGCATAACTTCGCCCGCTCGCGGGCCTCCTCGATCGAATTGGGGAGTTGAATTCAACCGCCGCTTGATCTTCGCGCGGATCCGTCGCACCACTCACTGCAGTGCCTCAGTTCCTACCGTCTGAGTTTGAAATCCTTACGGCGGTATCCTCTGCGCCTGTTCTCTCTGTTTGGAGCTGAGCGTCCGTTTGCTGCCACGCGCGGGAAAATTGCGGTGTACACTCACGAGCCTTGGTCAACGATTGACCGCGGGCCGAACCACGAGACAATTATGTCCATGTCACCGGATCAAATCGAAAGCTTGGCGCGAGAACTGATGTCTGCGTATCAGACGGGGCAGATGGTGAATGTCCCGCCTTCCGAGCGCCCTGGTTTCGACCTCGATGCCGCTTACCAGGTTGAAGAAATGCTCAAGAAATTCCGCGAAGCCGCGGGACACAGATCGGTGGGCCGGAAAGTTGGATATGCGAACAAGGCGATGTGGCGCATTCTCAAGCTTGAAACCCTGGTGTGGGCCCACATGTATGACGACACAGTGCATTACAGTGGCGAGAACTCCGCTACTCTCTCGGTTCCGCATCCTCGTTCGCTCAAGATCGAACCCGAAATTGTTTTCGGTTTGAAAGAGCCAGTTATGACGGAAAACCCGCCTGACGCCGCGGCCGCGCTGGCTCACACCGATTGGCTGGCGATCGGATTCGAAATCATCGATTGTCCTTTTCCCGATTGGAAGTTCCAGCCCGGCGATTTTGTTGCGTCATTTGGACTACATGCAGCTCTAGTGGTCGGCCAGAAGATGCCGGTGCGGCAGGATTCTATTCCCACGCTTGTGGACGAACTTTCGCGTTTCAAAGTACGGATGTTTAGAAATGGGGCTTTCGTGGAGGAAGGTTACGGGCGAAATGCTTTGAAGAATCCTGCATCCTGCCTGGCGGAACTCAGTACGGCCATTGCGCGGCGTTTTCCGGATCAGCCGCTGCGCGGTGGGGATGTTGTCAGCTCTGGGACGCTGACTGCGGGGCATGCTACAGCTAAGGGAGAGGAGTGGAGGGTGGATGTCGAAGGAATTCCCTTACCTTCGCTGAGTCTTCGCCTGACTTAGAACTCTGACGCGGACACGGTCAAGATGGAGCCTATAAATATTTTGGATAGACCCTTGACAAGGAGCGAACCCCGTCTTATAAACTGGTCTGGTTATCGGACCAGTTGACAAGTGCCGACCCCCGCCAAATTCGACTTCGAAGTCATCCGCAAAGGTAAGGTCTACGAAGAAGTCGCCAAGCAGATCGAACGGCTCATTCTAAAGAAACTCAAACCGGGCGACAAGCTGCCTTCCGAACGCGAGCTGGCCGAAATGCTGCAAGTCAGTCGCAGTTCGATTCGAGATGCGATTCGCGGCCTGGAACTGGTGGGCATGGTAGAGCCGCGGCAAGGCGCCGGGACGATCGTTCGCGAGCTCGCGACCGAATCCATCACCAACCCATTTGCCGATGCCCTTGAGCGCCGTCAGAAATCGGTGGGCGAGCTGCTGGATTTTCGCAAGATGCTGGAGCCACCGCTGGCTGGTCGCGCCGCCATGCACGCTTCCGCTGAAGAGATTTCGGAGATGGAAGAGATTCTGCAGCGGCAAGAGGACAAGCAGGAGCAGGGGGAGATCACGATCGCCGAAGACGCCGAGTTTCACTACAGCGTCGCGCTCGCGTCCGGGAATGGCGTGGTATTGAAGGTGATCGACATCTTGATGGAACTTTTGCGCGACACGCGGGAACGTTCTTTGCAAGTGAAGGGGCGCTCGCAGAAGTCGCTCGCCGGGCACCGGCGGATTCTTGCTGCGATTAAACGTCGCGATGCAGAGGCGGCAAAGGCAGCCATGCGACGGCACATCGAGGACGTGGAAGAGATTGTGCTGAACAAGTTTTAGGCGAGAAGTTTGGGTCCAGACAGGTTAAGAGTCACGCCATGGCAGAAATCACCCAATCATCTTCCGGAGCAACTCTCACGTTGAGAGTTGCGGAGGCGCGCGTCGAAGACGTGGGTCACGCGATTGCGCGGCTCGCTCCGGCCGATTTGCAGCGTATGGGTGGACGAGCGGGCGATGTGCTGAAGATTACCGGCGGAATGATCGGTGTGGGACGCGCCGAGATTTCCGACGACGGTTTCGAAGGCATGATTCAGATCGATGGAACGTGCCGCAGCAATTGTGGCGTGGGGTTGCAGGAGCGAGTGACTGTCGCTCCGATTGAACACCAGCAGGCGGTAGCTGTTCGTTTGTCGCCATTGTGGGTGGGTGCCGCGCCTGCAATCATCGCGCCCGAGAGGATGCTCGAGGATCTGCTGGATGTTCCGGTTATCGCCGGCTGCGTGGTCAGAGTGCCCACGTTTGCCAAGGCCGTCAACTTCCAAGTGGTGCGTACGATTCCTTCTGGGCCGGTGGTAATCGGAAAGCGCACCGATATTCGCGTTGTAGAAGGAGAGCAAACGGCAGCGCGAGCGCCGGCTGTCTCCTATGAAGATATCGGCGGGCTCGAGCGCGAAGTGGAGCGAGTGCGCGAAATTGTCGAACTTCCGCTCAAGCACTCGCGCATCTTCGAACGGCTGGGTATTTTGGCGCCCAAAGGCGTGCTGCTGTATGGTGCGCCGGGCACGGGCAAGACGTTGCTGGCTCGAGCTGTGGCTGCCGAAAGCCGCGTGCATTTCATTCACCTCAATGGCCCCGAAATCATGCGGAAGTTTTACGGGGAGAGCGAGGCCAAGCTCCGCGAGGTGTTCGAGGAAGCCGCCCGGCACGCACCTGCCATTCTATTCATTGACGAGATCGATGCCGTCGCACCCAAACGCACGGAAGTGGTCGGCGAAGTGGAAAAGCGCGTCGTGGCCCAGCTTTTGAGCCTGATGGACGGATTCGTCGCCCGCGGTCAGGTTATCGTTATTGGCGCAACGAACATTCCTGAAGTTCTTGATCCGGCATTGCGGCGTCCCGGTCGCTTCGATCGCGAAATTGAAATCGGCGTTCCCAATACCCAGGCGCGGCTCCAAATTCTGAGGATTCACACGCGCGCCATGCCGCTCGCGGCCGACGTCAACCTGCAGGAAATCGCAGAACATTCTCATGGGTTCGTCGGCGCTGACCTGGAAGCGCTCGGACAGGAAGTCGGAATGATTGCTCTGCGCCGCTTCCTCTCCGCTTGTTCGCTGGATATCGACGGCGCCGCATCCGCTGAGTTGGGAACGTTGTTAGTCACGCGTGACGATTTTCTTGCCGGTTTGAAAGAGGTAGAACCCAGCGCCACCCGCGAATTTTTCATTGAGAAGAGCGGCACCTCGTTCGCGTCGTTGGGCGGGCTGCAGGATGTGAAGAAGCTGCTCGATGCGGTGATCGAGCATTCTCACATGCGGGACGAAATTTATGAACAGGTTGGACTTGCGCCGCCGCGAGGTATCCTGCTGGCGGGGCCTTCGGGCACCGGCAAGACCGCTATGGCGCGGGCGCTTTCGGGTGAAAAGCAGATTCCGCTCATCGCAATCGACGGGCCGCAGTTGTATTCGAAGTGGCTGGGCGAATCGGAGAGAGCGCTACGCGAAGTTTTCAAGAAGGCGAGGCGGGCGGCGCCGTGCATTCTGTTCTTCGACACGATTGACGCGGTGGCCCCGAAATTTGGAGCCGAGCAGTTTGGCAGTGATGTGTATCAGCGAATTCTCAGTCAGCTGCTGCGGGAAATCGATAATCTGCGCGACGTGAAGGGCGTGATTTTGGTGGCGGCTACGAATCGGCCCGAGCGAATCGAGCCGGCGCTATTGCGAAGCGGGCGCTTCGATTACATCGTCCCGTTCGCGAAACCCGACGCAGCCGAGCGCGCGGACATTATGAAGATCTGTTGCCAGCGCGTGCCGCTCGCGCCCGATGTCGACTACGAAGAGTTCGCAAGCCGGACGGAAGGACTCACAGGCGCAGACATCGAGAGCCTCTGCAAGAAGGCGACGCTGCTCGCAATTGCGGAATTTCAGAATCGCACCCGCGTGGCGCCATTCGTCGTACTGCGAAATGATTTTCTGGCGGTTCTCGAATCCGACCGCGGCGGCCCGAAGCCTTTCATCGGCGACAAGGCAGAAAGCGGTGGCCATTCGCGTTCGGAAATTTCGCTGAAGTGAAGCAGTTACTAAATTAGACCGAGGATTGAAACATGAGCTACACCGAACTCACCGTTTGGACGCGCGGAATCATCATGGACAAAGAGGGACGCGATATCGTCAACTCCATCGCCGCTTCAGCCCGGCTAGAGGGAAAGTATGCGCAGGCGATGGAAAACTACGTTGACAATCCCGATCGCACCAACGCCCCTACGCGCAAATATTGCCGCGTGAGTGACAACGTGATCGAAAACGAGCTCACCTACGAAAATGAACAGCCCAACATTATCGTGCTGGTCGAAGGGACGATGGTGAAGGGATGGGATTACATGCGCGGGATGCCCCCAGGCGGAACTCTGGTGATCAACACGCACTACTCGCCGGAATACATGATTCGTTTCGTCCCCGGCCCGGAGCGGCTCGCTCAACTCGTATGTGTGGACGCCGCTAAACTGGCCGACCACAAGTGGCTCTATTACCGGCTGGGCGAACTCGGCCTCGATCGCCTTTCAACAGAAGGAGCCGCCGAGCGCAACAAATCGGTGGCACCGGATATCGCCGCTCCGCTGATTGCAGCCGTGGTCAAAACCACAGGTATCGTCAAGATGACCACGATCGAGCCGATGATTGCGAACAAGCATGCGTTTAATTTGGCGCTCCAAGAACTACATATCATGCCGCTGAATCCAGTGGCGGCATAGGACAGGACACATGTCGACTAAAGGCACAAGAATCCCAGAGCGGCTCCAAATACCATTTGCAGGTATCACGCCCGCGCCCTTGCAGGAAAAGGGACAGGACCTGTTTCCCACGGGCAACTGGCGCGCGATACGCCCTGTGTATCGCGACAAATTGCCGCCCTGCAACAATGCTTGCGGAACCAACGAAAAAATCCAGGGCTATCTGGATCTGGTGAAGCGCGGCAAGTATCTCGATGCGTACGCGCTCATCAAGGAAGACATGCCGTTTCCATCGGTCACGGGCCGCGTCTGCTACCACCCGTGTGAGCAAGCCTGCAACCGCGGAAAATACGACGAAGCTATCTCGATTCGCGCGGTCGAGCGATTCCTTGGCGATCTCGGGCAGGCACTGAAGCACGACGTGGTGAAGGCTGGGACACCCAACGGCAAGAAAGTCGCAGTCGTCGGTTCGGGCCCTGCCGGGCACAGCGCTGCGTACCAACTGGCGCGGCTCGGTTACAAGGTAACGATCTTCGAAAAGTCGCCGAAGGCGGGGGGACTAAATCGCGGCGGGATTCCGGATTGGGTTCTGCCGCAGGACGTGCTGGATCGCGAGATTGAACGGCTGCTCGAACTCGGAATAACGATCAAGACGAACACGGAAGTTGGCAAAGATATCAGCTGGGACGATTTGAAAAAGAACTACGACGCCTGCGTGCTCGCAGTGGGCCTGATCGATCCCAACAGCGTCCGAGCCGAGGGCGAGAACAAGGAAGGCGTGCTGTATGGACTTCCGTTCTTGCGCGACATCGGCATGGGCACTTCGAAGGTGAAGCTCGGCGCGCGAGTGGCCGTAATCGGCGGCGGGAACACCGCCATCGACTGCGCCCGCGAAGCGTTGCGCCAAGGCGCCGTGGAAGTAACCATGTTCACAGTGGAAGCTCACCCTGGGGAAATGCCGGCCGTGCCGGAAGATTTGCACGACATGCTCGAAGAAGGTGTAGAGCTGATGCACGGGCGCGCGGTGACCGCGGTGCATGGCAACGGAAAGGTGGAAGCGCTTCAATTGCATCCTGCGCGATTCTCCGGCGCAATCAATGCGTCTCCGATTAATGTGGATCGCGAGGCGCCTCCGCAGCGATTTGCGGTTGACCACGTCATCATCGCCGTTGGCCAACGGGCGTCGCTCGCCTGGTTACCGGCTGAGTTCAAGAACGAACGCGGAACCATCAAGATGGACCGCTTCGGCCGGCTCGGCGATACGAACTTCTTTGCGGCAGGCGATATCGCGCAAGTGGGTTCGGGGCAGCCGTTGATGGTGGTGAACGCGGTTGGTGACGGCAAACGCGTGGCCTTCAATCTGGATAAGGTGTTGCGCGGAGTGCCGCTCGAGCCGCGGTCGATTCCGGTCGACGTGATCTTCGATCTCAATCGCATGAACATGACCTACTTCCCGCACTTCCCGCGCGTTCAGCAGACATTGCTGCCGCCGACGACTCGTAAAAAAACTCAGGATGAAGTGATTCAGGCGTATACAGAAGAGCAGGCCGTCGAAGAGGCAAGCCGCTGCTTCAGCTGCGGCACCTGCAATGCTTGTGATAATTGTTATTTGGTCTGTCCCGAGCCCTGTATCGTGCGCGACGTTCGTTCGAACGGCTTGTACAAGATTCTGGTCGATTACTGCAAAGGTTGCCGCGTGTGTATCGAGGAGTGCCCGACGGGCTGCCTGGAAGGCGTGCCCGAGCTCGACTTCGATACAGGTGTAGTCCGAATGGATACGGCTTTCGCGATTTCGCCTGGATTGCACGGACGGCAAGCGGAAGAGTTGAAGCATCTCGGAGACCGAGCCGCGAAAAGTATTTAGGATTTGCGAATCAGCTCAAGAAGGTAGAACAAAACATCGAGCGGAGTGAACTATGCCAACGGTTACGGAAACAAAAAAGAAAACGGTCCGCATCAACGGGTGCGTCGCGGCCGCACAAGCCGCCAAGTACGCCGACGTCGATGTGATCACGGCCTATCCGATCCGGCCTTATACCGCGACGATGATGGCGCTGGCACAGATGGTGGCCAATGGAGAACTTGACGCCGAATATATCGTGGCTGATAGCGAGCACTCGCAGTTGAGTATCGCGCATGGAGCCTCGTCGAGCGGGGCGCGCGTGTTCACGGGCAGTTCAGGCGTGGGCGTGCAGTTCGCTTATGAACTCTATTCGCCAATCTCGGGCAGTCGCATGCCGGTGCAGATGATGATTGCCGACCGTACGCTCGATCCTCCGGGCGACTTCGGCTCCGAACACACCGATGCGCTTTCGACTCGCGATATGGGATGGATCATGGGCTGGTCGTGTGACGCCCAGGAAGCGTTCGACAATCACCTGATGGCTTATCGCATCGGAGAAGACCGGCGGGTGCTGTTGCCGCAAATGGTATGCCAGGACGGATTCTTCGTTTCGCACATCACGACGGACGTTGAACTGCCGGACCCGGGCCAGGTGAAGGAATTCCTGCCGCCCTACAAGCATCCGTATCCGCTCGATCCGCGGCATCCGGTCTCACACGGCCCCCAGATCATGCCGGAGCAGGGACCGCCGCTCCAGTTGGAGCGTGCCCGCGCGATGGAAGAGTCCATGGCTGTGATTGAAGAGGTTCACGACGAGTTCGCGAAAATTTTTGGTCGCCGCTACGATCCGTGGGTCGAGGAATTCATGACCGACGGCGCTGAAATTGTATTCTTCCTGCAAGGCGGCCATGGAGTGACGGCGCGTTTTGCGATTCAGCATATGCGCGACCAGGGCTTGAAAGTCGGCATGGTCCGGCTGCGTACCATCCGGCCGTATCCGACCGATCGAGTAAAGGACATTCTCAGCAAATTCAAAGTGGTCGGTGTGATTGAAACGAATATGGGGCTCGGCAGCGTAAGCAGCGGCGGTTCGCTCTATGCGGAAGCTTGCGCGGCGCTCTACGAAAGCCCCAAGCGCCCGCTGGTTCTCTCCTTCATGGCCGGAATGGGCGGCGAGGCAATCGTCCTGAAGGAATTCTACTGGATGGCCAAGAAGATGGCGGAAGCTCAGAAGAACGGAAAGATCGAAAAGCGGACGCATTGGGTTGGATTCGAAGAGTAGAGAGTAGAGGATTGAACGAGCTCTAATAGAATTCCTGCAGAGCCGAGCTCTGCGATTGGGAGGAGTGGTTATGCCAACGATCGAAGTTCAAAGGCAAGTGCTTCCGATTCTTGGAAGCCCGAATCAAGGGGCGCGTTTCTATAACCCCGAATTACCATCCACCGAGCCATTTGTTCCCGGACACCGCACGTGCGCCGGCTGCGGTCCTTCTATTCAATACCGCATGACGAGCAAGGCGGCCGGCGACAATACGATCCTGGTGGGGCCCACCGGTTGCATGTATGTGGCGAACAGTTCGTATTTGTGCACGCCCTACAATGTGCCGTGGGCGCACACCCAGATTGGCAGCGCGGGCAGCTTTACCGCAGGCGTCGCCGCGGCCTATGAGGCCATGATTCGAAAGGGCAAATGGAAGGGCGCCTTCCCGAATATCATTTGCGAAGCCGGTGACGGGAGCGCTTCGGACATCGGACTCGCGTCCATTTCAGGCGCGCTCTATCGCAATCACGATTGCCTGATCATCTGCTACGACAACGAGCAGTACGCGAATACCGGCATCCAGGCGTCATCGCGCACGCCGTATGGCGGCATGACAACCTTCTCGCCTCCGGGACCGGAAGTTCCGGAAGGGAAGAAATTGTATCCCAAGGATCTCGCCCGCATGATGGCGGCGGGCCATCCGCACTGCTATGTGGCCACCGCGAGTGTGGGTTATCCGATCGACCTGATGAATAAGGTGCGTAAGGGCCTCAACCACAAGGGCGCGGCCTATCTGATGATTTACACACCATGCCAGAAAGGCTTTGTGTATGAGACTCCACGCTCGATAGATCTTGGCCGGCTTGTCGTCGAATGCGGGCTCTATCCAATCTGGGAGTGGAATCCGGAGAAGCGTGCCTACGATTACAGCTTCCGCCCGCAGAACATGCGGCCCGTATCGGAGTACTTGAAGTTGCAAGGACGCTTCGGCCATCTACACGCCGAGCACGTTGCGAACTTGCAGAAATTCGCCAACGAGCAATGGAAAATGATGGGTATCCAGCTGCCGGAGGCTTTAATTCAGGCGGCGGATCCAAAGAACGTGGTGGCGATGGCTTCGGCAGCAGCGGCCGAGCAGGTGGCGCAAACTCTATGAACACCAAAGCGACAGTAACTCCTCCAGGTCCGCCTGCGGCTCCCGAAGCGCAGGAAAGCTATATCGTCAGCGAAGGAAAGAAGCGTGGCTCCACGCGCGACGTGCGGCCCGAAGCGGCATTTGACCGCTACTACACCGTGATGCGCGTACACCCTGGTGACGCCATTTTGACGGACAACTGGCATACCAACGAAGTGCTGAACCACGCGCGTAACAATTTCGAGGGCGTCACGTTTGCGATGCGTACGCTCGAAGCCTGGGGTGCAATGATCGAGAACGATCACCGCGCTTATTACACTGCGGGCGGACGCATATGGGTGATGGACCTGGAGCCCTGCGAGGGCAAGAAGAAACGGCTGCCGGGAACCGGACCCAGCAAGAAGTAACATACGCTTGCGCCGCATCCTGCTCATTGACGACACGCCGGAAATAGCCGAGCTTCTTAGTTTTTCTCTGCGCGACGCGGGATATGAAGTCTTCCCGTCGGGCTACTCCGTCACCGTCAACGAATTGATCCGGGAGCATCAAGCCGACGCTCTTGTACTCGATTGCACCTCCTTCGATATGAGCGAAGCGCTTTTCGACGCTGTGCGCCATAGTTCGGACCATGCCGAATTCCCGGTAGTTATCATCAGCGACACGCCCGAGGTTGCCGATGCGAGCCTTCGTGCGCGAAAAGCCCAAAGAGTCCTGCTTATTCCTAAACCCTTCACCGGGTCGCAGGTGGCGAGTGCGCTCGGTCAGCTGCTGGGATAAATATGCCACTGTGGAGCATGGATGAATGGCAGTACCTCGAGCGCGAGGTCGTCACTGACCCCAAGGGCCGGCGGTGGACGGTGGCGCTGATGGACGTGTTGGGACAGGAAGGCGATCCCGACATGCCGAACAAGTTGCTCGAGATTCAATACTCATCGGGCCGCTTTTTCACGCTCATCTACTCGGATAGCGGGGCCTTGCAGCGGGAACGCGGCTACGCATCGCTTCCAGAGGCGACGGACGCATATGGAGACATGGTTGTGGGCGTCATCGATGGCAGCCTCGATCCGTCGCAGCCTGTTTTCCGGCAGGATCTCGAGGATTAACGCACAGACTACTGCTCGGCTGGCGTTAGGGCCTTTTTCGCGTCGCGAGCGGTGGCTGTCGCGGCGCCGCTTGTTTGCGCCAAGATACTTGCAAGATAGATCGTGCGGACCTTCGAGTTCTTTTTCCGCAAAATGCCGTCGAGGTGCAGCAGGCAGCTTGGGTCGGTGGAAGTGATGTACTCGGCGCCGGATGTTTCCGCATTTCCAGCTTTTGTGTCCCCCATCGCGCCCGAGATCATCACAAACTTTGTGGCAAACGTGCCGCCGAAGCCGCAGCAGTCCTCGCTATAGGGCATTTCGACTAGCTCGAGTCCTCGCACGTGCCTGAGTAAATCGCGCGGGCCCTGCTTGATTCCCAATTCGCGAAGAGCGTGGCAGGCGTCATGATAGGTCACACGATGGGGAAAGGACGCGCCCACATCCGCAACTTTGGCCACTCGAATGAGAAACTCGGAAAATTCGAATACTTTGCGCCCCACTTCGATCGCTTTTTCTCGCAGCGGCGAATCCGCGAGAAGTTGCGGATAGAAGTTTCGAACCATCGTGGTGCAGGAGCCGGAAGGACAGACAATAATTTCCGCGGAACTAAAGACGCTGACAAATCGCTCCGCAAGCGGCTTCGCATCGTTCCAGTAGCCGCTGTTGAAACCGGGCTGGCCACAGCATGTCTGCGCTTGCGGAAAATCCACATCGTAACGAAGCCGCCGCAGCACCCGCACCATATCCAGCCCAACTTCCGGTAACAGTTGGTCGACAAAACAGGGAATGAACAGTGCAATTCTCATGGGCGAAAACCATCAACCGCCGCCTGATCAAAAATAGGGCGGCGCTGACCGGCAAGCGTTAGAACTTTGTACCCCGAATGCGGAAAATGTCCAGCGGTTTCGAAATTTTCACGACTCCAGGGAGGCAAATCTGCAACAAGCGTGACAATCTTACAGCAGAAATTCCAATAAGTTTTACGCTGGGATTGCCAATTCGACTGCCTTGTTAGGCATTTACGCCAGGGCTATAATCCGCAGCCGAATAAACTTCCGTGGACGCGACGCAACCAAAAAGCAAGGCCCCGAAACCACTTCAGAGCCTGCACGTACTGGCCGAGAAAGAGACCATCATTGCCATCCTGATGGCGTTTGTCGCCATGCTGGGTATGGTGACGGCGTATCGGACAGCGACCGCGGAAGAAGATGTTTCCCTGAAGGAAAGCAAGCTCACACAATCGCGTTTCCTGGAGCTTACCAAACGCGAAGAGCTGCTCGTGCGCTTCAGCGACAGTGCACGTTTTGAGGTTGCAAAAAGCGCGCACCTGAAAAGGGCCAGAGATTTACAGGAGCGCGCTGAAAAGATCCGAGCGACGGACCGCGGGAAGGCTTCTCTGCTCGAGTTGCAAGCTCAAGAGGAGGTTTCTCTCGCCCGCATCCAGCAGCCATATCTTGATTTCACAGAAGTGCCAGGGGTGGGCAATAAGAGTCTCACCATCAACCAGATTGTTGATCGGCAGGTCGCTGAGGAATTGTCGGAGTCCGGCCTGGGAAGCAAATGGCAGAAAAACGCCAGCATCTGGCAAAGCCTCGAACAGCAGATTGGGACATCGCGAAGAAAATTGAAGTGGCTTTCCTTTGCGGTCGTTGTGTTCGTGATCGCGCTGGGTTGCCTGTCGTTGGGTGAACTGTGGTGCCAGCGCCGAGGCTTGAGATTAAGAATGATGGTGTTGGGAATGACCGTCGCTCTGGCCGGCGCTGTTTGCGTGTCAATTCTCGACCATGTGGGGTTCTGGTACCTCCTTGGCTGCATTGTGGTGTTTGCCGTTCTCTGGCCTTTCAGCAACTTGACCCATGGACCGCTGCAGCGGCTTTCTCAAGTGTTGGCCACAAGAATGGGGTTCATGTCCGTCGAGGAAACGGAAGAAAGTGAAAGCCTGCATCCTGCTGAACCGGAGCCGCGGCTTTTCGCCGGAGCCAGAATACATTCGGAATTTCCAAAGAGTCCGTTCACCTGTTTTGTGGTGCTGCTGATTGTGCTGGCCGTTCTGCTGAGCGCGTGGGTCGGCTTCCGCTATACGGTGGTCAGCATCGAGGCGGACAAAAGCGCGGAAAACGCGGTCGAAAACATTACCAATGGCCTAAAGAATAGCCACACCACCTCCGCGTATTTCGAATTGGGGATGCTCGCGGCCGTGCAAGAGCGGCGCGCACGGTATCAGGCTGCTCTTCAAGAGCGCGAACTCTCGCAAAACACCTCCTTGGGAATCGACAAGCGAGTTGCAGAAGAAATTCTCGACAACGCCACACAGGATGTAGCCCCAAAGGATGATAACGACAAGGATGATGCAAAAATGCTCGACGGCGAAGACGGGCCCGAGCATGCCCGTCACTATCCCAAAGAGATGATATTGGGACGAACTATATTTGGGCCCGAATGCGGTTTTGCCCTTTCCGACGCGATCAATGAACAGAGTTTGCGCTGGCATAACAAGGCCCACTGGTATCTGGCCGGAATCACTATGTTTGCGATCGCGCTCTACCTCTTTGGCCAGTCGCTTAGTATGGGACGCAACGAGGAGGCTTGGACGCTCGTCTTCTTCGGGCTGATCGTGGTCATCGTTGGTGTCGGATTAGCCGGGTTTGAGGGTTTACGGAAAATTCCAGCTGTGGCCTACGATGCGGACGCGTGCAATACAGGCAGCTCGAAATCGGAGGACGCAGCTCTCCGCTCCGCCGTGCAATATGCCTGGGGGGTGAGCGACCTCCAAATCTATGACTATGAAAGTTCCGTGAAGGAACTGGAAAGTGCAGTCGCTTCGCGTCCGCGGTTCTTGTTCGCCAATCTTTACCTTTCCCAGGCAGCTAAAAACCTGGGAAACCCGCAAAGCGAAGAAGGTTTCATGAACATGATTCCGGAAAAGAGAATCGCGGAGGCGGTGAACCACGAAAAAACGGCGCTCGATGGATTTGCGAAGAATGGACTGGAGGAATCGCCAGTATTGCTGGGCAACTACGGGTTCGATACGTATCTGTATGGCCTGGTGGAGAAGGATCGCGCACTGCTGAAAAAAGGATTGAACAGCACCGAGGCGGCAATTAAGCACGACCATGACGAGCAATTCTTATATTTGCGTTACAACCTCGCTGTGGCGGAACTCGCCCTGGGAAATATAGGTAAAGGTTTAGAAATGTACTCAGAAACCGCGAAAAAGCCGGGAATGAAGGACGCCGGAGACTTGGTTGCAGGAGCCGTGGGTGATCTCGAAACGCTCTATCATTACTGCGAAGGGCTGAATTCCAAGGATTACTGCTGGGATATTCAATCGAAAGAGCCCGCGATTACTCTTGAGTTGGCTGCAGCGGCGTGGCCTCCTCCCAAAGATGCGAATCGGTCAACTGGCAAAGCGGCTTTACGAAATGTCGTACTCCAGGTGGACCCGAGCGGCCTTCGATGGGAAGCCCAGCCGGTGAATTTTAGGCTGGACGATGGGACTACGACGCTTTCCGTTCTCTGGTACACGCGTGACGCCGGTAGCAATGTGTGGAGAGTGCTGTCAAAGGTTTCAGGAAAAGTGGAGGCCAAGGACGTCACGCAAGACGAAAACGGGAAAATCCATCAGATCCAATCGTACCTCGAAGCGACAGGAACGGATGCTTGCCTGCCCGCCGGAGATTACCGCGCCGACTTTTATCTGAATGGCGTTCCTTTTTACGTAACGTCGGAACCGCTGCACGCGCCGTCAGCCATGAGGGCTTCGCCTTTTAAGGATTTGAACCTTGCACTCTGCCGCCCGAACGGGTGGATTCGCTGGCGGCCCGATTTCGATGAGCCAGTTATCGCCGGCGGATATGTCGACGATAGAGGTCATCCCACGCAAGGAATTTTTCTTTTCGATTTTTACTACCCAAAGACGATGTGGGACACGACTCGCGCCAAGGATCTGGTTTCCCGCGTGCGCGCGTACCTGGCAAGCAAGAAAATTATGTCGGCGAGCGAATTCCAAGAGGCGCCGAACACGTGCACGATTGATCTGAAGGGTCAGACAATGATCCGGCAAGCATCGCGATCCACCGGTGAGACGCTACTGGCGAGAATCTGGCCCGCGAAGGACGGCAGCGTGCACGTAGCGCTCGGCTATACACGGTCAGCCGCTGAGGTAGATACCTCCGACATGTTGGGCGATAAAGGCGTCGAGTGCAATTCCCTGCGGTCCGTGAGAGAGATCTATGACGTGGCTCCGTAGTGTCATGGTGTCCGTTGTTACGCCTGCCGGCAATCTTAGAGGAACAGAGAAAAACAGCCAGACGGCTGGCGGAGGGGGTGGGATTCGAACCCACGAGACCCTTTCGGGCCTAACGGTTTTCAAGACCGCCGGAGTCAACCGCTTTCCTACCCCTCCCCTGTAAATTCTAGCACTGGCAAGCGAAACCGGTGGCACAGATCAAGCATTCGTTGCTTATTTCATTCTCGAAGCGCGTGCGTGGCGGCGGCTGGAGCGGAGCGAAAACGCTGATTCGGCTGCGGGCTAGAATGCAGCTTGTTCCAATTTTTAGTATGGTTGCGCATATGACGAGCCGAAGTTGGGTGTCGAAACCTTGACCGATCCGGCTCGGCCGGTCTGATCTAGCCCATCACCCTGTCACTTTTGACACTAGCGTATGGAGAGTGCGTCGTCGACGATTGGCGGCGGGCGACCCACGGCGCCGGCTGGTCTTTTTAGACGACAAAATACTTGTGAGGGAGCCGCTCAATGAGTCTTAAACGAGTTCTGCTGGCGGATAGCCTCACGGCCGTGCTGACTGCAGCGACGGGCCTGTTGCGAGACTCATTCGATATTGTCGGAACGGCTGCCGATGGGCAAGCGGCCATCGATGCCATCTTGAAACTCGAGCCCGACGTGGCGGTGCTTGACGTCTCGCTACGGGGCAAAAACGGATTAGAAGTACTCAGGGAGCTGAAAACTCGCGCCACTAAGACCAAGATCATTTTTCTTGGAGTAGACGAGGACACCGAGATTATCGCAGCTTGTTTTTCGGCCGGCGCCATGGGGTATGTGGTCAAAGCGCTTATGGTTAGCGACTTAATTCCATCCATGCGCGATGCGCTTGCGGGTCGCCTATTCGTTTCACATGTCCCTTCCTCGTCATACCCCAGTGGAACGGAGCAGGGCATGTTCTGTGTTTTCGATTTTGATCTGACCCAGAAAATTATTCGCTGCCGTATCGACGGGGTCGTGACTGACGAAACTTTGAAGGAATACTACAGGCTCTGCTCGAAGTATGGCGCAATGAACCCCACGTTTGCGGGAATTTTCGATATGTCCGCCGTTATCTTTATCGCCGTGTCTGCTCGAACAATTCGCGACCTAGCCATGCAGCCGCCGGCTTTTCCTGATCCGGATATTCTGCGTGTTATCGTAGCGGGTTCGGATGAAATGTTCGGATTGGCGCGAATGTTCGATCTGCAAGGATCGGAGACCCGCCCAAATCTGCACGTGGTTCGCACCGAGAAAGAGGCGTTAGCTGTTTTGGGTCTCACAGACGCCCGATTCTCGGGCTCCCCACAACCCTGAGGATTCAGATCCACCTTTTTGTGGATTATTACAAGATGTATTTATGACACTAATGATATCGCTCCCCTGAGTGTTCATTGCAGGCATAACTCGTGTGACCGGTAGTAATGACGGTATGCCGGAATGTTATTTCTCATATAATCTACGTTTACGTCCTGATCGAGCTAAAACGACCATCGACCCGGAGCGTTTTGACCGCGGTCGATTATTGGATCACATGATTTTGTAGCGGTTACTGATTCAGAGATGTCGCGCAAAAGAACGGTTGGAGTGCATCCCCGGTGGGTATCTTTAGAAATTTAAGGCTGCGGCGAAAGTTGCTGATCGCCATGGCTCCGCTCGCGTTGATGGTGATAGTTGCGGGGGTGTATTCGTCGTTTGAAAGCAACACGATCGACGCACGGTATAGCGCGTTGATCGACAAACAGGTCGAAGCCCTCAGAAGCGTCGGCGAAGGCCGTGCGCTTGCGAATCGCTTCGGCCTGCTTCTCTACGAACTGGTTGATGAAACCGACCCCGATCGAAGACATGTGATTGACGGAGAATTGGGAAACATTCGCGCCGATTACAGCACCGTGATGGCGGCGGCACTCAAAGAGAGTCCTGAGCGAGCCGAAAAGATCAATGCTGCCTCCGCATTCTTCGATCAGGCAGAAGCCGACACTCGCCCGGTGCGCGCGGCAGCCTTAGCCGGAAATAATGCGAGAGCGCTGGATTTGATGCGCGGAGACGTAAGTCAGGAATTACAGAGGGCGCGTCAGGCCACAATCGAGATCGTGGAGGATCTACAAAAATATATCGATCAGCGCTCCGACGATCTGACGAAAAATAGCCAACACGCGATTCTGATAACCTGGCTCGTGATTGGCTTCGGGTTATTGGCATCCTGGGCCGCTGCCTTTTACATCGCCGAGACAAAAGTAGTGAACGAGCTGGTGTCTCTGCAAGGCAGCATCGAAAACCTGGCCGGCGGGCAGTTGGATCAAAACATCCCTTACCTCGATCGCAAGAATGAGATTGGTGAAATCGGACGCGCCTTGCGCACATTGCAAGTCGGCGCTCGCGAACGCGAAACGCAGGGATGGGTGAAGACGGAGGTAGGCACCACTCTGGAGGCCTTGCAATCGGCCCAAGACTACCCTGAATTCGGCAAAGCACTGTTATCGCGGCTTTCGCAATCGATTCCAATAATTTATGGAGCTTTTTACGTTGCCGACAAGAGCGGTAAGCACTTCGAGCGCGCGTACGCGTTTGCAAATACCGATGCTGCCAGCCCGAAGGAATTCGCTCTAGGTGAAGGCCTGGCGGGGCAAGCTGCAGCGGAGCGGCGAACCCTTGAAGTCAAAGCCGGGGATCAAGTTCGAATCTCTGCAGGTATGGGGACCCTGACGGTCGGAAAAATTATTTTCATTCCGGTTGTAAATAAGGACGAGACGACCGGCGTAATCGAACTGGCGACTAATGCGGCCTTGTCGGAGCGGCAGCGAGCGTTGCTCGATTCGCTTTTGCCCTCAGTCGTTCTGAGCGTCGAAATATTGTCGGGAAATCTCGCCACCAAGAAGCTCCTCGACCAGACCCGGGCCCAGGCCGCATCTTTGGCATCGTCCGAACGCCAACTCAGCGCGCGCAAAGAGGAACTGGAGAGCATCAATCAAGCGCTTGAGGCTTCTGGAGAAGAATTGCGTCGAGCCAAAGAGGTGGCGGAAGAGGCCACCAAGGCCAAGTCCGATTTCCTGGCCAACATGAGCCACGAAATTCGCACCCCCATGAACGCGATTATCGGCATGTCGCACCTGACGTTGAAAACGGATCTGAATCCGAGGCAACAAGACTACGTAAGAAAAATTCAACTGTCCGGCCAGCACCTGCTTGGCATCATCAACGACATTCTGGATTTCTCGAAAATCGAAGCGGGCAAACTGTCGGTGGAAAACATCGACTTCGACCTGGAGAAAGTTCTCGAGAATGTAAGCAATCTCATATCCGAGAAAGCGTCAGCAAAGGGCTTGGAGCTGATCTTTGACATCGACTCCGCGGTTCCCATGCAACTCAAGGGTGATCCGCTGCGGCTCGGCCAAATCCTGATCAACTTCTGCAACAACGCCGTGAAGTTCACCGAAAGGGGTGAAATCATCGTTCGCGCCCGCGTTCAGGAGAAAGATCAAGAAGGACAGCTGGTCTATTTTTCGGTGAATGATAGCGGTATCGGACTCACCAAAGAACAAATGGGAAGGCTATTCCAGGCCTTCGAGCAGGCGGACACTTCCACAACCCGCCAGCACGGCGGGACAGGATTGGGATTGGCGATTTCGAAGCGCCTCGCGAACCTGATGGGAGGAGACGTTGGCGTCGATAGTGAAATCGGCAAGGGCAGCACGTTCTGGTTCACGGCCCAGCTCGGCAATGGGGCAGCCACGCGGCGCTACGACGTCGCACCTGATCTGCGAGGTCGTCGGGTTTTGATTATCGACGACAACCCTCAAGCCCGGGCGGTGCTTTCCAGCATGTTGATCAGCATGACATTCGAGGCAGACGAAGCACCTTCCGGGTTGGAGGGAATTGAGATGGTGCGCCGCGCTGCGGAAAGCCGAAAGCCGTACGAAATCGTTTTTGTGGACTGGCAGATGCCGGGGCTCGACGGATTCGAAACGGGGAAACGAATTCGCGCGCTTCCAAATCTCGCCGTAGCGCCGCAACTGGTGATGGTCACGGCCTACGGTCGCGAAGAGGCATTGAAACAAGCCGAAGAGAACTCGTTTGCAAATATTCTGATTAAGCCCGTGACGGCCTCCATGCTGTTCGATTCAGCGGTCCAAGCTCTTGGAGGAAGCAGTTCCAAGAAGTACGAAGCCGCGTCCAGCCCTACTATCGAACTGGAACGAATACGAGGCTCGCGCGTGTTGCTTGTCGAAGACAATGAAGTGAATCGTGAGGTTGCGCTCGGTCTGCTGGAAGATGCGCATTTGTCGATTGACGTTGCTAAAAACGGACAGGTCGCCGTAGAAAAAGTCGGCGAGCAGAATTACGACGTCGTGCTAATGGACATGCAAATGCCCGTGATGGATGGTCTCGCCGCCACGCGAGCGATCCGACTGAAACCCGAATTCCAGACGCTTCCGATCATCGCGATGACTGCAAACGTGATGGAAAGCGATCGCGAAAGATGCGCCGAAGCGGGCATGAATGACCATCTCGCCAAGCCGATCGATCCCGAGGCTCTCTTCGCTTGCCTGCTACGCTGGATCAACCCTCGCGCAGCCATCACCGCACTTGCGGATATGAGTAATACCGTTACACCTGCAAGAACCGAACTCCAATCGGCTCAGCCTTCCGAAACCGCCGCGTTTGAAATTGCCGGCATCGACACCAAATCTGCCCTGCGGCGAACAGGCGGAAATCCCAAACGCTACGAAATGTTGCTACGCAAGTTCGCGGAGTCGACGGCCGTTGAAGAAGTTCGCGATGCGCTCGCGAAGGGCGACAAGGCAACAGCGGCGCGTGCAGCGCATTCATTGAAAGGCTCGGCAGCGAATCTCGGCGCGACGGCGGTGGCGGAAGCCGCAGCCAAGGTCGAGAAAGAAATTCAAACGGGAGAGACCGCCCCACCTGCTTTGGACGGGATGGCGGCTTCCCTTCGCAATACTGTGGAGGCGATCTTGTCGGCGTTTCCAAACGAAGCGGCAACGGCAGGAGTCCCCTCGGCACCTGTCGACCCATCCTCCGTGGCAACACCCTTGAGGCATCTGAAAAAACTACTGGCGAACGACGATGGCGAGGCCGCCGATTTCGTTCTGGAAGCTCAGTCGGACTTAGCGAAGGTGTTGACGGGATCGGAAATCACCACCCTAAGCACTTTGGTATCAAACTTTGACTTTAGCGGCGCGCTCAAGTGTGTTTCAGAAATTGCCGCCCGTTTAGCCCTTTCACTGGAGTGAGACTATGTCCGCGACTTCGGTTCCAAAATCGATTTTGATCGTCGACGACACGCCTATCAACATCGGCGTTATTTCCGGCGCTCTGAAAGATTCTTTTTCGACGAAAGTGGCAACCAGCGGCGCAAAAGCTCTGGCGATCGCCGGCGGCAAGGAAAAACCAGACCTGATTTTATTGGACGTACTGATGCCAGAAATGGACGGCTATGAGGTCTGCCGGCGCTTGAAAGCAGATCCCGACACGCGTGATATTCCGGTGATTTTCCTTACCAGCCAGACGGAAGCGGAGGACGAAACCAAAGGCTTTGAGGTCGGAGCGGTTGACTACATTCATAAACCGTTTTCCGCCCCGGTGGTGAAGGCGCGCGTGCGGACACATCTTATGCTACGTGAAGCGCATGCCCAGATTGCCAAGCAACTCGTGGAAATAAATACTGAGTTGGAAATGGCGCGTCAGATTCAGCTATCCATTTTGCCGAGCAGTACCCCAAAGATCGCCGGAATGGAGATTGTGGCGCGCTATATTCCCATGACATCGGTAGCAGGGGATTTTTACGACTTTATCGTCGTCGACGAAAGTCACATCGGGATCCTGATAGCAGACGTTTCGGGACACGGACTGCCTGCCGCCCTGATTGCTTCTATGCTGCAGGTTGCCCTCACGGCACAGGCGCGCCACGCTTCTGAACCATCTAAAGTCCTGGCAGGCTTGAATCAGGCCCTTTGCGGAAAATTTCAGCATAATTTCGTCACTGCAGCTTACGTTTACGTGGACCTTGAAAAAAATACAATCAGCTACGGAGGGGCAGGCCATCCGCCGCTCTTGCTCTGGCGCAAATCAACGGGTGCCGCGAGCCAATTGCTGGAAAACGGATTGGTCATGGGGCAGTTCGAGGAAGCCACATACGATTCACTCCAAGTGCCCATCGAGGCCGGCGATAGGTTCATTCTCTACACGGACGGAATTCTCGAAACGACCAGCCCGGCGCAGGAAGAATTCGGAACAGATCGGTTAATGAAATTCATGGAAACCAATAACAAATTGAAAGCCGGCCCGTTCGCGGACGAGCTACTCCTTGAATTGGCTCGTTGGCTAGAGCAGCCTCCGGGCGAGGGGCACAAAGATGATATTTCGCTTCTCACGGTCGACTTCACGACTCGCTGATAGCCAGTTCCCTCATAGATCTTGATACGATCCTCGACATTTAGCTGGAATTTCGCGCAGTTCTACGTAGCGCGGTGTATCCACGGAGGACTTCGCCATGGACGCTACGGATGCAATTTGTGCTGCCGTTTTCCAAGCTCACTCGTAGCGCAATGCCACGATCGGGTCGACCTTCATCGCTCGTCGCGCTGGAATGTAACAGGCAAGCAAAGCAACAGCGATCAGGAGGAGAGCGACACCTGCAAACGTCAGCGGGTCAGCTGGCCGCACGCCGTAAAGCAGCCCTGCCATCAAGTGCGACACGATCAGCGCGCAAGTAAGCCCAATCACAGCACCAGCACTCGCGAGCCCCAAACCTTGACGCAGAACCATCCGCAAGATGTTCCGGTTCTGCGCCCCGAGTGCGAGCCGAATGCCAATTTCGTGGCGGCGCTCGCTTACGATGTACGAAATTACTCCGTATATTCCGAGCCCTGCCAGAAGCAATGCCGTCAGCGCGAACAGCCCAACCATCTCCATCGAAAATCGCCTTTCGGAGAGAGAGGCGGACACTGCTTCGGCGAGGGTTTGTGCGCCAAAAACCGGAAGCTCGGTATTCACGGACTGCACCTGCCGCCGCAACTCGGCGGGTGTGCTGGCAGGATCGAGCGTTCCGCGTAAAAATATCGCCAGGTCTTTAGGGTGCATCTGATACAAGCTCAGATAAATCTGTGGCGTGCTCTCTTCTGCCAGCGATTCTGTTCGAGCATCCGCGATCACGCCAACGACCGTGGTCCACGGAGGATTCCCTCGGGAGCCGCGCATCCTGTTCAGCTGGACGTGTTTGCCGATAGGATCCGCGGCTGGCCAGTATGTACGCGCGAACGCCTGATTAATCACGGCCACAGGAGGCGCTTTTTCGTTATCCATTTCGGCGAACAAACGGCCGCGTTGTAGTGGCATGCTCAGTAAGTGAAAATATTCTGGAGTCACTTCTGAAACTTCGACTAGGGGCGCCTGCTCGCTTTGAATCTCCTGGCCTTCGAGGGTCATCCGGTATGGGTTTAAATCGTTTCGACCATGGCCTAATGGAATGGCCGCGAGGTCACCGACGGCTGCTTCTTTCACGCCGGGCATGGTCCTGCTGCGGCGAATCAGTTCGCGTACGAACGGCGCCTCCTGAGCGGTCGTCCCGTAAATGTCGGTGTCCGGATCGTTTGGCACAGGCAGCCACGTGCGAACGGCCATCACGTTCTGGGGATCGAAACCCGGTCGCACATTCAACAAATCCGCAAAACTGCGGAGCAAAAGACCCGCGGCAATCATCAACACCAGAGACAGAGCAAATTCCGTTATCACCAGCACGCGTCGCGTGCGCGCCTGTTCTCCGGAGCCCGTCAAGCCGCGCCCTTCCTGTTTGAAGACGGCGGTCAAATCCGGCCGCCCAATATGCAGCGCGGGAGTCAGACCGAAAATCACGCCAGCCGCGATAGTGGCTGCGAGCGCAAAAAATAAAACGGGCCAATTGATCGATATGCTGTTGAGGCGTGGCAGGCTGTCCGGCATGAGCCGCACCAGAAATCCTTTAGTGCAGAAGAGAATCGCCAGTCCGGCGATCCCGCCCGTCAGCGAAAGAAGCAAGCCTTCGACTAGCAGTTGCGACATGAGCCGTTTTCGCGCCGCTCCCAACGCCTGCCGGACAGCCATCTCGCGCCCTCTAGCGCTGGCGCGAGCAAGAAGCAGATTTGCAACGTTCACGCACCCAATGAGCAGTACCAATCCAACAGCGCCAAGCAGCAGAATTAGCGACTGGCGCGCATTTCCTACCACGGTCTGCTGGAGCGGCACCAGCCGCACCCTCCACGCGCTCTGCTCCGGATAGTCGACGGGGAATTGCTTTTGCAACGATGCGACTAACCCATCCAGCCGGCTCTGCGCCGTCTTCACCGTCAGTCCCGGAGCGATTCGCGCGATCGTGTTGGGAAGAATCCTCAAATTGCGTTGCGGCAGGGGGGCGGGCGGGCCGGCAAAACCCGTGGCTGCCCACAGCTCAGTGTTTCTTTCCTCCGTTGTTCGGCCCGGGTCATGATAACCAGACGGCATCACGCCGATAATCTGATACAAATCGTTGTCGAGCCGTATGCTTCTTCCCAAAACCTGCGGGTCTGCCCCGAACGCTCGCTTCCACAAACCGTCGCTGATGAGACATTCCAGAGTAAATCCGGGCGTGTGATCTTCAGGGTTGAACGAGCGGCCCAGCTGCGGGTTCACGCCTATCAGCGCAAAATAATTCGGCGGCACCGCGGCAAAGAAAATCCTCATAGGCTGGGATGATCCCGTGAGGTTCACAGACCCGCCACCGATCGGCGAGACGTGCTGAAAAATTCCGGATCGTTCGAAATCCTGCCACTCGGGAACGGATATTCCTACGCTCTGAGCTCCCACCCCAGGTAGGTCATCCTCGACGCTCACGAGCTGCTCCGGTTGCGGGTAAGGTAGTGGATGCAATAGCGTGGCATCGACCACGCTGAAAATCGCCGTTGTGGCTCCGATGCCCAGCGCAATCGTCAAGACAGCGGTGACCGTGAAACCCGGCGACTTTCGCAGCATGCGAAGACCGTAACGAACGTCCTGCGCGACGTTCTGGAGCCAATTCACCTTGCGCGCCTCGCGACATTCTTCTTTACGCCTCTCCACTCCACCCATCGCGAGTAGGGCCGCGCGCCGCGCCTCTTGCGGACTCATTCCTTTGGCGATGTTTTCCTCAGTCTTGCATTCCACGTGATACCGCAATTCCTCGTCGAGTTCCTGGTCTGTCACGCGACGGCGAAATAGCGAACGCAGCCTGAGCGGAACCGTATAGATCCAATGTTTCGGTCGCATGTGTGCCTCCTAGCGCCCCTCGCGGGTTCAAGCTTCCTTAAGCTTGACCACTCGCGAAATTGCACTCGACAGCCGCCCCCAATTGTCGGTCTCTTTCTCGAGTTGCCTGCGCCCCAAGCGCGTAAGCGAATAGTATTTCGCGCGACGGCCGTTCACGGTCGTCTTCCACTCCGCGGAAATCCAGCCTTCCTGTTCGAGCTTGTGCAGGGCGGGGTAGAGCGAACCATCGCTAACTTGCAACACGTCTCCAGAAATTTGCTTCAGACGCTCGCTCACCGCGAAGCCGTTGAGTGGCTCCAAGGCAAGAATCTTCAGCAGCAGCATGTCCAGCGTGCCCTGAACTAAATCGGATGGTTTGCTCAATGCGCCCCCTCGGTTACCGAGGAAGCTTACCGCCATTCCCCTCGGTAAGCAAGGGGAAACAGTAAGAGCGTCGGCTTCAGTCAGTTCGGCTGGATCTCGAAGAAGACATGGTCATTGTGGTTGAATCCCGCTATTCGCTAACCTTCGTGTCTTGCGCGACAACGAGAAATGCCCAGGGCTTTAATGAGAGTGCCACTTCGCCGGTTGACTCCAGTGCCGCAGCTCCAGTACCGCCTCTGCCGCCCCAGCGTTCCTCATTCGAATCGAGAACCGGACGCCAGCTCCCCGCGGGAATTCGCACGTTGATGTTTCTTGGAGCACGATCGAAGTGATGGACAATAACAATTTGGAGACCAGCCTCCCACCGCCTGACCAACAGAACCTTCTGATCGGCGAATGACGTAACCTCCATAGCTTCCTTATCAAGATTCGCCAGCGGCGATATGTCGCGTCGCAAGCGAAGCAGTTCGCGATAGAAATTCCAGAGGACGCGATGCCGCCCATCGGTCTGTAAGTCCCAGTGCAGTTTGCACCCGAGAAATGTTGCCTCACTCTGAGGATCGGGAATGTCTCCAGCCCATCCAAATTCCGCAAATTCTTTTTTCCGACCTTCGCGCACCGCCTCGATCAAAGCCGGGTCTTCGTGGCTGACAAAGTATTGGAAGGGCGCTGACTCCGCGTACTCTTCACCCATAAAGAGCATGGGAATGTACGGCGAGAGAAGCACAGTCCCTGCGGCAAGTTTCAATTGTTCGAGGGGCAGCGATTGCGATAGCCGGTCACCATCGCGCCGATTGCCAACCAGATCGTGATTCTGCGAAAAGACTACGAAACGCTCAGCCGGAATCTGCTTCGACGAACTTCCATAACGCTTACGGCGGTATTTGGAATAGCGGCCGGAATATAAGAAGCCCTCTCGATAAGCTCCCGCTAGATCGTCTACTCCACAAAAATCTTCATAGTAGCCGTCCCGATCGTCCGTCAAAAGCACGTGCAGGGAATGGTGGAAATCGTCATTCCAAACCGTGTCGAATCCCCATCCGCCTATTTCAGGAGATTTCACCACTCGCGCATCGTTGCGATTGTCCTCCGGGATCAGGTAAACGTTCCGCCTGAGTTCCTTCGCCTTCGCATGAACGGTTACGCTCAGCTGTTCGAGAAATGTTCGCGCGGAGGGATCGACAATCGCGTGGATAGCGTCAAGCCGGAGCGCATCGATGTGGTAATCGTTCACCCATTGCAGCGCGTTATCGATGAAATAGCGCCGCACATGATCGCTATCTGCATCCGCAAAATTAATCGCCTGCCCCCACGGCGTTTTGTAAAGGTCCGTGAAATAAGGAGCGAAATCGGCCAGGTAATTTCCTTCCGGACCCAGGTGGTTGTAAACCACATCGAGCGTCACTGCGATTCCATGTTGATGGCAGGCATCGACAAGTCGCTTTAGTCCGGCAGGGCCGCCATAGGATGCTTGCACTGCGTACGGATAGACTCCGTCGTAGCCCCAGTTGCGATCGCCTGGAAATTGCGCCACCGGCATCAATTCGATCGCGGTCACTCCGAGATCTCTCAACCTCGCTAACCGCGGGATGATCGCGTCGAAGGTTCCCTCCGGCGTGAATGTGCCCACGTGAAGTTCGTACAGAACATACTTATCGAGAGGAATGCTTCGCCACCCGGAATCGTTCCAGTGAAAGCGTCTATCTACGATTTGCGACGGCCCATGAACGCCTTGCGGCTGATATCGCGACGCGGGGTCGGGCCTTTCCTTTTCCCCATCGAGACGATACCGGTAGAGCGCTCCGGCCGAAATGCCTTCCACAACAGCGTGAAAATACCCGCATCCGGCACCCTGCATGGGAACCACCCGCGCTCTCGGCTCGACAATGCATACCTCGACGCCTCGAGCGCGCGGCGCCCACACGAGAAAGCTGCATGCGTTCTCGCCTACAAGCTCCGCGCCCAAGGCTCCATCATAAGCAGTCACGTTTAGTTCGGTCCGTGTCGGCAATCTTTTGCTATCTCACTTAGAACAACATGTTATCAGCCACAATCAGGTCTGGCGCCCTTAAGAAAGAGGGGGAATTAACCTGATTGCGTGGTCCCTCTGCACAGGAGAATATTTTAGTGATGATCGCAGTGCTGATCCGGCCATTTCAAAACAATCTTAGGTGGATAGCCAACCCATTGGGATGCTTATATTAAAGATGGGGAACACGGGGCGGATGCATGCGCTCCAATCAGGAGTCAAAAAGCAAGTGCCAGACCGGCCAGTAGACCAGCAAATAGAAAGCAGGCGTCGAGTCGTAATCGAGGGCGTATCGCCTGAAATCGATTGCGGGCGATTTCCTATCAAGCGCGTTGTGGGTGACACGGTGCGTGTGGAAGCCGCTGTTTTCGCAGACGGCCACGACCAGGTCGCCTGTCGCCTGCTCTACTGGCAGGACGCGAAGAATTTACTTACAGCTCCAATGGTGGCGCTAACCAATGATCGGTGGCGCGGTGAATTCTTCGTGGCGAAGCTGGGCCGTTATCAATACACGATCGAAGGATGGATCGACCATTTCCAGACTTGGCGCAGCGCTCTCGTCAAGCGTGTGGCTGCTCAGCAGGACGTCCATGTCGAGCTGGTGATAGGAGCTGACCTGATCGAGGAAGCCGCGGCGCAGGCGCCCGCCAAGAACGCCGAACTTCTCCGCCAATGGGCGAAACGGTTGCGAGACGCGAAAGATAAGCCGGAAGGAGCGGGTATCGCCCTCGAAGAAGAGTTCCTCGGTGTCCTCCAAGAATATCCGGTCCGCAACTTCTCGACCCGCTACGAAAAAGACCTGAGCGTCACAGTCGATCGCGAAAAAGCGCGTTTCTCCACCTGGTATGAAGTCTTTCCCCGTTCGTGCTCACCTCAGCCGGGGCGTCACGGAACATTTCGCGATTGCGAACAAGTTCTTCCGTACATCGCTTCGATGGGTTTCGACGTCGTATATCTTCCGCCCGTCCATCCGATCGGAAGCTCGTTTCGAAAGGGCAAAAATAATTCCACAGCGCCGCAGCCCACAGACATCGGCAGCCCCTGGGCAATCGGATCCACCGAGGGCGGCCACAAATCCATTCTTCCCCAACTCGGCACACTCGAAGATTTCAAACATTTCCGCTCGGCCGCAGAAAAGCAGGGACTCGAAGTCGCTCTCGACATCGCATTTCAGTGTTCGCCAGATCACCCGTACGTCCGCGAACATCCGGAATGGTTCCGCAAGCGTCCCGACGGCACCATACAGTACGCCGAAAATCCGCCCAAGAAATATCAGGATATTTTTCCGCTGGATTTTGAAAGCCCGCAGTGGCGAACGTTGTGGGACGAGTTAAGGAGTATTTTCGATTTCTGGATTGACCAGGGTGTCCGGATCTTCCGCGTGGACAACCCTCACACAAAACCTTTCGCCTTCTGGGAATGGGCAATCGGCGAAATTAAGGCTCAGCATCCCGATGTTCTTTTCCTCGCCGAAGCGTTCACAAGGCCCCACGTAATGTACCGGCTCGCCAAACTGGGTTTCTCGCAGTCCTACACGTACTTCACTTGGCGTAACACAAAAGAGGAACTCACCGACTACTTCACGGAGCTCACTCAAACAGACGTGCGAGAGTTCTTTCGCCCCAATCTGTGGCCCAACACTCCGGACATCCTGTCGCAAATTCTCCAGACCGGCGGACGCCCCGCATTCATGATTCGTCTGATTCTGGCGGCCACGCTCGGGTCAAGCTATGGCATCTATGGCCCGGCATTCGAGCTTTGTGAGAACGTTCCGCTTCAACCAGGCAGCGAGGAATATCTGAATTCCGAGAAATATGAGCTCCGGCACTGGGACCTGCACGCTGCCGGCAGCCTCAGCGAGCTCATCGCCCGCGTGAATCGTATTCGCAAAGAAAATCCAGCTCTGCAAAGCAATAGCACCCTCCGTTTTCATGGAACGGACAATCCGTCGCTCTCTGCTACAGCAAGGTGACCAGGGATTTCTCTGACCTAATCGTCGTAGTTGTAAACCTCGACTGCTTCCACGTGCAATCGGGCTGGGTTAATCTCGATTTAGCCGCTATCGGCGTGGGTGCCGACCACGAATTTCAGGTTCACGATTTGCTCGGGGAAGGTCAGTACATGTGGCACGGTTCACGAAATTATGTGGAGCTTACGCCGGAAAGCCTCCCGGCACACATTCTGCGCGTTCGCCGTCTAGTTCGCACGGAGCGTGATTTTGACTACTACCTCTAGCGCGCACAAATGCGCCAGAAAAGTAGCAATGAAGTTCGGTTTTTACGGGCGAATAAAGAATAAGTACCAGGAAGTGCGAAGTTGCAATCGACGATAAGCGAATTCGACCTCTACTTGCTCGCGGAAGGCACCCACTACCGCGCCTACGAAAAGCTCGGCGCTCACATCGCCGAGAAAGACAGCAAGCGCGGCGTGCAATTCGCCGTCTGGGCGCCGAATGCCAAGAGTGTCTCGATCATCGGTGACTTCAACAATTGGAACCCGCATACCGTGCCCATGCGGCCGTCGACCGCAGGAATCTGGGAAGGTTTTGTTCCGAATATCGCTCAAGGCGCCAGCTACAAATATCACATCGAATCGCGCTATCGCGATTACAAAGTCGACAAAGCGGATCCCTTCGGCTTCGCGTCGGAAATTCGACCGCAAACGGCTTCGCGCGTTTGGAATCTCGAAAAGTATTCCTGGCATGACGAATCCTGGATGAAGAATCGCACAAACACCAATTCTCTCAACTCACCACTATCTTTCTATGAAGTGCATCTCGGCTCCTGGAAACGCGCACTGGACGAAAATAACCGCTGGCTCACCTATCGCGAATTAGCCCCGCTCCTCGCCGATTACGTTCATGACGCCGGTTTCACGCACATCGAATTTCTTCCCGTAATGGAGCACCCCTTCGACGGTTCCTGGGGATACGAGACTCTCGGCTATTTCGCTTCCACCAGCCGCTTCGGAACACCCGACGACTTCATGTACCTCGTCGACTACCTTCATCAGCGGGGAATCGGCGTAGTTCTCGATTGGGTTCCAGCGCATTTTCCAAAAGATGAAGCAGGCCTCGGTTACTTCGATGGATCGCATCTCTACGAGCATGAGGATCCGCGGCAAGGGGAGCATCCGGACTGGAACACCTTCGTCTTCAACTATGGCCGTAACGAAGTGCAGAATTTTCTGATCAGCAATGCGCTGTTTTGGCTGGACAAATATCATGTGGACGGCCTTCGAGTCGACGCGGTCGCCTCAATGTTATACCTCGATTACGGCCGCCGCGAAGGCCAATGGATACCCAATCGTTTCGGCGGGAAAGAAAACCTCGACGCGATTCATTTCCTGCGCACGCTGAACGAACACGTCTACGGCGCCTACCCGGACACGATGATGATCGCGGAAGAATCCACCTCCTGGCCACAAGTGTCCCGCCCCATCTATCTCGGAGGACTCGGCTTCGGTCTCAAGTGGAATATGGGCTGGATGCACGACGTGCTGAACTACATGTCGCAGGATCCCGTATACCGCAACTACCATCACAACGAGATCACCTTCAGCCTCGTCTACGCCTTTGCCGAAAATTTCGTTCTGCCGTTCTCGCATGACGAAGTCGTCTACGGCAAAGGTTCCATGATTCGCAAAATGCCGGGCGACGACTGGCAGAAATTCGCGAATCTCCGCCTTCTCTACGGTTTCATGTTCGGCCATCCAGGAAAGAAGCTTCTATTCATGGGCGACGAATTCGGACAGTGGTCGGAGTGGAACCACGATGCCAGCCTCGAGTGGAATCTGCTCGACCACCCTTCTCACGCTGGACTCAAGCGTTGGGTGCGCGATCTCAACACCCTCTATCGCGGCGAGCCTTTGCTGCACACCATGGACTTCAATTCAGCCGGCTTCGAATGGGTTGATTGCAAAGATTTTCAGCGAAGCATCATCAGCTTCCTCCGACGCGGACAAAACCCCAATGACCAGCTGCTCTTCGTATGCAATTTCACGCCGGTCGTACGCCAGAATTATCGTGTCGGCGTTCCACTGGAAGGCCACTGGAAAGAGATTCTAGATAGCGACGCACCTTTATACGGCGGCTCCGGGCAGGGAAATTTCGGCGGCCTGTCCACGGTCCCGCTTCCGATTCACGACCGCCCTTTTTCTCTGAATATGACGCTTCCGCCTCTCGGAATCGTGATTTTCCGGCCAGAATCTCCAAGCTCCGCCTGATACTCGGGGAAAAGCGACATGGCAAAGCTGCCTGGCAGCGCATCAGATCCGCTCTGGTACAAAGACGCCATCGTCTACGAGCTGCACGTGCGCGCCTTCAAAGACAGCAACGCCGACGGCATCGGCGATTTTCCCGGCCTGCTCCAGAAAATGGATTATCTCCAGGATCTCGGCGTCACCTGCATTTGGCTTTTGCCTTTTTTCCCGTCACCTCTAAAAGACGATGGCTACGACATCTCCGATTACATGAACGTTCACCCAATGTACGGCACGCTGGACGACTTTAAGGCCGTTCTGGGCGCAGCTCACGAGCGCGGCCTGCAGGTGATGATCGAACTGGTCGTGAATCACACCTCTGACCAGCACCCCTGGTTTCAGGCCGCCCGTCAGGCACCAATTGGCTCGCCTGAACGGGACTTTTACGTCTGGAGCGACACAGAAGAGAAATACAAAGGCGCTCGAATCATTTTCTCAGACACTGAAAGATCGAATTGGACTTGGGATCCGGTCGCCAAGCAATTCTTCTGGCACCGTTTTTTTTCGCACCAGCCGGATCTCAACTACGACAATCCAAGAGTCGTCGCCGAGGTTCTGAAGATAATGAATTTCTGGCTGGATATGGGAGTCGACGCCCTGCGCATCGACGCCATTCCTTATCTCGTCGAGCGCGACGGCACCAGCTGCGAGAATCTTCCGGAAACTCACGCCATCATCAAATCTCTCCGGCGCGAGATTGACGCCGATTATTCCAACCGCATGGTCCTGGCGGAAGCCAACCAGTGGCCTCCTGACGTGCGCCCTTACTTCGGCGACGGAGACGAATGCCACATGGCATTCCATTTCCCGCTGATGCCGCGCATCTACATGGCCCTGCGTCAGGAGGATCGCCTGCCAATCACCGACATCATCGCGCAAACTCCCCCGATTCCCGACACATGCCAGTGGGGCCTCTTCCTCCGAAATCACGACGAACTCACGCTCGAAATGGTCACCAACGACGAGCGCGACTACATGTATCTCGCCTACAGCGCCGATCCCAGGATGCGCATCAATCTCGGCATCCGGCGCCGCCTCGCTCCTCTCGTCGACAACAATCGCCGCCGAATCGAGCTCTTGAATAGTTTGCTGCTCTCATTCCCCGGCACGCCCATCCTCTACTACGGCGACGAAATCGGAATGGGCGACAACATCTATCTCGGCGATCGCAATGGCGTTCGCACTCCAATGCAATGGAATGGCGACCGCAACGCCGGATTTTCCACGGCTGTGCCCGCCCGCCTCTACAGCCCCGTAATCATGGATCCAGTCTGGGGCTACGAAGCGATCAACGTCGAAGCGCAACAAGGCGACCCCTCTTCTCTCTTGAACTGGATGCGCAATATGATCGCCCTCAGAAAACTTTTCAGCGTCTTCGGGCGCGGCGGCATCGAGTTCCTCAACCCTTCAAATCGCAAAATCCTCGCATATCTCAGGACGTACGAAGACGAACAGGTTCTTTGCCTGGCGAATCTTTCGCGCTTCGCTCAGCCCGTCGATCTCGATCTATCAAAGTTAGAAGGGCTGGTTCCAGTCGAGATGCTCGGCTATGTGGAATTCCCGGCCATCGAACGCCAGCCCTACCGCTTCACACTGGCTCCCTACAGTTTCTTGTGGCTCGAACTTCAGCAGCGTGCCGAATCGACGGAGCCCGCCGTAGACATTGCTGAACAATCGCCGTTGAATGTTGTGGCAGGCTGGGAAAGCATCTTCGACGGCCCGAGCCGCCAGCGTCTGGAAACCTTCAACCTGCCGGAATTTCTTGTTAAACAGCGCTGGTTCGCGGGAAAGTCTCGCCATCTCAAATCCACTCGAATCATCAACTGGAGTTCATTAAGCGATCAGCGATTTGCCCTGGCTTTCGTTGAGGCTTGTTTTGACACGGGCAATCCCGATGTGTATTTCGTGCCGTTAGCGATGGTCCTCGGCGACACCGCGAGCGACTTGCGCCACACCGCGCCCAACGCCATCGTCACCTCCATCGCATCGGCAAAGCTTGCCGGGCTTCTCTGCGACGGCGTCTTCGACGACTCCATGTGCCGCGAATTTCTTTCGCTGATTGAGAGCAGCCGCGAATTACGCGCGAGCGAAGGAGTCATTCGAGGACTCCCAAGCAGGGCCTTCAAAGAAGTTCTCGGATCGGCCGCAGAACCGCCGCCCGTAAAGCGGGGTTCAGCCGAGCAAAGCAACACTTCGATCATATTCGGCGATCGCCTCATTCTGAAACTCTTCCGCCGTCTCGAGCCCGGAATCAACCCTGATGTTGAAATCGGGCGATACCTCACCGAAAAAACAGAGTTTCATCACATTCCTCCCTTCGCCGGTTCCCTTGAACTGGAATCGGCGACGAATGGCTCCGACGTTACAGCGCTTGCCATGCTGCAAGGGTTGGTGGAGAACGAGGGCGACGGTTGGAAATGGACAGTCGAAGAGCTTGATCGCTACTTCGAAACCTCCGCGCCTCTGAAGTTTCCCAAAAATGCGAGCGCGAAAATCGGCGATCCACTCGAGATGTCGGAGCGTCCCGTCTCTCAGCTGGCTCGCGATCATCTGGGCATCTATTTCGACGCCGCCACCACCCTCGGCCGCCGTACCGCTGAATTGCATCTCGCGCTGGCTTCTCCGACCGATGATCCTGCGTTCAAGCCCGAGCCTTGGGCGCCCGAAGATCTTCAGGCCATCCTCTCCGATTTTCAGCAGCACGCTTCGCAGGTCTTGGACGTGCTGAAAGAGCGCGTGTCCTACCTGCCCGACGAAGTGATCGAAATTGCTGCCACAGTGCTCAGCCGCCGCCGCCGCATCCTCGATCATTTCGCAATATTGAAATCAGCCAGTTTTCGAACGCAGCGAATTCGGATTCATGGTGACTATCATTTGGGCCAGGTATTGCGTGTGAAGACCGATTTCGTGATCCTTGATTTCGAAGGTGAACCAGCCCGGCCGCTCGCCTATCGCCGTGCCAAACAATGCCCGCTGAAAGATGTGGCCGGTATGCTGCGCTCTTTCAGCTACGCCGCCTACGCCAGCCTCATCAACTACACCGAGCGCCACACCGAGGATGTGGCCCGCCTCGAACCCTGGGCTCAGCTCTGGGAGCGCTCCGCATCCGCGGCATTCTTGCGCGCCTACCGGGAAACAGCCCAAGGCGCTGCATTCCTGCCGTCTGATAGCGCAGAATTTCGAAAGCTCCTCGACTTGTTCTTGCTGGACAAGGCGCTTTACGAAGTGCTCTACGAGCTGAACGCCCGTCCCGACTGGGTACGCATTCCGTTGCTGGGCATCATGTCGCTCTCGATATAATTTTTTTCGCGGTTAGGTCACCCGAATCAGATTCAACGGTGTAACAATCGCTATAGCCAGCAGCACCCGGCTTCGCGCGGCTGGTTTGCCGCTAGGAAACAAACCTAAGGAACGAAACGTTGGCAGTCGAACCCATCGCAGAGCAACCGGAGCAGAAAGTCGAGCCGGTAAAAGCCGCCGATTTGGTGCTCGGCGTCATCGCCGATATCGACCAGGAAAGCCTCATCACCCTGTGCGATTCTCTGCGAACTCTTCCCGGCTCCCCGATCGTTGCCGCCTTGCGAAATGAACATGGCGCGAGTCCAGCCGGCGCCACCGCAGCAGCCGCCGAAAAAACTTCGTCCCCCTATTTCATTCCCTGGCCTTCTTCGAAAACAGATAATCCCGGCACCCCGGCCGTCAACGTGGCCACCGCATACCAATCCGCCTTCGCCGTCAGCGAACAGCTCAATGCAAGGGCCTGCTGCATCGTCGTCTCCACAATCGAAAATGCCAAGCCGGACTGGATTCGCCAGTTAATCCAGCCGCTGCTCGAGGAAGATTTCGATCTGGTCGCGCCGCAATACGCACTGCGGAAATTCGAAGGATTGCTGAATAGCAGCATCATCTCTCCGCTCGCGCGTTGCCTCTACGGAAAAAGAATCCGTAATCCCATGGGACCGGACCTCGGCATTTCTCGCCGCCTATTCACCAAGATGCTCGCATCAGAAAAGAGCGCCGGCTCCGGAAACGGTATACATCCGCTCGCATCCATCACTCCCGCCGCTCTCTGCGATAATCTCAAAGTCTGCCAGGTCCACGTCGGCCCTCGTACCTACCCTCCGCCGGATTGGACGAACATCAGCTCTTTGATCGCGCAGGTACTAAGTCCCATTTTTCTCGATATGGAAAAACGCGCAGCCTGCTGGCAAAGAACGCGCTCCTCCGTTCCGCTGCCCGCGTTTGGCCAACCTGTTCTCTTGCCTCAAGACACCGGCACCGTGGACATCAGCCGCATGGTCGAATCATTCAAGCTGGGAATCCGAGACCTGCAGGAGATCTGGGATCTGGTCCTGCCTCCCTCCTCGCTTCTCGAACTCAGAAAGCTCGCCCGCCTGCCGCTGGAACAATTTCGCATGCCCGACGAATTATGGGTCCGCATCGTTTACGATTTTGCGTTGGCGCATCGTCTTCGCACCATCAATCGCGACCATTTGCTCAAATCCATGACTCCGCTCTACCTCGCCTGGGTCGCTGCTTTTGCCCGTGATTCGGAAGCGGCTGACGCGGCTGCGGTCGAGCGCATACTCGAGCGCCTGGCGGTCGCGTACGAATCCGCCAAGCCGTATCTCGTTTCGCGATGGCGCTGGCCCGATCGATTCAACCCTTAGCGTTCTCCGCGAACGTCGGCGGAGAAGAAGTCGGAATGGAGGTACCTATGTGGGGAGAAATCAAGCAAGCCTTAGCCCAGTCCACCGAGCGATTCCTGACTCGATTTGCAGATCTCTTGCCAGGTACCGCAGCACTCTTAGTGGCGGTGCTGATCTCGATCGTATTGGGCCTTGTTCTCGCCGCAATCGTCCGGCGTTTGCTCACCAGCATGCAGTTTGACCAGCGCCTCGCTCAGTGGGGTTTCCGTTCTTCGTCGGAATTGCCCCTTCTAAAGAGCCCCACCCTGCTGATATCGCGAGCGATCGCCGCCCTGATCATCGTCGCCGGCTTTCTCATCGGAATAGCCGCCTTTGATGCCGAATGGACATCCCTGCTTGCCCGCAGCGTCTTCGCCTACATCCCCAACATGCTCGGCGCTGTGCTGGTCCTCGCAGTCGGCAGCGTCATCGCTCGTTACCTTTCGCGAAGCGTCCTCATTGGCGCCGTGAATCTGAACCTGACGTATGCTCGCTTGTTGAGTCTGGGTGTTCGATGGCTGGTGCTCGTCCTCGCCGTGGCCATGGCCCTGGAGCACTTGCGAATCGCCACCGGCATTGTCGAACTCGCCTTTGGCATACTTTTCGGAGGAATTGTCTTCGCGTTGGCGCTAGCGGTAGGTCTCGGCTCCAAGGACTTAATCACCAAATCCCTCGAGCGTGACGCCCAAAAAGTCTCAGGCGAAAAAATCGAGGAACCCTTTCGCCATGTGTAGTTTTCTTGCAAGCGACATTTGGAGGACGAGAGCTTGCTTTCGCTTTTGCAATTCGGTGGGAGCCTCCTGCTTTAGCAGGGGGAGCTGGACTTCAGTCCAGCGAAAGAGCCTCATAGCAAGAATGGGCTTCAGCCCTGGGAATCCAACTGAATCAGCCCGGACGCTTCTTCGGAATGAGGCTCGTCTCGCCCGCTTCTGCATGGCGAAACGAAGACTCCGCGACTCCCCTTCTTACTCGGGCGGGAAATTCTTCGATGGAATGCTATTTTTCCTGAAGCGATTTGATGTAGTCGCTCAAGTTCGTAATCCGCAGCGTCACCTGGGTCGAATCCAAATGCTCTCTGGTTCGAAAATCCGCCCCCCACGTCGGCATCTCCGGCGAACCGTGCGCTGGTATCACTACTCCGTTCCGCAGCACGTCCTCGAAATATTTCTCCGGGAATTTGCCTCCGTGACTCTTGGCGAGTTTGGTCAGGTCGGGCGGCAGGTCCTTGAATGGCGGTGGAGCAGGCCCATTCCCCTTCAAGTCATTTCCATGGCACACCGCGCAGTCTTGCTTGTATAGCTTCTCGCCAGAAAGCCCAACTTCTTCCACCGGCTTCTTGGTTGGCTTTGTCTCTGTGGCATGAACACGAGAATGATCTGTCTGTATCGATTGCAGGTAGGTAACCAGATTTTCTACTCTAACGTTTCCCCGGTCCACGTCCTCCTCAACCTGATGAAAGATCGGTCCCCAGACTGGCATCTCGCGCGACCCGTGCGAAGCGATCATTCCCTCGCCCATAATGATCCTCTTCATCCGCGCCACCGGAAAATTCCCGTCGTTGCTAGCCGTGATGATCGTTAGGTCCGGAACCGTCGCCTTCAATGTTGGCGCCACCGGTCCGTCCCCCTTTCCGTCTTTCCCGTGGCACGACGCGCAATAAGCCCGGAACAGGTCCGGCCCTTCCACGGATCGAATTAGCTGTTGATATTCTTTGTCTGACTCTTGTTGCTGTTGAGCCCATGTTCCGCCGGCCCCATGCGAAACCCAAATTGCCGTAAATCCCAACAAACCGCAAACGGCAAATCCAGCTCTCCATCCGCCGATTCTCATTTGCCACCCCCAAGCTTTGTGGCTGAGTCAGTCAAGCACGCTTTCAATGTTTCCAATGACCCGCTTCTCGTTTGGCGAAGTAAAGAAAGATGACCATCAACATAAAGAAGAGAAAATCTTGATAAACCATGGCCGCCTCCTTTCGCAAATCCATCTTCGCGCAATCACTTACGAAACGAAGTGATGTCCGTCACAATCGGCCGTGACCCCGGTCATACCCTCATTTTTCGCTCCGGAGTAAAAAGGCATAGACCAATTGAAAGGAGCCACGATGACCACCACAACCCAAGAAATTCTCCTCGACCATCGCCTTAACGAAGCCAAGACAATGAAAGCCCTCGTCTTCCGTGGGCCGAACCAAATAGATATCGAGGACGTCCCCATCCCCAGACCCGGCCCTGGCGAAGCCGTCATCCGCGTCACGCTCACCACGATCTGCGGCACCGATCTCCATATTCTCAAGGGCGAATATCCCGTCAAGCCCGGCCTCACCATCGGCCACGAGCCCGTCGGAGTGATCCACGAACTCGGCGTCGGCGTTACCGGATACAAAGTGGGCGAGCGCGTATTGGTCGGCGCCATCACGCCCTGCGGACAATGCTTCGATTGCCTCCGAGGCAATCTCTCTCAATGCGGCGGCCCCATCGGCGGCTGGAGATTCGGCAATACGATCAACGGCGCGCAAGCCGAATACCTGCTGGTTCCCTTCGCGCAGGCGAATTTGGCCAAGATTCCTGACGATCTTCGCGATGAGCAAGTTGTGCTTCTCTCCGATATCGCCTCCACAGGGATTTCCGCAGCCGAAAGTGGAAACATTCAAATCGGCGATTCCGTTGCGGTTTTTGCTCAGGGACCCATCGGGCTTTGTGCGACGGCAGGGGCAAAACTGAAGGGGGCCGCTCTGATTATCGCTGTCGAATCCGATCCCACTCGCACCGTGATGGCGCGGCAAATGGGCGCGGATATTGTGCTCAATCATCGTAACCAGGACATCGTAGCCGAAATTAAGCGCCTCACAGGCGGCAAGGGCGTCGACGTAGCGATCGAAGCCTTGGGCACCCAAGCCACCTTCGAAAATGCGCTTCGTGTTCTGCGGCCCGGCGGCACACTCTCAAGCCTCGGCGTCTACTCGGGAAAACTTTCGCTCCCGCTTGAGCCATTCGCAGCAGGGCTTGGAGATCACAAGATCGTCACGACGCTCTGCCCCGGCGGAAAAGAGCGCATGCGAAGACTGATGGAGCTGGTCCGCCATGGAAAGTTGGATCTGATGCCTTTCCTTACGCACACGTATCCGCTCGACCGCATCACAGATGCCTACAAACTTTTCGGCGAGCGGCGGGATGGCGTAATTAAAGTTGCGATTCGTCCGTAGCCGGATGAATCACAAGCAATTGTAGCCAGGATCACGGAAGACGAACTTGCGCCGCTATAAGATTTTAATCACGAGGTGACTTATGGAGAAAGTTCAATGCAGCACGGGAATCTCGATCAAGAATATATTATTCCTAACGGATTTCTCAGAACCCTCCGAGGTGGCGCTACCCTTCGCAACCAGCATTGCGCGCGGGTATGGCGCCAGAGTGTATGCGCTGCATGTCTTCACTCCCGATCCGAATGTTTGCGGCGCACCGGCGAAGCTGGCAATCGCGGCCATCGAAACCGGTGAGCAGACTGCCAAGGCCCGCATCGACTCGCAGCTCACTGGTTTGGAGCACGAAACGATCGTGGACTGGAGCATTGACCTCTGGGACGCAGTCCAGAAAACGATCAAAGAGAAGCACATTGATCTCATCGTGATGGGCACCCACGGCCGCACCGGCGCCGACAAATTCTTCATGGGTTCCGTCGCCGAAGAAATTTTCCGCCGCTCGCCCGTCCCTGTGCTCACGATCGGTCCGGATGTCCGCAGTAGCGTCCATACCGGCGGGCGATTTCATCGCGTGCTTTTCCCCACGGATTTCACTGGCGCCTCTTTGGCCGCCGCTCCTTATGCCATCTCGTTGGCGCAGGAAAATAACGCCAGGTTGGTATTGCTCCACGTCATGCCCACACCCGAATTGCGCAACTTCAATGGCCGCAACGAAAACGATCAGCGGCGATTCGAGTTGTCCGTCGCCGAGGCCATTCATCAGCTTTACGAAACGGTTCCGAAGGACGCCGACCTCCACTTCCCTCCCGAATCGCTCGTGGAATATGGAGACCCTGCCGATCGAATTCTGGCGCTAGCCAAAGACCGATCGTCCGATCTGATCGTCCTGGGTGTTCGCGACGCTACGGGCCACATCGGCGCGGCCACGCACCTCGCACGCGCCACCGCCCACAAAGTAGTCGCGCATGCCCTGTGCCCGGTTCTCACCGTGCGCGAAAATATCGCCCGCTGATCGCTCCCTGAGCAATCAGCTCTTCGTACATGGCGACACCCATCCTTCGCTCTTGCGAAGGGTGGCGCAGGTACGCTCTTGAGTTCCCCACAGGTACGTACTTCTACGGTATGCAACTACCCAAATCCGTGCTACCATTGCCCGTTTTTATATGATGACGCGAACGTCACTATCAGCCGCCACTCCGGCTAACAAGGGAAATCCCCGCCCGGCCCTTCGTCTTAAGTTGCACAGGCACTCCTGCCTGTGCGCCGTTTCTATATGGCAATCCCTCCGACCTTCGCTTCCGCACCGCATCGCACCCCTCAAACACCAAGAAGCGGCTGAAGCTGATGTCACTAGCCACAAATTTCTAATCGCAAATCTGGAATTAGATTTCAAGCTAAACCCCATAAGAATCAACGATCTAAAATTTTCTAATCGCAAATTTTCGGCGATTTTTCAGTTCATTTTTCCAAGCCTCAAGACCCCAACCCCGCGCTCGGTCATCCTGAAGGCATCCGATCAGGATGCCCGATCTGAAGGATCTCAACTTAGCCCTCATTCAACCCCTCCACCACCGGCACAGGCGAAACTTCTAATCGAGACGCCGCGATTAAAAATCCGCGTAACCTCAACAAAACAAAACCAATCCCAATTCCTAATCGAGACAAATCGGGCACTTTCCGCGGCCGATTCCCAGGCCTCATCACTGCTACCACCTTCCGAGCCTTTCAACCTCTATGCTAGAGTCGAAAAACCAAATGAGCTCCTCCGCAATCGCCACCGATGGGTTGACGCGCCGCTTCGGCCCCCTCACCGCGGTAGAAGACGTAGACCTGCGCGTCGCCCCGGGCCAATTCTTCGGCTTCCTCGGACCCAACGGTGCCGGCAAATCCACCACCATCAAAATGCTCACCGGCCTGCTTGCCCCCACAGCCGGGCGCATCGAGATTCTCGGCCTCGATCTCGCCGTGCATCCGCTCGAAGTGAAGCGCCAAATTGGAGTCGTGCCCGAAGGCATGGCCCTCTTCGGCCGCCTCACCGGCGCCGAGTATCTGAATTTTGTTGGACGCATGTACGGCCTCGACCGCGAGACCGCAGCAAAGCGAGCCGCCGAGCTTCTCGATTTCATGCAGCTCGCCGACCAGCCTAAAAAGCTCGTCACAGACTACTCGCACGGCATGCAGAAAAAATTGGCTCTCGCCGCCGCCGTCATCCACGGCCCCAAAATTCTTTTTCTCGATGAGCCGTTCGAAGGCGTTGACGCAATCGCTTCCGGCACTCTCAAAGCGATGCTCCAAAGCATGATCTCGCGCGGCGCCACGATTTTTCTCACCTCGCATGTACTCGAGATTGTCGAACGTCTCTGCAGCCATCTGGCTATCATCCATCGCGGAAGGCTCGTCGCGCAGGGCTCGCTCGAAGAACTTCGCGCCGGCGTCGAAGCGCAAGCCGCTGCCGCGCTACCGAGCGATGGAGGTCACGCGCCGGCAGTCGCCGCGCCAGGGGAAAAGCTCACGCTAGAACAGATTTTCCTGCGCATCGTCGGCGGCGCTCGTCCTGCGGATCAGGAGCTTTCGTGGCTGAGCTGAATCTCGCTCCTGGCGTGCGCGAACAGCTTGCCGCGATCGCTCGCGTCCGCTGGCAGCTCTTCGTCAATTCACTGCGCACGCTTCGCGGCCGTCTCGAACTTGTCTCGCACATTTTCATCACGCTCGGCTTTGCCGCCGGCGGAATCGGTGGTCTAGCGGCGTCAACCGTAGGCGCTTATTACGTGGTTTCGAGCGGCAAAACGGAATGGCTCGCCGCGATCCTCTGGCCGATATTTCTTTTCTGGCAGTTGTTTCCCGTCGTCGCCACCGCGTTCACCGATAACTTCGACACCTCCAATCTCCTCCGCTTTCCGCTCAGCTATTCTTCCTTCGCCGTGATTCGAATCGTCTACGGCTCGCTTGAGCCCGCCACCATGCTCAGTTCCCTCTGGCTCCTGGGAGTCGCCGCCGGAGTCGGAATGGCCTCCCCGAGCCTCCTCCCATGGGCCGCCCTCGCATTGCTCCTGTTTGCGGCGGTAAACATTCTGCTCGCCCGCATGATCTTCTCCTGGGTGGAACGATGGCTCGCCCAACGCCGCACCCGCGAAATCCTCGGCGTGCTTTTTCTCCTCTTCATCATCAGTTTTCAGCTGATTGGTCCGCTGATGAGTCGCTACGGCCGCCGCGCGCACCCGGACCTTCGCCAATTCGCCGAACGAGTCTTGCCGATTCAGCGCTTGCTGCCTCCTGGAGCGGCCGCTTCGGCCATCGCGAGCGCCGCCGACGGGGATTATGCGATCGCCGGCGGCACGCTCGGCATTCTCGGCATCTATGGCGCCACGATTTTCTGGTTCCTGCATCTCCGGCTGCGCGCTCAATTTCGAGGAGAAAATCTCAGCGAAGCGCCCGCGCTCGCGGAATCGCCTGGAGAGCGTGGAATTGTTCGCGTGGGCTGGAAGCTACCGGGTTTCTCAGGCCCTGTGGCCGCCATCTTCGAAAAGGAAATTCGATATCTTTCCCGCAGCGGCCCCATGCTTTTCACTCTGATCATGCCCGTTTTCATTCTTTTTATTTTCCGGCTCACGCCTTCCACTTCTCACAGAGGTTTGGGCTCTTTTCTCGGCAGCTCGTCCGACATGGCGTTTCCCATCGGCGCGGCCTATGCGCTGCTGATACTTACGAATATGGTGTACAACAACTTTGGGCCGGAAGCCGCCGGCGTCCAGATGTACTTCACTGCGCCCGTGCCCATCCGCTCCGTGATGCTGGCAAAGAATCTCGCCCACTCCACAATTCTCGCGCTCGAAATGGTTCTCGTCTGGGTCGGCGCCAGCCTTATCTACAAACCGCCCGCTCTCGGAACCACTCTCGCCACAATCGCTGGAATTCTTTTCGCACTGCCCGTGAATCTCACTGTCGGCAACCTGCTCTCGATTTCCTCTCCCAAGAAAATCGACTACGGAACCTTCGGCCGCCAGCGCGCCTCCAACACCACCGTCTTCGCCAGCTTCGGCGTTCAAATTGTCGTCGTCGGCCTCGCCGCGATCACGCTCATGGCCGCCCGCAGCTTCGACCGAATCTGGCTCGCAACAATTGGCTTCCTGGCATTCGCCGCGGTCGCCTGGGTAGTCTATTCCGTAGTGCTCAAAGGCATCGACCACATGGCCTTCGGCCACCGCGAAGACCTGATCGCAGAGCTAACTCGTGCTTCTTAGGATGGTGACTTGAGATGAAACTTCGCCGCGTCGTCCCCATAGCTCTCTCATCAGCACTATTTCTCACGAGCGTTTCGCCTGCGGGCGCACGGTCGACGCAAGACCGAGACGGGCACGAGCTTAGCTTTACCAACCTGTACTTGCTCGACGGTACGATCGCGATTTCTGGCTACGAAAAACCGCTCGTCGAGCGGCTGAGTTCTCAACTCGCTCCGTTTCATCCGCAGGTCGACAATATTGGCGACGTCGTCGTCACCCTTGGAAGCGGTGCGCCGCACAGGTTGCTCGTCACCGGAATTGACGAGCCCGGCTTCGTCGTCAGCGCCATCACCGACGATGGTTACCTGCGCGTTCAGCGGCTGCCGCAGGGAGGCCTGGCGCCGATGTTCAATGAGTTGTACTCTGCGCAGCCCGTAAAAATCGGCACGACAGCAGGCGGGTGGATCGACGGCGTCGTTGCGGGTTTGTCAGTGCATCTCGCGCCGGGACGCGCGAACCCGCCGAAATCGAATGATCTCGACGAAATGTACATCGACATTGGAGCATTCTCTGCAGACGAAGTGCGCAAAGCGGGCGTGGATGTTTTGAGCCCGATAGCCATCAGCCGCAGCCTCTTCAATCTTGCCGACGCCGAATTCGCGGGCGCCGCCGTGGGAGATCGCTTCGGCGCCGCAGCACTCCTCGAGATCGTTAGGCAAATCGATCGGGCACAATTGAAAGGGACGCTCACGGTTGCCTTCGTCGTGCAGCAACGCACCGGCGCGCGCGGTTTGCAGCGCATCCTCACTACCATGCAGTTCGACGAGATGATCTATGTCGGACGCCTTTTTGCCGGGGGCCCGGTCACCGGCGCTGAAAACCTTCGTCGCGCTCCGCGAAAGGAACCGGGCGGCGGAGTTCTATTTGCGGGAGAAGAAACCGGCGCGGCGCCCAATAGCTTTGCAGCGGAACTGAAAGCGCTCGCCGACACGGGCAAGATTCCTTTCGTGCCGGATTATTCGGCTCCTGTGATTCCGCCAAGCTATCTACAGGGCCCGCAGCTGCCGCCGAAGTCCGTGCACATCGGCGTCGCCACAGCGTGGGCCGATACGCCTGCCGAAACGATCAACGCAGCAGACTTTGACAATCTCATAAACCTTCTCGTGGCCTATACCCAGGCTTCCCACGAATTCTCTTATGCGCTCGACAAAGGTTACGCCGTGGCCAAGAAAGGTCCAAATGCTTCGTCCGTCACGGAAGTCTTGCAGCATTTAACGGAAGCCTACGGCGTGAGCAATCATGAAGAGCGGGTTCGCGAGATGGTTCGATCGCTGCTTCCCACCTGGGCAGCGGCTGAGACGGACGCGGCCGGAAATCTGATAGTGCGTGTTGGAATTGCGCCTCCCGGATCGAAGACGCCTCGCCTGCTCGTCGTCGCGCACATGGACGAAATCGGCTTCGAAGTGAAATCCATCGCCTCCGATGGCCGCCTCGAAGTGGTGTGGAAAGGCGGAGGAGTGCAAAGCTATTTTTCCGGGCACCCGGCTCTTGTCCACACTGGCAGCGGAGATCGAGAAGCAGTGATGGAGCTGCCTGAAAATTGGGACACGCCGAAATTTCAGTGGCCCACCGATTCCGGCCCAAAATCCTATCGCGTGGACGTAGGTGCGCGAACCCCGGAGGAAGTGGAGAAGCTGGGCGTTCGCGTCGGCGATTCGATCACCATCCCGAAAGCGTACCGGCCGCTGCTTGGCACGCGAGCCAATGGACGCAGCTTCGACGACCGCGTCGGCGACACCGCATTGATCGCGGCTCTGTGGGCCCTGGGCAATCCAGTGAAAGACCGCGATATAACATTCGTTTTCTCGACGGGCGAAGAGCTCGGCCTGGTCGGCGCAGGGGCGCTGGCCAAGAGCCTGGCATCTCAAGGCCGCGCGCCGGATTTCGTCTTCGCCATCGACACTTTTGTCAGCGCCGATTCGCCGCTCGAATCGAAACGATTTGGCGACGCCCAAATCGGCAAGGGCTTCGTCGTCCGCGCTGTGGACAATTCCAATATCGTCCCACGCGCATTTGTCGAAAAAGTTATGAAGCTCGCTCGCGACAATCAGATTCCCGCGCAATTCGGCGTCACGGGTGGCGGCAACGACGGCTCGGCGTTCGTTCGTTACGGCTCGATCGACGTTGCGCTCGGCTGGCCACTGCGCTATTCGCACTCACCCGCCGAAGTGATCGACACGCGCGACGTGGACGCGCTCGGCCGCATCGTCGCCGCGATCGCGCGCAGCTGGTGATTCCAGCCGCAACTATGGAAACTGGATTGGGGCTGCAATTCGATCCTGCGCGCCGGTGCTTCGTTGACGAATGTTTCTTGCCGGTGCGTCTCCGGCGTTTCGCATGACTTTGCTATAATCGCGCGCCGTGAGCGGCCCCAAATTTAAGTCTCCGCGATACATCGTGATTGAAGGGCCGATTCGCGTCGGCAAATCCACACTCGCACGCGTCCTCGCCGAACAGATGCACGCGCGGCGCATCTTCGATTGCGAGGAGAATCCTTTTCTTGCCGAGTTCTACAACGAAAAGCCTGGCGCCGCCTTCCGCGCGCAGATGTATTTCCTCTACGAGCGCCATCGGCGGCTTCTCGAAGCGCACCTCGAAGACAGTGCTGTTCCGGTTGTCTCCGATTTCCTTTTTGAGAAGGACAAGATATTCGCGTACATCAACCTCGACAACCAAGAGCTGAAGCTTTACGAGCGCTATTTCGACATGCTCGCACCGTCGGTTCCCGCGCCTGACCTCGTAATCTATCTCCAGGCCAAGCCCAACGTGCTGCAGAAGCGCGTCACCAAGAAAGGCGATCCGTCGGAAACCGAGATATCCCCCGATTACCTCGAAGCTGTCTCCAATGCTTACGAGCACTTCTTCTTCCGCTACTCCGCCTCAAACCTGCTGGTCGTCGACACGTCGGATATCGACTTCGTCGAGCGCAACCATGATTTGCAGGAGCTGCTGCGCCGCCTGCGGCAGCCGGTGAAGGGCACGCAGTATTTCCTGCCGCTCGGGCAGAGCTGAGCGGGTGCGGTTGCCGCTAGGCTACATGTGGTTGCGGGTGCGTCGTGATGAAAGCTGAGATTCTTCGCTGCGCTCAGAATGACAGGCTGGTGCGGGCATTGGCGCGAGTGGAAAATGCGCTCGTGTCGCAACAGCGAAGCACGAGATCCAGCTAAAGGAGAGGCGAAGGAAGCGTTCCGGAACGGGCAACCCCGCCAGATCACCCGCTCCGGCCAGCTCTGTGAGAAGGCGAAGCTAATGCGAAGATGCTGCGAGTCAGGCGGCCTTGTAAGGCCCTGTGAGCTGATGCCGCCATTTACCAAGCGCGCGGTTCACCGGGTGGCTGCGGTGGAGGAACGTCAACACCGGAGGACGGCGCACGCCGATTCTTTCTAAGGCTCGGCGGATACGGAAGTCGCGTCCGGCCGAAACCATGCCTTTCTCAAGGGTGTCGATCGCTTCTGATGTGCGTCCAGCCTGATGGTAGACCTCCGCCAGGTTCAGATACAGCTGCGCGTGGTTCACTCTCATTCCCAGGGCTTCGCGGCAGAGCGATTCGGCGTCGCCGAAGCGCTTCTCGGACACAGCAGCCAGCAAGCCTGTATAAGAGAGGTAAAACGGGTTCTTCGGAGCAACTCCCAAGGCGCGCCGGGCATGTTGTAAGGCCTCTTCTGCCTGTCCGTCGCGTAGATGCTTCAGGCATTCCTTAAAGTCAGTCATTCCTGCATCGGTGGGGGATGTAGTTCCAATCCAGTGGGACATAGGCTCCTTCCTTTCCTCGCCGGGCATATCTACGAGGACGTTAAGGAAAGCCTAGCGTCCCGCCGAGCCGGAGGATATAGAACGTAGGGCCAGATTTCGTGCTAGTCCGATTTCCTGTACGGAATGACAGGCGAAAGCTTTCCACTGTGAGAATCGGCCCTGGAACCGAACTCTTCAGGCCGGAAGACACAAAAGCGGCTATTTACTTCGACAGGTTGGCCGCTGCAAAGTGGAACCTGTGCTACTTCGGGGCTCCGAGGTATTGGCCGAACCACGCTGCCGTGCGATCGATTACGTCCCGGCTGTGCTCGGGGTTTGCGAACAGGTGACCTTCGTTGGGATAGATGACAAATTCGGTCGGCACGCCCAATGTTTTCAGCGCGTGCCAGAATTCGTAGGATTGCGGGGCGGGGCATTCGCCGTCGCGGTCGCCTACAACGACGAGCGTGGGCGTCTTCGCCTTCTTAATGAAATTGATGGGCGAACTTTTGGCGTAGACGACCGGGTCGTCGTAGGCGGTGGCGCCGAAATAGGGAATCATCCATTGATCAATTTTGTTTTCGCCGTAGTAACTCAGGTAGTTTGAAAGGCCTGCTCCGGCGACCGCGGCACCGAAGCGGTTAGTTTGAGTCACAGCCCACATGGTCATGAATCCGCCATAGCTCCAGCCGGTGATCCCCAGGCGCGCGGGATCGACGGGAGCTTGCTCGATTGTTTTGTCAACTCCGGCCATGATGTCGAGAAAATCGCCGTAGCCGAAATCCTTCACGTTTGCCTGTGTGAATTTTTCACCCATTCCGTAGCTGCCGCGGGGATTGGGTTCGAACACAAAGAAGCCGTGCTCGGGCAAAGCGAAGGGATAATTCCAACGGCTGGGAAACTTAGGAGTGTATGCCCACGCGGGGCCGCCGTGAACGTAAACGACGAGCGGATATTTTTTTGCGGGATCGAAATCCTTGGGATAGATGAGCCAGCCTTGCACGGAGCCGATACTCGTGGTCCAGCGCAGGCTTTTGGCTTCGCCCCATTCGGGCTTGATGTTGGCATTCACGTGCGTGATCTGCTTCCAGTCTCCAACCGGGCCGGCCCATACCTCGGGCGCGTTGGAGAATGTCTCACGCACCACTGCGGTCGTTGTGCCATCGCTCGCAACTGACACGTAGGGGACGAATTCTCCGTGGGCGAGAGTTTCCGGGCCCTTCCAGACGGGGGTTGTTGCGCCGGTGAGCGTGAGCCGGGCGACGAACGTTTCGCCTGCGTCGATTCCGGTGACGAGAATTCCCTCGGAATTGGGCAGCCAGGTGAGCGAGGTGGCTGTGGACTTCGAATCGGGCGTGAGATTCCTCATCGGATTTTTCAGTGGGCTGCCCGTCGCCTCGGTTGCGTAGACGTCGCCGCCGGGAATCGGCTCGTCGCTCATCAAGCCGCCGATGAAGATGATCGTTTTGCCGTCGGGCGACCAGCGCGGATTGGCAATCTGCATCCCGGGCTTCGGCTGCACGTCGTGCATTTCGCCGGACGTTGCGTCGATCGTGGATAACGCAGCGATATACCAGTTATCGTCGCCATTGCCTTTTGCCGACGTGATGGCGAGTTGCTTGCCGTCGGGCGACCAATCGAATTCGTAGACGTAGGTATCGGCTGGAGAAAGTTGGCGAAGCTTCGCGGTGGCAACATCCACGAGGGTGAGGCGCTGCTCAAGAAAATCTTCGGAAACGACACCTTCATCCGGCGTCTCGGCGACGAGTGGCCCGGCGGCGCGGGTAGCGTTTTCGGTGAACAGGAGCGCGATCGTTTTCGAATCCGGTGACCAGCCGGGGCCGGCGAGAAATCCTTTCACGTGCGTGAGCTGCTTGGCGGAGCCGGTTTCCTGTTTGGAGGCGGCCTTGTGCGTCGGCGGACGCTTCGCCACCTCAGGACCTGACACGGGAATAATGAAGAGTTGCAGCTGGCCGGTTTTTGGCGCATCGGAGAGGAAGGCGAGCTGCTTGCTGTCGGCTGACCATGCGATATCGTGCTCTTCGTGCGGCGCTTTGCCATCCCCAGCCGTAATTCTCTTTTTCGTCGCGGGAGTTGCGATATCTGCCACATAGATCGCGGAGTTTGGCGATGGCGCGCCGCCGGCGCCCGGCAGAGATTCGACCCAGGCCACGCGCTTGCCATCCGGAGAAATTTCGGCTTGCTGAAAATCGCGCACGCCGAACATGGCTTCGACCGCAGCATCCTGCGCCGGCTTTGGCGGCGCAGACTTGCGCGCCGTTTGTGTTTGCGCACTCGAGCAAAAACTTACCGCGGTGACTGCCGCCAGCATTGCGATTGCTTGAACCGTCTTCGAACTCACACTCGCTCCAATCCACCCTGGGTTCGTTTCTCTTGGGCTCGGCGCAGACTTTGCGCGGCGGACATGTTGAGCCACGCGGCGCGGAATATCAACCGGAGAAGAGACCGGCTTGTGATGAAGTCAATTGACGCGTATTCTCCGCTGTCAGCGTGAGGAGGGGAAATGATTCGGTGGCGGATTGCTTTTGCGCTCGGCTTTGTATTCGCTTTCTTTTCGGCTTTTGCTGCAAGGGCTCAGTCGCCGACGCCGTCGTCATCGCCAGAAGTAATCGAGCACGGAAAATTCGTTCTGCACAAATTTGAGCAGCCGATCGGCGAAGAGACCTTTGATACCACCCGCGAGGGCCAATCCCTGCTGACGAAAGTCAGCTTCAAGTTTGTGGACCGTGGAACGGCGGTTCCGCTCACTGCCACTTTTCGGAGTTCGGACGATCTCACACCAGAAACTTTTGAAATCAAAGGCAAGTCAGCGCGGCCCACGCAAATCGACGAAGCCGTGGAAATTCAGGGCGACAAAATCCGGGTGCGCAATCGCGAGAAATGGACGGAAGACGCGCGGCCGAAACAGTTTTTTGCGATCGCCGGTTATGCGCCGGCTACGATGCAGATGCTGATGGTGCGCTATTGGGCTTCTCACGGTTCGCCCGTTGAGCTCGAGACGTTCCCCGCCGGCCGCGTGAAGATTGAGCCGCGCGGTCACGACACCGTGACAATCAGCGGCAAGGACGAAACGCTCGACCGCTACACCGTCGAGGGGCTCATCTGGGGCCGCGAAACGCTGTGGTTTGACGCGAAGCGGAATCTTGCCGCCGCCGTAACGATCGATGCGGAATTCGACCACTTCGAAGCGATTCGTGAAGGGTACGAGAGCGCGCTGGGGAAATTCGTGGGGATCGCTGGAACGGATGGCATGGCCGCACTGGCCGACATTTCGAAGAATATTTCCGGCAGCCGGGCAGAGACGCTCGCGATTGTGGGTGGCACTCTGATTGATGGAACCGACACCGCGCCCGTGACGGATTCGGTGGTGCTCATTGAGAAAGGGCGCATCGTCGCGGCGGGACCGCGGTCACTGGTGAAAATTCCGCACGGCGCCACGAAAATTGATGCGCGGGGCAAGACGATTCTTCCAGGTCTTTGGGACATGCACGCACATTTTGAGCAGGTGGAATGGGGACCGATTTATCTGGCTGCCGGCGTGACCACGGTTCGCGATTGCGGCAATGAATTTGAATTTATCACCGCTGTCCGCGACGCGGTTGCGAATGGGCGAGGGCTGGGTCCTCGATTGCTGCTGGCGGGAGTTGTGGATGGAACCGGACCGCTCGCGCTGGGTGTGGAGCGGGTGGATACTCCCGAGCAAGCGAAAATGTGGACCGATCGCTATCACGACGCCGGTTTTCAGCAGATGAAAATTTACAGCTCGGTGCAGCTGGAAGAATTGAAAATTGTTGCAGCCGAAGCGCATCGGCTGGGCATGACAGTGACTGGCCACATCCCGGAGGGACTGACCGCTTATCAAGGCGTGGAAGCGGGTATGGACCAGATCAATCACATCGAATACGTGGCGGACATCATGCGGCCGCAGCTCCCGGCGAATGCGACGCGGCTCGACCGGTTGAAGGCCGCCGGCGATTTCGACGTGAACTCTCCCGAAGCCAAGAAAGCTGTTTCGTTCCTCGTGGAACATGGAACCGTGATTGATCCTACGCTCGCGCTGTTCGAGCTTTATGGGGCGAGCTCGCAGAGACCGGTGGCGACTTTCGAACCGGGCATCGCGAAAGTTGCTCCCGAACTTGCGGAAACGCTTTCGTTCGACGCACCGCCGACGCCGGTGACCGCGCTTATCGACAAGGCCTCACAAAAAGGTATCGAGGTGGTGGGCGTGCTGCATCGTGCGGGTGTTCCGATTGTGGCCGGAACCGACCAGGCTGTTCCGGGGCACAGTTTGCATCGGGAGATCGAGCTCTATGTGCAGGCGGGGTTCACACCGATGGAAGCGATTCAATCGGCGACGATTGTTCCGGCGCGCGCGATGGGAGTGGACAAGGAAGTGGGCACGATCGAGGCGGGAAAGCGGGCTGATGTGGTAATCCTCAGCGCGAATCCGCTGGAGTCGATTCACAACATTCGCACGGTGGAGTTCGTAGTGACTAACGGAGTGATGTACAACTGCGCGGAGCTTTGGCGCAGCGTCGGTTTCAAACCTTAGCGGGCTTGCGGCTGGGCGGAATCGAAAGCGTGGTGTTGGGCCGCGATGACGTCATTTGATGTGCGGTCATGTCTGCGTCGCCTTCCGTGCGAAGATCGCCATCCGGTCACTGATACCGAGTATCGAAGATATGGTCCCTATCCCGCGGAACGCCGTTCTCTTCCATGGGGTGCTTCCTGCGTCGAGGTTTGTGGTCTTCAAACTGGAATCGAGCGCATCCACGCACTCGACGGCAAAGCCCGCATTTTCGACACAGGTTTTGATGCTCCTCCTGTTGAATCCCCAGAGGTGCCACGGAGGATTGTCAAAGGGGAACCATTGACGTCCAAGCAGGCGGCGCTCGGTATTGACCAGGCGGGTTATGAGCGAGCCTACATCGGGAATGCTGACGATCAGCAATCCGCCCGGTTTCATGACTCGATAGACTTCTTTGAGTTCGGTGACCGGGTCAGTCATATGCTCGATCACGTCCAAGATGGTAACCACGTCGAAGCTGCCGGCGGGAAGAGCTGCGGAGCGCAACGTGCCTTGAGAAGCATTGAGCTTTAGAACTTCTTTTACGTAGGTAGCCGCTTTTCCGAAGGGCTCGATACCCGTAACATCGAACCCGCTCTCATGCGCATGGCCGAGGAAGGAACCCCATAGACATCCGACATCGAGCAATCGGCCTTGACGAGTTCCCAAGGCTGCGAGACGGTTCACGATGCGGGCATGTTCGCGGTGCTTCCAAGCCGGAAAAATCAACTCACTTGTTGGAGCCGGCTCTCCGGGACTTTCCAGGATCGAACCGCTCGTGTAGCGCTCCACCACCTCTTCCTCTGCAAGGGGAGCGGTAAAGAGGACAGAGCAATTCCGGCATCTTTCGAACCGCCACTGTTCCCAGGCGGTTACGAATTCTGACTCATCAGCATTGCATATAAGGCATTTCACGAAACAACCTCGCGTTTACGCGCGGCACTATTTTTCGACAACAAAACTCCCGATAACCAACGCATCCATGCCAGAGCTAAAAAATGTGCGGACCGCATCGGTCGGCGTCGAAACAATCGGTTCACCGCGCAGATTGAACGATGTATTCATCACGACCGGAACGCCGGTGCGATTGCCGAACTCGCGAATCAAGCGCCAATAGAGGGGATTTACGTCGCGTTCGACGGTTTGCGGGCGCGCGCTTCCGTCCACGTGCGTGACGGAAGGGATCACACTGCGTTTTTCCGGTTTGACCTGCGCGGTGAGGATCATGAAGGGCGAGTCGGTGGCTGATTCGATGTACTCGCCGGCCACTTCGGCGAGCATGGAGGGCGCGAACGGGCGCCACCATTCGCGGAACTTCACCGCGTTGTTCACTTTTGCGTTCATTTCCGGATCGCGCGGATCTGCGAGGATCGAACGAGCGCCTAGCGCTCGCGGGCCGAATTCCATTCGGCCCTGGACCCAGCCGAGGATTTTTCCGTTGGCCAGCATTTCGGCAGCTGCGGCCGCGGGGTCGGCGACGCGCGTGGCGCGAAGTTTGTAAGTGGTGAGAGCCTTTTCGATTTCTTCGTCGGAGTTTTCCGCGCCGAGGTATGCATGGCGCATTTTGTGCATAGGCAGCTGGCCGCCGTTGTCGAGATAGGGAGCGAGTGCTGCGCCGAGGCACACACCATCGTCGCCTGCGGCAGGCTGCACAAAAATCCGGTCGACGATTCCGGAGGACAGAATCTTGCCGTTGGCCTTCGAATTCAGCGCGACTCCTCCGGCCAGGCAAATATTTCGGGAACCGGTTTTTGCGACAGCCGCGCGGGCGAGCGTCATCATCGCTTCCTCGCAGGCGTCTTGCACGGCGAATGCCAGGTTTTTGTGCTTCGGGTCGATCTCGGATTCGGCTTCGCGCTGAGGCCCAAGGCGGGCGGTGATGCCGGCAAGCGGGGCCGGCTTGTCGTCGAGCAAGAGGCGAGTGGAAACCTTGTAAGGATTATCGTCGGGGATAATGAAGTCGTGGAGGTTGATTCCCGGCTCGCCGTAAGGAGCGAGTCCCATCACTTTCCACTCGTCGCTGTAAGGCTGAAAACCCAGGTATTGAGTGAACTGCGCATAGAAAAGACCCAATGAATTGGGCCACGGAATCGTCCACACGTGTTCGAGGCGGCCGTCGCGGCCATGCCAGAGAGAGGACGCTTCCCACGCGCCGCGTCCGTCCAGGACGAGCACGGCAGCATCGTCGAATCCTGAAAACGAATACGCGCTGATTGCATGCGCGAGGTGATGCTCGACAAATCTGAATTGTGCTTTCGTGGGGAATCGCGCGAGGAATTGTTTCTTGCCGTTTTGTTTGCGGGTGTGATTGAGATTTCGCCGGACGGTGCTTACGAGATCTACATAGTTCAACGGAAGCGCGCCGGTGGCCATGCATTTCAAATCATGCTTCAGAGCTTCGATTGCGGGCGGCCACCCGAAGCAGACAAAATCGAGCTGATCGGCGCGAATGCCGGCCGCGGCCAAGCAGGCTTCGATCGAGAGGGATGGGAATCGCGCGTCATGTTTCAAGCGGCTCAAGCGTTCTTCCGCTACCGCGAAAAGAATGTGCCCATCGCGGGCGATGCAGGCCGCGGAATCGTGCATTTCCGAATAGTTGATACCCAAGCTGATCAAGCTGATTTCCTCTGACCGGTTTTCAGAAGCGCCAAAACTTCCTCGAGCCGCTGCCCTTGGGCCTCTGTGGAGTGCGCTCGCGCTACATCCATGCGAAGCGCGCGTTTCGGGCTGTCTGGCGGTTCTTCCAAGGCGCGCGCGACGGCTGCCGAGAGCTCGTCCGCGGTCGAGCCCACATAAACCAAATCCTTGAATTCCGAAATCTCAAGGATCGGAGTAGAAACTACCGGCAATCCCTTCAGAAAATAGTCGTACAGCTTCAATGGCGAGCAGTAGAGATTCTTCTTGCCTGAACAATCATACGGCATTAGCCCGGCGTCGAGCGACTCGACGTAGCGCGGCAACTCATCGGGGCGGTGCCAGCCCATGGCGTGGGCATTGGAAGGCAAGGTGTGATCGGAGTCACCGAAGTAGACGAAGTGCCTGTCCGGACTTTCTGCGAGAACCGCGCGCAAAAGAGGCAGATCCAGGCGCGCGAAGACCGGTCCGAGATAGCCAAGTCGCGGCCGGGGAATGCGAGCGATTTCGACGGGTTCGGAGGGTGATCCGTTAGTTTCGAGCGTCGCGGCTGGTAGATGAATTGATTGCGGAATCCACTGAATCTTTTCGCCGTATCTAGATCGAAGCTCGCTGAAAACGTGTTTTGGAATCACGACGGTCTGATCGGAAACCTCTATTAATTCGTGTTGATACGGTTCCGGGTAGTCCATGCAGATATGAACCAGCGGGTAGCCCGCGGCTCGCATTTCCGCGCAAAGCGGCGTCATGTTCTCGAAATGCGAGTAGAGGAATACCGGATCTTTGAGTTTTAGGGATTCCGCACGCTCGACGATTTGTTTCGCAACCGCTTTCCATTGGAGATGGCCGAGCACGGGCAAGGAATTCAACTTTGCGCCAAGATATTCGGGGCCGAAACGATAGACTCCTTCGCTTACTTCGGTGAGGGGTTGGCCTTTTCGACGGACGCGAGAGACGGGAATCTCGCAGTACAGAACGCGGGCTCCGCGAGATGCGAGCGCGAGTGAGATTCGTTCCGGCACGTTGAACATGTCCCAAGACCAAGTCGAAAATACGATGGCGTCACGCAGCGGTTAGTCTCTTTTCCTGGAAAACGGATTTGGGGCCGGCAAGAGTTTCTATTTCCCTTTTTCTAGTGGGCGGCCTTTTTCTCGGAGCTCAGCGGTTTTGTCACCGCGACGTTTCTGATTTCAGCGTTGGCCACCGGCTCACCGAGCAACCCTCGGACTCGGCGCCAATCGCTGCGACTATACCAGTCCCGCAGCTTGTAGAAATTCCTGGGAGGCATCACGAGTGTACAGGCCAGCACGAAGCCCTTGAAAAGCCGGTAGCCAGCGCTTCCTTTTTTGTAAGCAATTTGAAATTCGTCTCGCTCGGTTTGGAATGTTTCCCAAGGATTGCCACCGTCTAGCGTCAAGTGGATACGTCTGCTACCCACATCGAGTGGCTTCACGATTGCATCGATGACGGCCGGGGCGATGGCGACAGAAGCCAGCCGAATGCGAAGCTCGTCGGCTAGCGCCGCAAGGGCTTTCTGAATTCGCCGCTGCTTAACTTCGTCTTTCGTCCTGATCTGAAATAGGTTTCCAGAATGCAGCCGGTAAAATGTGAGGGGTTCCTGTATCAGACCGGCCCCCGAATAAGCAGCGCTCATGATGGAGACAAACTCATCTGCTTCGATCACGATCCGCTCGGGAACCGGAAGCACCCGCGACAAGATATTGCGGCGCACCGTTACGCGGCTCGTGCCGAAAAAGCACATCATCTGCCTGAAAAATCTGCCGTTTTCAACGGTATCGAAAGCGATTTCCTGAGTGCGCTGCGGAATCGTAGCCTTCGTATTTCCGTTATCGGAATCGAATTCGAAAATGCCGTGGCCGACGACCCCGATATGTGGCCGGGCGCCTAAATAGTTCGTAACAACCTTGAGCTTCTCTTTCGCCCACCAGTCGTCGCCGTCGAGAAATGCGACAATCTCACCCTTAGCCTCGGGAATGCCTGTATTGAAAGCGGATGCCTGCCCGCCGTTTGTTTTTTGGATTAGACGCACAGCCGGGCCGAATTTGCGGACGATTTCAGGGGTGCGATCGGTCGAGCCGTCGTCCACCACAAGAATTTCCATCTCTGCGTGTGGAAAATCCTGTTCCAGGACGCTCACGATGGCTTCTTCGATATAGCGCTCGTGATTGTATGTGTCAATCAGGACTGTAACTGCCGGTATGCCCATGTCAGGTTGTCAGCTTGGCGACGCCATCTCGCTTGCGTGCCAGACAGTATAAATACAAACCGGTGAATCCTCGCATTCGCAGGAATGGAAGCAGCATGGTGGCGGCCGGAACCATCGCAAGATTTTTCCACAGTGCGAGTCGAGCAGCCAGACGGTGTGCCGTTTTGTGGTTCATCCTGTCCATCGCTTGTTCCATTTCGGCTGGAGGCATCGCTGCCAGATCAGATGGAGATGGCGGTCGCTCGCCTGCAATCTTGACCACGAGGCCCGTTCGAAGACTCATGCTTAAGACTTGAGCGGCGCGGCCAATATTCAAAGGTTCTTGTTTCATTGATAGAACCTCAAATCCATTCTTTTCGACAAAATTTCGCAGCGCCAGCGGACTCCAGCGCGTGAGGTGATCGGGGGGATAGTCCAACGTTTCGACACCTTTTTGCCATCTGATGCGGTTTGGCACGCTCAGGGCGATGTACCCACCGCTCGCGAGACATTCTTGAGCAACTTTGAGAAACCCCTGCGGATTGTCCTGGTGTTCCAGCACTTCAAAAAACGTGACAACGTCAAACGTTTTGCCTGGATTTGCCGAGCGGAACTGTTCCGGGCGCAGCGCAAAAATTTCGCGGAGACCGTACCTTTCGCGTCCAAAGCGAACCGCACTTTGATTGAGTTCGACGCCGGTAACTTCGAACCCGGAATCACGTGCCGCGGCGAGAAAATTTCCCACGCCGCAACCAAGATCGAGCAATCGTCCGCTCTTGGGTGCTCTTGGGTCCGAGAGGAAAAATCGGTGGCCAGGTTCGAGTGGCAGCGCGGTTTGATCGCGCGCTTGATAGATCTGCTCGTGCCAAGCTGCGTCGGGCATAGCGGCCGGGTGCCAGAAGTGCAGGTCACATCCAGAGCATTCGTATAGTGACGCCGAGTCGTAGGTTTCGAGCGCAGCACGAAGGGGGGACTTTGAGCAAGCGGGACATTGAATGGGCTGTATCCCGCCAGGGGTCACGCCCAAACCAAGCGCATTTGCACCGCCCACCTGCTTCACGCAAGAAGACGTCGTCATTTGGATGTCGAAACGCACGCCTCGAAGAAGAAGTCGAATGCGATCAAATCATCCCGCAGCTACGCCTGCATAGATGCCGGTTCATCGCCTGCTCATTCTACCGTTGGAGCGCGCTGTGAGGCGCTTGAAAAGATGTTGAGACCATTTTGGGGTACGGCGCATGTCCGAGCCCACGCGCTTGGAAGCGGTGGGGACCAAGCAAGCGCGGTCCGGCGCGTCAGAAAAGTATTGGCTGGACCGCGGCGCGTAAAGACGATGCGGGCTACTTCGGGAAGCTAGCTACCGCGGCGGCCTCGCTGTCGTAGGTGTCGAAGACGGTCATGAGCTTCGTCACCTGCAGCACTTCCTTGAACTTGGAGCCCAGGTTGGCGAGCTTCAGGACGGCGCCCTGCGAGCGGGCGCTGTGGAAGGTGGCTACCAGAGTGCCGAGTCCGGCGCTGTCGATATAGCCGACGTTGGCAAGATTCAGCACGATTTTCTTTTTGCCGGCTGCGAGCAGGCTTTTCACTTTTTCGCGGAACGCATTGCTTTCTTCGCCGAGCACGATGCGTCCTTCGATCTCGAGCACGGTAACGCCATCCATTTCTCGATCCGTCATTCTAAGTGCCACGTTCGCGCCTCCTGGAATCTGTCAGCTGGTATTTGAATTTGGTGACCGGAGAAATCGCCGCTGAGCGCGGCGAGGATTCTCGCTAAATCTTTCTAGGCAAAACTCAGTAAAAATCCGAACAGGACATGTAGTACCCGCAAGAGCAGATCAGCTTGCAGCTCCGCGGCTCAAGCCGGGCCGAGCAGCGCGGGCAGAAAGCGGAGGCAAGCTCCGAATGCTGAACCTCGCGATATGCGTTTGCCATCGATTCCGCCTTTGCCGTGCTTGCCCCTTGCGGCGGGCCCGCTGGGAGCTCCAGATCACCAAACAACGGCGAAACCGCTTGTTTCTGAGCCATAGCCGGACACCCTTCGGACGGACGTTTATAGCACATCCAGCGTATCGGGAAAAGCAACGTATATCGCTATTCCAGACGAGGCGATTGCTTTCGCTAGACGCGAGGCTTCGCTCTGGTGTAGACACCGGAGGAAAGGATTTTGTGCCTGGACGCGCTAAGCGGGCTGCCATAGAGTTGCACTAGAATCGTGCAACCGTGGCAGTGGTGCTCGCGTCTGATATTTAGGAAGAAGGGAAGGCAGCCATGAAAATGCAAGGCAGATTCGGGCTGGCCGCCGCGGTGCTGCTGGTTCTACCTACCTTTGCTCCGGCCCAACGTGCGACAGGAACTTTTCGAGCGCCACCCAGTGCGCCTGCGAGCGCGCCAGTTGCTCATAGCACGGCGATGCGGGCGCACACTGCAACTCGATCGGGCAGTGCACGGGTTGTGAGGGCTGCGTCACCTACACGAGCCAGTGCGGGTTCGAATGTGCCTGCTGATCTGACAGGGAGCGATGGACTGTCCGTGCAACAGATTTTGAATCCGTTCCCAGGCGACGGATTTGATTTCGCGCACCTAGCTGCGATTCACAAAGATGACGATATCAAGGCGTTGATCGATCCAGCGACACAGGTGAAGCTGGCGCTGGCCGAGCGACGCATGCGAAGGAAGCCGAAGACGACCGGCGGGTTCATCTTTCTGGATGGCGGCGGGGCGTATGTGTTACCCGTTGAGCCGGGGACTGACTTGAATGCAGACTCGGATGCGCAGGTGGCTCAGCAGCAAGGACAGGACCAAGGTCAGGACGGGCCGGCCGCTTCGCAAGAACGTGCGCCGCGAGAGTCGCAACAACTGGAGCAGTTGGAGGCGGATAATGCGCGCCTTGCGCAGGAACAATCTGAATCCTTGCCGGATGAGGGCGAGTTCACACTCATCTTGCGAAGCGGGCAGGAGATTGAGGCAGTGGCGTTTACGCGCGTGGACGATAGGATTGTGTACATCACGTTGGGTGGCGGACGTCGGGCAGTCGCTGTGCGCGAACTGGACGTGGATGCGACTGTGCGTTTGAACCAGGAGCGAGGAACGCCGCTGCAGATTCCGCTTTGACTAGCTTGCGGTGACCCCCTCGACGAGAGAACGTGAGCGCGTCTCAGTCGAGCAACGGATTCCTGAGCATCCAGCCAATCTTGCGCAGGCTGAAGCCTACGCTACTGAACCGCAACGATTGCTAATCGGCGCGGCGGGATGGAGCGGGCTCGGGCATTAGGGGGCCGGCTTCGGCTGGGAGGCCGGCGCGTTCCAGTTGCACCGTGGTGTGCGAAATTTGGAAATCGCGAGCTAAAACTTCGCAGATGCGGTTGAGTATCTTCTCGCTGTCTTCCATGTGCATATCCGGGATGCGCGCGTGGCATGAAAGTGCGTGGAGATCGGTGCCCAGCGTCCAGATGTGGATATCGTGGACTTCCTGCACGCCTTCGACCTTCAGGATGGCACGGGCGACATTTTTCAAATCAATATTGCGCGGCAATCCTTCGAGCAGAATGTGTGTGCTCTCGCGAAGTATCCCGGCGCCCGTCCAGAGAACCATCGCGCCGATGGCGATACCGATGAGGGGATCGATCCAGTTCGCGCCGGTGCGGCGAATTACGAGCGCGCCGGCAATGATGGCGATGTTGGAGAGCGCATCGCCAAGATTGTGGATCCAGACGGCACGAATGTTCAGGTCGCGGCGGCCCCTATGGAGGGAGAACGTAATGCCGCTATTCACTACCAGGGCGAGAATCGAAACCCAGAGCATCACGCCGGACTCGACGTCGACAGGAACGCGCAGGCGTTGGATCGATTCGTAAATCAGGAAAAGAGCCACGATCGCCAGCAGCATCGAATTGATGAAGGCCGCGAGTATGCCGGCGCGGTGGTAGCCGTAGGTTTTTTCGGGAGTGGGTGGACGCATAGCCCAGCGCGCGGCTAGCCACGAAATCACCATCGTGGGCACGTCCGTCAGGTTGTGAAGGGCATCGCTGACGAGCGCGATCGAATGCGCCGCGTATCCGGCGATTAATTCGACCGCCACGAGGGCAAAGGTGGCGACTACGGCAGTGCCAAGAATCAGGGTCATCCCCTGGCTCGCGTCAATAGGTGGGTGCGAGTGGTTATGAGCAGCGCCGTGTGAATGGACGTGCATCTCCTGAATTCTACCCGCTCAGCAGTCATGCGAACCACTTTTCGGTGTACAGGATGTCGCGAAAGTTCCGCTGACAAGGAGTTTTCGCGGCACTCCGATTCGGGGGCCAGAGTCCTGGGAACGAACCAGCGGTGGGAAACTCAATTGACTTGGCGCGCCGCCACCGCCTACCATGAGCATCATCCTCAAGGCTTTGGGACTCTCAGGGGGCGCGGGCGGCGCGCGGGAAGCTTCGCCCAGCGATGACGCACAACGCAGCCAAGCTGGTTTTCTGGGGAGTGCGCGGCTCGACGCCTACGCTTGAGCGCGATACCTGGCGCTACGGCGGAAACACGCCCTGCCTCGAGCTGACGTCGCCAGAAGGCACCCGGTTCATCCTCGATTGCGGCACCGGCATGAGGATGCTGGGGAATCTTTGGACGGAGACGCACGGGGAACGCGGCGTACATGCGCACGTCCTTGTGACGCACTACCACTGGGATCACATTCAGGGCCTCCCTTTCTTTCGACCTCTTTTCGAATCGCAGAACAAATTCAACTTCTATAGCTTTCAATCGGAATATCTGGGGCCGGACAGCCTTCGGAAAGTGCTGGAAGCGCAGCTTGCGAGCCCTTATTTTCCCGTGGACGTGAGCACGATGACGGCGGGGCGGACGTTTCACGAAGTAACTTCGGGGCAAAAGTGGGAAATTGGCGGAACGAAGATTACCGCCGCGTGGCTGAACCATCCGCAGGGATGCTTGGGCTACCGCCTGGAGACTTCCGGCGGTTCAGTCGTGTATGCGACTGACAATGAACCTGGCGTCGCGGAATTCGACAAGAATCTGAGGGAACTGGTGCATGGCGCGGACGTCTTCGTTTACGACGCGCAGTATTCCCCGGAGCAACTTGCCACGGAAAGGCGAGGGTGGGGGCATTCGAGTTGGCTCGAAGGCGTGAAGATTGCACGGGAGGGTAAAGTACGAAATCTGATTCTCTTCCATCACGATCCGGACTCGACGGACAAAGTGATCGACGGTTTTCTTTCCGCTGCGCGCCACGAATTTCCCGCCACCTGGGCAGCTACGGAGGGAATGACGGTATCGCTCAGCGAGCGCGGAATTCATGTGGCCCTGCCGAAATCGCGCGTGGGGCAGCGCCGGCGGATTCGTTTTGCGGCAACGGTAAGCGGCCAGGGAGAGGATGGCTCGAATTTCGAAGAGAAGGCCACCGTGCGCGACATCAGTTTGCAGGGCGCTTATTTGACGTCTGAAGAGCCGCCCGAAGCTGCAATCGGAATTGCGCGTGGTGATTGAAGCGGCGGGTGATGACAAACGGTCGAGCGTGCTATCGCTGCGCGGCACTGTGATTCATTTCGATGCGGGACGCGAGAAAGGCAGCAACGGAGTGGGTGTGGTCTTCATCGAAGAGCCCGAATCGGCTCATACGAACGACTAGAATCCCTTGTTGCCCGCGAATACCGTTCAGGACTTTTCCGTTAAAGCGGCAATCTGCGAATCCAGATCGGCTAATGCACTATTGAGTTGATCTCGATGGCGGGGATTCTGGCTTGCCTGCAAATCTTTCTGGACTCGTGAGCGGGAGAGCAACAACACCTCCCGTTTGCGGCGCGATTCCAGTTGTTCGGCGGTCAGTTGCTTCTTCGTGTTTTCTCCTTTCTTTTGCTGGTGTTCCTGGACTTGTTCCTCGACGGACTTGCTCTCCCATCCTCTAGCCATGCGTGCATTCTATGATGGCTGTGCTATCTGAGGTTGATTTTTCTTCTGGGTGTTTCATTGGGCCGGGCGAGCTAGCCGGCTTGAGCAATGGAATCGATTTCGATCGAGCGGTGGCTTGGCGCTTCCACTGCGACGCCGTCGCGGAAAGCAACGAAACGGCCGGAAATCGCCGGCATGCGTTCGCCGGGGACGATAATTCCGACGAGATTGAGTGGGTCGGCGGCCGAGATTGTTGTGGTGTCGCCTGACGGTTGTTGATCGCGGGTGGCCCGCAACGATTCCACAGCCACGGGCAGCGCAAATTGTTCGCCGAGGAAGCCGCTCACAAATCTGCCGCCGCGGATTTCTCCTCGATCTTCGAGACGGCGCAGGGCGAGCAAGACCTCGCGCCAGCGAGGAAGGATGGCTTCGCGCGTGAGCACTTCGCGGAACACCACTCCGTAACGATTGAGCAGCATCTTGCAAGTGGCTTCGAGGGCGGCGGTGCGGTCGTCGGATTCGACCGGATAGAGTAGCGACCAGCGGCCAGCACTGTGACGCGGGCGCGTGGTGCGGCCGTGGCCATGGCCGCTGCGGCGCTTGGGGTCGATCAGGGCGCGAAGATTATCGAAGCCATCGGCGGTGATGATACCGGCGGCGACGAGCTCCCATAGCGCGGATTCGACTTCGGATTTCAGTTTTCGTGCGCCGCGCACGATATCGGGGAAGAACGATGCGCCGCGCTGCTTCAGGAATTGCAGAACTTCGGATGCGCCTGCGCTTAGGCCTTTCGTGGCGTCCGCGCCATCTTCCGTGCGCCGCGGCATCATCCACTCGGATTCCTCGCGGATGAAAAATGTGATTGGAGCGACGCTGGTCGGAATCACGCGACGCGTGCCTTCGCTGGAATCGTTGAGCAAGGCCGGATGCGGCGAAAGGCGTCCCCAACCGACGGCGCCCGTGAGGCAAAGCTGGTCGAGTATTTTCGGATCGTAGTTCGCGACGCGGCGAGCGAGAATTTGCCGCTCCCAGGCGTTGGCCGGTGCTTCGTATCCCTGAAGCTGGCGCAAAGCTTCGAGAGTGCCGCGCTCGCCGAGAAGTTGAGTGGATGGGGCGACGTGTTGCCAGCGCAGCAGCCAGCGCATGAATTGCGCCGCGTTAACGGGCTGAATTTCATTGCGCAGCTTTCCAAGAGTAAGGCGGTGAATTCGCGCGAGCAGGCGGCGATCGCACCATTCGGTTACGGGCGTTGCCGGGTCGGTGAATTTTCCGCGTAACACAGCGCCGCTGGCTTCGAGCCGCAAAAGCGACCTATCAATTTCGCTTGGCGAAATACCGAGCGCACCGCCAAGCTGGTTTGAGGTGACCGGACCGGAATGCTGCATCCAGCCAGTGACGAGAGCGAAGATCGCGTCGTCTTTGGATGGCGCCGCAAGCTCTACGTCTGCGACCGGGGTTTCGAATTGAGCGTTCGGAAAAATTGCAGCGAACGATTCTGCCCGCTCGGCCGCGACCCAGTAGGGGTGGCTTTGAGTTGAGGCGCGCGCCGCACGGCCTTGCGAGACGAGTTGGTCGAAGAAAGTCTGCCACGCGCCCGATTCTTCGGGCGTGAGCTGGAATATTCTGGAGTCGCTTTGGTGCGGCTCTGGCAAAGCAATCAAGGTGAGCAAGCCATCGTGCAGTTCGTCGGCGTTGCGCGCGTCGAGCTTAGCCTCCTCGCGCACTTCAGCGATTGCAGCCGGATCGAGACGGCCGACTTCGGAGAGAATCGCTTCGGGCAGCATGCGACGCATTTCGACGGCGCGGGCACGGCGCTCTTCGAGCGGCGCATCGTCGAGGTAGGCGAAAGGATTCGCATTCAATATCTCGTGTGAGAACTGCGACGGCACCGGCGTATCGACAGCCACGCACCGAATGCTTCCATCGAGAATTTTTGCAAGGACCTGCTTCAAGCCGTCAATATCCATCGCTTCGGTGAGAGCATCCTTCATCACTTCCCGCACCAGAGGATGGTCAGGGATGCGCACCTCGCCATCGAGATTTTCCGGGCACGCAGCCGCATCAGGAAAAACGGCCGCGAGCAAGTCATCCGCGCGCATGCGTTGTATTTGCGGCGCAACTTTCTTGCCACCCTGAAAACGGAGAAGTAACAATGCGCGGTTTGCGTCCCAACGCCAGCGCGCCGTGAAAATCGGAGATGCCAGGACGGCTTGCTCAATCACATGATCGAGCGACGCCGGATGTAGGAATCGAAATACGTCGGCCAGCGGGAAGCTGTGCTGTTCGGCCAGCGAAATATTGAGGCCGTCATCCGTGGCCGCGGCTTGCAGCTCGAGATTGAACGAGCGGCAGAAGCGTTTTCTCAGCGCGAGGCCCCAGGCTTTATTGATGCGGCCGCCGAACGGGGCATGGATCACAACCTGCATGCCGCCGCTTTCGTCGAAGAATCGCTCGGCGACAATTGTTTGCTGGGTTGGAACCGTTCCGAGGACTGCGCGGCCAGCAACCACATATTCCACGATCTGTTCAGCGCCCGCGTCGTCGAGGCTGCACTCTTTTTTTAGCCACGCCAGCGCGGGCTGCGCGGTGGGAAGAGTCTTTACCTGAACGCCCGCCGGAACATCGCGCGTGCGTTCGTCAATTTGCGCTCGCAGGTCGGCAACTTGCGCGGAAAGTTCAGCGGTGCGAGCCGGAGCCTCGCCACGCCAGAAAGGAACGGTGGGAGCGGCGCCGTGCGCGTCTTCGACTAGCACCCGCCCCATTTGGACGCGCCGAATCCGCCACGAAGTGTTGCCGAGCAGCATGATGTCGCCGCGGAGGCTTTCAACGGCAAAATCTTCATCGATGGTGCCGACAACGGTGCCTTCCGGTTCCGCAACTACTGTGTAAAGCGCGCTGTCGGGAATCGCGCCGCCGCTCGTGATGGCCGCGAGGCGGCTTCCGCGACGGCCGCGCACGCGCCCATTCACACGATCGCGATGCAGATATGTGCCATAGCGTCCACGGCGCGCGGCGATTCCTTCGGAAAGCATTTCGATGATTGTGTCGAATTGCGCGCGTTCGAGGTTGCGATAAGGATAGGCGTGACGAACGCGCGCGAAAAGATCGTCTTCCTGCCAATCTTCCGCAGAACACATCGCGACAATCTGTTGCGCGAGAACATCCTGCGGTGTGTCGGGAATTTCGATGCGGTCAAGATCGCCCTGTCGAATCGCGCGGACCAGAGCGGCGCATTCAAGGAGTTCATCTCGCGTCGCGGCGAAGATCCGCCCTTTCGGAATCGCGCCGTGCCAGTGGCCGGCGCGTCCGATGCGCTGCAGAGCGGTTGCGATCGAGCGCGTGGAGCCGATCTGGCAAACCAGATCGACTGCGCCAATATCGATACCAAGCTCGAGCGAAGCGGTGGCGACGAGAGCCTGAATTTCTCCGGCCTTGAGCTTGTTTTCTGCGGCGAGACGGAGCTTGCGCGAGAGACTGCCGTGATGTGTGGCAACCGCGTCTTTACCAAGTCGCTCTTCGAGGTGATGGGCCACTCGTTCAGCGAGGCGGCGCGTGTTGACGAACACGAGCGTCGAGCGGTGCTGGCGAACGAGCTCGGCTACGCGGTTGTAGATCTCGTCCCACATTTCATGCGAGGCAACCGGGCCAAGTTCGCTCGCCGGAACCTCGACGGCCAGATCGAGCGTGCGTTGGTGGCCGATCTGTACGATCACAGGATCGGGACGGCCGCTTCCGGTTAGAAAATGCGCGATCACCTCGATTGGCTTTTGCGTAGCAGAGAGGCCGATTCGCACTGGCGGCCGATCGGCGAGGGCTTCGAGGCGTTCGAGCGACAGCGCAAGGTGCGAACCGCGCTTGTCGTCAGCGACGGCGTGAATTTCGTCGACGATAACGGTTTCGACAGATTTGAGAATTTCGCGGCTCTTCGCGGCAGTGAGCAAAATATAGAGCGATTCGGGCGTGGTGACCAGAATATGCGGCGGCCGCGCGAGCATTTTGCGGCGCTCGTGCATCAGCGTATCGCCGGTGCGCACAGCGGTGCGAATCTCAGGCATCAGGAAGCCACGTTCAGCGGCAAGCTGCAAAATCTCGCCAAGCGGAATCTCGAGGTTTTTCTGAATGTCGTTACCGAGAGCTTTAAGCGGAGAAACGTAAAGAACTTCAAGGCGATCGGTCAGCTCACCTGCCAGCGCTTTGCGAACGAGCCGGTCAATACAAGCGAGAAACGCAGCCAGTGTTTTGCCGGAACCGGTCGGCGCGGAAATGAGTGTCGTCTTCCCAGCGAGAATATGCGGCCACCCCTGCTCCTGCGGCTCGGTGAGCGTGCCAAGCCTACGAAGAAACCACTCGCGAACGAGCGGGTGGGCCCAATCGAGAGACGCCAATGCCACAGCCGCGGATTCGGTCAGTGCAGGATTCATAGAAGAGAACTCGATGTTGCCGCCGTGAGAAGACCGAAGTTAATTGCTACCGGTGAAGCTCTAGAATACTCTTTACCGAAGGCGATGTCACCTTGGGCAGTGCGGTCACGCGATTCACAACCACAGCTTGCTCGTTTCTTTTTTACAGGAGTAGTCAGACGTGAATAAAAATAACCCTCGCGCTGCTTTCACGAAACCGTATTTTGCCCATCGCGTGTCGGTCCTCGCGCTGATTGCGCTCTTATTCCTGGCCGCTTTTTCTTCGCGCTCAGCCGGCGCGCCGCCGCAATCAGATGATGCGGCTGCCATTCTCACTCTGCTCAACGATCAAACCGCCGCCTGGAATCGCGGTGATATCGAAGGCTTCATGAACGGCTATTGGAATTCGAACCAAACCGAATTCGTGAGCTCCGAAGGAGTATCGCGCGGCTGGCAAGCGCTCCTCGAACGCTACCGGCACAGCTATCCCGACAGAAAAGCGATGGGCCACCTGACGTTCTCCGACCTCGAAATCCGTGTGGAGTGTTCTACCGCTGCCTACGCCCTCGGCGAATTTCATTTGCAGCGCGAGAACGACAATCCCTCCGGAGTGTTCACTCTTAATTTCAGAAAGTTTCCGGAAGGCTGGCGAATTATCGTAGACCACACGACGGCTTTCGCGAAGCCAGTTGCCGTGCCGAAGTAGCACGAGCCAAAATAGCGCAAATCAATTGAAGGCGCGTCGTAAAGAAAATCGGGCGATAATGAGTTAGGGCGAAAACACTAGCTGGTTCGGAATCACCAAGGAGAAAACAATTTGCGCGCTGTGATAACAGGCGGTGCAGGTTTTCTAGGCTCACATCTTTGCGACTTGATGCTCGACAAAGGTTGGGAGATCCTCTGCCTGGATAATCTTGTCACCGGCAGCGATTCCAACGTGGGGCACCTTCTGGCTCATCCCAAGTTTCGCTTCGCCCGCCAGGACGTGAGCCGGTACATTGATGTGCCGGGCCCCGTGGACGCGGTATTGCATTTCGCTTCGCCGGCAAGTCCTCCCGACTATTTGAAGATGCCGATTCAAACCATGAAGGTCGGCGCGCTCGGCACGCACAACGCCCTCGGCCTCGCGCTCGCTAAAAAAGCAAAATTTCTCCTGGCATCGACCTCGGAATGTTACGGCGATCCTGAAGTGAGCCCGCAGCCGGAAAGCTACTGGGGCCGGGTGAATCCGATCGGGCCTCGCGGCGTCTACGACGAATCGAAACGATTCGCCGAAGCTCTGACGATGGCTTACCACCGCTATCACGGTGTGAACACGCGAATCGTGCGCATCTTCAACACCTACGGGCCGCGCATGCGCCTCAACGACGGCCGCGCGCTTCCCAATTTTCTCTATCAAGCTCTAACTGGCGAACCGCTCACGGTCTACGGCGACGGCAAGCAGACCCGTAGCTTCTGTTATGTTTCCGATTTACTCGATGGAATCTACCGCCTGCTCGAATCCAACGAGCACGATCCCGTCAATATCGGCAATCCTCACGAAATCACGATTCTGGAATTCGCGGAAAGAGTGCGCGCACTTGTCGGTTCGAAGGAACCGATCGTATTTCGGCCGTTGCCCCAGGATGATCCCAAGCAGCGCTGCCCGGACATCACAAAGGCCCGGCAGGTCTTAAAGTGGGAACCAAAGGTGGATCTGGAAGAGGGGTTGAAGCGCACGTACGACTATTTCCACAAGAAAGTCGCAGAGCCAGCGCGTTAAGTCGACCTCTGGTTTTAATCCGGACGACCGATCGAATAATACTCGAAACCTAGCGCTTTCATTTCGGGACCAGAAAGCAAATTCCGCGCGTCCACGACCAACGGGTGCATCATCGCATCATGGATGCGTCGCCAATCCAGTTCTCGGAACTGTTTCCATTCTGTTGCGATGATCAAGGCCTCAGCGTCTTTTGCGGCTTCATAGGGCGACTCCGACATTTTCACTTCGGGTACGACAGCCCGCGCTTTCTCCATAGCTTCCGGGTCAAAGGCGCGGACGTTCGCGCCCTCCGCCACCAAGCCTTGTATCAGGTCGATGGCCGGCGAGAAGCGAATGTCGTCCGTATTCGCCTTGAATGCGACCCCCAGCACGGCGATCGGTTTGCCTTTCATTACCCAGAGCCCTCGCCGGACTTTCTCGATAACGTGGTGAATGCGCCTACGATTGATCTTTTCGACTTCCTTAAGGAGTGAGAAATCAACGCCTGACTTTTCGGCAAGGTGCACGAAAGCTTGCAAATCTTTCGGCAAGCAAAAGCCGCCAAATCCGAGGCCGGCGTTCAAGAAACTGCCGCCGATGCGGGAATCCATCCCCACCGCGATCGTCACTTGCTGGATGTCGGCTCCCAGTCGCTCTGCCAGGTCGGCCACCATGTTGGCGTAGGAAATCTTCAACGCGAGAAAAGAATTCGAGGCGTGTTTAATCAATTCGGCGCTGTTGATCGTCGTAACCAGCCATGCGGGCGGCGGCACGTTCGGGCAGCCAGCAGGAGCGTGAACCGGACAATTGAATTTACGCTCCAGAACTGGACGATAAATCTCGTGGAGCTGCTTCTCCGCAACCTCGTCATCCACGCCTACGACGATTCGGTCGGGGTGTAGAAAATCCTCGACGGCCGTACCTTCGCGAAGGAATTCTGGATTCGAGGCCACGCGAAATTCCACTTTGCTTTTGCGGCCGTAGACCGCAAGGGCGCGCTTCAATTCCTGACCCGTCTGCGCGGGAACGGTGCTCTTCTCAACTACCAGCTTTGGCGAACGCGCTTCGCTTGCGATGAGCCGCGCGACGTGGTCAATTGCGCTCAGGTCAGCACCGCCATTCGGCAACGGAGGAGTACCCACACAGATAAAAATTGCATCGCCGGCCGCTACCGCATCTACTGGGTTGGAACTGAACTTTAGCCTGCCCTGTTTGCGGGCCTTCTCGACGACGCCATCGAGTCCCGGCTCGTAGATGGGCAGCCGTCCAGCCTCGAGCGTCGCAATCTTCTCGGCGTCGTTGTCGGTACAGAGCACTTCATGGCCAATTTCCGCTAAGCAACCGCCCGTCACAAGTCCCACATAGCCCGCGCCAATCACGGATATCTTCAACGCTTCCCCCGAATAAGAGCTTTCACGACGTCCGGCGAAATACTGTCTTCTTATGTTACCTGAGCTTCGACTGGTTTTCGAATGGCAGCCCTAACCGCGTGCGCGAATGCATACGATGTGAAGGATTCACATTCGAGATGCGCGTCGCAACCGTTACCGCGCGTGGCTATCGCTTTGAGAGCAGAAAATTCCCCGCCATCAGCGCGTCCACGCCGGAGCAAAAATAGCTGCGAACCGCATCCCTCGGCGTTATCACGAGTGGTTCGCCAAACAAATTGAACGAAGCATTCACGAGAATGGGTGCCGGGCCTTTCTCGCCGGAGCGTCTTAAGAGCTTCCAAATCAAGGGATTATCTTCCCTTGCCACAATGTGGAGACGCACGCGGTCTTGAACGATAAACCCGGACGAGACCGGCTCCAGCAATTTGCGCATCTTGGGCGTCGGCGTTGCCATCGTCGTCATAAACCGCCCGTTCGCTGTGCACTCAAAATATTCCCGGCAATCCTCTTCCGGTATCGAAAGTGCGAAAGGGCGATACGGTTCGCGATGCTTCACGAAATCATTCAGATTATCGACCACGTACGGCGCCCAGGGTGATGCCAGCAAGCTGCGATTACCGAGCGCGCGCGGTCCGAATTCGGCGGCGCCTTGAAACCACGCTACGATTCTTCCCGCCTGCAACAAACTCAACACTTCGTCGACCTTTTGATCCTCGGAATTGCACCAGCGATAGGTGGCCTTGCAGTTGTCGAGCACCTGTTTGATTTGTTCGTTGGAAAATTGCGGGCCAAGATACAGGCTCGCGAGGGGCGCCACACGCGAACGTTCCAACGATTCGTGCCAGGCAAGCCATGCGGCTCCCAGGGCAGTGCCTTCGTTGCCAGCGGCGGGTTGAACGAATATGTTCTCGAACCCTGTTTTCTCCTCGACTGCGACCACTAGAAGCGGATTCAAGAACAACCCGCCGGCCACGCATAGATTCCGAAGCCCGGTTTGCTTGCGCAGGGTTTCAACCCATTCGACGACGATTTCACTGCACGCGCTCTGAAGGCTGGTGGCGATGTTTGCGCAGAGGTAGGGTTCGAGATGCGGTTCCGCCTCGCGCTTGATTCCGAGGCCTTTGTAGAATTCATCGCTGAAGGAAAGGTCCGCCGCAAAATCGCGCTGAAAATATTTTGACTGCAAATGCGGCGCAGACTGCGGAGCCCGTCGAAGTACCGCCGTGAAGAAATCCGCAAAGACGGGCTCGCCTGTCGTGCCGAGCCACTGCGTCTTATGCTCGTCGCCGTGAGGCTGAAATCCGATCAGTTTCGTAATCTGCGTATAAAACCAGGCGAGCGAGTGTGGAAACGAAATGCCGGCAAGTTCGCGGATGTTCTTGCCCTCACCCGCGCCCGCGAAACCGCAGCGTCCATCTCCCCGCTCGTCGAGAGTGACGATCAGCGCTCGATCGAATGGTGACGCGAAATAAGCGCTGGCTGCATGGCTCAAATGGTGATCGAAGCCTTGCACCCGTTCCCGAGCGCCCGCCACCATGTCGCGTATGATTCGAAAATTGTTCAGCTCGCGGCCGAGCTCGCCGGATGCTTTATTCAAAAAATAAACGCTGGATTTGGGCGCGAACGGCGCGAGGCGCGTTCGAAAAAAAACAGCGCGAGACCATGCGCGTCCGGGCCGGGAAGCAATGGCGATTCGATCGACATCCGGCCACTTGACCCCGGCACTCTGCAGGCAAAATTGAATAGCGCGGCGCGGTATGCCCTCCGCGGTGCGTGTCCTCGCCAGCTTTCCCTCTTCAATCGCGGCGATCATCCCAGTTTCGCCGATGATCGCGGCGGCCGGACCATGCTCCAGCGAGGAAAGCCCCAGGATACGCATCTACGTGAGCTCTTTCATTCTTATTGGTACGCGCTCTACCAGCAATCCGAATTCATCAAAAGTAGGAGGAGAATCTGGAATCAGCCCGTGCGCCGAATAAGCTGAAGGAAGCACGAAGTAAATTAATCCCGAGGAGGATGAAGCGCCCGTCCACGCGTCAGCAATCCGCGCAGGCCCATCAGCAGAAGACGCGGCTGCTTCAGACAAACGCGCCACAGGATTTTCCAGGCTTCGTCCCGCGAGTAATCGCCCAGCGATTGAATCGCAGGCGCATTCAATAAATCCACAAGCCGGCTGTAATCGGATTGCTGGAAATCATGCAGCGACCGGCGCAACAGCAGGTGCAAGTTCAACTCGCGCCGCAGCGAGCGAAGTTCCGCGCTCGCGCCACCATATAGAATCGCCTCCGCCACGCCCAGCGCCCCCCGAAACCCCGTCACAATACCGCCTACGGTCGTCACCTTCACCTGCCCGGCAGCGTCGCCCACCACATACACCGACCCGTTTCCAACCTGCCGCCTCACAGGCACCCATTTCTTGTACACGGGGATACGCGCGCCCTGAAATTCGATCGGATCGAGTTTTCGTTTTTCGAGGAACCGTTCGAGATGGCGCCGCGTGTCCGGCCCATTCTCCCCGATCAATCCCAGCGCGCCTCGCGTAGGAGATTCTGGAATCAGCCAGTAGAAGTAGGGCGTGTCTTGCGGGACGAACCAGACGCGCGCCGTATCGGGCTGCATATCCTTCGGCAGCGCTACCATTGCCTGCACCAGCGGAACCGTCTCAAGGGGCGACCAGCCTGCCGCGCGCGCCACGCGACTCGAAGCCCCATCCCCGCCAACAATCGTATCCGAGCGGACTTCTTCGCGCCGGCCGCTCGCGCAATGCTCCACCTCCAACACGATCCCCCGGCCGTTGGGGTGAAGCGCGTGAAAACGGTGACCAAGCGCAACGGAAGCCCCGGCCCGCTGCGCCTCTTCCGCCAACCCTTGGATCAAAGCGCGCCGCTCGATTACCAGGTCCGGATGTTTCAGGGAAACATTCGCGCTCCGTCCATCCGTAAACAACTCGAAGCGCCTGATTTCGTTGACGATGCTTCGTTCCGCAGCGGCGCCGAGCAGGTTTCTCACTCGATGCGTAACGATCAGCGTCCGCTCCGCAGGCTCGAGCGTTTCGATGCGCTCAAACACGCGAACGGGTACGCCTTTACGGGCTAATAAGGAGGCTGTAAAAAGCCCGGCGGCGGATCCGCCGACTACAGCGACGTTCTGGTTGTTTGAGCGTGAACTGGAGCTGGAGTCGTTGTTCCCGACGCGCGATTCAAGCACTAGTCGTCCTCAGCAGGAATAAAATTCAGCTGTTGAACATGTTTCGCAAATCCGTGTTTCTGGAAGGCGACGCGGCGCTTGCGACGGATCCGTCGATGCCACAAGCGCCTGCCGGGGTACCTTAGCACCCTGAAACACAGGCGAGAAAGTATATCCTAGTGCCGAAGCACCGCCAAAGACGAAGCCTGTATCGGGGCACGGGATTTCCTCTAGGTTGTGGAGGAGGATTTCTGCAGCTTGATCTGCTTCTCGTACGGAGCAGTTTCCAGGAAAAACACGGCGATCAGCGCGCACAGGGCCAGCGCACCGCCGAGCGCATAAGTAGTGCCGGTCGAAAAGCGCCCCACAAACAACGCCATAGTTCCCAGCAATCCCGCCAGCAAATACATGACGAGCACCGCGCCCCTATGCCCCAATCCCAGATTCGACAGACGGTGCGCAGTATGATCCTTCCCGGGAGACGTGAAAGGAAGAAGCCCTCGGCGCGCACGGGAGATCGAGACCATCGTGGTGTCAAAAATCGGGACGCCGAGAATTAGAACCGGAACGAGCCAGCCAGCCGGAAACGGCGCGCCATCCGGGCGGATCTTCAGGCCCAGAGTCGCCATCAGGAAACCGAGAAACATCGCCCCGCCGTCACCCATGAATATCTTGGCGGGATTGAAATTCCAGCGAAGGAATCCAAGAGCGGCGCCCAGCGTGGCGGCCGCCAGAGTTTGCACGGCCGTCTGACCGTTCATATAGGCTGCTATCGTGAAGAAAGCAGCTGCCACAGCCGTGATGCCGGCGCACAGCCCGTCCATATGGTCGAGGATGCTGAACGAGGCGGTGATGCCGACCACCCAGATGACCGTCAGGCAGCCGTCCAAGATGATTCCGGCATTCCCGGGAATAAACTGAGAAAAAAGCTGCGCGCGAATTCCCGAAGCCAGCAGTAACAGCGCCGCGACAGGCATGCCGATGAACAGCTTCACCTGATGGTGCAGCAGTCCGCCGTCATCGAGAAACCCTACGATTGCCAGAAGCGTGGCGCCGGTAAAAATTGCGATCGTTTGTTGCTGCATCACGCCGTGCTGCGTAAGCAATATGGCTGCCGCGAATCCCAGGTAGATCGCGATACCGCCAAGCAGAGGAATCGGCTTCAGATGAACTTTGCGTGGGCCCGGCCTGTCCACAAGGCCCACCCGCAGCGCAAATTGGCGCACCGGCGCCGTCAGTCCAAGCGAGCCGAATAGCGCCACGCCGAATGCAATCAGACTAGTCGGAATCGCCATAGTCAGTTCAGGCTAACACGGTCACCGCGCGGTCAGCATCTTCTCCAGCACGCCGCGCACCTCATCCGTCTTCTTGCTCTCGAAATACCAATCCATCGTTTTCTTCAAGCCGTCGCGAAACTTCGTCTTCGGCTCCCAGCCCAGCAGCTTTTTAGCGAGGGCGTTGTCCGCCACGCGGTTGGCTGGCCCCGTCGGCATATCAAGCCGTAGACGAATCTCAGCTTTCTTACCGGCAAAATCGAGTACCATTTTCGCGGCGTCGATCACTCGAATGCGTTCCATTGTGCCCAGATTCACGGCTGTGCCGTCATTGATTTTCTCGGCGGCCAGAATCGTCCCATTCACGATGTCGTCCACATAGGTCCAGTTTCGGATCTGATTCCCATCTCCCCACACTTCGAACGGATTCTGGCCCACGAAAGCGCGCGCAATCATCGCTATCACGGCATGATTCTCGACGCCTCGCGGCCCATACACCGTGAAATAACGGCACGATGCAGCGCCGAGTTTGTGTTCCCGGTGATACGCCTGCAGCGTAAGCTCAGCCATCAGCTTCGCCCACCCGTACATATTATCCGCGTCGTGCGGCGCCTTCACATCTTCTTCGCGCAGGTAGATTTCTTTCTTCACGTCAGTCTGCATGTAGTTGGGATACACGCAGCCGGAAGAGGCATATACCACTTTTTCCACACCCGCTTTCACCGCTTCCCAAAAGACCAGTCCGTCGAGAAACAAATTCGAAGCCGGGCCGGCCTGGTGCAGGTCCACATAACCGCGCCCACCGTGGTCGGCGGCCAGGTGAAAAACCACTTCGATGCCATTCATTGCCGCGCGCGTCACGCCAGGTTCGCGGAGATCGGCCTCCACGAACGTCACGTGTCCGCCTTTCAGGTGATGCTCGATATTGCTCAGCCTCCCGCTCGTAAGATCATCCACCACGCGGACCTTCGCGCCCGCGCTCCACCAGCGCATCCACAAGATGCGAACCGATAAAAGATGTACCTCCGGTTACAAGAACTTTCTTATTGTTCCAGATGGCGCCCTCCAGGTTTCTCTTGCGCGGCTTCTTCTAAGATTGCTGCGAATTTCTCTAACTCATTCACTCTAGCATATTTCCCAGCGGTTTCCCGGGCTCTGCGACCCATCTCCGCAAGCCGATTCGGGTCCTCGCGAAGCCTCCGAATCGCCTCCGCCACAGCGCCGGGATCGTCCGGATCAGCCCACACTCCGCAGCCGGACTCCTGCACAATTCGGGCCGCGTCGCACTCGGGAGCCGCCACCACCAGTATCGGACGCCCTGCAGCCAGCGTTGAATAGAGCTTGCTTGGCACCACAACGCCTTCCAGCCCGCGTTTCACGGTGATGATATGCAGGTCACCCGCCACCATCACGTGCGGTATCTCGCTCGCCGGGCGGAACGGCAGGAACCGCACGTTCTTTGAGCCGTTGATCGACGCTTGCATCGCGGCGCGATTGGCCCCGTCACCCACAAACACGAGCCCGGTGTTTTCGTTGCGCAGAAATTCTGCCGCCTTCAAAAGTGTCGGCCATGCGCCGTAGAACCCAAGATTGCCCGCGTGCAGGACGACGAACGGGAATCCGCAGCGAACTTCCTCTACAGCCGGATGCGTGCCGTCCGGCAGCAGGCCAGAAGGTTGGGCGCCGTCGCGAACGACTACGACGCGGTCCGGCGCCACGCCCTTCGCGAGAATTCGCTCGCGCATGTCGTCGCCAAGGACTATCACCCGCGCCGCCTCGCGCAAGGCGCGGCGATGCATCTCCTCCCAGCGCGCGACGAGCGAATTCGCACGCACGATATCGCCGCCCAGCGCCATGTCCGGATACATGTCGCGGATGTTGTAAACAAACGGGCGGCCGCTCATGCGCGCAACGAAGGCACCGGTGATTCCCGCAACCGGCGGGTCCGTCATCGCCAGAACCACATCAGGCCGGATTGCGAGCGCACGCGGCACCGCCAGCGCAAGATACGAAAGGTAGTTCGAGATGCGGCGCTTCATCTCGTGCCGCGGAAAGTCAGTCGAGCCCACGCGCTCCACCGTCACATTGTTGCGCTTATCGCTGCGGAGAAAAGAGAACGGATAATACTCGTCCGGATCGTAGGAAGGACGACCGGCGAGGACGGTAACTTCGTGTTTCTTGGCGAGAGTTTCCGCGACGAGCGCGGCCATCTTCGCAGTGGCAGAAGTGTCCGGCGGATAGTATTCGTTCAAGAGCAATATGTGCATGAGCGGCCTGCCACTTCAGGTTCGTCGCGGGCTGGGAATCGGAGCGACGAGAACTGCGCGTCCAAATTGTGCGTTACCTGCTACTTACAATCTTACCTCAATCCTCATTTCAACGGTTCGGCAAAACCCTCGGCGCTCATGGCGCCCGCCGCGAGCGCAGCTTTCTTCTCGAGCGCGAAGTTCCCCATCACCAGCACGTCCATCTGCGTGCGCCGGAAGCAATCGAGCGCTTCTTCCGGGCGGCAGACGATCGGCTCATTGTCGTTGAACGAAGTATTCAGGACCACCGGCACGCCCGTAAGATCGCCAACCGCTCTGAGGAGTTTCCAGTAAAGTGGATTCGCGCCGCGGCTCACCGTTTGCAATCGCGCCGTACCGTCCACATGAGTCGGCGCCGGAATTACCGCCCGCTTCTCGGGGCGAACCGAGTATGCAAATGTCATAAAAGGCGAAGGATCGCTCCGCTCGAAATATTCGGGCACGGCCTCTTCGATGATCGAAGGCGCAAAAGGACGGAAAATCTCGCGGTGCTTGATGCGCCGGTTGAGGATATCTTTCATCTCCGCGCGCCGCGGATCGGCCAGAATGCTGCGCTGTCCCAGCGCCCGCGGCCCCCACTCCACGCGCCCTTGAAACCATCCCACAATTTTCCCCGCAGCGATGTGTCGCGCGGTGGCCTGCACCAGCGAATCTTCATCCAATTCGCTGAGCTGCATATCGCCGTTGGACGAGCCCGCAATCGCCGCGCGAATCTGCTGCCGCGAAAATTCCGGCCCCCATCCCGCATGCTCCATCACAAATTCGCGCGGGCGTCCAAGTATCTGGTGTTCCACAGCAAACGCAGCTCCCACCGACAATCCGGCGTCCCCAGCCGCCGGTTGTACATAAACACGCTCGAATGGTGAGTGATCGAAAATTTTCCCGTTCGCGAGGCAGTTGAACGCTACGCCTCCCGCAAGGCAAAGCGACTTCTCGCCGGTTTTCTTCGCGAGCGCAGCCCAATGCGAAGCCAGCACCTCTTCGAGCGCAGCCTGCATGCTCGCCGCAAGATTGTGATGGCGCTGCTCGAGCGGCTCTTCTGCTTTGCGCGTAGGCCCAAGCCGCTTTTCCAAATATGGTGAGAACAGCCGCCCCAGTACCGGAGTCTGGCTGGCGTCGCGCCACGACATCTCCGCGCCCTGATTTTGGTGCGTGAAGTATTCGAGGCCCAGCCGGAACGAAAGCGGCCCATCCGCCCGCACGATGCGGCGAAATTCTTCGAGGAATTCCGGCTGGCCATACGCCGCGAGCCCCATCACTTTGTACTCGTCGCCGAATTTCCAGAAGCCGAGATACTGCGTCAGAGCCGTGTAGTACATCCCAAGCGAGTGCGGAAAAGTAATCTCGCCGAGGATTCGGATGCGCGGGCCTTCACCAACGGCCCACATGGAGCTCGCGAAATCGCCGAGCCCATCCGCCGATAGGACTGCAGCACGATCGTAAGGTGAAACGAAGTAAGCGCTGGCCAGATGCGCCGTATGGTGCTCGATTCGATGGAATTGCGCGCGAATGCTATCGGGAGCAATCTCGAAGGCCGACGCCAAATCCTCGCGAATGCCTGCAAAACGAGCCATCACGCGCGCACGCTCGAAGGCGAAGCGCGGCATCCGCATGGCAAAGCGCAACTTTGTCGCCAGCCGCGCCCGCGGATCGCGGGGAATCGCGATGTGATCCACTTCCGAAAGCTTCACGCCGGCCTGGTCGAGGCAATATTGAATGGCGCGCGCCGGCAAGCCCGCCGCATACTTCACGCGGTTCAGCCGTTCTTCTTCTACCGCCGCGAGCAGGCGCCCGTCGGCGACGATCGCCGCCGAAGCATTTGCATGGTAAGCATTGATGCCAAGAATGATCATTGCGAGAAGTCGGTTGTCTCACTCATTGCGTGTGCGGATCAGGCGACGGAAACAGCAGCATCTTTTCGAGGCTCGGAATCTCCGGCAAACTTTCCGCCCAGATGTCGTTTCACCCATTCATTCAGCACGTACAGGCTCCATGGCCGCGACCATGTCGTTCGGCTCGCCAGAAAATCGTCCCAAACCCGCCGCGCATTTTCTTCGCTGAGCAACGGATCGAGAGCCGGCGACCAATCGCCCAGCCCCGCCGCGATTCGCTCGCGCAACGCGCCTCGCATCCAATTTTCCCATGGAAACGTGAATGTACGCTTCGGCTGCTCAGTCAGTTCTTGCGGTAAAAGTTCGCCCAGCGCCGCAATCAAGAGCGCTTTCGGCTGTGCTGCATTTCGCTTTTGCGATTCGGGCAGCGACAGCACGTATTCGACGAGCGAAGAATCAAGAAACGGCACGCGTACTTCCAACGAATGGTGCATGCTCATCGCGTCCGTATCCCGCAGAAGCGTATTCACAAGGTATGACCGCAGCTCCAGCCACGAAACTCCGGTGAATTCATCCATCGACCGCGCTTCGTCAGCCGCCTCGCCAAGCCATTTTCCCCACGGAGTCGCCGTCCAAGAACTCGCGTCCTGACGTAGCCACCCCGCAACCACCTGCGGCGTAAACAACGACCGCGTGAAGTAATACGGATGCGGCAGTGCAGAAGGATCGAGCCATGCCGCAGATGCTTTTCGAAGAGCATCAGGCGACGACCCGGAAAGCTTGGCAGCGCCGCTCGAAGTCACCAATTGCCGCAAAGGTTTTGGCATCCAGTCAGCCGCCGACGCCAAGCGCCTGATTTTCGATGTCGCCTGAAAAGATGTATAACCGCCAAATAGCTCGTCGCTGCCCAATCCCGAAAGCGCCACCTTCAATCCCGCCTGCCGCGCCGCCCACGAAACAAAATACGTGTTGATACCGTCCATGCTCGGCTGATCGAAAGACGCTACCGCTTCATCCAGCCGCGCCAGCATCTCCTCGCCCGATAGCGTGTACTCCGAGTGCTCCGTGCCAAGCCGCTCGGCCGTCCGTCGCGCCTTCTCAGCTTCGCTGAATTCCACATCCGGAAACGCCACGGTGAACGTGTGAATTCCGCGCTGCGCCTTGCTCGCAAGCGCCGCGATCGCAGTCGAGTCGAGTCCGCTGCTGAGAAACACGCCAACGGGTACGTCGGCGATCAAGTGACTCGCGACCGCCTGTTCGAGCAGCGAACGAACGCGCATCGCTGGTGTCGCCATGGCACTCGTCGTTCCTGGCGCACTTCCTCGCGCGTCCTCTTTCGCCCCATTCCAATAAGGTTTCGGAGCGACCGCCCGAATCTTCTCTTCGCCCACTTGAACATCCAGATAGTGCCCGGGCGGAAGCGAAAAAACTCCTTCGACCAAAGTCACCGGCTCGCTCACAGATCCAAATAGGAGGTAGGACGAAAGCGCATCCGCCGAAAGCCGCGCCGGTACTGCTCCGCTGGCTAAAAGCGCTCGTACCTCCGACGCAAAAAATAAGGCTCCCTCCACGATAGCGTAATACAGCGGCTTGATTCCCATCCGGTCGCGAGCGATAAAAAACCGCGTCGCCCGCCCGCCGGGCCCTTGCGGCATCTCCACAATCGCAAACGTAAACATGCCGTGCAGCCGCTCGACACACTTCTCGCCCCACGTTTCAAACGCATGCACAATCACTTCAGTATCGGAATTCGTGCGGAAGGTGTGCCCAGCGGATTCGAGTTCCTTGCGCAGCTCGCGAAAATTATAAATCTCGCCGTTATAAACAACCGCCAGCGTGTTGGTTTCGTTCCACACCGGCTGGCTGCCGCCAGGAAGGTCAATGATGCTCAACCGGCGGCTTCCTGCAATCACTGGCGGAGCGATCAGAATGCCTTCCGCGTCGGGCCCGCGATGAATGATCGCTGCCATCATTCGGCGCACGAGCGCCTCGCCGCGCTCCTGCGACCCCATCCCAACGATGCCGCAAATTCCGCACATGCCGGCCAGCGCCCCTAATTTAACGCCCTGAACCTAACGCACCAACAGAATACCCTCGCCAGCCCCGCTATGCCATTTTCCAGCAGCAAGAAAGGCTCCGCCAAACCAACTAAATCGACGCCGTACTCTGGTTTTCGCAAAAGCTCTACAGCGGGCAGGTCACTCGCCGGTCAGTCTTTTATATTGCGCGTCACTTAAAGGCACCACCGAAAGCCGCCCCTGGCGAACAAGCGGTGAAGTAGCGAACAGCGGATCGGATTTGATTTGCGCCAGCGTCACCGGCTTCGCCAGCGCCTTCCCAGCCTTGATTTCCACCGCCGGATTCTTCGGATTGGACGCATCCACCGACACCACCGAAGCCGTCCCCACAGCCGTCTTCTGATCGCCAGTCTCGTAGATCACAAGCCGTGTCCCGGGTTTCATCTCCCGAAGATTCCTCAGCGCCACCGGATTCGAAACGCCATCCCAAACCGTTTCCTTATCCTTCTGCAGATCCGCAAACGAGTACTCCGAAGGCTCCGTCTTCAGCAAATAATTTGACGCGCCGTCCTGTTTGTCCTGTTTCATCGTTGCCATTTTACCCTCCGCGCCCCATTATCCATGAGCTTTTGCGCCGTAGACCTTCGGTCTCCCCCACTGAAACTTCAAGCCCCGTGGTACAGGTATGGTAGTACACAGAGTCATACATCCGTAAGGTACGTACTGTCCTTCACCTGTCCTTTCTCTGTACTATCGTCCAGTTGTTCGCCTGTCCCGAAGTTCTACACTGCTTAAGGTATTGTCGCGCCAGGGTTAGGGGGTAACCATGGTCCGCAAGTCGCAATTTTTCATTTTAATTTTGAGCACGATCGGCTTCTCGCTTCTCTCCACTTCCGTGTGGGCCAATCCCGCGACGCTCAAGTGCAATTCGAATCGCGATCAGGTCTGGGTCTACGATTCTCTGAATAGCTTCAATGTCGACGCGAAGTTGAAATGCGGCCAGGGCGTCGAAATCATCGAGCGCCTTCCGAACTACGTGAAGATCCGCGCGCAAAATGGCGTCGAAGGTTACGTGCCAGACGCCGCCGTGGCGGGTCTCCCCATCTTTCAGCCCTATCGCGACTCCGCGCACGACGTTGGCCTGGCTGCAAAACAAGTGGAAGCCGTCGAGGTTGCGAAAGCGGTAGCGCACGCCGCCTCTCTAGCACCCGCCGATGTGAACTACTCAAGAATCTCGCCAGCCTCGGCTTCCGGAACTTCACCCTCAGCCGCTACGGCAGGAAATAAAACCCTAGCCAGTATTTCGATGGCGCCTGCCCTGGGCGCACTGAAACCGGTCTCGGCCACATCAGCAGTGAAGCCCGCAGTTTCACCTGCACCCTCGGCAACACCAACTGCGTCAATTTCGCCCGCAGTTTCAACGCCGCCACCAGCAAAGCCCGCCGCTGAATCGTCCGCGATCGCCGCATCGCAGCCGGCAAAAACGCCTTCCCCGTCCGCTATGAATTCCGATTCAGCCGCCGACTCCACAACTCCCGTCGAACAATCGAACACGTCGTGCCAGACCTACTTCTCAGCCTACGGCCTCACGCCCAGCCAGACGAAATGGATCGCCAAGAATCGCGAAAAGGCCTTTTCGCAAATCTGCCCCGCCCCCGGCCCTTCCAGGGTCGACTTCGTGATGATCTTCACTCACGACGTAGATTTCTTCAGCGGGACGATGCCTGACCCGGTTCACACGAGCGGCGGCTTCTCCGATTTCACGCCCATGACGTCCATGGACACCGCCCTCATTCCGCAATCGCAAGCAGACAGCGCCCGCCGCGAGTACGTCTGGATTTTCCAGTTCGAAAAGGGAACATTCGATCCGGCAAGTTTCTCTGCGAAACGCCGCTATCAATATTCAAAGATGGAAACGGGTTCGCTCGGATCGAAAGCGGGCGTAAAAACAATCGAGGATGCTTTCCGATTCATCGCGACGGCAAGCCACTGATCGCGACCGGTAGGACGCAAGCAACTCTCGCGCCTCAAAGCCCCCAGTGGGGGCGGGTCTCAGACCAGCGCAACCCACGCCTCCCCGCAAGCTGTTTTGCAGCCTGGCCTCACTGCCCGACGCAACGCCGGTACATCTCCTCCGTTTGATCCAGCGGCTCTTCCCACGAAAGACTCTCCACAAACGCGCGGCACCCGGCCCGCCGATTTTCCCGCAGCATCGGGTCTCGCAGCATTTTCCCCAGCGCATTCTCGAGCGCCGCGAGATCGTGCGGAATCACCTCGCCCGCCGCTCCCACAAAAGGCGCAATGCCGCAACGGTCCGTCACAATCACAGGCGTTCCACACGCCGCAGCTTCCCCCGCCGTGTTCCCGAAATTTTCGTTCTGCGAAGGCAGCACGAAAACATCGGCATCGCGATAGGCTGACCACTTCGCATCATCATAAAGCGGGCCCATGAAGAGGACCTGCTCTCGAATTCCAAGCCGATCAACCATGGCTCGAAGCTTCGCCAAAAACCCATCCCCCTCCTCGGGACCGGCCAGCACGAGCACCGCATCCTGGCCGCGGCCAGAATTCGCCCGCCAGTTTGCGAATGCCTCCAGCAGCATGTCGGGGCTTTTCTTTGACACCAGCCGCCCCAAAAACAAAATCACCTTCGCATCGCCCGAAATTCCCCGCGCCAGTCGGAATTTCCCCGCCTCCGGCTCCCGCACAGGCAGCTCAATGCCATTTCGACGCACTTCAACGCGCGCCGCATCAATGCCTCCGCCAATCAGCTCCCACCTCTCCTGCTCCGACGTCGCAACCAGGTAGCGCCCCCCTCGAATAAACCGGTCGCCGAGCAAATCCAGGTACATCCGTTTCAGTCGCAGGCTGCGCACAATCGGCGGATACATTCCCATGGGCTCGATCACATACGGTACAGATTGCCGCCTGCAGTAATGGCTCGCCGCCGGTCCCAGGAAATCGTAAAGCCCGTAAAAATGCACCACGTCGTAATGGCAAATGAAGCCCCGGCAAAATGCAAACACACCCGGATTCAGCGTCACCGCGCGATACTGCCCGATCGTACTGAGGTAAATCGCCTCCACATCGTCGCTGCGAACGGTCCAACCCCAGCGGCAGCGCTCCGCACCAGCCCCAGCAAAGGAGCCATTGTCTTTTCCAAAACCGAGGTCCGCCGTCAGCACCGTAACCTGATGCCCTCGTTTCGCGAGCCCCGCGGCAAGCGCTCGCACCTTGAACACCGGTCCACCCCGCTCCTGAAAAGGGAAATAGGATTGAACCACTTTCAAAATGCGCATGCGTCCTGTTGTATCTGGCATGAAACGTAGAATCTCAACGTGGGCCGGGCAGCTTCACCCTGCGGAGCAGCGAGAATACTACTTCGAACCACCCTAATCCAGATTACGAGCCACGCGCGCATTCAGTCCCAGTACGAAAACTCACAGAGGATAAAACTCGGAAGCGAACACCTTGCGAAGGAACAGAACAGAAAAGGAGTGAATAGACCCCACCGTCGTTCGATATCAGAGGGGTAGGAAAAAAGGAGCGACGGTAGGTGGCCGGGGGAAGGAAGCTGGCCCAGCCCTCAATCCCCGAAGGGATTCTCAGCTTTCCTCCCCCTGACGCAGACACCTATCGCACGCCAGAAGCCAAAGGATCTAGCTGAAAACAAAGGCCTTCAGAATCACCTGAGGTGTAAAAAGTCCAAGCCCCCCGGTAAATTCTCCGAAGGAAAACTTTTGGAACTGTCTTCGCCCTCCTTCGCGTGAAGATTTCCTTTCGACAATCGCGTTGCCGCCTTGACCGCAATCGCTGCGCTTGCTATGTTTGAAGATTACTCTGGGCGCAATCTACCCAGTGTGCGTTGTCCTCGACTGTAGGGGCGCTGTAAGCGGTCATTAACACCATGGGCCTCAAGAAAATCGTCATTCGCGGCGCGCGGCAGCACAATCTCAAGAATATCAGCCTCGAGATTCCCCGTAACTCGCTGACCGTCATCACCGGCCTTTCCGGTTCGGGCAAATCCTCGCTCGCCTTCGACACTCTGTACGCCGAGGGGCAGCGCCGCTACGTCGAATCCCTCTCCGCCTACGCCCGCCAGTTCCTCGACCAGATGGAGCGCCCGGATGTCGATTCGGTCGAAGGGCTTTCGCCGTCCATCGCCATCGAGCAGAAGACCACCACGCGCTCACCCCGTTCCACGGTTGGCACCATCACCGAGATTTACGATTATCTCCGCGTCGTTTACAGCGCGATAGGCACTCCGCATTGCCCGAAGTGCGGCAAGCCCATCACCCGCCAATCCACCGAGCAAATCGTCCAATCGGTTCTCGCGCTCAAGCCCGATGATCGCATCATGGTCCTGGCCCCGGTGGTTCGCGGCCGCAAAGGCGAATATAAGAAGGAACTTGAGAAATACGCGAAGGAAGGTTATGTCCGCGCGCGTGTAGATGGCGACCTAGTGAATCTCGACGAACCGATTCCGCTCGATCGCCGCAAGAATCACACCATTGAAATCGTCGTGGACCGCCTGCTGCTGAAGAACGGCATCGCGCAACGCCTTGAGGAATCGATCGGCACGGCCCTGCGTCTCACCGGAGGCTTGGTCACCATTTCAGTTGTGGGTGGCGACGAGCACGTCTACTCCGAGAAACTCGCCTGCCCCGATTGCGGCATCTCGGTCCCGCAACTTGAGCCGCGTTCATTCAGTTTCAATTCGCCTTACGGCGCATGCCCCGAATGCCACGGTCTCGGCTCAAAATACGATTTCGATCCGTCCAAAGTAATCGTCGATTGGTCGAAGCCCCTTTTCGAAGGCGGGCTCGGTCCTGGCTCAGGCTCCACGTTCGTTCAGCGCACGATGAAACTCGCGGCCGCCGCCCACAGTTTCGATCTCGATACGCCGTTCGAGCAATTTCCCCGCAAAGTTCAAAATCTGATCCTGCATGGCAATCCTGCGGACGGCACCGGAGTAAAAGGCCTCAATTTTGAGGGCGTTATCACGCACCTCGAGAAAAGCCTGGAAGAATCGAATTCCGATACCTACCGCGAATGGCTCACGCAATACATGTCACCGGCGCGCTGTGCGGCTTGCAACGAACGCCGCCTGCGCCCCGAAAGCCTCGCGGTAAAAATCGCTGGCCTTTCGATTGCGGATTTCACCGCGCTGCCGCTCACTGAAGCGCGCGCCGCCGTAGATAAAATCCGCGGCCACCTCACACTCCGTCAGCGAAAAATCGCCGGCCGCCCGCTCACGGAAATCGCCGAGCGCCTCGATTTTCTTCTCAATGTGGGGCTCGGCTATCTCACTCTCGACCGTTCCGCCGCCACGCTATCGGGCGGTGAAGCGCAGCGCATCCGCCTCGCCACGCAAATCGGCTCGCGTTTGCGCGGAGTCCTCTACGTTCTTGACGAGCCTTCCATCGGCCTCCACGCTCGCGACAATGGACGGCTGCTCAGCACCCTCGAAACCCTGCGCGACCTCGGTAACACCGTGCTCGTCGTCGAGCATGACGAAGAAACGATTCGCCGCGCCAACTACGTAGTCGATCTCGGCCCCGGCGCTGGCACGGCCGGCGGACATCTCGTCGCCGCGGGACCGCCCGAAGAAATCGCCGCGAATTCTGCATCGCTCACCGGCCAATATCTTTCCGGCCGCGCGAAAATTCCTGTGCCGGATCACCGCCGCCCTACTAATGGAAAAGCGATCACAATCCTCGGCGCGCACGGAAACAATCTCAAAAATATCGACGTCACGTTTCCGCTCGGCCTTCTCACCGTGGTCACCGGCGTCTCCGGTTCAGGCAAATCCACGCTCATCAACGACATTTTGTACCGCGCGCTCGCCGCGAAGCTCTATCGCTCGATGGAAAAGCCCGGCGAGCATCGCGCCATCACCGGCATCGAGCACATCGACAAAGTCGTTCAAATCGACCAGGCTCCCATCGGCCGCACCCCGCGCTCGAATCCAGCCACTTACACGGGCGTCTTCGCTCCAATCCGCGAGCTGTACGCCATGCTCCCGGAATCGCGCGAACGCGGCTATCGTCCCGGGCGCTTCAGTTTCAATGTGAAGGGAGGTCGTTGCGAGGCCTGCCAGGGCGACGGCCAGCGCCGCATCGAAATGAATTTCCTGCCGGACGTGTACGTCACTTGCGAAGTCTGTCGCGGCAAGCGCTACAACGCCGAGACGCTCGCCGTCCGCTACAAGGGCCTCACGATTTCCGATCTGCTCGATCTACCCATCGAGGAAGCCCTGAAGGCGCTGGAAAATATTCCCGCGATTCAGCAAAAGCTGCAAACGCTCGTTGACGTCGGCCTCGGCTACATTCAACTCGGCCAATCCGCCACCACTCTTTCCGGCGGCGAAGCCCAGCGCACCAAGCTGGCCCGCGAACTTTCCCGCCGCCAAACCGGCCGCACGCTGTATATTCTCGACGAGCCAACCACCGGTCTGCATTTCGACGACGTGAAGAAACTCCTCGACGTGCTGAACCGTCTCGTATCGCTCGGCAACACCGTGCTGATCATCGAGCACCATCTCGACGTCATCAAACAAGCCGACTGGATCATCGATCTAGGCCCCGAAGGCGGCAACGAAGGTGGCCGCATCGTCGCGCAAGGCACGCCAGAGCAAGTCGCGCGCGTAAAAAAGTCCTTCACCGGCCAGATCCTGGCCCGTGCGCTCAATGGCGCTAATGGAAATGGAAACAGCAACGTCGCCCAAAGTGCAAACACGCAAGCCGATACGAACGCACACGCCTGACCTTGTATGATCCCCGACGATAACAATCCCATCCTCCCCGAATCGTTTTTAGAACGGCCCGCTTCTCTGCCTGCAGGATCACCCGGCCCAGAAATGCACGCAGCCGCAACAACACCGCCCTTACTCGTCCAGCCCGAAGCGCCGGCACCGATCTTCCAGCAATATCCCGAAGATTTGCGCGTCCCTTGGAGTTGGCCCGACCTGCTGCTGCTAATCGCAGTCACGCTGCTAGGAACATTTGTGATCAGCATCGTTCTCGTCGGCATCTTTGCAGCCTTCGGCATGACTCCGACCAGCTTGCAGAATTCTTCCGTCAACAAGAGTCTCTTTCTAATCGTCAATCAAGCCATTCTCTCGCTTGGATTGCTCGCCTATCTCGCCGCTCAGATCCACGTGCGATTTCAGTCGCCATTCTGGCGAACTATCGGCTGGCGTCAGCTCCAGACCGGCACCATCCCGCGCCGCATCGTCTATCTCAGCCTGGTTCTCGGTGGTTTCAGTCTCTCCTTGCTGGTCCAACTCGCGTCGGCCGCCCTCCAAACCAAAGCAAAGCTTCCCATCCAGGAATATTTCCAGGACCCGCGTAGCGCCCTGCTCCTGATGCTGATGAGCATCCTGCTCGCTCCGCTCGTCGAAGAAACAATCTTCCGCGGCTATCTCTATCCAGTCCTCGCGCGCAGCTTCGGCATCGGCGCAGGAGTAGTCATCACCGGCACGCTCTTCGGACTCCTCCATGCCCCGCAGCTCTGGGGCGGCTGGGGCCAAATCTCGCTCCTGATTGGCGTAGGAATTATTTTCACCGCCGCTCGTGCCATCTCCCGCACAGTCCTCGCCAGTTACATCCTGCACGTAAGCTACAACTCATTCCTGTTCATCGCATTCCTCGTCGCCTCCCACGGCCTCCGCCATTTCCCGGTGGGGCCATAAGGTTTTTGTAGCGCCGGTCGTCAGACCGGCAGGTTTGAATTCCGCAGTCGCGTCGAATTCGCCCGCCAGAATCGGTTAGAATGGAAACTCACTTGTACACCGTCGAAGCAATCCGCTGGACGCCCCAAGGCGTCGTCATCCTCGACCAGCTCCGCCTCCCGCGCGAAGTCACCTATCACACCTACACCGACTACCGCGACGTAGCCAAAGCGATCAAAGACATGATCATCCGCGGCGCCCCGGCCATCGGCGTCGCCGCCGCAATGGGCGTAGCTCTCGGCGTCGAGCACTCGCCAGCACAAACTCTCCCCGAACTCCGCGCCGAATTCGCCAGCATCTGCGACACGCTCGCCCACACGCGTCCCACCGCCGTCGATCTCTTCTGGGCCATCAATCGCTTCAAAGCCCGCTTCGAGGAATTAGCTGCGGCCGCGGCTTCCGCTAAAAACGGCGCATCCGGCCTCGCGCATCTGCGCGCCGCCCTTATCCAAGAAGCTCAGAAAGTTCACGAAGAGCGGCGCGCTGCCGATCGCCGCATCGGAAAATTCGGCGCCGACCTGCTCGCCAAATCCGGCCGCGTGATGACTCAATGCAACGCCGGCGCCCTCGCCACCGGCGGCATCGGCACAGCCCTCGGCGTGATCCGAGTGGCGGTCGAAGAAGGCCATCAGATTGACGTCCTCGTTCCCGAAACGCGCCCGTACCTCCAAGGCGCCCGCCTCACCGCCTGGGAATTGCAGCAGGACCAGATTCCACTCACGCTCATTACCGACAACATGGTCGGCCACTTCCTGAAAACCGGCGGCGTTAGCGCCGTCGTAGTCGGCGCCGACCGCATCGCCCGCAATGGCGACACTGCCAACAAAATCGGCACCTACGGAATGGCCGTCCTCGCCCGCGAGAACAACGTCCCCTTCTACGTGGCGGCTCCTATCTCCACCATCGACATGTCGCTCGCGTCCGGCGACCAAATCCCTATCGAAGAGCGCTCCTCCGCCGAAGTGACGCACCTCGCCGGAACGCAACTTGCGCCGACCGATGTAAAAGCCGCGCATCCCGCTTTCGACGTCACGCCCGCCCGTTACATCACCGCCATAATCACAGAGCAGGGTGTCGCCCGCGCCCCGTTCGACGAACCCCTCCGTAAATTCACCACAACTCCGTAGTTTCGCGCCAAAGTTTCGGCGCTTCGCGTCGGTAAAAAAGTTCGCCGCGTTTTCAAAAGATTGCAGCCCTATGGGAACTTTCATCTCTGCCCCAACGTAACAATTACCGTGACGGGCGCACGCCCGCAAAAAACGAAAGACAACAATGATCAGCGACCAATTGAGACAAGTTCTCCGACGCCTCGGCCGCGCCCCGCTCTTCACGGCCATTACATTGATCACTCTCGCCGCAGGCATCGGCGCGAACACCGTAATCTTCAGCGTGCTCGAAGGTGTCCTGCTGAAGCCGCTGCCCTATCCGCATCCCGAAGAGCTGATTGGCGTATGGCACACCGCTCCGGGCGTAGGCATCAAGGATCTGGAGATATCTCCGTCCATATATTTCATCGATCGCGAGCAGAACACCACGTTTCAGGACATCGGCGCGTATAACGATGATTCGATCAGCGTCACCGGCGTCGGCGAGCCCGAGCAAGTCCACGGCATCGACGTGACCGATGGCACGCTGCCGCTTCTCGGCGTAAAGCCGGCGCTGGGCCGGCTGTTCACACGCGAAGATGATTCGCCGGGCACACCCGAAACCGCGCTCCTCTCTTACGGCTACTGGCGACAGAAATTCGGCGGCGATCCAAATGTTCTCGGCAGGTCGATCACGCTCGATGGAAAGCCGCGCGAAATCATCGGCGTCCTGCCGCAGAATTTTAATTTTCTTGACGAAGGTGATCCCGCCATTTTTCTTCCCTTCAAATGGGACCGTAACAAAATCAAGCTCGGCAATTTCAGTTATCGCGCGCTGGCCCGCTTGAAGCCCGGCGTGACGATGGCGCAAGCCAGCGCGGACGTGGCGCGCATGATTCCCATTTCTATACGTAGTTTCCCGGCGCCGGAAGGGTTCAGCGTTTCGCTTTTCGAAAAAGCCCAATTCGGGCCAAACCTGCGGCCGCTCAAGCAAGACGTAGTCGGCGACATCGGGAATGTGCTGTGGGTACTCATGGGCTCGATCGCCGTGGTCTTGTTGATCGCCTGCGCGAACGTAGCCAACCTGCTGCTTGTGCGCGTCGAGGGACGGCGCCAGGAACTGGCCGTTCGTGCCGCGCTCGGCGCCGGATGGACACGAATCGCGGGAGACTTGCTGTTTGAAAGTGTGATCCTCGGGCTGCTCGGCAGCGCGCTGGGCTTGGCGTTGGCCTACGCCGCGCTCCGCGTTCTCGTCGCGATGGCACCCACCGGCCTGCCGCGCATCCACGAAATCGGAATCGATTTTCCCGTGCTGCTATTTACTCTCGCAATCGCGTTGTTTTCGAGCCTTCTCTTCGCCTCCATTCCGATTTTCAAGTACGCCGGGTCTCGCCTGAACACCGGCCTTCGCGAAGGCGGACGCGCGCTGAGCCAGAGCCGCGAGCAGCATCGCGCCCGCAACATTCTCGTAGTTGTGCAGGTGGCGCTTGCGCTGGTGCTTCTGATTTGCTCGGGTTTGATGATTCGCACGTTCCGCGCTCTGATGCGCGTCCCGCCCGGTTTCTCGGCGCCGGATTCCGTTCAAACTTTCTGTTACTACATTCCCGAGGCAGATGTGCCCGATACGCAGGCCGAACGCGTCGTCCGCATGGATCAGGAAGTGGTGAACAAGCTCGCTGCGATTCCAGGAGTTTCGCAGGTGAGTTTTTCGAGCTCGATTCCTCTGGATCACAACAGCTCTTTTGATCCCGTCTTCGCGCAGGATCGCACCTACGCCGAAGGAGAGCTTCCACCTTTGCGGCGCTTCAAGTTCATCTCGCCGGGTTTCTTTTCGACGCTGGGCACTACGTTCATCGCCGGCCGCGATCTCACCTGGGACGACATCTACCAGCGAATTCCTGTTGCGATCGTTTCCGAGAATTTCGCGCGGGAATACTGGCATGACGCAGGCAATGCGCTGGGCAAGCGAATCCGCGTGGGCAACAATGACGACTGGCGCGAAATCATCGGAGTCGTTGGCAACACTTATGACCAAGGTGTTGACAAGGACCCAACTTCGTCCGTTTACTGGCCCGTGATTATGAATCACTTTGAAGGGCAAAAAGAAAACCTGCGCCGCGGCATCACTTTTGCCATTCGCAGTCGGCGTGCTGGTTCGGAAGCGTTCCTGAAAGAAATCCGGCAGGCCGTGTGGTCGGTTGATTCCAATATTCCTCTGGCCGAGGTTCACACGCTCGGCTATCTCTACAAGGAATCAATGGCGCGCACTTCCTTCACGCTGGTTATGCTGGGAGTGGCGGGAGGCATGGCTCTGCTGCTCGGAATCGTAGGGATTTACGGCGTGATTGCGTACTCGGTTTCGCAGCGCACGCGCGAAATCGGAATCCGCATGGCTTTGGGCGCACAACAGCAGACCTTGACGGGGATGTTCGTGCGGCATGGATTGTGGCTCGCGGCAATCGGAGTCGTTTGCGGGTTGGCGGCATCGTTCGCGGTGATGCGTTTGATGTCGTCGCTGCTGTTCCACGTCAGCCCGCTCGATCCGATCACCTACATCGCGGTGACCATCGGCGTAATCGCGACTGTTTACGTTGCTTGCTATTTGCCTTCTCGCCGTGCCGCCACCGTGGATCCGGTCGAGGCCCTCCGCGCGGAATAGAATTTGCTCGCTCGTGCGAAATGCTGGCCGCTGAGGAAAATTTGGCGCGGCGGAATTGAGGAGTTTCTGGTAGCAGCTGCAAATCAGCCGAGGCCGCCTCGTGATGGAATGGATTTTTTCTACTGGGCGCTGGCGTGCTGGTGATGCGGGGAATTCTGGTAGTGGTCTGCCAGAAGGTCTTCGCCGAAGTCGCCGTTGAAGTCGCGCCAGGCGCAGTGAATGTGGTTGGCGTTGTTCTGCGTATTGTCGTATTCGATGAGGAACGTGCTGCCTTGCACGCGGTAGTAGTGGCCTTCGCCTTTCTCCAAACCGCCCATCCAAGCGAATTTAATCTGGTTGAAGCCCGCCTGACGGATTTTCTCGAGCCGCTGGCGTGCCTGCTCTCGTGGTTGCGCGCCGAGGTATTCCTCAATCAAGGGCGAGGAGGGCGCCCTGCTGATCTTTGGTGAGCTTGCTGTAGGCGATGCCTTTGTCTTCCTTGATGGCGGCGGAGCGTTGGTTGGAGGTGACGATATCGTCGGGCGCGGATGTGCTTATGATTGCCTCGGCGCGTTGCTCGGCGGTGAGCGACTTCACAAGCGAGCGGCCCAGATCCTCTTCGGCTTTGAGCACGCGAGTGCCTTTCATCGGACCTTGGCGAACCTCCGCGGGATTCGCGCCAAAGAATTGCGGGCTGCTGCCGATCGACTTGCCGTTCAGAATCGTCCAGTTCTGCGAGCAGTGATGGCCTTCGTAGCGCCAGCCCCAAGGGCCTGTCTCGGTGGGCTCTCCGAAGAAGGTGAAGAAGTAGAGATCAGGATCGCGCGTGGGACCCTTGCCCTGCTCGAGTTCGCGCAGCACGTCCTCCAGCTTCCGAATCGTTTCGGCTTTCGAGTAGCCCTGCTCGCTCAGTCCGGCACGCAGCAGAGACAGAGCTGCGTTCCGCTGCGTCGCGCTCAATTCTTTGAGAGGAATACCCTTTCTTGAAACCGGTGTGTAAAACCACCGAAATCTCTCCTCCGAATTGAATGGGAATACAGCTTCCGTTTTTTGCGCCGGGTCCAAAGTGGCCAGAAATGCGCGACTGGCATCGAGCATCGTGGACGCACTGGGGGCATTCTGCGCCCTCTGCGCCGCGATCGTTGCTACGAATCCTTGTAGAAGCGTCAGTGCGAGCAGGAGCCGCATCATTTACTCAGGGGCACTAATGGGTACTAATCTGGGCACTGATCGGAACTAGCCGGCCGAAGCGGCGGAAGCTAATTCCTCAGTGCCAGGCTTGCCTGACATTTGCTCCTTCATCTTCTTTTTCATTTCCTGAGGCGTGGGTTCGGCCGTGTGAGTGGCAACCATCCATGTGTAGCCATCGGGATCGACAATGGCTCCACAACGGTCGCCCCAAAACATATCCATCACTGGTCGCTTGAGGCCGGCCCCGAGCTTCACGGCCTTTGCAACTACTTTGTCTACGTTTTCCGTCAGCAGATACAAGCTGCTCGGCGAAGCGCCGACTGTTTTCGCGCTGCGCGAACCCATCTGCGGCATTTCTGGCCCCAACATTATTGTCATACCTCGAAGCGTGAGCTCGGCATGTACCGCTTTGCCGTCTGGGCCGTTCATGATTCCGCGTTTGGCGAAGCCGAATGCCTTTTGATAAAAGTCCGCTGCTGTTCTTACGTCGGATACCGTTAGCATTGGCGTTACGGAACAGTATTGCTTCTTATTGAGTGGGTCGATTTTCTTGGGCATAACGCTCCTTTGGTGAGACGAGGATTCGGGCTGAATATTGGTGGAAGTTGTTCATGAAGCACCGCTCCCGTGGCTTCCCGGGCGGGTTGAAAGGCAACGATACTTCAAGGGACAACGCTCGGTCAACTTGCGAGCGGGTAGGTTCGTTGCGTGTTATGGAGGGACGGCATACGATGAGCTACAGACCCGAATTTATAAACTCCCTTGAACTGGAGGTCGCTATGAAGTTTTTTGTTTTTTTTATTTTCGCGGGGGTGATTTTTGTGGCGCCGGCCGCGCTAGCTCAGAAGGAGGACGTTCCGAAGAGCATAGCGGGGAGCGTTGGTGGCGCGCTGGGTTGGGCGGAGAAGGGATTTCTTGGAGTTGCGGAAGCGATGCCTGAGGAGAAGTACTCGTACATTCCTACGCAGGGAAATTTCGACGGTGTGCGGTCGTTTGGGGAACAGGTAAAACATGTGGCGTGCGCGCAGTTTGCGTTTTTCAATGAGATTGAAGGGAAGACGCCGCCGGAGCATTGCGAGAAGGGCGGCCCGTCGAAGGCGAAGACGAAGGCCGAGCTGCTGCAATATCTGCGCGATTCATTCGAATATGGCGACAAGGTGCTTGCGACGATCAATGCGCAGAATGCGGTAGATCGCGTCGAGGGACCTTATGCAGGGCCGAATACGAAACTCGGCATGGCGACGGCTGCGCTTTGGCACATCACCGATCATTTTGGACAGCTGGTTGTGTATCTGCGATTGAACGGGATCGTGCCGCCGATTACACAGCAATATCCGCTGAAGGTGCGGTAGCGGGGGGCCTGACAATCGCGGCTGCGACAGATCGGACGCTGAGATCCTTCGCTGCGCTCAGGATGACGGCGAAATGGTAGGGGCGTGCGATTTTAGAACTCAACGCGATGATTCGCGTCGGCGTTGGCGCGGAGAGAGAACCCCGGATGCCCCGAGTCCCTACTCGGCCCGCCCTGCCCCCGCAGGGTTTACTGACTGGTTCGCCTCAGTTCCTGCGTCGCTGCGGCTGCTAGTTGCTATGCCGTAGCGCCCGCCTGGGAAGTGCCCATCGCGCGCCGCTGCTGGAAGCATTCGCGGCAGTAGACGGGACGACCCTGGGTGGGTTTGAAGGGAACTGTCGTTTCTTTGCCACATTGCGAGCAAACGGTTTTGGTTTCGACGCGCTGAACGCTCGTCGAACTCGATCCGTTGCTGCCCTGCGCGCGGTTTGCTTTGCAGTTTTTACACCGCTTGGGCTCGTTCTTGAAGCCCTTGTCGGAGAAAAACATCTGCTCGCCGGCCGTGAAAACAAACTCGGCGTTGCATTCCGCGCACTTCAGGACCTTATCGTGGTATTCCATTGCGCTGCTCCACCGTGCTGGGAGAGGACTGGCAGCGAGCAACTCACGCCGGACGTTGGGCAAGGAACAATCGCGAGCGCGACGATTCCTGCTTTCCGTCCGGCACGAACTGCTTAAATGGGCCCAATTGATGTTCGCCTAATCCTGCTCACGACGTTGCTTCTTGCGGAGACGCTTACGCGAGAGTGCTTCCTTGGCGCGACGTTTCTCCCCCGGCTTCATGTAGTAGCTGTGCTTTTTTATCTCTTTGATGATGTCTTCCGACTGCACCTTCCTCTTGAAGCGGCGGAGAGCATTCTCCAAAGATTCGCCCTCTTGAATGACAACTTCTGCCACGCGTATTCACCCCCGTCCCTTATGGATGTTTAAGTTTGTCTTGCTGGATTCACACCAGTGTAACCGGTTCCTAGGGGAGCCGGCAATCAGCAACTTCTATCCAAGGCTACCCCGCAAGTCAAGGTTTAAATTGTATAAGGAGGCTGGGCGGCCGTTATGTAACCAGACCGTAAATGGTTATCGAGATTGTATAGGTAGAACTTTTTGCCATGCGAGCCACAGCAGCAACTGAATTCGAAAAAGAATCAGCTATTCATCGCCTGAGGATGGGGTGCTCCACGCGTCTGGGGCGGCTTCTTCGAAGCGAGTGTGGCGCGCGAGGAACACGAAATTCAGGTTGCCGGTGGGGCCGTTGCGCTGCTTGGCGATGATGAGTTCGGCTTTGGCGCGATCTTCTTCGGGGAGGTCGGTCTTGTAAAAATTTGGGCGGTTGATGAAGAGGACTACGTCGGCGTCCTGTTCGATGGCGCCTGATTCGCGCAGATCGGAGAGCTGCGGCTTGCGCTCTTCGCGCTCGGGTGCGCGCGTGAGCTGGCTGAGCACAACCACCGGAACTTTCAATTCCTTTGCGAGTCCTTTCAGGGCGCGCGAAATGCTGGAAACTTCCTCCTGGCGATTCGTGCCGCGGCCGGTATTCGTGGGCACCACGAGCTGCAAATAGTCGACGATCATCAGCGAGAGGCCGCGGTCGCGTTTCAGGCGACGGGCTTTCGCGCCCATTTCGAGGACCGTGGACGATGCGGAATCGTCGATCCAGAGCGGTGCGTCACCGAGGCTGGTGAGCGCGCGCGTGATTTTATTCCAATCATCGCGGCCCATGTGGCCGGTGCGGAATTTGTGCGCGTCCACGCGGGCTTCCGACGCGAGCATACGCAGAAGGAGCGATTCCTTCGACATTTCTAGGCTGAAAACGGCGACCGGCTCGCGGTTGCGGACGGCGACATTTTCGGCGATGTTGAGAGCGAGCGCGGTTTTTCCCATCGAAGGACGCGCGGCGAGGATGACGAGCTCGGACGGTTGCAGACCGGCGGTTTCATTGTCGAGGCCGGGGTAACCGGTGGCGAGGCCCGTGATGCGGCGGCCTTCGCTGAAGATGCGCTCGAGGCGCTCGAAATTGTCGCGGACGAGTTCTTTGACGCCGATGAGGCCAGCGCGCACGCGATCTTCGGCAATCTGGAAGATGGTGGATTCGGCGCGGTCGAGGATGACGTCGGCATCGTCACCGGCGGCGAGGGCCTGTTCCTGGATTGCGGCGGCGGAGAAGGCGAGATGGCGGAGGACGGACTTTTCTTTGACGATGCGCGCGTAATGCTCCACGTTCGTCGCGCGCGGAAGGCCATCGGCCAGCTGGGAGAGATACGCGACGCCGCCGGCAGAATCGAGCTCGCCGCGACGGGCGAGGTCGTCCATCAGGGTGACGACGTCGATGGCTTGCTGATGCTCGGCGAGCTGAATCATGCGTTGAAAAATCTGGCGATGCTGCGGGAGGAAGAAATCCTCCGAGCGCAACTTTTCAACAGCGGCGTTGAGGGAATGATTATCGAGGAGGACGGCGCCGAGGATGCTGCGCTCCGCTTCGAGGTTGTGAGGGAGCGGGCGTTCGATCGAAGTGTCTGCCGTAGCCATTCGCTTTATTTTCGCCCAGGCCTCTTCGGGATGCAAGAGGCGGAATTTGTGATTGCGGCGCCATGTTCGAGCACGCTCGAATTATTTTTTGTATGAAGCGGGTGGCATTTTGCGCGTGGTTCGAGGGCGCGTCAATCGTATGCACGCGCAAAGCTCCTGTGAATATTTCGGAAAAGTGGAAAACGTGAATTAGTCGCGAGTGTGTCGCTCGCCGCGTGCGTAGAGATACGCACGGCCTACTTAATTCAGCGGGGGCTCGCGGCGATTTTCAGGAAAGCTGGAGCTCGTGGCGGAGAGTTTCAGCAATCTCCGCGACGCGCTGGCTGGCCGCTGCGCTCATCTCGCCCTTGGTGCCGCGTTCGCGAAGTACGAGCCAGATTCCGGGGCGGTAAATCTCTTTGTCGTGGCAGATGGCGCCGGTGAGTTGGGCGATTTCGAGCGGGCCGCCCGCGAGTTCGCGGTCGAGAATCGCGCGCGCTTCGTCGAGAAGATCTTTGAATCCTTGCGAGGCGAGCATCGGGTCCACGTCGCGGGGGATGGGCGCTTCGATATCTTCGAGATCGTAATCGGGAAGCTGGTTGGTGATCATGAGTTCAACGGAGGAGGCGGGCGCGGCCTTGTCGAGCGCGATTTTGATGGACATGACGATATCTTCGCAGAAGCACGGCTATTTCGGATAGGGGTGCCCGGCGAGAATCGCGAAGGCGCGATAGATCTGCTCGGCGAGGACCACGCGGGCGAATTCGTGTGGCATGGTAAGCGTGGAGAGCGAGATTTTGTGTTTGGCGGCAGCGCGCAAGTCGGCGGGGAACCCTTCCGCATCGCCGCAGAAAAAGATGAGTTCGCGCGCGCCGCGATCGCGTAGGTCGCCGAGCCATTTGGCAAATTGCTGCGAGGTGAATTGCTTGCCGGCCGCGTCGAGCAGAACGATCGTTGCGCTTGAGTCGAGTTTAAGTTTGCGCAGCGCAGCGGGGCCGGCGTCGCGGAGTTCGGTGACTTCGACATCGGCATAGTGGCGGATACGCGCAATGTAGTCATCGACGAGGGCGCGGGCTTCTTCGCGGCGGGTTTTGCCCAGCATCAGGAGACGGAGTTTCATGAGTCGATCGCGCCAAGCATTTTACGCTGAGATCCTTCGCTGCGCTCCTTTCGTTCCTCAGGGCGAGCAGGATGACAAGTTCAGAGATGGAGACGGCCTATTCGAGCAGGTGGTACTTTTTGCGCTTTTCGAGGAGGGTTTTGCGGCTGATGCCCAGGATTTCGGCGGCACGGCCGATTTTATAGCGCGTGGCTTCGAGAGTTGCTTTGATTGCGTCGCGCTCTAGATCTTCAAGCGAGCGAAGGGGGCCGCTGGGTCCGGCATCGTGCGACGCAGCGTGAATAATTTTGGGAAAATCGGTTGGGCCTAGCGCCTGCGATTTGCCGAAGATGAGTCCGTGCTCGATTGCATTTTTTAGCTCGCGCACATTTCCGGGCCACGCATAAGACTCGAACAGATGCAACGTCGCCGGATCGAGCGTCGCATCCGGGCGACCGTGCACCGCGCCGAGGCGCGCGAGGAAGTGAGCAGCGAGAGCCGGAATATCAGCGCGTCGTTCGCGCAACGACGGGACGGGAACAGCAAGAACATTCAGCCGGAAGTAGAGATCTTCGCGAAATCGGCCCGTTGCGACTGCTTTGGCGAGGTCGGTGTTGGTGAGCGCCATCAGGCGAGCATCCATGCGAAGCGTATCCGTGCCGCCAAGCCGCTCGAAGGTGCGCTCTTCGATTACGCGCAAGAGCTTGGCTTGCATGCCGGGCGTCAGCGCGGCGACTTCGTCGAGGACAATTGTGCCGCCCTGCGCCATTTCGAGGCGCCCTTGCTTGCGAGTGACGGCGCCGGTAAACGCTCCGCGCTCGTGGCCAAAAAGCTCGGATTCAACGAGCTCAGCAGGAAGACTGGCGCAGTCAATTTTCAGAAAAGGGGCATCGCGACGAGGGCCATTCTGATGAATCCAGCGCGCGAGTTGATCTTTTCCCGTGCCGCTCTCGCCGGTAATAAGGAGGGTGGTGGAAGGCTCGGCGAGCTTGGCGGCAAGCTCAAGAACACGAAGCGAGGCGGGATCGGCAGCGACCCATTCCAAGCTGAGCACGACCGGTTTCGCGTCGTGCGGTGTTGTCTCGCGCGTGACCGCGTCGTATGCCGTCATCGGAGCGTCAGGTATTGCTTTGATGCGATGCGCCTGCTTGCCCTTCGCTAGGGGATTCAGGCGGGCGAGTGGGCGCCGGGAAATCGATGCGCTCGGCAGTGCGCCAGAGCCGTTCGAGATCGTAGTACTGCCGGGCCCGCTCGCTGAAAATGTGCGCGACGAAATCGCCGTAGTCGAGCAGCACCCATTCGGCTCCGGGTTTCCCTTCGCGATGCGTCAGACGGATTCCGTGGCTCTTGAGCCGCTCCTCAATAGCCTCACCGATCGCTTGAATCTGCGGCTGGCTATTGCCCGAACAGAGCAAGAAATATTCGGCGAACGCGCCGACGCCCGCCAGTTTCAGCACCGTAATATCCACGGCCTGCTTGTCTTGAGCCGCTTCGACGGCCCATCGAATTTCGGGGCGCAGAGAAATGTTGGTCACCGGTACAGGGCCTGTCCTCGAATGTATTCCTCTACGCGCGCGGGCACAAGCCCATGAATGGTTTGATGGCGCTCGAGGCGATGGCGAATCTCGGTGGAAGAGACGTGGCTCGCGACGGTGGTGAGCAGGTGCACCGTAGATTTTCGCAGCGCGATTTTGTGCGGGTCATGTGAAGGAGTGCGGTTCAGTTTTTCCGGGGGAATCACGAGGCGCAAAGCCTCGATGCGAAATCCAGGACGGCTGGCGATGATGAAATCGCAGCAGTCGAGCAGGGCTTCGTAGTTCTTCCACGTCGCAATTTCCAAAAACTGGTCAGCTCCAAGCATGAAGTACAAATGATCGTCAGGATGCTCGCGGCGGAAGCGACGCACCGTTTCGTAGGTGTAGAAGACGTGCGGCGTGGCGCCGTCCATGGGGGCTTCCGCTAGCGATGGAACGAACGTCGCGTGATCGGCGCAAGCGAGCGCAACCATCGCGTAACGGTGAGTGAAAGGCGTGAGCGCCGGTTTGGTTTTATGCGGCGGGCGCGACGACGCGATGAAATATATGGCGTCGAGATGGAAACGCTTTTGCGCGGCCTGCGCCACCGCTATGTGCCCGGAGTGAATTGGATCGAAGGTGCCGCCGAACAGAGCCACTGAGCGGCGATGATGCGAGTGCCCGTGCGGCTTGTGAGAGGAGTGTGACGTCAACGATCCTCTCCGTCGTCACTCTCAGCCGGGTGGTGCTCGGAAAGATCAGGCGGTGCGGCAGCGGCGGCTTGAGTTTCGCCACCTTCAACCGGCAGGGCGGGTTTGGGGATGCGATCGAGCGCATCGGCCATGGCGCGAACGAGTTCGACGATACCTTCGCCGGTAGCGGATGAAATGGCGTGAAGTTCCAGGCCGCGCTTGGCGCAGAAGGCGCGCAATTCTTCGAGATGCGTGCGGTCGGTAGTAGCGTCGAGCTTCGTGGCCACGACGATCATCGGCTTTTCGGCGAGCATAGGGCTGAACGACGCAAGTTCATGCTCGATAATCTCGAAATCGCGCACCGGATCGCGATCGTTCGCATCGCTCGTGTCGACAAGATGCGCGATCAGGCGTGTGCGTTCAATGTGCTTCAGGAAGCGAGTGCCGAGACCAGCGCCGTCATGGGCACCCTCGATGAGGCCCGGCAGATCGGCGACAACGAACGTACGGCCGGCGCCCGGTGCCGCATCGGGGTCGGCGGAGACCACGCCGAGATGCGGCTCGAGCGTCGTGAACGGATACGCAGCGATCTTCGGACGTGCCGCTGAAATGCGCGAGATCAATGTGGACTTGCCGGCATTCGGAAAACCGACAAGGCCCACATCCGCGAGCAACTTCAATTCGAGACGAAGGTGACGTTCCTGGCCGGGATGCCCATCTTCATGCTCGCGCGGCGCCTGATGCCATGGTCGAACGAACTTCGGGTTGCCGTTGCCGCGGCCGCCGCGGCCGCCGCGGGCGGCTAAGAATCGTTGGCCTGCTTGCGTGAAATCGAAGAGCTGCTCGCCAGTATCGGAATCGAAGACGACGGTGCCAACCGGAACCTTCAAGACCATATCGTCGGCCGACGCGCCGTGGCAATCGGAACCTTCGCCATGGCCGCCGCGTCCGGCTTTGAATTCGCGATTGTAGCGGTAGCGAAGGAGCGTGTTGTCGTGTGGGTTCGCTTCGATGTAAATGTCGCCGCCGTGACCGCCATCGCCACCCGATGGACCGCCGCGCGGGACGTACTTCTCCCTGCGAAACGCGAGGCAGCCGTTGCCGCCGTCGCCGGCCTTCACCATGATTTTCGCTTCGTCAGCAAACACGGATTGCTCGCAGAGTGGCGTTGCACTTCAGGGGCTAAAGCCCCACAACATTTGAAAGCGTTTGATATCGCGGTTAAAACCGCGACCTACAAAGAATCCCCGGGATCGTCATCATCGGGTTTGAGAAGTTCCGAGAGAGCATACGCCAGGATGGAAAGCTAAAACAAAAATACGCGCCCCGGATTCGTCGAGGCGCGCATTCGCATACGGTTGGATTAATTGGCGGCCGCGGCTGCAGACTCGGCCGTCTTCTTCTTCATCGCAGTAGCAGCTTCTTCCGCCGTGAGCACGCTGATGTAACGTCCCATGCCGCCCTTGTCTTCAAAGCGGACGATGCCGTCAATCAGCGCGAACAAGCTATCGTCTTTGGCACGCCCGACATTCTTGCCCGCTTTGTAACGAGTGCCGCGCTGGCGGATAAGGATGCTGCCGCCTGTCACCATTTGACCGCCAAAACGTTTGACGCCGAGCCGCTGTCCGTGCGAGTCGCGTCCGTTAGTAGATGACCCGCCACCTTTTTTGTGTGCCATGAAATTCCTCTATGCGAGTTGGATGTCGCTAACTTCAACGGCCGTGTAGTTCTGGCGATGGCCGGTCTGAATTTTGTATTGGCCGCCCGTCTTGTACTTCAGCACTTTCACTTTCTTGGCGCGGCCCTGAGAAACGATCTTGCCGAACACTTTGGCTTTGGCGATGTCGCCGCCCGAGATCAGTTTCTTGTCGTCGTTGCTGACGGCAATGACGTTGTCGAACGTCACCTTACCGCCCACTTTACCTTCCAGGCGCTCCACCTCAACGGTCTCGCCCGGCGCGACGCGGTATTGCTTTCCACCACTACGAATTACAGCGTACATGCTGCCTCCGGAAGCTATTGGGAAACCTTAATTATACGGGGCGTTCGTATTCGCGTCAACGAAGAGTCGCGGCTTTTTTAACGCTAGGGTGAGAGTGGGACGTGGTGACGCGTCACTGCCGTATGGTGTCTGGCGGAGCCGAAGGCTTGGCGGCCGGAGGCGGTTCCTGACGGGCCCCAATGCCGATCTCCATCGCTGTATTCTTAGGGAAGACGACATCGCGACCGCGCGCCAGGAAATGAACGTAGATAGATCGGCTCGCACCCACCGCCCCCATCGCCATACCAAGCGGCTGTGAGCGAACGGCGGCTCCGAGCACCATTCCCACCAGTTTGAAGCCCCCTGCACCGCCTTCCACGCGATTGAGGCCATCGTCACCGGATGAAGCCGCCGCAAGGCCAACCGCGATGGCTACTTGAAGATAGCGAATCTTCGGCGTCTCGGCTTCGGCACCGCCCTCCGAATCCAGCTTCAGATCCTGCCCTTTGCCCGATTGCACGCCTTCGAGGCTCGCTTCAATTTTCTGCTCGAGTCCGTCCGGCGGCACAAGCTCGTGAAAAACCACGCGAAGCTGGCCGTTGCGGCTCATGTACCGCGCCGGCTGCACTTGCACCACGGAGCCTTTCATACGGCTTCCCTGCGGAAGGATGAGGTGGTCTCCATCGAATAAAGGCTGCGAGAGGACCGCGTCCACTTCCTCGCCTTTCGTCGCAGTTGCCGAACTGAGCGGCGTCACAAGCCGCGTGCGAACCGAGCTACCCACCGGTGGCGGGCTGCCGATGGACTTGGCCATCTCCGGAGTGAGCGGCTCTGTGCCGAACTCGACAGAATTCTGCAATTCAGCAAAATAGACTGTTCCAGCCTCGATATATTGCGGATGGATGGGCAACTGCGCAATTGCATAGCGCTTGACGCGGTGAACCTTCCCTGGCGTTTCCACCTGAGCCATTGCGTCGTCCCATTCGCGCTTGGCTTCCGCTTTGGCTTCTTTTGTTTTCTCGGACGCCACATCCTTGACCGACTTCTTTTGGTCCTGGTCGGCGGCGGTGACGAATTCGATCACTTGGCCCGAGCCGGGAGTGACCACGGTTTGAATCGGGATGTGCGTTCCATCGGGTTGCAAAATCGTGTCGAATTCGACTTCTATTTTTCGCGCGGGTGTGAAATTGGCATCGAGCGCTTCAAGCGTGCGCTTTCCGTTCGAAACGCCGTGGATTTCCGTTATTTTCCCCGTGACCTCGCAGCCAACAGGCACTACCAGCTTGTCAAAGGCATAAACCGGTTCCGCGGTACGTCCATGAATCGGCTGGCCTACTTTGTTGATCTTCACTTCCTTGTCGAGCACTACTTGCAGAGGAGTGCCCTTGGGGACTGTGAGTGAGACGGTTTGCGGTGGTGGCGCTTTGGGTTGAACGTCGGATCGGTGGGTCAAGACAGGATCGGGCTCAGAATGCGATTCAGGTGGCGTCGCGGGTTGCTGCGCTTGCGCCGAGCCGGTATGGGCACACCAGAGAGAGGCTGCAAAAACGACCGTAAAAACGATTCGCCCCTTAACCATCATACTGCTCCCGCTGCGAACCCGAGTAGACCTCACCCTTCTGTTCGGATGCCTGCAATTCTACTTTAGTCGCCTTGGACTAGTTCTAATTTCGCAATGTTTTGCCTCCTATGACGCCAACACCGGACGACCGATCGTAGGGATGCCAATCTACGATTTTGCTTCGAGTGCCGGCCAAATTGGCTACAATACGCGCCATTCTTAACCAAGCATCATGCGCGATGCTTGGCGCGGCCTGCCCGCTTCATAAGTGAGGATAAGAACTGAAATGTCCGAGATGCTAGCGACGAAACCACTCGAAGCATTGATGTGCGAGGCAGGCGAAGAACGCGAAGGCGGCCTGCGACGCGTTCTCGGACCCGTCAATCTGGTGACACTTGGAATCGGCGCGATCATCGGCGCAGGCATATTCGTTTTGACTGGAACGGTGGCGGCAAACTTCACAGGGCCCGCAATTATTCTGTCGTTCATCCTCGCGGGTATCGGCTGCGTGTTTGCAGGCCTTTGTTACGCGGAGTTTGCGTCGCTGATTCCGATTGCCGGGTCGGCGTACACGTATGCCTACGCAACCCTCGGCGAAATTTTCGCCTGGATCATTGGCTGGGACCTGATCATCGAATACGCATTCGGAGCAGCGACTGTGGCAGCGGGATGGAGCGGCAACCTCGTCGCTCTGTTTCAGAGTTTTGGAATCGAGATTCCCCCGGCGCTGACCGCACCTCCAGGGATGACGCTGGTGTTCTATCAGGGTATCTGGGTCCGGCTCGCAACCATCGGACCAGCCCTCCAGCAAGCCGGCATCGATCCGCTCACCCTTCCGCATGCACGCGGAATCATAGATTTGCCTGCCTATCTGGTGATTGCAATCATCACCGCGATTCTCGTGTTCGGCATTCGCGAGTCGGCCAATTTCAATTCGGCAATTGTGTTCGTAAAAGTTGCGACTGTGCTCACGTTCATCGCGGTCGTCGCCGCATACCTCTTGCGCCATCCATCCACTGCTGCGTCCAACTGGCATCCCTTTATCCCGCCCAATCTCGGACAATTTGGGGCCTTCGGCTGGTCCGGCGTTGCGCGTGGCGCAGGCGTGATTTTCTTCGCCTATATCGGATTTGACGCGGTTTCCACGGCGGCGCAGGAGGCAAAAAATCCTGCGCGCGATATGCCGATCGGGATTCTGGGCTCGCTCGTGATCTGCACGGTTCTGTACATCGGGCTGGGCGCAATGCTTACCGGCGTGGTGAACTACAAACTCCTGAACACGGCTGCGCCCGTCGCGGTAGGAATCGAAGCCACAGGAGTGCGCTGGGGTAGCATCGTCGTGATGCTGGGCACCTTTGCAGGCCTGACGACCACAATGCTCGTGATGCTATTGGGTCAGTCACGCGTTTTCTATTCTATGGCGCGCGACGGCTTGCTGCCGGAATGGGCCGGCCGAATTCATCCGAGGTTTCGGACGCCTTGGATTTCGTCCATTGTGGTGGGCTTTTGTGTCGCTCTTTTCGCGAGCCTTTTGCCGATCAACATTCTGGGTCAGCTCACTTCGATCGGGACTTTATTGGCGTTCGTGATCGTCAGTGCCGGCGTGTGGATTCTGCGGGTGCGGCGGCCCGACTTACCGCGGCCGTTCAAAGCGCCATTCGTGCCGTTAACGCCCATACTTGGAATGGGAATTTCATTCGCTTTGATGGCGAGCCTGCCGTGGAGCACATGGCTGCGCCTGATCGTGTGGCTGATTCTCGGGATGGGAATCTATTTTGGCTATGGACGAAAGCACAGCGTGCTGGCTCGTGCCCGAGAAGCTGCCAAATAAACGGCGGACGGTTGCTCCAATCTAGGAATAGGCTTGGCGGCAGGTTTCGTGCTCGCGGCAATTGCGCAGGTCGTTCGTGTGGTCGATCAGAATGTAATCGTGGCATGCGGAGCAAACAACGCCGTAGATTGTTTCGCTGAACTGCTCGTGGCCGGTGCTTACAGTGTGTTCTTTCCGAGCTTGTTCCCGGCTGATCGCCATTTATTTACCCCTTACCCCGATTCAATACCGCAATCTTAGGAGCACGGCGCAGTGGTTACAACCGGCAAATTTCGCGTGGAACGACACATCGCGCGTTGCCGCCAGCACCATCCAGATTGGCTCTTGCTGCGAGGCTGGCGAAGGCCTAGCCTCGTTCGATGAACGAATTCACGCCCACCGAACGCACCAAGGTGCGTCGCCTACCGGACCGCGGAAGATATGACTCGGAAAGCGTGTATGGGATTCTCGACGAAGCTTTCATCTGCCACGTCGGGTTTGTCGTCGAAGGCCAACCATACGTAATCCCCACGGGCTTCGCGCGCGTCAACGACACGCTTTACATTCACGGCTCGGCGGCGAGCCGCATGCTTCGCACGCTGGCCGATGGAGTGCAGGTCTGCGTCACCGTCACTCTCGTCGACGGGATTGTGATGGCCCGTTCGGGCTTTCACAGCTCGATGAACTATCGCTCGGTGGTAATACTGGGCCGCGCGACGCAAGTGGAGGAGCGCGATGAGAAGCTGGCTGCGCTCGCAGCTTTCAGCGAGCAGGTGATGCCGGGGCGATGGAAGAATTTGCGCGAAACCACGGACGCTGAGTTGAAAGGCACCCTCGTCCTCAGGTTGCCGCTCGAAGAAGTTTCCGCCAAGGTTCGCACTGGGCCGCCAAAAGACGACGAAGCGGACTATGCGCTGCCGCTCTGGGCCGGCGTCGTACCGCTGAAGCTAACCGCCGGCAATCCGATCGACGATCCGCTGCTTCCGAAGGGTATCGAACCTCCCGACTACGCGCGGAATTACAAACGCTGAAGCTGCGATGCCCATAGCCAAGAAAGCCACTCCCATTTTTTATCGGATGAACGCTCAACGGTTCCTGTTTCTCCCGCTTCTCTTTTTGTTGGCCTGTGTGAGCCTTCGCGCGAAAACGCAGCAGCGCAATCCCGCCGACGGATTCCTCGCGCGTAGTTATCACAGCGCCGGCGGCGAAACCATGCAATATCGGCTGTTTGTCCCGCCAAGTTACAACGCGGCGAGGAAATATCCCATCGTACTTTGGCTGCACGGAGCGAACGGGCGCGGCTCAGACAATCTCCTGCAAATTTCAGGCGGAAATTTTCTCGGCACACACGTTTGGACTAGCCCGGAAATTCAGGATAAAGACGCTGTTTTTGTTCTCGCGCCACAGGTCGAAGACACAAAGACCTGGTCGCGCCCCCACGTGAACACGGGAGTGCCAGTCTCGCTGCGCCTGGCGGTCGAAATTCTCGATGCGATTGAAAAAGAATATTCAATCGATCGTGACCGCGAATACATAGCGGGGCAATCGATGGGCGGAGAAGGTGTGTGGGCGGCCCTGGCGCTGGCACATGGCCGCTTTGCGGCGGCAATCGCGCTGTGTTCTGACGGCTTCGACGATCAAATCAAGCCTGACGCAAAAGTTCCCGTGTGGATTTTTCAAGGTGATGCCGATCCCGTCGTTTCCGTCGAGCGGGCTCGCAAGTGGGTGGCAGCGCTACGTGCAGCGGGCGGCTCGCCGAAGTACACCGAAGTGCCGGGCGTAGGCCACAACGTGTGGGACACGGCGTTTGCCAATCCGGACGCTGCGACCTGGCTCTTGTCTCAGCGCCGCGCGAAGTAAAGTTTTTTTTCGGTCGGAGCTTACTCAGGGCGATGGCGAATCCTGCAGATGCCTTCCGTAGTTTTTCAGCAGAACCTGCACCCCCAAATAACCCAGAAAATTCGGCTGCCCGCTGGTATTCGAGCTGAAGCTGCGTCCGGCCATAAACAACAAAATGAATCCCTTTCCCAGCCGGTAGCGGCCGCCGGCATCGAAGGTGGTGTCATGAGGCAGCGCGCCCATGGCGCGATCGTTGTACACCTCGCCGATGATTTCGAGCTTCGGCGTGAACTGGTGCCCGGCGGCGAATCCCAGAATCCGCTCGGGATGTGACTTCGAATCCCACGCAAAAAAATAGCCCGCTTCAAAATTCAAATCGACCTTCGGAAACGACTTCGTGATTTCGACGGGAAGGAAAAACCGGTTGGCTGGTTCAGCGATGCCGTTCTTCGACGAGCCCACCGGTCCTGCGATTTGCAATTGTGGGAAAGTGGAAATTTGCCAGCCGGATTTGTCATTTTCGTAGAAGCGCCATTTTACGCCCAGGAAAGAATTGCTCCATCCCGTCTGGTGAGTGTGACCGGGCATTGTTTGCACCACGTAAGGAGCTTCATAGGTGAGCTGTATCCGGTTGCCCAGCCCGAAGTTGATATCCAGCTGAGGTAGCTGGTATTGATTTGCGTCATGGCGCAGCACCGGCATCACGCCGATATTGATCTCCCAGTTGCCGTTGCCGGGCGTTCCGGGGTCATTCGTCAGAAGAGGAGGCCCGCCCTGCGCTTTCATCGAGAAGGCCATCGCCAAATGGAGCACGCCAAGAAGCACAAAGCGGAAATTCGCGGGAGAAGAAGCGAGCATCTTCGCCCAATAAGTGTAGCAGACGGAGCGCGACAGAATCCGGACTCGGTTTCCGCCAAGACAGCGCTAAATGATCCGGCAGGATTCTCGCGAGAACGAGATATCCCTCAGCCTTCTTTTGAAACCGTCAGCTTTACCGTGCTCGTAATCTCGCGATGCAGTTTGATCGGAATCTGATATTCGCCGATTACCTTGATAGGGTCGACGAGGACAATTTTGCGTTTTTCGATCTGGAAGCCCTGAAGCGCAAGCGCGTCGGTGATATCACTCGTGGTGACCGAGCCGAACAGCTGGTCGTTTTCCCCGGCCTTGCGCGTGATCGAAAGCGAGACCGCGGAAAGCAGTTCGGCGAGCTTCTGCGCCGCTTCTTTTTCCGTCGCTTCCTTCTTCGCAAAGGTGGCGCGCATTTTTTCGAGCCGCTTCAGGTTGCCGGGCGTGGCTTCAATGCCGAGATTTCGAGGCAGAAGAAAATTGCGGGCATAGCCGTTGGCCACATCCACCACCTGGCCGCGAGTGCCGAGCTTTTCGACGTCTTCCTGCAGAATGATTTGCATGATCGTGTCCTCTGAATTCAGTTCATTGCTTTACGCGGGCACGGCGCCGTGCTGTGCCCCAATGCCGGGAGCCAAATCCCCGGCTGGTTACAGTTCCGCGGCAAACGGCAGCAGCGCGATATTCTGCGCGCGCTTGATGGCTACCGTAAGCCAGCGTTGATGGCGCGAGCAGGTGCCGGTCATGCGGCGCGGAAGAATTTTTCCGCGCTCCTGGATGAACGGAGCTAGAATTTCGGCCTTCTTGTAGTCGATGAAGTCGACGCGGTCGACGCAAAAACGGCAAACCTTTTTCTTGCGAACGAAGCTGCGCTTTCCTCGTTTGGCCGGCCCGCCGGGGCGGCCGCCGCCACCTTGCGGACGCGGGCCCGATGGTCCTCCACCGGGACCGGACGGAGGCGGTGCTTGCTGCGGTACATGTCCTTCTGACATTCGCTTTCTCCCTGATGATTACGCTCGAACTGTTACGCCAATAAATCCCGCGCTGCGAGCAACCCTTGCTGCTTCAGCGATAATCTCGAACGCTGCTAAACCGCTGTCGCCGTCTGCTCGCCACCTGCGGGCGATGGCGCAGCTGGACCTGGCGCGACTTTCCGCGGCCGGCGCGCAGCGCGGCGCTCACGATGGCGCTTGAACTTCTCCTGCCGCTTCAGTTCTTCGTCCACGCGAACCGTGAGATATTTCATCACCGGATCAGAAACTTTCAGCCGGCGCTCGAGTTCCTTGATCACTTCGCCGTGCGTCGACTTCAGAACCATATAAACGTAGTAGCCCTCACGCAGCTTTTGCACGCGATAGGCCATGCGCTTCCGTCCCCACTTGTTCACGGATTCGATCTTGCCGCCTTTATCAGCAGCGGCGTGCTCCACCGTGGCGATCACTTTGTCGATATCCGGCTCTGGCGTATCCGGCCGGCAGATGAAAATCAAATCGTACTGTCGTTCTTCCATGTGTCCTCGATTTCTGGCTTCTCTACTTCGTAGCTCGTTCTAAAGATTCAAATTCGCAAAAAGCGTCATCCCGGCAATCAGAGATGAAGCTACAGATCTTCTTCAGTCGGCGGCACGCGGCGATTGAATTTTGACATCGCCTTCCCGACACCCTCGGTGATAATCAACTCCACCGCGTCGGCCGTTTCCGCCACCATCTCCCCGGCAATTTCCCGGTCAGCCCGGCTCAACTTGCTCAGCACGTAATCCCTGAGCTCGCCCCAAATCTTTTCAGGCTTGATCCCCAGTCGCACCCGGATAAATTCGCCGCTGCCGAGCGCGGAAACAATCGACTTCAGCCCGTTATGCGTCCCGCCGCTGCCCCGCTCCCGAATCCGCAGCATGCCCCATGGCAAATCCACTTCATCGGTAAGCACGATCATTTCCGCCGGGTCGCACTCATACTTCTCGAGCAGCATCCGAACCGCAACGCCGCTCAAATTCATCATCGTCTGCGGCTTCGCGAGAATTACTTCCTCACCCGCAAACTTGCCACGCCCCACATACGACTTCGCTTCCGGCCGCGTAAGCCGAATCCCGGCGCGCTCGGCGATCCCGTCGATCGCCAGGAAGCCCATGTTGTGCGGCGTCCACTCGTATTCGGGGCCCGGATTGCCCAGCCCGACGATCAGTCGCATATTTTATGCGGCGCGTTCGACTACTTCTTCTTCTCTTGCTTTTCGGCCTTGGGCGCCGGAGCTTCCGCAGCTCCTTCCGCTTCGCCCTCTTCTTCCTTCTTGCCCTTCTTGATAACTTCGGGCTCGGCCGGCGCCGTCTCCGCTGCCACCGCCGCTTCCGGCGCGGGCTCTTCTTCCTTCTTCAGCACCACGACATGGGCGAGCACGCGCTGCGGATCGGTGACGAGCTTTACCTTCTTCGGATCAAACGGCAAATCCGCGGCCCGCAACTGTTTGCCGATAAGCATCTCGCTCACGTCCACCTTGAATTCTTCCGGAATATCGCCAGGCAAGCATTCGAGCTCCACTTCGCGCGTCACCATTTCGAAAACGCCGCCCTGCATCTTCACGCCTTGTGGTTCGCCAAACGTGTGCACCGGCACTTTCACCCTCATGCGCACGTCCATCGCGATTCGCAGCAGATCCACGTGCAGCAGCTTCCCGCTCACCGGGTCCACTTGCCAATCCTTCATCATCGCGCGTTCTTGGGCGCTATCGAGCTGCACGGAAAAAATCGTATTGTGGCCGGTCTCCGAGCGCAAAATCTTCGCCACTTGTTTCGCATTCACCGCAAGCGAAATCGCCTCTTTCTTGCCGCCGTATAAAGTGGCAGGCACCATGCCGGTCGTGCGCAGCCGGCGCGCCGGCCCCTTTCCGCGTCCCTCGCGTGGTTTTCCTTCCAGCGTAAACGTTTCCATAATTGCCTTCTCCTGTCCGCGTCCCTAACTAAGAAATCAGATAAACAATTCGCTGATCGAAGTCTCTTCGTGAATCGACTGAATGCCGCGCGCCAAAAGCGGCGCCACACTCAGCACCTTGATCTTTGATACCTTCCGCGCCGCCTCATTCAGCGGCACCGAATCCGTCACCACCACCTCTTCAATCGCCGACTTCGTGATGCGTTCCACAGCCGGCCCGGAAAGCACCGCATGAGTGCTCGCAGCGAACACCTTCGTCGCCCCGTGCTCCAGCAGCGCCTCGGCCGTTTTTACCAGTGTGCCGGCCGTGTCGATGATGTCGTCCACCACAAGCGCCGGCCGCCCCGACACGTCCCCGATCAGGTGCATCACTTCGCTCACGTTCACATCAATCCGCCGCTTATCGACGATCGCCAGCGGCGCATCAATCTTCTTCGCGAAGTAACGCGACCGCTCCACGCCGCCCGCATCGGGCGAAACCACCGTCATCGGCCCCAGCTTCTTCTTCTGGAAGTACTCCACCAGAACCGGCGCCGCGAACAGATGGTCCACCGGGATATTGAAATATCCCTGAATCTGCGGCGCATGCAGATCGAGCGACAGCACGCGGCTCGATCCCGCCGTCTCCAGCAAATCCGCCACCAGCTTCGCTGAAATCGCCACGCGCGGCCGATCCTTCCTGTCCTGCCGCGCATACGGGTAATACGGAATCACCGGCGTAATCCGCCAGGCCGACGCCCTCTTGAACGCGTCAATCATCAGCAGCAGCTGCATCAGGTTGAAATCCACCGGATGGCTGCAAGGCTGCACCACGAACACATCCGCGCCGCGCACATTTTCCAAAATCTGATAGCGCGTTTCGCCGTCGCTGAACTGGCCGTGCTCGGCGCGCCCGCGCGTCACGCCCAAATAGCTGCAAATCGCGTCGCAGAGCGCCGGGTTCGCTGTGCCGCAAAAAATCTTGAACTTTTCGTCGGCTAAAGCCAAAGTTAGTCCTTCAACCGGTCACACGCCAGCCGAGTGCCCGGGCGTAATTTTCCCTGGAGACAGTTTCGACGACGAAAACCGAATCTTCCGGAAATGCACGAGCGGCTCGGCGCGCACGCGCTGGGTTTCGGAAGATTCCGAACACCGCCGACCCGCTACCCGCCAGCGCGGCATCTGCGGCTCCTCGCTCGAGCAATCCGTCCCGAATTTCCTTCAGGCGCGGATGACGGCTGAAAACGGGCTGCTCGAAGTCGTTCGCAACCCTTCCCTGCCGGCTCCAGCACAGAGCGCAGAACCCCCAAATTTTAGGGGGTTCCGTGCGATTTGTCAATTCCGCAGAAATCCACTGGTAAGCGTCTTTCGTGCTTACGCCGATGTCTCGCGGCGAGACGACGACGATTGACTGTTTGCGCGTATCGGGAAGCGGATAGATTTCGTCGCCACGATTCACCGCCAGCGCGCGGCCGCCGAAAAGAAAAAATGGCACATCGGCTCCAAGGCCTGCCGCGATTTCCATTATTCGCTCGAGCGGCACATTCTTTCTCGCCAGACGCATTACGCCGACCAGCGCTGCCGCCGCATCGCTTGATCCGCCGCCCAGGCCATGCGCCACCGGAATTCGTTTTTCGAGCTTGGCGTGAACTCCGAAGCCGAGCTTCAACTCATTCCGCATAGCATCGATGGCGCGCCACACAAGATTTTCCGGCCCGGCAGGAAGCGTTGCGTCACTTACTTCGAGTGAGATTTCTTCATTCGGCGCGAACGAGATCGCCAGCGTATCGTAAAGTGAAATCGTTTGAAAAATCGTGCGGAGCTCATGGTAATTATCCGGGCGGCGGCCCAGCACGTGCAGGCACAGATTTATCTTTGCGAACGCGCGCAGTCGCAGCGTTTGCTTTTTAGGTAGGGCCATGCGGGGAGCTTACTGCGGTTTCGCCGAATCCGGCGCCGATTTTTGAGCGAGAGCCCGCTTCAGCGTCTTGAGTTGCGCGTCGAGCTCTGTCACTTTCTCGGCTTCATAGTCGGCTGGAAGGGCGCGCTGCCATTCCGAGAGTGCGCGTTCCATTAGAGCAGCGGCACGTTCGGTTTGACCCATCTTCATGTAAACCTCGGCGAGATGCCCGAGTACCGTTGGGTCGTGCGCGGACTTTGCCGCTGCCTTCTGTAAATTCTCTTCTGCTTCGGCCAGCTTGCCTTGCTTTAGATAGGCCCAGCCCAGGCTGTCGAGGTAGGCGCCGTTATTGGGTTCTTGATTCACCGCGCGCTGAATCAGCGAAAGCGCCTCGTCGAGACGAACGTTGCGATCCGCGAGCATGTAGCCGTAGTAATTGAGAACTGCCGCGTTGTTCGGGTTCACTTCGAGAACTTTGCGAAATTCCTGCTCTGCTCGGTCGAATTCCTTTTGCCGCTCGTAAATAGCTCCGAGCATGAACCAGATCGTTTCCTTCTCTGAGGAATCCTTCGCAAGTTCCTCAGCTTTCTGCGCGGAGCTTTCGGCATCCGCATACTTGCGGCTGCGTTCCTGCACCTGCGCCAGGTCGAGGTAGATTTCCTGGTCGCTGTCATCGCCCTTCAGCAGTCCCGTAAGGAGTTTCGTAGCGGATGCGGAATCTGCTTTTTCGCCGTAGAGCATGGCGAGCGTAACGATCAGGCTTTGGTCCTTGGGCGTATCCGCGAGTGCTTTTTTCGTTTCCGCGATGGCGCGGTCGATGTCATGGCTCTCGCGATAGGTATCGATCAACAGCATCTGCGCCCGCTTGTGCGATTCGGGGTTCAGCTTCCCCATTTCTTCGAAGGTCTGAACTGCAGCGGTGTAGTTTTCCTGCTCGCGATAGGTTCGCCCCAGCTGCTCGTAAAGAATCGCCAGCGCGCTCGGGTTTCCTTCGGCGCCGGCTTGATTCTTCATGGCGGCGATGGCGTCAGTGAGAACTTTTACGGCATCGTCGTAGCGGCCCTGGTCTTCATATAAGAGCGCTTCGTTGTAGAGAACTTCGAGGCTGCCCGGCGAGAGCTGCTTCGCGCGTAGCAGACTCGATTCGGATTCGTCGTATTTCCCCAGTCGCCTGTACAGCTGTGCCATCCGCAAATAATTTTCCGACGTGCCCGGCTCGAGCTCGGAGAGCCGCTTGTATTCGTCCAGAGCTGCAGCATATTTGTCCTGCGACAGCAGCGCTTGTGCCAGCCCGTGATGGTGGCCGGGGTCATCGGGATCAAGTTCGATGGCATGGCGGTACGCATCTTCCGCTTTGGCGAAATCTTTATTTTGCGAATACGCGTCTCCGAGAAGGTCGTAGATATCGGGTGACGATGAGCTCCCCGCCGCCTGGCTCAAAAGCTCGACCGCCTCCTGTGAACGGCCTGCGTCCATCAGAAGCTGGCTCAACTGTTCCAGCGCCGGTCCGTTATCCGGATCGCGTTGCAGGATACTCCGCAGGATTTTCTCTGCTTCGGCATGTTCGTTTTCAAAACGGTACAGGCGAGCCAGCCACAGCGCGGAGCTCGTATCCCGGGGATCAAGCTTCAGAATTGCATTGAACTGCTCGACGGCCTTCGTAAGGTTTTCTTTCTGTAGCTCCGCGGCGTTTGCGTCCCCGAGCGTCCGGACATAAATTCGCGCGAGCAGCCGGTGCGCCGCCAGATTATCCGGATCAATTTTCAGAACTTCCTGCGCCTGCGCCACCGCGTCGCGAACTCGTTGCGACTTCGCATAAATTTCCGCAAGCCGCTCCATGATCACGGGCGATTCGGGCTGAAGCGCGAGTGCCTTTTTGTAAAAGTCGATCGATTCCGCGGCCTGTTCGGACCGGCCCGTGAGTTCGTACTGCTGCTCATTCAGGTGGCCCATAGCGAAGTAGTAGTAAAGATCCGCGCGAGCGCTCTCGTCGGTAGGATTCGTGCTGGCTTTGCTAGCCGAAGCGGGAGTCGATGTAGCCTTAGTGCCGGAAGCCGGGGTGGCTTTCGTGTTGGAATTCTGTGACGCCTGCGCCCCAACCGCGGGCGCCCCCAAAACGGCTAAAAGTGCGATGCCTAGAATTGTTTTCATGCGCTCGTCCCAAAATTCCATTATGGTCTAGCGCAGGAGGGGCGTCAAAGTATTCCCCGGCGAGGGTTCCTGGCCAATATCCATTTTCTTTCTTCTGACAACCCAAGTATGACGCGTGCCGAACGCTTCTGGATACCCCAAAAAGGAATTATTAGTTGTGTTTCGAAGATACTTGAGGGAGCATCGGCCTTATTCGCACTGGATTGGGCGTATCGATTTCTGGAGGATGATTGAAGCGCATTGGATTCAGAGGGTTACGGGCGGCCGCAGCTGCCACGCTTCTGTGTGCCTTTATGCCTGCAGGGCCCGTTGGTGCGCAGCAGGCAACTGCCAACGGAGCTGACCCTGGAGTGAAAACCGCACCTGCTCAGCACCTGACAATCGACCAGTTCACGTGGCTCGAAGGCCAGTGGCGTGGCGAATGGGGATCACGTATCGCCGAACAGACGTGGCTGGAACCGAAGGCAGGCGAGATCGCGGGCCTGTTCCGGCTCATCGAAGGCAAAAAGCCGCTCGTGCTGGAGTTATTTTCGATTGTTGAGAAGCCCGAAGGAATCCAGTTCTACCTGCGGCATCTTACGCCTGAATTGCTGCCGTGGGAAAAATCCGACGCCACCGAGCTGAAGCTGGAAAGTGTTGACGCAACGAAAGCAATTTTCGTGAACCCGATCAACGGTGAACCGAAACGCCTGATCTTCACGCGAGTGGACGCCGACACATACACGCAACGCTCTGAAATCGAACCGGCCGACGGCGAACCGCAGGTAATAGAGATCACATTTCATCGTCAGAAGCCGCCGGCCGTAGCCGCTAATGCCGGAAGTGCCGGACGCCGGAAAAAACCATAGCCATTCCCAGTTTATTCGCCGCAGCGATTACGTCTGCATCGCGCATGGACCCACCCGGCTGAATCACACCCGCAGCGCCAGCTTTACCTGCTTCTTCCACACCATCGGGAAACGGAAAGAACGCATCGGACGCCACCACGGATCCTTTCAACGAAAGTCCCGCCGTGGCCGCTTTGATCACCGCGATCTTCACCGAATCCACGCGGCTCATCTGCCCGGCGCCGATACCCACCGTCTGCCCCTCGCGCGCGAATACGATGGCGTTCGATTTCACGTGTTTGCAAACTTTCCATCCAAATAGCAGCGCCCGGATTTCGGAATCGCTCGGCGCGCGTTCGGTCACCACTTTCAGGTCCGACGGTTTCAGTTCGTGGCGGTCCGGCTCCTGCACGAGCACCCCCCCGGAAATGCGTTTTATCTCGAGTTCTTCCGGAGCATTCGTAGCCGGCATTTCAAGCAGCCGCAGATTTTTCTTCGCGGCAAATTTTTCAAGCGCCGCAGCTTCGAATCCCGGCGCAACAATGCATTCCACAAACAATTTCACTACTTCTTCCGCCGTCGCGGCATCGATCGCGCGATTGAATGCCATCACGCCGCCGAACGCGGACACGGGATCGCACTCAAGCGCCTTCAGATAAGCTTCGCGCAAAGAATCCTGCTCCGCGGCTCCGCAAGGATTGTTGTGCTTCACGATTGCCACGCCCGCGCGCTCAAGCTCTCGCGCCAGCGCCCACGCCGAATCCAGATCAACGAGATTGTTGTATGAAAGCTCCTTTCCTTGAAGTTGCTTCGCACCTGCCAGCCCCGCGGCAGGCTTGCCCGCCGGCATGTAAAGCGCAGCCGACTGGTGCGGATTCTCGCCGTAACGCATCGCCTGCCGCCGCTCGATCGCGACGTGAATCCGCTCAGGCAGCGTCTCGAGCCTGCCGATCCGAACTTCGCCATCTTCCACCGACAGCCGTTCGAGTTCCGTGGCGATCTCGCCATCGTAACGCGCCGTCCGCGCATAAGCCTTGCGCGCAAGCATCAGCCGGGTCGCCAAACTCAACTCCCGCCGATCCCGAAGCTCTGCCGCAACGACGCCGTAGTCCACCGGATCAGTCACCACGCCCACACTCTGAAAATTTTTCGCCGCCGACCGCACCATCGCCGGTCCGCCAATGTCAATGTTCTCGATCAGGTCAGCTGCCGTCACGCCCGGCTTCGCCGCCGTAGCGGAAAACGGATACAGATTCACGACGACGAGATCGATCGCGCCAATCCCGTGCTCCTCCACCTGCTTGCGATCCTCCGCCTTCCCGCGCTGGTACAAAATTCCGCCGTGAACTTTCGGGTGCAGCGTCTTCACGCGCCCCCCCAGCATTTCCGGCCAGCCCGTCATCTCCGCCACATCGCGCACCGCAACGCCCTCATCGCGAAGCAGTTTCGCGGTGCCCCCCGTCGAAACAATTTCTATTCCCAACGCCGAAAGCTCGCGCGCAAATTCCACGATCCCAGTTTTGTCGAACACGCTTATCAAAGCGCGCTTCACTGCTGAATCGACAGCCACGCAGAACCTCCGGTAAAGGAAACGGCCGTCCAGTGTAAGCGCACAGAAGAAATTACGGAAGAGGTGCCCCGTTCAAAAAATTGTTCAAGAAAACCTGCGCAAGAAAAATGTCGGGGAGAAAAAAAAGAACTACGCCATCAGCTCGAAATTCGCGCCTTCAATTTCACGCGCCCAGCTTCCACACTCACCGTATATTCGATCTCGTGCCCACCCTTATTCTTCAGGTCCATCGTTTTCTGCAGCACGAAGCGCTCGAAATCCTTCAAGCTCGGCGCGCTCGCCGTATCCCCCGCCGCCGACCGCGCCTCAATCAGCTTTTTATAAAGCTGCTGCACCTTCGATTTTTCGTGCTCGGGATCGGAGAACGACAGCGCAAACGCCGCCGCATCCCGCGCCTCTTTCGCCTGCGCCACCGCATCCGCCATCGCCGTATCCGCAGGATGCGATGCCGCGTGATGGGCCGAATCAGCCGGCACCGCTTCCGCATCCGCCGTTTTCTGCCGGTGAGCATCCTCGCGCGAGCGCTGCGCCTCAATCGCCTTGGCCGCCGCGCCGAAATGCCGCAAGCTCACTCCCCCTTCTTTTTGCAGCAGCTTCTTGCGCCACAAATCCTGATACTTCGCGTAAGTCTGCGTCAGGTTGTTGTAACGGAATCGCTGCCCCGAGCTAAGCTCAGCCACCCGCTCCGCATACCGCCGCACCAGCGTATCCACGCGCCACTGCGTGTCCGTGGGTGGCCGCGAACGTCCGCCGCCGAAGAACTGCTCGTACTCGATCTTCAGCGTCCGCACGTCGCGTTCGATCTGGTTGAGGTCTTCGTCGATTGTGGCCATAGCCGAAATCTCCAACAATGTGCCGGGAATCTCCAGCGTAGAAGGCCCCGCGCCAAGCGTCAACTTTCCCGTTTCAGCCCATGTCGCAAAGGGAAATCCCTACGCGGAGCGCAATTCACGCGGACGATTGCCAGCCGTATCACACTGTGCTCAAATACCTTAGCCATGACCCCTCCGGCCGATCCCGCCGCAAAACTGACGCCCAATCCGTCCGCCCGCCTCCGGGAAATCCCGTCCGTCGACGAACTTCTCGCCCGCCCGCGGCTGGCAGCCCTCGCCGAGAAAGCCGGTCGCGCCGTCGTCACCCAATCCTCCCGCGCAGTCCTCGCCGAATTACGCGATGAACTCAAACAGGAATTGTCAGCCACGAACAACACGACCACCGCGCGCGCGCGCGATCTCGCCGCCGCGCTGGATCCCGCCGCCATCGAGTCGCGCATCATGAAACACGTCGAACTTCTCCTCGCGCCCTCGCTAGTCCACGCCATCAACGCAACAGGCGTAATCCTGCATACAAATCTTGGCCGCGCCCCACTCCCCGCCGCGGCAGCGGCCGCGATTGCCGCCACCGCCGCTCACTATTCGAATCTCGAATACGATGTCGAACGCGGCGAGCGCGGCAAGCGCGACGTTCACACCGCCCGCCTGCTGGCGCAACTGGTCGGCGCGGAAGCCGCGATTGTCGTCAACAACAATGCTGCCGCCGTTTTCCTCGTCCTGAATACGCTCGCGAAAAATGCCGAGGTCGTCGTCTCCCGCGGCGAGCTAATCGAAATTGGCGACGGCTTCCGCATCCCCGACATCATGTCCGAAAGCGGCGCCATCTTGCGCGAGGTGGGCACCACGAATCGCACGCGCATCCGCGATTACGAACGCGCCTTCAACGAACGCACTCGCCTCCTCCTCCGCGTCCACCCGTCGAATTTCCGCATCACCGGCTTCACCGAGCGGCCCACCCTCGACGAGATCGCCGCGCTCGGCCGCCGCCTGCACGTCCCCGTCTACGAGGACCTCGGCTCCGGCTGCCTCGCCGATCTTGCCGCCAGTGGAATCAACGAGCCGGTCGCTCGCGCCAGCAGCGAAGCCGGAGTCGACGTCGTAAGTTTCAGCGGCGACAAACTTCTCGGCGGCCCACAAGCCGGCATCATCGCCGGCAAACGCGACTTCATCGAACGCATCCGCCGCAATCCGCTCTTCCGCGCCCTGCGTGTGGACAAACTCACGATCGCCGCTCTCGAAGTCACGCTCAACGCATACCTTCGCGGCGCGCTCGACGAAATTCCCGCACTCCGCATGATTCGCGCCACCCCCGACGAAATCACCCAGCGCGCAGAAGCTCTCGCCACCAAACTTCGCCACGCACTCGCAGACGCCAGCGTAGCAATCGAAACGCTTCCCGGCTTCTCCGTAATCGGCGGCGGTTCGACTCCCGACCAGCAGCTACCAACGCACTTGATTTCGATCTCATCGCCGCAATTATCCCCAGCCACCCTCGAGACCCGCCTTCGCAAACCCGCCACCGGGCCGCCAGTAATCGCGCGCATCGAAGACGATCGCCTCATCCTCGACCTGCGCACAGTCTTCTCCGACGAAGAACCCACCCTCGCCACAGCAATCGTCGCAGCATGCCACTGAATTCCGAATACGGTTGCCGGATGACGAACTCCGATGGATCTGATCGCACCTGCCCTCGCCGTTTCCTCCATTTGAAATTTGAAATTTCCAATTTGAAATTTCTTCGTCAGTAAGAGACCCACATGCTCGCCTTCATCACAAAAAACCGCGCCCTCACCGCCGTCCGCAAACCTCTGCCGCGCCTCCGCCCCGGCTGGGCTCTCCTCCGCGTCCGCCTCGCCGGCATCTGCAACACCGACGTCGAAATTCTTCGCGGCTACCACAATTTTCGCGGAACTCCCGGCCACGAATTCGTCGGCCAAGTAGTGGACCTGCGCGGCACGCGAAGCCAAGCCACGAAAAACTGGCTAGGCCGCCGCGTAGCTGGCGAAATCAATATCGCCTGCGCGGCTCTCGGCTTCCACCCGCTCTGCGAATTTTGCCGCCGCGGATTGAACACCCACTGCGCCCGCCGCAAAGTGCTCGGCATCGTTGCTCATGATGGCGCATTCGCAGAATTTCTCGCCCTACCGCTCGAGAATCTCCACGCGATTCCAGACACAATCACCGACGAAGAAGCCGTCTTCATCGAGCCGCTCGCGGCAGCTTGCGAAATTCTCGCTCAAGTTCGCGTAAACGCATTCCGTGAAGCCGCCGTCCTCGGCGACGGAAAGCTCGCACAACTAATCGCTATGGTGCTCGGGTCTACCGGCATTCCAGTCGTGATGTTCGGCAAACATTTCGAAAAACTCGCCCTAGCCCGCCGCAGCGGAATCAAAACCAGCCTCATCCGGGGTGACGCCGCCAATCTCAAAAGCCGCGCCCCGAAGGACAGGTTCCCGCTCGTCGTGGATGCCACCGGCTCTCCCACCGGTCTCGCGCTCGGCATCGCCCTCACCGAACCGCGCGGCACGCTCGTCCTGAAATCCACATTTCACGGCACCGCCCCCATCGAATCCTGGCCCATCGTAGTAAACGAAATCACAATGCTAGGCTCGCGCTGCGGCCCATTCGCAAAAGCGATTGCCCTGCTACGCGCAAAGCTGGCCGATCCGCGGCCGCTCATCACGCGCACGTTCCCGCTCTCCGAAGCAAGTAAAGCCATGAAATTCGCGCAGCAAAAAGGTGCCCTGAAGGTCCTGCTGAAACCTTAAAACGAATCCCACTCGCCGCTACGTTTCGCCGTCTTTCTGCCGGATACTACCCGCATGAACAAAGACGACATTCAATTGCTCTTCGAATACGACCGCTGGGCAAACCACAGAGCCTTGCAGGCAGCTTCCACTCTCACCGCCGAGCAGTTCACCCGCGACCTGGGCGGCGCCTTTCACTCCCTGCGCGACACCCTGGTCCACATCGTCGCCGGCGAATGGGCCTGGCTCGAATATTGGAACGAGCCCGCTCCCGACGACGCCTTCCACGCAGACTTGGACGTGCGCTTGGCCGCCATATTCAATCCCAACGCATTTCCCAGCGTGTCAGCAGTGCAGTCGAAGTGGGCGCAAGTAGAGAAACAACAAATCGAGTTCGTAAATCGCACAACAAACGAGTCCCTCGAGAGAATGATTCCGTTTCGCACAAAGCAAGTCCGGCTCGGCCACCTGATGCAACATCTCGCCAACCATTCCACCTACCATCGCGGCCAAGTCGCGCTGATGATGCGCCAACTCAACGCCGAGCCTCTAGCCACAAACCTCCACGAATTTCTGCTGGAGGAGCCCAAGAAGCTTTAGGCTCGCTACTTCCTTCCCCTCTTCTGCCGCTTTCCTCTGTGTCTCTACCTCCGCGGCTATCAGAGCCTATTAATCACACTCGCCACGCAGCCCGCCCCAAATCCATTATCAATATTCACCACGCTCACGTTCGAAGCGCAGCTATTCAACATCGCGAGCAGCGCCGTCAACCCGCCAAAGCTCGACCCATACCCCGTGCTCGTCGGCACCGCGATCACCGGAGCCGACACCAGTCCCGCCACGACGCTCGGCAGCGCCCCTTCCATCCCCGCCACGCAGATAATCACCCGCGCCTCCGCCAATTTATCCCGGTGCTCGAGCAGGCGATGCAGCCCCGCGACGCCCACGTCATAAATCGCTTCGGCTCGATTGCCCATCGAACGCGCCGTAACGAGCGCCTCCTCAGCCACCGGAATGTCGCTCGTCCCGGCAGTAACAATCAGAATCAGCCCTTCGCCCTGCATCTTGCGGCTGCGTTCAATCGAAATCGTGCCGGAAAGTTCATGAAATTCAGCCCGCAGTTTCGCCGCGCGCGCAACCGGCTTCACAGCAGCAAAAGTTTTCTTGTTCGCCCGCGTAATCAAAATATTATGCGACGCCTTCGCCCTCAGCATAGCCCGCACAATCTCCGCCACCTGTTTGGGCGTCTTACCGCGCGCGAACACCACCTCCGCATAACCCTGGCGCAATCCGCGGTGATGGTCCACCTTAGCGAAGCCCAAGTCTTCATACGGCAACCGCCGCAACTTCGCCACCGTGCTATCAACGGTCTGCCGCCCGCGCTTCACCGCTTCCAAAAGATTTCGAATGTCGCTCTCGTCCATCACGCGCCTTTCACCCGCCGCCAGATTCTAGCACTCATCTTTCCGCACTCCTCTTCTACCGCCTTGCAGGAACTGTGCTAGAGTGCCGCCACTCAACGCAATCAAGTGTTCGGTTCATCGGTCTCGTCGGGACACACGGGCTCAATTCAAAAGTTCACGCTAGGAGGCGCGACATGTGGCTGCTCTGGACAATCATCATCGGTATCCTCGCAGGTTTCCTCGCCGGCAAGATCGTAAAGGGCCACGGCATGGGAACTTTGATGGACCTGCTCATTGGAATCGTCGGCTCAGTCTTGGGCGGCTGGATTTTCACTCTGTTGGGACTAGCCGCATACGGCCTGATCGGCCAGCTAGTGATGGCCACGGTAGGCGCAGTCGTACTGCTGCTGATCGTAAGAGCCATCAAGAAGTAATCGCGATTAAGTTTCGTCCGCCTCCAAGCCCACAAACGGCTCCAGTGGCACAGGCACTCCTGCCTGTGCGCCGTTGTTTGCGGCAAACCCACAACAATTCCTCCACGTAACAATCGCTCCCGTCCCCCCATCCACGCTTTCTTCTTACGACCCCGCACCTTGCAAAACTCCCCACTTCTGCATAGGCTCTTTCGGCGATGCCCCAATCCGCCCACCAAACAATCACCATCGGCATCACCGGCGCCAGCGGCGCAATATACGCGCAAACCCTCCTCCGCTTCCTCGACACCGACACCCGCGTCAGCCACGTATATCTCGTAACCACGGAAGCAGGCCTCAGTCTTATCTCGACCGAGCTAAACATCGTCGCCAGCGACGCAAAAAAACTCCCCTCACTCCTAACCGGCACGCCCGCAAAAAAAATCGCATACCTCCAAAATAAAGACATCGGCGCAACCATCGCCTCAGGCAGTGCCGTAGTAGACGCCATGGCTATCATCCCGTGCTCCGCAGGAGCACTCGGCGCAATTGCCTCAGGAATCGCAAACGACTTGCTCACGCGAGCCGCAGACGTCTGCCTGAAAGAACGCCGGCCCCTGGTCCTCTGCCTCCGCGAGACTCCGCTCAATCGCATTCACCTCGAAAACATGGTTCGCGTCCACGATGCCGGTGCCACCGTAATGCCCGCAATGCCAGCCTTCTACTACAGCCCAAAAAAAATCGACGATCTCGTCGAACAATTCGCCCATCGCGTCCTCGCCCAACTCGGTTTGCCCCAGGAAAAGCAATACCGCTGGAAAGGCAGCAAACCGTGACGCCGCACAACAATCAATTGCACTCGCGTGCGCGCCAACATACAATGTAGGTAGGTAAATTGGGACCTGAGGCTGCTGAATGAATAAGGTGGCTGGCGCGCCGCACACGGCGCGGCTGAAATGCCTCAGCCGGAAAAGTTTAATACACGGTAGCGCGATTAAATCTCAGCGCAAGTGGCCGCAAATGAACAACATACGAAATTCTAATAGGCGGTAAATGACCCCCCAAGAGCAAGCCGCCACGCCAGCTAGAACAGCCGCTTCTTCCAACGCGAAGAAGGGGCGATTACGAATCGTGCTCGAAATGATCAAGTTCGAGCACTCCGTTTTCGCGCTGCCGTTTGCTCTCGTCAGCGCGCTGCTCGCCGCGCGCGACGCGGGCCGTTTCCCAACGCTCTCGCAAATCCTCTGGATCATCGTGGCGATGATTGGCGCGCGCTCTGCCGCGATGACGATGAATCGCATCGCCGATCTCGAATACGATCGCCGCAACCCGCGCACAGCAATGCGCGCATTGCCAACCGGCGAGCTTTCCATCGGCTTCGCGTGGGCGTTCACGCTCCTCGCTTCAGCATTGCTTGTTATTGCAGCGTGGCAACTGAATCCGCTGGCGCTGAAACTCTCTCCGGTCGCGCTGGCAGTCTTGTTCTTCTACTCCTACACAAAACGCTTCACCACATGGGCGCACTTCGTGCTTGGCTTCTGCCTCGGCATGTCGCCCGCGGCGGCGTGGATTGCGATTCGCGGCTCGCTCGACTGGCGCATGCTGATTCTGTGTGCCGCAGTCACGCTGTGGGTCGGCGGCTTCGACGTCCTGTATGCTTGCCAGGATATCGAGTTCGATAAGACCGCTGGGCTTTACTCGATCCCGAAACGATTCGGAGTGGCAGGAGCGTTGCTGATCGCGCGCGCGATGCACATCGTGATGGTAGGACTGCTCGTATGGCTGGCGCTGAGCTTTCAACTTGGCTGGCCGGCCTGGGCCGGGATCGCCGTCGTTTCAACGCTGCTGATCTACGAGCATTCGCTTGTGAAGCCAAACGATTTGAGCAAAATCAATGCTGCGTTTTTCACTGTGAATGGCTATATTAGTCTCTTATTCCTTTTGTTCTGGGGCGCGGCCACAGTTGTCGGGCGTCCCTGAGAATTCGAAATGCAAACGACGAGCGAACTTAAAATAACGGACACGCGGCTGGAGCCGGTAGCGGCGAAGGTTCTCGCAGGCGAGCGCCTCAATGCGGAAGACGGCGTCGCGCTTTACGAGTCGCACGATCTGCTTGCGCTCGGCTGGCTCGGGAATCACGTCCGCGAAAAGAAACACGGAAATATCTGCTACTACAACGTCAACCGGCACATTAATCCCACGAATGTTTGCGTAGCGCATTGCCGCCTTTGCGCTTTCGGCCGTTCGCCGGACGCGCCGGGCGCTTACACGTTCGCGCTGGATGAAATTTACAAGCGCGCGACAGAAGGCGTAGCGGAAGGGCGCGACGGAATTTCACATCGTCGGCGGCCTGCATCCTGATTTGCCTTTCGAGTATTACCTGGAATTAATTCGCGGCTTGAAGCAGCGCTTCCCCGAAGTTCACCTGAAAGCTTTTACGATGGTGGAAGTGGGCTACTACGCGCGCATTTCCAAGCTTTCGATTCGCGATACGCTGCTGGCGATGAAGAATGCAGGTGTCGATTCGTTGCCCGGCGGCGGAGCGGAGATTTTTCATCCGCGCGTCCGCAAGGTGATCTGCGATCACAAAGTAAGCGGCCAGATGTGGCTGCAAATCGCGCGAACCGCGCACGAGATCGGGCTGCGCTCGAACGCCACGATGCTGTATGGCCACATCGAAACAGCCGAAGAGCGCGTGGACCATTTGCTGCAGCTTCGCGAGACGCAGGACAAGACGCACGGCTTCGTCACATTTATTCCGCTCGCATTTCATCCTGCGAACACGGCGCTCTCGCATTTGCCCGGCCCAACCGGAATTGACGATCTCAAAATGGTGGCCGTCTCGCGGCTGATGCTCGACAACTTCGATCACATCAAGGCTTACTGGGTGATGCTGACGCCGCGCATCGCGCAAGTGGCGCTGCGATTCGGCGCAGACGACTTAGACGGCACCGTAGTCGAAGAAAAAATCTACCACGATGCCGGCGCCACAACGCCCGAGCACCTGACGCGCGCCGAGCTCGAACGCCTGATTCGAGCCGCAGGGCGAGTGCCCGTAGAGCGCGACACCCGTTACAATCCGGTCGATCGCGTCAAAATGCCGTTTCCTCCGACCGCCGGCGCCGTCCAACGCCGCTCCGACGGATTTATTCCCGAGACCTCGCTTACGCTGAACGTCTAGCATCCCCGCCGGGCCATGAAAAAACGCCTGCCGCTCGGCCGCTGGACAAAACGGACGCCCGAAAACAATCCGAGCGAAAAAAAAGATCCGCCGGCTCCCGTCGCGACGAGCGATGAAAAATCCCGCCAGCATGAAGCGGCGCGGCTCGAAGCGCTGATTAACTCCATCGATCAGATCGTTCTCGAGCTGGACGCCGAAGGCACCTTCCTGAATATCTGGGCGAACGACGAAAAACTCCTCTACCGCCCGCGAAGCGAATTGCTTGGCAGAAGGTCCGAGGATATTTTCGACGCGGACTTCTTTCGTTCTTCGCATGAACTCTTCAAGCGAGTGATCGCGACCGGCAAGGGAGAAGATTTCGAATATTCGCTCGCGTTTCCGGAGGGCGAACGCTGGTTTCTCGCGCGCGTGAATCGCATTGAATATCCCGAAGGCGACAAAACGGTTTGCCTGGCCATAAGAGAAATTTCCGATCGCAAGGGCGCCGAAAAAAACTTGCGGATTTCGGAAGAGAAATTTTCCAAGGCATTCCGCGCGGGGCCGGACGCCATCGTGATCAGCACCCTCGACGACGGCCGCATTCTTGACGTGAACTACAACTTCATTCGGATGACGGGATTTGCGCGCGGCGAATCGGTGGGCCGAACGTCGCTCGACTTGGGGATCTGGCTCAATCCCAAGGAACGCGACCAGATGGTGGCCGTGGTGAAGCGCGATGGAGAGGTGCGCGATCTGGAGCTTCGTCTCTCCGTGAAGTCAGGAGAAGTGCGCAACTTTCTGATGTCGGCGCACACGATTGAACTCGAAGGGACGATGTGCCTGATTTCAATCCTGCGCGATGTGACTGAGAGGAAAGCGCTCGAAGAACAGCTCCGGCAGGCGCAGAAGATGGAAGCGGTAGGCAGGCTCGCTGGCGGCGTGGCCCACGACTTCAACAATCTGCTGGTCGGGATCCTGGGATACAGCGAGCTGCTGAAGAAAAAAGTACCGCCGGGAGATTTGCAGCGCATGACGGAAGAAATCAACTCGGCGGCGATACGGGCGCGCGATTTGACGTCGCGCTTGCTGGCGCTGAGCCGACGGCAGGTTCTTCAGCCGAGAGTGCTCGACTTCAATGCGCTGGTGCGGCAGACGGAGAGTCTGCTGCGTCCCGTGATTGGCGAAGACATTCACGTGGAGATGAGACTCGACCCGGCCGCAGGATCTGTGAAGGCTGATCCGGCACAATTGGAGCAGGTGGTGTTGAACCTTGCGTTGAATGCGCGCGACGCAATGCCGAATGGCGGCACGCTGGCGATGGAAACTTGCAACATCGAGGTGAGCGCGGCGTTCGCACGGCAGCATCCGGGACTGATTCCAGGAAAGTACGTTCGGCTGCGCGTGGTGGATACGGGGCGCGGGATGAGCCCGGAGGTGATGGCAAAGATTTTTGAGCCGTTCTTTACGACCAAGCAGGCCGGAGTGGGAGGCGGGCTCGGACTTTCGACTGTTTACGGAATCGTGAAGCAGAGCGGCGGATGCGTCACAGTGGAAAGCGAACCGGGAAAAGGCGCGGCCTTCGGAATTTATTTGCCGCACGCGCCAGAGATTCCGGAGAGGCGAATCGCAGAGCCGCCAGTTGTGGAGTCGCTGACAGGGCAGGAAACTGTGCTGCTGGTGGAAGATGAGCCGGTGGTGCTGCGGCTCGCGCGCGATCTGCTGGCGGAAAATGGCTACCGGGTGCTGGCGGCGTCGAGCGGCTCGGACGCACTAAGCATTGCCCGCAATGAGGCCAAGACGATTCATATGCTTATCACGGATGTGGTGATGCCGGAAATGAGCGGACCGGAACTGGCGGACCAGATGCGTAAATTGCGGCCGGCGATGCGAGTGCTTTATATGTCGGGTTACACGGATGACGAGGTGCTGTGCCGCAAAGGGTTGCCGGAAAATTCGGCGTTTCTGCAGAAACCGTTCACGCCGCACCAATTTCTTCAGAAAGCGCGCGCGACGCTGGGAACGAAGCCAGCGCGCGAACGTGTTTAAAACTTTACTTTGAATTTTCTGAAACGCCGAGGACTTGCACTTGAATCGAGCGGTCGCGAGGACCGTCAAGCTCGGCAAGAATGATGGACTGCCAGTAGCCAAGCGCGAGTTCGCCATCGCGGACCGGCACCGAAAGTGTGTGGCCCAGAATCATGGCGCGCAGGTGCGAATCGGCATTCTGGCGATTGCATTCGGAGAGTTTTGGATCGTTGTGGCGCCAATAATCTATGCGACCGACGAGCCGCTCGAGAAAATTTTTGATATCGTCGAGAAGCGCCTGCTGAAACTCATTGATGAAAATTGCGGTGGTGGTATGGAGCGATTGCACGAGGACGAACCCCGCTTTCAACCCATGCTTGCGCACCACCTCATTCAGATCCTTGGTGATGTTGATGAGTTCCAGGCGCTCGCGGGTCTTGTAGCAAATCGTCTCGAGGTACATTTGCAAGGCCGCAGCTTTGGGACGAACTTCCGGTATGGTGAGTGTTTTCTTAACCGATGCAGTTTTCATCCTCAGGGGTCCTTGCCAACTTCGTATGGGGCACGCATTTTAGACTGCCCGAAAACTCTGTAAGTTGCACTGCCTGCATTATAGCGGTGTGGTGGAAAGCTCGTCCATCGCTAAGATGCGCGTCAGAAGTTGAAACGATACCCGATTATCGCCTTGACGATCAGGTGGTCGGTCGAACCTGTGAGTCCAACGCCCAAGCCGAAGTTAATTTCCCATTGCGGCGCGATGTTGAGGTCTATCGCGGGGAAAATCTGTTGCTGCTGCTGGGATACCGGATAAAAGCCCGTTACCGGGCCGAGCGAGCCGTAGTATTCAAGGCCGCCCGCGATCTTGGGAGTGAAGTTGTAGCTGAATTTGAAATTTGGTGAGAAGACGAAGCCCTGGTGAACGGTCTCGCCGTGCAACGAACGGTCGAATGTAGGGTTGAAGGACCAATACCATCGTCCTATTTGTTGATCGATGATCGGACGCATTTCCCAAGTCCACGTGTCGACTGAAAATTGCCGGCGCTGGTAGCCGATTTCATTCGAGAGACTTACTCCCACGGGCCAGTGCCATTTCTCCGGAACGCGAACGCGCGGCCGGATATGATCGCCGACCCAATCCCATCCCTGGCCGGAGCGTGCCGAGGTGAAAATGTAAAATCCAGTCTCAAACCAATCGGTCCAGCCGTGAGTGATTTCGATGGTTTCGTGAAGCGCGTGATTCGTGGGATACAGGCCATCGACCATTTGCTTCGAGCCGTCGATCGTGAAATTGCTGTGCAGTTCGACCATGGTGTGGCCGGGGTCCACGAGCTCGGAGCCGTATACCTGAATCTCGTAATTATCCTGGGCGACGGCTGTTGGAGAGAAGAGGAGCAGGCCAAGAGCCGCGGAAAGAATCAGGAGAAAGCGGAAGCTCGGCATTGGTAATTTTAAGCATGGGGATGCGCTTTGTCATACACATTCATGAGTTGCTGAATGCTGGCTTGCGTATAACGCTGTGTGGTGGAGAGCGAAACGTGGCCGAGCAGTTCCTGAATCGCGCGGAGGTCTGCGCCATCGGCAAGCAAGTGGGTGGCGAAGGCGTGGCGGAGCGAATGGGGATGGAGGTCCCAATTCACGTCGGCAAGGCGCGAGTATTTTTTCACAATTGTGCGAACGGAGCGGGTGCTTAGGCGGCAGGCATAGTAATTCAGAAATACGGCTTGGATATCGGATTCAGCGCCGGGGCGGTTGAGAACTTCGCCGCGAACCGGCCAATAAGCTTGGAGGGCAGTTTGTGCGCTCGATCCGAACGGCACTATACGTTCTTTGCGTCCCTTGCCGAGGACTCGAAGCATTTGCCCAGCGCGGTCGATATCACCAAGGTTCAGCCCTACCAGTTCGCTGACGCGGAGTCCGGACGCATATAAAAGCTCGAGAATGGCGCGATCGCGCTTCAACATGATCTTGACGTCATCTTGTTTTTTGCGCGGGCTGGCGGGACGTTTGTGCTTTGAGGCTGCGGAGCTGCCACCCAGAATGTTGTCGAGAAAACCGTTCATCTCCTCGGCGGTGAGGACGTGCGGCACGCGCTTGGGGAGTTTGGGAGTGCTGACGAGCCTCGCCGGATTTTGTTTGACGACACCTTCGCGCACGCAGAATTTGAAGAAAGTACGGAGGGCGGCGAGCTTTCTGGCTACGGAAGATTTCTCGAGTTTTTGATCGTAACTCCAACCAACAAACTCGCGGATCACGCGGTGATCGACGTGGGCGAGCGGCATGGTCTTCTCGCCGGGCGGTGTGAGGAACTGCATGAACTGGCTAACGTCGCGACGATATTCGCGGATGGTGTTGGGAGAAGCGTTGCGCTCGTAGCGCAGATAATCGATGAACTTAGCGATGTGCTGCTTCATTGAATTTCAGCTGCGTGGCAAAAAACCTGGCCACGGCGCGGTAAGCACTCGCTTCACCCTCGCGCAACTTAAGAGGCAACGCCGGATGGCACGGCCGGCGCTGTTGCCGACGGCGGCGTGCCCAGCGACTCGAGCGGCGGAAGCGGGGCTTCGATTTCCCAATCGCAGCCTTCTTTGATGCACGAGCGGAAATTGCCCTGCTTCGTGCGTTTCTCGACGATGAAAGGCGCGCCACATTTCGGGCACGGCTCGTTGATTGGTTCGTGAGGCGTCGTGAAATCGCAATCGGGGTAGCGGCTGCAGCCATAGAAAATGCGGCCGCGTCCTCGTCCCTTGGCAGTGCCGCGGCGCACGAATTCGCCCTCGTTGCACTTCGGGCATTTGATTCCGAGGGTGATGGGCCGCGTGTACTTACATTTCGGATATTTTTCGCAGCCGATGAATTCGCCAAAGCGTCCATGGCGGCGCAGCAATTGATTGTCACAAGTGGGGCATTTTTCATCGAGCGGAACGTCGGGCTGGCGCGCTTTTTGAGTGCCCTGCACGAGGCGGCGCGTCGTCTTGCAGTCCGGATATCCGGTGCAAGCGAGGAAGGTGCCGAAGCGGCCGCGCTTGATGATCATTTCCTTGCCGCAATTGTCGCAATACTGCGTGGTGGTCTCAGGGTCGGGCTGGTCGCTCGCTACGTCCGCGAGATCGCGAATGAAATCGCAGTCGGGATAGCGAGAGCAGCCGAGAAAGAATCCGTGGCGGCTGATGCGCTCGAGCAGTTCGCCCTGCCCGCACTTCTCGCATTTTTCCCCCGTGGGGATGCCGGCCTTGTAGGAATCCATTTGATCGGCGGCTTTATCGAGATCCACTTCGAAGCGGTCCCAGAATTCTTTTACGGCCGTACGCCAGGGCAGTTTGCCGTCTTCGATTTCATCCAACTCTTCTTCGAGGCGCGCGGTGAAGCCCACATCGAAGATGTCTTCAAAGGCTTTCACAAGCAGCCCGCTAACACGCTCGCCAAGCAATGTGGGCGTGAAGCGTCCTTGATCCTTGTTCACGTATTCGCGTTCGACAATCGTCGAAATAATCGCCGCGTACGTGGACGGGCGGCCGATGCCCTTTTCTTCGAGCTCTTTCACGATGGTGGCTTCGGTATATCGCGGCGGAGGCTCAGTGAAGTGCTGCTCGGGACGTATGGATTCGAGGCGGAGTTGATCACCCTGGCTGACCTGGGGCAAAGAGTTGCCGGCGGCGTCGCCTTCGTCTTCCTTTTCTTCTTCGTCTTTCACGGCTTGATAGGCGGCGAGATAGCCGTCAAATTTCTGCACGGAGCCTGTGGCGCGGAAAGTGTAGCCGCCGGCGTCAACGTCAATCGTGGTCTGATCGAACACGGCCGGAACCATTTGCGAAGCGACGAAGCGCTGCCAGATCATCTGGTAGAGCTTGAACATGGACTCGTCGAGATAGGGCTTCACGCTTTCAGGCGTGCGGGCAACATCGGTGGGGCGAATTGCTTCGTGCGCTTCCTGCGCGTCTTTTTTCGATTTGAAGAAATTTGGCTTCTCGGGAAGATATTTTTCGCCGTAGGTTGAGCCGATGTGATCGCGGACCTGGGTAATGGCGTCAGCGGAAACTCTCACCGAATCGGTGCGCATGTAGGTGATGAGAGCGACGGAACCTTCATTGCCGAGCTCGACGCCTTCATAGAGGCGCTGCGCGAGCATCATGGTGCGCTTGGCGGTGAAGCGCAGGCGATTGTAGCCAGCCTGCTGGAGCTTCGAAGTGGTGAAGGGAGGCGGAGCAAAGCGGCGCTTTTCTTTTTGAGCGACACTTGCCACCTGCCAGATGGCGTGCTCGACGGCCGCGAGAACGCGTTGCGCCTCGGCTTCGTTGGGAATCTCGATGTCTTCGCCGTTGTACTTGGTGAGCTTGGCTTCGAAGGCCGGTGGTTCGCCCGCGGCGAGGAGGGCGTGCATCGTCCAATATTCTTTGGGGACGAAGGCGCGGATTTCCTGCTCGCGCTCGACGATGAGGCGGAGGGCGACGGTCTGGACGCGTCCGGCGGAAAGGCCGCGGCGAACTTTGTCCCAGAGGAGCGGTGAGACTTTGTAGCCGACGAGACGGTCGAGGACGCGACGGGCTTGCTGCGCGTCGACGAGATTTTCATTCACCTGCGAAGGATGCTCGAATGCGGCGCGAATTGCTTTCGGCGTGATTTCGTTGAACATCACGCGGAAGATTTTGGAGGCGGAGGTGGCGGCGGGTTCCGCTTTTGGCGGCTTTACGACTAACTTGGCGACTTCCTTGGCGGTGACCTTGGCGTTTCCGTTGCCGTCTTCTGGCGCGAGTTTCTTTTTCTTGGAGTTTTTTCCGTTGGTCTCGACTTCGACTGGTGGCCTGAATGGCTTGCTCAGTACATGGGCGAGATGGGCGCAGATGGCTTCCCCTTCGCGGTCCGGGTCACCTGCGAGGTAGACGGCATCGGCGGTCTGAGCTGCTTTGCGAAGCTCGTTGATTACTTTTATCTTGCCGGGAATCACCTGGTAGGTGGGCTCGAAGATATTTTCGGAAGTGACCGCGATTGGCTTCGGTAGCGGTTTCTCAGGCTTGGCTTTCGCGCCGGCCTTGGCTTTCGATTTGCGTTTCTTTTTGCGTTTGCCGTTCTGCTCGCCGGGCAGAAGGATACCGATCGTCTTCGTGGGAAGATCCATCACGTGGCCGTAGGAGGCTTTCACTGTGTAGCCCCGGCCCAAATATTTGTTGATCGTCTTCGCCTTGGCGGGCGATTCAACGATTACGAGTGATCGTGCCATCTGTCTCTGTATTCCTCGTTCCTAGGTTGCCAGCGAAATCCAACTTCCACTAAAAAGCTACGTCTCCGCCTGAACGGAGCGACGTACCATCCTACCTGCTGTCCCGGAGAAGACTACAAGAGGACTTTCAGGAATTGCTTCCCAGGTAACTGACGTACCACGCCTTTGAGCTCCAGGTCAAATAGAGTCGCCAGCACTTCGGACGACGTGAGCCCGGAAACCTCCATAATTTCGTCGATGTGGCGGGCCTCATCGACGTTGAGCAACCCGTACAAAGTGCGCTCGGCCGGGACGAAAGTTTCGTCGAGCAGAGCGGCACGTTCCTCCGTCGAGGCCGATTCCACCGGGAGCAGCTCAGCGCGAACGGGCGTAGGCAGCTCTTCAATCACGTCCTCCCAGTTGGTGACTAGCTTGGCGCCTTGTTTGATCAGCTGGTTTGGTCCGAAGCTGGTGGGCTGGGTGGCGTTGCCCGGAACGCCGAAGACTTCGCGGCCAAACTCCATGGCCAGTCGCGCGGTGATTAAGGATCCAGAATACTGCGCGCCTTCGACGACTACAACCCCCAGGGCGATTCCGGCGATAATCCGGTTGCGGATGGGGAAATTTTGAGGCGCTGGGAACGTGCCCATTGGAAACTCGCTGATGATCGCGCGGCGCGTTTGCATATCGGCAAAGATTTTCTTGTTCTCCTTGGGGTAAACCACGTCGATTCCTGAACCTAGGATGCCGATTGTCGCGCCGCCTGCTGAACTCAACGCGCCTTTGTGGGCGCAGGAGTCGATTCCTCGCGCCATGCCGCTGGTAACGACGATGCCTCGATCGGCGAGGTCGCGGCCCAGGCGTTCGGCCATTTGATTCCCGTAGGGGGTCGGACGACGCGAGCCGACGATGGAGATTAGGTGCCTGGTGAGAAGCTCTATGTTTCCAAGTACATACAGGAGGGGCGGAGGATCGTAGATTTCGCGCAGGCGGGTGGGGTACTCGGGTTCGTCCCAGGTGAGGAGCTTGCAGCCGGCCGCTTGGGCTGCGGCTAGTTCCTTTGCGGCGTCGCTGAGAGGGCGATGGGAGTGGATGGCTTGCGCTACTGCTGCCGGGAGGTGGTGACTTTCGAGTTCGGTGAGCGAGGCGTTGAAAATCTGCTGGGGGCTACCCATTTCACGCAGGAGTTTGCCGGCCATGCGTGCGCCGAGGCCTGGCGTGAGTGCCAGCGCCAACCACCCCAAGTAATGGTCGGAATCCATCTATAAGGAAGGCTCTGCGCCGAGGGTACGCAGTCGCGTGGGTTGATGTCAAGCAAGGCAATATCCGTATATGTACCTAGATGGGGAAGGATTAGTGCGCAGAGGCGGAGTAGACGACGCGGCCGTCTCGAACTGTGTAGCGGACCTTTGCGAAATTCGTGGCGTCGGTTGCGGGATCGGCGCTGAGGACTACGATATCAGCCGGCATGCCGGCGGAGATGCGACCGCGCTTATCGGATTCGCCGAGGCGCTCGGCGGAGGCGGTGGTGAGCGAAGCAAGAATTTGCATCGGCGTGAGTCCGGCGCGCGACATCAAGCTGTACTCGTTCGATGGGTCGTAGTCGGGTAGGTAGCCGACATCTGTGCCGAAAAGGATTTGACCGCCCATTCGCTGGTAGCTGCCGACTTCATCGAGAATCCCGGGGAGATCATCATCGGAGCCGAATAATTTCAGCGTCGGAATTAAAGTCATATTGGCGGCTTTCATTTGCGTGAGATAGGAATTATTCCAGCCGCGCATGTCTTCGATGGAGTGCGCGAGCACATCGACGTGAGCTGCGAGAGCCACTTCCAATCCAGCGACATTCGAAGGATGAGTGAAAACGAGTTTTCCGTGCTTGTGAGCTTCTTTCACGGCGGCGGTGGCGACGTCCACGGGCATGGGCTTTACTTTTCCCCGCGCAATCCAGGAGCCGGTGAAGAGCTTGATGATGTCCGCACCGCCGGCGAGATCGCCGTCCACGAAGCCAATGGCTGCGGCGGGTGTGGCTGGTTGGGGAATAATTTTTCGGATCTCGGGCGGCAGATCGCTCAAGTAGTACGGGATTCCGTCGGGCGGATAGAGAGGGGTACCAGCGGTCAGAATGCGAGGACCTGCGACTTCACCCGAGGCGATGCGCTTGCGAATTGCGACGGTGTTGAGAAGAAACGAGCCGGTATCCACGACTGTGGTGAAGCCGTAGCGCACAAACATATCGGAGAGTTGGGCGGTTAGCTTTTCGGCTGGTTGCTTCGCGGCATCTGTCCATTTCGGCTCGGTGAAATGTACGTGGCTATTCTGAAAAGCGGCTGTGATCGCCGCTCCTTTGCAGTCGATTTGTTTCGCGCCAGCAGGAATTGTCAGCGTGCCCGTCTCGCCGGCCGCTACGATCTTTTCACCACGGATTACAACCGCTCCGTTGGAGATCGGCGAATCGGTGGGGGACGTATAGATTTTCGCTCCCACGAAAGCGACGACTTCGGCATCAGGCGAAGCGGCAGTGGAATGCGTGCGCGCGATTGAAAGCACGAGGATCAGGGCGACGAAGCTTATTGCGAGCGCCGATATTCGCCGATTCATGGCTTCTCCGGATGGTTCTTTGCCGCCGAGTCTCTTCACAAGATACGCTTTCAAGCGAGAAAAGTTGCACATCGAGCTCCGCTCCGCAACTTTGTACTGATACTATCCGACTGCTTCGAGTTTACTGACGGGGTGGAACGAGATGAACGCGAATTCAAAGATTTGTGCCGCCTGGCTACTTGCGATTCTCGCTCTTGGATTTACGCCCAAGAATTCAGGCGCTCAGTCTGCTTCCGCCGACAAAGCACGAAGCAACGCTACACCAGAACAGAGTGGCAAAAACTCCGAGATTCACACGCCGAAACCTGTGGGCGCGCCGCTAGATGTGCTTTCGCCAATCGCTCCCTGGGCATTCAAGGCTGATGGCAAATGGCATCTTGTGTATGAGCTGCATGTGACGAACCTTGGAAAATGGGATTGCCTGCTCACCCGGCTTGATGCTGTGACTGGCGACTCCGGTGCGAAGCCAATTGCGAGTTACTCTGGCGCCGAATTGGAAGGAATGATCGACCGGCCCGGGCAAACTGTTTCAGAGAAAGCGAAAATAGCGCCAGGGGCGTTTGCGATTATTTACATGTGGCTCAATTTCGACAGAGCTGAAGAAGTGCCCGCGAAGGTGGGCCATCGAATCGCGATGAAGATTGGCGATTATCCGGAGGCGATCACGCTCGACGGCGCTGCCGTTTCGACGGACCGGAAACCGGTTGTGGTGATCAGCTCGCCGCTGCGGGGAGAAGACTGGCTAGCTGCGAGTGGACCTTCGAACACCTCGGTGCACCGGCGGGCCTTCATTCCCGTGAACGGTCGCGCGTACATCTCGCAGCGATTCGCGATTGATTGGGTGGAACTGAATCCTGACGGCAAAACGTATCAGGGCGACTCAGAGGACAACAAAAACTATCGCGCCTACGGGGTGGAAATTCATGCGGTGGCGGACGGTGTGGTGACGCAGACCAAAGATGGCATCCCGCAAAATATTCCGAACAAGCCGCCGGTGGTACCGATCACGTTTGAAACAATCGGCGGAAATCACGTGATCATGGAAATTGGCGATGGGCTGTACGCGTTCTACGCCCACCTGCAGCCCGGCTCGCTCCGCGTGAAAGTCGGCGACAAAGTGCACCGCGGTCAGGTGCTCGGACTGCTCGGCAATTCCGGAAATTCCTCGGAGCCGCATCTGCACTTCCATATCTGCAACGGCAATTCGGAACTTGGCTGTGAGGGGTTGCCTTACGCTTTCGCAACATACGAGCTTCAAGGCAAGGGCGAGGGCTGGAAACCGTCCGATTCGCACGGGGCGCCGGTGAAACAAGAGATGGAAATTCCCACTGAGGATGAGGTCATCCGGTTTCCGCAGCAGCCTTGATTGCCAGCGTCCCTTTTTAGCACCGATCGCGATTGATTCTCCAACGGGCTGGGTGTCGCCCGCCGTTTCCAAGGCGGCGCAGAGCATTGTGTTATATTGGGATTTAACGGAACGAGGAAAACGTGAGCAAGCTTCGCATTTCAATTGTCGAATACCTGAACACAGCACCCCTGGTGTGGGGATTCGCGGAAGGGCCGCTCGAGGGCAAGTACGATCTCTCGTTCACGGTGCCATCGCAATGCGCGGAGGCTTTGCGCCGAGGCGATGTGGACGTAGCGATCATTCCCGCGATCGAATATCAACGCATGGAAAATGTGGTGGTGCTGCCGGATATGGCGGTGGCGGCGAAGGGCGAGGTTCGCAGCATTTTGGTCGTCTCGAAGCGGCCGATTGATATGGCGAAACGCATTGCGCTCGATTCGAGTTCGCGTAGCTCGGCGGCGCTGGTGAAATTGCTGGCTGCGGGGTATTGGGGAATCAAGCCTGAATACGTGGAGGCTGCGCCCGATCCTTCCGAAATGCTTAAGGAGGCGGATGCAGCGCTCGTTATCGGCGATCCGGCGCTGCGCGTGGCCCTGAAAATGGAAGCGCTCTCAGCCAAGTTGCCAGGTGGGGGAGCATGTTGCCAGGGCGACCCGGAAGACATGCCTGTGCCGGGATTCGAGACAGTGTTCGTTTACGACGTGGCCTATCAGTGGCGCGAGATGACGGGCAAGCCGTGCGTGCTGGCCATCTGGGCTGGACGACGCGATGCGATTACGCCGGAAGTGGTGGCGGATTTCCAGGCGTCGAAGCGATATGGAATGGAGCGTATACGCGAAATTTCCGAAGCCGCTTCGGTGAAGCTCGATCTGCCGGCCAAGGCGCTTGAGCGATACTTGATCGACAACATTGACTTCAACCTCGATGAAGAAAATCTCGAGGGGCTGAGGCTCTACTACGAGAAGGCAGCTTCGGCCGGATTAATTCCCCGCAATCGTCCCCTTGAATTCGCGAGTGTGCCCGCACAATCCACCACAGTCCGTCGCGGAGCGTGACGCCGTGGAGTGCATCGGCAAACTCAGCAGGTTGCGCCGGTATCCTGTCAAGGGAATGGCAGGTGAAGACCTCGATGCTGCTCATGTGACCTATGCGGGTCTGCTGGGCGATCGTGTTTACGCTTTCATTGATGCGGAAGGGCCGGCGACATTTCCCTGGATGACGGCGCGCAAAGGGCGCGATATGATTTTGTTCCGCCCGCGGTTTCTCAATGTGTTGCCCATCGAATCAGAGATTTTTTCGGCGAATTACGCTGCAGAGGTGACGACGCCGGAGGGCGAAACCCTGCGCGCGGACGATCCGAAGCTAAAGCAGGTGCTCGAGAAGCGTTACCAGAAGACGCTGGAATTCCGCCACTCCGAACGCGGCATGATGGACCTGGCTCCGATTTCTGTGTTTGGCCTTGCGACGGTGCAGGCGCTTTCCGAGGAAACCGGAATCGAATTGAATCCGCTGCGATTCCGCGCAAATTTTTATGTAGAGTGGGCGACCGGCGGGCCGTTTTTTGAGGACAGCCTTGTAGGCCGCGAGCTGCGGATCGGCGAGTCGGTTGCGATTCGGATTGTGAAAAAGGACGGGCGCTGTGTCATGATAAATCTCGACCCGGACACGGCGGAGGCTTCCCCGGTGGTGCTGGAAAGAGTGGCCCGCCATCACGAGGGATGCTTAGGAGTGTACGGTGCGGTGCTCCGAGAAGGTGTTGTGCGCACGAATGATCCGGTATATTTGGCGTAGGTGACGGTCGAGGCTGAGGAAATCAAGCGCCGATGAGAATCACACAAGAAGAAGCGCTAGAACTTTTTAATTCCGACGACCTGATAGGCATCGGAATGGCGGCGAACGAAGTACGCCGCAAGAAAACCGATCCGCGCGTGGCCACCTACCAGATCGATCGCAACATTAACTACACGAATTTCTGCACGGAATATTGCTCGTTCTGCGCGTTCTATCGGCCGCTGGGGGCGAAGGATGGCTACATTCTCTCGCTCGAAACGATCTACGAAAAGATCCGCGAGATGATCGAGCTTGGCGGCACGGGCGTGCTGATGCAGGGCGGTCTGCATCCGGACCTGCGAGTTGAGTTTTACGAGAACATGCTGAGCTCGATCAAGCAGAAATTTCCGCAGGTGCATCTGCACTGTTTTTCGGCGCCGGAGATTCTGTGCATTGCTGAGGTTTCGGGCCTTTCGGTGCGCGATACGATCGCGTGCTTGCGCGATGCCGGTCTCGACTCGATTCCGGGCGGCGGCGCGGAAATTCTCGACGACGAAATTCGCGCGCGCATTTCGCGGCTGAAGTGCCGGTCGGACGAATGGGAAGACATGCATAGGATCGCGCACTCCCTCGGGATGCGCACGACAGCGACGATGATGTTTGGCTGCGGCGAGGATTATCGCCATCGCGTGAATCATCTGGAACGCCTGCGCCGGATCCAGGAGGATACGGGCGGGTTTACGGCGTTTATTCCCTGGATTTTTGCGCCTGAGAATACGCCGCTCGGGAAGAAAATTCCTGAGGCCACTGCTTTCGATTATCTCAAGACGCTTGCTATCAGCCGGCTCTATCTCGATAACATCGATCACATCCAGTCGAGCTGGCTCACACCGGGAATCAAGATTTGCCAGGTAGGACTGCAATTTGGCGCTGACGATGTGGGCAGTATTTTGATCGAAGAGAACGTGGTTTATGCGGCCGGCGTGCGCAACCGGACGAACGAGGCGGAGCTGCGGCGGATTATTTCCGATGCCGGCTACATACCTGCGCAGCGCGACACGCTCTATCGCTCCTACGTTCTGAAAAACGCCGCGTAGAATTTCTGCTGGGAACTAAGGCTTATCACCGCGGATACTGCGGAATTCGATTGCGATTTCCGCGCCTTCCGGTAAATCGAGCGGCTCGATTGGCACCAGCACACCGTTCGCGAATCGCGCGCGAATCCTTCGTGGTTCAACCTTCAGATTAGCCCCGGCGGCCGTCGGCGGTGAAGCTTGAGCTGAAAGCGCGATCGGGCGCGATTCTGAAGTTGTGTTGCCCGTGGCCGCGAATTTCGGCACGCCTGCTTGATCAAGAGCCACATTGGCCAGCGCGTCGGCATCGCGATTCAATTCACGTCGAACGTGCTCGATAGCAAAGTATCCGAGCTGCTTGGCCATCTTCGAGGCGCGCTCGTGCAGCGGCTTCAAATCGGCGCTTTTTACCTTGTAGCGCCCCTGCATCTGGCGGACGAGCAACTCGGAATCGCTGCGGATACGTAGCGAGGGAATGTTGTGGCTCGTCGCGTAGTCGAGAGCCGCGAGAAGGGCGTAGTACTCGGCGACATTATTCGTTTCGCGGCCGATATTCTTCGCGAGTTCGAGGATTGTTTTTCCATTCGGATCGCGGATGACGACCGCATAAGAAGCTGGGCCCGGATTGCCGCGCGATGCTCCGTCAATATTCGCGATATGAACCCCTGCGGGCGGCGCGGCGGCATGCGATTCGGAAAAAAGACGCGCGCTCGAAGGCGGCGGAGTTTTTGAAGAACGTTTCATCGGCGGCAGGCGCTCCCGAGGGTGTGGCAGGCAATCAAGATTCCGGCGCTAATTTTCACCGGTGGAAGAGGCTGACGCAGACGCGCCCGAAGTCTGCGGCTTGTGATCGTCGAGCGGGGGCACCGCTGTGGGTTCGATATAGTAGAGAATTCGAGTGCAGGTCTCGCAGTGAAACAAATCCTCGTTGTTCGCGTTGCGCATCTTTTGAAACACGTGCGGGCGGATTTGCATGCCGCAGAGCGAACACTTCTCATTGTCCACTTCGGCGAGAGCAACTCCGCCGTGTCTTTTCGCGATGCGCTCGTAGTGGTCGAGCAGATCTTCAGGAACTTCTGATGTAACGCGCTGGCGATCGGCCTCGACCAGCGCCAAATCCTTGTCGGCCGCAGCTTTTTCTGATTCGATTGCGGCACGCTGCGTGCGAACGGATCCTTCCACTTCTTTCAGCCTCTGGTCGGCGGCCTTGATGCGGCGATCGTACTCCTCGCTGGCCACCATCTGCTCGAGCAGGCGATCTTCTGCTTTCGCAATTTCCTCTTCGGCCATCTGCACTTCGTGCTGAAGGGCCTTATAGGCTTCGTTGGTTTTGATTTGGGCGGTCTGGTCGCGGTATTTGCGGACGCGTTCCTTGTGCTGCTCGACGTCCAGCTCGTATTTCTTGCGGTCTTTTAGCGTGGCGAGTTGTGCGGCTTTGCTTTGCTCGAGCTCGGTTTTCGCGGCAGCGATGCGGGCATCGAGATCAGTGATTTTCTTAGGAAAAGCGGCGAGTCGGGCACGAACGTCGTTGAGCCGCACGTCTACGCTTTGTAATTCGAGGAGGTTCTGGAGAACCTTTAGCACAGAATGCCATTCTAGCATATGCGTAGGGATGCTCGCAGAGGCGCCAAAACGCTGGGCGGTGGCTTTACGTGAGGCTCGATGTGAGGAAGGAGATCGCGCGGCGCCAGGAGTCCGCTTGCGCTTCCGCGTCAGCGGGTGCCGTGCCGCCGAAAGAGTAGCGAGCGTTGCGGAGATGAGGATTTCGCGAGGCGCGAGCGGTGGTTGGAAGGTAGGGATAACGCAGCATGTGGCCGGCTTTCGGATAGTGGAGGTGTTCGACGCGGTGTGCGAAACCGTGCCTTTTTAGGCGCGCGACGATTGCTTCGCTCATTTCCTCTGCCGGCCAGAGGTGATCGTCGCCGCTCGAGATTAACATGATGGGACCGTGGATCCGTTCGACCGGAATTGCGGCTTCCGCCACGGCTTTTGAATTTCGCAGCCCAGCATGGAACAGATCGCGGAACACGACCGGTCGCTTCAGCAGGGCGACGGGGATAGCAGAGCGAAAGATAAATTGGCGAAGAGGAAGAGGAACGAAGGGAATAGCCTCACCGTTATGCGTCCATGACGGGGGCAACTCACCGTTTTGCTTGTCACGTCCGCCCGCTGCCCAGACGACGCTGCTCGGCGCATAGGCGACCACGGCGCGAATTTGCAGAAATCGAGTGGAAAGCAGCAGGGCAAGCTCAGCGCCGCGCGAAACGGCAAGCAGGCCTAGCCGTTGCGCATCGACTTCTGGTTGTGCGCTGAGCCATCCAAACGCCGCCTCGAAGTATTCGAGTGGAATGTGATGAAGCCATGTGGACAGAGGCGGCGTGCCGAAATAAGCCAGCGCGAATGCAGCGAAACCGTGGCGGGCGATTAACGCAGCCTTGTCGAGATCGAAGCCGCCGCCCGAGCCGCTGAGAACGACGACAACGGGGAGGCGATCGCCGGCCTTCGCGCCGGGCGGCAAAAATAATCGGCCAACGGTGTGCATGCTATTCGTTGATGGTTCGCCTGGCACCTGCAAATCCCGGGTTTCAGTGCCGTGCGCGAGGTAATCCCTTTCGAAGTGCGTGGCGGCTATCACGCGCTCGGCTGATCGAATCTCCAGTGTCACTTTGTTCGCGGTGACATCCTTTTTCGCGAACGTCGCGCGGCCCCCCTCCTCCGCACCTTCAAGGTTCATCGACCAGAACAGGCCCATCGGCGAGATGGCGTGATAGGTGCCGCTGAACGGTTCCTGCGATGGGACGTCGACGATGCCGGAGGAATTTGCAGCGAAGGTTGCGTGCGAACTCCATACGCGCTTGTCATCGTCTGCGGTTGAGGCGCGGAGCGTCACAGTTTCGTGCGGCTTCAAACCGAGAATTCGGATGCTCAATTCTTCGTCGATGAATGCCGTGGGGGGTGCAATTTCGAGGCTTACGCCACTGGGTGCAGCCACACTCGCGATGGAGGGCGTCGTCAAAGCATTGATTTATAACATACCTACGAACCGATCGAACCACCCTGGCGGATGAGTCTTTTTCAGGTCCTCTACCGTATTACGGATATGATGGGCACCGCCGCATTGCGATGGGAGGGAGGCGTGGGGCTCGAGGCCGATGTTGCTCAGCTTCGGCGTGGGGACCTGGATGCGCTCTCGACGCTGGTATCGCGCTACCAGAATCGGCTATATCGCTTTCTGTTGCGGCTGGTGCGCGACCGGAGCGAAGCGGAGGATCTTTTTCAGCAAACCTGGATTCACGTGGCGGAAAAAATCCGGCGTTTCGATCCCAGCCGAAATTTCGACGCCTGGCTATTCACGGTGGCGCGCAATCTGGCGATTGACCATCTTCGCCGAATTCGGCCGTCGAGTTTAGATCAGCCCATTTCGGAAGATGAATCGCAGGAGACTGCGCTCGATCGGTTGGTGGCGCGTGGCCCGGCGCCGCTCGATCGCATCCTCGAGAATGAACGCGCGAGCCGTGTGGGAATGGCGCTCGACGAACTGCCGTTCGCCTACAGGGAAGTGATGACGCTACGATTCGAAGAGGAAATGAAGATCGAGGAGATCGCGCAGGTGCTTGGCATTCCGCTTTCCACCGTGAAATCCAGGCTGCGCCGTTCGCTCGAGCAGATGCGCAACAGCCTGGAAACGCGCTATGCCGGGGAGAATTGGCGATGAGCGCATCGAGCGATATGTCGAAGAACCTTTCAGTGACCGAGCACAACAAGATTCGCGAGATGCTGGCGCTGGCTGCCGCAGACGCACTCGGGCCGAACGAATCGGAACTGGTGATGCATCACGTGCGGACTTGCCCGCAATGTTCGGCTGAGATGGAGCAATGGCAACTTTTATCTCGCGGTCTGCGGCAGCTGCCGACGCCGCAACCGTCGGCGGACCTGGTGCAAAGAACGTGCGCACGAGCCGAAGCGCGAGTGATTGACGAACACGAGAACGCATGGAACCGCCGCGTAATGATTTCTCTGGTGCTGTTCGCCTGGGCGCTGACGCTAACGAGCTGGCCAATCGTGCGCCTCGTGAGCGGCGGCCTTCTGAGCCTGCTTGACCCGCGACTGAATCAGTCGTGGCTGGGATTTGCGGGATTCACGTCGCTCGTGTGGCTGACGGGCGGAATCGCAGCCGTTTTGCTGGCACGCCATCAACGGCGGGAAAGGAACCTGGCATGAGCCGCTTCAGCGATGGACTAAAGATAATTCCCCGGACGGCGTGGGTCATTGGGGCCGTTTGCTACCTCGGTGTGGCGACGCTGGCGTTGACTGTCTTCATCCCCGGCGACAAGGAAATGAAGTACTGGCCATTCGCGGGGAAGCTGGCCTTCGCCTTCGGTGCTTTTCTTTTCGCCTATGCCTGGGTTCTGCTGATTGGCTATGTGTACGCGGATGCAAAGCGCCGCGGCATGCGTTATGCGATGTGGATGTGGCTTGCGGCTTTAATCCCCAACGGCATCGGGATCATCATCTACTTCATTCTGCGCGATCCGCTGCCGCGCCCGTGTCCTGGATGTTCAGCACCGGTAAAATCTGGATTTGTTTTCTGCCCTTACTGCGGGACAGCGATGAAGCCCACTTGCCCCAATTGCGGCCGCGCTGTGGAGCACGGCTGGGCGAATTGTCCAGAGTGCGGTTCAAAACTACCGGCCGTAGCTACGACTCCTCGTACGGCGTAGCGGCACACTAGCGAGGAGGGCGCGGAGCCCTATGGCGCGGGCTGCACCTGCATCGTCTGATCAACCGTCCAGCTCGAGCAGCCCGGATTCGTGGCAGGCGTGCATTTTGCCGTCACCTGAAAACCAGACGCCGAAGTTTCCACTTCGTAGGAATATCCGTCGCGGCCATCCCTGAGCATCGACATCGCACCAGCCGCTTTCAATTCCTCAAGCGAGCCGTACGATCCGTGTTCCGCCTGGTATGCGCGCTCGGCCTGCGCAATCGCGAGCAGATCATTTTTCACGCCCACCGCGCTGATCGTCTGCATAGGCGTGCCGGTCTCCGACGATTGCATTTTTGAAAAGTACAGCTTGTAAGCCAGCACCGAAATCAGCGCTACCACCAGAAGCCCCGCTAAACTTCGCATTGTCGCCTCGCAGCAAAATCCGCCATCAACTTAATGTCCGACTCGAAAAGTCCAATTCGATACAAGTCGAGGTTACGACGGCCTTTAGCGCGCCGCAATCAATCGCGAAGTAGCCTTTTCCTGTTGGTATACGTCTAAACACGCGTGGCAGGCAGAAGCAGTCGCGCAGAAAGCTGCGGGGAACAATCCTCCGGGCAAATTTGACAGCCGCAATGAGCGTCTAGGATACTGGAGAATCTTCTCTCGGTTGCAGGCGGTTCTGATAACGGGCTTATCTTTACCGCAGGCCTTTCCGCCTTGCGAGCATCACGCGCAATAAATCCCTCGGGATGGGAGTTATCGGATTATGAGGACTGGAAGTCGCTGCGCTATCGCTCTGTTGTTCGTCGCGGCATTGGCTGGAGCGCTCGCCGCGCAGGAGAAACAGGACAAACCGGAACAGGTCCGGCCGCCGAAGCTTAATTTCACCACGCACACGCTTGCTAATGGCTTGCAGGTGATTCTGCTCGAGGACCACGCCGCTCCCGTGATCAATCTGCAAGTTTGGTATCACGTGGGCGCGAAAGACGAGCAACCCGGCCACACCGGCTTCGCACATCTCTTCGAGCACTTGATGTTCAAAGGCTCGGCGCACGTTGGCCCGGACGAACATTCCCGCATCATCGAAGCGGCCGGCGGATTCGATAACGCCAGCACGTACGACGACTACACGAATTTCTTCGAGACCTTCCCGAGTAATTATCTCGAGCGCGTTCTCTGGCTCGAAGCCGACCGCATGGGCAGCCTCAATGTGGACGAAGCGAATTTCAAGTCCGAGCGGGAGGTGGTGGAAGAAGAGCGCCGCGTCCGCGTCGATAATCAACCCTACGGCCTGCTCGAAGAGGATCTTCGTGCCGCTGCGTTCACAGTCCACGGCTATCACCACACGGCGATTGGAAGCATAGCCGATCTCGACAAAGCCACCATCGAGGACGTGCGTGCCTTCTTCAACACCTTCTACAAGCCGAACAACGCGACGCTGATCATCGTCGGCGATTTCAAATCCGACGAAGCGCTCGGCTGGGCCAAGAAATATTTCGAAGGTATCCCGGCCTCCGCAAAACCGATCCCGCGAATCGATAAGCCCGAGCCCGCGCAAACGGAAGAGCGCGTGGTGAACAAGTCCTATTCCAACACACCGCTTCCCGCGGTTGTGATCGGCTACAAAATTCCAGCTCGCTATGCGCCCGATTCTTATTCACTGGATTTAGCCTCTAACATTTTGGCTGGTGGCGAAAGCAGCCGCCTGTACCAAACGCTCGTCTACAAAGACCAGTTCGCCGTGCAGGCCGCGGGCTTCGGCAATTTCACGGAAGATCCGAACCTGTTCTGGGCCTACGCCATCATGAATCAGGGTCACACCGCCGAAGAGGGCCGAAAGGCAGTAGTCGCCGTACTCGATGAACTGAAGACAAAGCCGGTCGAGGCACGCGAGTTCGATAAGGCCGAAAATCAGGAGATCTCCGGATTCATTCTGGGACGAAATACGGACGAAGAAAAAGCCGTCGCACTCGGAGCGGCGGCCGTGATTGGCAAGGATCCCGACCTCGTAAATACCGAGCTCGGTCACTATCTGAAGCTGACTCCGGCAGACATACAGCGCGCGGCGGAGGAATATTTTGTCGCCCAGCACGCCACAGTTCTGCTCGTAAAGCCGGCGGCGCAGTGATGGAACACGCGGCCGAAAGCTTACGCCATACAATTCGAGCACTGATTCCAGGAGCAACGATGAAGAGGTTCGCTGTGCGCCAATGGCTGATCTTGTTTGCGCTGGTCAGTCTGACGAGCGCTGCGGTGTTCGGTCAGCAGACGTCTGCGCCACCTGCAGAAAAGCATCCCGCCACGCAGCAGGATCAAAAAGACCAAAAAGACGGCACTGGCGTCATCCCTCCCGGCGTGAAACTCGATCCTCAGATGCCCGGCCCGGGCGCTCCGACGCCATATCACTTTCCTTCCGCTGCTACGAAGACTCTTCCCAATGGGCTGAAGGTTTTCGTGGTCAGTGATCGCAGCGAACCCTCCGTTGCCGCGAGACTTATCATTTTCTCGGCAGGAGGTATCGACGACCCGGCGGGAAGTCCAGGCGTCGCTCAGATGACCGCAAACCTGCTGACGCAGGGAACCAAGCGGCGGTCGGCTCAAGACATCGCTGACGCGATCGATTTTGTCGGCGGCCAGCTGACGGCGCAGGCAGGCAAGGACGCGACGACCATTACGCTCAACGTCGTCAAGAAAGACCTGAATCTCGGGCTCGATCTGATGTCCGACGTCGTTCTTCATCCGGCATTCAAGCCCGAGGAACTCGACCGCCGGCGCGAACAACTCCTCTCATCTCTCACGGTGCAATATTCGAATCCCGATTACCTCGCGTCGCTCACGTTCAATCACGTGGTGTATAGCGGCTCGCCCTACGGCTGGCCGATCGAAGGAACACCCGACACGGTTAAAAAGTTGAAGAGCGAGGATCTCGCGAAATTCCACGACGCGCACTATGCGCCGAACCAAGGATTCCTCGCGTTCGCGGGAGATATCGCTCCAGAGGAAGCATTCGCGTTAGCGGAAAAGTATTTTGGCGATTGGGCGAAGATCGATTTGCACGCCGCAACGCCTGCCGTGCCCGCGCCAATTTCCGGCCAGCACATCTGGCTCATCGACAAGCCCGACGCTGTTCAAACGCAGATTCGCGTCGGCAAGCTTGGTGTGCGGCGCGCGGATCCGGAGTTGATTCCGCTGCAAGTGACGAACCGGATCTTTGGCGGCGGATACAACAGCCGGTTGAACACGGAAGTTCGCGTCAAGAAGGGTCTTACCTACGGCGCGTTTTCTTCTTTCACGCCGCGTCGTTTCGCCGGATCTTTTACCGCCGGAACTTTTACCCGCACTTCGGCAACGGTAGAAGCTACAAAGCTCGTTGTTGATCTCATGGCCAAAATATCCACGGGAGACATCACACAAAAAGAACTCGATTTCGCCCGAGACTATCTGGCCGGCGTTTATCCCATCGAGACCGAAACGGCCGAGCAGGTGGCGGATCGTATTCTTACGGCCGCCGCTTTCGAATTGCCCGCGGATTACAACAGCACCTATCCGGAGCACGTCCGCTCGGTTTCGGTGAGTGAGGCAAAGGCGATCGCGCAGCGTTATTTCACGACGAAGGATCTCGACATCGTGATGGTGGGAAACGTCAGTCAATTTCGCGATGAGCTGAAAAAGGAGTTTCCTGGCGCGCAATTCACCGAGATTCCATCGGACCAGCTCGACGCCACCCGGCCGGATCTTCGCAAACATGCCCAAACCTCGACGGCAATCACGCCCGAATCGTTGGCCCGCGGAAAGGAGATTTTGCTGGCAGGCGCGAAAGCGGCCGGTGGCGATGCGCTCGCGTCGGTGAAAAGCCTTGCAATGAACGAAAGCGGCAGCATGTTCAGCGAGGGTAACGATTCGCCAATCAAAGTTTCTTGGTTCGTGTCCTACCCGGATCGTTCGCATGGGCAAGTGGATTTGCAAGGGAAGACCATCATGCAGGGCTGCGACGGAAAGAACGCTTGGCTCCAGTTCCCCGATAAAGTCGTGGACGTGACGCGGTTTCTCGCCGAATTCGAACGCGGAATTGCAATGTTCGGCGGCGGGTGGGGGGCCTACCAACGCGTTCTCGAAGGCAAGCTTGCCGGGCAGTTTATAGGCGAAGAGGAAATCGACGGCAAGAAAGCGGAAGGCGTTCAGCTTGAAGCGCCGTTCAATTCAGTAAAGCTCTATTTTGATCCCACTACCCATCTGCTGGCCGCCGCGTATTACCAATCCGAAGGCCAGCACGGGACCGTGGACAACGATCAGCGCTGGGGCGACTACCGAACCGTGGACGGAAAGCAGTTCGCCTACACGACGGCAATTTATCGCGACGGTGCGAAGTACCTCGAATCCCACGTCGAACAGGTCAAGCTCAATCCTAAAATCGACGAATCGCTATTCGTGAAACCCGAGGCGCCTGCCGCGAAGTGACTCCGCGCTACTTCACCGTCAGCACCACTTTGCCGATATTCTTCCGCTCCTGGATGAACCGATGAGCGGCCGCGGCATCCGCCAGTGGAAACGACTTGCCAATCACCGGTTTGATTTTGCCCGCCTCGTACATACGGAAAAGCTCATCGAGTTCTTTGCGCAGAAGCGCGCCGCGAGCCTGCAAGCGCCCGAGATTCACTCCGATTACCGTCAGGTTCTCGCTCATCATTTTCAGCGGATGAAACTTCGGCGTTTCGAGCAGAGCCTTCAATCCGCGCATCCAGCTTCGCTTTCCATCCGGGCCCGCCGCAGCGGAAAAGCCGAACACCACAAGCCTGCCCGTCGGACCGAGGCACGCCTGGCTTTGCGCGAACGATTTTCCTCCGATCGGATCCATCGCCATTTCGATTCCGTCCGGCGCGAATTTGCGCACTGCCTTGACGATGTCGCTCTTCGTGTAATCGATCGGATGGTCGACGCCAATCTTTCGCAGATACTCCTGTTTCGTGGGACCGGCGGTTCCAAACGTCACCAGGCCGCGCGCCTTGGCCAATTGAATCGCGGCAACTCCTACACCTCCGGCGGCTGCGTGCACGAGGATTCGATCGCCCGGCTGCAGGTTCCCCATCACGAACATCGAATGATAAGCGGTCAGATAATTCACAGGAATCGCCGCGCCCTCTTCGAACGACATTCCAGCCGGCAGCCGGTAAGCCATCGACGCTGGAACCGCAACCCAGCCGGCGTAGGCGTTGAAATGAGGGAAAGCAGCAACCGCGTCGCCAGGACGCAACGGCTCGCCTTGTTCCGTTTCCCGCTTTCCGCCTTCCACCACTTTTTCAACAACCCCGGCGATTTCGATTCCCGGGACGAACGGCGGTTTCGGCGTGCCCGGGTAAATGCCCATGCGCTGCAAGAGGTCGGCAAAGTTGATGCCGACGGCTTTGACGCGAATCAGTACTTCACCCGGTTTTGGCTGCGGGTCGGGCACTTCCTGCGACTCAAAAACTTCCGGTGGCCCGTACCGCCTTACGACCATTGCGCGCATCTAAGCTCCTTCAAGCGATTTTCAGCGAATCTCGGCTGCTATTGCAACCGCCGGGGAGAAAAATTGGCCCCGGCTTTTTATTTGGGAATGTACGCATCCTATCTTAAACTGTTGGACTTTGCCTGATGATGAAACCCACACCGACGCATAGAAGTTTGATTGCAGCACTTGCGGTGTTCCTGGCGGCCTTCGCAGCCTTTGCTAAAGACCAGCATACTAAGGCTACCGAAGCGCCCGCCATCCTGGCCACGATGCAATCCGAACTTGATCGCTCTATGGCAGGCTATTCAAAAGCCGACCCGCCCGGTTTACTTCATCAGCTACACGATCGCCGACCGCGAATATGCTGAAGTATCCGGCTCGAATGGCGCATTGCTTTCAAGCACCGAAAATCACGCGCGATGGCTCGAGGTGCAGACCCGTGTCGGGAGTTTCAAGCAGGATAATACGCACAAGCTTGGTGACCGGCAGCCCAGTTGGACCAGCCCCGGCACTACTACGATTCTTGACGACGATCTGCCCGTTCTCTCACGCGAAATCTGGCGCGAGACGGACAAGCAATATCGCGCCGCGTCCCAGGCTCTGATCAAAGTGAAAACGAACCAACAGGTGCAGGTGCAGACCGCCGAAGGGTGCCGCGCCTGATTTTTCTGCGGAAGCGCCGCGGACTTACAGCGGGCCACACGTCGAAATGCGAGTGGATCGCGCGCCGTGGGAAGCTCGCGTCCGGAAATATACGGCGGCATTCAGCCAATCGCCCGCCGTCCTCAATTCCATCGTCACCTTCACCGCGCTTGCCGCGAACCAGTACGAAGTGACCAGCGAGGGAACGAAGCTTGCTTTTGGACAGATACACTACCGCCTCGAACTCTACGTTCAAAGCAAGGCTCCGGATGGGATGGACATCAATCGCTACAACAATTTCGATTGGCTCACTCCGAAAGACGCTCCCGACGATAAGACCGTGCTCGAGCACGTTCAGACGATGATCCAGGAGACCGAAGCGCTGGACAAAGCGCCTCTCGTCGATCCTTATGCGGGCCCTGCGTTGCTGACCGGCCGCGCGGCAGCGGTTTTCTTTCACGAAGTGTTTGGGCATCGCGCCGAGGGTTTTCGCCAGAAAGACATCAACGAAGGCCAGACGTTCACCAGCAAGATCGGCACACAGATTCTGCCGGATTTTCTTTCGATTAAGGATGATCCCACCGAATCGCTCTTCGACGGCCAGATGCTGCTCGGAAATTATCTGTACGACGACGAGGGCGTGAAGGCGGAAAACGTCCAGCTTGTGGATCACGGCGTGTTGAAGACTTTTCTGATGTCGCGCTCGCCGCTCGTCGATATTCCCCATTCAAATGGGCACGGACGGCGTCAATTGGGATTTGTCCCCGTCGCGCGCCAGGGCAATTTGATTGTCTCCAGTACAAACACCATGACCAACGAACAGCTTCGCGCAAAGCTCATCGAATTGGTGAAAGCGCAGGGCAAGCCGTTCGGGCTGCTGATTGACGATATCGCCGGCGGATTTACGTTTACTGGCCGCGGCCAGCCTCAGGCCTTTCAGGTGCTTCCGCTCGTCGTTTACAAAGTGTTTCCCGATGGCCGCCCCGATCAACTCGTTCGCGGCGTGGACATCGTCGGGACGCCACTCGTCTCGCTCACCAAAATCGTCGCCACCGGCAACAAGCCGGAAATTTTCAACGGTTACTGCGGCGCGGAATCCGGCTCGGTGCCCGTTTCGGCGGTCGCTCCTGCGATTCTGATTTCCGAGATGGAAGTACAAAAGAAAGAGACGTCCACGGACCGGCCGCCGATCCTGCCGCCACCTGCGCACGATCCTGAATCACAGGGGCAGAGGCAGTGAGAAAAATCGCGACCGCAATTTCATTATGGATGTTCGCGTTCTCACTTCCGGCCTTGGCTGCCCATACAAAACCAGCAGTCGCTGCCGCCCCGGTCCCGGCCAATTTACGGCCTCAAGCTTCCCAGCAAACCGCTGACAACGATCAGACTCTTCGCGCCATGCACGATGAAATGGAAAGGAATCGCGCGCGTCTCCAGTTGCCCGGCGTCGAAAAGCCGTTCTACCTCGAATACAGGCTTCTCGACGTGGACGTCCGCGCCGTCACGGCGTCCTTCGGCGACTTGGTCTCTTCCACGACAACGCGCAATCGCTTCATGAGCGTTGACGCGCGCATCGGCGACTACCACCTTGATAGCTCCAATTTCATCAGCGAAGACGGTTTTCAGGGCTTCCTCGGCTCCACCGGCGAAGTCGGTATCGACCACGACTACAATTCATTGCGCCAGGATCTGTGGCTCGCCACCGATCAAGCCTACAAAGAGGCGGCCACGCAGATGTCGCTCAAGCAGGCATTCCTGCGCAGCCTGACGAAGCCGCCCGAGATCGACGACTTCTCGCAGGAGCACGCCACCGTCAAGATCGATCCGCGCGAATTGCCGGACTGGACTTCACGCAAGTGGGAAGAGGAAGCGCGCGCAGCGTCGGCAGCTCTCAAAAGTTTCCCGCAGCTTTACGGTACGCGGGTGAACTACTACTTCGTCTACACCACGTACTACCTGATGAATAGCGAAGGCACCGAGCTTCGCACCTCGAAAAGCCTGGCCGCTGTCGAAGCGGCGTTTGATACGCAAGCCGACGACGGCATGCCGCTCCACAACTATTACGCGATCTATGTTGCCAAGCCCGGTGACATCCCGGATCCCGCCACAATTTCCAAAGGTCTCACGCAAGCCGGCTCAGAATTGATGCAGCTCCGCGCGGCCCCTCTGGTTCCCGATTACACCGGCCCTGTCCTTTTCGACGCCTCCGCATCAGGTTCCGTGCTCGCGCAGGTAATGGCCGCGTCGCTCTCCGGCGCGCGCCCTCCGCTTTCCATGATGGGGGCCTTCGACCAAATCATGGATCGCATGGGCGGCCGCAGCGAATGGACGGGTCGCGTAAACACGCGAGTCCTCCCGCCCAGCGTGTCGCTCATTGATGACCCTACGATGTCCGCGTTCCAGGGACATCCTCTGCTTGGTCAATACGAGATTGACGATGAAGGCGTGAAAGGACAGCGTGTCGAACTTGTACAAAATGGCGTTCTGAAAAATCTCCTGATGTCGCGCAGGCCCGGGCCCGAATTCCAAGCCTCAAACGGCCACGCCCGCTCGGCCATGCTTTCCGACACCAAGCCTCTCGCCAGCAATCTGATTTTCCAGTCCTCGGACGCATCGAACGCCGCCGACCTGCGCAAAAAATTTGTGGATGCCTGCCGCCAGGACGGCCACGAATGGTGCCTCGAAGTGAAGCGCATGGATAACCCCGCGCTCTCCTCGCTCGGCCAGCAGGATTTCTCCGATTTCCTCGGCTCGATTGCCGGTGGCGTTGCCAGCGGCGAACGCATGCCGCTGCTCTATTACCGCGTCTATGTCGCAGACGGCCGCGAGGAATTAGTCCGCGGCGGACACATCGAAGGGCTCACGCTGCGCTCGATGCGCAATATGCTCGCTATCGGCGACGATCTCGCCGTCTACGACTACACGCAGAATCCCGCGGCAGGTTTCGCCGGCACCGCCCTCGGCTCGTTCGGTGGAATCCAGGGTGGAATTCCCAGTTCCATCGTCGCTCCGTCCCTGCTTCTCGAAGAAGTCGAAGTCCGCGGATTCCACGGCGAGCCGCGCCGCCTGCCGCTCGTCCCGGCGCCGACCCTGAAATAACCGTCTCGCGCGATATCTCCGCCTGCTCACCGCTGTTCCCCGAGGCGTTGAGCGTATAATCGCCGGACGTTAATCCAATAGCATCGCCCGATAGCATCACCTGACCCGCGCCGAAATGACCGAGCCTCTCGAAAAAGCTACGCACGAAAAGCGCCTCGCCGCTCTCGCCTCCGTCGGCTCCGCAATCGTTCTAGTTGGCCTGAAAATTTTCCTCACCGTCATCACCGGCAGCCTCGGAATTCTATCTGAGGCGCTGCACTCGATCCTCGACCTCATTGCTGCAATCATCACGTTCTTTTCCGTTCGCGTTGCCGATAAGCCCGCTGACGCTGATCATCTCTACGGCCACGGAAAAGTGGAAAGCTTCTCCGCCTTCGTCGAAACCGCGCTGCTTATTTTCACCGCCGTCTACATCATCTGGGAAGCAATCCACCGCCTCATCTCTCATTCCGTGCATATTCACCCGAGCTTGCAAGCCATCGTCATTCTCGGAATCTGTATGGTGGTGGACCTTATCCGTTCCCGCAGGCTCACTCGTGTTGCCCGTAAATATCCCAGCGAAGCCCTCGAAGCCGACGCGCTGCATTTCTCCACCGACGTCTGGAGCACCTTCGTCGTCATTCTCGGCATCACCGGCGCCTGGATCGGCCTGAAATACAACATCCCCTGGCTCGGCATGCTGGATGCCTTCGCCGCCCTGGCTGTCGCAGGAGTCATCATCTGGATCGGCTCGCGTCTCGGCAAAAAAACCATCGACGCGCTGCTTGATGTCGCCCCCAGCGGCTTACAGCAGCAAATCGCCGCCGCGGTTGCCAACACGGAAGGCGTCCTGCGCAGCGAGCGCGTCCGCGTCCGCCGCTCCGGCCAGCGCTATTTCGTTGACGTCACGATCAGCGTTCCCCGTACCTCCAGTCTCGAGCAAGCACACCTCGCCAGCGACGCCGTCGAGCAGCATATAGGGGGAATCGTCCCGAATGCGGACGTGGTCGTCCACGTCGAGCCACGCGCACGCAGCGACGAGGATCTTTTCGAAACGATTCGCGCCGTCGCACAGCGCCGCGGCCTCGCCGTTCACGAACTTTCAGCTCATCAGTTTGAAGGCCGCCTCTTCATCGAGTTGCATCTTGAAGTAAACGAAGGCTCCAGCCTCCGCGAAGCCCATCGCAGCGCCACAGAACTTGAAGAAGACATCCGCCACGCCACCGACCCCCGCGCCCGTGTGAATATTCACATCGAGCCCCTGGGTGCTCGCATCGCCGGCGCCGAAGAAATGAAAGGCCTCTCGCGATCGGTTCAAGATTTCCTGAATTCGCTGCAATCGGAATACCACGAGCTGATTGACTGCCACGAGGTGCATGTCCGCAGCGTCGATCACAAAATTCTCGTTTCCTGCCACTGTGCGATGGACGGCGGCCTTCCGATCACTGAGGTCCACGACATCACCGCCGCCCTCGAAGATCGCGTGAAGGAACGCTTTCCGCAAATTTTCCGCCTCACGATTCATCCCGAGCCGGTGGAAGAAAGCTGATTCCGTCGCGCGAACGGCTGCGCTGCCAGCGCGATCAAAGCCGGGAAACATTCCAGCACGTAGCGCGGCTCGGGCGCTTCCACGTATATCGAAAAGAAAATCGTGCGCACCAGAATAAACACGACGAGCAGCGCCCAACCCCCACGATCGCGCGCCAGCCACGCGCCCCAGATCGCCAGTGCAAGATAAAACGCATTCGTCGCCACCAGCGAAAGCGTCACGAGCAAGTCTGCGCGATCCTCCTCCCATTCCACCCGCAACGGCCAAATGCGCCCTGAAACCGGCAGTAGCTCGACCCGCGGCGTGAACCAGATCGCCAGCGTGCGCAAAAACGGAACCTTTAAATAAGTTCGCAACGGATGCCGCTCCGTCCGCTCACGCGCAATCTCGCGAAATTGGCTGTCAACCTCCGGGTCCATCGTCAGGCTCTCATTGTATTTTTCGAAGAGACCCTCTACGCGTGCCCGCTCTTCGGGAGAATCGAATGCCCCGGCAGGAAGGTCATCCGCCGAGATCGGTTCGTCGTTCACCTTCCACGTCACCCGATACACGTCGCGAAAACGCCACATCCACGTGCTGGTCCAATCGGTCAATCCAAGCGGGGTATACTCGCCCGGTAATTCGCTGTAGCGCGGCGCAAGAAACTGCACTTTGTGCAGCACCCTCCAGTTTCTCGCCGCCCACGGCAACAGCGGCAGCAGCACACCCAACCCAAGAAATATTCCCAGCTCGCGCCAGCTTTGGCCAATCCTGCGGCCGCCACCATCTCGCGCACAATACAAGCCCTGCCGAAATCAATAACAGCGGTGTTTCCGGCCGCACCAATGTGCCGAAGCCCACCACGATCCCTGCCAGCAGCCACGGATTCGCGAAAAACCCGTTTGCTGCATACATCGCAGCAGCGTTCGTAGCCCGACGCCCAAGATCCGTCTCCAGCAGCACCAGAATCGCTATCGCAGTCAGAAAAGTGACCAGCGTCTCCGTGAGCACCACCGCCGAATAGTTCGCCGTAAACGGACACAACGCCGCCAGCCACAGCCCTGCAATGAACACGCGTCGTCTCGATTCCGCCGGCGCCAGCCGCTCAGCAATCAGCGCAATCAAGAAACATCCGGCCACATCCAACACAGCTTGCGCCAGCATCACCGCGCGCGGCGATTTCCCCGCGAACGCGAAAATAGCCGCCAAAAACGCAGGATACCCTGGCACGCGCATATCCACAGCTGTCAGCCGGCCGTTCACCGGAAACCCATAAACCCCCTTCTTCAGCCAATTCCAGGCCAGCTCGATGTAGAATGGAGCATCGCCTGATTGCGTCACGGGAAATTTCAGCACGAAATAAATCCTCAGCATCAGCCCCGTCAGTGCGGCAAAAGCGATGTGGATGCGCATCTTAGCTGGTTGGAGTCATTGACGCGTCATTGGACATGCGATTTGACACGCGATTTGACATGCCACGAGCGGACGGCTAGCTTGGATTGCCCCCATGCCTGAACGCAAGCCCATTTTTTACGACGAGCAGCGCCGTCGCTGGCGCCGCACTCGCCGCTTTCTCGAGCTTGCAGGCGGATTTTTCACCATCGTTCTCATCATTTTCATCCTCAATGTTATTCGCAACCCCGATCTGCCGGATATTCTTCGCGCCGATACGCATGGCACTCTTCACGCGATTCGCGGCCGCTTGAAGCCCAAATCCGTCCGCCCCGGCAGAAAACATCGCGTCGCACAGCTCGGTAAGATTCCGCAGAATTACGATCCGCTGCGCGCTGCATTCTACGTCAGCTGGGATTCCACCAGCCTGGCTTCTCTCCAGGCCCACTATCACGACCTCGACCTCTTGATCCCGGAAGCCCTGCACGCCGTGTCCCCGGATGGGCGTCTCGACGTTGACCAGGACCCCAAGCTTGTAAATTGGATGCAGTCAATTAAAGCCAGAGGCATCGAGTTGCCTGTGATGTCCATGGTTAACAATTACGACGGCAAGGATTGGAAGGTCGACGAAATGGCGGAAATGCTCGCCCGCCCGGCATCGCGGGAGAAGCTTGCGAAGGCGCTCGAGGCTTTCGCCAACTCCGAGCACGAACCCGGCATCGTTGTCGATTTCGAAGAAGTTCCCCAGGAAAGCCAGGAGAACTTCCAGCACTTCATTCATGATCTCGCGGTGGCTCTGCACTCGGCCAACCTGAAATTGATGGTCGCCCTTCCCGCTGCCGATTGGAGCTACGACTACAAATATTTCGCGTCGCAAGCCGATGCCATTATCCTGATGAACTACGACTTTCATTGGCCCGCTTCTGCTCCCGGCCCCGTCGTCTCGCAGGATTGGTTTGTTCGCAACATCAACAACATCCTGAAGCTCGTCCCGCCGGAAAAAATCGTGATGGGCATCGCCAATTATGGCTACGACTGGCCGGCGAAGACGAAGACCGATCCGCATCCCGTGGCACAGGCCGTCACATTCCAGCAGGGTGTAATCACCGCTGTGGAATCGCAAACCGACATTGAGTTCGATCCCGATTCTCTGAGCCCTCACTATTCCTATGAGGACGAGCACGACGTTGTCCACAACGTCTGGATGCTCGACGGCGTCACCGCCTACAACGAGCTGCGCACCGCCGAGCGCGCGCACGTGCAAGGAACCGCCCTCTGGCGCTTGGGCATGGAAGATCCGTCGCTCTGGTATATCTGGGACGCCACCCGCCCGGACGATGCAATCCGCAACAAACTCGAGGACGTTCCTCCGGGCTACGACTTGATCCTGGAAGGTGACGGCGATATCTGGCGCATCACTGCCACGCCGCAAAGTGGGCGGCGCACATTCGACTATGATCCGGATACCGACCTCTTCGACGACGAAACTTTCAAAAGCTATCCGCTCACCTGGCGAATTCAGCAGATGGGCGACATGCCAAAAAAAGTCGCGCTCACCTTCGATGATGGCCCCGATCCGCAATGGACACCGCAAATCCTCAATATCCTGAAGCAAAAGAACGTCCCCGCATGCTTCTTCGTGATTGGAGAGACGGCGAATCTTGAAACCGATCTCGTGAAACGCGAATTTGTGCTCGGCAACGAAATAGGCAACCACACTTTCACGCATCCCGATTTCGAAGCGATCACGAAATCCCAGCTCCAAATCGAATTGAATCTCACCGAGCTGCTTCTCGAAAGCAGCCTGGGTGTGAAGACTTTGCTCTTTCGCCCGCCCTACGGAATCGATCACCAGCCGGAAACCGCCAGCGAAATCCAGATGCTCCCGATTCCGCAGGCGATGGGATACATCATCATCGGCGCGCGAGTCGATCCCCACGATTGGGGCGAGCCGAATGGCGGTCTTCCACCGCCGGCGGACACGATCGTGCAGCGTGTGATTGCCGACGCGACAGCCGATAAGGGCAATATCATCCTGATGCATGACGGCGGCGGCGACCGCAGCCACACCGTCGAAGCTCTGCCCCGCGTGATTGATGGGCTTCGCGCCAAAGGCTACGAATTCGTTTCCGTGTCCGCGCTGCTGAATCAGACGCGAGCGCAAGTGATGATGCCGCTCAGCCACGAAGAATGGCTGCTCGCGCGCGCCGATGCTTTCATCTTCGATGTGTTCCGGATGTTTCGCAGTGCAATCGGTTTCATTTTTATCGCCGGAATCCTGCTTGTCAGCGGCCGCGCCCTCGTGATTGGTTTGCTGGCCTTGGCTGAAAAACTTCGGCCTTCTCCTCCGGACCATCCGGGTTACCAGCCCACTGTTTCCGTTTTGATCCCCGCCTACAACGAGGAAGCCGCGATTCTCGACACCGTGCGATCCGTCCTCGCTTCGAATTATCCAAAGCTCGAAGTTCTTGTGATTGACGATGGTTCCACTGACCACACCGCCGAATTGGTCCGCGAGAATTTCGGCCGGGATTCGCGCGTGCGTCTGCTGCTGCAGCCCAATCGCGGCAAACCCTCAGCGCTGAACCACGGCCTCGCTGAAGAAACCGGCGAAATTGTCGTCTCCATCGATGCGGACACAATTGTGGACCCCGATGCGATTCCGCTTCTGGCGCGCCACTTTGCGGATCCCAACGTCGGTGCCGTTGCTGGCAACGTCAAAGTGATGAACCGCAATCGCTGGCTCACTCGCTGGCAGGCTCTCGAATACATCACCAGCCAAAACCTCGAAAAGCGCGCCTTCGATCTGCTGAATTGCATTCCGGTGGTTCCGGGCGCCGCCGGCGCGTGGCGCGCCGATGTTTTGAAAAGTCACGGTGGATTTTCAGGCGATACGGTTGCGGAAGATACGGACCTCACGCTCACGATTCGTCGCGAAGGCTGGAAAATTCTGTACGACGAAGACGCCATCGGCCGCACGGAAGTTCCGGAAACCGTCGAAGCCCTGATTCGCCAGCGCTTCCGCTGGACCTTTGGCACGCTGCAAGCCGTCTGGAAGCACCGCGACGCTGTCGGCAAGCCGCGGTACGGCACTCTCGGCTGGGTCGCCATACCCAATATTTTCCTCTTCCAGATTTTGCTGCCGCTGGTTTCTCCGGTGATCGACCTGCTGTTCTTGCTCTCGATCGCTCTCTGGGGATTAGCGCAACTTCGCATCGCCCGCCTGCCTCAACTCTGGACGTCGCAGGACGTGGAACGCTCCCTGATTTTCTTCGCCATTTTCATGATGATTGACCTGCTCACCTGCGTCGTCGCTTTTGCCCTCGAAAAGAACGAGGATTGGACCCTCCTCGCTCCGCTGATTCTTCAACGTTTCTATTACCGCCAGATGATGTACGTCGTTCTCTTCCGCGCCCTCAGAGAAGCCGTCCGAGGACGCCCGGTAGGCTGGCGAGGCGTCGAACCACAAATGCCCGCTCCCGTCACTCAAGCCTGAGAGCCAGCCCACGCCAGCTCAAAGGTCGGAATCTTTGCCCAAACCCACCACCTTCTGATAGCATCTAAGCAGCTAGTGGGCTGCATCCCGAAGTCCGGGAGCGGCACCGGAGGCAAAAATGAGTGTTGCACCGCATGCGGGCAACGGTAAAGTCACCGTGCCTGACATTCTCTCCCGCAAGTGTTTCCCAGGTTCTCCCGCAACAAAAAAGATCACGTTTCTCACAGCCTACGACTATCCCACCGCGCGCCTGCTCGACGAAGCCGGCGTCGACATGCTGCTCGTCGGCGATTCGCTGGGCATGGTCACGCTCGGTTACGACAGCACCTTGCCCGTCACGCTCGACGAAATTCTCCATCACACGCGCGCCGTCCGCCGCGGCACGAAACGCGCTCTGCTCGTTGCCGATATGCCCTTTGGTAGCTTCCATGTTTCGATCAACGAGTCGGTTCAAAACGCCATTCGCCTCGTGAAGGAAGCGGGCGCAGAAGCCGTGAAAATCGAGGGCGGCGAACGCCGCCTCGAATTAATCTCGCGTCTCGTCGAAGCCGAAATTCCGGTGATGGGTCACGTGGGCCTCACGCCGCAATCCATCAACACCCTCGGCGGCTTTCACGTGCAGGGCAAGACGCCTGACGCAGCCAAGCAACTCGAGCGCGATGCGCATGCCGTCGAAGCAGCCGGCGCATTTTCAGTCGTACTCGAATCCGTTCCGCGCGACCTCGCCGCTGAAATCACGCGCCAGCTCCGGATCCCCACGCTCGGCATCGGCGCAGGCCCGGATTGCGACGGCCAGGTTCTCGTCTTCCACGATCTAGTCGGCCTAACGATGGGCCACAAGCCAAAATTCGCGCGCCAGTACGTGAACCTCTCAGCCGAAATCACGCGCGCAGCCACAGAATTTTGCAACGACGTGCAAAACGGCAGCTTCCCATCGGACGCGGAGTCCTACCACTCCCCGGCCGAGTTGCGCCAGCAACTGCTGGCACGCCAGCGCACCTAATCGGCAGCTCCGTTCTGTTGTGCGGTGGCCTTTTGCGGTAGTTTTTGTAGCGTCGGCTTGCCCTGAGTTTCGAAGGGTCTTCAGACCGGCAGGGTTGCGCTTTGTGGATTGCCCGGAGCATTGTGAGGTAACGTTGGCTGGTGCTCTTGAGCTTTGTAGGTCGCCCCTTCAGGGGCGACATTACCTCAGCCAGAGACAACGGGGCTTTAGCCCCTGAAGTTCCCAGTCGCGAGAGGAGCCTCGAATGAACCTCGAAGATTTCCGCCTTCTCTACGAATACAATTCCTGGGCCAATCGCCGCTCGCTCGACGCCTGTTCCACTCTCTCCGACGAACAATTCACCCGCGACCTCGGCTCCAGTTTCCACTCCGTCCGCGACACGCTCTCGCACATCTGCGAAGTCGAATGGCTCTGGCTCGAGCGCTGGCATGGCCGCTCCGCAAGTTCGTTCCGCCCTGCTTCCGACTTCCCCACGCTCGCCTCTCTTCGCCACCGCTGGCAGGAAGTCGAGACCGCTCTCGTTGGCTACATCGACGCGCTAAAACCCGAAGACATCGCCCGAGTGATCGAACATAAAACTACCAAAGGCGTTCCCCAGGCAGCTCCGCTCTGGCAAATGCTGCAACACCTGGTAAATCACGGCACGTACCACCGAGGCCAGGTCGCCACCATGCTCCGTCAACTCGGAGCAACACCAAATTCCTCGGATCTAATTTTCTTTTATCGCGAACGCGCCGCAAGGGCCTCGGCCTGATGCGATCCGCAGCGCCGAATCGCATCTCCTCAAACGAAAAGTTCTAATGGAAATCGTCCGCACCGTCTCGTGGATGAAGCAGATTGGCCGTGCCGCGCGTCAGGAAGACCGCGTCCTCGGCTTCGTCCCCACGATGGGTGCGCTGCACAAAGGCCACGCGTCTCTCATCCAAGCCGCGAAAGCGCAATGCTCGCCCGTCGTCGTCTCGATTTTCGTGAATCCCGAAACAATTCGGCCCCACCGAAGATTTCCAGAAATATCCTCGCACACTCGAATCCGATCGAACCTTGCTCGAGAATCTCGGCGTCGATTATTTATTCGCTCCGCCCGCGGAGGAAATCTATCCCAAGAACTTTCGCACGCTGGTGAATGTCGAAGGCCTCAGCAATCGCCTCGAAGGACGCTCGCGCCCCGGCCATTTTCAGGGCGTCGCCACGGTAGTCCTGAAACTTCTCGAAATCGTGCAGCCGCGCTTCGCCTACTTCGGCCGCAAAGACGCGCAGCAATGCCGCATCATCCAGCAAATGGCCGCCGACCTGAACCTCGACACCGAGATTGTCGTCAGCCCCATCGTGCGCGAACCGGACGGTCTGGCCCTCTCCTCGCGCAACGCCTACTTAAGTCCCGACGATCGCCGCGCCGCCACCGCGCTCAATCGTTCACTCGAGGCCGTGAAAACTGAAATCGGCGCGGGACAACGTGACGCGGCGCACCTGATCGCCGCCGCGCGTCATTTGCTGGATTCAGAACCAGGAGTGAAAACCGACTACGTGGAAATTGTTGACGCAGAATCGCTAGAGCCCGTTACCGTGCTGCGCAATCGCAGCCTCGTCCTTATCGCCGCATACGTAGGAAAAACCCGCCTGATCGACAACGCCCTAATCGAACCAGACGCCGAAACCTTCCGCGTCACAATTTAGATTAGGTTGTCATCCCACTTGGAGAAAACGAAGACAAAGAGTCGGTTTGTGGGTCGCCCCTTCAGGGGCGACATAAACGGAACCAAACAGAAGGGGCTTTAGCCCCTGAGGTTCGTTTATTTCCGTGAAGCGATCCTATTCCCCGCGAATCGCCGCCAGCACTTCCGCCGCGTGCCCCTTCGGCGTCACGTTGTCCCAAATCTTGCGAATCAACCCGTCCTGGTCAATCCAATACGTCATCCGCACGATCCCGAGAAACGATTTCCCCAGGAAACTCTTCATCCTTCGCGCGCCGAACGACTCAATCACTTCAAATTCCGTGTCGGCCAGCAAAGGGAAATTCAATTTGTGCTTCACTTTGAATTTCGTCTGCGCTTCCACAGAATCCGCGCTGCAGCCCAGGATCGCCGTATTTTCCGCTTCGAACTTCTTGATGGCGTCACGAAACTCGGACGCTTCGTTGATTCAACCGGGAGTATTCGCTTTGGGATAGAAAAACAGAATCACGTTCTTCCCGCGATATTCCCCAAGCGACACTTTCTCGCCGTCGTCCGCCGTCACCCGGAACGTCGGCGCCTTGTCGCCCTCTTTCAGCACCTTCGATGTTTCCGCTTTCGTCGCCATCACACCCTACGCTTCCGCGAGCACGCGTTTTAGGATTTCATTCACGATCTGCGGGTTGGCCTGCCCGCGCGTCTCTTTCATCACCTGCCCCACAAAAAACTTGAACACGCCTTCATTGCCCGATTTATATTTCGCCACATTCTCCGGACTCTTCGTCACCACTTGCCGTGCCACAGTTTCGATCGATCCCGCGTCCGAAATCTGCGCCAAACCTTCCGAGGCGATGATCTCCTTCGCGCCCTTTCCGGTCTCGAACATCTTCGCGTAAACGCGCTTACCTGTGGCGGCTGTAATCTCGCCCACTCTCACGACTTTCCCAATCAGCGAGCCCGATGCCGCTGGACTCACCGCCGTCGATGCCGCTTCGAATCCAATTTCGTTTGAGTGCCTGAGAAATTCGCCCGTAATCCAAGGCGCGACAAGCTTTCCCGATACCTGTGCGGCGCTAACAGTACTTTCAAAGTAGCCTGAGAGAGCTCGGTTAGCCGTCAGCACCTCGGCATCATACGCCGCGACGCCATACTGCCGCACAAATCGCTCCCGCTTCGCGGCAGGCAATTCCGGCATTCCGCGGCGCACCTCCGCCACCAGCGGCTCCATCACCATAACCGGCAGCAAATCCGGATCGGGAAAATATCTGTAATCGTGCGCGAATTCCTTCGATCGCATCGAATCCGTCCGTCCCCCCGCCACATTCCAAAGCCGCGTCTCCTGCGTCACGCTGCCGCCCGATTCGAGCACTCCGATTTGCCGCTCGATCTCGAATTCCAGCGCGTGCGACAAATACCGGAACGAATTCAAATTCTTCACTTCCACCTTCGTCCCGAATTTCTCCTCGCCCCGCGGACGCACGCTCACATTCGCATCGCACCGCAGCGAACCCTCTTCCATGTTGCAGTCGCTCACGTCCGTGTACTCCAGCACCTGCTTCAACGTGTTCAAGTATTGATACGCTTCCGAGGGCGTCCGAATATCAGGCTCCGACACAATTTCTACCAGCGGCACTCCGCCCCTGTTGAAATCGATATAGCTCCATTTATCCGAATCCGGAAAACCTTCATGCAGATTCTTCGCCGCGTCCTCTTCCATGTGCAGGCGCGTAATCCCGATTTTCTTTGCTCGACCCTCGATTTCGATTTCGAGCGAGCCGCCAGTCGCCAACGGCAGCTCATACATCGAAATCTGGTAGCCCTTCGGCAAATCCGGATAAAAATAATTCTTCCGCGCAAACCGCGACCGCTCATGAATCCGCGCCTGCAGCGCCAGTGATGCCCGCACAGCAAGCTCCACCGCCTTGCGATTCAGCACGGGCAGCGCGCCCGGCAAACCCAGGCACACCGGACACGTGTTCTTATTCGGCGCGTCTCCAAATCGCGTCGAGCACCCGCAGAACGCTTTCGTTTGTGTCTTGAGCTGCGCGTGCACCTCAAGCCCAATGACCGGCTCGTAGCGAGCCATCACCTCCGGCGAAACACGCATCTCTTGAGCGATTCGTGCCATAAGAACGGATGACGAGCCTCTGATTATAGCATTCGAATCGCGCCGCTCTTATCCCGTCCGGACAAATTGGCCGCTAACAATTTTGTTAGGTCAGCTTTGCAAGGGCCGCGCCTATCCGCCGCCCCACACATACTTCATCCCCAGCCGGAAATTTCGCCCCAGTGCCGGATAGCCCACAGCCGTCTCATATTTTCGATCGAACAGATTTTCGACGCGCGCCGTCACCGAAAATCCACAATGCACCGGCAAGATCGCCGCGGTGTCCCATCTCACCCAGGCTGGATCGCTGGTGATTCCCATTCCATCGAAATCGCTATCCGTCGCTCGTCCCACATACGTTCCCGCCACCATCCAGTTCATCTGCCGCCATCTTGCGTTCATCACAAGGTTCGCCGAATGAAGCGGGCGGTGAAACAATCGATTGCCCGGCTGCAACACCGGATCGGTCGCGTTCGGCGAGACGAGCACGAGCGAGTCGTCGTAGGTGTAATTCCCGGCGAAGCGCAACCAGTTCGTCACTTTCGCTTCGAAAGCGGCATTCGCCCCATACGCGCGAGCCTTGTCGGTATTGAAAAATGTCCCAGTGCCGAAGGGGCAGGTGGGCGTTTGCGTCGAATCCGGACTGAAGCTCACAATATCGTGGAAGTCGTTATGAAAATACGTCACTGAAAGTTTCAGCCGGTCCGATGCGAGCATCTGTTCGATACCCGCATCCACGGTTGTACTACGCTCCGGAAGCAAATCCGGATTGCCGGGAAAGCACGGGCCGGCTTCGAAGCTCTGCACGAAAGTCGGCTCCTTGATTCCCAATCCGTAGGACGCGCGCAGCCGCGTCGAGCCCCAGAAATCGTGACCGTATCGCGCGGCATACGATATTCCCGTGCGCGGCACCACTTTTGTTCCAAAGCTCGCATTATCTTCGGCGCGCCCGCCCGCGGTCACCAGCACGCGCCGCCAGAATTGATACCGCCCCTCGACGTAGCCCGCTTGATTATTCCGCCGGACGTGCGGCGGCCCACCCGGCTCGCCATTTTCCACTTCGTACGCGTAGCCCAGCGTCACGCCTCCGCGTGCCGCCACGTAACTCGCCTGTGCGTCCAATCCCGTCCGATAAAATCGGTTCAACGAGGTGAAATCAAAGTCCGTATCGAGAATCGTCTGCCGAATATACGCGTCGGTTCCCATCAGGCGATATTTCCAATGTGGCCCGTGCGAGAATTCCCAGATGAGGCTCGCAAAAAAATTATGCTGATTGATATGGTTGGTCGGCGTCGGCGCAAACGTTTGCCCCGGCGACCCTCCATCATTCGAATCATTTCGCAGTGACGCGTGAATCTGATTGTTCTCGCCGAATTTGTATCCAAAGGCTCCTGAAAGCGCGGTGTTGCGGAAATAATCGTTCGCTCCCTGGCCGGCGGTTGAAAAGTAGGAAGCAGACGCTGAGTAGTCGAACTTTCCGAGAATTCCGCTCAGGCTTCCGCCGCCGTTTCCGGTGCCAAATGTCCCGCCGTCAGCGAACACGCTCACGATCGGAATTGTTGTCGTCCCCCGATGCGTGAAAAGCTCCACCGTTCCCGTCATCGCATCCGATCCGTACAGCGCGCTCGACGCGCCGTGCACCACTTCGATTTTGTCCAGATTGCCGAGATCGAATCCTTCGAGATCGATGTCTCCCCCGGGCTGGTTGGCCGGCGCCCCGTCGATCAGCACTTTCGTGAAGTTTGAATTTCCGCCATCGAGAAACATCGTGGTGATTCCGCCGTATGCGCCTTCTTGCGCTACGTTGATTCCGCCGGTCGCCCCCAGGATCGGCGCGAGCCACAATTCCTGCCGTTCGCTGATGTCTTGGTGCGAAATTACCGTCACCGGAAACGGAGACTTGTCGGCTTCGATCGGTATCGTCGTTGCGGATACGATGACGGTGGCCGATTCCTCTCTCAGCGCGAGTCGAACGTCCCACGTTTCCGTGCTGCCGGCGGTCAGCGTGAATTCTCGCTGTTGGCGTTCGAACGACCGATCGTTGATCGTCACCCGATAATGTCCTGGAGCAAGTCTGAGTACGAATTTCCCGTCAGGACCGCTCCGCGTGGCGATTGGTGATGCCGGAGTCGCGGAATCAACGGGCTCCGCAATTACCTGTGCAGCAGACACGGCCGCGTCACTCGGGTCAGTTAGCGTTCCTGTAATCGTTGCGTTGCGGGTGGAATTTGATTGAGCTTGCGTTTGCGGAGGAACTGCGAAAAGGAATCCTAGAAAACTTCCAACAGCAATGGCCAAAAAACGCGCCAGTCTCATTTTTCCTCCTCTCCCTCTCGCGCGGGAGTTGAAGGTTGTCCGGCGGCGCGCCCGATACGACAGGCATCGAGCAAACGCTTCCGGATTGAGACTCCGCAGGTCTCCTGGCTCGGCGATTCGCTTCGATTGCTTTCACGTTGCCGCAAAAGCAATCGGAACTGCGACGCGGCCTTCCCACTCCGGCCCGAATCTCGCGATTCAGAACTCAGAACAGTGGCACGCGCCGAAAATTTCCGCCTTACAGTCGCGCGGCGGCGACGGCTTCTAACCGTCTTCCCTTGCGCGGAGTCTCTCGTGATTGTCGACGGCGCCCAAAATCACTCAGCACCGCTTGCGAAGGCCAGCCATCCACCCCCGCGATACGAATAAGATTTTACGGTAGCCACGACGACGTCTTCCTCGTCGTGGGCCTTTTACAGCACCCGGTAATGCGTCATCAGTAGGGGCACGGCACGCCGTGCCCGAACGCGATGCTTGGCACAAATCGCCCGTTCTGCCAGCGGCCACGCCTACCGCTAGTGGCTCCCCCGCAAAATCACCCGCGGCCGCCCCGTCACTCTCAACTCCACTTCAAGCGGCGCCTCAAAAACTTCCTCCAGCAAATCGCGCTGATATACCTGCGCGGGCGTCCCAATCCGCAAAGGTTTGCCTTTTTGCAGCAACACGATCCGATCCGAAAACTCCGCGGCCAAATTCAATTCATGCGTCACCACGACAACGGTGTAGCGATTCTCATCCGCCAGCTTCCGCAACCGCCGCAGCAATTCCACTTTGCCGCCGATATCGAGATGCTGCGTCGGCTCGTCGAGCAACAGCAGCGCCGGTTGCTGCGAAAGCGCCCGCGCCAGAATCACGCGCTGTTTCTCGCCGCCCGAAAGCTGCTCCATCCATCGGTCGCGCAACGCATCGGCTCCCACTTGCGCCAGGGCATTTCCAGCCATCAAGCAATCTTCATCGGATTCAAACCGCAGCCGCCGGCCATACGGATAGCGTCCCTGCAGCACGTATTCCCACACGCGCAGCGGAAATAGCAGCTCGCTTTCCTGCTGCACCAGCGCGATTTTCTGCGCCCGCGTGCGCAAATCGAGGCCGCCCACTTCGGCGCCGTCCACTTCGACGCGTCCCGAAAGAGGCTTCACCACACCCGCGAGCAATTTTAGCAGCGTTGATTTTCCGCTCGCATTCGGGCCGAGGATCGCGACCAGTTCCCGCTGCTGAGCTTCAAACGTGACCGGGCCCAAAATAAATTTCGGCGCCGAGCGGTCCGTCGCGGAATACGCGTAGCTGACTTGTTCGACTTTGAGCCGCGAGCGCGGATCTGCTTGGAATGGACGCGTTTGCGTCTGCGCACCGCTCGACATTCCGCTTCCCGCTGTCGAGCTCATCGAACTTTCCGCCGCATCAGGTAGATAAACACCGGCGCTCCCGCCAAAGCCGTCATCGCGCCCACCGGCAATTCCGTTGGCGCCACCACCGTGCGCGCCAGAGTATCCGCAATCACGATCGCAATCGCGCCGCCCAGCGCTGACGCGGGAATCAGCAAGCGGTAGTCCGTACCGAACATCATTCGCATCACGTGCGGAACCAGTAGGCCCACATATCCGATCGCGCCGCTCACCGAAACTGCGAGGCCGGTGAGCAGCGACGCGCCGATATAAACCACGAGCTTCACCCGCTTCACGTTCACGCCCAAGTGCCGCGCCTCTTGCTCGCCCGTCAAAATCAGATTCAAATCCGACGACGTGGTGTAAATCGAGCCAAGCACCACGAGCAAAATAAAATACAGCCAGCGCAAATCAATCGCAGCGGGCGACGACAAGTCGCCCATCAGCCAGAACGCCATCCCGCGAATATCGCGACCGCTGAGAGTCGTCATCAAGAACATGATGATGGCCGACAAAAACGATGCCGAGACGATTCCCGCCAGGAGCAGCGTGGGGCTGTCGAGTTGTCCGCCGCGTCGGCCCAGAAAATAAACCGCCGTGATCGTCGCTGCCGCCCCTGCAAATGCCGCGAGCTGAATCAGGCCCGGCACGTGGGGCGCGATTACCAAACTCACGATGGCTCCCAGCGCCGCGCCGCTCGAAACACCCAACACATAGGGATCGGCGAGCGGGTTTCGCAGCAGCGCCTGAAAACCTGCGCCCGCCGTCGAAAGCGCCGCGCCTACCAAAATTCCCAGCGCGATGCGCGGCAGCCTCAGACCAAAGACAACTAACCAGAATTCCGAAGGTATCTGCTCGCGTTGTCCCGCCACGCCGCGGAAAAGCGTCATCACGATTTCGCTGATCGAAATCGGATACGCCCCCATCCGCAGCGAAATCACCACCACAACAAAAAGCACCGCCAGCAAAAGGCCGCACACTGATAGGATTCGTCGCGGCGTAAGCGGTTTCAAAGCGTAGCTCCTAAATACGCACCATCGAATTTCGTAGGGGCGGGTCTAAGACCCGCCCGCGCATGAAACTCCTCGATCGCCGCTACCCACACCGAATTCCCATTTTCCATTTTCACTTTTCTATTTTCCGTTTTCAGAAACGCCTCCGGATGCACTTCCCGCGCCAGCTGCTCAATCGCGTCCACCAATCCCGGCGACGGCCTGTTGATTTCTTCGCTGATCACCGCGATGTGCCCCAATTCCACCGCGCGCAGTTGCTTCCAAGCCTCGCGCGATCGCAACGCGCCCAGCTCTTCACTTTCAAATCCCGCATGATCGCTCGCAAACACAATGAAGTCCGGCTGCAGCCGCACCACTTCCTCAAAACTCACGCGCGGCCATTTCTGCTGCGACAAAATCACCGATTCTGCTCCCGCCCATCGCAGCGCGTCCGCAATAAAAGTATTTTGCCCGATCGTGATCAGCGGATCCTCCCACACCACGAATAACGCGTGCACCGGCGGCACATCCGCCAGTCGAGCCGCGAGTGCGTCGAGCCGCGCCTGCAATTTCGTAACGAGCGCCGCGCCCTGCGCCTCCGCTCCCATCAGTCCTGCGATGCGCGCCGTCGACTCCAGCATTCCGCGCACCGTCTCCGGATCCGTCGTGTACACCGCGATGCCAACTTTCGCCAGCCCGTCCACCGTCTCGATGCGATTGATCGACGTCGTCGCCAGCACCAGATCCGGATGCAGCGCGACGATCGCCTCAAGACTCGGGTTCTGCGCCCCGCCCACGTGCGGCTTCAGTCTTGCAGCCGGCGGCGTATCGCAATAATCCGTGTCGCCCGCAAGCCGCTCCTCGAGCCCCAGCGCGTAAATCGTCTCGGTCAAATTCGGCGCCAGTGTCACAACGCGCTTCACGTCCGCCGGAATCGCTACGCGCCGCCCAGTTTCATCCGTGACAACTCGCGCGGGCTCGATCTTCGCCGCGCTGCTCTGCGGCAATACGGTTGCGTTTGCCATAACGAGCGCCGCGTGCGTAGCGCAGCCAAGCATCACGCAAAAACTCCCCGCGCAGAAAAGTTTCCGTGGTCGCCGCCCGCGCCCCAATCGATTCCCCCAAGCAACAAAAAAGCCTCGCGAGAATAGCGAGGCCAATCGCCACACTCCTTCTCGCGAAGAGTGCCAGCTTCGACCAGCCCGGGCAGGTTTCCTGACTCACAGCCGCTCGCGCCATCACTCGCGCGCCGGCCGTTCACAGTGGCGGGACCGTGGCCGATTTTCACGGCCTTCCCCTCAACCCGTGCCAGCTAAATTGTCCATCGGAAGTCTATGCGCGCCATCTCACGCTGTCAATTCGTCGCGCCCGCGCCGCGCTACCGGTTCTTCCATTTCGGCGCCCGTTTCTCCACCTGCGCCCGCAAACCTTCCTGCGAATCTTCCAGATCGCCCAGCTCGTTCAAAAACACCTTCATCGAATTCCGCACGCCATCGCGCAACGGCAACCCCAGGCTCCCCAGAATCGCCTTCTTCGCCATCGTCAACACCGGCCCCGACTGCGCCGTCACCTTCGCAATCAAGTCATCCACTTTTTTCGGCAGCTCCTCTTCGCTCACCAGCCAGTTCACCAGCCCCACTTCCCGCGCCCGCTCCGCCGTCATCACCTCGCCCGTCAACACCTGCTCCAGCGCCAGCTTCGGTCCCAAAATGTACGGCAGAATCGCCGCAGCCAGCGGAGGAAACACGCCCAATTTAATTTCCGGCTGTGCAAATCGCGCGCGCGGCGTCGCAACCACCAGATCGCCCAGCGCCGCCAGCTCCGCGCCTCCGCCATACGCCGGCCCGTTGATCACCACCAGCACCGGCTTCGACGTGTCCAGCATCGCCGAAAACGCGTTGTGAAACGCGTCCAGCAATTGAAACACGCGCCGCTGCGTATACTCCCCCAGCTCGATGCCGCCGCTGAAAGCTTTCCCCGCCGAATCCATCACGATCAATTTAATTTCGGCACGCTCGCTCAACGAATTAATTCCTGCCGCCACTTCCGCCAGCATCCGCTCGTTCAGCAAATTGTGCTCAGGACGGTCCAGCGTCAGCCGCGCCACCTCGCCCTCGGTGCGGAATTTCACAAACTGAAAATCCTGCACCATCGGCGCGTGAATTGCCGACATCGTCCCCAGCACTTCCGTCCCGCCATTCCGCCCACTATTTTTCTGCATCCGCATCGCGTCCCTCTTTCTTATTCGTGCCGCCGTTGCCGTCGCCTTTTGTACCGCTGGCCTCCGGCCGGCGCCTTTGCTTTTGCCTCTCGTACCGCCGGCGTCTCGCCGGCGTTTTTGACTTTTCTTTTGTAGCGGCGGCCTTCAGGCCGGCCTCTTGTTTCCGCTTTTCCCCGAGCGTTAAGCCTAGCCCGTTCCCCCGCTGCCCGCCACGCGCTTGCACCGCGCATGCTCCCAATCCGCCAAGCCCGTCGTCGTGCACCGCCGCACCGGCATCGCCCGCACACACCACTACCGCCGCGCTCAACCGCCGCGAGCCGCTCGCCGCCCCGCTTACTTCGCTTGTATGGATTTGATGTACTTCGTCAGATTCGCAATTCGCAAATCGACGATCGCCTTGTTCTGGTCCATCGTCGAGAACAGCGGACCCCAAACCGGCATTTCCGCATCGCCGTGTGCCGGAGCCTTCGCGCCGTTACGCAGCACGTTCGCTACGTAGTCTTCCGGGAATTTTCCGCCGTGTCTCTCTGCCAGCGTGGTCAAATCCGCCGGCGCCTGTTTCAACGCCGACGCTGCCGGCCCATCTCCCTTGCCCGTCTTGCCGTGGCATACCGCGCAATACTGCTTGTACATCGCCGCCCCGGAGTTGGCTGGCGCCGGCTGGATCGGCTCTTTCTTGATCTGCTTGTCTTGCGCTGCCGCCGCTCCGCCGAATCCCAAAACCAACGCCAGCAAAACCAAAATCCCAAATTCAAATCTGGCCCCTCGTACAATCCCGAAATGTTGCATCGCAAACCTCCCTATCAGTCGTGCTTCGTGCTCTTGTATCACAAAAAGCTCGCGCCTCCGCGTACAGCTCTGCTTCCTGCACGACTCATACCCGCCGCCCCTCTTCCCGGTCTGTGACGTCTGTCACGCTGCACTGTTCGCCCCGGCAGCGGGCAGTTTTTCAGCAGCTTGTACCCCCGATTTACCGCCGATTAGAAATTGCTATGTAGGATGTTTTAAAGATGTTACGAGGAGATTTAATCGCGGAACCGTAGATTAAAACGTGCGGGGAGCGGTCGAAGTCGCGATCGAGAATTGCGATTCGCCATGGCGAGCGCAAAAGTGGCGAATATTTGCGATTAGAAATTTGTATTTTGTTGAGTTCTTGTGACTTAGGACGAATTCTAATTCCAGATTTGCGATTAGAAATGGCGGTTGAGTGGAGGCTATTGGGCCTCTGAATCACGCTGCCGTTCGCCTTGTCGCCAATTTTTCTCATATCAAGAAATTCCCCGACTTATGCTAACAGGATTGAGGGAGTGTTTGTATCCGTATTAATACGGTTCTAGTACTGTCGCGCGTCGGAATCCGTGGGTCAGGGAGGAGCCCTGCTTCAGCTGGTGGGTTCCGCCTAGGGGATTGACACGATACGCCAGTGGAATGTACATTTGGATTGTGAAACGTACATTAATGGAATGATGGCAGGAGGCTGTGATGGCGAGAGGGCGGATGGCGGTGAAGAAAGTTACGGCTACGGATCTGCGGCAGAACCTGCGGGATCATTTGAAGGCGGCGACGGCGAATACGGTGGTGTTGGTGGAGAATCGGCGTCAGCCGGCGAAATATGTGGTGGACAAGGAATTTTTGGATTCGCTGATGAAGGAGCGCGAGTCTGTTCTGGCTACGCTGGAGATTCTGGCTGACCGCTCGCTTGCTGACCGTTTGCTGAAGCTGTCGAAGACGATTGACGGAGATGTTCGCGCGGGGCGATTGCTGAAGACTGAAGATGTGTTTGGTGAATGAGCAAACGAAGAAAAGATCGCGGACCTGCGCCGCATCCTAGCGAGCCCGGAACGGCAATTTCCGCCTTTGGGCTTCGATATACCTCAGACGCAGCCTCGGACATCAAGAACCTCGATGGCAGTATCCGGAAGCAGTTGCGCAAGGTGCTCGAGAAAAAGCTGGCGGTTGATCCTGAGGGTTACGGCCTGCCGTTGCGCGGCGCGTTGACGAACTATTGGAAGCACGAGTTTGGAAATCATCGCATCGTTTACCGGATTTATCCGGCAGAGCGCGTGGTCGCAATTTGCGCGGTCGGGGTTCGGAAACATGGAGACGTCGAGGACATTTATCGGCAGTTGGAATCGGTCGCGAAGACAGGACGGCTCGCTGAGCAGTTGGCGGCGGTGATTAAGAAGCTTGTGGAATGATTGGTGGGGGCGCTCGAATAGCCCGGCCCACAAGCAACGGCTCGCGGGAAGGGCGCCGCGAGAGGTGGGGCTTCGCGCCGTCGTCTTTTTGGCACGGCTGAAGCCGTGCCCTGACGAAGGGCACGAAGCACGCGCGGGTGAGTCAGCGCGTAAGGAAGGACGTGCGCGCGGGGTTTCGTTTATGGCGCACCTGAAGGTGCGCCCCACAAAGATTAGAGTCAAAAGCGTCCCACCCTTCAGAAAGCGAAAGATGGGCACCCGCAAGTTCAATGACCGAGGCACAAGGCAAGGCCAGCCAACCGGAGGAGCGGCGAGGAACGCGCGGATGAGGCTGCGCGTAAGGTACGAGAATCTCTGACACCTTTAATGGCACGGCTGAAGCCGTGCCCTGACGAAGCGTGGAGAGCACGCGCGGGTGAGTCAGCGCGTAAGGAAGGGCGCTGCGCGCGGGGTTTCGTTTATGGCGCACTGAAGGTGCGCCCCACAAAGATTAGAGTCAAAAGCGTCCCACCCTTCAGAAAGCGAAGGGATGGGGCATCCGGAGGTTCAAGGGACGGAGGCGTAGGGCCCGGCGAGCCGGCCGGCACGCCGAAGCAACGCGCGGGTAAAGCTGCGCGTAAGGTACGAGATTCTCTGACACCTTTAATGGCACGGCTGAAGCCGTGCCCTGACGATGAGCACAATGCGCGCGCGGGTGAATCAGCGCGCAAGGTGAGTGTTGCGAGTTCGGTTTTGTTTATGGCGCACCTGAAGGTGCGCCCCACAAAGATTGGAGTCAACGGCATGTCCACCCTTCATAAAGCGAAGGGATCGGGACACGCCTCAGGAAGTGGGGATTTTGGAGTTGGGGGGTGTGGTGATTGGTTCGATTTTCTCGATTGAGATTGAGTGCAGGCCGCCGCGCTCGTAGAGTTTGCCGCTGACTTTCACGTACTTACCTGCGTAGGGCAATAGTTGAGAGCGGACGCTTTTATCTGGGGTTTCGGTCGAGATCGGGGCGTAGAGGAAGCCGTCTTCGGAGAGGATTACGAGGGGCGAGCCTCCGCGGACACATTCTTTCAGGCAGTCCTTTGCCACCGGTGTGGTTGCCGCACCCGCTTTGGGGTTCTGAACAAGACAAGCGACATCGCGAACGTAGCCGGTGATGACGCCGGGAGTGCCGTCGGTCTCGTCCCTGGGAATCTGTGAGGGCGTGGCGTGGTCTGTGTTGTCTGCGGGATCAGATTGTTGCGCAAATGCTCCGGCGACGAGCAGCAGCGCGCAGAGTGTGACAAGCATTGCTTTCATATTCGAAACTTTCATATTCGTAACTCTCATATTCGAAATTCGGCCTCCTCGTTCTTTGTCGTTTTGGTGTTGACTGATCGCTAGACGGCCAACTCCGTCAGACTAGAGTGAGACTGGCTGTGGATGTTTAAGTGAGCAGTGAAATCTGAATGCAAGTGTCCCACCTTCAGAAATCGAAGGACGGGCACCCGGCTGGGCAACTGTCGGCGGTGACAAGCAAAAAAGATAAGAGTGGTAGTTGGTTTTTATGGCATGATAAACGGGTCACCGGCGGAAACCCCCGGATGACGATTCCAAATCACTCTTGAGGGGTCTAGGCCTCCAAGCAGAAAAAAGGAGCATCAAATGCAATTCCACATTCCAATCTCTTCGGATCACGTTCGAACCTTCAAGGATCCACGTCGGCACCAGATCAGAATAGTCCACGCGTTGGCCCCCGTTAGCGATCTGCCGAAAGACATACCGCTAGAACCCGATCCGCGAGTTCCAAAGGTGAAGGGTCCTGTCATCGAAAAAATCTCTGCCTCGCTGAAATCGAATGACGGCCGGTTTCATTTGCTTAACCGCGGGATCACAATCTCGGCGCGAAACGTGGAATTCGACAACAAGAGAAACATCCTGACGCTCAGCATCCCCGAGCAGGACGCATACGGAATAATCGATGGGGGGCACACGTATCAAGCGATCAGCGCTGCCGTGCTCGCTACCAAGGCAGCAAATGCAAGTGGGTCCGACTCGGAAGGCGATTTGCAGCTGCTTAACAATCAGTTTGTCCATCTCGAGGTTTTGGTCAGTATTGAAAGCGATTTGGCTGACATTGCCGAGGCCCGAAATTATAGCGTTTCGCTAAAACCCTGGACACTTGCAGGATACCGTGAAAAATTCGAGTGGTTTTTGAAAGCAGTCGGACCTGACTATCGACAGTACATCAAAATAAGCGAGAACGACCCAGAGCCAATTGGAATACTGGACCTAATCCAAGTTATGTGCGCCGTAAACCCTAACCTATTCAAGGATGGAGCGTCCGCTCTCGAAGCTTATAAGAACGCTGGTAAATGTCTCGAGTATTTCATCGATCCCAACGACAAGTATGGGTTCCGGAAGTTAGAACCGGTTTGTCACGACGTGGTTAAGCTATACGACCATGTCCGATACAACTGGAAGCGGGCCTACAACACCGAAGACGCCACGGGGAAGAGGGGTAGGCTGGGAGCCCTCAACGTGATGCAGCAGAGAAAACGCAATCGTGCTGCGATGGCTACCTACTATTTTCTTGACGCCAAGAATGGACCCGTCAAGGGAGAGGACCTTCCTGTCGAGAAAGGGTTCTCAATTCCGCTGATTGCAAGTATGCGAGCCCTGCTTGAGGAGAAACGGAATAAGTTCGATTGGTATACGTCTCCGTTTAAATTCTTCGATGAGCATGGAGACAGACTTGTGAAGATTATAATGAGCGCTAATGAACAAGCCGGAGACAACCCACACAACGTTGGACGTGACGCAGGGGTTTACACAGCTCTCTATTCCGAGGTGCGCCGTTGGTATCTGGAGGGTAAGGTTGCGCGCCTTGAAAGTAGGGGCGCGGGAGGCTAGTGCGTTGTTTCCCTGAGCCATTCCGCAAGGACTACCGCAGACGATAGCCGCCGCGTCCGACGAACTCGACGATGCCGAGATCGCGGAGAATTTGCAGTTGCTGGCGAATTTTCGGACGGACGTGGCGGTTTGCTGGATGAAGGCGCGCGAGCTTTTCTTCGAACTTATAGACCTCAGCCAATTCGAATTCCTTCTTACCAAGTTCGTTAACAATGTTTAGCACCTCGAGAGTCCAGCCGCGTTGCTTGGCGTCGAGCTTTGCGAGCGGACGGATTCGAGCGTACTGCTCGCGGACTGCAGCAGGTGCGACCGGCTTCCCGTCCGAAATGACTTTGATTCGAGCGTCTGGCGGAATTGAGTGCAGGAGGATATTGCAGCCGACCCACCCGGCGCGGCGAGCCGTTTCGGCGAGGGGCTTTCGCTTCTCGATCGCAGAGAGCGGAAACGCAAAGTGCGGAATTAAGATGACGTTCTCTACGACCCAATCTGAAATCCCGTAGTGCACCGCGAACAGGTTCGGGGTGCGATTTTCCATAATTGCGCGGACCATCGTGCTGTAGGCAGCATCCACGATCCGGCGGGAGAAGGCGCAGGATTGCGCTTTCAGTTGATAGGTCGCCGCGCATTTTGGGCATTGGAAATCGATTGCGGGCGTGTTTGCAGCCGATGAATCCAGCGCAGGAGAGTTGCAATTCGGACAGTATAAATTCGCCGAAGCCCACGCTTCGGTAGCGATGCGAGCACGTTGGGCTTTGCTTGTGTAGGCGTCGAGTCCGCCGCTGGGGAGGGCGACTTGCACGGCGGCATTAGATCATTTTCTCGCTGGCCGCGAAAGGTACGCTGCGAAAGGCGAGCCCTCGCTTCGCTCTGTTCTAGGTACGCGCTTCGCGCGGGTTTGTTTTTGTCGCGGTTGAAACCGCGACCTACAAGGCAACTGCAGATCCCTCACGCCATCCGCAAAAGGCGCGGATGGGTTCGGGATGACAGCGTGGGGGTAACGTGGAGCGTTGTGCCAGCCATTCTCTACGCGAGATAAATCTCGGTTTCGGTTTTGATGATGAAGAGGGCGTCGGAGTCGGCGGCGCCAGAGGCGCGGAATTTGGCGCGGGCTTCGTCGAGGGAATCGGCGAAGACGGAGAAGATGACGCGGCGATCGGTGCGACCGATGAAATAGAAGCGGCGCTCTTGTTGGACGAGTTGGAGTGGGGCGGGCACGCGCGCGGCGCGATGTGCGTCGCTACTCGATCGATCCACGGATCGCGATGGCGGATCAAGATCAAAGTGAAGGCAAACGGAAGAAAACTGAATCTGTACCAGATCGGAACAGAGGCGGCGGAGGGAGAGATTGATGGACTCGACGTCAAGTTCGCAGCCGTAAGTGTGGCGGCGGAGGCGGAGAGCGCTGACGACCGTGGTGCCGCCGCCTAGGAATGGATCGAGGACGAGGTCGCCTTCGTCGGAGGCGGCTAGGAGGATGCGTTCGAGGAGGGCGACGGGCTTTTGGGTGGGGTGCTTGCCGTGGCGCTTTTCGGATTTGTCTGGGGGGAGGATTGGCCAGACGGATTTCATTTGTTTGCCGCCGGCGATTTCTTTCATGTGCTTGTAGTTGAATTTGTGGCGGGACTTTTTATCGCGCGCGGCCCAGATGATGGTTTCGGTGGCGTGGGTGAAATAGCGGCAGGAGAGATTGGGAGGAGGATTGGGCTTGACCCAGGAGATGTCGTTGAGGAGCTTGAAGCCGAGCTGCTGCATGGCGAAGCCGACGGAATGGATGACGTGGCTGGTGCCGCTGACCCAGATGGTGCCGTTGGGCTTGAGGACGCGCTGGCAGGCGGCGAGCCAGGCGCGGTTGAAGTCGTGAACTTTGTCAAATCTGTCCCTTACCGGGTCAAGGTCGGCGCCGGGTAATTTGTCCCACTGGCCTTTATTGACGCTGACCATGCGGCCGGCGTGGCAGGTGATGCCGTTGTTGGAGAGGAAGTAGGGCGGGTCGGCGAAGATGAGGTCGACGCAGGATGGGGGGATGGCGGCGAGGATATCGAGGCAGTCGCCTTGGAAGATTTTGATGTGATGCTTGGCGTCGTGGAAGACGGGGGCCGGGAGGGCACCGCCTTCGCTTCCGCCTTCGCCGAGGCTTCGGCGCGACTGGATGGGGGCGGCCTGAGCGGCGCTATGGGCGCTGGGTTGGGCGGCTGGGGCCTGAGTGGTTGGGGCGGCGAGATGCGGCGTGGATTTGGGCACGGTTTCGGGGCGTTTGATGATCAAGTGGGATCGTTGATCGAATGGTGAATGGTGTCAAGGGCGAGGGAGGGGCGAGTGGCGACGAATCGAGGCAGCGCGAAGGCTCTGGCAAAGCGGTGGGCAGGTTGGGCGCTGAGATCCTTCGCTTCGCTCAGGATGACGGGCTTAACTTCAAATCAACCCCTGCCGGTCTAAAGACCGGCGCTACAGTGAAGAGCAAAGGGATCGGGCACCCGTAAAAACAACGGCAAAGGCAACAACGCCGGCCGGAGGCCAGCGGTACGAAAAGCGGGGCGGAGGGGAGTGAGTCAAAAGACCCACCCTTTGCTGAAAAACGCAAAGGGATGGGGCAAACCAACCCAACGGCAACAACGCCGGCCGGAGGCCAGCGGTACGAAGAGCGGGGAGGGTCACGGTGCCCCCTGCCGGTCTAAAGACCCTGCGAAACTCAGGGCAAGCCGGCGCTACAAAGAGCGGCGCTACAAAAACGGCAGTGATTTCAGGTATTCTGCTGAGCCTATGCTGGACCTGGGATATGTGCGAGAGCACCTGGATGTGATTGAGAAGATGGCGCGGGACCGCGGCGTGACGCTGGACCTTGCTGCGTTTCGCGAGCTGGATGCTGAGCGGCGGCAGATTATTACCTCGATTGAGCGGTTGAAGGCTGAGCGCAACAAGGCCAGCGAGGAGATTGCGCGGCTGGGCAAGATCGTTCACGGCGGCGATAAGGCTAAAGCGCAAACGAAGGAGCATGCGGAGGGTCACGAAGAGACGCTTGCGGCGGCGATGGCGGAGCGCGATGCGCTGCTGGCGAAGATGAAAACCGTGTCGGAGGAAATCAAGCGCGGCGACGAACGCATCGCGGAGCTTGATGAGCGGCTGAAGCTGTTTCTGATGACGATTCCGAATATTCCGCACGCGAGTGTGCCGGTGGGGACGAGCGCGGCGGATAACGTGGAGGTGCGGCGCTGGGGCACGCCGCCGAAATTCGATTTCGCGCCGAAGCCGCACTGGGAAATTGGCGAGGGCGCGGGGATTCTCGATTTCGACGCGGCGATCAAAATTGCGGGGTCGCGCTTCGCGGTTTACAAAGGACTCGGCGCGCGGCTTGAACGGGCGCTGGCGAATTTTTTCCTCGACGTGCACACGCGCGAGAGCGGGTTCACGGAAGTGCTGCCGCCGTTTCTGGTGAACACGGCGTCGCTGGTGGGCGTGGGGCAGCTGCCGAAATTCGCGGAGGATATGTTTCACGTGGAAGGGACCGACCTGTGGCTCACGCCGACGTCGGAAGTGGAATTGACGAGCTTGCATCGCGACGAAACGCTCGACGTGGATGCGCTGCCGATCAAAGTGTGCGCGTGGACGGCGTGTTTTCGCTCCGAGGCGGGCGCGGCGGGAAAAGATACGCGCGGCATCAAGCGGCAGCACCAGTTTCAGAAAGTGGAGATGTTCAAATTCACGCGGCCGGAGCAGAGCTATGAGGAGCACGAGTCGCTGGTGCGCAGCGCGGAAATGCTGCTGCAGAAACTCGGGTTGCACTATCGCGTGATGCTGCTTTGCACCGCGGACATGGGCTTCGCGTCGGCGAAAACGTATGACATCGAAGTGTGGCTGCCCTCGACGAACGACTTCATGGAAATTTCGTCGTGCTCGAATACAGAAGCGTTTCAGGCGCGGCGGTCGGGGATTCGTTTCAAGCCGCCGGGCGGGAAGAAATCGGAATTCGTGCACACACTCAACGGCTCGGGGCTGGCGGTGGGGCGTACGTGGATCGCGCTGGTGGAAAATTTCCAGCAGGCGGATGGCTCGGTGGTGATTCCCGAAGTGCTGCGGCTGTACATGGGCGTGGATCGCATCCCGAAAAAATAACTGCAAAGAAAAACTCAAAAACGCCGGCGAGACGCCGGCGGTACAAAAACCTGGGACGAAAATCTGGCAGAAAAATCTACGTGCCGCCGACTAGCACCATCGGGCCGGTTGGCTGCGGCATGCCGCCGGCGGGTTCGAGCGTGACGGCGAACATTTTCGGGTCGATGCCTTCGGGAACTTTTGACATCCAGTGCGCGGCGTCGCTGGTGGCGGGATTGAAAACGCCCGCGCTGATTGGCTTCCCTTCCATCGGAACCACCCAGAGCTGATAACTTTTGTCTTCGGGTGGCGGAGCAATCCAGCCGTCGTACATCAACAGGCCCATTTTTTCGTTGTACATCACTTCGCCGTCGCCCTTGACCATGCCGGCCTTGGGGGCGAGCAACACTTTGATGGTGTCCTTCGAAGTGTACAGGTGGAGCACCTCCTGCGCGTCGGCTAGCTGCTTCTGCGTTCTGTCGACGGAGGCGCCGAGGTCGGCGAGTTGCTTGGTGAGGCGATCGTTTTGGCGCCAGAGAATTATCGTGGCGGCTAGAAGCGCGACGCAGGCGGGCGCGAGAATGGCGAAGAGCCAGCGGCCTGCGAGGCCGCGCGGCGGTTCGGGCGGAGCAAATTCACGGCCGGGAGAAAAGGCGCGCGACGGTGCTTGCGATTCGGCGCGGACCTGGCGCAGGAGGCGATCTTTCACGTCGGCGGACGGCTCGACGCGCGGCGCGGCAAATGAGATGGCGGCGACACGTCCGCGGGCGGCGGAGAGTTTGCGCGCGCAATCCGCGCAGCCCGCGAGATGCGATTCGATCGCCTGCTTCTCGTCGCCTTCGAGCGCGCCGAGAACGTAGAGATCGAAATCTTCTTCGCGAGTTGGATGGCCGTTTGTCATTTCTTCTTCGTCATTTCGTGTTCGTCATTGCCTGTGCGTCATGGCTACGTGTTGTGACTCATTGTTGATTGCAAATTTCGCTTCAACGTCTCAATTGCTGTGCGAAGCCTTGTCTTTACAGTTCCGAGCGGGTCGCCGGTTCGTTCCGCGATTTCACTGTGCGTCATGCCTTCGAAATAGGCGAGCTCGACGGCGGCGCGCTGTTCTTTGGGCAGCGATTCGAGCGCGCCTTTCACACGGGCCAGCAGCTGCTGTTGCGCGGCGCTCGATTCAAGGTCGAAGGGCATCACGACTGTGTTTTCGAGAATTTCTTCGCCCGCGGCCGGATTGTGGCGGCGGAGGCGCGAGATGGCTCGGTTGCGCGCGATGACCAGGAGCCATCCGGGCAGCGAGCCGCGCGCGGGATCGAATCGCGAGGCGCCGCACCAGAGTTGGTAGAAAATATCCTGCAAGATTTCCTCCGACGCCTGGGTATCGCGAAGGATGCGGTTCAGGACGGACGAGAGCATCCCGGCGTAGCGGTCATAGAGGGCCGCCAATGCCGCTTCGTCTCGCTGTGTGATTTTTTGAACCAGCGCCGCGTCCGTGGCCGGCAAGTCCGCTCCCGTTTTCGACATCACGAGTGTGTGGCGGCTCCACTACAGAGTACGCGCGGGGTGAGTCTCCGGATTGCGCGAGAGAAGGGCGCTGCCCGGTTGCGCGGAGTAAGTGAGCGTAACTTGGCTGGTGTGCGAGGGTCAACGAGGATAATTGGCTTCTGCCGCAGGCTAGCGTGGGAGCATTCCAAGAATAAACGGCTTGAAAACCGGTCTTCAAGCCACTGTTAACAATGGCTTTACGCGTACTTCCTTTGCGGCGAGGCGTTCTATACCCTCGCGAGGCGGAAAAACCGGGGGAATCTTTCGCGGGAGTTTCGATTGACATCCTTGGCGGCTTGGCTAAACTTCGACTCGCGCGGGACTTACAGTCCACACAAGGTTCTAATTTTCGGAAATTAGATTTGGCAGGTGAAAGTGGCGCGGCTCTACGCGCGCCGGGAGGAAGTGAAGATGGCCACGCTTGCGAAGGCGGCGCCGCAGCCGATACCGCGCATCGCGCCGCGCGAGGATTTGAATCCTTACCGGATCGCGCAGATCCAGTTCGATATCGCAGCGGAATATCTGAAGCTCGACCAGGGATTGCGGCAGATTCTGCGCACGCCGAAGCGCGTCCTGGAAGTATCGATTCCCACGAAGATGGACAACGGGCAGGTGAAGGTGTTCAGCGGATACCGTGTGCAACACAACGTGGCGCGCGGGCCGGCGAAAGGCGGGATTCGTTATCATCCGGCGGTGACGCTGGATGAAGTGAAGGCGCTCGCGGCATGGATGACGTGGAAGACCGCGACTGTGAACATTCCCTATGGCGGCGGCAAGGGCGGCGTGATTTGCGATCCGAAGCGGATGACGAAGCCTGAGCTCGAACGGATGACGCGGCGTTACACGTCGGAAATTTTGCCGGTGATCGGGCCGGAGCAAGATATTCCCGCGCCGGATATGTATACGGATTCGCAAACGATGGCATGGATCATGGATACGTATTCCATGACGAAGGGATATTCGACGCTCGGCGTGGTGACGGGCAAACCGCTCTCGATCGGCGGGTCGGAAGGGCGCAACGAGGCGACAGCGCGCGGATGCCTGGTGGCGGTGGAAGAGGCGTGCCGCGTGAAGAAAATGTCGGTGCGCGGCGCGAGTGTGGCGATTCAGGGATTTGGCAACGCCGGGTCGCTGGCGGCAAAATTATTTGCGGAGAAGAAAGCGCGGGTGATTGCGATCAGCGATTCGCGCGGAGGCGTTTTCAATTCGCGCGGAATCGATCCGCTGAAGGCCATGCGCTACAAGGAGCGCTCGGGAACCGTGGTGGGGATGCCGGGCACGTCGCGGATATCGAATGATGAATTGCTGACGATGAAATGCGACATTCTGATTCCGGCCGCGCTCGAGAACGTGATTACGTTGAACAATGCGGACCAGATCAAAGCGAAGATCGTGGCGGAAGCGGCCAATGGGCCGACGACACCTCATGCCGACGAAGTGCTGGCGCGCAAGGGAATCATGCTGCTGCCGGACATTCTTGCAAATGCGGGCGGCGTGACGGTGAGCTACTTCGAATGGGTGCAGGATTTGCAGAGCTTCTTCTGGTCGGAAGCGGAAGTGAACGCGAAGCTGGAATCGGTGATGCGGCGTGCGTTTACGGAAGTGCACGAAAGCGCGCGGAAGCATCGAACGCACATGCGGACCGGGGCATATTGCCTGGCGGTGGGACGCGTGGCGGACGCAACGCTGGTGCGGGGGTTGTTTCCGTAAATTGTTGGCAGGAGATTTGCCGGGGCTAAAGCCCCATCATGAACGGGGCTCGTTTCCGCTGGACTGAAGCCTGCCAACGGCAGGCAGATCCAGCTCCCCCTGCTGAAGCAGGGGGCTCCCACCAAAAACCCTCTATCCCACCGCCGTAATACGATGTTGACACTCACCCTGGTTTCAAAGTTTGCGACGCGGTAGCGAGTTGATGGCTCCCCTCTATCCTTCTGGGTTTATTCACCTTAAGAGTTGAAGTGCGGATGATTTGACCTTCGCTGTGCTCCGGTGTTTTATTCGCGTACCACGCGATGCGTTTTGTCGCCGGCTACGTGCACGGGAGGGTTTTATGAAGGCGATCTCTTCATTTTTCATAGGGCTTTGTTTGGTTTTGCTCGCTGGCGTTGCGCGGGCCGATGGAACCACGTCTTTCACTGGGACGCTCGCCAACTCTGAGGATAGTTTTATAACCACGTTTACGCTCACGTCGACGGACGACGTGACCGTGCAGACCTGGGAGTTCGGCGGGGGCACCAACGGCGCTGGAACAAAGATCGCGGCTGGAGGCTTTGATCCGCTGATCGCGCTGTTCTCCGGTACGGGCATGGGCGCGTCCATGCTGACTGACGGGGTGGGCAATCCGTTTGGCACATCCGATGTCTTGAACAACTATGGCGCGTTCGCGGGCTGTCCGCCAGCGGGCGTGGTGAATATCGGCAGCCCGACTTGCGGAGACATCACCATGACGCTCGCGCTCGGCCCTGGCACCTATACGTTGCTTCTGAGCGACGCTGACTATATTCCGAACGCGATCTTCGACAACGGTACGCTTGGCGAAGGATTCACCGATTTCACGGGCGGCGCGTTTCAGACCTGCAACACAGACTCCAGTGGCGCGCTCGTCTGCGCGGACGACGCTGCGAACTGGGCCTTCGACCTTACCGAGAAGTCGAAAATCGTCACGACGCCCGAACCTTCCAGCGTCGCCTCAATTACGCTTGCGATGGCGGCTCTTGCCCTTTTTCGGAAGCGGATCGCCGGAAAACGGACGAGTTAGAGCGTAGTTGTTGTTGTTGTGAACTGGCATTGGATGTCCGGGCTCGAATCGTCACCCGATTCCGGAGCAAGGAAAGGGGAGGAGATGAAAACGTTAAAACGTGTCAGCCTTGGATTTGCAGGAATGATCGTAGTCGCGGCAGCGCTGCAATTGGCTGCGCCGAGAGCGGTGCACAGCGCAGTGGCGGCGCTCGTCAGTGTTGTGGGCAATGTTGCGGTGACGAATCCGCTGAATTCCAGCGGGAGCCCTCAGCCGCTTGTAGTCCAAGACGTCGCGAGTGGCGCAGGCAAGATCGTTTCAGTCAGCACAAGCTGCTCATTCGGCACTGTCTTGGGTTCAGATTGTCAGGGGTCGGGGCTTGCCCCCGCATGGCCGGATCAAACTGTCGTTGTGACGGACGTATCTGGAAATTGCGTCGATAACGCGTATTTGTTGGCAGTCACGATGACATATACAGTGCCATCGGGTGGGAGCCTCTATGCCAGCTCCTTCAATCTAACGCCGAGCCTCAATGCGGCGGCGTACGGTTATTTTTACTACTCATTCGGACGCCAAACCAATCTCATCATACCGGCAGGCCACGGAGGCCCGAACCTTCTGGCCAGTTCGGCGGGGGCCACTGCAGGAAGTTGTTCGTTCACGGTTTCGGGCTATGCGCTCAACCAATAGTCAAAGCCTGCTCAGATGTGTAACCGCGAAGGAGGAGTCCATGAAGTTTCTCAAACGGATCAATTCCGGAACTGCGGCGGTGATCGTGCTCGCGGTAGTTCTTCAACTGGCGACTCCAAAGGCAGCACATTCCGTCGTCAGCGCGCTCGTTACAGTGGCAAACACATCCGGAAATCCCGTGCCTACGATCGGCATGTCCCAAGCTCCTTCTCAAATCGTGGAGCTCGCTTCAATCGTATCCCCGCCTTCACCTCGATGCGAAAGGAATGACACATGAAACTCTCCAAGCGAATGGGCATGGGATTGGCGGCAACGATTGTAGTGGCTGCGGCGCTGCAACTGGTAGCGCCGAGGGCGGTGCGGGCGGTCGTCAGCACCTTTGTTACGGTGGCCAACGCGCCGTCGAATCCGGTGCCGGTAGCCAACTCTCAGAATTCGTCGGGCTTCATGCAGCCTCTTGTGACGCAGGATTACGACAACAACGCACATCGCCCTTTCGTAACGACGCAATCGTGCAACTTTAACTTAAGCGGCGAGTGCCAAAATATCGGAATCACTGCATTCGAACATACCGCGAGCGTGATCGAAGAGATTTCCGGCAGTTGCGCCTTCAATGGTTCAGCGCAAGTTACGGGCATCTATCTCGAATCTGGTTCTCCTAGCGGTGGCGGGGGACCGGTGTTCCTCTACTTTTGGCCTGCATGGACTCTTCCCGGGCCTGTAATCAGTAGAATAGCCTTTGGAAGGCAGACGCATTTTGTGGTGAACGCGGCGAGCGGCGTGGCCGTGGTCAACGTGACCATCAATACTTCGACTCAATCTTCCGGCACCTGCACATATTCGTATTTGGGTTACACGGTGGACATTCCGTAGTTCTCGCGATAGCAGGCGGGGAATGCGGATCGTTGCTTCTAGTTTCCGGGTTTTGCGGTTGCGGGGTCCGAAGCTACGTTTCTGGCGCTCGCGCCTGAACTCAATCGCGAAAATTCGGCGCGTGCTTGATGCAGAAGCGGCGTGTCAGAATCGGCTTCCTTCCAGAGTGCGAGAAACGCCGCGTAGTCCTTTCTCGCCGCACCCATATTTCCCGCCAAGCGATGCGCCCGCGCCAAAGCGAGTTGCGCGAGTGGAATGTAAAGCGATACGGGCCGTACCCAATGATGATCCAGAAGCCGCTGGAATTCCGCAGCCGCGTCATCGTACCGGTGTGCGGCTGTCAACGCTTCCCCTCGGTAGTAAATCGGCGACATAACCATGGGCCGGCCAAAATCGTACGGCGCGACGGTGTGAAGTTCTGAAAGTGCACCGGCGGCATCGTGGCGGTGCAAATCGCTGAGCGCTCGCGACACCGGGAGCACCATCTGAATCAGCATTGTGTCCTGTGGCGCCGACTTCAGAACCCCGCTGGCCAACGCGTTCGCGGAATTCGTGTCGCCCAATCGGGCCAGGACGAGCGCGGCAAAGGCCTGCGCGTTCGTAGAATTTGGAGCGAGATGTAATCCTCGTACCACCGCTGCGCGCGCTTCTGCGGCGTAGCCGAGTTCGGCTTCCAGCTGCGCGTCGTCGAGCGCGACATCACCTGCAAATTCTTTTAAGTCATTCTTGACGGCGTTGTCTTCCGCACTGTGAAACAGCAGGCGCGCTTGCTTCACTTTGCCGCGCGCGATGGCAGCCCATGCAGCGGCGTTTAAGAGTTCGCTTTCGCGAGGATTGCCGCGCGCCCATTCCAATTCATGGTTCATGGCTGCTTCGTCGCTTTCGCCGAAGGCAATCAGGTATCGGCAGGAGTGAAGGTTTACACCGTCGAGCTTGCGCTTGATGGCGTCCTGATAGGCGGCTTTGGCTTCATCCAATCGGCCCAGGCACATCGATGCATACTCGACCAGGATGACCGGAAAGGCGTGGCTGGGGTTCAAATCGCGCGCCTCGCGGGCTGACTGCAGCGCTTTGTCGCATTGGCCGGTGGTGAGATAGGTGTCGGCGAGATTGTTGGCTGGAATCATGTCGTGCGGATAGATCTGCCGCCAGAGCAAATAGGCTTCTTCTGTTTTTTCCAAGTCCCCGGTAACGGTCGAATAGTAGTGGGCGGTGAGGTACAGCCGCTCGCGTTCCGTGGTGTGCTCGCGGAGTTCGAAAGCCTTGGTGTAATTCAGGCTGCCGAGTTTGTATTCCTGCGCGTTCTGGTAGATGGTGCCCAGCCGCGCGTATCCGAGAGCAAAATTCGGATCGAGGTCCACGGCCATGGAATAGTTCGGTACCGCTTCGTAGTCGAAGCCTTGAGTGCGCTTCGCTTCGCCCAGCGAGAAGGCCTTGAGAGCTGCCAATGAGCTGGTTGTTGCTTGCGTCAGTGGGGTGCCGAATTTCTCGATCGAGCTCTGCGGCTCGCCGAGCCTGTGGCGGAGAGTATCTGTTGCCGCGCCGAGTGCGGTGAGTACCTCTTCGCGCGAGGTGACTCGGACCTCCTCGCTGGCCAGCGTGCGCTCGTTCTGGCAGCGAATCGCTGTGAGGCGCAAGCGATACTCGCCGGATTCCTGAAGAATCTCCCCATGCATCACGGCCGCCGCGCGAGCGGCCGAGCACGCGGCGCGCGCGTCGTCCAGGGAGATTTGCGGCCCAGGCTGGCGGCCGATTCCCTCGAGCGTCGCTCGCACCGTCTTATCGGGCATCACGTTCAGGAAGGGCGACTCGTCGAGCTTGATTCGGAATGCCTGGAACAGGGTGTCGTCGAAGGCAGGCTCGCCCGTGGAATTTTTGAATCCCGAGAGGATCACCAGATCGGTGCTTTTCAGCGCGGATTTCTCGCCATACGCGCGGAACACTCCGATCGCCACACCCACAATCGCAATACCAATCACCACGATCACGAATAACCGGTGGAAGGAAACATGGCGTGCCCCTAATTTGGCGGCAGGCGGCGCAATTTCCGCGGGTGAATGGATGTCAGGCGCCGGCGCGGCAATTATTACGGCGGGGCTCGGCGTTCCTTGTGCGATTGCCTCTGGCCGGGTAACCGGCGCCAGGAAGCGGTAGCCGCGCTTGGGCACCGTTTCGACGAAGCGAGGATTGTCGGCATCATCGCCCAATGCCTGGCGCAATTTTAGAACGGCGGTTCCCAAGCTCTTGTCGAACTCAACGAAAGTATTATCCGGCCAAAGATGCTGGCGGATGGCTTCGCGGGGGACGATCTCGCCAGGTTTCTCGATCAGCAGCAGAAGCAGCTTGAATGGCTGCTCCTGGAGCTTGACGCGCTGGCCCTGGCGAAAAAGCCGCCCTGTTTCGGGGAAGACTTCGAAGAGGCCAAAGCGATAGCTGGGATCAGTGCGGACTGGGCTATCCATGCGTAACGGGTTAGTGATGAGGCCCTGGGGCGAAGTCTAACACGGCCGCGGGACGAGGCTACTCTCGTATTGATGAGAGCGCAGATGGAAGCAAAGACGCGCAGGAGCGTCAGGGCTGCCGATGTAACACGTGCTTGGCGATGTCTGGCCAGAATTCGCGGAAAACGTTCGTCAGTGCGTCACGCCCAAGCGCGTATGCATACTTTGAGGCGATCCCGCCAAGAGTCCGAGTCTGGCTTGGGTAGTACGCCAGCGAGATTCCTTGGGCCATGCCCCTGCCTAGCACTTCGGAAATATTGAAGCTGTTGTGCCCGTGATAGTCTGGGGTCACAAAAATACGAGTGGCGGAATAGGTGGCGCGCTTCCAGAAACCGCCATGGCCCATTGCGTAATAGCGTTCGTCCTGATGGAAAATTGACGGCAGCGCGAAGATGACGAGGTAGTTACCGTCTGTTTTATCGACGAACCCGCGCCAGTAGTATCTGCCAAACCCACCAATCCCTTTCCCGAGTTGCGGGTGAGCATTGGTTCCCTCCGCCAGGAGTGAAGTGACGCCCACGAAGATAAAAGACGAATAATCGAAACTGTTCTTGGTGGCAATCACGAAGGCCTGCTTTGGCGTAGGTGGAGGCGGAATTGTCCCAGCGCTGACGGCGCGGAAATTGGGCATAACGCCCAGGATTCGTTTGGGCTGCTGTCCTGCTGACGGCGTACTCTGGTTCCCATTCGTATCCTGATTCGCAGTAGGAGCGTTTTGCTGAGTGGGCTTCGTGGTTTGCTGCTCGCAGTCGTTCGCAGTGCTCGATTGCTGGTAGTCCTCCTGTTGCGGATTCTGCTGCTGAATTTGCTCAAGTAGGGAGGCAGTATCGGTGCATTCCGCGGACTCAACGGGCTGCGACGATGCAAGCGGCGCCGAAGATGAACCCTGCTCCTGAGCAAACAGACATGGTGCGAACGAGATAAGCAGTAAGGACAGAAAAATCCGCAAAGAGTTCCTCTTTCCAGACCTGAATTTAGACTTTCTATTCTGCTACTTTGATGCTCAAGAGTGTACGACGTTGTACCGGATTAAATCCTTCTAGCCAATGCGCGCAAATTGCCCGAAACGTGGCGATCCTTGCGAATGGTTTTCCACAGTGGCGGCCAGCCAGAGAGATGGGCAACTGACCCCACGCCGAAGTTCAGAGGGTGTCAATAATAGGGATTACCACGCAATATAAAAGGCACCCACCTTGCGGGAGGTTTTGATCTCTCATGTCACCACCTCCGAAAGGAGCGCTCCGAGACAAAAACTACTCTGCTGCCGGTCGAGGGAGAAGCTTTTTGTTGAGATCCCTGTTTATAGAACCACCTAACTGATTTCGAGATAGATGGTGGGAAGCGGATTTATCAACATCTATCCCGGACCTCCGCCCTATTTCGCGGCGAGCAGGGTTCTTGCTTGTGCCAACTCGGGGCGATCGGACGGGATGCCATCGCAGTTCTTAAGAAGCTGCGCATAATAGCCCGCCGCTTTCTCTTTTTGCTGGCTCATTTCAGCTGCTTGCGCTGCGCCATAGAGGCCGTTAAAGCGATTGGGATCGGTGCGCAGCGAAATCTCGTATTCGGCCAACGCTTCCTGCGGATGCTGGAGCTCGAGGAGCATGTCCGCCAGCATCTCGCGAACGGCCAACGCGGTTTCGCTCTTGCCGACCTTGTCCTGCGTGTCGGAGACGGAGCGCAGAAGGCGGACGGCCTCGGCGCTATTTCCGGAGGCGTAGTAAGCCCACGCGTGCACCACATCCTTTGTATTTTTCATGTAGTCAGCAAGGTATGGCTTGTCCCCTTTGCGCGTAGCCTCGAATAGTTCGTCGAAATGTTTCACAGCATCTTGAGCGGCTACAGAATCACGAAGATGGCCGGCGGCTATAGCGCGTCCCCAAAAGGCAATCGATTGCACATAGGGCGGAGCCTGGGCTCTGGGTTGCAGGTTGAGCGCTTCCTTCCAATGGCGGCGTTCGAGAGCGTAGGTGGCCGGAGCATGAGCTAAAACCTGTTCGAAATAGTCTTTAGAATCGGGGGCGACGTCAGCTTCCGGGATAGCAGCAAGGGCGTCCACTTGCCTCTTTGCATTGGTGTCGTCGCCAATCTGAAGATAGGCATACTCGAGGAAGTCCATCGAATGCATCTTATGATCCAGCGTGTACAAATGCATCGCGGCCACTTTATCCGCAGCCTGGATAGCGGCGAGATTCGACGCAATGTCGTCTTGCCAGAGACCCAACCGGGCGAAAATGTGTGAGGGCATATGCACCGCATGCGGAGAGTCAGGTGCGATGGTGGCGTATTTGCGCGCGGCAGGAAGAGCAAGGCTGGCCATGCTGGGATTGTCGCAGGCGTGAATGATGTAGTGAGCGATGCCAGGATTGTCGGGCTGCTCGTCGTAGAGTTTGTTAAGAATGGCGACAGCTGCTTTCGCGTTTGTGAGGTCGGGATCGGGATCGGGTCCCGAAGCGAGAAGAGAGAGCGCATAGAAAACGCCGGCTTCATGGTCCTGCGGATTGCGCTGGTACACGCCGGCCATAGCTTTCGCGTAGGCGTCGGCCCGCTTTTCATGATCGAGCTTGTCGGTATCGGTGTAAAAGACGGAAAGGGCATCGACATAGTCGCGTTCGCGGGCGGTTGGAGCATTGAGCGCTCGCGCTTTTGCAAGCAGTTCCGCGCCGCTCTGCAGATCGGCCTTTGACGGCCGGTCCCATAGCTGATGATACAAGCTCATAGCTTGACCCCAATACGCCATGGCACAGCTGGATTCTTTCTTCTCGATATCCTGAAACTGATTGCCGGCCTGTTGGTATTCAAACGAATAGAGGAAAGCTATGCCGTGCTCAAACTGCGCTTGGGATCCGGGAGAGCAGGAGATCGGGAAGGACACGATTCCGACCTTCTCGGCGGCGTCGTGGTGATGCGGTAGGTCTTGAGCAAAGCAAGGTGAAGAGAGAGCAAGAACGACTAAAAAGGGAATGGAACAGTTTTTTTTCATCGCGAGCTCCAGATCAGTGGCAGCCTACGCGTCTGAAAAACCGATGTCAACGAACGCAGAGGCGTGACTTGTCGGAAGCCTTTCAGGTATGGTCGCCGCATTTCCGGAGCAGGATACAGGAGCAATCTGCGAGTGAAAAAACATGGTAGACTCGCCGCCACATCTGCGGGGACATCATGAGAAAGGTAATTCTACTGTTAGGACTTCTGTTTGTCGGAGTGGTGTCGCTAGCTCAATCGTACAAATATGGCGAGATGATGAAATGGGATGCTGAGACGCGTCCCTATCATGGCGTCACGCAAAAAATCATTGTGTATCAGATCAAAAACTCAATGACCACATATACCGTCACTCAAGGAACCACGAAACCTTCTGAGCTAGCCAGCCGAAAGCTTGTTGAATTCCGTATAGACGAAAACAACAGGTGGGTGATGTACATCAAAGATAAGTCCGGTAAAGAAGTAAAGTATTCCGTTATTTTAATTGGGAGTTCGGCACGCTGAATTACCCAGCAGAGAATGGATGCCGTTAGCCGCCTCATTATTCTCGCTTTTGCCGTTAACTATTGATGGGGTGCTCTGCTTCCGTAGTCAACTCCGGATTAACGTCCTATCGGAAAGTGAGAGATTTTTCCAGGTAACTGTTGAGAACGGTGGCCCTCCGATTCGCTATAAACTAGCCGACGTCACCAGGTCTCAGACCGACGCTCGCTGCAGAGTCCGCCGATGTTTTGGTGTTGCGGATTTGGAGGTGTAACCATGGCTGGCCTGGCGGCGTCAATGGGTTCAGCAGATCGCGTGACGCCGGGCTCAGGATGCGGAAAGTGCGATGAAGGCGATTGAAGAATTACGACACGCTATCGATTCAACAAAGTCGTCAAAAACGGGTTTCCGTGGGTACATCGCTCCATCGCTCGGGGAGCGATTTGTGAAGCAGCGAGGATGGTTAGCATGTATGAAGAAAAACCTCGACGCGATCGTCATTGGATGTGGGCATTCTAGGCCATTCATGGCTGCTCCTCGGCAACGGGTAGCCTTAACCAAACGTCACCGCTTCGGCGGAACGCGCGTAAATATAGGCAGCAGTTCGGAGTAACTTCCATGATCTTCCCGCAATTAGCTCAATTCACTGATATTGCTCTTCTGCTCCTGCGCTTGATGATTGGCCTCGTGTTCATCACCAGCGGCTACAAACATCTTAAAGACCCGGCAGCGCGGAGCAAGGACATAGGGATGAGCAAGGGCTTCACAATTTTTCTGGGTGCAGCTGAGTTCGCGGGTGGCCTCGGAGTAATTTCGGGAGTTCTCGCACAACTCGCCGCCATCGGTTTGATTTTGCTAATGCTCGGCGCCATACAAAAGAAAATATTTACCTGGCACATCGGATTCTGGGGCAAATCGGGGACCGACGGCTGGAGTTACGACACCATGCTCGTGCTTATGAATCTGGTTATCGTCACCACCGGCGGCGGGAATCTGACACTCACTCACCTAATCAAGTAAAGCACTGGATTATTCGAACGCGAACGTCCACTTAGCGTGTTGTCGAAATTAGTCGAAACTCTTCGGCCGCAAATCGCGTCTATCGGCTCGGTAGCCCGCGCGACCCAGCGATCTATACCGCGAACATTGAGGGAGGACGTATGCCAAATGAGAGAACAGGAGGCGCCGCTGGTGCGAGGCGAGCGCTTGCTTGCGAGGACACGGAACGAAATTGGAAATGAAAAGAGACCAGCGCGGAATCAATCCCGCTCCGAAGGCTAGTGGAGATGGGTGTGTCGAATGCCTAGCTGAATGGGAGCGGGGCTCGGGACACTGTATTTGTAATAAGGACCGTATCGAAAGGAGCCATCGATGAACGCCGTACAAGTGGAACAGAAGAGCTATGAGATGCCCCCGCGAGAGGGGATCACCATCGCACATTTTCTCACCGTCGCCGACGTCGAGCGATCGGCTCGCTACTACGAAAAGGTCTTCGGCGCTCGCATTCTGACCATGGGTGACGGCAATGCGCCTCCGTACCTTCAGCTTGCGAATATCTGGATGATTCTGAACGTAGGAGGCGGGCCGACGCCAGACAAGCCGACGGTAACGCTCAGCGTCCCTGACCCGAATCACATCAACAGCTTTATGAATTTCCGCGTTGCGGATATTCAAGCGTGCTATGAATTGTGGAAAAGTCGAGGGGCCGAGTTCATCACGCCGCCGATTCCCAAGTACGGCGAGATCCGCTGCTACATCCGCGATCCTGACGGCTATATTATCGAGGTCGGACAGAGCACCAACCTCAAGTACGGTTAGCGCTCGGCGGAGACGGGACGAGGATTTAAGCGCAGCCATCTAGCTTCTTGTCAGAGGGAAGGCTCAAGATGAACGATCAACAAACGAAGCAGCAGGATCCTTCAGCGCGAGATCGAGAAATCCGAGCGGCGCTGGATCAGCATTGGGCTGCGTCCGGCGCCAACGATTTTGAAACGGAGCACCTCATCTATCGTGAAGACGCCGTGCTGGAGTACCCGCAGTCAGGCGAGCTGACCCGCGGTCGACGCAACATACAGGGCCAGCGCGCCAGTCAGCCCAGCAACAAGCGTTTCTCTATCCGACGAATCATTGGCAGCGGTGATCTTTGGGTCACCGAATTCATCCTCACATATGACAACAAACCGTCCTACACCGTGAGCATCATGGAGTTCAGCGGCGTCAAGATTGCGCGGGAAACTCAGTACTTTGCGGATCCATTCCCGGCTCCCGCATTTCGCGCTCAATGGGTCGAACGGATGCCCACATAATCTCGGAGCGTGAGTCGCATTCCGTTTTTCTTTTGCTGCTCAGCGGCCGACCATTTTTTGCAACTCTTCGGGGTAACGGGCGCCTTGCACCTCGATCTTTGAGGCGGCGACGTCGAGTTCGCGGAGATCGCCGGGAGAAAGTTCCACGTTGGCGGCTGCGATGTTTTCCTCGAGCCGATGGAGCTTGGTGGTACCTGGAATTGGCACGATCCACGGTTTCTGTGCCAGCATCCAGGCAAGTGCGATCTGACCAGGTGTAGCTTTTTTCTGCTGCGCAAATCTGCCAAGCATATCCACGAAAGCCTGATTCGATTTCCGGTTCTCAGGAGTGAAGCGAGGAACGATGTTGCGGAAATCGTTTTTTTCGAAAGTCGTATTTTCGGTGATTGTTCCGGTGAGGAAACCTCTACCAAGAGGGCTAAACGGAACGAACCCGATTCCGAGTTCTTCCAGCGTAGGAATTAGTTCCGCTTCGGGCTCTCTCCACCAAAAGGAATATTCACTCTGAAGCGCGGTGACGGGTTGGACCGCGTGCGCGCGACGAATGGTTTTCACGCCTGCTTCGGAAAGTCCGAAGTGCTTCACTTTGCCTTGTCGTATCAGATCTTTTACCGCTCCGGCTACGTCTTCGATCGGAACACCGGGATCGACGCGGTGCTGATAGAACAAGTCGATGACATCCGTCTTGAGGCGTTTCAGGGATGCCTCGGCGACTTCTTTGATGTGCGCGGGCCTGCTGTCCAAGCCGGCCTGTTTGCCCGTGCTCGGATCAAGTTTGAACCCGAATTTCGTGGCGATGACGACTTGCTCGCGATAAGGAGCGAGGGCTTCACCCACGAGCTCTTCGTTTGTAAAAGGGCCGTAGACTTCGGCGGTATCGAAGAACGTGACGCCGCGGTCGACTGCGGCGTGGAGAAGATCGGTCATCTCCTTCTTATCTTTGGGCGGGCCGTAGGAAGCGCTCATTCCCATGCAGCCGAGGCCAATCGCCGAGACTTCCAGATTGCTTTTTCCGAGTTTGCGCTTTTGCATTTTTTCTCCTTCTGAATCGTTTCTCTCATCCAAGATTAGGACCAAACGCCGTAGGGGCGTTAGCACGATCCTTCCGATTTATTGCCTTATTCCTACTCGAGGCTAAGGCTGGCGGCCGCGGGCGCCGCTGAGCCAGAGGGGCCACATAATTTGGTCCTGCAGAGCTTTGTCGAGGCCGGTGTCTTTCAGGAGCTGCTCGACCTGGGCGCGGGATTGGCGCGGGCCGATGCGGTCTTCGCGGTCGGCGAGGGCGTAGGCGGTTACGGCGGCAATGGCAACGTGTTTTTTGAGCTGGGATATGTCTACTTTGTCGAATGTGTCTGAAGCAGCGTGATAGTTGAGCATGTAGTTTGCGGGTTCCTGGTTGGCGACGAGGGTTGGCACACCTTCGAGGAGAAAGTCGAGATTGTCGGTGCCGGATTCGGCGTCGAGGGTGAATTCTTTTACGCCGAGTGACGCGATCGGCTCGAGGGCTTCGCGAACGGCGGGCAACGTATCTTTGCGGCCACCGAGCGAATAGCCGGTGACGGCGCCGATTCCTGAATCGAAAATCACGGCGGCGATCATGTGGTCAAGCTCGTCGCGATGCTTTCTTGCGTAGGCCCATGAGCCCAGCATGCCTTGCTCTTCTCCCGTGAACAGAATGAAGCGGATGGAGCGGCGGGGAATGGAGCCGGAGGATTTGATTACGCGGGCGGCGTCAATCACGAGGGATGCGTTGCAGCCGTTGTCGAGAGCGCCGGTGCCGAGTTCCCAGGAATCGAGATGAGCGCCGAGGATTACGAATTCGTCCGGCTTTTCGCGGCCGCGAATTTCCGCGACGACGTTTTCGGAATTTACGGGGCCGGTAATGTGGTTGGGGAGCTCGAAATGCACGCGGATTTTTTGTCCGGCGGCGATGAAGCGGGCCATGACGCTCGGCATCTTCGCGCGCGACGACGGCTTGCGGTAACTTTTCGAGTTCACCTGTGACGGAGACGTTGTGGCGATAGAGCAGAAGGTTTGGGCGCGTGGCCATCCAAAAAATCGCTGCGGCATGCGCATTGACGGCACGAGAAATGATCTGGGGCGCCACCTGATATTCGCCGAGCAGATCCTCCCAAGTGACGAGAATATTCTGGTGGACGAGAACGATCGAACCTTTCACCGCGGCGGCCGCTTTCGCAAATCCCGCATCATCACCAGGGCCAACGTCCACGACTTCAGTGGAAATGCCGTCTCCCGGAATCGCGGGAGACCAGCCGATGGAAACGGCGCGAACGGGGAAGGGTTCAGGAGAGAGGACTTCGATGCGGGTGTGGCCCTCACTCCAACCGACAGCTACAGAAAAGTTTTCGGTGTGCACGTCGTCTACGCCCGCGTGACGAAACGCTTCGACGCCCCATCCAACCGCGCGATCGGCTGTGGGCGAACCCGTGACGCGACCTCCGATCGTGTCCGTCAGGTATCGAAGATTTTCCTCGAGAGGTGAGGCACCAAGAGCGCTTCGAATCATGCCGGGCGCGAGTTCTGAGCATCCTTTTTGGATCGAGCAACCGCCCGACCCGACCGGCGGCGCAAGGGGAGCAGGTTTGGTAGGAGGAAACTGAGCGGCGATAGGGCCTGTAACTACCAGGACTGCGAAAAGTAAAACTGCATTATTGAATTTGTAATGAATCGGCACACAGCCCTCCGAATAAAAATCATTTTCGAATTGCGCGCGGATTATAACCGGTCTCGAAACGATGAGCCAATGCAGCGGAGAGATGCGGAAGCGAATAAAATGCGGCAGAAATTGCAGGGTAGAGGAACTTTCTACCAGGGGTCAGGTCATCGCTGTACCTGTGAAAAATCGTATGTCACGCGATGAGTGTAAGTTACGAAAAACATTCGGGATGGCACAATACCTGCCAACTGTTGGGCCCGTAAGTCCCAGTCTTTCGTGGTACAGCGCGGATCTTGAGGGGGGCCGCTGGGCTCGTACCATCCCTCTTTCATCCAGTGCTTGCCGACTCGAAGTAAAGAATTTCCACAGGGCAAGACGAAGTTAAAACCAAAAAAGCTTTGCCGAAGGCAGTCCTGGGCAAGCGGACGGAAGGCTTATAGTGAAAAAAACTGCAGCGTTTCCGAAACTGATTCGACAAGAAAAGAAGCGGGTTGAGAATCAATCCGCGAATCTGTTTGTTTTCTGCGACAAGACGACCGGCGTATCGCAGTTTCGAGCCGAGTCGGAGGCAGGGCTGGAATCGACAGTCGAACGGATCGCGGGATTGCTGGCAATGCAGTGTCTTGTGCGGGGACAGGAACCGAGAGATTTCGAGGTGATGGTTCCGGCGCAAGGCATTTTAGTGGAACGGCTGGTATCGCGGGCGCAAGCGTTGCTGGAAGAAGGGCGGGCGGTGGCATGTCCTGGCTCGTTGAGTCCGCGGCAGAAGGAGATTCTTTACTCGGTTTTGCGTAACAAGGCGAATAAAGAGATTGCTTCCGTGCTGAACATCACGGTGCGGACAGTGAAGTTTCATATTTCGGCTTTGCTGAGCAAATTCGGAGTTGAGAATCGGATCGAGCTTGCGCGAAGAGCCGCGGGATTTCTGCAAACGCAGGGCAGCGAGGAGCCGAGTGTCGCGATGCAACAGCTCAGTCAAACGCCTGATCGGCGGGGGCTGGGGCCGTTTGCGGTTAGCTCCAACGCGAATCTTCGGATGCAGAATAGACGCCCGGATCGTTTTTCTGCCGGGCGAGTGCTGACTGCTTAGTTGGGGGCTGGTGGCGACTTGTGTCGCCACCAGTTGTTTTGTTTTTTGTTTGTCTCGAGTTCGCCTTCGGATTTACCTTCCGTTTTAAAATCAAGCAACATTCAGAAAAGGACCACGACGAGAAAGGCTTCGTCGTGGCTACCTCACATTTCTTGATTGAGCGTACGCGACGTTGGCTAAGGCCGCCTCGTCGGTCAAGCGGGCACGGCATGCCGTGCCCCTACTGATCTCTGGACGCAAATGTGTGACCGGCATGTGCCTGGACGCAAATCAGTGTCCAACATCCGCTTACTTGTTACTTAGGCGCGTGACCAGCATATCGATGAAGCGGCGGCCGTCTACGCCAACACCTACGTGGACATTGGGTTGAATTTTCGTGAGGCCGACTGTGTCCCAGTGATCGCCGGTGGAAACATTTTTCTCTACGGTGCCGAAGCGGTTGGCTACCGTTTCTCCGCGCGCAAATTCCCCTCCGGTTTCGACGTCGACGCGCAGGAATTTCGTTTGAAGCAAAGTTGGGTCAACGACGGCGCCGACGGCCAGAGCGTCGTGAACTGCGCCTCCGCCAGAGGCCTCGCCGATGCTGATTTGATAGCGAGCGACGGTGGCAGCGAAATGCGAGATCGGTCCCGCTTTTTCGTCGAGCTTGTTCGCGTCGGCAGGAAGAATGGCGGCTTTCTCGGTGACGTCGAGGCCGACCATCGTGATGGGCCAACCTGCGTTGAAGACGATCGAGGCGGCTTCGGGATCCTGGTAGATGTTGTATTCGGCGGCGCCATTGACGTTGCCACCGGAGATCGATCCGCCCATGAGAACAACGCCTTTCACGAGCGGAACGATGGAGGGATCTTTTCGAACGGCGAGGGCGACATTAGTGAGCGGGCCGATGGGGATGATCGTGAGCTCATTCGGATATTTGTGGACGAGATCGATGATGAGGTCCGGGCCAAAGCGATGGTCGCCCTGGCACTTGCTCGCGGGAGTTTCGGCGCCCCCGAGGCCGTTGGCTCCGTTCCAGTAGGTTCCGGTGACGAGGCGCTGGAGAAGAGGATGCTCGGCGCCTTTTGCAACGGGAATGTCGCAGCGATTCACGAGGGACAAAACGCGCAGGGCATCGTCGTAGCCCATATCGGCAGTGACGTTGCCGGCTACGATGCTGATTCCCTTTACGTCTACTTCGGGAGAATAGACAGCGAGGAGGATGGCGAGAGCGTCGTCGGTTCCAGGATCGGAATCGATGAGGACCTTTTGCGGAGACTCGCCGGCGGGTGCTGCTGAAGCAGTTCGTTCGCCGGTTGAGGCGAAAAATACAAGACTGAAAGCGAGAATCGCTGCTTGAATTCGGCTAAGGCCCGATGGCATGTAGTCATCTCCCATGTTTTTTCAGTTCGAATGTGTGTGGTCAGGTGGTCGCGTGCGACGCTCAATCGAGAGTTCGCAGGCTGCAGGGCATTTACAAGAAAAAGGCGGGACGCGCAAGCCGAAAAGAGATTTGTGGCGGAATTTGAACGCGAAAGTACAGGGTCCGCTCCGATGCCCTGCGAATCGGGTGGTTAATTGCGCTGCAGTTTCGCCTGACGTGACCTGCCCTTTCGTACTACGGGACCAAAAATCCCGGCGGGGTTCCTCACGGCTAAATTGCAGGCGACGACGGAAAATCCATTCAATAGGCCCAAAACTGGGCTTTTTACGACGTAAACGCGCTTGCTAAATTCCGCCGGGTTAAGCGGTCCACGATCACAAGTGTTATCTTCTTTGCAAAGGCTGTACTGCGGCCATGGGCAGTACAGTTGACCTTCCGAGCAGTGAATCTTCGCTGTCCATTGTTTGTTCCCCTGACCAGTAGATAGCAGTGCGTTGCGGTCCCTACACTGTTCTCGTCATGAACATACAAATTCACGTTCGCAATCATACGACCTTCGCGCCAATCTCTGCCAATCGTGGCAATCAATCGACTTTGTCCAGTTCTTCTTCTTGACGCGCCGCCCATTCGCAGCGCTTCTGAGCCTGGCAATGATCCTTGCAATCGTGGGGCTCTCAAGCTGCGTTGGGCTCACAAACGCGGGACCTAACGCTAAGAAAGGCTCAGGCGGCACCGGAATGCTTTCCGCAAGCGCAACGAGCTTGAGCTTCGGCAACATTGCAGTTGGGAACAACAAAATTCAGAGAGTGACGATCACAAATAACGGAACCGCTGCTATCAATCTTTCACAGGCGTCGGTCACAGGCGCAGGCTACACGGTGGCGGGCGGAAATTCGATGATCACGATCCCGGCCGGGCAGTCCGCAACGATCCAGGTTCAATTGGCGCCGGTTTCTGCGGGCGTCATTAACGGAAGCCTTGCGATCGAGAGCAACGCGAAAAATTCTACTGTTAACGTTGCGTTGACGGGCACGGGCACGGAGCCGATGCTTGTTGTGTCGCCGGGAACGATCCAATTTGGAAACGTGAAGGTGGGGCAGAGCACGACGCAGCCAGTAACACTGACGAACAACGGAAACGTGGATTTGGTCCTGAACTCGGCGCAGATTTCCGGCGCGGGATTCGCAATGAGCGGCCTTACTTTTCCCACAACGATTGCTGCGGCAAAGAATATGTCTTTCAACGTGAAGTTCGCACCATCCGCCCCGCAAGGAATGACTGGGAGCATCAAGTTTGTCGACAACGCACCGAATTCGACGCAGAGCCTTGAATTGACGGGGACTGGAACCGGGGAGAACGCGGCGCTCGTAGCTACGCCGGGTACCGTTTCATTTGGAAACGTGACGCTGGGAAGCAGCACAAGCCAGACAGTGACGCTGACGAACTCTGGAGCCAGCGCGATTGCGATTTCGCAAGCCGCTGCATCCGGAACGGGCTTTAGCATGAGCGGATTGAATCCGATAACGCTGAATGCCGGGCAGACCACCACGTTTACGGCAAAGTTTGCGCCAACCGCGACGGGAAGCGCGGCGGGGGCCGTGACCATTACGAGCAATGCATCGAATCCGACTTTGACTGTGGCTCTGGTCGGTGTGGGGACGCAGCCGCATCTCAGCGCAAACCCAACCGCAGTGAGCTTCGGCAGCCTGGCGGTTGGCAATAGTTCATTAATATCCGTCACTCTCACCAATACGGGCACCGGCAGTGTAGCGATCTCATCGGGCTCGGCGTCTGGAGCCGGGTTCAGCATGACCGGACTTTCTGCGGCGACGTTGAGCGCAGGCCAGAGCACCTCGTTCAGCGTGAAATTTGCGCCGACAGCAGCGGGGGCGGCGACGGGCAACGTCTCGATTGTGAGCAATGCACCGGGTTCGCCACTTGCGATTGCACTTAGCGGAACCGCTACGCAATCGCAGCCGGGTTTGACGATCAATCCGACGAACGTGCCGTTCGGTAACATCGCGGTCGGCAGCAACTCTTCGCAGAACGTGACGCTCACCAATTCCGGAAATGCCGTCGTGAACATTACCGGAGCGTCAGCTTCGGGTGCAGGTTTCGGCTTGAGCGGATTGGGCGCGCAATCGATCAATCCGGGTGCCAGCGTCACATTCGCGGCGACTTTCGCACCGACGACAGCCGGAAACGCTGCGGGAAGCATCTCGATTTCGAGCAATGCTCCGAATTCGCCGGCCACCATTACGCTGAGCGGAGCAGGAATTCAGGGCCAGCTGATTGCGAATCCTTCGAGCGCGAGCTTCGGCACGGTGAGCACAGGTAGCAGCAACTCGCAGACAATCACCTTGTCAAATAGCGGCTCCGCCGCCGTGTCTATCTCGCAGGCGAACGTGAGCGGCACGGGCTTCAGCATGAGTGGTATGACCGGTTTCCCGATCACAATCAATGCGGGCGCGAATAAGACATTCAATGTGGTGTTTGCGCCGACAACGAGCGGAAGCGCGACGGGAATGGTGCAAGTACTGAGCAATGCTCCAAACTCGCCAATCTCGATCGCGTTGAGCGGAACAGGACAGACCGCGAGTCAGCTTCTGAGTGCCAATCCATCGAGTTTCAATTTCAACAGCGTCAATGACGGCAGCAGCGCGACGCTGAATGTGACACTCACAAATACCGGAAACTCAAATATCACGATCTCCGGAACTACCGCTACCGGGGCGGGATTTAGCGCCACCGGCGTCAATGGCACGATGCTCACCCCTAACCAGACGGCAACTCTTGTCGTCACGTTTGCGCCGACCAGCGCAGGCGCGGTATCGGGAAGCGTGGCGGTAAACAGCAATGCGAGCAATTCGCCAACGATAAGCCTTGCTGGAACGGGCGTACAGCAGCAGAGCTCGCACACAGTGGATTTGACGTGGACCGCGAGCAGCTCAACAGACGTGGTCGGATATAACGTCTACCGGAGCACAGTGAGTGGCGGGCCGTATTCGATTCTTGACGCGGCACCGGTAGTGACTGATGGATATTCCGATTCGACGGTGCAATCGAGCACGAGCTACTTTTACATCGTCCGGGCGGTTGATAACACGGGAACGGAAAGCGTTAATTCTTCGGAAGTGCAAGCGATTGTCCCGTAACAAGTGGCTTGTACGGGCTGCAAGCGGCCTCAAGAGCGCCACGTTTAGCACACGGGAAGCGGTACTAAGGGAAAGTAGAACGAAAAAGATAAGTCCTTTAAACGGGACAGGTTAACTACCTGTCCCGTTTATGTACTTGTGTCCAGTAGTTCCCGAACGAACCCTCCCCTCACAATCGGAGCGTCCAGCAGACTCAGGCTTGGAGGCTTTCGAGTGTTCAAGTTCGCCCCAGGAAATCGTCCTTTCGCGCCCAATCTGACTATCCCCATAGCGATACTAGCCGCTGGACTATCACTTTCCGGATGCGGTCTGGTTGGGGATTCCGGAGGCCGGACGCGGGCGCTAAGCGTCACGCCGTCGGCTGCCACTTTTGGCAGTGTGACGGTGAAGACCGATGCGACACAAACGATCAAAATATCGAACACGGGAACAGGGGAACTGAAGATTCTTAACGGCGACATTACTGGAACCGGTTTCAGCCTCTCTGGACTGAGCGTTCCGACGAAACTGGCTGCCGGGGCAAGCGCGACTTTCAACGTGGCGTTTAAGCCGATGGCGGCTGGATCCACGAAAGGAAGTCTTTCCATCAAAACCAATGCGAGTGAATCTCCCGCCACTGTGAATTTGAGCGGGACAGGGGTAGAGGAATCGATCAAACTGACGGTCAACGAGACCAGCCTGAGTTTTGGGAGTGTCCTTGTGAGCAGTAGTGAGACGAAGGAAGTGAAGGTCACAAACTCGGGCAATGCGAACGCGACGATTACGGCTGTAACCGTGTCGGGCGCAGGGTTCAGCGTAAGCGGGGGATCGGGCGTGACGCTTGCGCCGAATCAGTCGGAAACGGTCACGGTAAACTTCAACCCTAAGAGCAAGGGATCCCTGTCTGGCACGCTCACTGTTTCAAGTAACGCGCAGACGGTCAGCGTCGCGCTGGGCGGGACGGGAACGCCCGACGGAAACCACAGTGTCAATCTGACGTGGACTGCGAGCACGTCGCCGGTGATTGGTTACTTCATTTATCGACGAACAGGAACTACGGGCGCGTTTTCGAGAGTGGATTCCGTCGTCGATTCTTTAACGAGCTTCACGGACGGCAATGTTGTCGACGGCGCGACATACGATTACGTGGTCACGGCGGTATCGGGACAGAACGTAGAGAGTTCCTTCTCCGTTGAAGTTTCGGTGACGATTCCCACGTCGTAGGGCTTGCTCGCCGTTCGCGGTCGATATCGGCCGCGATCTCCCCTAGCTTTCGCGGATTATCTTCAGCATGCGCCGAAGCGGTTCGGCTGCGCCCCAAAGCAATTGATCGCCTACGGTAAAGGCTCCCAGAAATTCCGGGCCGAGCTTGAGTTTGTGAAGGCGGCCGATGGGGACGTTGAGGCTGCCGGAAACCGCTGCGGGCGTGAGGCAACGCGTGGTGGATTCCTGGTCGTTGGGAATTAAGCGAACCCAGGGATTGCTATTCCGGAGAACATCTTCGATATCCCGGAGTGGCACGTCTTTTGTGAGTTTGATGCAAAGACCCTGGCTGTGGCAGCGCATGGTTGCCACCCGGACGCAAATACCATCGACGGGAACCGGCGGCCTGAGAGCCATGATTTTATTGGTTTCGGCCATGCCTTTCCATTCTTCGCGGGTTTGACCATCCGGCATTTCTCGATCGACCCAAGGAATCAGGCTGGCTGCGAGGGGCGCGCCAAACTCCTGTGCAGGCAGGCCCGGGCATCGCTGCGCTTGTGTGACCATGCGATCAACTTCCAGGGCGTTGTCGGATGGCTTGGCGCGGGTTGGGTCCGTGATGCACTCCATTTGCTTCACCAGCTCTAAGACTTTGGCTGCTCCCGCGCCCGAGGCTGCCTGATACGTCATCGTCGTGATCCATTCAACGAGGCCGGACTTGAGTAGCCCCCCGATGGCCATCAACATCAAGCTGACGGTGCAATTGCCGCCGGCGAAGGTGCGAAACCCGCGCGCTAGGCCGGCGCGAATTACGGATTCATTTACCGGATCGAGGACGATGACTGCTTCGTCGCTCATGCGCAGCGTGGAAGCGGCGTCAATCCAATAACCTTTCCAGCCTCGATTTCGCAACGGGGCGTAGATTTCGGTCGTATAGTCGCCGCCCTGGCTACTGATCAAAACATCGCACGCGGATAGTGTCTGGAGGTCTTTGGCGTCTTTCAGAGTGCCCCGGTCGCCTGCCTCTTTTGGTGCGGTGCCGCCGATGGCAGACGTGGAAAAGAAGACCGATTGAATACCTGCGAAGTCATTTTCTTCGCGCATTCGCTGCATCAGAACGCTGCCGACCATTCCACGCCAACCGATCAGTCCGACTCGCAGCATTGACTCTCCGGTGAGCTTCCAGCTTACCTTGGTCGAACTACTTCTCGGCGAGAAAGTAACAGAGGCTGAAGTTGCTGGTGCAATTTCAGAGAGAACTTGTAGCTACCTGGCCGTTTACGCGTTCCGACGGTTACCGGTGAATCGTTGCTCGGATTAAATGCTAAAAGCTGAAAGCGGCTTGCAGGTAAATCAGGCGGCTCGCTGATTGGGCTGAGAAGGGTCCGCCGGCGAGATGATTTGGCACGTTGAAAAATGGAGAGGCTGAGGCCTGCGGCACATCTGCCGTGGGTGGATTCAAGACTCCGCTCGGGGGATCGGCGTTTGTGTAGTTGAAGAGATTGCGTGCGTTGACGCTAAGGGTGACGTTGTATCGGCGATTCGTCCCTCCGCCAGTAAATAAACCGCCAGCGCCTCCCGCAAATGGACCACCGGGCCCGCCATGTCCGCCTCTGCCCCCACCGTGAGCCCCACCCTGTTGTCCGCCCGGGCCTGATGATTCCTTTCCGAAGCCAAATGTTTTGCTGAGGCGGACGTTCAACGTGAACCTCGAGGGGCTCGTTAAGAAATCGACTGGAATCGGCGTGGCGTTTAGCGACGGCACCGTGTCAAACGATCCGATTCCTGGCACAGTGACGATCGTCGGTCCGACGGCGCCGTTGGAAAACGTCGGGCGCTGATTAAACTGTGCGGTGCCGATCAGATCCTGGCTGAGCGTGATGTTGAAAGGCGTGCCCGAACTCACAATCATGTACGGGCTCAGCCGGAAGTTGTGCGGCAAACCAATCGTGCCGCCCAGGAAGTAGCGGTTGCGGATGTCGAAAGGAGAACGGCCATAGTCCTGCAAAATGTTCCGCGGATTCGAAGGAAAGGCAGTAGCCGATGACGTGTCGCCATTAGCGTACGTCAACGTGTAGTAGGTGAAGAGCGCAAGGTTCGCGCCGGCACGAATCGTGGCATGCAAGAACATCTGATTTTCGCGGTAGATGCCCTCTGACTGAAATTGATAGACGTTCTCGATGCCGGCGATAGGCCGTACACCCGGGGTTGGACTTGTATAGAACGGATAATCGAAGGTTCCCGGCTCTGGGCTGTTTATGTTGTTGGTGAAGAGTTGATCCCAACCGCGGGAGTTCAGGTAAGAAAGCGAGACATTGGCAAACTTCGTCACTTGCCGCTCCAGGCTGACGGCTGTTTGCATCACGTAGGGCGAGTGCAAATGGGAAGCTGATGAGTAGACGCTCGGATTTACCGTGCTGGCGGGGACTACGTTCGGGAAGAAGTCGGGGTTCGTGAAAATGAATTGCGCCTGGCGGATTCCATTGAGCCGGCCTTCTTGCAGAACGTAGGAGGAGTTGAAGCGGTCGTAAAAGATTCCAAAGCCGGCGCGCAGAACTGTTTTCGGCGCAGCCTTACCTCCACCGCCGAGTCCCCATGCGAAGCCTAGACGAGGCGCCCAGTTGGCATGATTGCTGATTTCGTTTTGTGATTCGAAGCGCAAGCCGTAGCTCAACGTGATGTTCGGACGAATTCGCCAATCGTCTTCTGCGTAGAGGCCCACGTCTACTTGTCCTACGCTCGCATTCGGATTTCCGGGCATCCCAGCTGTGGGCCCGGCGGTGAGCAGGAATTGAGAGGCGTTTTGCGCGCCAGTGGCTAGTGAGGCTTGATAAGCCTGAATGGAAGGGAAGATGTACTCGCCATTGAAGCCGGTTGTCGAGAAATTCGAATCGGTGACGCCGCGCAGGCGCATGCCGAATTTAATGAAGTGAGTGCCGTGTGAAATCGAAGTGTAGTTCTGGAACTCGTAACGATTCGAAGTATCGAGAATCGTGCCGGCATTGCTGCCGCCGCCCGCAAACGCGCCCTGCACGTCAAGCGTCACTCCAGTGTTGAGCGGGTTCTGGCTGCTGATCTGGTGAAGAAATTGAAAGCGCGTTTCGTTCACGACGTTTGGGCCGAGCGTCTGGGTATCGCTTACCTGCAGGGTTTGTTCAGTTGAAAGGACGTTAAAACCCTGTATAGGAAGGCTGAATCCGCCGATTCCGTCGTTCTTGAAATCGTCGCGAAAGTATTGATAGCGGACTGAAAGGGTATTCGTGGGAGTGAGTTGGTAGTCGAGGCGTGGGCCGAGGTTGTAGCGCCTGCGCGGTGTTGGAACCGCATCGGAAAATGGAACAATGGGGAAACCGGGCGAAGTGGTGTCCACAATTTGGGCGTTGACGATAGAGAGATCGTTGATATCGCGAATGTCGGTGGTGAAAAAGAACGATGCTTTCTTGCTTAGCGGGCCGCCGATGTTGCCGCTGTACTGCACCGAGTAATAGGGCGGATACGGGGTTGCCGAGCTGTCCTGATGAAAAAAGGGATTCTTAGAGTTGAAGGCGGAATCGTTGCCGTTCACCGAAATTTGCCCGTGCCATTTGTCGGTGCCGGGCTTGGTGAAAATCTCGATACGGCCGTACCCGACTTTGTCGTATTGGGCGGAAAACGGATTTTGATTGATGCGGATTTCGCGGATGGCCGATTTGGGCGGTAGCTGACCGGCCGTAAAGCCGTCAATGTAGAACTGGCCACCATTTGGACCCGCGGAGGGACCGGCGAGAGCGGTTAGGTCGCTTTGTAATTCGTCGGGATCGTCGGGGAGCGCCTCAAGTTCCTTACCTGAGATGATGATCGCGCCTGCGTTGTTGGCGGGATTCACGTCTACGGTGGGAGCTTCATCAGATACGACTACTTTTTCCTGCTGCTGCTCTATCTCCAGGGTGGCCTTGAGCTGCTGAACTCTATCGGCGGCGATTTCCACATCGTCGTTCTTAAAAATCGCAAAACCTTTCGCGATGATTTGAACCGAATACTTGCCCGGGGCGAGGCCTTTACGGTCGAAGACGCCTTGCTGATCGGTCGTGGCGACGAGAGTGTCACCGGCGGGGGTCGTCAACACGACTGAAGCTCCCACAACAGCGCCGCCTGACGGATCGAGCAGCTGTCCGTGCAGCGCGCCGAGGCCGGTAGTCTGGGCAGTAGCAGTGCGCGCGCCGATGCCGAAAAGTAAGAGGACGATAATTGCGAGTGAAACAAAGTGTGCCTGGTAGCGGAATTTCATTGTGCCCCTGAGTTGAAGTTGGGTGTGGCTCCGGCGCATGAGTTTTACGGAGCGTCACCGGCCACTGCGGGAGCGCCGCCCAAGCTCCACGGCGAGAGAGTCATAGCTTGGGCCCGGGCCGGTGCGGCGGCGAGAATCGGTTCGACGCCGCCAAGCACGGTGATGGCAGTGGCTTGACCGGAAGTTGTTCCCTCTGTGGCGACGATCATCACTGCTTCGTCCTTTTTGAAATCGGCGAGAGTGGCCGCGGGCATGCGGTTCACAATCTGCTGGAAATCGGCCTGGCCGGCGGAACGGCCTGCGGCAGCTCCCTCAGGATGCTGGGGGCCGACATTCGTGCCTGCGGGCTGTGAAGACGGGTGCGCAGCGTCCTGCGCTCCTCCAGCTCCCGCGCCCTTCAACCGAAATGCGATCCGTTGAGCGATTTCCGGAGGCAAGCGGCGCAATTGGGACTGGTTTGTAACTTTCACAACAAACGGCTTTTTTGTAATCAGATCCATCACGCTCATCGTATTTGCATTGGAGTCGATCGAGGAAATGGTTCCAGCAATATTGCGAAAACTTCCCGAGACGACTTCCTCGGCCGTGAAATCGTTTCCGTCCGCGCTGCGCGTGCCGCGGGCGCGAAGCTGGTCGCCGGGTTTGATCTGGTCGAGTGGCGCCGCTCTGGCTTCGTCAAATGAAATAGAATCCGGTGCGTAACGGCGCAGGATTGTGGCGCTGGTGGTGTGAATGGCGATCGTTTTCTTTCCACTCGCAGTCGTCACGGAGATCGTGATTGTGCCTGTACTGGCATCGACAGAGCTCACGAGGCCGCCAATGCCGCGCTTTTGCCAGTCTTCGCGTTCGCTTTGATGCTTTGCCTCCACGTCGGACCGGCTCATCGCAATTACGCCAGCCGCGACGAACGATTTCCCGTCGCTTGACGGTTGCCCGCGGACCAGGATGCGGTCACCGGCGTGAAGATCCGAGAGTTGAATTGGCGTGGCGCTCTTCAAGTCCGTTTGGCCTGGCGCCACGCGAACCATCTTCGCATTGCTCGCGATTTGCACCGCAACGTCCGCACCCGAATCCGTAGTTAGCGTCAGCGCGTTTCCGGTGATGCTTTTCACTACGCCTACTTGTTTCGCCACGGGCGCCTGGGCCGCTTGGAAAGTTGCGCACGGGAATGCGGATGTGGCGAGAGACGCCACTAGGGCGACGCACGCGGCGCACCAGAAAATCCAAACCGCCGGACTATTTCGCGCAATGCTCATTCACCACCTATGTATCCTTGTTACTTACAGCCATTTCGCCTTCAGCCATTTGCCGCCTTAAAACGCGCTCTTCCTTAGACGTACTCCGTTTCAATACGCGTTACATATGAGACGCAGAACGCTCGATGAGTCGAGATCGGCTTACCCCGGGCCGGTGGGGAGGGAACGAAGATAGGCAATAATCGCGACGGCATCTTCGTGTTTCAGGTGGTAGATGTGCATCGGGGGGCGAATCGCCTCGCCGTTCGCACCGATCCCCTTTTCGAGTATGTCGAAGCCGTCTCTGTCTGAATATCCTGGAAAACCGGCGAGTGTTGGAGCGCGATCCGCCCAGTTCGGAGCAGGCTTGACCGACGTGATCCAGTTGGGTGCGCCCTGTAACCAGCGATCGGGATCGAGCTGATTTTGGGCGTCGCGCGGGGTATGGCATTCTGAACACTTCGCGACCTCTTCGACTAGATATTTCCCGCGCGCGATATCTGATGCGCGAGCCGTTGCCGGCGAGAGTTTATTTTGGGTGTTCTGGGTGTGCGAAGCAGAGATGGAGATAATAGCAAGGATTGCACAGATTGCGGAACCGGTGATCATTCTCACAGAGTTTTCTCCTTCAGAATGCTCGCAGAGAGCCTCACCCAATTATGAAACAATGCACGAAGCGACTAGAAAGGGTTTTTCCTTGTCGGCTATTGCCAGGAGATTGGAACGCGGACAAGCACCGATTCACGCGGGAGGCCCCTACTGAGTTATCGAACCGCGGCACCTAGGCCTAACCCCAGACGTATGATGCGGTTGAGGAAACGACTCCATGTAGAATGAGGGAGATATGATCCTCTCGAAAGTGGGGTCGCGGGTTCTCGTTCTTGCGGTTGTTGGCAGCGTTATTCTGGTGGGACGTTGCCTCGCGCAGACGCAGTCGCCGAAACACACGATTGCCGTGACGTTCGACTATAACTTTACGGTCATGCCCGCATGCTCACAAGAAGTGACCAAGAAATGCATCGCGAAATTTGTTGTTTACGATATTTCAGGGGGGAAGCCATATAAGCTATTCACGATTCCGGTTCCTGCTGATGCGAGCGGCGCAGTGAAGGGCATTTCAGGAGAGAGCCAGCCACTTCTGTTCGAACCAGGAAAGCACTTGATAGGAGTGACGGCGCAGAAAGACAGCGGGGAAGAGTCGAGCCCGTTTGCATCCGCCGTGTGGGTAACGATTCCGTGAGGAGCCGAGCAACATGTTGCGGAAAGATGTTCTAGTCTGCTCAAGCTATTTTGCAGCAGCCCGACGAACTTGAGTGTCACACGCGTTGAAGAGCCTTCACGGCGACGCGGCCACGTACCCACCTCCAGGCACGAGTCAAATCCTCAGGCTCGATGAATAAAACATATGCCGCGAGCACATCCCATTCGAACATAGGAATATTTAGCGAGTATTCAAGCCATAGATGGAATAGCACCCCGAGGGACAAAAGGATGTAACGAAATTCCTTGATCCAAATTAAAGTGCCCAGGGAGAATTCCAGCGCGAGCGCCATCCAGCTTCCCAACTTAAGGATTGTCGGGCGGAGAAATAGCGAAGGAACGGGAAATCGATGAAATTCGTCAAGATGATACACATAGTAGAGCGCGGTGCCCTGAATCCAAGGAGCTCCCTGCACTTTCCAGCAGAACGAACTGAAATAAAGTAGCGCTAGTTCGAACTGAATCATGCGCTGGGCCCATGGCGGGCGAGGCAATACGCTAGTGCCTTCCTTTCCGCGCCTGATTCGGATCAGCCGATCTACGGAAAGAGCCGCTCCCGCTGGAGCGAATATCAAAAAGAACCCGGCCAGTCTTAAGAATGTGTCACCGCCGCTAGTGATGTAGAGGTTTCGTTGTTGGATCGAGGTGAGGCAGAGATATACGAGCACGCTATTGAAACGGGTGAACAGACCCACAGTGAGAAGCGAAGCCGAGGCCAGAAATATCCAGAACAGCGCTTCAATCCAGATATCGTTTTGCGGAATGATCGTGAACAGGTTAAGTCGCGGGCCGGGCTCAAGTGTGTGCATCGTCGAGAGACTCACCCACGCATGAGTGCCAAACCACGTGAGCCAGTCAGGCCGGAGTAGAAGCAGGGTGACGATAACCAGCAAGCCATACAGGATGCGAAACAAGGCGATCGGCAGAGGTGACTTTGGCACAAAGAAGAAAGCATTCCAGGCGTCAAGCAGAGACCCCAGCCTCACTTCAAATCCTCAGGCTGCACATCGTAAGTGAAGAAGATGTTTGAGTTCCAGGGCCCGCGATCGTATTTGTCATCCGTGTGAGGGATGATTTCCGACCACCTGACAACCAGCATGATCGTTTTGGGCGGACTTGTTTTTTGGTTGTTCAGGCGGGCGATGTAGCGAGCGGCGTCGGGCCACAAACCGGAATATTGATCGTTCTGCAGATTTTCCTCGAATTTACGATAGCGTTCCTTCGCGTACCGTTCATTGGCGCTGAGGACTTCCATTCTTGGGAAGCTCCAGAGTGTGCTTGACCCGTCTTTATAGATAACGATCGCTTCGAGGTAGCTGTTGACCCTTTTCGGGTCGGGAGAAAACATGTCCCAGGATTGAAATAGTCCTGACCATATGAAGTACGGCCGCACCAGGTTCCTGAAGGAGGAGATCAGTGGGTCGTTGAGCGGCAAAGCCCAGCAGGATATGGCGAGAATGTGAAAGAGCAGAAAGGCGCTAATTGCAAAGTATTCTAGCTTCTGCACACCACTGTAGCGCTTTGGCTGGGCAACGTGCGCATTTCCGGTTGAGTTGAACGGCTTGCCAATAGACTTGCGCACTTCGCGAATTCTCCGGATAACAAAATCCGAGAGTAGCGTATATGTGGGGGAGAGTTGAAGCAGTATTCAGGGTCGGTGGCTAAAAGTGATGGCTGCGATCACTCCGGAAAAGTTCGCGGCAAGCTGGCGCTTGAACTTGTCGCTAGAGAGTCCAAGATCAACCGCGTCCGCGTTAATCCTCGAAGGTTCGGGCTCCGCCTTGCATGCGGTTTTTCACCAGGTTGGTCCAGACGAATTTGATCACCCGCGCATCGTTGTAACAATAAGCGAGGTTGTGATTGAGAGTAGAGAAACAATGTTGCTGACACGTCTTTTTCATGCCGGCCAATTGATTTGCTTCAAATTTGTGACCATCGATGTTTCCCCAGTCGAAGGTTGACGCATACATGGGGAAGCATGGGGTTACCGTGCCGTCCGTGCGGATGATTACGTTGTTCTGGCCGGCTCGGCAATTCCACTCAGCAAAATGCAGCTCGCCATTATCGTCCTGCACAAAACCGGGCATTCCAGCGATTCGTTTCGCGATATCACCGTTGGTTCCCGTTCCGTCGCCATTCCAGCCGAGGTGCTTCAGATCGCTGCCACTCGCCATGCGTATGAACGCCTTGATCTCCTGCAGGCGCTGCACGGAATTCACCATCTGGTATCCGGCTTTATTTTTTTCGATTAGCCAGTCCACCAGGGAATCAATCTCCGGCCAGTCTTCGGGTCGGATGTAGGTGGGATTGTCGCTGAGATGCCTGAAATGTTCGTCCTGCTCCAGCATCGGAGTTTCATTGATGTGGTAATCAGTGGCTATGTGGTTTTCGCGCGCATATTCGGTGATCTGCCGGACGTCTTGGGTATTATTTCGGCAAATGTTGATGTTAAAGAAAACCATATAGCCATACACATACTGCTTCTTCATCAGATATTCGATGTGCTTGCGTGAAGGGACCACGGCTTTGGGCAAGCTGGGCTTTTCGTCCCAAGCGTCCAGCGCAAAGTTGAAAATACCAACTCCAGCATCTCCCAAACGATCGGCGACGTCGGGCCGCAGCAAACGGCCATTGGTGCCGACGTAAATCCAGAAGCCTTTCTTTGCCGCGTAATAGATGACCTTATGTGCAAAGTCGGGTCGTAACAGGGGCTCGCCGCCCATAAGGGCTAGCACTCGGCATCCGTGGTCGTACAGCCAGTCAATCGAACGGCGGGCAACGTCTTCGGTCATACCTTTGATCTTGTTGTCGTAAGCCCAGCAATACCAGCAGTCGAGATTGCATTTGTATTCGACGAAGAGATACGCCGTGATGGGATGGAAATCGCCCGGCAGGACGCGAGAGCGAATGTAGGGAAAGAGCCAGCCGCGCATGATGCGATAGGTCTGCGGGATCGACCAACCACGCTTCTCAGGAATAACGGCAGGGCCCGGATCCGAAAGCTTTTCAGGAAAGCGAGGAAATACCGGCTCGGGCAGCTTCAGCCCCTTCGGACTGGGAACCGCGACGGGTCCTGGAGCTGAGTTCATGAGCAAATTGTGAATGTCGACGTCGATGCGGAATTTGGGTGCGGAAGCCATCGTGGTGTATCTCTCCTTTCAGTTAAGTTGCCGCCTTTCTTTGAATCTGGGAATTCAAAACAGGTTCGCCGGGGTCACTTCGACCACCGCCAAGGTAGAGTTTGGATCTATCGGCACTGCCGCGCTTCACGGAACTTCGTTAGATCAATCCGCCGCCATTCCGTGCGCCATCGGACCAGAATCGTTGCCTGCAAGCTGTAGCTGCACCAATTCTGGCGCTGCAGTCTCTGCCATTTCTCGCCGCAACTGGGCCTCAAGCGCGGCGAGCTCGGCCTCAATGTCTTGCGATGCCTTACGCTTGCGGATCACTTCTTCGCGGTACCGGCGTAGGAAATAATCGATGGTCTCCACACGAATCTTAATGGAGCCAGACGGCTTGTTCTCGTCGAGATCCTTAAAGCAGAAGTAAGGCGTGCCGGACTGCTCGACAATGCCTTCGACGACGCCGTAGATGGGCGCGTCATGTCCGCACTTGAAACTCGAAATTTCGAGAGCCACAAGATTGGGATGCCGCGCTGCAAACTTGGCGGCCCACACTTTGTGATTGGTGCTGCAGGAGTAGGAGTTCTTCCACGCGTCGGTGATATCGAGCGGGCTGGTGATAACGCCGGCTCTTACCTCTTCACCGAAAAGTCTCTCGAGTAGGTCCTCGTCCAGCGGAAGCGTGTTTTGCGAAAAGATGGGGTAACCGAGCTTCTGGAATTCGTCGAGGATCTCATGGTTGAGTCCCGGATCGTGGTGATAGGGGCGACCCAGCATCACGATACCGATGCGATCTTCGCGTTCGAGCTGATCGAGCACCTGGCGCGCGCGCTTGCGAATATTGGACTCGTAATCCTTAAGAGCCGCGAATCCGGATTCCACGGCGCGGTCGTTCTCCTCAGGAGAAAGTCCTAGAACTGGCTGCCAGGCTTGCAGCATCTGGTAGGCGAAAAGCTTGCGATCGGCAAAGTTAAGGACCGGATCGATATATTTCAGATTGTATTCGGCGAAGACGTCATTTTCCTTGGTAAACGCGGCCTTAACGGTTTCCGGAGTTGCAGTCACAGTCGGACACGCGTTCGCGCCGACGATTTTAACCAGGGGCGAATGCAGCACGTCGTACATCGGGAAGAAGATTACGTCGAGCGGCTTCTTGTGATGCTTTTCCTGAATCAAATTGTAAACGTGCGAGATTCCAATCTTCGCGGGGAAGCAAGGATCAATCGCGCCGCGACTTGCGCCCGCGCGGTAAAGCTCCGAGCTGGTGTAATCGGAATAAATAATATTCTCCGGCTGCACGCCAAGGCTTTCAAAATAGCCGTTGAATAGAGGCGCGTACGTGTAGATATTCAACACGCGCGGGATACCGATGCGCACTTTGCTGCGATTTTGCATCAGGGTTACGCGCTCTTTGGCGGCCTTCGTCCACGCGCGAGCGGGAATCGGATCAGCAACGCTCTTCACATTCGTCGGGCGGAAGACCTCTTTCGAGGCGAAGTCGACAAAATTCGGATGTTTGTCTCGAATTTGGTCGAGTCCGGCCTTGATGTCCTTCATATCGTTCAAATCTTCCACAGTTCCTTTTTCGCAGGTAGCGATAATCAACCTCTGCTCGCCAACCATGAGTGGAACCTTGGTGACTTTCTCGAGCGGCACAAGATTCTTCACCGGTTCAGTCCGCACATCGATGAAAGTCCGCAGGCAGTTGTTCTTGCAGAAGTAGCAGCGCGTCGCTTCATTACGGGTGGTGCGGTACTCAATCTTGCGGACGGCGTCGAGGCCAATAAACGTGCTCTGCTGGCCGTTGCGCCATACTCGCAGTGATTCCTGAGCCGCCCCGATGGCCCCTGATTCTCCGCAGTGCTCGTGCACAATGATTTCAGGTTTTTTGCCGGCCGCGCGAAAACTATTGCGAATGAAATCCACTTCAGCTTTCACGACCGCGAGATTATTCTGCGTACCGCCCTGCAGCACGAAACGGGTGCCTAGCGCTGCAAGATTGGGAATGCTCGCAACGTAGAGGAAGACGTTCTTCGGCAGCACGGCAGCGAGACCGGCAAGAATTTCCTCCGCCTGCCAGCCCTGGCGCTGGAAATTCACAATATCCGACTGCATGAAGACCGCGCAGCCATAACCAAATACGGGCATAGCCTGCGCCGAGAAAGCGAGGTCGGCGAATTGGTTTACATTAAGCCCGAAACCTTCCGCCGTGGATTGAAGAAAATATCCATTTCCGGCGGAACACTGCGTATTCAGCTTGAAATCTTTCACGCGGCCGTTGTGCAAAATAATGATTTTGATGTCCTGGCCGCCCACGTCCACGATCACGTGCGGATCGTCGTAAAACTTAAGCGCGGATTCCGTGTGTGCGACTGTCTCGACCAGAGCGACATCTGCCTGGAGAACATCTTTCAGTATGTCTTTGGCATAACCTGTCGTTGCTACGCCTAAGACTTCCAGTTTGGCGTTCTGCTTCTCGACCTGGCCGCGCAGATTCTCGAACATCTCGATCGTGTCCTGAATCGGATTCCCGTTCGAGAGTTGATAGGACTTGCAGAGTATGTCGCCTTTCTCGTCGAGGAGAACTGCTTTGGTCGAGGTGGATCCGCCGTCGATTCCAATAAAGCCACCGACAGTGGTGCCTTTCTGAAAGGTCGCCGGCGTGAACTTCTTGGGCCGATACGATTCACGGAAGACATCGAGCTCGGCAGGATCTTCGACTAACGCCTTGCCTCCGGCCTTGGCCTTTTCTTCCTGGCGGCCGAATTCGATATATCGGATCAGTTTGTCGTAACCTTGGTAGCAGCCAATGCAGTCGTCCTCGCTGCGGCCAAACTCGACGGCACCCAGTGCGGCGAAGTATTGAGCATTCTGGGGAACTTTGATCAGATCCTCCGGCTTCGCACCGTCCGGAATCGCTACTTTGCGCTCCTGCCACATGCGGGGAATGTTGGCCTGCCATGCTTCGCGCATGCCGCGAATGAAGCTGTTGGGACCTCCGAGGAGGAGCACATGCGGGCGCAAGGTGTGGCCTCGCGTTAGCACGCTGAGGTTTTGAAGCACGATAGCTTCAAACAAAGAAGCCATCAACTCATCGGGCGGCGTCCCTACTTTCTGCAAGCCATTAATGTCGGTTTCCGCGAAAACGCCACACTTCCCGGCCACTTTATGCAGCTTGATTCCCTGGTACTTCAGTTCGCCCAATTGGACCGCGGGTATTTTTAGCTTGGCATTGATTTTATCGATCACCGCGCCGGTTCCACCGGCGCACTTGTCGTTCATCGAGGGAATTTTCTTCTTGCGCCCGGTCTCGTCGTCATCTTTGAAGACGATGATCTTTGCGTCCTGGCCTCCGAGTTCGATGACGGAATAGACTTCGGGATGGAGCTTTTCAACCGCAAGCGAAACCGCTGTGACTTCTTGGACGAATTTCGCACCGACTTGCTCTGCGATTCCGCCGCCCCCAGAGCCTGTCACAAACATGCGTGTGTTATGCCGATTGATCCCCACCTCTGCTTCCATTCGTTTCAGGAACTCGAGACTCTTTTCGGGCTGCTTCGTTTCGTGGCGTTGATAGTCTTGCCAAAGGACCTGGTCAGTGGCCGCATCAACGATCACTGCCTTGACCGTGGTCGACCCAATGTCGAGTCCAACCAGAAACTTAGTGACATGGTCGTGCGGTTTCTGTGCGTGAGTGATTCGCTGCACTTGCGGCCGGAGCGGGGCAATCTGAACTAATTGCGAAGTGTTGTGGTCGTGCATCGCGTCCTCTTAGTTTCTACGTTAGAGCCGGCGTTATATTTGACGCCCACAGATCCTTGTCCGCTGGGCGGCACGAATTTCTCTGGTAAAGTTTCTCAGTTGCAGGACGCCGCTGGCATCGCGACCCCTGAAACTCTTGCCCTCTTCGAGAACCGCGCATCGCGATCGATTCGATCGCTGACGTGCAGGATGAATTGCGCCGCGGTCCCAGCAACCCCTTCGCGGTGCGGCACGTGATAGAAGGGCCGCTTCAGCTCGGGATGGTCTTCAATGTAAGTCTGGATCTCCTGCAGACTCTTGCCCGTCGATTTCAGACACTGCTCGAACTCCGCCTTGGCTTTCACCTTGGCTTCTCCGAGCGCCATCTGCACGCGACTGTGCGCGTTCACTTCGCCTTCACCCGAAGTCTCGATAGGCAGGAAGATCATGTCCTTAAATTTGTTGATCACGGCGGATTGCACGCCATCGGACTGCGACGAAGGCATGCAGCCGAAAGGCTTCAGCGCCAGCACCATATGGCACAGCTTGTGGATGGTGTAATAAACGTTCTTTCCCACCTCGAGGTGCCCTTCACCGCCTCTTGCGAACTGGTTATAGAAAGGATTCGCGAGATCAGCGAGTTCGTTCTGGGGCACGAGGTGGTGGGTGATCCCGCCCATTTGCCTGATGGTGCGATGATAGAAGAAATTCCACATGCGCTGGCCGGCGCCAATGCCCCAGAGCTTCTTGTGCAAACCGATGTAGTTGAAGAACTGCTTCTTGGCTTCGTACCACTTCGGATTCCGGTGCGGGCGATTGACCGGCCATTTGGCAATCGCGTGAGCTTTGGCTTGGTACATAAGGTAGGCGACCCAGGTGGCGATTGGCTCAACCAAGACCTGCGCGCCTTCGCGCTCGAGGAATTCGAACATGTGGAAGTTGCCGTCACCTTCCGTGAGCTGGGCCCAAAACTCGCCGGTGATTTTCACCACGGGCTTCACTTTGGTACGGTCCACCTCAATTGAATTGAGCTTTTCACGGGCAGCTTGCAGCGCGCCCAGGTAATCCTTGCCCCACATGTTCTCGTGCCATTTCCCAAACACGTTGGCCGTGTTGCGCAGGATCTTGTTGCTCTTGAATTTCGGTTTTGCCCAATCGGGAGCCGCCTGTTCGATTTCGAACGATTTGCGATTCCTTAGGTCCTCGCACAATCCATCCACAGCCTCACGGAAAATCCTATCGCTCTCACCCTTCGTCACCTCGAAGGGCCGGATTTGGTAGATGATGTCGTTGATTACGTCGCCTAAGTGCATGGCGTTCAACATACCGAAGCCGAAATCGATCGTAAATTTCAGCCCCGGCTCTCCGGACTCAGCTTTAATTCCATCGCTGTCCTTGAACAACAGGACTCGAAAGCCGTCGAAGCCCGCATTCTTGAGTGCAAAGCGATATTCCGCCTCATACATACCGAAGCGGCACGGGCCGCATGACCCGGCGGTGAAGAAGACGTAGTTGTCCAGAATCTGCTGGCGCGAGAGGCCTTCTTTTTCCAGGAATTGCAGGTACTGCACGAGATTGCCAACCGTAAAATAGGTGGGGTTACATTGGCCGTTGTTGCCGAACTCCTTGCCGGTTTGAAAAGCAGGGACGTCCGGAACCGGAAGCTTTTCGCAGCGGTAACCGCATCCTTGGAAGACGGCACGGATCAGGTCTTCGTGCTTCCAGGTGAAGCCGCCAAACAAAATCGTCACATGGTTGCGCTGTTCGGCAGTGAAGGCGCGTTCAACCGGGCGGTGGAAATGCTCCGGCGCGTCAAGGCCTGCAACTTTTCGTAGGCGCGCGCGTTCCGCCTCCAAGCGCTTCTTAATCTCCACCTCAGCATCATTACCAATCTGGACGAGGTTCGTCGCCATGAGTCCTCCGCTACGCTAAGATTTTAATGGCTGTTGTAAAACGGAATGTTGTCGTGTTGGTAGTGGCGTGTGGAAGCCGGATTGCACGGTGCCAGGGTTTTTCGGAGGGCAGGCTGGTGCGGAGTGCTGGACGGAGTGTCCCGTCAAAACCTTCGAATCTACGAATTAGCACCATCCAAACCCCGAGGACTGAGCTAGGATGTCCGACTTCTGCTTCGACCGTTGGATGCACGTCGAAGCAGCTCGGTCACATAAATCGGCGTACTTAAAAGAGCGCTCCTACGTGCCCAGTCATGCCCGCCGCTCAGATTCAAATATATGCATGCTCGAGGTTTCGACGCAACCCTATTTCTTTGGTTTCAGGGAAATTCTCTCGGTCTTATCCGATCCTGGCTGTTGCCAGACGGCATAAAGTTGGCACTGAATACTGTCTGGAGGATAAATTCAATCTGTTTTCGATGCGGAAGGCCGCACCGCTCGCGGAAGAGTTCCGGAATCGATCACGTTGCCGACACGAGATAGGGTCTCAAAGTAAAGTTCGTTACCGGCGATTTCAATCAACATGAACGTGCGATCGGCGTCGAATCCACTGTCCTCGATGGCCGTTCTTTTCAAATCACCCGCGCGCAGTTCACCCGATGAACCTTCCGTGAAATAGTAGATGCCTCCTTGCGGATGGATACGCTCGTAGACGTGGTCGTGACCCGCAAATACGGCGTCAACGCCATATCTAATGAATATCGGCTCAAGAAGCGAGCGTAATTCAACGTCAGAACCGTGAGTCTTGCCTGTCGAATAGAGAGGGTGATGGAAAAAGCAGATCTTCCAATCTTTGTTTCCAGCATTTTGCAATTGCTGTTCCAGCCAGGCGATTTGACTGCCATCCATGTGATTGCTGTCGAGAGCAAAGAAGCGGACATTCCCTTTCTTGAAAGTGTAGTAACTGGATCCGTTCATATTGAAAAATGTGTATAGGCGCTCGTCCGGATTGTCGTGGTTTCCCAGTGACGCGTAAAATTTGACGCCGGCATCCAGCAAGGGCTTGTACGGATCCTCGAACTTCTTTTCAAAGTCTTTGGAGCTGCTCCCTCCGTAGATGTTGTCCCCGAGCGTGATCACGAAATCGAATGGAAAGGTCCGCCGGACGTCGATCATTTGTTGGGCTACCTGATACTGCGGCTTCTCGCCGGTTCCCATATCGCCGATGGCAGCGAAGCGGACCGAATCGGACTTCAGTGGAAAGTTAAACTGGCGGGCGCGCACGAGTGGAAGCGAAGCGCTTATAAGAATCAGAATCGGGAATAGCCGCTTCTTCACACGCCACCTTCTATCAAGGCTCGACGAAAATCTCATCGTCTTTACTATCTTCTCTGGGAACTTTGCACCGCTTCCTTGACAGCTTGTTTCACGGCCTTCTTCACGACTTTCTTTACGGTCGCTTTGAGGATTTTATCGTGGATCACTTCTTCGCCCGCATTCGCCACGACCTTCTTGACAGCCTTTTTCACAGTGCGGGCGAGCGGACGCAGCTCGTGAACGAGAACTGCGACCGCCTTCTCCGCTTTCTCTTCTTGATCTGCCGTTAGATTTTCGGTTTGTGCGGACTGCGCCTCCGCGCGGTCATTCGCACCCCAGTCGGACTCGAACGTGGTGAGCAGTTTTTTGACAGCCTTCGGTTCGCGAATAATGAGTCCGAGTTCTCGACGGGAATCCAATTCTGCGGGACGCAAACTTTGGCTTCCTACGAATGCTTGTTTACCATCTCGGATAATCGTTCTTGTATGGAGACGCATTTGGGTCAACTTGCGCAGCGACAGGCCAGCCCGACTCCTAATCTTTCCGATCACACGTATTTCAACGCCCGCCTTGGCTCTCGCTTGCAAGACGCCGATCATTTCCTTATCCGAAATCTGCGGATCATAGATCAGCAATTGTTTTTTCGCCTGCTCAAGGAACATTCGCAGCACTTTCCTGGAGTTCGTCGGGCTGACGACGAATGTATCGGAGGAAGCCGAGTAGGGCCGTCTTGCGCAGTCGGCTTCAAAAAGTCTAACGGCCTCTTGGACGAGAGCCCCGTTTCTTGTGACGATTCCGAACCCACGGCTGTGATCGATATCCAGGTGCGTAAAGTTGAATGAAAGCAGGAATAAAATGCGGCGATCGATGATAATAAACTTATCGTGGTAGCGAACCAGGTCATGCGCACTGCGTGCGACTGTGATACCAGCTTGCAGAAATCTCATCTCGAGCTGACGCAAATTCTTTTCGCCGCCGCGATTCACATCGGCGATAAGGGCTGTGACTCTGATCCCTTTCGAGACCGCCGTTCTTAACGCCGTTTCGATGTCGCTTCGGTCAAAACGAAATATAGCAAGCTCCACGCTCTGCTTCGCATTCTTTAGAGCCGAAAGGAGAGATGACGGTCCGTCATCGGGCTGGACGATCACTTTCACCTTGAGGTTTCCACCTTTCGCAATAGTCTCTGATTTTTGACCGAGTGTGACGAAACAAGCGCGGATGGATTATGCGACTGTCCGCGCCGTGAGGCACTACAAAGCATTCAATGCTCCGATTCGTTTCTCCACTTCCGCCGAGTACCCTTCAATTTCATCGGGAGAGTAGCCTGCAGCGCGGAAGCAGTCGCGGATTTGTTCGTTCGAGAGCTTTCCAAGCAACTGGCCCAACCATTTCGCATCTGCGGAAGGAATATGTTTGGTCACATTTTCCATTTTGGTGCGCTTTTCGTAATTGGGAAGATTCACTGCCGTCAGCACAAACGGACGGCTGTGCAGGGTGAAATCGACCTCATCGGTCGTGTCCCTCTCGATGAATTTGGAGTCCTCATATTCCTTTAAGTCACTTTTCGAACGACCCAGGCTGTTCCCCGTCTTACCGAAGGTTGCACCCACGTCACTCACCAGATAGCGGCGCTCTCCGCCAACTGCATAGATCGAATTATTTATATCTTTCAGGTCCCAGTTATTGACTAACGCCATCATCACGCGAAGCCCGTTTAATTCTTTGGTGCCGACAAAAGGGTTTTTGAACCAGTCCCAATTGCCGATTTTCCTGATCTGTTTTTCTTTGCGCTCCAGCCGGACACGACGAACGATTCCATCGTCGGTTACGAACTCTCGGCCGCGATGAAGTTTCGGAAGTCCCTCTACTTTGATCTGCGGCAGGTAATAATCCTCGTCAACGAAGTAGCCAGCGGCCCACAGAAGTCGAGTCGCTGCAGTTTCGGCCTGAACTTCCTCGCCCAGCTTCGCGCGCCATTTGACGCCTTGTGCGTCCTTCACATCGAATTTGGGGCTTGTTCCTTGCATGATCTCTTTTTCAAAAGTATACGTTCCGTTCGGGTCGGGAGCATGTTCGCGCCCGCCTGCGCCGTCTATAAGATCGAAAGTTGAAATGTCGCCCGGATCGCGCCAAATCACGGCTGGAAGCTGAGATGCTTTCTCCCTCTGTTTTTGCTTGGCATCCTTCTGCGCCGTCGCCTGGATAGGAATCATCAAGAGAAACAACGCGAGAACTGCATTCAGGACGCGGTCAAATTGCTTCACTGTGTACTCCTTTCTCGACCTGGAAGAACAATCTCATTTTGAGGCACTCTGCTCGGTAAGCTTCGCCTCACCCTCGGAGGTCTGAATTCTGTAGAGCTCCGCGTATAGCCCTCCTTCGGCCAGCAGTTCGTCGTGGGTGCCCTTTTCTACCAACTCGGACTCTTTAACTACAAAGATGACATCGGCGCGCCGAATCGTGCTCAGATGGTGAGCGACGACGATGCAAGTTTTCCCTTCCATCAATCGCGCCAATGCTTCGATGACGGCTTGTTCCGAAGAAGAATCAAGGCCGGTAGTGGGCTCGTCCAGAACCAGAATCGGTGTGTCGCGAATGATTGCCCGGGCAATTGCTATGCGCTGACGCTGTCCACCAGAGAGCGTAACGCCGCGTTCGCCGACCATCGTGCTGTAGCCCTCAGGCAGTTGCTCGATAAAATCATGCGCATTCGCATGTTTCGCGGCACGTATGATTTGCTGGCGTGTGGCATCCGGCCTGCCGTATGCAATGTTTTCCCAGATGGTGGTGTGGAATAGCAGCGTTTCTTGTAAGACGAAGCTTATCTGTTCTCGGACGGATTTCAGTTTGTAGCCCCGAATATCTGCGCCATCAATTTTAATCGCACCCGACTGAGGATCATATAATCGCGGAACGAGACTAATGATCGTAGTTTTTCCAGTTCCGGATGGTCCAACGATCGCCGCGACCTGACCGGGCTCGATCTCGAAGCTTACATTTTTTAGAACCGGAGTTTTACCGTCGTAAGCAAAATTGACGCGGTCAAATTCAATCTTTCCTTTGAACCGCGGCGCCTTTCGCGCCCGCGGCAAATCGCGCACTCGCGCTTCGATTTCCAGCACTTCCTCGATTCGTTCATAGCCCACAATTGCCTTGGAAACCGTGTCGGTGCTTTTCGAGAGTTCACGCATCGGCTTGTACATTTTCCCCAGGTATAGAAGGAAAACGATCAAGACGCCGGCACTGATCTGCCCGCTCAACGCCAGGCGTGCGCCGTATGCGAGCACCAGGCACGTTCCAACCGCCACCATTACGTCGACGATCGGCGAAAGCTTGGCCTTAATACTGCGAGCCTCGAGAGCAGTCTCGACGTTCTCCAGACTTTGTGATTCAAATCTTGTGACCTCGAAATCTTCGCGCGCGAAAGCCTTTACAACTCGGACGGATGTCAGCACTTCCTGCACGATTGACACAAGTTCGCTTTCTTTCTTGCGCACTTCACGGGAGGCCTTCTTGATGCGGCGGGTAAGATAGTAAACAACCGCAAACAGAGCAGGAGCGATCGAAAGCGCGATGAGCGTAAAACGCCAGTTGATGTAGAACATGACGCCCGCCATGCCGACCAGCGTCAAAACGTTGACGACGATGCCAAGCAGGGCGGAGTTGACGAAATCCTGCACGGCATTGATGTCACTTGTCACGCGACTAATCAGGTCGCCCGTTTGCGCTTTATCGTATTCGGCCAAAGAGAGACGCTGAATGTGGTTATACAGAGTGCGTCGAAGGTCGTGAGTGACCCACTGGCTGACGCTAGTGGTGAGGTACTTTTCGACGTAGGAACTGATGGCGCCTATCACTGCGATTCCTGCGACAGCAGCCACCGCGAAATTCAAAATCGCTAGTTTGTTTTGACCAAAAGCTCCCGCCACAAAACCCGCTAGCCAGCCAGGTAGCTTTTTTGATTGCAGGATATTGTCGATGACGATTTTGATGGGCCAAGGCTCAAGAACGTCGCTGAAGGTTTCTCCCAGCACGGCGACGAAGGCAAGAGTCAGCTGTTTCCAATGCGGCCTGATAAGGCGAATGACGCTTAGCTTCGCAGATTGATTAGACAGCCAAAGTTTTTTAGGTGTCTTGGGCATGATCGGTTCGTATGGCGAGATTAGCTTTTAAATACTAACGAGCAGAACTTAGAAAGATCGATTCCCTCCTTTTGACGGCGCTCCCTACTGATGATGAAGCGCGTTGCGAATGTCCGGCCAAAATTCCTCGAAGATATGCCAGCCCACACTTGACAATAGCGCAGTGGAGCCGCGTTCAAGCGCGTGGGCCGCATCGTCCTGACTCCGAGGTTCCCAGGCATTAGCGATAAAACCAGCGCTGTACGCACCCGTGAAGCGTGAAAATGCGGGCATTGACCCTCCAGTGGGAGTTCGCGATACAAGCGTTCCCACGATTGCGTGGCGGGTTCGCCGCCAGATTCCAGTTTCGTTGGAGGGGACGAAACGGGAGTCTTCACGGTCGGCCGCGGCCACTCCGAATGCAATCGTGCGACTTATTGTGCTGCGACCAAACCCTGATGCAAACCGTATTCCGTAGGCGCCAGCCCCTTGTCCCCACTCTGGTGGCGTGTCTCGCCATTGGCCGACGCCCGCGCCTAACGCAGGACCGATCAGAGACTCGGGCTGGATGAAAGAACGCTCGTAAATTTTGATGCGGTCACTGAAAGAGAGTGGTTCCGGAACAATCACGGGCGCATCGATATCCGTACGGCTGGTAGATTCGTTGAACGCCGAATTATCTTGTGCAATGATTGCCGTCGCTTCGGGCTTTAAAGGTAGGTCCACGCTTTCTTGAGCGCGCAATCCAGATCCTGAAGACAGGATAAGCCAGCACAGCAGAATAACGGATACAGGTATGACTTTATTTACGCCGAGATTTCTATTTATATGCTTCGTTTCCATTATTTTATTTTCCCTCCCGCACACTAGAGTCCGGCGCCAAGTAACAAGAACCAATGCATGTTTGGGGCCGACTACAAAACGTGCACAACAAGCTGATTCATTTTGGCTTGAGGGCTGACGGCGAGGTGCGGAGTGGAATTTGCATTAAGATATTGTCAAAAATAGCGGCCTGCGGGCCAACTTTACACTACCTAGTACGTCTGGGCGCGCACGCGAAACACAGCAAGCCAAGGAACAGTAGGCCGGGCCGTGGAAACACGGTAGAATTAATTTTGTGTTCGAGAGGCAGGTGCGATGCAAAAGTTTTTTGGAACCATGCAATCGCCACATCGGAAATTTGCGCATGAAAACCGGACAGCGAGATTGAATGAGTGAGGCAGTTCGCACCACTTCGGTAGCCGACAAACCTCAAATGCCCGCTGAAAGACCCCCCGCAGGGCGCCCGAGCGCCGTTCTGAATATCGTTGTGCTGGGTTTTGCAATTCTGTTGGGATGCGCGGCCATGGAAGTGGCACTTCGCGTGATTTTTGCGCACAGCTTGGACTTTTCGATGGAAATGTGGAAATACGCGGTGAAATTGAAGCGCCCTGTTGCGAATCCGGACTTAAGTTTTGCTCATGCGCCGAATCGCTCTGCATTTCTTATGGGCGTACCTATTTCGATCAATTCCGAAGGGCTTCGGGACCGAGAGTTCTCGCTCGAGAAGCCGCCGGGCGTTTATCGCGTGATGATGCTTGGGGATTCGACGACGTTCGGGTGGGGCGTGAAAGAGGAAGATACTGCGGCAAAGTTTCTAGAGCGCAAGCTGAACGCGAGTTTACCCGCGGGGTATAACCGTGCGGAGGTAATGAACACCGGCGTGGGAAACTACGATACAGTCCAGGAGGTAACGTACTACGAAACGATTGGGTGGAAATATCATCCGGATCTGGTCGTACTAGTGTTTTTCATCAACGATCCAGAGCCCGTGCCCATCGAGAAGAAGGGTTTTCTTATTGATCGCTCCTATCTGATCGCTTTTGCGACCAACCGCATCGATGGTCTTATGCGACACGCAGGTGTGCGGCCCGACTGGAAGACATACTACGCGTCGCTTTACGACGATGGCCGTCCTGGGTTCCAAGCTTGCGAAAAAGCCCTCGTAAGCTTGGCGAATTCGACTCGAGGCCATGGTGCAAAACTCCTGGTAGCCCTACTTCCCGAACTTCACCAGATTAATGGCGACAGTTACCCATTTAAAGCTGCGCATCAGAAAATCAAAAATGTGATGGGCGCCGAGAATGTGCCAATAATCGAATTAATTGATGGCCTCAAAGATCACGGACCAGAGGAAACTCTATGGGTCACCCCCCTCGACGACCATCCAAACGCCAAGGCGAATGATTTGATATCCGATGAACTGAAGGTTTGGATTTTGAAAAACGCTGGAAATCCCTGAGCTATTCGCTCTCGCAGCACTGATGAGCTAGACCCACGCCTAGGTAGTGGGCTTCGCCACCGATGACATTCCTCAGCAGGAGGCACTTTTGTCCATTAAGTGTTTGTCTTGTAGTATGTTGTGAGCTAGACGGGCCCGTAGCTCAGCTGGTTAGAGCATCGGACTCATAATCCGTTGGTCCTAGGTTCGAATCCTAGCGGGCCCACCAACCAAGCGATCCGTATTTCGAGGTGGATTTTCTGGATGGCCGTACAATTCTTCGCAATGAGCCTACAGCGTTATCCAATCAACTGTTTTGAGGATGAGAGAGAGTGGAGAAATATCTGTGAGTAACTCAGAAAGGCAAATACGTTTCGGAAGATTCTGATCGCGAATCGCGGCGAAATCGCAGTGCGCATTGCGCGCGCTTGCAGGGATATGGGTGTGCGGTCGGTGGCGGTGTATAGCGATGTGGACCGCGCTTCGCTGCACGTCCGGCTTGCTGATGAAGCATATCCGATTGGCCCGGCGCCTTCGCGCGAAAGCTATCTGGTAATTGACAAGATCATCGGCGCCGCGCGTTATGCTGGTTGCGACGCGATTCATCCTGGGTATGGTTTTCTTGCAGAGAATCCGGCGCTGGCCCGCGCTTGCGCGGAATCGGGAATCATGTTCATCGGGCCCACTGCCGAAGCGATGGAAAAACTTGGGTCGAAGACGGCGGCGCGGCATGTGGCACGAGAAGTGAATGTGCCGACGGTGCCCGGAACGCTGGACCCGATTGAATCTGTGGATGAATTGATTGCGATTGCGCGCAAGACTGGATTTCCGGTGGTGCTGAAAGCAGTGGCGGGTGGAGGCGGCAAGGGAATGCGGTCGGTGGAGCGGGAATCGGAACTGGCGGGTGCTTGGCGGGATGCCTCGTCGGAAGCGCGGAACGCTTTTGGCGATGGGCGGCTTTATCTTGAAAAATATCTTTTGAAGCCGCGGCACGTCGAGATTCAGGTGCTCGCGGACCAGCACGGCAACGTTGTTTATCTCGGCGAGCGCGAGTGTTCCGTGCAGAGGCGGCACCAGAAGGTGATCGAGGAAGCGCCTTCGCCAATTATGACGGCGGATTTGCGGAGGCAGATGGGCGAGGCGGCTGTCAAACTGGCGCGCGCTGGCGGTTACACGAACGCAGGCACGGTGGAATTTCTGGTGGACGCGGAACGCAATTTTTATTTTCTGGAGATGAACACGCGGTTGCAGGTGGAGCATCCGGTAACCGAAATGGTGACCGCGACCGATCTGGTGAGGCTGCAAATTCAGATTGCAGCGGGCGAGCGGCTACCGTTTGGGCAGGAGGATGTGGCGTTGAGCGGGCATGCCATTGAATGCCGGATTTACGCCGAAGATCCCGACAACAATTTTTTTCCATCGCCTGGAAAGATTCGCGAGCGGCGGGTACCGAGCGGGCCGGGAATCCGTCTTGATGATGGGGTCTATGCAGGCTGGACGGTGCCGAACGACTACGATCCGATGCTCGGTAAACTGATTGCGTGGGGAAGCGATCGCGCTCAGGCCATCGCGCGATTGCAGCGCGCGCTTCAGGAATACTACGCGACGGGAATTAAAACGAACGTTTCGCTCTTCCGCAGGATCCTCGCGACAGCTGATTTTCAGAACGCCGATATTTATACACGCTGGCTAGATGACGTTTTGCGGGATGGACTGAAATCCGATACAGCCGAAGCGGGCGCTGATTCGAAGGGAGCGGAATCGGCAGCGCTGTTCGCGGCGGCGCTATGGCATGCCGGCAAAGGCAAATCCACCGAGGACGGGACTAACCCAGAGGTGTCCGTGCCTTCGCGCTGGAAGACGGAAGGGCGGCGCGAGCAGGTGGATCGGGAGCCGACGCGATGACGCACGATCAGATTGTGGTGCGCGCGACGAGTTTGGGATGAAAGTCGAAATCGCGCTCGATGGAAAAAATCACCAGGTAGAACTTGCCGAGGTGGGCGAGCGCCTGCGTTGCACGATCGATGGAACGCCACTCGAAGCTGATACCGTGCAGATTGCAGCGGGAATTTATTCCGTTTTGATTGACGGCGAATCGCTGGAAATCCGCGTCGAGTTAGACAGCGGAGCATTGCGGCTTACGGTCGCGGATCGGGAATGGCGCGCAGAGATTCGCGATCCCCGCGAGTGGCGACGCAATCGAGGCGGCGCGGAGGAGGCGGAGGGGCGGCAACAGGTTTCCGCGCCGATGCCGGGCAAAATCATTCGAGTTCTCGTAGAGAACGGCGATTCGGTGGACGCAAAACAGGGTTTGTTTGTGGTGGAGGCGATGAAAATGCAGAATGAAATTCGGTCGCCGAAATCCGGAAAGGTGGAACGGCTGCTCGTCACCGAAGGGCAAACTGTGAATGCCGGGGAAGCTCTCGCGATCATCGTCTAACGCGCACGGCAAAGAGCGGCAATTCCGTCCCCTTGCGCGAAATTATTCGTCGCTCTACTTCTACCTTACTTGGAGGCCGGAAGTTTGCCGGCAGATTCGATAATCTGGCGCGCGAGATAATTCGTAACGTGCGAATCGTCGCGCGCTTCGATCATATAGGCGGAACGGAGAAGTTGTTCCTTACGGTTGCGCAGCGTATCGCGAATGGTCTGCTGCACCTGCGGATCGGCGAGATCACGCTGGCCTGCGGGTTCCTTCGCGAGCAGTTTCAGGATTCGATAGCCTTGATTCGGCACGCCGATCGGCGGTGTGACTTCGCCCGGTTTCATCCCTAGAACCGTTTTCTTCAAGACCGGGTCTGACTTGTTGAGCGCGGACTCGGGAACGAAACCGAGATCGCCACCCGTGGTAGCGGTTGAATCTTCCGAGTAGTCCATCGCCAACTGTCCAAAGTCGGAGCCCGAACTCAATTTCTGTTCGAGGACGGCAATCTTGCGTTTGGCTTCTCCCTCCGTTGTCGCTTTGTCGTTCTTGCGGTTATGCACGGAAGGGTCGGGGTGACTGGTGACGACAATCTGGGCGATGTGGAATTGAGGTTCGGCAACGTTGAACTGCGAACGATTTTTCTGGTAGAAGTCCGTGACGTCCTGATCGGTGATTGAAATTTTTGCAACGACTTCGCGATTGAGGAGCTTCTGAACGGATAGCTGGCGGCGAATATCGCTCTTCAGATCGTCCACCGTGAGGTTCGTATCTTTCAGTTTCTTTTGAAATTCTTCCTCGGTGTACGGGCTTTTCGATTCAGTGAATTTATCTTCTACTTCGGCATCGCTGGCGACCAGATTCATCTTGTTGGCGCGTTCGATGAGAATTTCGTTGTTGATCAACTCATCCAGGATGCTGAGTTTTAGAGATAGCGACTCTTCTTGCGAGGGTGCAGGCGCGTCGGCGTTCACGCGCGTACGATAATATTTATCCACCTCGGCCCTGGAGATGTCCTTTCCGTTCACTACGGCCCAGACGTCCGGCCCCGGCGCCGATTCCTTTTTGCATCCCGCCGCGAAACTGCAAAATAAAATGCCCGAAAGGACAAGGATTCTGCGAGCCGAGCGGAGCTGAAGCGGAGAGGCGGTGGTTTTCAAGCGGCCTTTTTCACCTTGCCGGCGCGGATACAAGCGGTGCAGACGCGAATGTGTTTACTCGTGCCCTTTATTACGGTTTTGACGCGGCGGAGATTAGGGTTCCAGCGGCGGCGGCGAACATTGTGAGCGTGGCTGATAACATTGCCGAAGCTCGGTTTCTTGCCGCAAAGTTCACATGCGAGTGCCATTGACGGTTGCTCCAGAAGGAAATTCGCACAAAAGCGTAAGTTGGGATGTTATCAGACAATGCGCTTCGCTGGAAGCGATTTGCGGCTCGGGCCTGAGGGCTGAACGTTTAGATGTCAGCCGGCAAATCTACGGTATTCAGCTTCGGCACCGCGGCTTACTTCAGAGGGAAGCAGTCGAGGTCGTTTGCAAACGTGATAGGGCCTGAGTAACGTTTCCTAATTTCGGCTTCGGTCTCGACTTCTTTTCCCAGTGTGCGCAGCATGCGATGAGACAGAACCAAGCTCTTCACGTGGGCGTCGTCGGCAATCTGTCCGATCACCGAGGGAGGCATGTGGAGCCGCCTCTCGACACCCGTAGCGCCTTCCGGCACAGCGTTGTGCGCGATGAACAAATCCGCATTCATGGCCAGGCGCCGCAGACCTTCTCCTTCACCATTAGTGTCTCCGCTGAAGACGATCACTTTGCCGCGCGTTTCGATCCGCCAGGCGAGGGCCGGAACACCTCCGTGAATGACGCGAACCGCAGACGCGGAGAGGTTCTCATTGTGGAATACGGGAATGGGGTTCGAACTCGCGGACACATTGTGAGGCTGCATTTTGTAGCTGCCTTGCTCATTGGGAACAAGCAATTCGCTTAGATACCGGTAAGGTCCTTTGTCCCCAAACAAATCGTAAACAAATTCAGTGGTTGCGGGCATGAAGTCGTTCCCTGGCGGGCCGTAGATCGGCAGCGGCCGACTTCGATCTTCAAACCAAGACGATTTGATCAACGCGGCGAAGTCGGCGGTATGATCAACGTGCAGATGGCTGAACAAGAGCAAGTCGACCTGCGACATTTGTGCACCGCTTTCGCCAAATCGCAGCGCGCTTCCTCCGCCCGAGTCAATCACGGCTTTCGCTTGGCCGTCTTCCCAGACGAGATAACTGCTCGAGGCACGCTTGTCTTGCAGCTCCGGGCCGCCAGAGCCGAGGACTTGAACCGCGACGCCCTGTGAGCCGCAGGATTGTGCGGCCGCTGGCGGCGAACACGCGTAAAACAGCGGCAAAATGACGGCTTGAAGTGAGAAGGCGAAGTTTAGGATGCGTCGAAAATTCCGTGACAGGCTCATTGTTTTTCTCCCGGCAGAGATCCGAATTAGCAAGGTTTCTGACTCCAGGAATCAGCATAGGCCGATTATTCGAGGTTTATCTGACACATCCGCATCTTATTCGCGATAAACGGGCGATTCCAGCGCCGGCCGACGCAAGCACGGATGGGGATTAGAGTAGCGGTCGGTCGGAGAGTAATTTAAAATCAAAGGGAACCCTATGTGGGCGTGTAGCTCAGCTGGGAGAGCACCTGCTTTGCAAGCAGGGGGTCACCGGTTCGATCCCGGTCACGTCCACCAACCTTTTGTAGTTTCAATCAGATAGCAATGAGCACTTGTGCGACTTTCACTAGTTAGGTGTGTTTGGGTCCAATAAGAAGCTTGCGACTCTTGCAACCGAACCGCGCTGCTTGTCCGGAATCGCGTGGAAGCAGATTTCAAAAATCAGGTTGGCCCGCCCCGGCACCCCGGTTTTATCTCTATTGAAGCAGTGATTGGCCGTAAGACTGGTGCGCACGGGCTTCGACAGCTGGCCCCGCGACAAAGCGATTGACAAATCCGTCGAGGGCGATCTTGCCGGGGCCGAAGATCAGAATCAGAAGGCCGGCGAAGAGAAACGTGTACGGGTCAGCGACATAGAACTTGCCCGGATTCGAAAAGAACGCAAGCAGCGCTTCGCGATCGGCGGTGACGTAGGCGACGATCATGTCGACGGCGATGCCGAGAGCGGCGATGCGTGAGAACAATCCGAGCGCGAGCAGAATTCCGCCAACCAGTTCGAAGGATGCGACGAAGAACGCCGTCGGGCCGGGCGCCGGTAGGCCGAGACTGACGAAGAATTGGGTTACGTTGTCGAGGTTATGCAATTTTCCCCAGCCGTTCTGCGCGAGTTGCCAACCCCAATAGAGGCGCACGATGAGGAGGAAGAGTGATTGCGTATTGGAGACGGCGTTGACGAATCCGTCGTAGATCTTTTTTCCGAAAGCAAAGATGTTTCGCATTGAATTCCCCTTTGAAAATTCGCGTTTCCGTGCAACTGGGAGTAAGTCCTGCGAAGGGCGCGAGCGTTACAACTATGCGTTTCTGTTGCGGTTAGAAAATTGACAAGCGGCTCATTTTGCAGGGGTTAAGCGCAATCCTGTAAATCGACTGTTGCTATTAGAAGCTGCTCGGCTAACCGCAACAATTGGCCTGGTTGACCGGACCATTTGTCTCTCGCACCAGTCAGGGTTAGCGATTGGCACGTGGCGATTTTTCGCGAGCAAAAGCTTCGGAACACAATAGTCGTGTTTCCTGAAACGCGGCGCGTGCCGGCACAGCAGTTTTAACTAGATCGCGGTCGCGGAGCAGAAAACGCGATGTTTCTTGCAGCGCGCAACTGTCGCACTGCACATCAGGGTTTTTTCCAGTTGCGGAAAACGGCGAGGAGTTCTTCTTTAGCGCGCGGATCGATGGAATCCTCGGTCAGCTTGCCGGCTGCTTTGATGGTGAGGCGAATCTGATCGATGTAGAGCTTGCACCAGTCGCACTTGCCGATGTGCAGTTCGAAGCGGCGCAGGTCGGAGGGCGGAAGAGCGCCCTCGAGATAGTCGGTGACCAATTCCACCAACTCCTTGCAGGACATATCGTTGGGGTTCGTATCCATTCCCGCCTTATTTCGCTGCGAAATACTGGTCGAGAGCCTGCCGCACCTTGGAGCGCGCACGGTGCAGAAGAACTCTCTGGTTAGTCTCGCTAACCCCAAGAATGTTACAGACCTCTTCGGATGTCCAGCCCTGGACGTCGCGAAGTGTGATGACTTCCTTCTGATTGGCGGGCAAAGCGTCGATGGCAGCTTCTACGAGGGCGCGAAACTCACGTGAAAGCAGCGATTGCTCGGGCGTGGAATCACCCCAGTTGCGCGGTTGCGTGACCCAGCCGCCTGGCCACTCAGGGTCGTTTTCGTTGAATTGGCTGGGATCGACGGCCGGCTCGCCGGGATCGGAAGCGGGATCGAACGGAGCGGAGAAGGGGATCATGCGGCCTTCGCGTTCGCCGCGAGTCTTCGCCCGGTTGACCATGATCTGGAATATCCAGGTTTTCAGGGTGCAGCGGCCCTCGAACCGATCGAGTCCCTTAAGGACGCCCAACCAGGTTTCCTGAACGACTTCTTCACAGACGGCCGGGCTATTGACGTACAGGCGCGCCACTCGAAGCAAAGACGTGTGGTGAGCTGTGACCAACTGCGAAAAGGCAGCCTCATCGCGACGGCGCAGCGCTGCCACAAGGTCCAGCTCCTCAAGCGATGCCTGAAACTGGGAAGACGGAGAACTTCCGCGGGCCTGGAATCCGGAATCGCCGGTCCGCTGCGTGGACATGAAGGAGACTCTCCGTGGACTAAGCAGTCTCGGCGGGTACATCTTCCTTCGCACGGCGTGAATTATCAAGTTTTTGTAGACGGGTTTTCATCGCTACTTGACTTGTTCTAATCGTTAGCCCCGTCGACAACTTTTGAGCGGCTCTCACAGAAGATCTCGTCCTGTCCAAATAGGCTGTAACGAAGCGCAAGGCGGCCGGACTACAGAGCATGCGAGAACAGACGATTGTTATGCAGGCTCCAGCAGGTTCGGAGGTATTCGCTGAGATCAGAAGCAAGACGGAAGCGTTCCTGTTCCGCGGCGCTACTTTCGTTCTAAGTCTTGGGTGCGCATATCTCGCGGTGTGCTACGGAATTCCGATGCCGATGGCGGAAAGATCGAAGGAGAGCAATCCATGAAGGCGATTTCCAACGTAGGAGAGTGTGAGGGGAAAGCTATGAACGCGCCGCGAGAGATTTTGGAATCGTGCTGGATGCTGGTGGATCAGGAAATGATGCTGGACGTGGCGGCAACAGTCGCTGCCACGCAAGCCGATATTGCCGCCACCCTGACAAAACCGGTCGGGGCGGCACAAGCGCTCTCGCTTCACTGGGCAGAGCGCGAGCTGGAAATGAAGAGGGCATCGTAATGCGGTCTACAAGCCAACCCAAAACCACAGCCGAGGAAATACGCCTCGAAGAATCGCGCGAACGCAAGCAGCACTGGAAGCGCTGGGGACCATATCTGAGCGAAAGGCAATGGGGCACCGTGCGCGAGGACTACAGCGAAGGCGGCACAGCGTGGGACTACTTCCCGCACGATCAGGCGCGCTCGAGAGCGTATCGCTGGGGCGAAGACGGATTGGGCGGAATCAGCGACCGGCACCAGAAGATCTGTTTTGCCGTCGCGCTGTGGAATGGCCAGGACCCGATATTGAAAGAGCGGCTCTTCGGGTTGACGGGAAGCGAAGGAAATCATGGCGAAGACGTGAAGGAATACTACTTCTATCTCGATTCAACTCCGACGCACTCGTACATGAAATTTCTTTACAAGTACCCGCAGCGCGCCTTTCCATACCAGCAATTCGCGGAAGGAAACCGGCGCGGAAAGAACGAGTCAGAGTTGGAGCTGATCGACAGCGGCGTCTTCAACGAGGACCGTTACTTCGACGTCGTAGTCGAGTACGCCAAAGCGACGCCGGAAGATATTTTGATTCGAATTACCGCGCACAATCGCGGGCCGGAAGCCGCGGAGCTGGCGATTCTGCCGACCGTCTGGTTCCGAAATACGTGGGCGTGGGATGGGAAAGCGGAGCGGCCCGTGATGACCAAGGAGGCGGCCGGCGAGGAAGAGACGATCCGTATCGAGGAAGCGATGTACGGCAAAAGATGGCTTGTTTGCGAGGGCGCGCCGGAACTTCTCTTCACTGAGAACGAAACGAACCAACAGAAACTTTTCGGCGCACCGAACCGCACTCCGTATGTGAAGGACGGGTTCAATAATTATGTGGTGAACGGTGAAAGCGGTGCGGTGAATCCCGAGCAGACCGGCACGAAGGCGGCGGCGCTCTACAAGATTCGGGTAAAGGCGGGGGCGAGCGCCACATTACGCTTGCGGCTCACGGATCGGATTGGAAACCAGCGGGTGGCGGAAGTGCGAAGGATATTGAATGGTCCAGCAAGAAAATCGCTGGGCGCGGCGGCGGCAACGAGTGGATTGCAGGATTCCGCGATCGGAACTTTGTCGGATACTTCGCTTGGTATTTCGTTCGATGAGATTTTTGCGAAGAGGATCGCGGAAGCCGACGAATTCTATTCGCAGCGCACGCCCAAGAATTTGTCGAAGGACGCGCAAGCCGTTCAGCGACAGGCGTTCGCGGGGATGCTGTGGTCGAAGCAGTTCTACCACTACGATGTGAACGCGTGGCTGGGAGGCGATTCGGGGGAGCAGCCACCTCCGTCGAGCCGGCTGCACGGACGGAACAAGGAGTGGGGACACCTCTACAACGAAGACATCATCTCCATGCCGGACAAGTGGGAATACCCGTGGTACGCGGCGTGGGATCTGGCGTTTCACTGTATTCCGCTGGCGCAGATCGATCCTGATTTCGCGAAGGAACAACTGACGTTGTTACTGCGCGAATGGTACATGCACCCGAACGGACAGCTGCCGGCGTACGAATGGGCGTTTGGCGACGTGAATCCACCGGTTCACGCCTGGGCGTGCTGGCGCGTGTACAAGATTGAAAAGCGGATACGGGGAGTGGCGGACCGCGCGTTTCTCGAACATGCGTTTCATAAATTGCTGCTGAATTTCACGTGGTGGGTGAATCGCAAGGACGCCGAAGGGATGAACGTGTTCCAGGGCGGCTTCCTCGGGCTCGACAACATCGGCGTGTTCGATCGTTCCGCGCCGCTTCCGACGGGCGGACACATCGAGCAATCGGACGGCACGAGCTGGATGGGGATGTATTGCCTGAACATGCTGGCGATTGCCCTCGAACTGGCACGCGAGAATACGGCGTATGAAGGCATGGCGAGCAAGTTCCTGGAGCACTTCGTTTACATCGCGCACGCGATGAACGACCTGGGCGGCGAAGGGATTTCGCTGTGGGACGAGAAGGACGGTTTCTATTACGACGCGCTGCACCTGCCGAACGACGAGCATTTTCCGCTGCGCGTGCGATCCATGGTCGGGCTGATTCCCCTGTACGCGGTGGAAACGCTGGAGCCGGATATCGTCGACCAGCTCCCCGGCTTCAAACGCCGGATGCAATGGTTCATCGATAACAAGCCGGAGCTGCGGGAGCACATCTGCGAAGTGGACACTCCGGAGGGCACGCGACGGCTGCTCTCGATCGTGAATGCAGAGCGGCTGCCGAAAGTGTTGCGTTACATGCTGGACGAATCGGAATTTCTTTCCGAGTACGGGATCCGGGCGCTTTCGCGAGTGCATCGCGATCATCCGTTCATGTTGGAGGCGAATGGAATGACGCACCGTGTGGATTACGAGCCGGCGGAATCGTCCACGGGATTATTTGGGGGCAATTCGAACTGGCGCGGGCCAATCTGGTTCCCGGTAAATTTTCTGCTGATCGAATCGCTACAGAAATTCCATTACTTCTTCGGCGACAAGCTTCGCGTGGAGTTTCCGACGGGATCGGGAGAGCAGAAGACGCTGTGGGACGTCTCGGCGGATATCTCGCGGCGGCTGAGCCATATCTTCTTGCGCGATCGTGCCGGGCGGCGGGCTGTGTTTGGCGACAACGACAAATTCCAGAACGACAAGCAGTGGCGCGATTTCGTTCCATTCCACGAATATTTTCATGGCGACACGGGGCGAGGGGTCGGGGCGAGCCATCAGACCGGGTGGACAGGACTCGTGGCGAAATTGATCGAGCAGAGCGGTGAGTGAAATGGGGCCGAGACTTCAGGCAAGTAGAAGCGCTGGGCACGAACGGAAGAGAAATACTGACTCGAAGCACGTCCAATTCGGCCGGGAGATTTGCGGTGATCTGGCAGCTGCCGAGGCGCGCGAGTGGTTGGTGACGAAGGGGCTGGGAGGCTTTGCGTCGGGAACGATCGCGGGCCAGCCGACGCGGCGTTATCACGGCTTGCTCGTTGCAGCACTGAAACCGCCGCTGGGTCGCACGCTGCTGGTGTCGCACCTGGAGGAAACCGTCGAATGTGACGGACGCAAGTTCGAGCTCGCGACCAGCCGCTGGCAGGCCGGAACAGTTTCGCCGGACGGCTATCGGAATATCGAAACTTTCTGCCTCGAAGGCACGACGCCCGTGTGGAGGTTCGCGTGCGGCGACTCGCTGATTGAGAAACGGATCTGGATGGAGCAGGGCGCGAACACGACCTATGTGACTTATCGAGTGGCACGCGGATGCCGGCCAGTTCAAATGGAGATCAAGGCGCTTGTGAATTATCGCGACTATCACGCCAGCACGCAGGCGGGCGGGTGGGTGATGCGCGTGGAGCCGGCGGAAAATGGGGTCCGGATCGTTGCGTTCGACGGCGCGACACCCTTCTACGTTCTTAGCTCCGTGGCGCGCTGCGGAGCTTGCGCACGAATGGTACAGGGATTTCGATCTCGCTGCGGAACGTTACCGTGGGCTGGATGATCACGAGGATCATCTGCATGCGGCGACATTCCGCGCCACGCTTGCGGCGGGAGGAACGTTGACGATTGCCGCGAGCACGGATGCCGAAGCGAAGCTCGACGGAACGGCAGCGTACCGCCTGCAGAAGGAACACGAGGAGTCACTCATCGAGCGCTTCGAGGGGCGCAATCAACTCGAAGCGGACCACGCGCCCATATGGATTCGCCAGCTTGCGCTTGCGGCGGATCAGTTCGTCGCCAAAAGACCCCTCAGCGACGAAGCGGATGGAAAAACCATCATCGCCGGGTATCACTGGTTCGGTGACTGGGGACGCGACACGATGATTTCGCTTCCCGGCATCACCCTGACGACCGGACGTTATGAAATCGCGGCACGCATTCTGCGAACTTTTGCCCGATTTGTTGACGGCGGAATGCTGCCCAATGTTTTTCCGGATGCCGGCCAGGCGCCGGAATACAACACTGTGGATGCTGCGCTCTGGTGTTTCGAAGCGGTGCGCCAATACGTGGCGGCGACGAATGATCTGGAGCTGCTCCGCGAACTTTATCCCGTCCTGGTGGAGATGATCGACGCGCACCTGCGCGGCACGCGCTACCAGATTCACGCCGACCCGGAAGACGGTTTGCTTTATGCGGGCGAGGCGGGAGTTCAACTGACCTGGATGGATGCGAAGGTGGGCGAGAGGGTGATGACGCCGCGAATCGGAAAGCCGGTGGAGATCAATGCACTGTGGCTGAACGCGGTGAGCTCGATGACGCACTTCGCGCGATTACTCGGGCGCCCGACGGCCGGACATGCGTGCCTGGTGAAAAGGGCTCGCAAGGGTTTCGCGCAATTTTGGAATGAGGCGGCGCAATGTTGTTTCGACGTTATCGATGGCGCAAATGGCAATGATCCTTCGATTCGGCCCAACCAGATTTTCGCTGTGTCATTGCCCGAATGCGCGCTTTCCGCGGAGCAACAGCGCGCCGTGGTGGATACGTGCGGCCGGCACTTGCTCACATCGCACGGACTGCGCAGCCTTTCGCCGGATGATTCGCGGTATCGCGGTCATTACGGTGGAAATTCGGCTGAGCGGGACGGGGTCTACCACCAGGGAACCGTGTGGGCATGGCTGCTCGGTCCCTTTGCGCTAGCCCACTTGCGGGTCTACAACGATCCGGAGCAGGCAGCCGGGCTGCTCTCGCCCATTGAAAATCATCTGAAAGGACACGGGCTCGGCAGCGTCAGCGAAATTTTCGACGGCGACCCTCCGTTTACGCCTCGGGGCTGTATTGCGCAGGCATGGTCCGTTGCCGAAACGCTGCGCGCCTGGAAGGCTATCGAGCAGGCTCGCAGTAACTTAACCCCTCATTCTGCGAAGGGCTGTAACGCCTGAACACCAGCCGAGACTCACTGTCAGGAGATCACGATGAAAGCAATCGCAGTCATTCCAGGGAAGCCGAACAGCATTCACTTGCGGGAAGTGCCCAAGCCCGACCACGGGAAGATTCCCGGCGGCCGGGGCGTGCTTGTGAAACTGACTCGCGTTGGCGTCGACGGTACCGACAAAGAAATTAACGCGGCTGAATACGGAGCGCCGCCGCCGGGCGACGAGTTCCTGATTCTTGGACATGAGAGCTTCGGCCGCGTGGTAGCGGTGGGCCCGAATGTGATCGAGTTTGCGCCCGGTGACTACGTGGTTGCGTCCGTGCGGCGCCCCGGCATGAGCCTCTACGACAAGATAATCGGGCTGCAGGACATGACGACTGATGATACTTACTTCGAGCGCGGCATCAATCTGCTGCACGGGTACCTCGCCGAGTACTATGCCGACTCTGCTGACTACATCGTGAGAGTGCCCAAGGGCTTGAGCGAAGTGGGAGTGTTGCTGGAACCGAGCAGCGTGGCGGAAAAGGCGATTGGCCAGGCGTACGAAGTGCAGCGCCGGTTGCGAGTCTGGCAACCGAAGCGCGCGGCGGTGTTGGGTGCCGGAACGCTGGGGCTGCTGGCGTCACTGTTTCTGCGCTTGCGCGGGATTCAAGTGACCACGTTCGGCCTTGCAGAGCCGCCCTATTTGAATTCGCAGCTGCTGGACGAGATCGGCGTGCGTTACGTTTCGACGAAGCAGACGAGCCTGAGGGACGCGTCGGCGGAGTACGGCCCTTTTGATTTCATTCTGGAAGGCACCGGTTTCTCGCCGCTTGTGTTCGAGGCGATGGAAGTTCTGGCGAAGAACGGTGTGCTGGCGATGGTGAGCATCACGGGCGGCGACCGCAAAATTGAAATTCCTGCCGACCGGATCAATCAGGGATTCGTGCTGGGCAACAAGGTGGCGCTCGGAAGCGTAAATGCGAGCCGCGAGGATTTCGAAAGAGCTGTGCTGGATCTATCTGCAGCTGAGCTTTCGTTTCCCGGGTGGCTAGCAAAACTGTTGACGCACCCGGTGAAAGACCTCGAAAATTACGCGGAGCTGATCGAGAAACTGACGAGTGCCAAGGGCGCGATCAAAGTGTTCTGCGAAGTTAACGGCGACAGGCACTAGGGCAAAATGGAAATGGCGACGGCACAACGAAAACGGATTCTCATTCTCGGCGGGGGATTTGCTGGCCTTTCTACCGCCATGGAGCTCGAAAAGAGACTCGGCGCAAATTCCGGCGTCGACGTCACGATGGTGAACCGGGAGAACTTTTTCCTGTTCACGCCGATGCTGCACGAAGTGGCGGCCAGCGACCTGGATCTGACAACGATCGTCAACCCGGCGCGCAAGCTGTTGCGGCGCGTGAATTTCTTCGCCGGTGAAGTGAAGGGCGTGAACCTCGCGGAACGAAAGATCGTGGTGGCGCACGGCTTCGATCATCATCAGCACACCCTTGAGTACGACCATCTCGTGTTGGGCTTGGGCTCGACGACGAATTTCTACGGTTTGCCGGGGCTGGAAGAGCGGGCGTTGACGATGAAGTCGCTCAGCGACGCGATGCGCCTGAGGAATCACCTGATCGCCCATCTTGAAGAAGCGGACAGCGAGTGCTGCCAAGTGAAGAATCCGCTGCTTACGTTCGTGGTGGCGGGGGGCGGCTTTGCGGGTGTCGAGACGATTGCGGGAATCAACGACTTCGTTCGCGGTGCGCTTCGCTCCTATCCCAATCTGCGCGAGGAGATGATCCGGGTGGTGCTCGTTCATCCGGGGAAGTTTATCTTGCCCGAGCTTGGCGAAAAGCTGGGTGTGTACACGCAGAAGCAGCTGGAAAACAGAAAAGTTGAGATTCGCGTAAATACAAAGGTTGCGGCGGTGACCGATCGAAGCGTGACGCTCAGCGACGGCACGGAAATCTATACCAACACGCTGGTGTGGACCGCCGGGACATCGCCGAACCCTCTGCTTGCAAGCCTGCCGTGCGTGAAAGATCGAGGCCGGCTGGTGGTGAACGAGTTCCTGGAAGTAGGCGATTGGCCCAACGTTTGGGCTCTGGGGGATTGCGCAGCTATCCCAAACACCAGGGACGGCGGTTTTCATCCGCCCACAGCGCAACATGCGCTGCGGCAAGGGAAGACTCTGGCGAAAAACATGCTCGCTGCAATCAACGGTGAACAGAAGCAGCCGTTTTCCTTTTCCACGATCGGGCAGCTTGCCGCCATCGGCCGCAGGACAGGAGTGGCAAACATTTTTGGCGTAAATTTCTCCGGATTTATCGCCTGGTGGATGTGGCGCACGATCTACCTGAGCAAATTGCCCCGGTTCGAAAAGAAAGTTCGGGTGGCGCTCGATTGGACGCTCGACCTGCTTTTTTCGAAGGATCTCGTGCAGTTTCTCGAGATCAAAGCGAACATCGTCACAAAGCCCGCTGAGACAGGCGGCTCCAGCCCGGCTGTAGGCTCTGCCGCAGGCGCGGATTGAGCCACCGGAGCTTTGCGATGCTCGAATCCCTTCGCAAACACTGGCCTGAATATTTCATCGAAGCGGGCTGCCTGGCAACATTCATGGTGTCCGCCTGCACGTTTGCGGCTCTTCTTGGCCACCCCGCATCCCCGGTGCGGAACTGGATGCTTGCGGGAGTGCCCATGCGCATGCTCATGGGCACTGCGATGGGACTAACTGCGGTACTGATCATCTATTCGCCCTGGGGAAAACGATCCGGCGCGCATATGAATCCTGCAGTTACATTCACTTTCTGGCGGCTGGGCAAAGCGGAGGCGTGGGACGCGTTCTTTTACGTTCTTTTTCAATTCATCGGCGGGATTGGAGGAGTGCTCCTGGTGCATGCCGCGCTGCGCTCCTGGGTCTCGCATCCTTCGGTAAACTATGCCGTCACGCAGCCGGGTGGCCGCGGAGCCACGATCGCATTCTTTGCCGAATTCGCCATTTCTTTCATTTTGATGTCCGTCATTCTCGTTATTTCAAATACTCGGACGTTGGCACGGTGCACGGGGCTTTTCGCCGGAGCGTTAGTCGCCACGTACATCACGTTTGAGTCCCCGATTTCTGGCATGAGCATGAACCCCGCACGAACATTGGGATCGGCCTTTTCGGCGCACGACTGGACGGCGCTTTGGATCTACTTCACGGCACCACCGATCGGGATGCTGCTGGCTGCGGAGCTTTACGTCTGGCTGCGAGGAGCGCGGGCCGTGATTTGCGCGAAGCTCCACCATCAAAATAGCCAGCGCTGCATCTTTCGCTGCGGATATGCCATGAAGGCCGATTCGACTGCAGGTTCAGCTGTCTAAGGGGCGATACATCCGGCCGGCAGCAAATTTGCGTACCGGGGTTGTAACGAAGTCACGGCAACCCGGACTACAGAAATAAGCGGCAGGGCTCAGGCTAACAGAACTGCCCTGGTCGCCACGAAACCAAACAACAAAAAAGGAGATTTCTTGATGCAAGCACTACGTGTGTGTCGATTCGCGCTCCATGCGGTCTTCGCTCTAATCGGGGCAGTGGGTCTTGCCACGGCGGGTGCAATGGCCCTGGCTGGGGCGACGCAAGGTCAAGTGGCCAACAAAAAGACTCTCACGCTCGATGGCGCAAGGAAAGTAATCGCTGCCGCTGAGCAATACGCGAAAGAGAACAAGGCACCCGGCGGAGTGATCGCCGTAGTGGATGCTGGCGGAAACCTGATGGCGCTCGAACGGCTCGACGGAACGTTCGCCGCGGGCGCTAACATCTCGATCGGCAAAGCCCGCACCGCCGTGCTCTTCCAGAAGCCGACCAAAGTATTCGAAGACATCATCAACAAAGGCCGTACAGCGATGGCCGCGCTGCCGGATTCGTTTTTCACGCCGCTCCAGGGCGGAATTCCGATCGTTCTCGACGGCCAGATCATCGGTGGCGTCGGTGTGAGCGGTGCGATGAGCGCGGCGCAGGACGAACAGCTGGCGATCGCCGGCGCGGACGCGGCAAGAAATTTCGGCGTCGGCCCAGTTGGGGCCACCTCGAACCTGCCCGCGAGCTACTTCTCGAAGGCACAGACGGAAGCCGGTTTCGAAAAAGGCTCCGTGCTTTTCGATGGCGACAAGGGCGGGCGCAACTGCATGGTGCACTCGAGCCGGCGCGAAGGCCCCGGACTTGTAGAGGTGCACACGAAGGATACGGACATTCTCTACGTACTGAAAGGTTCTGCGACCGTCGTGACCGGCGGAACGATGGTGGATGGCAAGCCGACAGCGGCTGATGAAATTCGCGGAAAAGAGATCACTGGTGGCGAAACGCACGAGCTTGTTCCCGGTGACGCAATGATTATTCCGAACGGCGTCCCGCACTGGTTCAAAAGCGTCAATGCCCCGTTTCTCTATTTCGTCGTCAAGGTTCGCTAAGGGGAGATGACGATGAACCTCTTCTCCGCTCGCAACGCACTCCTCTCAATCGCGGCTCTGGCTCTGGTTCTAGCTGCGGCCCTCGGAATGCCGCCGCGCAAAATTGGGCGGCTCAACAACCACCATACGGCCGGCCTGACGCGACCATCGATCTTCGAACGAACGAAGGGGTCGACCTGGTCAAGGGACAATGGCGCTACAGCGACGCGAAAATCACTGAAGTGGATTCGCGCGGCCCCGGCGCGGACCTGAAGCCTTCCGGTGCGCCGGTCAAAACGTACGACTACACACCGCATGCGGGCGCAGCCGGATTCGACGACTCCAAGTGGGAAACGATTGCCCCCGCGACACTGGATGCGCGCCGCTCGGGCGGAAAAGTCTGCTTCAACTGGTACCGCATGCAGGTGACCATACCTGAGAAGGTAGCAGCCCTCTCGACCGTCGGGACGACGGTGGCGTTTGAAATCGTCATCGATGACTACGCGGAAGTCTGGGTGAACGGGAAGTTGCCCGCGGTGCTTGGACAAAGCGGAAGCACCGTTGTGAAGGGATTCAACGCGCCCAATCGCGTGATTCTCACGCACAATGCGAAACCCGGCGAACAATTTGAGATTGCTGTTTTTGGATTTAACGGACCGATTTCGCGCACACCGGAGAACTTCATCTGGGTGAAGTCGGCGACGCTCGATTTCTACCAGCCCGGTCATGGAACCGGAACGCAGGAAGTTGAGACGAAAATCAATCGTCTCGATCCCGCGCTCGATGCACTCGTCTCGCCCGGAACCAAAATCGAAAAGGTCGCAGGAGGCTTCCTCTTCACCGAAGGCCCTGTGTGGGTTCGCGACGGCGGTTATCTGCTCTTCAGCGATCCAAACAACAATCTGATCTATCGCTGGTCGCCCGACGATGGCATATCGATTTATCGCACGCACAGCGGTTACACAGGAATGGACATCGGTGAATACGGCCAGCCGGGTTCGAATGGCCTCACCCTCGATAAGCAAGGCCGCGTAACGATCAACGAGCACGGGAATCGGCGCGTCACGCGGCTTGAAAAAAATGGCCAGGTCACAATTCTGGCGGATCGTTATCAGGGAAAACGGCTGAACAGTCCCAACGATCTGGTGTACCGGTCTGACGGCGCGCTCTACTTCACCGATCCGCCGTTCGGCTTACCAAGGTTCTTCGACGATCCGCGCAAGGAACTCTCGTTCAGCGGCGTCTTCTGCTTGATCAACGGAGAGCTGAAGCTGGTCACACAGGATTTCAGCGGGCCGAATGGCTTGGCTTTTTCTCCGGATGAGAAATATCTCTACGTCGACAACTGGGATGAAAAGCACAAGGTGATCATGCGCTATGAAGTTCATCCCGACGGCACGCTCTCGAACGGCCAAGTCTTTTTCGACGCGACGAGCGAAGGCGGCGAAGACGCGTGGGACGGAATGAAGATCGACCAGCTGGGAAATTTGTACGTGGCAGGCCCGGGCGGCCTCTGGATCATTTCGCCCGAAGGCAAGCATCTCGGCACGATTGCGGGCCCCGAAAATTTGCACAACATCGCCTGGGGAGATGAGGACGGCAAGACGCTTTATCTCTGCGCAATAACCGGGCTTTATCGCATTCGAACGAACGTGGCGGGAATTCGTCCGTAATTCCGACAGTCTCGCGACGACAAATACAGGAGAGCGAACATGGATTCGGCAAGACAATACGACGTGATCATCATCGGAACGGGCGCAGGCGGCGGCACCCTGGCTTCGAAGCTCGCTCCGTCCGGTAAACGAATTTTGCTGCTCGAGCGCGGCGATTACGTGAATCGCGAAAAGGACAACTGGGACAGCCGCGCAGTGAACGTTGAAGGAAAATACCAGACGAAGGAAAAGTGGCAGGACAAAGACGGCAAGGAGTTGCACCCGCACACCAACTACAACGTCGGCGGCAACACGAAATTTTATGGCTCGGCGCTGTTTCGTCTACGCCGCGAGGATTTTGGCGAGATCGAGCATGCCGGCGGCGTTTCGCCCGCATGGCCAATCAGCTACGACGATCTCGAGCCGTATTACACCCAGGCTGAAAACATGTATCACGTCCACGGCACGCGTGGTGAAGACCCTACGGATCCGGGATCAAAGTCACCATACCCCCACCCGGCCGTGAGTCACGAGCCGCGCATGCAACAACTCAGCGACGATTTTGCGGGGCAAGGATTGAAACCGTTCCACGTGCCACTGGGCATCATGCTCGATGAAGAAAAGCGGCGAGAAAGCAGATGCATCCGCTGCAACACTTGCGATGGTTTTCCGTGCTTAGTCAACGCGAAGGCCGATGCACAGACCTGCGGCGTCGATCCCGCGCTGGCATATCCGAACGTCTCACTGCTGACCAACGCGAAGGTGCGCCGCCTTGAAACCGACCCGTCCGGTCGGCAAGTCACAAAAGTCATTGTCGAACACAACGGCTCGGCGGAGGAATTCACCGCGAATATCGTGGTCGTTTCCTGCGGCGCGATCAACTCGGCGGCGTTGCTTCTCCGCTCCGCAAACGACAAGCATCCCCGCGGCATGGCGAATCGTTCCGACGTGGTAGGCCGCCATTACATGGGGCACATCAATTCCGTGTTGATGGCATTGTCGAAATGCCCGAATCCAACGGTCTTCCAGAAAACGCTGGCCGTCAACGATTTCTATTTCGGTTCGAAGGAATGGAACTTCCCGATGGGCCACATCTCATTCGTAGGCAAGCTGGACGCGGTGGCGCTTTCGGCCGGCGCGCCCGCGATTGCGCCGAATTGGACGCTCGACCTGATGGCTAAGCATTCGCTCGATTTTTGGCTCACGTCCGAGGACCTACCCGATCCGAACAATCGGGTGGCGGTAAACGGAGACGGCCACATCACTCTTTCCTACAAGCCGAACAATGAGGAAGGCCACAAGCGCCTCATCAAAAAACTCGAACAACTGATGCAAAATCAGACAAAGTGCTCGATGCATGGGCATGATTGCAATCAAGGGCTCTTCTCGCGCAATTTATTTGTCGGCCAGCGCATCCCCCTGGCGGGCGTCGCTCACCAGAACGGGACGATTCGTTTCGGGAACGACCCGACCACCTCCGCGCTTGAACGCAAATTGCAAAGCGCACGACCTTGACAACCTGTACGTCGTGGACGGCAGCTTTTTTCCGTCGAGCGGCGCCGTGAACCCGGCGCTGACCATCATGGCCAACGCGCTTCGCGTGGGCGACCACCTGCTCGCGCGCCTCAATGGGAAGAACTGAGCATCGCCATGACAGCGTTCAATTTCAGATTCACAAAGCAGCCGAGCCGGATCCTTGCTGCAACGATGGCGCTCTATTTCATAGCCTTTGCCGTGACTGCTCCGCGCGCGAGCGGGCAAGATCATTCTAAGAATGACCGAATCGATCGCGTGAGCGAAATTGGAATGGTCGTCTCCAATATGGAGCGCTCCATCATCTTCTATTCCCAGGTGCTTACTTTCGAAAAGATTTCAGACGTCGAGGTCTATGGAACCGATTACGAACACCTTGGAGGTCTCTTTGGAGTACGGATGCGCGTCGTTCGAATGCGACTCGGCGAGGAAGTGCTGGAACTGACGGAATTTCTCACCCCGCCGGGCCGCGCGATTCCAATCGATTCTCGGAGCAACGACCGCTGGTTCCAGCACATTGCCATCATCACGAGCGACATGGACGCGGCTTACAAAACCCTGCGCGACCACAACGTAAAGCACGCTTCAACAGCGCCCCAGACGCTTCCCGAACACATCAGGGGCGCTGCAGGCATCCGCGCATTTTATTTTCGCGATCCGGACAATCACTTTCTCGAGATTTTACAGTTCCCGCCCGACAAAGGAGATCCGAAGTGGCGTAAAGCGAATGGCAAATTATTTCTTGGCATCGATCATACGGCAATCGTTGTCGCTGACACCCAAGCAAGCCTGCAGTTTTATCGTGACGCGCTCGGTATGCGAATCGTGGGAGAAAGCGAAAACTACGGCAACGAGCAGGAGCACCTGAACAATGTGTTTGGCGCCCGCTTGCGTATCACTAGTCTGCATGCGCCATCCGGTCCCGGCGTCGAGCTTCTCGAATATCTCGCACCGCGCACCGGCCGCCCGATGCCCGCGGGTTCGGAGAGCGATGATTTATGGGCTTGGAACACAACTGTCTCGGGACGAAATGCTTTAGCAACTGAGCATTCGCTCCATTCTCGCAACATTGAATTTGTTTCGTCGAGCGTTGTAACACTCGACGACTCGATCTTGGGCTTTACCAGTGGATTTCTTGTCCGCGATCCGGACGGCCATCTCGTACGAATAGTTCAGCCCTGAGACTTCCAATCTTGGGCTCGGATTGCGACAACAACAAGCGTGTCCTTGAAGTGCCACTGGCTCTTCTGCGATTAGCCGCGCTGTATGTAGCCGCCGATTCCTCAACCATCTGTATGCGGGGTATTTGTACTCTTCAGAAAGAGCAGGGCGGTTGAAAACGAACATCCCGCCTCACTGCTTCACCCGAGAACTTGGGTCCAACTTGGGTCCAAAACTAGGCGCGAGCCAGGCTGCGCTTTGCAGCCAGCGAAAGCATCAAACGAGCGACGCCGCTGAACAACATGCTGATCCCTACGAGCAACCCGAGCACCCAAGGTGTATTCGAGGGCCAAGTTCTCCAGATCAAGATGGCGAGAATAAGCGTGATCACTCCGTCCACCGCCAGCCAACCTGAGCCCGGCGCGGGCCGCAATCGGTATGCCAGAACAAATTCCAGCACGGCTTCGAAGAACAGGTAAACCGCGAGCGCAAAGGTGAGGGAAGCCAAGCCGATAATCGGATTCCAGAGCAAGTAGCCTCCGATGAAAACGTAGAGGATACCGACGAGCACTTCCCAAAGAATTGCGCGGGCTTCGCGGCTTTGCCAGGCATATACAAAATGCAGCAGGCCGCTGAAAACGAGCACCCAGCCCACGAAGACGGTGACAGCGAGGCCTGCGGCAGGCGGTATGATCATGGCCAAGATTCCCGCCACGATCATCACGACGCTGATTGCGATGGACCATCCCAAGGATTTTTTAACGATTGTAGGAACAGAACTAGAACTAGCTGCAGCACTGCTCATGAGCATCCCTCCAACGACTCCGTTTTTGGAGCCGCATTGTTTAGGTTCGAAACATCCACACCGACAAATAAGCCGGACAACTCGATTAGCTCAAGTCGTCGCCCCACCCGCGCTCGCAGCTGGTTACCTCGTCGGTGGAAAGTTCTTAAATAGTTTGTCGATCGCCTTCTCGACTCTCTTCGTATCCTTTTCTGGCTTTTCTGACAACGCTTCCGTAGCCAATCCGCGCCATATCAGCTGCTTTGTTCGAGAGTCAAACATATCGATAATGATCGTGCCTACCTCGTAGGCGTGGTCAGTAGTAAGTGCTGTTCCGAAGCCAGTGCCAAAATGCCATCGCCAGCCTCCGCCAAAACCGGTGTAGAAAGTTTCCAACGTGTGATCCTCGCGCGTGGCTACATGGGCCGCGATGCCGACATCCCCACCTTCGGGAACGTATTGCCAGCCTTTCGAAGTGAGGGCCGCATTAACGGAGTCGATTATGCGTTGATCCATAAGCGGGTCCGCTTGAAAGTGCGGGGGTCTGATCCAGGAGAAGGTTTTGTAATCCGAGAAATTCGCCTGGTGGTCATAGTCGATAGAGACCTTTTGGGCTTCTGCGGTTATTGCGATGCCAAACAGGAGAAGCAATCCCAACAGCATCTTTAGTGAACGCATGTTCGTAAACCTCCTATACAACTAAAACTTTTGCTCGTGTCATCGATGGCGAGCTAGCTGCCCGCCGTTTCAAGCTTGTACGAAGCGCGAACATAAACTTTTGCCGGCACCACTTTGCCGGTGGCATCGTGAATCTTAAGAGGCGTTCCTCTCGCCGGATCGATCAACTCGACGCGAATGTCACGAGGCGGCCCCACCGTGGCTGGATTGGAAGACACATACGTGATCACATACCGCAACCGGAGATTTTCCATAATGTCGTCATAGATTGCGGGGATTTGCAGGTCGGAGTCGAGGACATAGGCACGCCCTCCGGAAGTCTTTGCTAACGCCTCCAGTTGTTTTTCCGCGGCATCCCAGTCGATGCGAGCAAAAGGAGCCGTGGTTCCAAAGATGGCCGCCTCTCTCTCCATCACAACCGCGAGACCGATCGTGTAAATTGGCGCCGCTGATTCTTTGGCTGCCTGCAGGACTTGCTGATAACTCGCCTGGCTGGAGTTGTCGATGCCACTGGAAACGACTATCACGGCCTTGCGCCCGCTCACTTCACGCGTTCGATTCAACGTAGCGAGGAGCGCATCGTAAAAATTGGCTTCGGAGATGCTGGGAGTTCCAAGGCGATCGAAAACCGTATCCAGCTTTCCGGGATCTGGAACAAAATCGGATAGAGTTTGGAGCTTTGAATCGTACGCAAAGATTGCGACCTTGTCGTCCTTGCCTACTACCGACAATAATTCGCGTCCGATCTGTGCCACTTCAAGACCGAGTGTTTTGTTCAGTTCGTGATAACGTCCGCCGAACTCCAGCAGCAATGCCACAGACACCGGGGCATGCTCCACTTGCACGGTTTCAAGTTTTTGCCGCACGCCATCTTCGTAAACCGCAAAATTTTCTTTCCGGATGTTTGGCAGAAAATATCCGTTGGGGTCTTGGACCTGCAAATCGATCGTCACGGTGCGAGTGCCGGGAGTGAACTTGATTTCCGGCGGTTGCGGGCTCTCCTCACCTTTGTAAAGCGGGTTCGGGGGCCTGGCGGGAACCGTGACTTGTGATTGTTGGCCTGACTGCGCGGTTGCTGCGCTGAGTTTGTACGGGCGGTCCCAGAACCCATCGACCTGAACCATGTCGAACGGAATCAGTAAAAGCACTATGAGCGACAAGATATTGGAACCGATGCGCGTCGTGATTTTCATTGGCCCCTGCTTTGAGGCGGCGAATCATGGTTGCTTTCTTTTTTTCTGGCGATCGAGCTGACGACTCTTTCGGGTCTTGGTCCACCGTGGCGGTGCTTTCGCTTCAAGTCGAGCAGTGCCGGCCGGATAAGGGAATAGTCGTCCGCATCCGCCTTCATCACGGCCTCCGCAAGAGCACATAGAAATCGCCCCGAACGCTCCTCTCCGAGCCGCATGACCCAAGCACTGAGTTCTTTATCGTCGAAAGCGATCAAAGCGTCTTTGTCTTTGGCGCGCTCCGCCGTCTCGGTGCGCTTCGGATTTGAAGGGCCGTCAGTCACACTGTCTTGCTGTCGACGGCCCTTTGCCGCAGAGCTCGCAGTGGAATGTGCCGGGGCGTTTCGATGCGACTCCCCGAAAAGCCCGCTCGGATGTTGCGTGTCATCGAAAGCCCTTGCCCCACTCCGATCGTTCAGCCGATAATCAAACTCCACTTCCTGCAACCCACTCCGCATTCAGCACCTCCGCTCAACTTTGACTGGTTGCAGTCAATCTTTCTGTCCCGGCGTCTCGGCTTTTACTTAGCTACTTACCGCCCGCAGCGGACTTTGCTTGCGCTTCATTCGCCTGTTGCGGCTGGCTCTTTGCTTGCGCCCCGGCCTGTGCCTGAGGAAGATTCTTGATTTCGACTTTTCTGGGAAGCGCGGCGGAGCTGACTGGCACGGTAATTTCCAGCATTCCGTTATTAAATTCCGCGTTCAGCTTTTCGGTATCCACGTCCTCGGGTAGAACGACGGTGCGCTGGAAGCGTTCGTAGGAAAACTCCCTGTGGACGTAGTCAGAGTCCTTTTTCTCCTGATCGCTCTTGTGTTCACCGCTGATCGTCAGCCGGTTGCCGTACAAGTTGAGCTGAATCTCTTTGGGATCCACGCCCGGCAGCGCCACGCGCACGTGGTATTTCTTGTCCTGATTGTCGAAACGAACTTCGATCGGCGGAACGAATCCGATCGCCGGCGCTGCCAGGTCCGTATTCGTTGCCGAACCGGTCAGAAATCGGTTGAACAAGCTGTCGAAATCACGTCTGAAATCGAATAGTTCATTAAAAACATTGTTCCTGCGTACCAGATCTGCCATGGAATCCTCCCCTGTGAGATTTTTAGTCGTACGTTTTCTCCACAAGCTCTGCCCTTGGCAAAAGCGCCCTTCTCGTCCGAGCTATAGATCCCGCGTGCGGAATTTTTCCGTCCTTTTGCGTTTGTTTATGCCGCCGCCGCTGCCGCAGCGTTGATTGCGATGTCGTTCTCGACGCTATACACCCCGGGAGCGCGCCAGGCAGCCCGTTCGGCTTCCTCGCGTTCCGCCCACGTGCGAACGGATCCGCGCAGGATCACCTTGCCGCCATCGACTTCTACAGTGATCCGCTTTGCATCCAGCTCCGCGCTGCGTTTTAGCGCCGACTCGATCTGAGATTTCACCTCGGCCGGGCTTACCCTGGACTTCACTTCGATCAGATTGGTGACGCCTTTCACGCCCACGAGCTTCCTCACAGCCGATTCCGCAGCGGAACTCTGGAATTTCCAGTCGACCGATCCCTCCAGCGTGACCCAGCCCCTGGATACTTTCACCTTCACTCGATCTTTTGGAACCACCACGGACCATGCCAGAGCACTCACCGCTGCCCGTGCAATGTCCTCATCCGTCCGTTCGCTGGACGTGGGCAGACGAACCTCCAGCTCGTTCACGAGTGCCTTTACGCCAGATACGCGCAAGGCGGCGCGCTCTGCGTTCCATTTCTCCCAGTAACTGTTCACGTGGCCCGTCAGCGTAACGATCCTGTCCCTCACAGCGACGCCAATTCCCGAAGCATCGACGCTGGGCTCGTAACTGAGTTCTTCTTCCACATTCTTTTTCAATTCCATGTCATTCATTTGATTTCTCCTATGTTGGGTACGTCGGGCCACCCTCAGCGCTATCCGGGCGGCTGCCGATTGTGCCGAATTTGGGATGCGATAGCAGCGCGCTCGGAGCTGCCATACGAGCTGCGAGCTGGCGGCGCGCGCGTGCCATACGCGATTTTGCGGCGCTGATATTGATTCTCAGTGCGCGTGCTGTTTCCGGAGTGGTGAGACCGGCGATGTACCGAAGTTTAAGAGTTGATCGAAGTAGAGGGGAAATGTGGCTCATTTCGCTGTCCAGCCGGCCCTTCATCTCCGCCAGAGAGCAAACGTCTTCCGGGTTGAAACGGGAGTCGACCAGTCGATTAGATCGTTGCGTGAGATCTCCGGCAATGTGTTCGTCGAGGGGCAACAACACAGGGCGAGAGCGAAGCCTTCGACGGCTCACGAGTGCTGCATTTACAACAATGCGCGTGAGCCACGTAGAAAATTTTGAACGCCCTTCAAACGAACGAAGTTTCGTGTATGCAGACAACAAGGCGCATTGCACTGCGTCCTCGGCATCTTCTTTGTTGCGGAGTACTGAAAACGCAGTGCGGAAAAGGCGGGCCTGTTCGCGAGCGAAGACGGCCGCAAGCGCTTCCGTATCTCCTGCGATGGCGCGCTTGACGATTACCGACTCTTCGCCCGCGAGCAGGAAATCAGGTTTGGCAACCGCGTTCCTCGATGGCTGCGCCTGTGAAAAAAGCTCCTTACGCCATTGCCGCGTTTGCGGAGGCATGGCTTCTGTTCTTGGGCTCTGCGGAATCAACCGGAATGTTTGAGCCATGCCCATCCGTTTTTTTACCTCGATTTGTTTCCAATCTCGGCCAACGCACAACACGACAAGCACCCTGCATTCCAATATGCATTTCATATGGCATGTTCTTGTAAATGCTCTGTTCAAAGCGATTAGCGCAACCTTTGCGCCGGGCATGCTGTCAATTTGCGATTTCTGGAGGGCGCCACGTCGGTCTTTCGACAGTGTTCTGACATCGCTTCCTGTGAAGCGAATTCAAAGTGTTGGTTCATCGCTGGCCGAACGTTTTCCCGATCGAACTCCTCCGCTCCGCGACGCGAAGATATTCCTCTCCTGATATCCCACTTCGCGACGACGTGCCCGCAGCGTATAAACAAGTCGATCGAAATTGTTCGCCCGAGCGATATGGAAACTCTGGTCCTGTTCGCCCGGCTGGAAATGCGCGAGCTGCAGAATGTGATCGAACGATTAGCAATTCTTTCGACGGCCGCGTTCCTTACCTGCCTGGCCTCGGTGACATAAAACGCATTGGGAAAAACGATTCGGTGAAAATCCGATCTCTCGCGGATGCAGAACGGGAACACATATTACAAACTTTGCGGCAAACCGATTGGGTGGTCGGCGGCCCTCACAGCGCAGCTGCACGATTCGAAGTCACATGCATTTACGCTTCTTTACAAAATGCGCCGCCTCGGTATTTCGCGTCAGCAATTTGACGAATCACTGTCAGTAGGATGACAGCGGATGGCTCTGTCCGGCACGAACAATCCCTATCCAAAAGCGCTGGAGCTCACTAACCGGTTTGTCCGAGAAGACTTAGAGTCACGTCGCAAATTACCTTCCATTTGGAGCGAGAGGTGCCACGGACTCAACAGTGATTGAAAGGCTTCCTTACGAAGCCTCGGAGGTGAAGTGTTTATGCGGACCACTAAGAGAATCGCGATGTGGCTTTGCCTCGTAATGCTCGCAGTTCTGGTCGCACGGGCGGACGAGTGGAACAAGAAAACCGTCGTCACTTTCAGCGCGCCGATGGAAATTCCGGGCAAGGTGCTGCCGGCGGGCACGTATGTTTTCAAGCTGTTCGATTCTGCTTCGGACCGAAATATCGTTCAAATCTGGAATAAGGACGAGACTCAATTGATTGCCACAACTCTCGCGCTTCCGGATTACCGCCTGCAGCCGCCTAACGATCCAATCATCACATTCGAAGAGCACGCCACAGGGGCGCCACCGGCAATTCGCGCGTGGTTCTACCCAGGTGACAATTACGGCTACGAGTTCGTCTACCCGAAGACGCGCGCTACTGAGTTGGCCGCAGCCAACCACAAGAATGTTCCAGCGATGTCCGATTCGATGTCAGGCGATGTCTCGAAATCTACGAACTCAAAAACGTCACCCGGAGTTGTTGCACTCAAGCAAACACGAGTGACGGCGATGACGCCTGACAAGAACGAGGTGGAAGCCAACCAGGCGATTCAGACAAAACCAGGAGCCTCCAGCAGTAACTAGGAATTTTTCACTGCAACCGAGGGTTCCCGCATGGTCACTCCCGCAATTCCTGGGACAATGAGAGCCGCCGCCATTGACCGATTCGGCCCACCGGCGGTTCTCACTCCCCACACGCTCCCTGTTCCGAAGGTGGGGCCACGCGACATTCTTATCGAAGTACATGCAGCCGGTGTTGGTGTGTGGGACGCATCGATACGGGATGGCTCTTGGCGGCCCACTGGTCGCCCCAAGTTCCCGCTCGTGCCGGGAATTGACGGCGCAGGTATCGTCGCGTCGAGAGGCTCGCGGGCGCGACGTTTCCGCCTCGGTGAACGAGTCTACGCGTACGACTACGCAAATCGTCAGAACGGATTCTATGCCGAGTACGTCGCGGTATCCGCAGAACTTGCCGCACGCGTACCGAAGCGACTCAACATGCTGGAGGCGGGTGCGGTTGCAACGACGGGCTTGACGGCACTGCAAGGTATCGACGACGTACTGCGCGTACGCCAGCACGACACCGTGCTTATCTTCGGGGCCTCGGGTGCGGTCGGAACGATTGCAATACAGTTCGCGAAACGCCGCAAAGCGCGCGTGCTGGCGACGGCATCCGGCCGCGCCGCCGCGTCGCTCGTCCGGAGTTTCGGCGCAGACGCCGTGATCGACGCTCGCCAGAGCGAGGACATCGCTCGACTCCGTACACTCGCTCCAAATGGAATCGACGCTGCACTTGTGCTCGCCGGCGGCGCTTCTGCCGAGGCATGTCTTAAGTTCGTGCGCGCGCACGGCAGAGTGGCACATCCTAACGGAGTCGAACCTGCGCCGCGGCACCGGCGCAACATTCGCGTGCGCGCATATGACGCGGAAGCGGGACCGAAACAATTTACGCAGCTAGAGCGGGCCATCGAGGATGCGAAGCTCCGGGTACCGATCGTCGTCTACCCGCTCACGCGTGCGGCAGCCGCGCACGCAAGGCTCGAACGAGGCCACGTGCTTGGCAGGATCGTGCTGCAAATCTGCCGCAAAGGCTAACGACGCCACGGGTGTGGAATGAATGCATTGAATTCATAGTCTCGCTGATTAGGGAGGCAGGAAATGACAGCTACAAAACATTTCTCAAATTATTTGTGCATTTTTATTCCCGTAATCGCGATCATGCTGGCTACAGCGTCGTTCGCTCAAGAACCCCCGCCCCCCGCCGGAAATCCGCCCGCCCAGGCAAACGCGCCGGCCGAGAATCCCCCTTCACGCGTTGCCCGTCTCAGTTTTTTGAAGGGCAATGTCTCGTTTTTGAGGGCGGGGCTCACTCAGTGGAGCCAGGCGACTGTCAACTTTCCCGTGACGACCGGCGATCGCATCTACACTGAAAGAGGCGCATGGGCTGAGCTCGAACTCGGCGCCTACACAATTCGTCTGGCGGATGCGAGCGACCTGACGGTCACAAACCTGAACAATCAAATCGTGCAGCTTGGCATTAATGAGGGCAGTCTGCGCGTTACCGTTCACGAAGTGCTTCCCGGCGATACAGTGGAGGTGGACACTCCCAATGGCGCCCTGACCCTTCTTGACGAAGGCAGTTACCGCATCAGCGTCGAAGCTAGCGGAATGTATTCAACGGTGAGCGTAAACACCGGCAGGCTGGAAATAAGCGGCAGCGGCGTTTCGCAAACACTGCAGTCCGGCCAAGCCGCGAAACTCACGGAACAAAGCCCAATCCTAATTGAATCAATTCCTCTGCCCCCGTTCGATGCCTTTGATCGGTGGTGCGAAGAGCGTGACCTACGGCTTTCGTCCTCTAAGTTGTCAAAATACGTGAGCCGCGATACTCCGGGGTACGAGGAACTAGATACTTACGGAACATGGCAGGAGGTTCCGGAATACGGGCCTGTCTGGTATCCAGCCGGTGTTGCGGTAGACTGGGTTCCCTATAGGTTCGGACGCTGGGTGTGGGTGACGCCGTGGGGCTGGACGTGGGTGGAAGATGAGCCCTGGGGATTCTGTCAATTTCACTATGGTCGCTGGGTTCACATCGGGGTTGCGTGGGGATGGGTGCCGGGACCGATCGTTCCTGTGCCCGTTTACGCCCCCGCGTTCGTCGGATTCATCGGAGGCCCGAGTTTCGCGGTCAGCGTCGGGATTGGAGCAGGAATAGGTGTGGCAGCATGGTTCCCGCTCGGCCCGGGCGAACCGTTCTTCCCTTGGTATCACTACGGTGGGGATTATCTACGCATAGTGAACGTCACCAATATCCGCAACGTGACGAACATAACGAATATCATCAACGTCAGGAATATAAACGAAGTTCACTACGCCTATAAAACGGTTGGCGCGACTGTGGTCCGCGAAGATGCCTTTAGGAGCGGAATGCGAGTGGCCGATCAGATGGTTCGCGTTTCGCCAGAGGCGCTCGCAAAGGCCTCCATCGTCCCGCATCCTGCTGTGAACCCGACATTGCACGCCGCGTTGCCGGGTAAACCCGTTGCTGCGCCACCCGTTCGGTCCACGCCAGTCGCCGCAACGCGAACAGCTCCGCGCGCCGGTGAAAGTCCCATGCCTGTATCAAGGACAACGAGGGCGTTCGCACCGGAACCTACGCCGGGACACTGGGCTTCGACATCCCCTCCCGGATTGATCACCAGGAGTTCCCCTCCGCCAATGAGAGTGCCATTCGCCATGCAGGAACGACCGATGCTTGAACACCCGGGGCGGCCGCTCGAGCCCTATCAGCTCGGAAACCTGCGCGCGGGAAGACCGGCCGGCCCGATGTTAGATCGTGAGTTCCCCGCGCACAGTTTTCCGATTGGGCGGGCAGCGGCTCCTGCGAGACACAGATAGAATTGCATCGTTCGCGGAAGAACAAACTCGAAGCTCGAAGGCCAGATTATGGGAAACCGAGAACGAACAGCAACTCCACCGGAAGCCGGCAAACTTCGCTCATAGCTGCCGACAAACTCGTTACCGGTGAAAACAGGCCTTCCGGCATTTAAGCAAGGAGTTCCTCTATTGCACGTGTCGATCCGCGTAGGGTGATTACCCGATTGCCGAACCTTTCGCCGGGCAGTAAACATCAATTTTGAACAGCGGCGACATTTGATTGGAAGTGACTTCGCAAGCGAATTACCCCTCGTAACCCTGCCCATAACAATCGAAACGGCGGTGTCGTTGGCTGGAGGGCCGCGATGGGAGAACATAATTCCTGCAAAATCAGCGATGGTCTGCAACTCGCGAGGTTTTCAGCAGGGAAGTCCGGAGCAACGACGCACTCGATCGAAAACCAGGACAGTTCCCTTTGGGAAAGCGTCGGGGAGAGTTTTGGTTGGAAAAGAGCACTAAAGCAAGTCGAGACTGTCGCCGGCACGGATTCGACTGTGCTTTTTCTCGGGGAAACCGGCACTGGAAAAGAGCTTCTGGCAAGGCTTATACACAGTCTCAGTCCACGAAGAGATAGGACTTTGGTTACCACCAGTTGCGCTTCCATACCGGCCGGGCTCCTTGAGAGCGAACTGTTCGGTCACGAGAAGGGTGCATTTACCGGTGCTATTGCGCGCGAAGTCGGACGGTTTGAGCTTGCGAATGGAGGGACGATTTTCCTTGACGAGGTCGGCGATATTCCGCTGGAATGTCAGTCCAAGCTACTGCGGGTTTTGCAAGAGCACGAATTCGAGAGGCTCGGCAGCCATCAGACGATTCGCACGAACTTTCGTCTTGTGGCTGCGACAAATCGGGACCTCGGTAGGATGGTCGAGCAAGGCCGATTTCGCAGAGACCTCTACTACCGACTAAACGTCTTCCCGATCGAAGTGCCCGCGCTCCGTGAGCGGAAGGTTGATATTCCCTCTCTGGCCTGGCATTTCGCGAAGAAATATGCGAAACGCATGCAAAAGTCGATCGAGAGCATTCGTGTGGAAGATATGGAAGCGCTCGTTCGCTATGAGTGGCCCGGCAACGTGCGGGAATTACAAAACGTCATGGAACGCTCCGTGATTCTGTCATCGAACGCAGTTCTCTATCCTCCCGTACTCGCCGACGTGAAGCGAACTGGCGAACGTTCGGGGCCGATGGTTCAAACTCTGGCTGACGCCGAACGCAAACACATTTTGAGAACTTTGCATGACACCGATTGGGTAATCGGAGGTCCCGACGGGGCGGCTCTACGACTGGGGGTAAAGCGTACGACCTTGCTGTACAAGATGCGGCGACTCGATATCAGTCGCCCAATTAACGCGCAGATTTGAAAGATGAAGTCAATTGCAGGCCGACAATGGGTTTGACTCACGCTGTCTAGGGTGCGTCCTTGTTAGCAAATTACGTCATACGAATTGCGATTGTAGGTTGGCTGGTTGCGATTGGACTGAGTGCTGAAGTGTCAGCGCTTTCAGCTGGTGAACCTCAGTGTGAGACACAGGGCACCAAGGAAGTCACGATTTCGTGCAGCTATTCGGCAACTGCTGCGGAACCACAGCAGAGTGCTGCGCCCCGTGTCGTGCTCAACCGTGCTGTAATTTCTTTTGCGCCATCATCCGAAAGCCACATGCATGTGGAGTTGACGTTTACCAACGACACCAACGCGAAGATTGCCGAAAAAAGAACGATATATCTGGCGTTTGACGACGCGAAAGGCGAGAACCACATGCGCAGACCGCTGCCGCATGTGGATTTCACGAAGCTTGAGCCGGGCAAGCCTATGACATTTGCGGAAACGCTGCTGGCGCCTGCGTTTGAAGCTGGGAGCTATTCGATTTCCTTGTGGATTCCGTCGAGTGAAGCCGCGCTCAAATTCGACCCCGCGCATGACTTTTTGCTCAGTAACGAGGACGTTCCGTACACCGACTCGGGGCTGAACCGGATCGCGAAATTCACCGCAACGCCGTCGCCTCGAGGGAAGTCTCCTAAGTCCCCCGACTAATACGCTAGGCCCGAGGGCTCATCCCGTTTCGGCGCAATTCGTCGAGCATTTGCGTATGCTTCTGCGCGCGCTCGCGGTAAACCGCACCCATCAGTTGCCATTCTTCCTTGGCGCCCAGACCATGGTTTGCCGCTATCTGTTCGCAAGTGAGCGCTGCTTGTTCCCACCAGCTGACGTTTTGTTCGATGAGTTCAAAAATGGAGTCAGTTGAAGAGTCCATGCGTTTCTCCCAAGTTGAGCTTACTGTCGACTGATTGCTCCGGACTGTCTTTGTTGATGTCTCTGCCGTCGAATCCATGCCCGCTCCTTGTTACCCTGAGTAAATCGCCTAGGCGATAGATATTTCGTCGCTCTGATCAAACTTTTTGTGAACGCAAGGCTATAGCCGCACCTTTGCCCACTGTCGGATTCGCCGCTTCGCCGCGCTTCGCTACATCCATCTCCGGCGGGCCCATTTGCTTAGCGAGTATTTTCTCGACAATTGCTCTCGGAACCTGCTCGAAATACGTTTCAGGTGATTTCATGATCGGGACTCCTTAACCGCAATCAACGTAGCAGGCCAATTTCGATACGGGGAAACTCTTTAAAGAATCTTCACTGAGAACAGTGCGTTGTTTTGCGCCACCAACTCGTCTTATAGCGCGAGTGATAGCCGCCTTTGCTCTACGTCGCAAATTTTACGCTACGCAAGGTTAGCGTATCGTTACAATATCTATAGCCCGTCGTTTACAAAATCGCTTGACACGGATAGATTCGCGCGCATAGGATATGGTATCGTTAGCGATACGTTAGGAGGTGCATTATGAGTGCGACTCGAACACCAGCCCACTTCAGGACCGTGGCGCAATTGGACGTTCCTCACTCGCGGAACGGAAAACACAAGAAGATCGTGTCCATGATTCTGCGCGATCTCGATCAGCTGAAGGACGGAGCTGCCATTCGAGTGCCCCTTTCAGAACTGGGGGATTCGAAAGAAAACGTTCGCTCGGCTCTGAACCGCGCAACGCGAAAAACCAAGCGCAATGTGGCAACCGCCACGGACGATGGTTTCCTCTATGTCTGGAACGTGACGAAAGCTTGAGTTAGCAGGCTGTATCTCCAATGATTTCAGTTGGACAATGCCGCTGCTCAACGCTTTAGCCGAGTTCAATTCCGGCCCTATCTTGCTAAGGTAAGTACTCGCGTACACGTACAGATTTGCACCGATTGTTGCTTACGACGCCCGGAATTAAGTTTTGGGACGCCGGAATTGCATTGATTCTCGTGCGCTGGGTGCGTCAAGCCCCAAGTCCTCGCTTTCGGATTTTCGCCGACAGATTAGATCGGGTCGTTGAATAGGCTGAACAGGAGGTGTCATATGAATCTCCCTTGGGAAATATTGGTCGCTTCATCTGATTTAGAAGGACGAAGGGCACTATCAAACATTCTGGCGAAATTCGGTGTCGACCCGCTGACAACCTCGAGCATTCGTGAATGCAAAGAAATCATGGCCACGGAAAGGGTGGGGCTGATTTTCTGTAACGGGCTTCTCGCCGACGGGAATTGTTACGATTTATTGAACGCGTCCCGGGGCGGAAAAATCAAAGCCAGAATCGTGGTGACATCGTCAACTGCGGATTGGGACGAATTTCTCGAAGCGATGCGGCTAGGGGCATTCGACGTGATCGCCAGCCCCTGTCGCTCGACCGACGTGGAATGGATGATCATTCAGGCAATGCGGTACGAGCGGACCGAAGCTAAATTGTCGCTGAAAACGCAGGTAGCCACGATTTGATTCGAGAGAGTGCGTGATTTGAAACGGCGAGACTTCATCGGCACAGCGGCAGTTTCCCTACTCGCGATGTCTCGGCTGGGCGCGAATCTTCAAAAAGACAGAGGTACCAACGTGAGCGGTTCGATCCCTTACCGTCCTCTTGGGAGTACCGGAGAAAAAGTATCCTGTATCGGTCTGGGTGGATATCACTTGGGCCAATCGCATCTCGAAGAGGCTGACGCAATCAAGCTGTTCCACGCGGCCGTGGATCGTGGCATCAACTTTTCCGACAATTCGCGGGACTACAATCAAGGGGAGAGCGAGCGGCGCGTGGGAAAAGCGCTGAAGGGCTATCGCGACCGAGTCTTTGTGATGACAAAGTTCGATGGGCGCACCAAAGGGTCGGCCCTTCAACAACTCGATGAATCATTGCAACGGTTACAGGTGGATCACGTCGATCTCTGGCAATTTCACGAAAACATCCGGCTGGAAGATCCGGATCGTTTTTTTGCCGACGGCGGTGCCGCCGAAGCCGTGCTGGAAGCAAAGCAGGCAGGCAAAATCCGCTACACGGGATTTACCGGCCACAAAGATCCGAGCGTTCACCTGCGCATGCTGGAAATGGCCGACGAGCACAATTTTCGATTCGACACGGTGCAGATGCCTCTCAACGTGATGGACGCTCATTTTCGCAGCTTCGGCGCCAACATCGTTCCGGTACTGGTCTCGAAGAAGATTGCGGTGCTGGGAATGAAATCGATGGGGGACAAGCATATCCTGGCGAGCAAAGTGGTGACGCCGTTGGAATGCCTCCAATACGCTTTGAGTCTTCCTACCTCTGTGGTGATCACGGGTATCGACAGCATGCCCATTCTCGATCAGGCCTTCGAAGCCGCTAAGACCTACGACAAGCTCACAAAAGCTGATATCGCGGCAATTCTGAACAAAACCGCACCTGTCGCAATGGACGGGAAGTACGAACCGTTCAAAACGACGCCGATGTTCGACTCGACGGCTGCACACCCCGAATGGCTCGGCTACAACCCGCAGGCTTGAGCTTGAGGTTGCGCCAAGCACCATCGAAAACAGTTCGATTAGCAAAGATATAGGCGCCGGGCGACTTCGGCGTTTTTTGTTCGTTCGGGCATCACCAGAACCGCGTGCGTATAGTTTCGGATAGCGCAACGCGGCACTACGTAAATCTTTCCTTTTGCTATAAATATGGCCATGCTTATCTGTTCGTCGCTGTTCCGCAAGTAGCTTGTTTTTATAGGCTTACAGTGATTTAAACATGGAAGTGGACGTGCACTGCAGTTTGCTGACACAAAGCGAATTTAGATAGGTAGTGGACGACAGGAGTACTGACGGATGAACGCCAAGCCCAGCGACGAAGCACAGCAATCACTCTCCAAGTGGCAAGAACGAATTCAGGCACTGAATAACGTTCCTCCTCTTTTTCGGATGGTGTGGGAATCGGCGCCAAAACCAGTAGGTGCGAATGTTGCCTGCCGGATTATGGCGGGCCTTGTACCTCTCGCGATGTTGCGAGTGACACAAGCGGTGATCGACGCCCTTTACGGTTTGAAATCTCACGGTACGGCATTGCCGGGTTACTTCTGGTGGTTGATTGCACTGGAATTTGCTTTGGCAGGCGCGGCGACAGTGTTGGCCCGCGTCATCGACTTCTGCGACAGCGTGATCGCCGACAAGTTCACCCGGCACATCGGCACGAGAATCATGGAGCACGCGTCGAGTCTTGATCTTACTCGATTCGAAGATCCCGTTTTTTGCGACAAGATGGAACGCGCGCGCTTGCAGGCCAATGACCGCGTGTTGACCATTCAGATGGCTGGTCGCCTGATTCAAGAGATTATGACCACTGTCAGCTTGGCGGCCGGTATTCTTTTTTATTCACCCTGGCTGCTGGTCTTCCTTTTCGCTTGCGTCGTTCCCGCCTTTCTCGGCCAGACCCACTTCGCCTTCCTGGGTTATTCGCTAACTTATGAGCAGAGCACAAAGCGGCGAAAGATGGAGTACTTGCGCATATTGGGTGGAAGCAAGGAAAGCGCCAAGGAATTGAAGCTTTTTCGGCTGGCTCCTTTCCTGGTGGACCGATACAAAAAGATCTCCGACGAACTCCACGGGCAAAACGTCGATTTGGCGAAGCGGAAGCTTCTCTATGGCTCGATTCTGACCTCGCTCGGCACGCTCGGTTACTACGGAACCTACGCCTATGTGGTGTACGGCGCGGTGATTGGAACGCTCAGCCTGGCGAAGATGATCTTCCTGGCGGGCGCGATTGCCGGTGCAAGCACGAACATCCAAGCGCTGTTCTCCACGTTCTCCGGCATCGCCGATCAGGCTTTGTTCATGACTGACCTGCTGGATTTCTTCGCGGTGAAGCCGAGAATTGCAGCGAGGTCTGGAGCCATTTTGGCACCGCGGCCGATTCGGCGCGGTATCGAATTTCGAAACGTATCGTTCGCATATCCGGGAAATCCCAAGCCGGTGTTGCGCGGCATCAATCTCATGATCGAGCCGCATGAGCGGATTGCTCTCGTCGGGGAAAATGGGCAGGGAAAAACGACGCTCGCCAAGCTTCTCACTCGACTCTACGATCCAAGCGAAGGCGAGATTCTCCTCGATGGCGTCGATCTTCGCGATTATGACCTGAACTCTCTGTGGAACGAAATCGGAGCTATCTTTCAGGATTTCATGCGCTATGACATGACGGCCTCTGAAAACATTGGCATGGGACGGATTGAAGCTGCGAGCAATATTTTCCAGATTCGCGCGGCCGCAATGAAGAGCTATGCAGAGAATTTGATTAAAAAACTGCCCAAGGGTTATGACCAGCTCCTGGGATGCCGCTTCGAGGGTGGCATGGAGCTCTCCGGCGGCGAGTGGCAAAAAATAGCGATCGCCCGCGCGCATTTGCGCGATGCGCAGATATTGATTTTAGACGAGCCAACAGCCGCGCTCGATGCGCGTTCTGAAAGCGAAGTGTTTCAACATTTCACCGAGCTGGCGCAGGGGAAAATGACTTTCCTGATTTCTCACCGGTTCTCTACCGTGCGTATGGCGGATCGCATTCTCGTTCTGGAAAACGGCAGGATTGCTGAGCAGGGGCCGCACGACCGGCTCGTCAAGAGTGGCGGACGGTACGCAGAAATGTTTGAACTTCAAGCGGCTGGCTATCGCTAAAGGCGATCCCAACTAAAATGGCGACCACATACCACACTCCGTCCGATCTCCGGCCGATCCCTTCTGTGCCTGACAGCTCTGCCGCAGGCGAAGACGCGATCCGCCCTGGGCCGACCGCGGTTGAACCAACTCCTGTCCCCAAGAAGCAAAAGATCAAAATTGATGTGTCTGACTGGAGCGTTGTGGATCGGCGCGATTCACGAGTTCTACTGGAAGCGAAGAGGAAGGTGATCGCCGCGCGCATCGATGCAGCAGCTGCGATGCTTAAAAAAGTGACGTCAGGCGGCGTCTGTCTCACGGGAGATGCGAGAATCTTGTCGGGAGCGCTCTCGGATATTCAGTTGGCGCTGCTCGAATCCAAGGCTGGCATTCAAGTCGCACAAAAACTTCCTCATGTGAAACGTGCGGGCGAAAAGACCGCCATTCCGCGTTCCTACGCGCTCGCTTCGAGCTACTTGGAATCTACTCAATATGCTTTCGATGAGAGCGCCTTCGCCGAGTTTGCGATTGAAATCCAAAAGACTTTTCCTTTGGAGATGTTCGAAGTCTGGAATTTGAAGGCATTCCTGGAACTCGGGCTGCTTGACCGTATCTCGAAGGCTCTTCCAAACATTTCGCTCGGCATGCAGGATCGCAACCCTGACCCGGATGGCTTGAGCGATTCGCAAGAGAATATTTTTTCCGTCTTCGCCTCACTTATTGTTTCTCTTCAAGCGATTTCCGAATTGAACTGGAAGCTCTTCTTTGAGGCGATCTCACAGACGGAGCAGATTCTCCACTCGGATCCCCAGGGCGCATATGAGCGGATGGATTTCGAAACGCGGGAAGCGTACCGCGAGGTCATAACGGAATTCGCCGAGCGCTCCCAGACGTCAGAATCGGAAGTCGCGCGAAGAGCAATCGCTTTAGCGCAGGCGGCTTCGAAGGCAAAGCTGCGTAATCACGGCGCAAGCGATCGAAAGACCCACGTCGGTTACTACCTTATGGATAAGGGTCGAGCTGAATTGCAGAACGCGATCGGGTACCGGCCGGCGGCAAGCCAGCGGATTCGCGAGGCCGTGCTGAGATGGCCCGATTACTTCTACTTGATTGGAATCGAAGTGGTCACGCTCACCGCCATTATCGTCCTGCTAAGTTTGGCCCACGCGAGGACTCCTGGCGTATTAGCTGTGGCCCTGTTGCTGGTACCGGCTGTGGAATGCGCTGTGGCGACCATCAATCTGCTGGCAGCAGCGCTATTTAAGCCCAAGCGCCTTCCAAGGCTCGATTTTTCGAAAGGCATACCAAAGGACTGTGCCACGGTTGTGGTGGTTCCGACCTTGCTTTCGAGCGAGGAACAAGTTCGCCACGCTGTGCGGGGACTGGAGATCCGATTCCTGGCAAACCGGGATGCCAACCTTCATTTCTCATTGCTCACGGATTCGCCCGACTCAACACAACAGTTCGACGAAAAGGACGCGGGACTGGACGCTTTGTGTTCAGACCTTATCGAGAATCTGAATCGAAAATACGCACACGAACAGAAGGGAACCTTTTCGCATTTTCACCGTCATCGGACCTACAACGCCTCCGAAGGGCTTTGGATGGGCTGGGAGCGGAAGCGCGGCAAGCTGCTCGAATTCAACCGTTTCCTTCTGCATCAAGACGATGCGTTTCCTGTAAAGGCTGGAAATTGGAACGCGCTTTCGAACATCCGCTACGTCATCACCCTCGATCTTGATACTCAACTGCCCCGTGACGCTGGCCGCCGTCTGGTCTCGACGCTGGCCCATCCGCTGAATCAAGCGGTGGTCGATGAAGCCACGAACACGGTCGCCGAAGGCTACGGCATCCTACAGCCGCGCGTAGACATCAGCGTGCGTTCAGCGAGGCGCTCGCGTTTCGCTTCGTTTCTTTCGGGAGACACCGGTTACGATATGTACACACGGGCAGTGTCCGATGTGTATCAAGATTTGTTTGGCGCTGGAATTTTCACGGGCAAGGGAATTTACGAAGTTCGGACCTTTCAAAAGGTCCTCGAACACCGTTTCCCAGATAATGCCATTCTGAGCCACGATTTGATCGAAGGTGAATATGCGCGCACTGGTTTAGTGTCTGACATCGAAGTCGTCGACGACTATCCATCCCAGCTGAGCGCTTTTACTCGCAGGAAACATCGCTGGATGCGTGGAGACTGGCAGATTATTTTTGCATTGCTGCCGTTTGTCCGAAACTACTTCGGGGAAATCGTGCGCAATCCGCTGAGCCACGTGTCCCGATGGAAGATCATCGACAATCTTCGGCGCAGCCTCACCGACTTCGCTATTTTCCTGCTTCTTTTGTTCGGTTGGTTTGCTCCGCGGCCAGCGAACATCTATTGGACGCTGGCTGCCCTCGGCATATTGGCGTTTCCGACGTATTTCCAATTCGTGTTTTCGATTTTGACGGGCGGAAAATCTCTATTTACCGAGGCTTTCTGGATCAATCTCTGCTCGGATTTCGTCGGTGCGCACACGACGATCATGTTCAGGCTTGCTTTCCTTTGCCATCAAAGCCTTGTCGCCGTCGATGCCGTGGTCCGAACTGTGATCCGTATGAAGTTCACCCGGCGAAAATTACTCGAATGGGAAACAGCCAGCGAAGCCGAGCAAGACGAAAATGATGGCAAGCACCTGGTCGACGCCTATCTCAAATGGACTCTTCCGCTATCGCTTGCCATCAGCGCAATGATCGCCCTGGTGCAACCGTCCTCACTGCTTCCCGCGTTGCCTTTCCTGTTGTTGTGGGCGTCGTCCAACCGGATCTGCAAATGGCTGAATAAGCCCCAGCGCGCTGCCGAGAAGACGATCGGTGCCGAGGATAATGCTCTTGTGCGGAATGTCGCCTTGCGCACCTGGCGGTTCTTCCGCGAGTTCTGCAACCCGGAAGAGAATTGGTTGATCCCCGACATCGTCCGTGAGAACCCCTCGCTCGTAGCCCATCACATTTCGCCAACGAATCTTGGGCTTTTGCTAAATTCGCGCCTTGCGGCGCACGATCTCGGCTTTGCGACCCTGAAAGAATTCATCCGGGATACAGAAAGAACATTCGCCGTCGCCGACCGGCTGCCCAAATTCCGCGGCCATCTTTACAACTGGTATTCCACTCGGACGCTCAAACCTGTTGCGCCGCTCTTCATCTCGACGGTAGACAATGGCAATCTTCTGTGCTGCTTATGGACACTCAAGCAGGGCTGCCTTGATGCCATTCAACAGCCCTTGTTTCGCCCCAGTCTGTGGCAGGGAATCCTCGACCACGTGGACCTTCTCATCGAGCTGCTTTCTACGGAGAAGGATGATCCGGAAATTCTTTCTGCCGCTAGCATACTGCGGCAGCAGGTAGTGTCCCTTGCCGGTCCTGACTTGACGCGGTTTGATCGCCTCTCGGCCCTCGAAGTGGACGTGGCTGTTTTTGTCCAGGCACTGTCGAAACGCCAGCGATCAGATGAAATTGTGTGGTGGGTTCGCGAACTCTCGGCTCGCGTGTCGAACTTGACGGAGATGGTGTGGGATTTTGCGCCCTGGGTGCACGGGAAATTAAGGAACTCGCTTTCCTCGAAGCCTACGGACGGGCGACTCGTAGCGGAATTGAGTTTGGATTCGGCTCCCGTCATACATCGCCGAATTGCCGACAGGCTCGATGAAACGCTGAGAATTGGAAAAGCCTCGTCCGAAGAGGAAGCTTCTGCTGCGCTACTTCGTGAGGCGCTGGCAAACTCCTCCCGCATTTGCCAGGAAACCACCGAGCGGCTCACCAAACTCGCCTCGAGCATCCAGTCGATGATTGACGAGATGCACTTCGGGTTCCTTTACAACGCCAAGAAAACAATGCTTTCGATTGGCTACGATGCGGGCGAGGGTCTTCTCAGCAAGTGCCATTACGACCTGCTCCCGTCAGAAGCTCGAGCAGCAGTTTTTGGTGCAATCGCGAAGAGCGACATCCCGCAAGAGGGCTGGTTCGAACTGCGGAGAATGTATGCCAAGTTCGACCACGAGCCAGTGCTCCGGTCCTGGACGGGCACCGCATTTGAATACCTGATGCCGAACCTCTGGTTCAAAATGTATCCGGACACAGTGCTGGATCATGGTGCGAGAGCAGCTATTCGTGCACAGCAGAAATTCGCCCGGCGTAATAAGGTACCGTGGGGAATTTCAGAATGCTCGTGCAATGAAAACCTTCCGGACGGCCATTATCGCTATCACGCTTTCGGTGTGCCGGGCTTGGCGCTCAACCACGACGGCTCTCCGGACGATCTCGTTGTTTCGCCGTATTCCACATTTCTTGGAATGCTCGTGGATCCCGCCCATGCGCTCGAAAATGTCCGCAGAATGAAGGGCTTGGGATGGCTTTCGGCCTACGGTTTTTACGAAGCTGCTGACTTCACCCCGTCGCGTGTAAGCGATGGCAAGAGCCACGAAATCGTCTGCAACTGGATGGCGCATCATCAGGGTATGATTCTCGTGGCTGCGGCCAACGTTCTATGCGACTCCTCGATACAAAGGCGCTTTCATGCCGAACCTTGCGTGGCTGCTATAGAACGGATTTTGCAGGAGAAACGGCCACGCGTGATCACCATCGAGAAGGATGCCGATTCGATCTGCGATCAGGTTCGGGTCCCCACCGGCCAAATCGGCGAAGCAATGCAACATCCGGAATTTCGGGATCTCGTTCCCGGGCTCCCGTGAACAACGGCAGTTTGCGGTGGCAGTACCAAGCCTGCGTCTTTTCTCTTGCTGTTCTTTTCGCATTGACTCCGATTGGTCCCTACGCTGAAGCGGCCCAGCAATCCTCTCAGCCAGTTTCCGAAGAAGTAGTTGTCGTCGATCCATCGGCCCCCTCGCATCCATTTCCGCATTATTGGGAGCAAATGTTCGGCTCGGGGCGGGCAATTCTAAGTCTCCGCGACTCCTACCGCCTCGATTTGCGCGACGTGAGAGGCGCCACTGACTTCAAATACATCCGATTCCACGCCATCTTCGATGACGAAGTCGGCGTATATGGGGAAGATTCGAGCGGCGCTCCCGTCTACAACTTTTCTTACGTGGATCAGATTTATGATGGCTTGCTGCGAGATGGCGTTCGCCCGTTCGTAGAACTAAGCTTTATGCCCCGCAAGCTAGCCGCTCAGCTGATTTACAATCCTTTCTGGTACGCTCCGATCATTTCTCCTCCCGCGAGCTATGAAAAGTGGGGCGAACTTATTTCCCATTTCGCGCAGCACCTCGTCGAACGCTACGGGATTGACGAAGTCTCGCAATGGTATTTTGAAGTCTGGAACGAACCAAACATCGATTTCTGGGCCGGCGATCCGAAAGAACAGACATACGATCACCTGTACGACGTGACCGCCCAATCATTAAAGGCTGTGAATTCTCGCTTGCGAGTCGGCGGCCCGGCAACGGCACAAGCAGCCTGGGTAGATCGCTTCATTCGCCACTGCGTCGAGAATCATGTTCCATTGGATTTCGTCTCAACGCACGTCTATGGAAACGACTCCGCAAAAGACGTCTTCGGCACGAACGAAACGATTCCCCGCACCCAAATGGTCTGTCGCGCTGTCAGAAAGGTGCACGATCAGGTAAAAGCGTCGCCGCTCCCCTCGCTTCCGCTCATCTGGAGTGAATACAACGCGAGCTACAAGAATGAACCCGACGTCACGGATTCGGTTTTCATGGGTCCCTACCTTGCCGACACGATCCGTCAGTGCGACGGGCTCGTCGACGTCCTTTCCTATTGGACGTTTTCAGATGTTTTTGAGGAGCAAGGCGTAGTGAAACAGCCTTTTTACGGGGGCTACGGGTTGATCGCCGAGGATGGCCTTCCGAAGCCGTCTTTCAATGCCTTCAAGTTGCTGCATCGCTTGGGCGTTGAGCGCCTCGCGAATGATTCTCAATCAGCATTGGTCACCCGCCAAAGCAATGGCGCGATCGTGATGGCGGTTTGGAATCTTTTCCTGCCGGAACAAAAGGGAAGCGCAAAGACTGTCACGATAAAATTCAAGGAGAAATCACCTCAGCGCAGAGCTTTGATTTACCGACTCGATTCCACGAACGGCTCATTGCTGCCCGCCTACGACGCGATGGGCAGGCCCATCTACCCCACTCAGAAACAAATCTTGGAACTTAGGCGCGCGGCGGAACTCCCCAAGCCCGAAAGCAAGATGTTGCGGGGCGGTGAACTCAACCTCACTCTTCCCGCACAAGGGCTCGCTCTGATCGAATTCCGCTGAGGGTAGCACGCTATTTATTGGCTTCCGGCAGGTTTCTCGGGCTGATAGCTCTTGAATCCGGCGCGCTCCATTCCTCGCTGCGCCTCCGGATTTTTCATAAATGTTTTCCAGACAAATCCGCTGCGCGCGTTTTCCGCCATAAGCATCGTGATCCCCGTATCGATGCCTACGACGTCTGTGTCGTACCAGTTCGTCAACGGATTGAACGCGTCTACAAATCCGTAACGAGTCCAGGCGCGCTGGCCGTAACGATTCTTGATCGTCTGTAACACTCGGATGGTCGCCTGTGGAAGAAATGGCAGCGATCCTCCCGTGGCGCACGGAACCACAGTGCCATCAATCGGCCCTGTAGCCGGCGGGCCTCCCCAAATCACATACCCCCTTGCCGAATCCGAAGCCGTGATTCCCCACAGATCGTCGCTGTAATCAGGAAATTGCGGCGCCAGGTCGAGGCAAAAACGACGATGCACATCCGTTGCCGTAATGGAATTCTGATAGTAGTCGGTGTACTGGTCGCGCTTGTCTCGAAAATCAAACCATGCCTGCGAATACTGGTGGACGAACAATGGAGCGAACGAACCGATATAGCGGATCCCGTCGTATTCGAAAGTGATTCGTTTCCAGGCGGTCCATGTTTCCGCCGGAAGCGGATAAACGGAAGATCCCAGCCCCAGTAAATACATCATCATCATCTCGCTGTAATTGTCCCAGCGGTATTGCAGGAAGCCGTTTTCCGGAGTCCAGCCGTGCGGGAGAATCCGCGTGTCCTCTGAAAGCCACGTCCAATCCACCCGATTGAATATTTCCAACGCCAGCTGGCTGATCTCGGAGTGTTGGAAATGCGCGCGGCACATCAGGATTCCGCACAGCAGTATGGCCGTATCAACAGACGAAACTTCCGAGTCCCAAAGCCGTTCGCCACTATTTACGTTGGCCCAATGGTAGAAAAACCCCCGGTGACTAGGCAGTTTCTTCCAGAGAAAGCGCATCGTGTTCAGTGCCCGATTACGCGCATCATTGTGCGACACATAGCCGCGCTGGTCGCCGATGCAAAGCGCCGTCAGTCCAAATCCCGTTGACGCGATACTTCCCAGATCGCTTTTGTCTGGTTTAGTGGCATTGCAACGATCACGGACGATGCCAGTCTCCGGGTTCGCCTGTTCCCAGAAGAAATGGAAGTTCGCATTCTCCATTTCCTCCAGCAGCGCTTCGTCCACCTGAAAGAAGGGAGAGGGGTTGGAAGGCGCAGCTTGCTGAGGCTGCTGCTTGCCTTTCTTTCGCGTATCTCCGAGGATTGCCGAGCCTGCCAACGGCACCAAAGCGCACGCGCAAGCCGTCTGTGCCAATAGTTCTCGGCGCGTAAAGCGCTTCCATTCCGCCCACTCGCGATGCATACACAAATTATAGAGGCTCTCGCGATGCCGGTGAAGCGGATCGTGCTTATCAAACATCAGTCACACCGCCTCGATACTCGTTTTGCTAAGATTGCGGGAGGATGAGATCCATCAGCGATGGCGGAACAATTAGGGTTTGGCTCCTTTCTTTGGCGGCTTTCGCCGTGATCCTTGCTGGAGCGCTCGCCGCGGTCGGGTGGCATTACATCAACAAGCCGATTTCACTTCGAGGCGCGGTTGTTCAAGAGAACGACGATCCCAAAAAGCAATCGCCGATTATGGATGTTCAGATTGACGCGGACGGGAACGTGGCAAGCGCTCCAGTCAAGTCAGACTTTTCCGGCTACTTCAAACTTACATTGCGCCCCGGAGTGAAGCGCGGGCACCCGATCACAATCCATTTCCGTAATCCGGATTTTCAGCCGTTCGATTGGAAAGGCGTTGTTGGCGACAAGGTCTACGTGATCCGGATGGTCCCGCTGCATCACGACGACGCGGAAGTGAAGCCCAACCAGCCGCAGGTCGTTGTCTCTAACATCTTCGTGCGCTATACCATCGAGACTACCGCGTCTGTAAATATTGGCACCGGTGTGACCACATTTCAGATTGTGAATACGGCCAACGTTCCCTGCGACCACACTACGCCGTGTTCTCCGGACAACAAATGGAGAGCAGCCATCGGCGGGGCTTCGCTGGATGCCGGCCAGGGAAACGTCTTCGAGAATGCGCGTGTTTCCTGCATTGCCGGCCCTTGCCCTTTCACACGGATCGAGTCCGACAATTTTTCTCACGGTGGCCGAGTGATTTCCGTATCGGTGCGCGGCTGGGCCGATACAACCACCTTCCTATTTCAGGCGGAGGTATTCCGCCAGGAAATCAGCGATATCGTTCGTGAGTCGTATCCCGTGATTTTTGGCAGGGCCTTGAATTTTTCCCTGCCGGCTGCGGCGCAAGGGCCTACCCTCGAAGCCGAAATCGCTGGAACGAATATTATCTTCCCCCTCGGCCCCTCGCCCACTTTGAGTTGGGCAAACTGTAACGTAAAAATTGGGAAGGATCAGTCAAAGAGCTATCGTTGCGAGCTTAAACAAGGATACCGGTTTAAGTAGCGGAACGCTTTTTGCGGGCGCCGAAATGGGTTGTTGTTGTCCGGGCTGTCGAATCAAATCGTCTTGAGCCAATATCACAAGAAAGCGCTTCGCCATCTTTTAATGATGCTCGATCCCGTTTATTCTAGGGCGGAGTAGGTGAGCACGTCATGAATCCCAAGTTCTGGCGCGTCTGCCCTCTATCATGGCTGCTGGTCGCTGTCTTAATCTTCGCGATTCCTTCGGGCAGCGCGGTCGAAAGCGGGCCCCATGCGCAGTCTTCATCACCAACCACGGAGGCTTTTCAGTCCTTGGCCGATCTTCTGCGTTACATTTCTAGCGATTGGGATCGCTTGACGCGCTCGCTGGCAAACTGCGCAACTTATCCGGACAGCAAGGTGGAAGGAGAGCGAACACTCTATCTTCCGGCTGGAGCCCCAATCCCTGGTGCTCTGGATGAAATACGGACGAAATGTGCCGTTCGAATCGAGCATCTGCCCGCGCAGACGCATGCTTCGGTTACTCCGGTATCCTCTGAAATCCGCAAGCACGGACTCCTCTACCTCGAACATCCATACGTGGTGCCCGGCGGGCAATTTAACGAAATGTACGGCTGGGACAGCTATTTCATCATTCGCGGTTTGCTTCGAGACAATCGTCCTGAATTGGCGAAAGGCATGGTTGAAAATTTCTTCTACGAGATTGAGCATTATGGCGGAGTGCTCAACGCGAACCGAACCTACTACCTCGGGCGCTCGCAGCCTCCGTTCCTTACCTCTATGATCCTCGCCGTCTACCAATCGGATCAGTCCGCTGGCAAAGCGAATCTTCCCTGGCTGAGGCGAGCCTATCAGTATGCGGTCACCGACTATTCCCAATGGACTCACGCGCCACATCTCGCCGGGGACACCGGCCTCTCCCGTTATTACGATGAAGGTGAGGGCCCCGTGCCAGAAATCATGGGCGATCCCGGCGATTACTATCACGGCGTTGCAGAATATTTCTTGATGCACGAAGGAGAATTGAGTCCGCATCTCGTGCGTGTTGACGAAAAGCATCCGCCTTCTTCGATCCTCGGCCCAATCTTTCCGGTGCGCGGTTGCTATTCAGACAAAATGAAGGAGGATTGCAAACCGGGAGATCGCGTTGCGCTCGCGCCCGACTACTACAAAGGCGACCGCAGCATGCGCGAATCCGGCTTCGACGTTTCCTTTCGCTTTGGACCTTACGGGGCCGAAACACACCACTATGCCCCTGTTTGCTTGAATAGCCTCCTCTACAAAACGGAACGAGACTTGGCCGAAATGAGCCGCCTTCTCGATCAACCTGAGGATGCAGCGAAGTGGGAAGACAAAGCTCGGCAGCGTCGGAAAAAAATCGACGAATATCTGTGGAATGCACAGCGCGGAGAATTTTTTGACTATAACTTCGTCGCTCACGAACGGTCTTCCTACGAATATGCGACCACCTTTTATGCTCTTTGGGCAGGCCTGGCCTCAAAAGAACAAGCAAAGGCCGTAGCGGCAAATCTCTCCCGATTCGAACAGCCCGGCGGACTCGCCATGAGCCGTTATGAAAGCCAGGCCCAATGGGACTATCCTTACGGTTGGGCCCCTATCCACCTCCTTGCCCTGGAAGGCCTTCGTCACTACGGATACGACGCGGATGCCGACCGCATCACGCTTAAGTTCTTGACGATGATCCTGGAAAACTTCCGGCGCGACCACACTATTCGAGAAAAATATAACGTCGTGACGCGCTCGTCGGAGACTCACATTGGCGTAGGATACGCTCAGAACGTAAATGGATTCGGTTGGACCAACGGCGTTTTTCTCGTGCTATGGTACGAATCGCCTCCGGAAGTAATCGCCCAGATTCGCAAAGATTGATACAGTTCGCTGCTTAGGAGGACAGGCGTGTTCGACGACTGCTACGCTTCGCAACAGCGGAACACTACGCTATGACTTCGTCCGCCACTCCTCATAGCACCGCTTCCGGCGGTTCGGGCAGCCGCGCCTTTGTCTACCTTGCCGCTTCCTTTGCCGGGCTGGGTGGCTTGCTCTTCGGGTACGACACCGGCGTGATCTCCGGCGCCGAACTCTTCTTCAAGAACGATTTTACGCTGTCTACTTTTGCGCTCGAAGTGATCGTCAGCGGTGTCCTTGCAGGCGCAGCCGTAGGAGCCCTAGGCGGCGGACGCCTCGCGGACATTTTCGGCCGGCGTCTTCTGCTCATCGCCACCGCCATCATTTTCGCCGCCGGCGCCGTAATCTGCGCCGCGGCCACCTCGCCGGCCATGCTGATCGTCGGCCGCATCATCGTTGGCCTCGGCATCGGATTATCCTCGGGGACCGTCCCCGTCTACATCTCCGAGGTTTCTCCTGCCGACGCACGCGGCTGGACAGTCTCGCTTTTTCAGTTAGCGATCACGATTGGAATCCTGCTTGCCTACGTTGTCGATTACGCGTTCGCGAAGTCGGAAGCCTGGCGCTGGATGTTTGGCATTTCGCTCGTTCCTGCGGCGATCTTTGCGATTGGAATGTATTTCCTGCCGGAATCTCCACGCTGGCTTGTGCGCCACGGCGATCCTGTCCGCGCCCGCACGATATTGGCTCGCATCCGCGCCACCCCCAACGTCGACGCCGAGCTCAAAGAAATCGAGCAAAGCTTCGCGCAATCCCAGCAGCACGGCAATTGGCGCGACCTTCTCAGTCCGAGTCTGCGCCCGGCCTTGATCGTCGGCATCGGCCTGGCAGTCTTCCAACAAGTCACCGGCATTAACACAGTGATTTACTACGCACCCCTCATCATCCAGTCTGCTGGAGTCTCAACTGCTTCCGGCGCAATTCTGGCCACAGCTGGAATCGGCGCCGTCAACGTTCTAATGACCATCGTGTCGATGTGGCTCATCGATCGCATCGGTCGCCGGCCCCTACTGCTCACAGGCATTGCAGGAATGATCCTGACGTTAGGCGTACTCGGTTGGGCTTTCCACTCAAATGCTCGTTCTGAAGCGCTCTCCTGGCTCGCCGTCATCAGCATGATGGTGTATGTGGCGTCCTTCGCGATTAGTCTCGGGCCAATTTTCTGGCTCCTGATCGCCGAGATATATCCTCTGCAAGTACGCAGCTCCTCCGAAGGCCTCGCGGCCACTTTCAACTGGGGTTCAAACCTGCTCGTGAGCCTGACGTTTCTTACGCTCTTGCAGGGAATCGGAGCTCCAAAAACATTTTGGCTCTATGGGCTCTGCGCGATTGGCGCTTGGATCTTTTCCTATCGCCTTGTGCCGGAGACGAAGGGTCGCACCTTGGAGCAGATCGAACAGTTCTGGCGTAAGTAGGTCGAATCAGCAGCCCATCTGTTTCACGCCAGCACTGGTCGATCCGACGAGACTAATCCTTCCGCCCGCGTGCCGCTTACTCACCCGCTAAACTCCTTTCGCTTCGCGCCGATACAGCAAAAGGGAACACAAATGCATACAACAGCGAGCAGCACCTTGCCCTCCCTACCGAGGGCGATCTGATGCCCGACATCCGCGCACTTATTGTCGACGATTCCTCAGTCATGCGAAAAATCGTCGAACGCTCTCTTCGCCAAGCCGGCGTCAACCTCACGCAGGTGCTCGAAGCGGGCAACGGCGCCGAAGCTCTTGCCGTATTAGAAAAAAGCCAAGTTGATCTGATTCTTTGTGACATCAACATGCCCATCATGGACGGCCTGGAATTCGTAAAACAGCTTGCCGGTGTTCCCAATGCCAAAGGCGTACCCGTCGTCATGATCACCACTGAGGGCAGCGAATCACACGTGGTTCAAGCTCTTTCCTGTGGCGCGCGGGGATATATTCGCAAGCCCTTTACCGCCGATCAGGTCAAAGAGCACGTTTTGCCGGTCCTGGCGGTCAAAACATGAAATCTGCAAACGACATCTTGTCTCTTTCCAAAGAACACGCCGATTGGATTCCGCTGCTTGAGCTCTCTGTCCGCGAAGTTTTCGAATTGATGCTCGGCTGCCAGTTGAAGCAGCTCGAAGCCGATCCTGAGGCAGCACTCGACATCACTTCCATGGTCGGGCTCGCCGGGCAATTGTGCGGAGTCTTGAGCGTCCGCTCCACTAAGGAATCGGCCGCATTAATGGCTTTCAAAATGCTCGGCGCGGAAACCGATAAGAACAGCCAGGAAGTAAGAGACGCGTTCGGCGAAATTTGCAACATGGTAGCCGGCAACTTCAAGAACAAGATTTCCGGTTTGGGCGAAGGTTGCATGCTTTCAGTGCCCACCGTAGTGACCGGCAACGATTACAGCCTGCACTCGCTCACTGACTCGCCACCCCTCGAAGTAAGGCTCCAATTCGAAGACAGGCCTCTCATCATCTCGCTCGAAGTCAGTTAATTCCGTTGGTTTCCATTGGCCCGGCCGAAACAAATCGCATGGCTCGTTGCGTGCGCGAATCGGTTTCAGGCATGCACAGGCGAGGCGCCAAAAACCATGGACACCAATTCGAAAATCTCCCCTACCGCATCGTCGAGCTCAAAAGTAAACCGCGCCAGGTCCATTCCGTCCAGCTCGCCATGCTCCCTCGCGAGAATTTCCCACGCGGGATCTGAAATCATATCTACTTTCCGCCGCTCATAATAACCGTAGCCCATCCCCCGCATCCGGCACAACAGATCGCTCAAGTGCACCAGGGCCACCAATCCTCGCGCACTTTCCGCTTTCTCCACGTCGTGGTGATGCGCGATCACTTGAATCGTGTCTGGAAACAATTTCCACTGGGCCGCGAGCACCGCTCCACTTTCGCAATGCGAGAATCCCATCGTGGTTTGCTCCGCTTCGTCGAGAGGAATCTGCTCGCGTTGGGCAACCTCCATCGCTTTCGTGAATTCGTTGGGAAACGCAAGGCAGTTCACCAGGAAACCGATGTCGTGCAGAAGACCCGCCATGTACGTCGTCTCGCCGTCCGAATCCGTCAATTTCTCGCTGAATTTCCGGCAGACCATCGCGCATCCCAGCGAGTGCCTCCAGAAGACCACCGGGTCCAACACCCACTTTTTCACTGGGAACGCCTGCCCCATGCAGCATGTCAGGAGAATCGACTCCACCCGCCGCAGTCCCAGGCTCACTACTGCTGCTGAGACAGATTTAGGAGGCACGGCGAGGCCAAATAGCGGCGAGTTCGCCACTCGCAGGCATTGCGCAGAAATTGCATTATCGTAGGAAACCAGCCGTACCACTTCGTCGATTTCCACGCTCTCGGCCGGGGCTTTCAACAGTTCCATTAGCGGGATCAAGATCGCCGGAATGGCCGGAGTCACTTCGATCCTCTTGATCCGCTCGAGCATATTCGGTGCTAGGCTGGTTGTCATAGTTTGCCGCTCTGGAGCGATGGCTTCCAGTACGCAATCGTTCCGGGAAAGTGAACCAGGTGGAATGCGTCGTTCAACTTCAGCAGTGATTCCGACGTGCCCAGAAAAAAATAGCCGCCAAAATTGAGATTCCCAAAAAAGTGATCGACTACCTTTGACTTCGAAGTTCCGTCGAAATAGATCAACACGTTGCAGCAAAAAATCAGATCCATGCCCTTCATGAACAGCATCTTCGCGTCTTCGGATAAGTTCAGGCGATTGAAGGTGATCAGCTTTTTCACTTCCGGTTTTACCTGCAATTTCTTCCCCTCAGCAGCCACAAAATATTTTCGTTTGTAATAGTCCGTCGTATTCCGAAGGCCGTAATCGCCATAGATGCCCGCCTTCGACGCTTCCACCGAGCGATCGTTCAGATCGGTCGCGACGATTTCAATCCGCCATCCCTTCAGCAATCCTTCGCCTTCTTCCATCATCGTCATCGCCAGCGTGTACGGCTCTTCGCCCGTCGAGCATCCAGCGCTCCAGATCCGCAGCCGTTTCATTGACTGCCTCGTCTTGTCGGCCGCAAATTCCGGCAGAATCACCTTTCGAAGCGCGTCAATCTGTGGCATCGACCGGAAAAGCGACGTTTCGCCAATCGTCAATTCGTTGAGCAAAAAGCGCAATTCTCCGTCGCGGCTCGGATGCGCCGTCAAGTGATCCTGATATTCGCGCGCGCTTCTCAACTTCAGTTCTTTGATTCGCTTCGCGCAGCCATCCACAAGCAGGTACAGTTTTTCGTCGGTGTTATAAATCCCTGAGACCTTGTACACGAGGTCCCGAATTTGCCGGTACAGCGGATCGACCGGCTCGGTAGCCTTGAAAGGTGAACTCGGTGCGCTCGTCGCTTGTGTGGTGATGTTCATTTTACGGGGTGCTCCACGGTATAAAGCCTGGTGCCCGCGCCCAGCACCGCGCTGCGGCTCTGAGCTACTCGCCGCGTGATTTCTCCCGCAAGCTCATCCAAGGGAAAAACTCCATCCGCCTCTCCTGCCGCCTGCACGAGCCCGGGCATGCCCCACACCACCGACGTTGCTTCATCTTGCACAATCACTTCACCGCCCGCGGCGTGGATTCGCTGCGCGCCCAACACACCATCCGAGCCCATTCCCGTCATCACCACCCCCAGTACTCCTCCGCCATACGCCTCCGCTACCGATCGAAACAACACGTCCACTGCCGGCCGGCAGGAGTGCTCCGGAGCATCTTGGTTCAGCTTCAATCGCTTCTCATTTGCCATCCGCGACACCGTCATGTGATAGTTTCCCGGCGCGATCCAGGCTTTTCCCGGTTCCAGCGCGGCTCCCGCCTGCCCCTCCTCTACACGAATCTCCGAACTGTTCGCTAGCCGTTCCGCAAGAAATCTCGTGAAAATCGGCGGCATATGCTGCACCACTACAATCGGAACGGGAAAATCCTTCGGTACGAGTGGAATCACATGCGCCAGCGCGTTCGGCCCGCCCGTGGACGTTCCGATCGCCACAATCTCGATTCGCTTTCCTGGCTTGCGAGGGCGTGCCGCCATACGTGCAGCCGGCGCAATCACCGTTTTCGATGGTGCCGCGCTGGAGCTTGCATCTGCACCTAATAGCACCGCACAGAGCGCTTTAATCTTCGGAATAAGTTCCGCCCGAATCTGCTCGATCGCCACCGCCGGGCTGCCGGTGTTGCTCGGCTTCGTCGCATAGTCGGACGCCCCCAGCGAGAGCGCGTCGAGCGTTGCTACTGCGCCCCTTTCTGTTAGCGTGCTGAACATGATTATCGGAATCTTGTGATCGGTCTTGCGGATCTCGGCCAGCGTCTCCAGCCCGTTCATCACCGGCATTTCGATGTCCAGCGTGATCAAGTCGGGATGCAATTGCGACATTTTTGCCAGCGCAATGCGTCCGTCACCCGCTGTTCCAACCACTTCGAAGCCCGCTTCCTTCGACAATGTGTCAGACAGCAGTTTCCGAATCACCACCGAATCATCGACAACAAGAATGCGTACCGGCTTCATATTCAATTGTTGTGAAGTCGTATCCAAGTCGTGTTGGAACCAAACAGGACGTTGCACCGTGTCCCCTTCACCCTACAATCCGCCACTTATTCAGGAGCACAGGCCCTTCCAAAAGGTCAGGAGCCACATCCTTGAAAGCCAGTGAGTGTTTCGCCTGCCAATGTTTCGCGACGCATGTCTCGTCCTGCCAGACCTCATAAACGAAAAACAGTTCCGGATCGACTACCGATTGGTGCAAATCGTAGGTCAAGCATCCAGGTTCATCCCGAGTTGGTTCGAGCATCTGCTCCAATAACTTCTGAAGCGCTTGCTCTCGCCCAGGTCTGGCACGCAAACCTGCAACCAGCACGATGTGGAACTTCGTAAGCGCCCTGCCGGAATGGTTCTGTTTGGATCCGAACAGCCGGCGAAATCCGGTAGCCAGTTCCACGCACCGTTCCCCCTTGCCTCGCCACTGAAAGTTCAATCGGCAGGGAGCATTCACCGCTTGAATTTCTGACTTTCCCGCACTGCGAATCAATCCGAGTCAATCGTCGTGGATTTCGCTGGGTCGTTCAGCGCAGCTGCCGGTAACTGGATACTTTTTGCCCGTTCCCACCCTCGCCGCTCACCTTGAATTGCTGCACCAGCTTTTGCAGTTGTGCCGACATCTCCACTAGTTGAATCGACGCCTTCTGCGCGTCCCCGGCTCCCCGTGAAGTGCTTTCCGCCGCCTGCGCGACTCCAGCAATATTCGACGTGATCTCCCCGCTTCCATGCGCCGCATCGCTCACGTTCCGCGCCATCTCGTTCGTCGTCGCGTTCTGCTCTTCCACCGCCGACGCGATCGTGTTCGAGATGTCGTTGATCTGCTTGATCACCTCACTGATCGATCCGATCGCTTCCACTGCCGCCTTTGTATCGCCCTGAATCGTCTCGATCTTGCGGCTGATGTCCTCCGTCGCCTTGGCCGTTTCTTTCGCCAGCTCCTTCACTTCGTTGGCTACCACCGCAAAGCCCTTGCCCGCTTCGCCCGCCCGTGCTGCTTCGATGGTCGCGTTGAGCGCCAGCAGGTTGGTCTGTTGTGCGATCGCCGTAATCACCTTGATCACCTGGCCGATCTCGATGCTCGAATCTCCCAGCTTGGCTACTGTCGCGTTGGTCGTCTCCGCCGTTTTTACCGCTGCTGTCGCCACCTTCGCCGCTTCTGTCGCATTCTTCGCGATCTCCTTGATACTCGCTCCCATTTCCTCAGCGCCGGTGGCAACAGTCTGAAGGTTCTGGCTCACCTGCTGCGTTGCGTTTGACACCACGTTCGCCTGCGCCGACGTTTCCTGCGAATTCGCCGTAATCTGCTGGCTTGTTTCCGACACCTGTTCGCTGGCCTTTGACACGTTGAGCGCGGTTCCGGCTATCGACTGCACCATTTCTCTCAGGGTGTTTTTCATTGTGTTCAAGGCCAGCATAGCCTTGCCCACTTCATCTTCCGAAGTGATGGTCAGGTCTTGCAGCGCCAGGTCCTTGTTGGCGATCTTCTCCGCGAATTGCGCGCAATTCGTGATCGGTTTGATCACAAATGTTCGAATCGCAAAATATACCGCCACAATTGCCGCGATCACGGTCAGGAAGGTCACCAGAAAAGTCGCCAGCGTGTTGGCCCGCGAATGCTCCACAAGAATGTTCGCAGGAGCCTCCAGGCTGAACGCAGCACGTAGGTCTCCAACTTTCATTCCTTCCTTCGGATACCCGAAAGGATCCTTTTCTCCCACTGGATCGCCGTGGCACTGCAGGCAATCCTGTGCGATTCGCACGGGCTGCGCATACCTCATCATTTCCTTCCCATCCACGGAAGCGCGCTCGGAGTACTCTTTGAGAGATGCATCCTTGGCGAACGCTTCGAGAGCCCGCCGTTCGAATTCCGTCGGTTCATTCTTCGGATTCCTGGGTTTCAGTGACGGCGTTCGAAACTTCATCCCCTCGTCGGCCGCATATTGCTCCGCTACTCGAAGCGCTACCACCACCGGCACTTGCTCGAGGTGCTTGAAATTGTGGTCCGGGACCAGCGTATCGATATTGCTCGCAAACCATAATCGGGTCGCGCTCGCCATTCCGGTGATCTGGCGCAGCTTGTTTCGGAACGCTTCTTCGTCCTGCTGGTTGTTTCGATTCTGAGTGATCCAAAAGCTGACAATCGAAGTCACCGTGAACACTGCAACGATCGTTCCCAGAATCTTCGCCGATAGTTGCAGTTTTCTAAACATGCTGCCTCTCTGCGGAAATTTGCCTCTTACGCAGCTAACCGCCCCCGGCCGGACGAGCCGTTGCGGTCCACCTTGAATTGCTCGACGAGCTTCCGCAGTTGCACCGACGTTTCAACCAGTTGAATCGACGCCTTCTGCGCGTCCCCCGCGCCCCTCGTTGTGCTCTCCGCCGCCTGAGCGACTCCCGCTATGTTCGATGTGATCTCCCCGCTTCCGTGCGCCGCATCGCTCACGTTCCGGGCCATCTCGTTCGTTGTCGCGTTCTGCTCTTCCACCGCCGACGCGATCGTGTTCGAGATGTCGTTGATCTGCTTGATTACTGTGCTAATCGAGCCGATTGCCTCCACTGCCGCTTGCGTGTCCGTCTGAATCGCGCCGATTTTGCGGCTGATGTCCTCCGTCGCCTTGGCCGTTTCTTTGGCCAGCTCCTTCACTTCATTTGCCACCACCGCAAAACCCTTTCCTGCTTCGCCCGCCCGCGCCGCTTCGATGGTTGCGTTGAGCGCCAGCAGGTTGGTCTGCTGCGCGATCGAAGTGATTACCTTGATCACCTGGCCGATCTCTGCGCTCGACTCGCCAAGCTTGGCTACTGTCGCGTTCGTCGTTTCCGCCGTCTTCACCGCGGCTGTCGCCACCTTCGCGGCTTCCGTGGCGTTCTTCGCTATTTCCTTGATGCTCGCTCCCATTTCCTCGGCGCCGGTCGCCACCGTTTGCAGGTTCTGGCTCACTTGGGTGGTCGCATTCGACACCACGTTGGCCTGTGCCGAGGTCTCCTGTGAATTCGCCGTAATCTGCTGGCTCACGGAAGAAAATTCCTCGCTCGCAGAAGCCACGTGCTGGGCATTCTCAGCAATCGCCATGATCATGTCCTTCAGGCTGCCGTTCATCTTGTTCATCGCCTTGGTCAGATCGCCTATCTCGTCGTCGCTTAGCAGCTTCAAATCATCGAGCGTGAGATCGCCTCCCGCAATTGCTTCCGCCTTCACCAGAACTGCATTCGTCGCGCTCGAAATACGCCGGCTTAAAAAGATGGCGACAAAAATCCCTACCGCCAGCGCGATTATCGTCGTCACTGCCATCGTCCAAATCATTGAGCTGTTGGCCGCATTTAGATTTGCTTCGCTTTCACCCATGAGTTTTGCGAACGAGTCCGCAAGTTCCCCCAATGATTTCGTACTCTCATTCACGATCGGAGTTGCGTTATCCGCGTACTCATTTCCGCCCTTCACCACGGCGTCCGCTACCCCGCTGCTTGCCAGGGCCATCGCCTTCCCCTGTGCCTCCCGGGCCTTAGCGGAAAGCTCCTTGAAACTTGCAAGCCTGTCCCGGTTCTCCTGCAACGCCCAGCGCGGTGAAAGCTCGGTTAGCGCTGAGACATCTTTCGCGACGCTTTCCCACGCTTCGTCGTAGAGCTTTTGCGCTGCTTCTCGCCGGGCTGGCTCGGTGCCCGCGAGGATGACTTGCCGAGACTTGGTGGCGCCGTAGTTCATGTCGTTTTGGATTTTCCGGCAATTGTCGAGCGTCGGAACCCGGACATTGATAAGGGTCTCTTGAAGAGCTTGGCTGCTCTTCACTTTCACGTACGACATCAAGGAACTGACAACCATCAAAGCCAGAATCACCCCAAAACTCATGCCCAATTTCCGTCCTAATGTCAGTCTCATTTCTGTCCCTCTCCTCTAAGTTTTCTATCTATTTCCAATCTACGGTAGCGCGATTAGGAATTTCCGTAAGTCACATCGAATCAATAACATGCTAAATTTTAACCTACGGAAAATCGGCCTTTTAAGGCTCACGCAATTTCGGCGGCTGCTTCGCCCATTTGGCACGCTTTTTCCGTGTCTAGCACGTGCAACAAATTGTTCTCGAGCTTGTGCACGCCGAGAATCATCTCGCGTACCTTCCCGCGCAGCGTTTCCGGCGGAGCCTCGAATGTCGTCTCTTCCACTTCAATCACATCGCCAATTTCGTCCACCAACAAGCTCACCGCGCCGTCTTCGCTTCGCACCACCACGTTCATCGGCCGCATCTCCGGCGTGCGCGCTTCCAGCTCCAAGCGCCGCCGCAAATCAACGGCCGTCACAATCTGTCCGCGCAGATTGATCAGCCCACCGACCACTTCCGGAGCCAGCGGCACGTGCGTCATCTCCAGCGAACGAATAACTTCCTGAACGCCTTTGAGCTCGACGCCGAACAGCAGCTTGTCGAGATAGAAAGTACAGAATTGGGATCGTTCGGCCATGGCTAGTGAATCACCTCGGCATGTTCCGGATGAGGTTCCGGCTCGAGGTGCGCGGTCTGCAGAATGGCCGGCACGTCGATCATCTCGGTGACGCGGCCCTGAAACACCGCCGAATAGAGAACGCCTTCACGGCTCGCGGGGTATTGCACTTCAGCCGAATCCTCCACGATGTCTACGATTCTTTCGACAACGAGGCCGGCGCGATGCCCGTCGTGATTGCACACCAGCACCTGATACCGCTCCGCCTTCGCGATCTCCTCGAACTCCTTGGACCGCCGCCGAGTGCGGCGTTCCAGCAGCGCGTATCCCAAATTCACCAGCGGCAGAATCTCTCCGCGGTATTGCGCCACCCAGCGCGTCCCGGTCTTTTCCACCTGCGACGCGGGCAGCTCTTCGAGCCGCGCGAGCGTATCGAGCGGAATGGCCATGTGCGCATCGTCGGGCCCCGAGAAAAGCAGATAGGAACGCTTCTGTGCTCCGCTGGCGGCTGCCTCCGCGGCTTTAGCCGCCTCGGCGTGCTCCTTCGTTTCGCTCACCACACTCGCACGCTGCGCGAGGCCGACCACATCCAGAATCAGAGCCACTTTTCCGTCGCCCATGATGCTGGCGCCTGCGAATGTCTTGATGCTCTTAAGCTGCTTGCGTAGCGGCTTGACGACGATTTCTTCCGTGTCGTTGATTGCGTCCACGACAAGACCAAACTGGCGGCCGTCGGCCTGGAGTACGACTATGTTGACCGCGTCATCCTCATTCTTACTCGCCTGACCGGCATCGCCGATGCGCAGCTCGCGGCGCAGGTAGACGATCGGCAGCAAGCGACCGCGCAAGCGGTGCACCGGCACGCCGTGCACGAGTTCGATACCGGTGACGGCTTTGGTGTCTTCCAGTCGCACCAGCTCGAGCAGGCTCACCTGCGGAATCGCATAGCGATCGCCGCCACAGGTGACGATCAGAGCGGGAATGATCGCCAGAGTAAGCGGAATCTTCACGCGAACCGTGGTGCCCTTCCCCAGCGTGGATTGCAGATCCGCGGTGCCGCCAATCTTCTCGACATTGGTCTTCACGACATCCATGCCCACGCCGCGGCCGGAAACGTTGGTGACCTTTTGCGCTGTGGAGAACCCGGGAAGGAAAATCAGGCTGAAGATTTCGCGGTCGGCCATTTTCTGCGCCTGTTCGGGTGTTATCACTCCGCGTTCGATGGCCTTTTGGCGGATGCGTTCGGCATTCAGGCCAGCACCGTCGTCGCTGATTTCGATGATCACCTGGCCACCCTCGTGGAACGCCCGAAGGATCAGCCTTCCAGCCGAATCTTTGCCGGCTTTGGCACGGTCTTCGGGAAGTTCGATGCCGTGGTCCACCGAATTGCGAACGAGATGCGTGAGCGGATCCTTGATGGCCTCAATGATCGTTTTGTCGAGCTCGGTTTCTTTCCCTTCCATCTCGATATTTACTTGCTTCCCGCAACCGAGAGCCACGTCGCGCACGGTGCGTGGGAATTGGCTCCAGATATTGCCGATGGGCTGCATGCGCGTCTTCATCACTTCTTCCTGCAGCTCAGTGGCAATGAGATTCATGCGCTGCGAGACAGTCTGCAGGCCGGCATCACGGGAGGTGTTGGAGACTTGCAGAAGCTGATTGCGTGCCAGCACAAGTTCGCCAACCAGAGTCATCAGCTTATCGAGCAGGTTGACGCCGACTCGAATTGTGTCTGCGGCAGCCGATTCGCGTGTTTTTGATTCGAGAGCCTGAACGGCGGCATTCACGTCTTCCAGCTTCGCGAGATTCAGTGCGACGAGGATGTCGCCCAGCCGCCTTCGATCTCCACGGTCTTGTTCCTGCAATGCCAGCGCAAGCGCTTCCGGCTTGATCAGTCCTCTTTCGACAAGCAGGCCTCCTACTTTTCCGCGTGCGGGACGGAACTTTCCAGGATCCGGCTTCGATCCGGCAGCCTGCGAGGGAGGTAGAGCTTTTTCCTGCGAAGGATCAGGATCGTCGCTTTTCTTTTCAACCGAGGGCGATTTTGTGGCGGCGGGTCGAGAGGTGGGGGCAGCGACCGGGGTAGAAGACCCATTCGCACCGGATTCCTGCAATCCAGCGAGCGTCTGCAGCAGTTCCGGATAAGTATCTTCCCCATCTTGTCCGGTGGATTCAATTTCCTTCAGCATTTGGCGGACAGCATCCACCATGCTCAGAAGTCCTGTGGTGATTTCAGGATTTAGGAGGAGCTTGCCATCTCGGAGGCGAGTGAGAAGATTTTCGCCTACATGCGCCACCTTCTCGAGCTTGTCGAACCCCAGGAATCCGCAAGTGCCTTTAATCGTGTGGATGGTTCGGAACACGCTGGCGAGCGCATCTGCATCGCGTGGATTCTTCTCGAGTCCAACGAGCTCCCGGTCCAGGCGGTCGAGGTTCTCGTAGCTTTCCTGCAAGAAGTCTTTAACGATGTCGGAATCGCTCATCGATAGGTTTCCTCGAATCGAAAATCGATGGGTCAATCAGGTCGAGCGGCCATGCTTTGCCCGCATGAATTCGCTGCAATTCCTGTATCGGCTTCTTAGCTCAGATTCTTAGGAGCCGATAGGCGGCCAAGCGGAGGAAAACGCATGAGTAACAGTAATAGAGGCAATAGTGAAATTAGGATCTTCTTAGAAAGGCTCCCGCGCGACGGTGGCAGCGGCGCTTCCGAATCGCTTAGAACTGAGTGGTCAAGCGAAGGGCAAAGCTGCGAGATGGGCCGATGGCGTTGCCGGAGAATAGCCCGCCAAAATCGATCACGTTGAGCACATTTGTCAGGTTTTGGCCGTCAGCCTGAATGCGCATGTTCAGGCGATCTGACTTATAGATATCCGTGCCTGCCGAGGCGCTGACGAGAAAAGACGGATAGATTCGGCCACGAGTGAAATTGATGCGATCGAGTACCGCTTGTCCATACTGTTCAAGGACGGTTTCAGGATTGCCATCAAACTCAAAGGGGAGTCCTGAGTCATATTGAATTCCGGCCGCGAGCCAGAAGCGCGGTTTCACCTGATAGCGGACGCGCCCGCGAACCGTGTTTCGCTGGTCCTGCGAATCGGGAAAGTGCCCGTTGAGTTGCATCGCTGCTGCCGAGGCGTCGGGGCCTAAGAAGAGACCACCGGTCACCGGGAACCAGGCGTTGCCTACATTGTAGGAATAGCTGAGAAATCCCGAAAACCCCCGCCAATCAGGGACCGAAAGCCTTGCCTCCGCTCCGTAGATAATGGATTTGCGAAAAGAAATCGGAAAACTAATCGTAGTGTTGATGATCTGGTCGTCGTCGGCAAAGTTGTCCACCAGGCGCCGGAAATAGTTAGCGTCGAGCCGAATCCTGCCGGCGACGGATTTCGTGAGCCCTGCTTCGTAATAATTTCCTTGCGAGGGCTTAACCGGCAAGCGCAGGAAATTCCCTGGATCGATGGATTCGACGTCCATGGAACTTGAAAGCAAGAGATTTTCAAACGACGGCGTTTGGAATACACGGTCGTAGGAGAAATGCAAAACGAGATCAGCGGACGGAAAATAGCGCGAGACGGAAAAGCGCGGACCGACAGCCTGGCGGTTCACGAGAACCTGATAATGATCCCAGCGAAGGCCGGCGCTAATGGTCCAATTCCCCAGGCGGATCAGGTCCTGGACAAATGCGGATTGCTCGAGGTCCGGCCTCCTGCCGGCATTGGGCTGTGCCGGCACGGGAAATATAAAGATAAGAGGTGTGTCGGGAGGGAATTGCGTCGGATCGGTGATGAGGTAACGAAAGTTTTCATGGAGGAAGGTGTTGTCAGACTCGACTCCGAATTTCCACTCGTGGCGTCCGTGATCGACAGTGACTGCACCCTTGAAATAGCCTTCGCGAAACCAATTGTGTTGAAATACTTCGATGGGGGTGGAGTTCGCGTTGGAGTTGAAATCATTGGAGTTATCGCGAACCATGCCGCGAATGTCGGCCACCACTTGCGAAGAAAAAATGTGCTGGTAAGAAGCGATTCCCATTGTCTCGATGTTGTCCGCCGTCTGGCGCTGGCCGGCTGCTTGCTGCACCATTTCATTAGGAATGTCGTAGCGCGCGATCTCATGGCGAACGAGGAAGCTCAGTCGATCGCTCGGCGTGAAATCGCGCTCGTAGCGCGAGGAGAAATCGCCGAGTGTACCGGTATTCGAAAAATTCTGTGGGACTACCGGATTCAAATAATGGCCCGTCATGCTGCCGCTGGCGCTGATGCCGAAAGCATTCTTGCCCCAAACGTATTGAGCCTGACCGAAAGCTCCCGCAGAATCGAAACTGCCGCCCGAAAGGACGAACTGGCCATGCAGGCCGGGCGTGGGATCCTGCAAGGTGTTGACTTCGACGACGCCTCCCATTTTTCGGCCATATTCAGCGGGGATTCCTGCCGTATAAATGCTCATCGATTGCACATCGTCCGCTTCAATTTCCGGGCCAAAGCTGGGCGAGCGATTGTCCGTAAGCGGAATGCCATCCACGACGAACTGGGTCTGATATTCCGAGCCGCGCGGATGCAGGACGGCATTGCCTTCGTACAGCCAGCCGGGTTGCATATTGACGAGATCTTGCACCGAGCGCCCCGGAACAGAGCCGACGCGGTTCTGGATCAGATCCGTCCCAACTTCACTTACAGATCGCGGCTGATCGGGATCGATCAACGTGTTCGCTGCGTTCACGTCGATCGATTGGTTCACCGCCGGCAGTTTAAGTTGAATGGCGAGGTCGGTGGGCAGCGACGAACGAATTTCTACTGATTCGGATACCGGAGCGAAACCAGGGTAATTGATGTCCAGCCGATAAATGCCATAGGGCAGGCGCGGCAGGCGCAGGCTTCCCTGATCATTGGTTGTCTGGGCGGTTCGATACTGATTGGCCTTGCTGACGATTTGAATGAGGGTTCTTACGCCCAATCCGGAGGGATCGGTTACTTTCAGATGCAATTCGCCGTAGTTGCTTTGGCTGAAGCACGGAACCGCGAGCATGAGAATGAACGAAGCGAGGCACAGGCATTTCGTCCCGGCAGGCGCGGGCGGGCGTCGCTTTCGCGTGTGAAGAAGCCGAAACATACCCTAAAACGGTACACCAAAAGCAGCCTAAATTCCCCCGGAAGGAGGCTGGGAGATTCCTGCGGATACTTCGCATGAACTACTGGGTAGCGGCTGGCACGTGCTCCTCGAGATAGCGCAGCAGGAGGCTGTAGAGATGGAGCAGGGTACCGTGGCCTTGCGAAATTGAGTGCGTGCGATCCGGGTATTCCATGAAATCCACCGGCTTATCGAGTTCAATCAGGCGGTTGAGAAGAAGCTCGCTGCCTGCGTAGTGAACGTTATCGTCGCCCGAGCCATGAACCAAGAGCAAGTGGCCGCGCAAGCCTTCTGCAAAATTCACGGCGGAGCTGTTGCGATAGCCTTCCACATTTTCAAGGGGGAGGCCCATGTAACGTTCCTGATAAATTGTGTCGTAGAGGCGGAGATCAGGCACGGGCGCGACAGACATGCCCACTTTATAGAGATCGGGCGAGCGGAACATCAGATTGAGCGTGCTCGAGCCGCCGCCGCTCCATCCCCACACCGCGACCCGTTCGGGATCAGCGAATGGATGCGAAGCGAGAAACTTTCGCAGCGCTGCCGATTGCTCCTTGACCACCACCGGGTGAATCGAGCCATAGATTGCTTTGCGCCACGCGCGACCTTTTGGAGCCGGAGTGCCGCGATTATCGAAGCTGATAACCACGTATCCGGCTGCGGCGGCGATGCGCGCAAAATAGATCTGCCCTGTTTCCCAAGCGTCGAGGACGGTTTGGGCCGCCGGTTCCCCGTAGACGTACACGAGAACCGGATATTTTTTCGAGGGATCAAAATGCGGTGGCTTCATGATGAAGGCATCGAGCGTGATTCCGTCGCCGATGTCGGTCTTGAAGAATTCCATTGGCGTCTCGAGCAGCACCGAAGCATTCGCACGCAGTGCGGAATTTTCTTCGAGCACTCGAGCTGAGCGGTGATTGGGAATTTCGATGAGATCGGTGACGGGCGTCAGATCCGCACGGGAGTAGGTGTGGAATGCCCAATGGGAGCCGGGCGAAACGTCGTATACGTGCGTCCCGGGAGCATTCGCCGGGCTCACGCGTTCGGCTTCGGCGCTTCCATCGAGGCGCGAGCGATAAAGATATCGCTGAGTCGCGTTGTCGGGCGAGGCTATAAAATAGAGCCAGCCGCCCTTTTCGTCGGTGCCATCGATGCTGATTACGTCGTAATTGCCGCGCGTGATGAGTTTGGCGCTGCCATCGGATCTGGAAACGCGGTAGGCATGGCGCCAGCCGTCGCGTTCGCTGAGCCAAAGGAATTCAGCGCCGCCGCGAAGCCACGTGATTTCGTTCATCACGTTGACCCACGCTTTGTCTTCATCGAGGAAAACGGAACGGACCGTGCCGTTCGAGGCATCCGCGAGAAGAACCTCGTTCTTATTCTGCAGACGGTTCAGATGTTCGACGACAAGTTCTTTCGAATTTTCAGCCCATTCCATGCGGGCGATGTAATTGTTGCGCGGATCGCCGGGGACGTCGAGCCAGCGGGTGTCGCCGCCGGATGTGCCAATCACCCCAACGCGAACTGCGGAATTTGTGGTTCCGGGAATCGGGTAGGCGATATTCATCAATGAGGGATAAGCGCCGAGGCCGGGATAGGGAAAACCGGTGACGATTTCGCGCGGAGGGCCGAGATTATAGATCAGCGCAAAGATTCCGACGCTACTTGTATCGAATTGCCAGTAGGCGATTTTGCGGCTGTCGGGACTCCAGCGGAAACAGTCGCGCAGGGCGAGCTCTTCTTCGTAGACCCAATCGGAGGTGCCGTTGATGATGGTGGAGGAGCCATCGCGAGTGAGCTGGGTGATTTTGCCGCCGGCGAGTTCCTCGACGTAGATATTGTTCGCGCGCACGTAGGCGACTCTTGTGCCGTCCGGGGAGAATTTTGCGAAGAGCATTGAGGATGCGGGCCCGTCGCCGCCGATTTTTTGGAGGGCGCCGGATTTCAGATCGAGGACCCAATAGTCGCCGCGGGTGTTGCGGCGCCAGACCTGTGCAGTGTTTGTGAAAATCAGGACGCGCAAGTTGTCTTTCGACCACGCGTAATCGTCAATCTTTAGCGGCGATTTTTCATTTGGTGGAACCAGCTTCGCTGCGGAAATCAGGACTTCACGCTTACCCGTCGCCGTTTCGTAGCGAACGATGTCCTTGGCGTCCTTTTCCTTTACGCTTTCAGAAGGCTCGACGGTGGTGTAGAACTCGCCGCGGTCAAGCCATCGTGCAGGGCCGAACTTTTTCACTTCGAAATCGGGCGAGGCGATGAGGCGATGGAGAAGCTTGTCCGATTCCGGTGAGGTTTGCGCGCGAAGTTGAGTGGGTGCCGCAAGCGCGCTTATAGCAAACGCCAGAAGCGAAATAAGAAATTGGCATGCGCGCAGTGCGCAGGTTCGAGAGGGCGCCGCCATCCGTAAATTCATTTGGAGATGGTGAACGCGCTTTCTTTAATTTCGCGGCCATCCGTGGGCTGAATGGGACGGGCGTTCATGGGATAAAGTTTGGCGAATGCAGCGATTTGGGCGGCGGACATTTCGATGGGAGTCTTCATTACGAACCACTTCACACCTTCGCTGCAGGGCGGGGTGGTGAGGGAACCATCGAAATTGTAATAGTTCTGATCGGCAGGGAGCAGATCGGCGGCGTTGATAGAGACGCCCGTCACTTCGTTTTCTTTGTCCTTTTCTTTGGGGAGATTGTCCCAGATCTTTTGGACTGTGGGATTTTGGGCGCCGGTCTTCACGAGCAATGCGATGACGGCGGCACCGCCCGCGCGTTCGTTGACGAGATGAATCACCATAGCGTATTTCTTTCCGGCAATCTCTTCTTCGCTAGGCCTGTGGAAGTGAAATTGGGTGAGCGTGTAGGCGGTACCGTTGACGGTGATGCTGCTGCCGGGAGCGACATTGACGCGGATCGTGTGCCCATTGTCGACGATCTTTAAAGGCGAGGATTTGTAGTTAATTTGAACCGGGGCCAGCGAGGAGTCCTTCTTCGCACCCTTGATATCGATCGGGGATTGGCGTTTGCCCGTCTTGCAGGTGGCGAAACTCGGATCGAGACCGGCCCAGTGCGACGGGCCTTCTGCGCCGGAGTATCCCCAGTGCGGAGCGTGAGCGGCGGCGGTTGCTTGCGCAAATGCGGCCGGCGCGACAATGATTGCCGCCAGGAATGCGAACGTCGAAATTGCAAGAATGGACGGGGACCGCCGAGCGATCGGGTCGCGCATCTATTTCTCCTTTCGTGGCGAGTAGGTGCTGACGCTCGCGAATCTACAATGCCGAGGCACGAGAGCGCAAGCTCTCGAGCGTCACGTGCGAGGGTTTCAAGATTGCTAACCTGCTACCCGCACCAAGACATTAAACATTTTGCCTGACTGGCATTCGTTCTATTCTTCGAGCGGCTGACCCCGTGCATTCCGATACCCTGATTATCGTCAATCCGGCCTCTGGCGGCGGAAGGGCGCTCGCTGCGGAGCCGCTTGTTGCGAGCTATCTTGCGGCGCAATCCAAGCGCGCCAAATTTGTGCACTCGCGCAGCTCTGAGAATATCCGGGAGCTAGCCTCGAACGGTGCAGCGAGGGGATTTCGTTATGTGGTGGCGCTGGGAGGCGATGGAGCGTTTCATCATGTCGTTGAGGGCGTTCGCGGCACCGATGCAATTGCGGGTTTCTTCCCCGCGGGGAACGGAAACGACATCGCGCGAGACTTAGGAATTCCCGCGGATGCGGTGAGCGCGGCTGCTGCGTTCTGTCATTCGATCCCGCGGGCGGTGGATATGGTGCGCGTGCAGTTTCGCGATGGACGCATTGCTCACTTCATAGGTGTGGGAGGCATGGGGCTCGACGCCGAAGCGGCACACTTTGCTAACACACAATTCAAGAGCTGGCCGGGCGTAACGCGTTATTTGGCGGGAGCATTGTGGACGTTTTTTCGCAAGCCGGCATTCGAGCTGGAAGCGGAACTGGATGGAACACGTTGCGCGGGACGCTCAATTTTTGCGGCGGTGGCGAATGGTACGAGTTATGGATCGGGAGTGCGGATCGCGCCGGACGCAAAAATGGACGATGGTTGGCTTGAGGTGGTGTTGGTAGGTGACGTGGCGTGGTCTCGGCTCGTGGAGGCGATTCCAATCGTTTTGACGACGGGCGATCTGCGATTCGACGAGGTGAAGCGGTTTCGCTGCCGCCGGGTCCTGTTACAGGCAAATCGCACGGTGAAAGTACATGGAGACGGCGAACTATTGGGCGAATCGCCAGCGGAGTTCGAAATTTTGCCGCGAGCGACTCGTGTGATGGTGCCACGGGATTCGGCTACAGACGTTAGCGTTCAGGACTAGCGGGTTGGTTTTTTCTTCGTGAGCTTCAATGGCATATCGATATCACTGCGGGAATCGTAGCTGGAGACGGTGCGGACGGGCGACATCAAATCCTTCTGCTCGGCGTGTATTTCATAGTCAACGTTGGGATCAAGTCCGCTGAATCGGTATTGCCCCTTGTCGTCGGCGATATACGTCTTGACCGCCTGTGATTTCACATTCTTCAAGTAAACGATGGCCGAAGGCGCGGGATTTTCGTCTTTATCCAGAACCGTGCCGCGAACGACGCGCAGTTGCAGGTCGCCTTTCTTCTGTGCGCCGGCAGCAAGCGCCGCGAGAAAGACGAACAACAACGGAACAATGAAGCGCCGCAGGGTGGGATTGCGCGTGCTGCACGCCGGGGAGGAAAAAACGGAAAGGGCCGGTGGTAACTTCATTCGATCTCTTCTTCCTCTTCCTCCTTCTCGCCTTCCTTCACGACGCCGGCCTCCTCGTCGTCTTCTTTGTCTTCTTCGTCTTCGTCCTCATCGTCGGAAATCACGATGAGATGCACGGGGTGCGTCTGAGTGACTTCCAGTTCGACGTCACATTCCGGGCAGCTCAGGATTTCGCCTTCTTCCACTTCGTCTTCGTCGAGATCAAGTTCTGCATCGCATTCGGGGCATTTCGTCACGGCCGCACTCTCCTTCCTGGGGCGATCCTGCACTCTGAAGGGTATTATATAACGCCGCTGTCAAGCTTTGCGAAAACGGGAGCGACGTGAAAAGGTGACGGTGCGACGCGAATATCCGGAGCGGCCGCTGGTGGGCGTGGGAGGCGTGGTGATCCGCGACGAGCGGGCGCTACTGATCAGGCGGGGAAGCGCGCCGCTTGAGGGCGAGTGGTCCATTCCCGGGGGGATGCTGGAGATTGGCGAAACGATTCTAGAGGGAGTGCAACGGGAGCTTCTGGAAGAGACGGCAATCGAGGTGAAAGTTCTGGATTTGATTGAGGTGTTCGAGCGCCTGACGCGGGATGAAGCCGGCAAGCTGAAATATCATTTCGTGATTCTGGATTATTTGTGCGAAGCGGTGAACGGAGAAGCGCAGGCCGGAAGCGATGTGACCAACGTGGCGTGGGCTGGCGAATCGGAGCTGAGCGAATATTCACTCACCCCGACTGCGACGCGGGTGATTCAAAAAGCGTTTGAAATGGCACGGGGAAGGAAAATCTAGCTGGCGGCGGCTTCGGGAACACGGCCGAAGCGGCGTTCGCGGCCGAGGAAATCCTGCACGGCAGCGGCGAGATCGGCTGCTTCGAACTCCGGCCACATACGAGGCGTGAAAAGCAACTCCGCGTAAGCACATTCCCACAGCATGAAATCGCTCAGTCGACGCTCGCCACCCGTCCGAATCAGAAGATCAACGTCGGAGGCAGGGCCACCTGCGTGCGTCACATCACCGAGGCGGCGGGAAAATTCGCGCTCGGACACTTCGAGGCTTGAAACCATCCAGCATGCCGCACGAAGAATTGCATCGCGCGCCGAGTAGTCGAGCGCAATGCGCAATTCGAGGGCACGGCCTGATGCGGTGGCGCGCTCAGCGAAGTCAATCGCTTCGACGAGCGATCGAGGGATGCGGTCACGGCGACCGATTACCCGGAGACGAATCCCTTCGGCAGAACTGGCGGCCGCATCATTACGCAGAAAATCTTCCAACAGGCCGAAGAGTGAATTCACTTCGTGGCTCGGACGCGCCCAATTGTCCGAGGAAAATGCATAGAGCGTCAACTTGGCGATGCCGAGCCCGGCTGCAGAGCGAACAATGCGGCGCACGGCTGCGACGCCGGCGCGGTGTCCCTCCGAACGTGGAAGTCCGCGCATAGCGGCCCAGCGGCCGTTACCATCAAGCAAAATGGCGACGTGGAGGCCGGCATTATCAATCAGTTTGGGAGTCATCTTAGGAGTCATCGGTTTGGCCAATTGCAACCTTTGGACCGGCGATCTGCGTCAGCCCTCGCGTGTCGCCTGAATTAGAGCTTCCATATGATTCAAGTATTTCTCCAGAGCCCGGCGACCAGAAGGCGTGAGGCGGTACTCTGTTTTCGGCATTCGCCCTGAGAATGATTTCGTGCAGGAGACGTAGCCGGCGTCCTCCAGTTTCCGCGCATGAACACTGAGATTTCCATCGCTTGCGCCGAGCAACTCTTTGAGCTCGCTGAAGGTGAGAGACGTGTTCACCGCAAGCGCGCTGATGATCGCAAGACGCGTACGTTCGTGAATGAGCCGGTCAAGGCTCACCGCAGCCGATTCTTGTTGCCGGCCGCCAGATGAAGTTCGTTTTGTTTTTTCCTCCCGCGCTTCGCGGAAGGCGCCTAGTTTAGCCGCCATAGTTCCTCGCAATTACCGCTCCGAAAAGGATGTGAAGCCCGCCAAAACCCGCAGCCAAGAATGCATTGCCCCAGTTCCAAGGACAAAAAAGCGCTACCGCGCCAAGTACGACAAAACAGAGTCCCATCAACGGGACGATTCGAATCGAAAACGCTCCCGCCGTGACAACGGCTGTTCCGTAGAGCAGCAGCCACATTCCAGGAATGGTCCCCATTTCGCTGAGGTGCACCATCACGGCGGTGAGAAGAGCACCCGCCAGAATCGGGGGAGCGAAACTGTAGGCGAACCGGCGCGCGGGTCCCGTGAGCAAAGACGAGCCGGATCGGCGGGCTTTTGAAAGAGTTGTCCAACCGGCGATCCCAATAGCGACGGCCAGCTCGCCGAGCCAGATCAACAGCCAATCGCGAGGACGCGACATGCGGGAGGCGATCGTGGCGGCACCCAACGCGGTGATTCCAAGGGCCACACCGCCCCAGCCGGGAACAGCGGTGAAAGACCCGGCGCGCTCCATTGTTTCGCGAATGAAGCGAATATTGTCGCGAGCGCGATCGTCAAGCGAGACGGGAGAGGGCGGGCGTACCGGAAATGGTTGGCTCATCGTTAAGAGCGTACAGTTTGCCACTAAAGCTGTCAAGTACTTTGCAATACAAAGTTTCCATCAGAACCCTTGTTCCGGCGCACGCTGAAGACTATTCTCGCATTCAGGTTTAGCAACAGGGAGACGAAGCGATGAGGACAGCGATACTTGCCACGATGGCTTTCGTGTTGATGCCAATCGCAGCGATGGCTCAACAACCATCTGCTCCAGCGGCCGGCGCACCAGAAATGAATCCTGTGTCGAATGCGGTGCGAAAGATCCTGGAGCGCCAGTCGAAGAATATTGTAGCGGCGGCTGAAGAAATGCCGGCGGATAAGTTTAGCTACAAACCAACGCCGACGCAGATGACGTTCGCCGCGCTTGTGGAACACACGGCAGGGACAAACAACTTTTTGTGCGCGCAAATTTCGGGCACGTCGTCTCCGCCGGAAGAAAAATTGACCGAGAACGATCCGAAAGAGAAGCTTGTGACCGCGCTCAAGGCGTCGTTCGACTATTGCACGCAGGCTCTGGCAAAGGTCGACGATTCGAAACTCGGCGAGTCCATCCCATTCTTTGGCGGGCGGCAGGTGTCGCGCGCGGCGGGAATGATCACTCTCGCCACCGCTTTTGCAGATCATTACGGCATGGCGGCGATGTATTTGCGGTCGAACGGACTGGTGCCGCCGACCGCCAAGCCAAAGGAATAGTCACTGCTGTCTCACTGAACGCCGCTTAAGCGGATCCACGGCGGGAGAAAACGCTCGTCGCGCCTGCCCACCGCGACCACCTGAGATTTGCATTGAACGTCACTTCGGGTAGCGGCCAATAAGCCAGTTCCAGCGGATGAGGACCAGGTCGAGGAACATCAGCAAGCTGTCGCGGAGCACGTGAACCTTGGTCGCAGGATCATGGGCCCAACGCACTGGAATTTCGACGGTGTGCAAGCCGTGCCGTTCGGCGAGAAAGAGGATTTCAGGATCGAATCCGAAACCCTCGATGCGTTGTTGCTGAAAAACGATCCGCGAGGGCTCGCGAACAAATGCTTTGAAGCCGCACTGCGTATCCTGAAACGGCAAGCCGGTGAAGAGCCGGACGAACCCGTTGAAAATCATTCCCGCGATCTCACGCCAGCGTGACTGGTGCCCAAAAATGAGGGCGCGGTTGACGGCGCGAGATCCGATAGCCACATCATTGCCCGCACCGATTGCCGCCAAAAGCTTGTCGGCTTCCTCGATCGGGGCAGAGAGATCCGCGTCCGTAAAAAGCGCGACCCGCCCGCGCGCCTCCAGCATTCCATAACGCACACTGTATCCCTTGCCACGGTTCTCACCGTTTGACACGAGGCGAAGCGAGGGCAACTGCCGCGACCATTCCTCAGCGATGCCCGCGGTCCGATCACTGGAGCCATCGTCCACTACGATAATTTCCGCCTGGCCGGAAGCGAGATTGCGCGCGGCAAGATAGTCGCGGATTTTCGCGAGACCTCGAGAGAGGCGGCTTTCTTCGTTGTACGCGGGGATGATGATGGAAAGTTCCGGGACGGGCAGTGCGCTCATCCGGGCGATGGCTCCTGTGGCAGACTGGGAGCCGGCCAACCATGGCGGCCGAGAAGCGGCACAAAGCGGCAGGCGAAGAGCGATTCTCGAGTTGTTTTTCCTTCCCGTTTCACGACCCGGAGAAGTTCCTGCTGGTTGGCTGGGCCGACGGGAATCACGAGGCGGCCGCCCTCTGCAAGCTGTTCGAGAAGCGGTGGCGGAATGAAAGGAGCGCCGGCGGTGACGAGGATGGCATCGTACGGTGCATCAGGCGGCCAGCCTGGCGAGCCGTCGCCTGCTTCGACGCGAACATTTTCGTATCCGAGCTTCGCCAGCCGAATGCGCGCCGCGTCCGCCAAGAGCGGCTGCGATTCGACGGCGATCACTTGGCGAGCGAGTAGGGATAAAACGGCGGCCTGGTAACCCGAACCGGCTCCGATTTCGAGCACCTTCTCAGAACCCTCGAGCAAGAGCGCCTCCGCCATCGCCGCAACCATGTAGGGCTGCGAAATCGTTTGGCCGGCGCCAATGGGAAGCGGCGAATCGGTGTAGGCGTCGTCCGTATGTTCGGGGGGAACAAAGAGATGGCGGGGAACGGAGCTCATGGCTTCGAGCACACGGGGCGAGCGAATATCGCGCTTGCGAAGCTGGCGGTCAACCATGTCTTTGCAGGCCGATTGAAAGGCTGCAGAATCCGCAGTAGATCCGGCGTGAGTGCCGGATGCGCTCTCTCCATCACCGTTCACGCTAATCATCGGTCGGCGCGCGAAAAGATCTGCGAACTTCATCACAATTGAAGCTATCACAGGCAGCGGAGGCGCTCCAGCGCTAGCCTTGTGTTTCCTAAATTGCATCCTAGAAGAGCGTTGGATACGATGGCTGAGAGACAAATTGCGACTTCAGTTCGGGGCAGGACGCGAGTTCGGGCCCGGAAAACAGGAGAATTGAAAATGAAATTACGCATGGCCCCGCTCGTTTTCACTTTTGTTGTGACGATTTTTGCGGCGAATCCGGCGCTGGCGCAATCAGGAACAGCCGGGGCGCAGAAAGCGCCCGAGCAACATCAACCGGGGGTAGGCGCAAAGCCTACGCCGGCACCGCAGGCGGATGCATCCACTGCCGCACGCACGCAATCGTCCGATCCGGCAGCAAAGCTCGACCCCGCTAAGGACGCAGCTATCCGTCACCTGATGGACATCACCGAAGTCTCCAACATGGGCCAAAACATCCAGAACTATATTACGGAGCAGGTGCAGCAGGTAGCAGGCCGAGCCGTCGGCGCAGGTAAAGTCCAGAAATTTATGGATACATTCTCCACTCAGTTCAATGCAAGCGCTTCGCCAGGCGCCGTGACCGATGCGATGGTGACGATCTACGCGAAGAATTTCTCGATGGGAGATATTCAAGGGCTGATTCAATTTTACGAAACGCCTCTCGGGAAGCGCGTGGTGAAGACGCTGCCTGAAGTGAGCCAGCAGTCTCAGCGAATGGGAGTGGAGATGGAGCAGAATGCGGCGCTGACCGTGCTACGCGGGATGTCCAATGAATATCCGGAGATTAAGCCGATGCTACCTGCAGACGACGACAAGTCCCAGGAAAACGCACCGGTACCGAATGCGGCGCCTGCTCCGAAGCCTGCGCCCGCGCCGGGAACACCCGCTACTCCCAAATCAGCTCCACAGAAATAAGCGATCCGAGCTGGCTACGAGAGCTCAGGCCGCAGTGTTTAATATTTTTCGCGAAGCGATTGAAGCGGCGTAAAACCGGAATCAGCTGCCGCCAATTTACTCGATGTTCAGCGGGGTGCGAAGTACGGCGATCGCAAAATGTGCCAGCATCGGCGCGTCGTCATCGAGCTGAATCCAGCGAATCACGCAGTGGTCTTTGAGATATTGAGAAACTTTGGCTTCGTTGATTTCGAGGTGTTCGGCTAACTTCGCTTTCAGGCCGCTGGTATCGGGATATCCACGGCCACTTCCGCGCGGCGCTTTGCCGCCCCGCGAGCCTCGCACTAAATTCCCGATGCCCACGCGAAGAGTCTGGCAAGCCTCCACGTAATACGACGTGATTTGGTCGGAGTCCGACAATAGAAAAACTCCCGGGCCTGCAGGTGCCTCTTCCGCTTGATCCAGGTTATGCAGCGGGCTGGAAACCAGGCGACGCAACATCGATTCGAGGCGTGACAATCGCGACGCAAGCGCCGGGTCACCGGCGCGGCCGTGGGCTGTTCGCTCAGAAGGCAGCATCGGCGCAGCATGCTCAGTGCTCGACCTTCGCACCGAAGAAGATATGGGGGCCGAGGTGCGTTGTGCTTCAGCGGAATTGGACTCAGCGGGCGTTTCTTCTGCGTGGAATTCAGATCGTTCCAGGCGCGGATCGAAGTGAGTTTCGACACGCGTTTCTGACCGGACGTCAACTCGGGAAGAGGGCAGGCGTGATTCGCTGGGCGCAACGGACTCAGCGAAGGCCTTACTTGGCAGCCCTGGAGAGGTCGCGGCTGCACCTTTGCGATGACGTCCTCGGCCACCCCGGCGGCCCCGGCGGCGCTTTTTCTTCGCGCCGTCCTGAGTGGAGGCTGAGCCGGCAGTATCAGCCTCGGCCGCCGAACCATCGGCCGTGCCACCGTTCGCATCGGCTGAGAGGTCGGAAATTTCACCCAGCACCGGGATTTGTTCCGTGCTTTCGGTTTCCTCTCCAGCCTCACTGCGAGATCGCGATGGCGGAGGCGTTGGTTCGACTCCCGGCGCGGGAAGTTCGATTCCAAGACGCTCGAGCGCTTCCTGAGCTTTCTTCTTCCAGTCGGCGCGCCGGAATCGCTGCGCCGAAATAATGTACCAACGGCCCGCTTCTTCGTTGCGGCCGGCCTTCTCTTCGATCGCGCCGAGTTCCCATGCCACCATCGCGTCGCGCGTCCGCTGGTAGAGTTCGGAAAGTTTAGAGGAGGTGTCCGGGCTGTTTTTTGCCTTGCGGATGCGTGCTTGAATCTGTCGCCAATCTGCCATGTCGCAACATTGTAGCGCCTATATTCACCTGGGCCAATAAAGGAAAGTTCATGCGAGGCAATTTCCCGGAACCTCGTGGCATGATGAGGGTATGACTCCCGCCGAACGCAGCCTGTGGATTTGCGAACGAGCGTGTGCGCTGGGCTTCGATCTATGTGGAGTCGCTCCTGCTGCTCTGGCCGGAGCTACAGGTAATGTTATGGAAGCGGCGCGTGGAGAACTAGCGCGATTCCCCGAGTGGTTAGCGCGTGGCTACGCCGGCGAAATGAAATACTTGAACGATCCGCGCCGCGCCGATCCGTCTCTTATTCTCGAAGGAGCGCAGAGCTTGATCGTTGTCGCCCTGAACTACAACACCGACTATCCCTATTCCACCGATGCATGGCCTGGTTGGGTTTCGGCTCGCACAACCTCGGCGGGCTCAACTGATGCTTCGCCGTGCGGTTGGATTTCGCGCTATGCCTGGGGCGACGATTATCACGAGATTCTTAGCGAGAAGCTAGCGGCCCTGGTCGCTGAGATGCGAGCACGATTCGCAGAGCCATTCGACGCCCGGTTTTACGTTGATACAGGCCCGGTGATCGAAAGGATCGCTGCGAAGTATGCAGGACTTGGATGGCTCGCGAAGAATACTTGCCTGATTAATGAGCATCTCGGATCGTGGCTATTCTTAGGCGTGATTGTGACGACGCTCGATCTTGCGCCATCTCTTCCGGCAGACGAGCCGCCTTCGCCCGATTTGTGCGGTAACTGCCGGCTGTGCCTCGACGCCTGTCCCACGCAAGCATTTCCTGAGCCGTACGTGCTCGATGCGCGACGCTGCATCTCTTACCTCACCATCGAGCTTCGTGGCTCGATTCCGGAGGAACTGCGCGCGAATATGGGCCGAGCCGCAATCGGGTGCGATATCTGCCAGGATGTGTGTCCATGGAACCGCAAAGCGCCCGCGACCCGGCTTGCCGAATTTCTGCCGCGGAGGATTGATGCGCCAGCGGATTCACGACAGGCGGCTGAAAACGGCGAGCGCTCGCTATTTTTGCCCGAGCTTGAATGGCTCGCATCATTGACGCGGGAAGGCTTCAGCCGAACATTTCGCGGCAGTGCTGTGAAGCGAGCGAAATGGCGCGGATTGGTTCGCAACGCATGCGTTTCACTTGGAAACGCGCAGATGGCGCCTGGCTCAGACGCATATCGGCGCATCTCTTTGCTGCTCAGCCGTCTCGCGGATTCTGATGATGCTCTGATTGCTGAACACGCACGCTGGGCGCTCGCCCGGCTGGCGCTCTAGGGACCACTCGTTGGCTTTTCGGGCTGAACTCCGCTAGATTTCACGTTCGGGGTCAGCGAGTACCTCGGGCCTCGCGTCCGGGAGGTTTGCGATGCTCTGGCAGCTTTGCGCAATTTTTTTTCATGCCGTCACTCCGCATTTCAGTTTTCCGCAAGGTGCCGCAACCGAACAAATTGTGTTGCGCTGGCTGCATTTTGTCGGAGGCTTCATCTGGATCGGATTGTTGTACTTCTTCAATCTGGTTGGCTTCCCGACGATGAAGCAACTCGACGCTTCCGTGCGGGGCAAAGTGTTTCCGGTGCTGATGTCGCGCGCGATGGGGTGGTTCCGCTGGTCGGCTTTTTGGACGGTCGCTGCGGGCCTGCGTTATTTTTGGATGATCCTGGCCGCGGATGCGCAAAACGCCGGCAATCCACGGCTCGCCTTGCACTGGTTCGGCGAATGGCTGGTCGCGTGGCTCGTGGCTTACGCTCTCATATATCCATTCCAACTTCCGAGCAAGGGCATCCTTGACAGTCCATGGGTGCGCACGATTGCCATCGCAATCATCGTGATTGCCGCTTCGTGGATCGTTCTCGATTTGAATGGCGGGCCGCAATCTTCGAACAGCCACCTCTCGATCAGTGTCGGCGGTGGCCTCGGCTTGCTGATGTTGATGAATACGTGGGGCGTTGTGTGGCGCGCGCAGAAGCGGCTGATTGTGTGGACACGGGCGAGCGTGGAGCAAGGCACGCCGATGCCCGCAGAAGCCGAGCGCTTGGCGCGTTGGGCTTACATCGCGTCACGGGTGGGATTCTGGCTGTCTTTCCCGATGCTCTTCTTCATGGGTGCCGCGGATCACTACCCGTTCCTCAGCAGCATCGCGGACTGAGGCACTCCAGCGTAACGGAGCGGCGATTTCGGGCGTCTAAGGCTTTAAGAATCGGAGGCCCCATGATCACCCGCCCTGGATTCGGGCTTTCCATGTTCCTCGCGGCGCTGCTCGTAGGACTTCCTGCTTTCGCGTTCGACGATCCGCTAACGTCCACGTCGATTCGCGATGCATACATGCTGGGGAATCGCAAGGATTTCAAGACCGCCGAATTTTTCGCCCGGTATAAACATTTATTGCCGGCGCCGGAAACAGGGCCTCACGTGGCTGCGATTAGCGTGGAAACGCCGTTCGGCCAGATCGTCGAGTTGGGCGAAGCCGCGCTAAACACGGACATTCAAGGAGCCGAGGAGGAATGGACGGGAAAGACTTTCCCATTTATTGTGCGCGTGGGAGTCGATCTGGCGGATACCTATCCGGGACCGCCGCCTTGGAATCCGCGCGCACTAGGCCTACCGCTTCCAAATTTTGAGCGCGATTTTGAAATTCAGCTTGTTCAAAACGAAAAGAAAATCCCCGCGAGGTCTTCTCAAGTCTACGTACTATATTCCGATGCTGTCGCGAACACATACCAAATCTCAGGAGCTATCATCGAATTCCGGTACGACACTGAGTCAGTCGATCCTTATAGCGAAGCGACTGTCACGGTTCACACTCCAGACGATCAGCACGTCGAAACGACCTTTGACTTGGGTCAGCTTCGGTAGAGTCGGATTTCCTCGAGGTTTCAGGATCGCCAGCGTAACGTAACCTGGCCGTCCATCGGATGGCGCATCGGCGTTCCCGTACGCTGGGATTCCAGATATGCGGATTTCAGCTCGAAATACCAGCGCGCCTGACGGTCAGCATCATCCACCAGCATCATGCGGTCACCGTACTGCAACCCAATCGCCTGTTTTTCGATCACTTCCACATCCTGACGAATAAAACGCGGCCCCAACACATGAATGATGAACGAGACAACCGGAAACCACGGAAGAATATTCCACGCAGCACAGAAATCGAGGCGACAGAGATTCTGCCGGATGGGCGTTACGGTTGTGCGGCTCGATAGCCAGTAACGGCCGGCGCGAATTACTTCGAAACGTTGATTGGGCAGGACGAAATCAATCGTTGTGGTAGCGGGTTCGCCGGTGATCAGCTTCAGGATCTTGTACGGCGCGCTGTTGGCCGAGGGCGCATGCGGGCTCATGCGAAATCCGTTCGGAATCGGCTCGAACTGCTTCGATTTTTCGCGAATGCTGTGGCGCGACCGCCACCACCAGGCCTGATGAACGAATGGGCCGTGCGCCGGATCCATCAAGCCGATAATTCCGTGGTCCACCGTGCACGGCAAGTCGGCCCAGAGATGGGCGATCTTGTAGTGCTCGCTAAAAGTGGGCAGACGCGGCGCTTCAGGTAAGTTGGCCTGCTCTTCAGCCGGCATCGGCCGCCCTTCCGGGTTCGTCATGAACGCCCAGACGTACCCGTCGTGCTCCGCACATGGAAAGCTGCCTGCGTGGATTCGTTCGCATTTCACGTTCGAATCTTCGGTGAGCGACGGAATCACCCGGCATCCGCCGGTGTGAGCGTCAAACTGCCAGCCATGATAGGCGCACTCGACGGCTTTGCCGTCAAATTGGCCGAATGAAAGCGGAAATGCGCGATGCGGGCACACGTCGCGGAGCGCGAATGGTTTTCCGACAACATCGCGCCCCAGGACCAGCGGAACATTGAGAAGCATCGCGCGTACGAGCTTGCGACCCGTCACTTGCTCGCTGCGAAGAGCGGGATACCAGAATCCCCACAAGAATTCGCTGCCGGAATCTGCTGAATTGAGGTTCGAGTCGGAACTCATTCTGAGGTCGACCGTTAGCTCAGGCGATGACACTTCGAGCATAGCGGCTCGTTCATCGTAGTATATCCTTCAAGATTCGCAAAGATTCACGCAGGCCTTTGCCGCGTGACGCCTTGACACATCACGGGTCGAACCTTAGCATCGAATATTGCCCGCGTGCCGGCGTAGCTCAGTGGTAGAGCGAGGGTCTCATAATCCCTAGGCCGTGGGTTCGATTCCCCCCGCCGGCACACCTAATCCCAATCACCCATGTATTCATAGCGCCTTCTTCTCGTCCGGATTTGTTGCGAGTCGTCCGTTATTATCATCAATTCATTTCGGGAACCCTACTGACGGTGCGCGCCCTAAGCCCGGTCACGACAAGCGTTTACGTAGTGCCGTTTGCGACAAAAGCCGAATTAATGCCACCAAGCATTCCATCAACCCCCGACTTATCATGTTCGAGTCCCTCAGGGCACTCGCGACGCAGAGACTCTGCACTGAAATTGTGAACGATGAAGCCGTGCTTTCGGCTTCACTACGTGCCCGGACTTGCACACATTTCTGAAGGAACATTTGCTCATGAGACCGGCTGCAGTCGCGCTCGCATTCCTTTTCCTTATGTTCTTTGTCGTGCTCGCCCCCGCGCACGGGCAAATTTCGCCGGGCCCGCTGTCAAAAGCACACGAGTCACTCAGTGGTCCGACGCAATGTTCGAGCTGCCACAAGACAGGCGGAGGTTCGGCTGCTCTGAAGTGCCAGGAATGCCACACCGAAATCGCCAAAGAGCTGTCCCAGGGCCGCGGACTCCACTCCACATTTCCTAACAAAGAGACCTGCGCGAAATGCCACTCAGACCACAATGGCGAGGACTTCCCGCTGATCCATTGGGTTCCATCACTGCAAGATTTCGATCACAAGCAGACGGGATATCCTCTGGTTGGGAAACACGCGGGCGTCGAGTGCGGCAAATGCCACACGGCCGCGCACATTCAGCCGCAAGAAAAACCGCTTATTAAAATCAAGGATTTGAACAAAACGTTTCTTGGCTTATCGCAAGATTGCGTCACGTGCCACGAGGACGTTCATCACGGTCGCTTGGGTGCGAATTGTTTGCAGTGTCACAATTTCGTAGATTGGAAGGCGGCGTCGAATTTCGATCATTCGAAAACCCATTACCCGCTGACCGGCCTGCACGCTCAGGTTCCCTGTGCGAAGTGCCATACTCCCGCGGCGCCTGGCGGCCAGGCGCGATTCACCGGCATTCCTTTCGCGAAGTGCTCCGATTGCCATACCGATCCGCATCACGGCGCCTTTGCGCAAACCTGCTGAGGTAGAGTGGAGTTTGCGCTGGCGCGGTCTTAATTTATGCGAGCCTTCGCTGGCACAATTCCATCATTCAACTCGTTCTCGGAGAAATCCTATTTTGTGCCTTTTTCATCTTTCCGGACCTTGCCTGGGGTTTGGAGCGACCCTTTGCAGGCTGAGGCAGAGCAAGACTAGATAGCTTGGCCGCATCATATCTGAGCCTCTCCACGCGTGTTGCTAGTGATAAGAGGATTTCGCAACACCTATCAGGGAACGGCGCGCTCTAGGTTATGAACGCTGGCAGCGATCGACAAATTCCACGATCAGATCGGCAATCTGAGTCGCGCCTCGATTTCCGAGAACAATCGTGTAGTGCGTGGTCCCTCGAAACTTGCGATCTTCGATCTGCGGCACAAATTCCCGGATCTGTTCAACCACGGAATCCGGAAAGAGCGGCGGGAATGCCGGAGCAAAGCCTGTCTCCGCGCGCAACATCATAACGGGTACTCGCAGCGATCGCAGCCGCGTTACGATTTCGTCCCATCGGAATCCTTCGGCTAGATCCGCACGGACGGCCGCTTCCGACGCTTTCGGCCGCAGGTTCGGAGCTTCACCACCCAATTCGTAATCGAGGAACGCTTCGACCCACGGGTTCCAATCTTCCGCAGGGAAATGCGGTTTGGCGCGCCAGAAGTCCTGGTAAAACTCGCGCGAGGGATACGTTTCCCGCAACTGCATCACTCGTGCAGCAAGAAGCTCGTCGAGCCCTTCCTGGGGCACCGCGCCTTGGCTGATCGCGGGAATGTATCCGCCGTCGATCAGAATCAGTCCGCAGACAAGTTCCGGATTTTGTGCTGCGAGTGCAACCGCCACGAACGCGCCCATCGAATGCCCCACCACGACGCTTGGCCGCAGGTCTATCGCACGCATTGCCGCTGCGACGTCGCGGCCATGCTGCGCCATTCCATACGGCCCTTCCGGTTTGTCCGAATCCCCGCGCCCGCGCAGGTCGAGCGCGAACAGCGGCTTTCGCCCGCCCAGTCGTTCCGCGATCCCGATGTAATTCACAAACGTCGCGGTCAATCCGTGAAGCGCTACTACTGGCGCTCCGCGGCCCGGCCAATAACCAAAAGCCAGCTCAATGCCGTCACCACTCACTCGCCCGCGTGCCTCGCGATAAATTTTGAGCGTGCCTTTCCCATGATCAGTCATTTTCGAATCCGCCATTTTATTCAACGCTCAGAAGTTGAACTTCGCCGCGAACTGTATCACGCGAGGGCCAACCGTTGTCGCCACGATGTGGCCAAATGTCGTCGTCGCCGGATCGACAGGCGGCACGCCCGCTGGCAAAGTGATCGGATTGGCAAAACTCACCTGGTTGAACGCGTTGAAGAACTCGGTGCGGAATTCACAGTTCATGCGCTCGGTGATCGGGAAGTGCTTGATGATCGAGACATCAACATCCTTCTGGTTGGGCCCTCGTAGAATGTTGCGCCCTGTATCGCCAAAGTCCACCGTGGCGGGCGTGAAGCAGTTGATATTGAAATACTCGTTGAGCCGCGATTCCACGCCGCCGTGCAGCGCCGGGTTGCAGCCCGCCACGCCATCCGCGCGCGCTTGAATAAACGCATTCGCGTTTGTCAGCACCGAAAACGGCGTGCCGCTCTGCACCGTGATGATGCTGGCCAGTTCCCACCCGTTCACAGCGAGCTTCGCAAAATGCGAATCGCCTGTGTAGAACTTGGGAAAATCGTAGATGCCGCTAAAGACGAAGCGATGCCGACGGTCGAAATCCGAACTCGCGTAATTGTTCAGAATTTCCTGGTTACCCGGAACCACGGTCACGTCGCTCGTTCCGCTCGGATCGCCCGAGTAATCGTCGAGTGAATGGCTGTAGGTATATGCGGCGATAAATTGCAGGCCGTTCGAGAAGCGCTTCGAGAGGCTGGCTTGCAGCGAGTTGTAATCCGAGTTCGACGAGCTCTGCATCAGGTGCACGCCGAAGCCTTGCACAGCCAGAGACGAAAGCCCGGGACTCAGAGGGCCCGGGGCCGCCACGACCGGCACGTCTGCCTGGTTTATTTCAGTCAGCCGGTATTGCTTGCGCCCCTCCGAGCCGACGTAGGCGACGTCAAGCATCCAGTCCTTCGCGAATTCATCCTGGATTCCTAAGCTGTATTGCTGCACGTAGGGCGTTCTGAAATCGTGGATATCGGGAAAAATTCCGTTGGCAGAGACCGGTTGAAATCCGCCGAAAACGGCAGCAGGCAGAAACGCGGGAGGCCCGCCGAATGGAAAGATCGCTGGGTTGTTGAAAAGCAGAGGGAAGGCGCTGGGCTGCGGGACCTGTACGAAAGGATTGGCGATCGGAGTCGTGAAAGCCTGAGCGAGAGTGAAATAGGGGAAATCGAGGAGTTGATTGTTGAGCAGCCGCGAATTGGCGCGGTCATAATAGACGCCGTATCCGCCGCGCACGACAAAACGCCCTCCGTCATTCAGCGGTTGCCACGCAAACCCGATTCGCGGTGCGAAGTTATTTCGATCCGGTGCCACGAGCGACGACCGAACTTCCGGAACTCCCGGAAGCGGGTTCCGAGCGTTTCCGGCCTGTACGAACCCGCCGGTGATGGCGACGTTGTCACCGACCGGGAAGCCGGGAATGATCGCCGTCTCCAGCCGATTCGGATCGAAGCCAACAAAGCGTCCCTGCGCTTCAGTAAACGGGCTGAAGTAATCGTAACGAAGTCCCAGTGTGAGTGTGAGGCGCTCGGAAATACGCCAGTCGTCATTCACGAAGCCCGAAATGTCCTGAGACCGGACATTCCGCTGCGGTACGCCGGATCCCATGACTGTAAGGCCCGTGAGCGGCACGCCGGTGGGCGCGAAACCTCCCAGGAAATCAGTGAACGGATTCCCCGAAAAGCCCAGAAAGAAGATCTGACCGCGGGTATACAGATTGAAATTCTCGCTCAAGTCGTGGTGCTTGTACTCGCCGCCGAACTTGAAGTTGTGCTTTCCTTTTTGCCAGGACAGCATGTCCCCGACCGTGTAAGTCGGTTCCTTGCCGCTATTGTCCGCGAAGGGGGACGCGCCCAAGTCAAAGAAGTTGGCCACGGAAATTTCCGGCATGCCCGGGAACAGATTGCTCAGAGGCGATGCGATGCCGAGTTGAGCGGAGGTAAACGGTTCCTGCGGGAGCGACTTAGTGGTGATGGTCGCCCAGCCGAATCGAAAATCGTTGAGGAGCGTGGGGCTGATCACGTGCGTATCGTTGATCGCGAGCACTCGCTGATTGAAGTTGACGGAGGCACCGAATCCAGGAACGGGCAGCGCGTTCGCTAGGCCGAACGAATTAAAAAGCGCCTGCGTCTCAGGATTATTCGCGAAGAAGAATTTTCCGGAGAGCCGGTTCTGGGCAGAGACTTTGAAATCCAGGTTCGTATTGAACTGGTCTTCCGTGAAACGCGAGATTCCGACTACTGGGGCGGGAACCGGATTGGGCGAGCCCGTCGGGTGTGGCGCCGACGGAATCACGAAAGAACCGTTGGGAAGCGTTGCTTGCAGCAAAAACAATGCCGAGGGATCTATGGTTGTAACGCCAAAAGAATTCGCGAGGGTGGTGAGCGCGGCTGTCGAACGATCGTTGGTCAAATTTCCTGGGACAAAAACGGTGCCTACGGAATTTTCGAGCGAAGTACCGTTCACTTCGCGCGTGCCCTGATAAGAACCAAAAAACCACAGCCGATCCTTCAGGATCGGCCCGCCGAGCGTGCCGCCGAATTGATTCCGTTTGTATGGTGGGCGTGGAACTCCGGCGCCATTGAGAAAGAAATTATTCGCATCCAGAACGTCATTGCGGAAAAACTCATACAGATTGCCGTGAAAATCGTTGGTTCCGGACCTCGTGACGGCGGCGACGACGCTCCCTGCGTTGCGTCCCTGCGACGCATCGTAAAAGCTCGTCTGCACGATGAATTCCTGCAAAGTATCCGTGGCCGGGACAGCGAGGTTGGGCGTCGAACCGGTGCCGATCGAATTTGCGTCCACTCCGTTGATTACCACCGCATTGGAAAGTGTGCGCTGGCCGTTCACGTTGAACGCTGTATCACCGCGCCCAAGGTCAGAGGAATTGCTGATCGAGGCGGAAGTGCCGGGCGTGAGGGTGAGCAGCTGCTGGAAGTTGCGGGTGGCAAGCGGCAGCTGCCGAATATCGGTACTCGAAATCACGGCGCCGCGCGAAGGCGATTCCGTATCCACCATGGGCAATTCGGAAGTGACAGTGACCGAAGTGCTGCCACCTTCGAGCGCAAGATCAGCGTTGGCAACCGAGTATTCGGTGATGCGTACTTCGATCTTATCCACGATGAAGGATTTGAATCCTTTCGCATCCACTTGCAGGCGATAGATGCCTGGAGGAACCAGCGAAAACGTGTAGCGGCCGTCTGCATTTGTGGTTGTTTCGCGATTCACGCCGGCTTCGCTGGTGAGCGTGACACGAGCGCCGGCTACGACACCGCCGCTCGGATCTTTGACGACGCCGTTCACCTGGCCGGTGGTGGGAGTTTGTGCGTGAATCGAGGAGGCCAGAAGAAGAATCGCCATGAAAGAAAATGCCGTGAATAGTTTACGTAGCATGTTTTTTCCCCCGTTCGATGACGTTCCATCCGTGCTTTCGCGGAAATTCGCCGGTGTAGAGGCGAACGAGCTGATCGATGGCTTCCTCGTCGCTGACGCCGAGATGCCGCTTGGCGCCGAAAAGCTCTTCAATCAGGAAGTACGTGACGAAGTGAAGATAGATGGAGGTGTAGGCCAGCCCAGGATTCACGCCGGGCGCGAATGGAACTTTCGCGCTGCGAAACAGAGCGGCCGAATAGGTGCGCAGGCCGCCAGCGATTTCGCGAAAGCCGTGAATGAAGTGCTTGTGGCGGAATTCAACCACATCGATATACATCAGGCGCCAGTAGTCGAGGTTATTGGAAACCACCCGGCCTATCGCCATCGCCAACTGCTTCAGCGAAGCCGGGTCAGGCGAGCGCATAAGGGGCATGAGCTCTTTCTCGCGCAGCATTTCCATTTTTTTGCTGAGGCGCTCGACGAGGTCGACGAAGATTTCTTCTTTCGTGTCGTAGTAGATGTAGAGCTTGCCCATGGACACGCCGGCTTTCTTGGCGATTTCGCGGACGGTGGTGCCGTGGAAACCCTTGCGGGTGAAAAGGTGCAGAGCGGCCTGTTCGATCCTGAGCTTGTTCTTCTCGATGGTGTTGTCGAGGAGCTTGGGCATTCCCATCCTCGCAGAGTTGCGATATGCTTCGCCTCAAAGCGAGCGCTCGCTCTCTTTGACAGGGGCGTTTTACATCCTGGGCCGGCAGCCTGTCAAGGAGATTTCGATGCGAGCCATCGGCGAAGATAATGGCAACGGCAAGAAAGCCCGCGACCGGTTGCACGAGTGGGGCGCGACCGGCTCTTCTGAATCGACGTTTGCGGCTGCTAACATCAACAGTCAGATTTCGGGAGGCGACGGTGAAAAGCAAAGTAGCGGTGATCACGGGAGCCGCAAGCGGAATCGGTTTCGCCATTGCAAAAGCGATGAGCTACGCAGGAGCGAGTGTCGTACTCGCGGATGTAAGCGCTGAAGCTGGCGAGACGGCGCTCGCCAGTCTCCGCGAGTCGGGCGCCACGGCAGAGTTTGCGGCCGGCGATATTTCCAAATCCGCGGACGTGCGTCGCCTGATGGACGTCGCAATAAAAGAATTTGGGCGAATCGATATTCTGGTGAACAACGCGGGACTCCAACACATCGCGCCAGTGGTCGATTTCCCGGAGGAACGCTGGGACTACCTGCTCGGCGTGATCCTCACCGGAACATTTCTGTGCTGCAAGTATGCATTGCCCCACATGATTCGCCAGAAGTGGGGACGAGTGGTCAATATCGCGTCGCTTCACGGGAAAGTTGCTTCGCCATTTAAGGCCGCATATGTAGCGGCGAAACACGGCGTCTTGGGATTTACAAAGGTCGTCGCGTTGGAAGCGGCCGAGCACAACATCACGTCAAACGCGATCTGTCCTGCCTACGTGCGCACGCCGCTCGTCGAGAAGCAGATTGACGAGCAAGCCCGTCGGCATGGCATCTCACAGGACGATGTCGTCCGGAAAATCATGCTCGAGCCCGCAGCGATTCGCCGGTTGCTCGATCCAGAGGAAGTTGCGGCCCTAGCGGTCTACCTGTGCTCGGACCAGGCGGCCGGAATTACGGGTTCCGCGATTGATATTGATCTGGGGTGGACGGCACGCTAGGCGAAGAGTTCCAGGGCCCTCGAAGGACCGGCAAGTGAACCGTACCGTTTCTCGAAAGCGAGACCGATGTACTAACAGGCGTGACCATCCGCCGCACCAGTTTTTCTTCACTGAAACCGGCATTTTTATCAACCGCAAGTTTTCCATCTATGATTCGATGCAGATCGACGCGAACCACACCGTCGTGACCGATCCGACTACGACTCCACCCACCACCGCCAAAACCGGCGGTCTGAACCAGAGCTACTTGACGGCTCGTTATGAGGCCAATCAGCACGTCGAGTTGAGTTTGAGCGACATCTACTTCCGGAATGTGCCGACGTTCGACCCTCAATTAATCGGTACCGGGCTCCTCGACCGCTATTTGTTTCAAGGACTGAGCGGCGGTATTCGCCTGAACTTTCCAAAGCGAATCAGTTTCTACACCGAGCAAGGCCAGAGCTCCCGCACCGGAGATTCCAAGAGTTCGTGGAACCAGATGTATGGGATGACGTTCGGAGAAATCGGGCGAACAGGTTTCCGTGCCGATCTGCGCTATTCGAAGTTCAACAGCTCGTTTGGAAGCGGCGATTACAAGGCAATCTCTCTTTCGCGGCCGTTCGGCGATCGCTTCCAATTTAACCTGCAGGCCGGCTTTCAGAATTTCTCGTCAACTCTGACAAGCACCACCCAGACCCATTTCGTTACTTCTTATATCGACTGGACACCCGGTAGGACGGCATTCTTCGAGACTGGGTATACGTGGCAGCGCGGCGGCACGATGAACTACGACCAACTCCAATTTATCGTGGGCAAAAGATTCTAACGGTTCGATCAATATGATGACCCTGCTTCAACAACATAGGATTGTCGGCGCCCTCACTGGAGGGCTTCTCGCGCCTTTGGCGCTCCTTTGTTTGTTCTCTCCGTTTCCGGCCGCCGCTCAGAAGCCCGACTCACAATGGGATTTGCTGAACAAGACTCAAACCCGAGTCGAGCAATTCGTCGAACAGTTTGCCTACCTGCGCTACCAGGAAGACATTCTGCAGGAAAAGCTGAGAACCAATGACCGGCCGGAATACAAACTGGAAACCGTATATGACGCGCTGCTCATGACGCGCTTCGAGGATGGCCGCTTGCGTGTCGAAGAGCAGCGCCTGATCGAACGCGCTCCCGACAAGCACGAGTTGCGTCCTCTGATCAAAACCGACGGATTCTCGGCCCTGGCAATGGTGTTTCATCCCTATTATCAGTCGAGTTTCCGGTTCAAAAAGTTCGACGATGAAGCAATCGATGGCCAGATCCTGGCGCGCATCGGATTCGAGCATATTCCGGGTACGCCCACTCCCATCCTTTATCAAATGATTTACGCGGATAGGCCGATGGAAATCTCCGGTGTCGCATGGGTCGATCCGAACGGCAATATCCATCGCATCGAGATGAACTCGGGCTCCTCTATGTCCGACATGGGCCTCAAATCCGCACGCTCGCAACTGGATTACGGTTTGGTCACACTCAAAGATGAGCCGGAGCCCCAGTGGCTTCCCGTTTCGGCCACAATTGATCTCGAAACACCGAAGCAACATTGGCGCAACGTCCATCGATTCGTTAACTACAAAAAGTACAGGACGGAAATCAAACTCGACGTGGATGTGTTCCCAAAACAATGACAACGAATGCGACCGTACGAACGATCACTGCTTCTGTGCCGAACCGAGATACCGCCCATCATCTGAGGCTTGCTGCTGCCTGGGCCATCTCCATCGCCTTCTTGCTCGCCGTCGCCACCTATGGCTTCGATTACTACACGCTCAGCGCCGGCGCGCGGCCCTTTTCGCCCAAGCATGCACTGCTTCGTCCCAGCGGTCCGATTGGGATAAAGCTCGGGATGCTCGGCGTGTGTATGTTTTTCGTAATTTACTTCTACTATTTTAGAAAACGGTGGGGGTGGCTTGCCAGCATCGGCACCACCACGCACTGGCTCGATTTTCACATCGTCCTGGGCGTCACCGCTCCCATCGTTATCGCGTTTCACGCGGCGTTCAAATTTCGCGGTATAGCGGGAATGGCATTCTGGATCATGGTGGCGGTGGCGCTCAGCGGAATCATAGGCCGCTATATCTACGCCCTCATTCCGCGACGCCTGAACGCCGCAGAGCTTACTTGGCAGGAAGTCCAGGAAACTCAGCTGGCATTGACGCATCAGATGGCGACGCAAAAGCTTTTCAATCCGGGCGAGCTGGTCAAAGCATTTCATATCCCGGATGTCGAAATGGTGAAACACAAATCAGCGATCGGTGCTCTGCTGTGGATGTTCTCACTCGACTTGGCGCGGCCTTTCCGGGTCGCTGCTCTTCGCCGTCGGGCGCTCGGCTTTGGTGGAATCCTTTTAAGCTGCGGCGGCCTCTTGCCCAGCACAAATTCGGAGCTCGAAAATGTCGTGAAAGTCGTTCGCCGGCAGGCGACTCTGTCGCTTCGCATGGTGTTCCTGTCGCGCATGCAGCAGGTATTCCAGCTCTGGCATGTGATCCATCGTCCGTTCAGCTACGCATTTGTCGTTTTGGCCATCTTGCACATCGCTACAGCCCTGTGGTTTGGGTACATGTAGCGCACTCGGAAGACATGGATACTTTCATAGCATTCATTATCGCCGCGTTCGTGCTTCTGGTTTTCATGTGGCGCTACCTCAGGGAAATGAAAAAGGCCGAAGCGCGAGGGCGCGAGGCGGCAGAGCGCGGAAAGATTCATTCTCAGGGACCTCAAGCCCAGCACCCGCACATCGATGCCAGCTACTGCATCGGGTGTGCCGCCTGCACCGCCGTCTGTCCCGAAGGCGACGTGCTTGCCATGCTGGGCGGCAAAGCCGTCATCGTCAACGGCCACAAATGCATCGGCCACAGCCTGTGCGCTGAAGTCTGCCCGGTTGGAGCCATCACTATGGTGATGGCAGGCCCCAGCGTCGGCGCCGACATGCCCTATCTCTCGTCCGAATACGAAACTACAATTCCGAATCTGTTTATCGCCGGCGAGCTCGGCGGAGTGGCCTTAATCAAGAATGCGATTAGCCAGGGCCGCGATTGCGTGGATACGATTACGAATCGCATTACGTCCCTTCGCGGAGCCAAGGCTGCGCCCGGCGTTTTCGACGTTCTTGTCGTTGGAGCCGGCCCAGCAGGAATCAGTGCCTCCTTGCGCGCGATCGAAAGGAAAATAAGCCATGTAACTCTGGACGAGGGTGAACTCGGCGGCACCGTCGCGAAGTATCCCCGTCAGAAGCTGGTAATGACGAGCCCGGTCGAATTTCCCATTTATGGCAAGTTCAAGAAGACGGAACTTTCGAAAGAAGAGCTCATCGCATTTTGGAACAAGGTCCTGGCGCGCGTCGATTTCAATTTCCGTAAAGGTGAGAAAGTTACGGAGATTGCAAAAGGCCAGGATGGGATCTTCACCGTGGTCACAGGCACTGGCCAGTATCGCGCCCACGCAGTCGTCCTGGCGCTCGGCCGGACCGGCAGCCCGAAAAAACTCGGCGTAAAGGGAGAAGATCTCCCCAAAGTGATGTACCGGCTGATTGAAGCCGACCACTACGTCAACAAGCGCATCCTCGTCGTAGGCGGTGGCGATAGCGCGATTGAAGCGGCGATGGGCCTCGCTCATCAGGTTGGAAACAAGGTCACGCTCTCGTACCGCAAAGAAAGCTTCACCCGCATCAAAGAAAGAAACTCGCAGCGGATCTCGGATTGCATGAGCACCGGCAAAGTTAATGTGGTGTTCAATTCGGTCCCGGTGGAATTCAAACCCGATTCGGTTGTTCTCGATGTCCAAGCCCAAACACAGGAGCTCCCGAACGATTTCGTCTGGATCTTTGCGGGAGGCGACCCGCCCAATGCGTTCCTGAAAAAAATCGGTGTAGGATTCGGTATGCGCGACATGACGTCGGAAGCACAAAAGGAAGCCAAGCGAACAGCGACGATGGAACTGGTAATTTGAGACGATGCCAGGGGAAAGAGACGCGAGAAGTATGGCTCGAATCGATATGATTCAGTTCGAATCGAAAGGACGCTGCATGCCTCGATATACCCTAGTAGTGTTTGCGAGCCTGCTTATGATTTCGTCGGGCGGGTGCAACAAGACGATGAGCACCGCGGCAGCGCCGGGCAGTGCTACGGCGGCAAACGCGGCAGCGACGACCGGAGCGGCCGTCACCTCTGCCAGTCTCGACTCCCCACCTTCCAACGTGGTTCCTAAGACCGATCAGGATGCCATCCGCACCGCAATTCAGCAGCATCTCGCGAGCAATGGCAGTCTCAACATGGCCGCGATGGACATGAACGTAGTTCAGACCTCCGTCAACGGCGATCAAGCCCAGGCCAATGTCGAATTTCGCCTTAAGCAAGGCGGCACTACCATGCAAATGACGTATTCCCTGATTCGTCATGCAGCCGGATGGCTCGTTACAAACAGTCACCCCGGCGGCGGCCAGTTCGCTCACCCGCCCATGGATCGCAATCACGCGGGCGTGGCACCCGACGCGCCGCCGAATTCCGGGACACCGGCTATGCCCGACGTCCACGATTTCTTCAAGAACGCGCCAGCGCGCCAAAAGCAGTAGTAACGGCTTCCCTGACGTCAGATTTTTCGTACCTACTTGCCCTCAGCAACTCCTGGGGGTATTGGTCCCGGAAAGAGGAAGCTGGTCATCGTGAATGGGTACATGGCTAGAACACACAGTTCAGGATATGACCTTCCGTTTGACCGGTACCTCTTAAGACCAGGGTTGCAGTTGGTTAAGGCTTTGCAGGGAGCTTTTGCTTTGCCAAGAGATCCCTTACTGTTTGAGGCGGGACAAATACTGCAGGATCGACGTCGTTGAATGTGACGGATTCAAAGGTTAAGACTTGCTGCACGGACCAGGTGCCGTCTTTCGATTTGGCCTTCACGGTCTGCTTCGTGGGAACAAGGACACCGTCGATCTTTCTGTAATCGGAAAAGATCTCATGCGTAGACCCGAGTTCGGATGCGAATTCGTAACCCGCGAGCAAATTCGTCTCACGGTCGTAGAAATGGTCGTTTGATTTGCCCCAGTTGTTGACGCCGTGTAATCGATAGCAGGATCGCCCTTCAAAATCCTCGACGCCGGTCGTTTCCATTGACTTGAACCAGGAGAGCTCATTAATGGGATAGTAGAAGTCTGCGTCTCTCTTCATCGACTCCCATTCGTCGCCGGTATAGATTTGCGGGCCATTCCGAGGATCGACGCTCCAAGCAGTTTCACCATCGAAGCCGTTCAAAATTTCCCCGGCACCATTAGGCAGCGAAACTCTCTCAAGCCGTTGATAGGGAGCGCGCGCGAAATAAATGAGGGGGAGCGTAACCAGACCTTGCGCGTCATGAACTTGCGTACTACCGCGCATAGTGGAAGACGTGTGGCGAAGCAATGCGTCCCGGCCGCCCAAAGCTTCATCGTATCGCTTGACGATCTCCTCCGCTTTAGGAAGCGGGGCGTCTACAGCTGGAACGCCAAGCGCAACCGAGCAGCAAAAGAATGCGAGGGCGAGGCACAGTTGACCGATATAGCGTGCAGGATTCATCGGTTCTCCTTTGCAGCATCAACGGGGCTTAGACGTGTGTTACGACGAGCAAGGGGTGTCAGGAGGACAGTAAGTGCATACAGCCGCCCTTTTCCTTTGGGTTTCGACACCGTTCTCAACAGAAGCTCGATGAATTCATTCACCCGGAGTATTTCTTCGTGGCCCAACCAGCCAGTTTTGCGCAGAGCCCAGAGCTCCCGGTCTGGTCCCGACACCGCTGCGTTCCCAGCGCGATAAGACTGCCGGAAATCTCGTATGCCAAGGCGCAACATGGAACTTACAATCGCGCCTACCTCGCGGCCATTACCTTGCGAGCCCTGCAGGTACTGAATCTGCAGTTCTCGTGCCACGGTGCGAAAAAGCCTTTCTCGCCGCCTTCCGCGCTTTCGATGGCCAGCGTGTAACACGAGGCCAGCTCGATGCAGAGCACGTAAATGGTAGTAGAGGGAGTCGGGGGGCCTGCCAAGTGTGGCCGCGAGTTCCGCAACGGAAACAGTTCCCATCTGAGAGAGTATGTCTACGATTTCTTGCCGGGCGGAAGATGCCAGGGCTTTGAGCTGCCTTCTTGCACGAATAATATAATCACGGCTGGCGCGTTTCATTGCGCTGATGATAACGAGTCGTTGAAACTATTGCAATATTTTCAACAATAAACACCGACCCAAGTGACCGCTCTTCGAAGACAAAAATCAATTTCGAGCTCGGGTTTTGGTGCCCAACTTCCCCAAATAGCGTAGATGTATGTCTCGGCGATAGTTACAGCAAGACACCCCGCCCATTAGGGGTTTGCACCGATATTCAATTTGTCATCCGAACCGTATCGTATGGAAAGTGGTACTGAATCTAGGAGGAGTCATGCTAGCTGCCATAGCCGGTGTATTGCTTGTGTTGTGGTTGCTTGGATTTGTCGCATTTCACGTGACCTTCGGCGCGATCCATTTGCTGCTTGTGATCGCAGTCGTCTTGTTCATCGCGCATTTTCTTACGGGACGCAGCGCAGCCGTTTAGGTAAGAAGCCAATGATTGGCCTTACAGAGTTCCATCCAGCTCTGCCAATCGTGGCTGCAATTATTGTTTGTGGATTCGCCTCAGTTGCGTTTTTCTCGTTTGCCAGTCTGTACTTTAAATTTATACCGATACGCGAATCGGCTGGACAAGCGAACTATGGTGCAAGATGGACCCGATCAGGGTTTTTCGGAGCCTGAGCTGTCGTTGCCGCCCTTGGGGTTGCCTGAACTTAAGAGCTCCTCAATCATCCCGACCATCGGAAAGGCATTCGTTTTGGATACCACAGAGCGGATGCCGACTTCGTGAGCGTGCCTTTCCAAGTCTGCGCTGGCGTGCTGCGTGAATAACACGACGGGAACAGCCGGCGCTATTTCAGCCATGCGGCGTGCCGTCTCAATTCCGTTGATACCGGGCATTTGAAAATCCAAGATCACGATGTTCGGGCGCAGTTCTTTGAACATCTCCACAGCAGAAGCGCCGTCCGCAGCTTCGCCGCATATTTCCCAATCCGGATTGGCTTGCAGGACGGTGCGCAGAGATCGTCGCACCAGTTCGCTATCGTCTACAATCAGGAACCGCGTGCGCATCTGAATCCTTGTGCCAGCTTCGCTGGGTTTTGAAATCACGCGCCGATCACCGCCATGCTCGCTACTGGAAGTAATGCTGTGACAGTCGTTCCGCTTTCATTGGATTGAATGTCGAGTGTGCCGCCCAGCTCTCTCACGCGCTCCCGCATGCCGCTTAAACCCACACCGTGATTGTTGCCTACCAACATTGAAAGGCGGTGGTCGAACGGGATTCCCTTGCCCTCGTCGCATACCTGCACACTAAGCGATTTATCGCGAGCGGGCCAGATGCGAATGAGAGCCGTCTTGCTCTCGGAGTGGCGATATACGTTCGTAAGGCATTCCTGCACAATCCGGAAAATCGAGATCTCCATTGTGGGTGGCAGCCTTCCGATTTCCGGGGAAAGCTCCACGGTAACTTTCACGTTACTCCGTTCGCCAAACCCTTCGGCGAACATTCTGATTGCCGGCAAGAGGCCGATTTCATCGAGTAGCGGAGGATGCAGCAGATGCGAGATCGTGCGCGTCTGTTTCGACAGCTGTTCGATTAGCTCGGTGTTCTGGCGCAGGGCTTCGCCCGCTTGAGGGCTTAGTTTGTCTGCTTGCTGGTAAACCAAACCGTTATTCATCGAAAGCGCCGCGAGCAGCGGCCCCACGCTATCGTGGAGATCACGAGCAATGCGTCGCCGCTCCTCGTCCTGCGTCGTGATTAAGCGGGCAGAAAGAGTGCGCAAATCACGGTTGAGCATTTCAAGCTGATAGGTCTTGCGATGGAGATCGGCAAAGACGCGCACTTTTGCGCGTAGCAGTTCGGGAACGATTGGAACGGCGATGTAGTCCACGGCGCCGCGCTGATAGGCTTTGAGGCGGTCGATATCCGTAAGGTGCACCGCGGAAATGAAAATAATCGCCGTATTCTGGAAGCGCGGGTGCTGGCGGATCATATCGGCAAGCTCGAAGCCGTCCAGCTCGGGCATGCTGACGTCCATCAATACGACGGCGACGTTCGTCTTCAGCAGATGGTCAAGCGCCTCTTTTCCTGAACGCGCCTGGATTAGATTCTCATTCAGCTCGTTCAGTATGGCTTCGTACGTGACCAGTTTGCCCGGCTGGTCATCCACCATGAGAATGTTGACCTTCTGGTGCTCAAGCATTTCCTTTCCTCACCTCGCTCGCACAAAATCTAGCACAAGCCAAGCTCCAGAAACAAAACTCACGAACCACAACGTCATTTTACCGATGGAACCACATTCGCAATGCCGAGAGCAATTGCTCCGTGTTCACCGGTTTTGCCAAATATTCTGACGCGCCAGCTTCGAGACATTTTTCGCGATCGCCTTTCATGGCTTTCGCAGTCAAAGCCACGATCGGCAATCGCCGGAACGAAGGATTCCGGCGGATAATCTGCATCGTCTCGTATCCATCCATGTCCGGCATCATGATGTCCATCAAAACGATCGCGACATCGGAGGTGGACTCGAGCGTGGCGATCGCCTCTCTGCCAGTGCCCGCCGTCAAGACCGACATTCCCCGGCGCTCGAGAACACTGCTGAGAGCGAAGATATTTCGTACGTCGTCGTCCACCACCAACACTTTTTTCCCGACAAGCGCTTCGTCGGAATGGTGCAAGAGATCGAGCATCTTCTGCTTTTCGGCGGGAAGATCGGTGACCACTCGATGCAGGAAGAGCGCGGTTTCGTCGAGAAGTCTTTCCGGCGATTCGACGCCTTTCACGACCACGCTGCGCGCCAGCATATGGAGACGCGCATCTTCTTCCGGCGAGAGATCTTTTCCGGTGAAGACCACCACCGGCAAGTGACTGAGCATCGGGGTATCGCGGAAACGCTCCAATATTTCGAATCCCGACATATCCGGGAGGCGAAGATCGAGCACCACGCAATCAAAGGGTTGGTCATCAAGAGCTGCAAGCGCTTCAGAACCTGTCGCCGCCAACTCCACATCAATATCCTCGTAGCCTAGAGCTCTCGGATGCTGAGTTGCTCGGCGGGATTGTCCTCCACCACCAGAAGCCTCTTGCGTCGAGGCGTTGTGTATTCCTTGATTCGCGACAACGCCATCTCAAGCTGCTCGGGCGTCGCTGGTTTGGTCACGTAGGAAAACGCTCCGCGCGCCAGACCGTGCTGCCTATCTTCATCGAGCGTCAGCATCTGAATCGGGATATGCCGCGTGCGCGGATCCTGCTTCAGGTGATTGAGCACCGTCCAGCCCAGCATGTCCGGCAAAAAGACATCGAGGGAAACGGCCGTCGGATGAAATTCCTGGGCGAGAGCCAACGCTTCCGCGCCACGAGTGGCCACCAAAACTTTAAATCCTTTTTCGCGCGCCAAGTCACATAACACGGTCGCGAAATAGGGGTCATCTTCGACGATCAGTAGAGTCGCATCGTCCGGCTGCAGATTTTCGCGGTCATCTTTTACCGAGATTTGCTCGATGGCGCGTTTCGATGCGACGGCAGTAGCCAATTGTCCCGCCGTCGTAGTCATCACGGACGCCTTCGCATCCGCACTCGCAGCACCGGTCGAAGGACCTACGTAGGTCTGAGGTAGATATAGTGTGAACGTGCTGCCCTCGTCCGGTGTGCTGCGCAGCTGAATTTCACCACCTAGCAAACCCGCAAGTTCGCGGCTGATCGCCAGTCCCAGGCCGGTACCGCCGTACTTGCGGCTCGTGCCCGCGTCCGCCTGCTGGAAAGCCTCAAAAATAATGCGCTGCTTCTCGGGCGGAATTCCGATACCCGTGTCGGTAACTTCAAACGCGACAACCGAGGCTGATCTTGCGAGGACCGGATGGCCCTCGCTCCAGCCGGTCTCGGCCGCAAACACCGAAAGCCGTACACCGCCCTTTTCCGTAAATTTAAAAGCGTTGGAGAGCAGATTCTTCAGCACTTGCTGCAATCGCTTCGAGTCGGTGACCAGGCTGCGGGTCAGATTCGGATCCATCTTTACTTCGAAGTTCAGCCGCCGGTTTTCTGCTTCGTGTCGGAACGGGCGAGCGATCATGTCGAGCAAGCTGGCGAAGAAGACCTCCTCCGCCTGCACCGACACGGTGCCCGATTCGATCTTCGAAAGATCCAGAATGTCGGTGATCAAGTTCAGAAGATCGGTGCCCGCGCCGTGAATCGTGCGCGCAAACTCCACCTGCTTCGTCGTCAAGTTCTTATCCGGATTGTCAGCCAGCTGCTGGCCAAGAACCAGGATGCTATTGAGAGGAGTGCGCAACTCGTGGGACATATTGGCGAGGAACTCTGATTTGTATTTCGAGGTGAGCGCCAGCTCCTTGGCTTTTTCTTCCACGGCGCGGCGGGCCTGTTCGATTTCCTGATTCTTGCGTTCCACTTCGACGTTCTGTTCGGCCAATTGCTGCGCTTTTTGGGCAAGCTGCTCGTTAGTCTGCTGCAATTCGGTCTGCTGTGTTTGGAGTTCGGTCGCCAATTGCTGGGATTGCTTTAGCAGTCCTTCTGTTTGCATCGTGGCCTCGATGCTGTTGAGCACGATGCCGATGCTGGAAGTCAACTGGTCGAGGAACGCGAGGTGAGAAGCCGTAAATACGCGCAGCGAAGCAAGTTCGATCACAGCTTTTACGCGATCCTCGAACAAGATCGGAAGCACGATGATGCTTCGTGGCACGGACTGGAATAAGCCAGAGCGGATCGGAATCGCGTCTGCCGGCACGTCGGTGATCAGCATGCGCTGTTTTTCTGAAGCGCATTGCCCCACTAGCCCCATTCCAACATGCAAGCGGTCAGTATGTCCGTCAGGGTCGCTGTCTGCGAAGGCAGACAAGAGAACCATCGTTCCTGATTCTTCCGACTCCATCTGATAGATCACGCCTTGCTGGGCGCTAACGAGCGGCGCGAGTTCGGACAAGAGCATGCGTCCTACAGTCGTCAAATCGCGTTGCCCTTGCAACATGCCAGTGAATCGAGCTAGGTTCGTCTTGAGCCAGTCCTGTTCGTTATTCCGATCGGTGGTGAGCCGGAGGTTATCGATCATCGTGTTGATGTAGTCTTTTAGTTCGGCTACTTCACCGCTCGCTTCTACTTGAATTGACCGCGTCAAGTCGCCCTTGGTAACGGCGGTCGTCACTTCGGCAATTGCGCGGACTTGGTTCGTCAGGTTATCTGCCAGCAGGTTCACGTTGCCAGTCAGATCTTTCCAGGTGCCGGCGGCGCCGGGCACGTTCGCCTGTCCACCAAGGCGGCCTTCCACACCTACTTCGCGGGCCACGGTCGTCACTTGGTCCGCGAAGGTAGCCAGCGTGTCCGTCATGTTATTGATGGTGTCGGCCAAGGCTGCCACTTCACCTTTCGCGTTCACTGTGAGCTTCTTGGTCAGCTCTCCGTTTGCGACGGCCGTTACGACCTTCACAATTCCGCGCACCTGCTCGGTGAGGTTTGCGGCCATCACGTTGACGTTGTCGGTCAGATCCTTCCAGGTGCCGGCCACGCCGGGCACTTGCGCCTGGCCGCCCAATTTTCCGTCAGTGCCGACTTCGCGCGCTACGCGGGTCACTTCGGCAGCGAACGCGTTGAGCTGGTCCACCATCGTGTTGATGGTGTTCTTCAGTTCGAGAATTTCGCCCTTCACGTCCACCGTGATCTTGCGTGAGAGGTCGCCTCTCGCCACCGCCGTGGTCACTTCCGCGATATTGCGCACTTGGCCGGTCAGGTTGCCGGCCATCGCGTTCACGGAGTCCGTAAGGTCTTTCCAGGTTCCGGCCACGCCTGTGACGTTGGCTTGACCGCCGAGCCGGCCTTCGCTACCGACTTCGCGCGCCACGCGAGTGACTTCCGCGGCGAACGAACGCAACTGCTCGACCATGGTGTTCAGCGTTTCTTTGAGCTGCAGGATTTCTCCGCGGACGTCCACCGTGATTTTGCGCGACAAGTCGCCGCTTGCAATGGCGGTCGCCACTTCCGCGATGTTTCGTACCTGGCCCGTCAGGTTGCTGGCCATGAAGTTCACGTTATCCGTCAGGTCCTTCCACGTGCCGCCCACGCCGGGCACCTGCGCCTGGCCGCCCAGTTTTCCTTCCGTTCCAACTTCGCGAGCCACGCGCGTCACTTCTCCGGCGAACGCGTTCAGCTGGTCCACCATCGTATTGATCGTGTTTTTCAACTCGAGAATTTCGCCCTTCACGTCCACCGTGATCTTGCGCGAGAGGTCGCCCCTTGCCACGGCCGTAGTCACTTCCGCGATGTTGCGCACCTGAGCTGTCAAATTGCCGGCCATCGAGTTCACGGAGTCCGTCAGGTCCTTCCAGGTTCCGGCAACACCCGGCACGTTGGCCTGTCCGCCAAGCCGGCCTTCGCTACCTACTTCGCGAGCCACGCGCGTTACTTCCCCGGCGAATGCGTTCAGCTGGTCCACCATCGTGTTGATGGTTTCTTTCAGCAGCAGAATTTCACCGCTGACGTTCACGGTGATTTTCTTGGAAAGGTCGCCGCTTGCGATGGCCGTCGATACTTCCGCGATGTTCCGCACCTGGCCCGTCAAGTTGCTGGCCATCGAGTTCACTGAGTCTGTTAGGTCTTTCCACGTGCCGCCCACGCCGGGCACCTGCGCCTGGCCGCCTAGTTTTCCGTCGGTTCCAACTTCGCGAGCCACGCGCGTCACTTCCGACGCGAATGATCGCAACTGGTCCACCATCGTGTTGAGCGTGTCTTTCAGTTCGAGAATTTCACCCTTCACGTCCACCGTGATCTTGCGTGAAAGGTCGCCTCTCGCCACCGCCGTGGCCACTTCGGCGATGTTTCGCACCTGACCGGTCAAGTTGCTGGCCATGAAGTTCACGTTGTCCGTCAGGTCCTTCCACGTGCCTCCGACGCCAGGCACTTCAGCTTGGCCGCCGAGCTTCCCTTCGGTTCCGACTTCGCGAGCCACGCGGGTCACTTCTCCAGCGAACGCATTCAACTGGTCCACCATCGTGTTGATCGTATTCTTCAGCTCGAGAATCTCGCCCTTCACGTCCACCGTGATCTTGCGTGACAAGTCGCCGCGCGCAACCGCCGTCGTCACTTCCGCAATGTTGCGTACTTGGCCGGTCAGGTTACCGGCCATCGAGTTGACGGAGTCGGTGAGATCTTTCCAAGTGCCCGCAACGCCCGGCACGTTGGCTTGTCCACCGAGCCGGCCTTCGCTGCCGACTTCGCGGGCCACGCGCGTCACTTCTCCGGCGAAGCGGTTCAGTTGGTCCACCATCGTGTTCAGCGTTTCTTTGAGCTGCAGGATTTCTCCGCGGACGTCCACCGTAATCTTGCGCGAGAGATCGCCACTCGCAATGGCAGTCGCCACTTCCGCGATGTTTCGCACTTGGCCCGTCAAGTTGCTGGCCATGAAGTTCACGTTATCCGTCAGGTCCTTCCACGTGCCGCCCACGCCGGGCACCTGTGCCTGACCGCCGAGTTTTCCTTCCGTGCCCACTTCGCGCGCCACGCGCGTCACTTCTCCGGCGAACGCGTTGAGCTGATCCACCATCGTGTTGATCGTGTCTTTTAGCTCGAGAATTTCGCCCTTCACGTCCACGGTGATTTTGCGCGAGAGGTCGCCGCGTGCCACGGCCGTAGTCACTTCCGCAATGTTGCGCACCTGCGCGGTCAAGTTGCCGGCCATCGCGTTGACAGAGTCCGTGAGGTCCTTCCACGTTCCCGCCACGCCCGGCACGATCGCCTGCCCCCCCAGCTTTCCGTCCGTACCAACTTCGCGCGCCACGCGCGTCACTTCCGATGCGAACGACCGCAGCTGATCCACCATCGTGTTGATGGCTTCCTTCAGCTGCAGAATTTCACCGCGGACGTCCACCGTAATTTTGCGCGAAAGATCACCGCTCGCCACCGCGGTTGCTACTTCTGCGATGTTGCGGACTTGACCGGTCAAGTTGCTGGCCATGGAATTGACAGAGTCCGTCAGGTCCTTCCACGTTCCCGCCACGCCGGGCACTTGCGCCTGTCCGCCAAGTTTTCCATCGGTTCCCACTTCGCGCGCCACGCGCGTCACTTCCGAAGTAAAAACGCCGAGCTGCTGAATCATCGTGTTCACGATTGTGGCCGAGCGAAGGAATTCGCCCTCAAGTGGCCGGCCGTCAACGTCCAGTTGCACCGTTTGCGTCAGATTGCCTTTCGCCACGGCGGCGATGGCGCGCGTCACCTCTGTTGTGGGGCGCAGCAAATCATCTACAAGCGTGTTAACGGAAACTTCCATTTCTCCCCAAGCAGCTTTGGGAAGATGGAAACGCATTCGCTCTCGCGTTCGCCCTTCCTTTCCTACCACCTGTCCGACGCGCTTTAGTTCCTTTGCCATTTGCTGGTTCGCGGCGACGATATCGTTGAATGTGTCGGCGATCTTGCCCGCCAGCCCGGTCCAATTTCCAGGGAGCCGGACGGAGAAATCTCCGTCGCGCATAGTCTGGAGGCTTGCAAGGATCACGCTCATATTGGCGGCCGCAAGCTCCGTGCCAGCCGCAGTCTGGCCATTATGTTTGGCCAAAGGCTCCGCCTCTACCGTTGCGGTAGCTGTTGTTTTGTCAGTTCTCTTCATACCTCTTCTCCCAACTGAGAAATATCAGAGGCGACTTATTTTGATTTTTCGGCGCTGCGATGCGAAAGTTCATGAGTCAAGAAAACGCTTTGAGACTGCATTGGCCTGGATTTAGCGGCCGCGCGCTACAAGCGGAAGTCCCTTATTTGGACATACTCAGCCGTACTTTGAACTGTAGTTGATAGCACAAAGTTACTCGGCTCTACCTACAGTGATTAGTGTATTTAGCGTGTTCTGTTGGCTTTTTGGCGAACTTCGAGGAAACAAGTCAGCGGCTTATTGGCTAAATCGACCGGCAGTCAATTCCGGACCGTCTCCGCCTCGGCAGGGCTCGAAGTCTACAAGTCGCTGGCGCGGGTCTTGCAACATTGAAATTTGGGAAAGTCTAATCTTCGCCGGAAACGAAAAAGGAGGCCTATTACGGGCCTCCTCTCCTTTCGGGCTATAAATAACGATTTGTCTACCTTGTGCTGCCCGACGATGTGCGCCGCACCTGTGGTTGGTCCGCCGGATAATCGGATGACGACTCGCCAGTCGAGGAAATGTCTTCCGCGCCCGTACTTTTCATCACTTCCTTGGCTCGCTTGATTTCCTCGGATGTGTCACAGTGAACCGACAAAAGGATTCCACCTTTCTGGATGCGTCCTTCGTATCGTTTCGCCTCATACTCTGGGATTCCAAGGCCAATTAACGCGCCCGTGAACCCGCCAACTGCTCCGCCAACTCCCACTCCTGCAAGAGCCGCCATGATGGGTCCAGCCGCGATAAACGGGCCGACACCTGGAATCGCCAAAGCCCCAATTCCGGCGAGGAGCCCGAGCGCGCCACCGAGTACCGCGCCAGAACCTGCTCCGGTAGCTGCTCCTTCCGGAGCTTTCGTGGCTTTCTGAGTGCCAATTTCTTTGGTGCCGAGATTGTCTGGAAGCAACGCGGAGATATCGGCCGCGGGAAAGCCAGACCTTACGAGCGTGTCTGTAGCATTATCTGCGCTCGGCAAGCTTGAATAAATTCCGAATACAGCCGTCTTTTTTGCCATCGTGATGGCTCCTTATGTGGAATTGTTGATTCCGTTCCTTTCGTTCGCCTCTTACTGCGATTGTTTCGGGGGAGCCACTTCGAGTTGATCTGCCACGTTGTTCGCCCCCGCGATCGCGACAGCCTTAGATTCGATGGCGGCCTTTTCGTCTTCGGACCGAACAGGCCCTTTCAACGTGACTTTGCCATCCTGTGTAATGATTTTGATATTGTGCGCGTAAGTCGAAAGCGACTTGTCTTTCATGATAGAGCTTCGAATTTCCTTGGTAATGTTGCGGTCGGCAGCATTCATCTTTTGCTGATCGGCCGTCGTGGCTCCCTTGTTCGAGTCACCCTGGTTCGTTTTCGTGTTGTCCGGCGCGTTTTGCTGCGCACAAACTTGCGGGCCGGCGCCCAACCACAAGCTCACAACCACGCCCGCCGCCAACAGCCAGCCCTTCGATATTCTTGGTGCGTTAGCCATTTCGTCCCACCTCCAGCGGAAATTCGATTCTTCTTTGCAGCTTAAAGAAGACTATTGTCAGTCCATTGCTTTCACCATACGGAGAACGGCGTAGATTGATGGATGGGGCGCAGTAGGCAGTAGATTGGTATGCCTGAAGTTCTGAAGTTATAGTGTTCAACCTGCGTTCGATGACCTCCGATCGGGAATAAAAACCGTACAGGGAATCATTCGTCGTCCTAGTCCTAAGAATGTATGTGAGCTTAAGACGAGGCGCCGCAGAATGGTTCAAAGAACAGAGCTTCGCTCCAAACTTGAAGGAGGCGCCTTGAAACCAACATCGCTTGCAGGGCTCGTGCTGATCGTATTAGGGGTAATTGCGCTGGCCTATCAGGGAATAACTTACACAACGCACAAAAAGGTCTTGGACGTCGGACCGATCCAAGCGACTAAAACAGAGCACAAAACGGTTCCCTTGCCTCCGATTTTCGGCGGAGTGGCTCTTGTCGGCGGAATCATACTCATGATGGCGGGCGCAAAGGCAGCCTAAGCATATCCGTTTCACGCACGGCTAGGCCAAACCACTAGCGATGTCTAAGTTCAACGATTCGGTGAATTAACCTAAAACGATCCGAATTCTGTGTACCGCCCCGTCATCTAGGAGCGGAATATTGGCCGATCCCGCTTGTAATTTTCCGTCGAGCTCCGAAATCGCCACCCCGCGAGTAACTCCCGAGGGATTTTCTATTTTTATTTTGTAGACCGCCGAGTGGTACTTGAACTCGATCGAATAACCGGGCCAGTTCCGAGGAATACAAGGATCGATCGAAAGCGTCATCCCGCGCAGACGGAATCCGAGAATCCATTCAAGCCCCGCGCGGTAAAGCCAACCGGCTGAGCCTGTGTACCATGTCCAGCCGCCACGCCCCACGTGCGGCGCCTCGGCATAAATATCACCGGCTACCACGTAGGGTTCTACTTTGTATTTCTGCACCCCGGCCCGTGAGTTAGTGCGGTGGACCGGACTGATCATGCGAAAAAGTTCCGCGGCTTTTTCGCCATCGCCGAGCGCCGCGAATGCAATGGCCATCCACGTCGCCGCATGGCTGTACTGCCCGCCGTTTTCTCGGATTCCCGGCAGATAACCCTTGATGTAGCCGGGATCATGATCCGGATGGTTGAAAGGCGGCGTTAAAAGCAGAATCAAGCCGTCCTTTGCTCGCACCAACTGCTTTTCCGCGGCTGCCATCGCACGCATTCCGCGTCCAGGCTCGGCAGCGCCGCTCATAACTCCCCAGCTTTGCGCGATCGAATCGATTCGGCATTCCGCGTTCTGCGCGGATCCGAGCGGCGTGCCATCGTCGAAATAAGCTCGCCGGTACCAGTCGCCGTCCCATCCTTCGCGTTCGAGCGCCGCCTTCAAAGCGCTCACGTGCAGCCGCCAGGCTTCCGCGCGTTTACCCTCGCCTCGTGCATCCGCGATTTTTGCAAACTCCCAAAGAACCGTGTGCAAAAACCAGCCAAGCCAGACACTTTCCCCTTTGCCGTCCTGCCCAACGCGATTCATCCCGTCGTTCCAATCTCCAGTGCCCATCAACGGGAGACCATGCGCTCCTAACGAGAGGCTGCGATCGAGGGCTCGCGCACAGTGCTCGAACAAGCTCGCCCGAACATTCGAGATGCGAGGTTCGAAGTACGACTCTTTTTGGCCTTCTGCCAACGTGTCGCCTTCAAGAAACGGAATCATTTCTTCGAGAACAGCCATGTCACCCGTCGTCTCGATGAACTGAATCACAGCGTAAGGAAGCCAAAGTAGATCATCGGACGTGCGCGTGCGGATGCCTTGTCCGCTTGGCGGATGCCACCAGTGCTGAACGTCGCCTTCGACGAATTGCCGCGATGCCGCGCGCAGTAAATGATCGCGAGCCACGCTTCGTTTCGCTACGCCCAGCGCTATCACGTCCTGCAGTTGATCGCGAAAACCGTATGCGCCGCTTAATTGATAAAACGCAGCACGCGCCCACACGCGGCAACTAAGCGTTTGATAAAGCAGCCAGCGATTCAGCATCAGATCCATGCCCGGATCGGGCGTGCTCACTTGTACCGCTCCCAGCACATCGTCCCAGCGGCGCGTGGCATCCAACAAAACAAGGTCGAGATCGGCGCTGCGACAACGCTTGATCAACTCACGCGCCTGGTCTCGGTTTTCAGCCTGCCCCAGTAAGAACACGATCTCAGCCCGCCCACCGACTTTCAATTCAATGACTGTTTGAAGCGCAGCACATGGATCGAAACCAGCGCCGACCTTTTGCGAAAGTGACGTGCTTCGTTCCAGCGCCGCAGGCCGATCCGGTCCGCCGTTCCGGCCGAAAAACTCGGAGCGGTCCGCCGTATAGGACGTCTGCCGGCCGCTAAGATCCGCAAATGCGACGCGGCCGCCAAATTCGCCCCCCCACGCGCTCCGTGCCATCAACGCGCCGGTCGTCGCATCGATTTCGCTGATGATATAGGGCGCTGTTGCGCTGCGGGAGCTTCCCAGCACCCACTCCGCATAAGCGGTGACCGAAAGACGCCGGGCGCGCCCGGAAGTATTTTGCAAGACGAGCCGCGAGATTTTGATCGGGTCATCCGCAGGGACAAATTGCAGCAGCTCATGGGTTAGGCCATGCGATTCGTGCTGGAAACGTGTGTATCCCTGGCCGTGCCGCGCCATATACGTGGCCGTATCGTCGCGAATCGGCAGCGCCGTCGGGCTCCAGACCTCGCCAGTATTTTCGTCACGGATATAAATCGCTTCGCCCGGCGTATCGACCACGTGATCGTTGGACCAGGGCGTGAGCTGATTTTCGTGGCTATTAACCGCCCACGTAAATCCAGCACCGGACTCCGACACGATGAATCCGAACCCTGGATTCGCGACGACGTTGATCCAAGGCTCGGGCGTTCGCAGCCCTGCATCGAGAATCGTCACATACTCCCGGGTATCCTCGCTGAAGCCGCCGAATCCATTGAAAAACTGCAGCCGCTCTCGCGGCGCTGGGACTTCGCCGTATCTACCTGCACGGGCAGCGCGTGCCGGCGCAAGAATATTTGGCTCGCGAACCTGGGCTCTGGACATCTGCTCGGAGAGTGTGCCGCGGCGGCTTAAAAGAACCACGCGCGCAATCACCTGCAGTTGCGCTCGCGCTGTCGGAGTAAGTAAATCACCGCGCAACAAGAAAATCTTTCCGCTCACCGAGCTTGTATCGGGCGAGAGCCTCAACTGGCTGCCGCGCACCACCGCCTCGAGTGAGCCTTGCAATTCTTGAACGTAGGACGCAGCCCTTTCGTTGATTATCACGACGTCTGCCGACAGCTGTTTCATGCGCCAATATTCGTGCGCTCGCAACAATTGCCGGATGAGCTCAAAATCCTCCGTATCGTCGATTCGCGCCAGCACAATCGGTAAGTCCCCGGAGATTCCCTGCGCCCATAATGTGGATCGTTCCAGGGAACTTGCGCTCAACACATCCGGGGGCGGGCGCAACGACGGATCGGAATAGAGGACCGCGTTCGCGAGCCTTTGGAAAAGATGAGCTTCATCCGGGCTAATTCCCAGATGCTGAAGCTGTACCTGAGCCTGAGTCCAGGCCAGCGTTCGAGATCGTTCATACGATCGGGCGTCGCGATATTTATCAGCGAGGTCCAAAACCTCGTCACGAGTGGAGGCCACCGCTGTCGAGTAGATCAGGTGCGCGGTTTTGCCCGGCGGAATATGCACAGTCATCCTGAGCGACATCGCTGGATCGAGCACAGGGCCCGTGGTGTTCGAAAGTGGCCGCCCATCTAGAATCGAAACTGGATTCCGGGAACTGCGCGTTCGTCCAAGAAATTTTGCGCGGTCCGTCTCGTATTGCAGTTCTCCGATGGTCTCAGCCTCTGAAACCAGCACATGTGCCACCCAGACAGAGGGCTCGTCCTCCGAGCGCTTGCGGCGCGTGGCGACAATCGCTCCCACATCGGAAACAAACTCCGTCTCGACGAACAGGTTCGCAAAAGCTGGGTGAGCCACGTCGGCAGCCTGCGAAATGAGCGACAATTCGGCATAGGAAGTCACTTGAATGTCGCGCGCTCGCACGCCCAGATTCGTGATGGACACGCGCCGAACTTCGGCATCGTCTTCGGACGATACGACGACCTCGAGCGAAGTGCTCAAAGCTCGGTCACGTCGCGTAATCTCGGCGTGATCTTCATAGAACACTGCTTCGTAGGAATCCGGCTCCACTCCGACAGGCTGGTAGCCGGCGGACCACACGGCGCCGGTCTGCTCATCTCGCAGAAAAATGTAAGTTCCCCAGCAGTCGCGCGTCAGATCCTCTCGCCAACGAGTGATTGCGATATCGCGCCAGCGGCTGTATCCCGAACCGGCCGCAGTCAGCATCACCGAGTAACGGCCATTCGAAAGTAGCTGCGTCCTCGGGGTCGCATCGTGAGGCGTTCTGAATCGTCGCACCACGGGCGGAATCAGTTCGCGAACTTGCGCCGTTGCCGAAACTTCTTCAGCGCGCGGTCGCGCCACCAGTACATCGCGCGGCGTGCGCTCTTGTAGCAGGAGTTCGGTTGCCTGCACGATCGGCTCGAAATGGAAGCGACTTCTCATCACGCCGTCGCGTAAGGCATTTGCAAAAGCCACCAGCGACATTCCCTGATGGTGCGCCATAAAAGCGCGCACCACCTCAACGTCTTTGCCCTCAGGCAACCGGCTGCTCGTATAGTCCAGCGCTTCGTAGAAACCGTAAGCGCCCAGTCCGCCTGCTCGCGCGAGAGCTACAAAATTTTCCACTGCGGCCGTGGGGTCAACCATTGCTGCGAGAGCGGTGGCGTACGGCGCGATCACCAGATCCTGGCTCAGTCCACGCTTGAGCCCCAACCCAGGCACTCCAAAGCTCGAGTATTGATATGTGAAATCGATATCACGAGCGTAGTAGGCGGACTCGGAAACTCCCCACGGAACACCACGTTCTGTCCCATATTCGATTTGCCGCAACACCACGTTCATATCGGTCTGGCTGAGAATGCTTTCGGAGGGCGAACGCATCACCAGCGCAGGCATCAAATACTCAAACATTGAGCCCGACCATGAAATGAGTGCGGACCCATGTCCAACCGGCGTCAGCGCGCGGCCTAGGTGGAACCAGTGCGATGAAGGCACGTCGCCTTTCGCAATGGCGATGAAGCTCGCCAAGCGAGCTTCTGACGCGAGCAAATCGTAGCAACTGGAATCCAGACTTCCTTCGGCCGCCCGATATCCAATGGAAAACAGTTTGCGCGATTGATCGAAGAGAAAACTGAAATCCATTTCGTCGAAGAATCTCTTGCACTGCGTAGCCAGTCCTCGAAGGCGCCGATACAACTCGGTAGATTCTGCCTCGGACTTCTCGAATGCATCGATAAGCGCATCGATCCGGCCTAGCGCACTCAAATTCTTGTCTGCGTTGGAACCAATCCGCCCTCGTAGCGTCGTGAGCTCACGTATGGACGCCTCGAATCGTTCCGGGGCTGTGTCCAAAGTTGGCAGCCCCTTAAAGAATGGCTCGAGCGCGGCCCACACGGGTGCTTCGTCCTGGAAGCGCTGCGCCATCGCAGCAACTTCGTTTGGCCCTAGCCGGAGCCACGGAATTAGAATCGTCGCATCCCGGTAATGGCTTTCGACGCACCCAAACACAGCATCAGCCCATGCTTGTACTTCCAGATCGGTCGCATCGCCGCGTTCTTGCACCAACGTCTGCGCTATGTCCGTAACGTTTCGTGCGTGCTCGCGTAGCTCAACGAGCCGCGCCGCCCAGTCCCGCGCATCTGCGGGAGGTTGCTCAACAAGTAGCCGCAAAGCTTCGACTGCATTGACGAGGTGCTTCTGCGTCACCGTCTGCGTGCGGCGAAGATCCGTGGTTTTCGAGAGCGCTTCTCGCAGGAGCTCAAGCGAATCCGCCAATCCTTCCAGGAAGCGCCCTTCGGACGACGGATTCTGGATTAGTTCGCGGCAGCCGTTGCCGAGCGCCAGCAAATGCCCCGCCATATTTCCGCTGTCAACGGTCGAGACATATTTCGGATCAAGCGGGCGAAGATCGCGAGTGCCATACCAATTGTAAAAGTGCCCGCGGAATCGCTCCATTTGCCCCATCGTCTCGAGCGTCGCCTCCCACCTTTCCACAGCATCGCGTGTGCCGATCCATCCGAAGTCGCACGCCGCAAGCGTGGAAAGAAGGTACAGGCCGATATTCGTGGGCGAAGTACGGTGGGCCACCACGCCTTTCGGATCCTCTTGAAAATTGTCTGGCGGAAGAAAATGATCGGCCGCTGAGACGAAGGTCTCGAAGAAACGCCACGTCCTCCGCGAAACAGATCGAAGCGATTTCACCTCAGCCTCCGAAAGCTCCTCTAATCGAGGCGGCTTGGGAGGCAGGCTGATCCACCAGGCCACGGCGGGCGCGCTAGCCCATACGATTACGAAAGGCAAAGCGACGGAAAGAGCGGCGCGATGTCCCAGCGCGATAACAACCAGCGCACCGGCCGCGAGCAACACGCTGCCTTTCATCCGCGCGAAAATTCCGAAAAGATTCAGATCTACCGTGCGTTTGGCGTGAGCGGCCGTCACCCATTCCAGGAGGTGCCTTCGTGTAACGAACAAGCGGACCAGAGTCCGCATGATCGCGTCCGACATCGACCAGGCTTGATAAGCCAGAAATACAATCGTCAAAGCGGATTGAGCGGCCCCTAGAAAGAAATCGGAGAGAACATCGCGAAAATGGCTCCGCTTCGAAATTCCGCCCAGGCGTGTATTTAAGCCCGTCAGGAACGGGATGGAAGCTGGAATTAGGATGGTCGCAAGGATGAATGCTGTCCAAGTCCAGGGTGAAACTTCGGGAATCGACCAACCCGCGATCAGCGTCAGAAACATCATGGGCGCGGAAAGACTGCGGCGCAGATTATCAATCATCTTCCAACGTCCGAGGGCGGGTATCCGAACTTTCGCGCTTTTCTCCGCCGGCGCACTGCGTAGCCCGAGAATCCAAGGCAGGAGTTGCCAATCGCCGCGCGCCCAGCGTTGATGCCGGGCAGCGGAGGCCTCGTAGTGCGACGGAAACTCGTCGAAGACTTCTATGTCCGTCGCCAGCGCCGTCCTCACAAAAATACCTTCGAAAAGATCGTGACTCAGAAGCGTGTTGTCGCGCACTTTGCCGGCCAGCGCGGATTCAAACGCGTCAACGTCGTAGATTCCTTTGCCGGTGTAAGAACCCTCTCGAAAAAGATCCTGGTACACATCCGAAACAGCCGCTGCGTAGGGGTCAATGCCGCTCGGCCCTGAGAAAATTCTTTGGAACAGCGACCCTTCTTGTTTCGTGGGCAGTGATGGTGTAATGCGCGGCTGCACGAGCCCATAACCGTCCACCACGCGCCCGTCGGCCGGACTGAATTGCGGACGGTTCAATGCATGAGCCATCGTGCCCACTAAACGAGCCACAGCTCCGCGCGGGAGCCGCGTGTCCGCGTCCAGCGTAATCACGTACCGTACGCCGGGCACCGTCTCCGGCGCGCGCCCGCCGACTTCCATGAAAGAAGTGGTGGTGGACCCGCGCAAGAGCTGGTTTAGCTCGTGCAGCTTTCCGCGTTTCCGCTCCCACCCCATCCATTTCTGCTCACTCTCATTCCAAAGGCGCTTGCGATGAAACAAGAGAAACCGGTCGCTACCGCCTTCCGGCCTGCTATATCGCTCGTTCAACGCGGAAATTCCCTCAAATGCTGCCGCTAACAGTTCGTCATCGCCCGGCTCAGTCTCGGTCGGTGCATCCGCCCAGTCGGTCAACAATGCGAATCGCAGATCGCCATCCGGGTTCGCTAGATAGTGAATCTCTAATCGCTCCACTTGCTCCTTCACGAATTCCTGCGAACTCAAAAGGGTCGGCATCACTACCATGGTGCGAAAATCTGCCGGTACGCCCGCGCGAAATTCCATGCGCGGCAACGTGCGAGGCCCAAGCAAATCAGTCACGGCCCGGTTGATAAGGGCAATCGCAAGATCCGATGCCGGAACAAGAGCCAAAAGACCGAACAGGACGAGGTATTTCGCGCTAAGACCCAATTCCTGAGCGTGAACAAGAGGAATTGCAGCAATAATGGCGGTCAATAAAGCGATGGTGCTCAAGTAGCCTGGAACAGCCGCTCGCACATACAAACGCAGAATCCAGCGTCTCCAAGCCAGCTTGAAATCCAACTCCTTTTCGAACGAAAGGCGTCCATGCGAGATGAGGTAAAACCCCGGATCGGACTTTTTATCGTCGCTAGGATGTCCGTTGTGCTCAGGCTCCGCGCTTCCACGCTTCGCGCGTTGCACAGCGCGCCGCGCAATTTCGATTTCCGTGTAACGCGATCCCCGCGAGAGATCTTCGATCGCATGGCGGTACTGATCGCGCGTTTCAAAATCCATCTCGCCAAAATTGCTGCCTTCTCTCAGAATTTCGTCCACTAAGCTGACGCTTTCAAAAAATGTCTGCCAATCGAATGCCGACGTCAGCCGCATGCTCGTGATGATGTTGCGCACCGTCACGCTCATGGCCGCTTGTTCCTGATGCTCCGCGCGGACCACCTCGTCGGCCGAAGAGCCTTGCGCGGAAAGCCGCTCGTCCAGCCACAACAGAATGGGTCCCACTCTGGGATCGAGATCGCGCAATCGTTGGACAAGCTGTACTGCAAAAGCGCGATCCAATGGTTTGCTCTCGAGGCTCCTTAGGACGGCTGCAGGCGCCACCGGTGGCGGCCCGCCGGTTCCGAGCAGGCTGTCCGCGATCTGGTCCGCTTCTTCGCGCGCCACTCGGCTCCGCACGATTCGTTCCGACACTCTGCGAAGGTTCTCCACCAGCACCACCCGCAACGTGATCGCCACCGCCCAGAGTTCGCCGATGGTGAGCGGTTGAACGCGCTGATAGGCCGCAATGAACCGCCGCAGTATTTCGGGATCGAAGCGGCTGTCCGTATGCGCTACATAAGCCCAGGCGACGCCAAAGACGCGGGGGTAACCTTCCAGATGGCCGCCAGAAAGTTTTGGAAGCTTTCGATAAAACCCGGCAGGCAAATCGTCCCGAATCTCGCGCAGCTGTTCTTCGACGATATAGAAATTATCAATGAGCCATTCGGCAGCCGGTGTGATTGCCTGCTCGCGCGAAACAGCTGCGGCGGTCGCTTGATAGTATTCGAGGAGAACGCGGCCGTTCTCCAAGACACGAGGGATCAATGGCCGGCCTTCACCTATGTTCTCAGTCACCGTCTGAGCAGCCGCCAGCGACTCGGCATGCTGCTCCAGCCGTTCCACGCTGAAGAGCTCGGCGCGAATCGGTTCTTCGTGCTCGGGAAACACCACTAGCGGTGAGTGAGACACGGCCTCTTCCTGCTCAAAGTTACTTCTGCGAAAGAAAAAGAGCTAAAGCATGCGCGAAAATTAGCGAGGGTACTCGTGCGTTTAGAAGGATACAGCGGCTCGGGCGCACCTTCACAGCTTATTGGTGCGTCGACCCGGTTTATTTCTAGTCCCTGAAAGAGATCGCAAATAAGAACGATGGGGTATTGATGATCGACGCAAAGGTTGTGCTTGACCAGGACGCCCGCGTCCGTCGCTCGCTTGTGCGCGACGCACCGCCTACAGTCGCCCTAGCCAGCCTTGCGCAAGTCGTCCGGCTCGCGCACCGCCCCGCGTACGGGAGCTTGCGCTACTCCACCAGATTGACCGCGCTTTGAAATCGCGGCCTCTAGAATCCGCTCCAAGTCCATCTTGCGATATGGATGACAAAGGAAATCAAACGCTCGGAGATTCAGCGCTGCCAGGTAGTCTCTATATTCCTGTGGACAAGACGGTTCGCACACCACAATGGCTGGAATCTCAACCGATTGCCGCTTCAAATGGCGAACCACGTCGCGGTAAGTGCCATCGATCAGCCAGAAACCGCAAAAACAAGCAAGCACGCTTTCTTTCGCAAGCGCCAATTGCACCTCATTCACGCCCCTCGCCCAAATCGTTCTGATTGGATATTCCTGGAGCAGATCGCGCATACTCGCGCGGATTAAAGGATCAGCCGTCGCTACGAGCACCGTTGGGCGGGCAACAGATGGTTCGATCATTTCGACCGCTTCGCGTCGCGATACACTAGCGATGTTGTCAGTGGTTGCCGGCGAATTCATAAGCAGCGCCTTTCTATTGGACGAGAAGGAGGATGAAAATCGGCCCAGCCCTCCAACCTTGCTTTCACAAGGTCACCGAATCCCATCCTCCTTCCGTGCCTCGATAATCACGGAAATAAACCTCTTCAACAATACGGATTAGGCGTTAGGAGAAATCGGAATTTCCTGTAGTAAACCCCAGCGCGCGCTTTGACTGAACGCACTAACCCTGTCCAGAAGCCTGCAAATCTGGAATTCAGTCTTTCTCGGCGAGGGCGACCGAGTTTTTGCTACGCTTCGACAATCTGATTTCGCACTGCGTAACGGACCAGTTCACTCACGGTATGCAGTTGCAGCTTGCGCATGATATTGGCGCGGTGCGTTTCCGCCGTTTTTACGCTGATGCATAGTGACGAAGCCACTTCCTTGCTGCTCTTTCCTTCCGCCAGCAATTGAACAATTTCCCGCTCGCGCGACGTCAACCGGTCGCGCAACGAAGTGGGAAGTTCCGAGCGCATCCGGCCTTCCTTGAAATTCGTCAGCATTACCTCAGTTGCCCGCGGAGTCAAAAAAGGCTTGTGATTCGCCAGCGTCTCCACCGCGATAATCAGGTCGCGATCCGAGTCGGACTTCACGATGTATCCGCGAACCCCGGCCTCCAGAATATCCCGAATCAACTGGTCCGAATAATGTACGGACAAAATCAAAATCTCCGTGTTTGGCGACTCTTTGCGAATCCTTCGCGCAGCGTCCACGCCGTTTAGGTCCGGCATGCTGATGTCGAGAATCGCGATATCCGGCTTCAATTCTTGCGCCTTGGTCACAGCTTCCCGTCCCGTATGGGCCTCTCCGCAAATCTCCCATCCCGGATGCGACTGCAACATACCCTTAATACCGCGCCGCATGAGGTCGTGGTCGTCAGCGATTAGAATTCGGAGAGCTTTGGTCATCATTTACTCCTGCCGTTTCAAGATTTGCTGTCAATTATACAAGAGGTCGGCTATAAGGATCGGCCCGCGAAGTTGCCCAAAAATTGAACGAAAGCTGATCGCCTAAGTCAGTGGTACAGAAAATACCTACGTACCTTAGTCCGCTTTCCATCCCTGGCCTATCGGAGCCATCCTTTAGTACTCCTAGGTAGAATCCTGTATTTTCCACAGAATTTACGCGAGTTACGGAGTTCCCTCGAGATCGACAAGGGTTCAGTCAACTGGGAGGCTCGATATAATTGTTGTGCCGCCGGGCTGGGACGTAACTTGCAACCAACCGCCGAGTTGCCTGATGCGCTCCCTCATTCCCCGAATGCCCACGCCCAGCTGCCCGCCGCTGCTGTTGAGTGCCGCCAGCACGTCTTCCGGGATTCCCTTGCCATTATCTGCCACTTCCAAACGAACAATTCCCGGCTGCCGGCTGATGCGAACGCTGGCAGTATCGCTTCCCGAGTGGCGGAATATATTTGTGAGGCTCTCCTGTACGACTCGGAAAAGTGTTCGCTCCACGATTTCGGCAAGCCGCTCGCGGCCAATTGAAACGTCCAACTCGACCTTCACCTTGCTTCGCTGTGTGAATCCGTCGATGTACCACTCTAATGCAGACCGCAGTCCGGCGTGATCGAGCGTCGGGGGGTACAAGAGGTACGACAGCGTACGGGTCTCGTCGGATGCCTTCTGCGAGAGATCGATTGCTTCGCGCAGCATTTCCGCGGCCGCCGCATCAATTTCGGAAATTCTCGCGCTAACTGCCGAAAGATGAATTACCAGCGCCGCCAGGCTCTGCCCGGTGCTATCGTGCAGTTCGCGCGCAATCCGGCGGCGCTCCTCGTCTTGCAGTTGGAGCAACCGCCCGGAGAGATTGCGGAGCGCCTCTTCGGCATCCTTGCGGGAGGTGATGTCTCGATTGATCTCGAGAATGCCAATCATCCGTCCCGTTTGATCGTGCTGCAACACTTGGCGGCTGGCTACATGGATTCGCTTTCCGTCTTTCGTCATGTGCACCAGCTCGCCTTCCCAGGAACCTCGGCTAAGCAACTTTTCCTGCCAGTGATCGAACGGGTCGGGAAATTTCGTACTGAGGAGTTGATGCGATATATTGCCGCACGCCTCGGCAGCGGACCAACCGTAAGTCTCCTGCGCCCCTCGATTCCAGAATAAAATTACGCTGTCCACATCGCGAACAAGGATCGCATCGTGGGCGAGCTGCAATAATTCCGTCTGCTTTCTTAGATCTTCGATGGTTCGAAGCTGCTCCGTGCGATCTTCGATCGCAAGAAGCATCCAGCGCCCTGCGCCGTCATGGCTCGGGATTTGCCGGGCATTCAAAACCAGAAACTTCTGCCCGACCCCAGGAAAATCGTGGCCAATCTCGTAATTTTTCAATTTAGCTTTTTGCCGGACAACGTTCTTGAGCGACGCCAGCAACGCGGGAATGTCCCATTCCCCTCCGCCGAATTCGCCCAAAAGTCTGTTTTCGATCTCGTGGCGCGTCACTCGGAATGTCTCCAGGAAGGCTCGATTCGCGGAAATGATTCGCAAGTCCTCATCCAGAATCACAATGGACTCACGAATCGTTTCGGCCATCGCCTCCGCATAGACCATGGATTCGACGGCTTTCACTTTTCGATCATCAGTCTTCATAGGGATCAACAGCAGGCGCCGCCTCCGAATGGCTGGGATGCCTTGGATAAGAATACGTCTGCGCGGAAGAATTGGTTACTGCGGCAAAACTACCGGGCTTCTGATAGATTCTTGCCGCCGAAGAACGGCTTGTGTTGTCCGATCGTCTCAACAGCAGCTACAAGCCAGTTCGCTTGAGACTTCAGTAGGTAACCGCTGGCGCCCGCGTTCTTGGCTTCGCGGATCATCTGCGAGGATTCATGCTGTGTGAATATCAGAACTTCGGCGCCCGGGATGGCCTTCTTGATTTCCGGAGTCGCTGCCAACCCGTTGATCTCCGGCAGAGTTACATCCATGATAATCACGTCGGGTTTCAACTCTTTCGCCTTGCCGATAGCTTCGGCGCCGTCGGCCGCTTCGCCAACCACCGTCCATTCACTGCGTGTGCCCAGCAGCCGTCCCAGGGCTGTCCGTACCGCTTTTTCGTCATCCACGATTAATATTCGAAGACCTGCTGTCATCGTCTTTAACACGTTCCTAGATTCTATCCTGTCTCCTCTATCGGGCCGCTCCCTTCTTCCCGTATTTCCGCACCGGGAAAGATGTAGTAACTATCGTTCCCGACGGAAAGTCATGGCCGCCGCGCCACAATCGGGAGCCTGGCAATGCGTAATTCGTTGAATGCGCGTGCGTTGCAGCAATTTCACGCCGGAACACAGCACATCTTTCTAGGCTTCCCGGAGGGCTGATTCCAAGTCCCGGATCTAATCACTCGGCTACAATCGGCCTATAAGAAAAAGGGCTAAGAAAACAAGCATCACAAAACTGATTTCACCGCTCGGAAAATGCTCGGGGCCACTGGTCCGCTTCGAGAAGCCCACAAGAATTGCCACTACCAAAACCATTCCCAGAAATATCAACATGGTGCGAGCCTTTCAAGCTTTGCGCCTTGCGCCGGGGAAAGGGATTCCACAGCCAATCCCTTCCCCCGTTTGCGCTAAGCCAACTGTTCAGCGGTTAGTTCCCGCTTTCGCAGCCCGCTGCTTCGGCTTCATTTCGCTCGTTTCTTCACTGCCGCCCTGGTACGCCTCGGAGTTGATCTGCTTCGAAAGATCGGTCAGCTTCTGATCGGTCTCTTTTTCCTCTTCGAGAGTCTGTTCGAGCAACGGAGCTGCATCGCTCTCGCCCAACAGTTCCGCGTAAGCATGTACGGCGCCGTATGCGGCAATTTCATAATGCTCCACTCTCTGCGCGGCCGAGATCAACGCCGCATCCATCACAGCGCCTTCATAATCCTCGGACATCACTTCGCCGCCTTCCGACACGATTCCCTCCATGCCCTTGCACTTCTTGCCTTTTACCGGCTCGCCCATCCCGCTGAAAATCTTCTCAATGCGAGCCGCATGCTCTTTCGTTTGCTCCAGATGCTCCTCGAAGCCGTTTCGCAGCTCTTCCGAGGTGGCAGCCTTCGCCATTTTTGGCAACGCCTTGATCAACTGCTGCTCCGCGTTGTAAATATCGCGGAGTTCATCCACAAAAACCGACTTCAAATTTTTTTCCGGCATCACAATACTCCTGAAAGGGTCGCGCCCTGAGATTTGTTTAAAATGCCTCACAAGACTAGGCCTGCCTCCCGGATCTCCACCATCAAGCAATCGCTGTAACCACTAGATCTTGTTGCCCTAGCCATTCCTAAACAGTGGTAAACACTGTGTCAGTGCCGCCACCTCAAAAATCGGCTTCGGCCAATTCGCGAGATCACCAGCGCAATTCGCGCATACCGCGCATCGTTCTAATACGTACACGGTGCGCTGTATTCCGGCACAACGCCATTTCTGTGCATGATTAAAGTGATGTCATCCAACTTCAGGAGAGCAAAATGAACTGGGATCAAATTCAAGGCAAGTGGAAGCAATCAACTGGCAAGGTCAAGGAACAGTGGGGCAAGTTGACCGATGACGACTTGACTACCATTAACGGCAAGAGAGAGCAGTTGGTGGGCAAAATTCAAGAGCGCTACGGAATTGCCAAAGACGCAGCAGAAAAACAGGTCGACGAGTTTGTCTCCTCGTACCGGCTGGACGACGCATCTAAAAGCGCTAAGGGCTCGTACTGATCGGCAACGAGAGTTGTCTCCGAAAAATCAGGCACAAGGAGAAGCGTGATGGCTCGATACGGCAAAGCAGCGGGCAAGAGCGTCAAGAGCGCCATGCACCGCGAAAAACGCGGGACTCTTCGCTCTGGAAAGGGCGGCAGAGGCGGTAAGGTAACCAGCCGCAAACAGGCGATCGCGATCGGACTTTCGGAAGCTCGCAAGAAGGGCGCCAAGGTCCCCAGGAAGAAGTCCTCCTCCTAGTCCCTTCGCGCTTGATGCAAAAAAAATCGGGCGGGGCAATTGCCAATCGGCAGGTGCCCCGCCCGTTTTGCAATTCCCGGACCGCTAGTGTTTATTTTCCTTCGGCGCAGACGTTTGATGCGCCGGCTGCTGCTTCTGTTGTAGGTGCTGTTGCTGTTGCACGTGCTTCTGCTGTAGCTGCTGCGTTTGCTGCGCGTGCTTCTGCTCCAATTGCTGATTTCTCGCCTCGTTGGCGTTCTGCTTCGTGTACTGCTGATGCTCTCTGTCTTGCTGCTGCTGAAGTTTCTGCCGCTCTTGGTCTTGCGTCTTCGCCAAATTTTCCTGCTGCTTCTGGTATTTCTGATCTGTCTTTGTATTTCCGGTATTCGGTGCCGCCGGACGCTGATACGCGGGCAAATCTTTCGGATGCACCGGGTTATTTGTATGCGTTTCCGTCCGCGTGGTTTCGTGCCCGTTAAATTCTCCCGGACGCGGAGTCGCGGTCACAGGCGGCCTCCCGTGATTCACGGAATTCCTTAGGTCACGATTCGAACGAGCCGCCTCTTCATGACGGACCTGGTTTTGGTCGGGCGGTAGATGGCGCTCATGTTCGGCAGCCTCTTCCTCGCGGGTCGGGCGCGCGTCAATTCCGCCCCGTCCGCCGTTGTAGCTCACTCGAACATTTTCTCTTACGTTCACCCTTTCCTCGTACACGTTGTGGACCTCTTCTCTGTTTACGTGCCACACCGCCGTGTTATAGAAGAAGTGACCTCTCTCCCATCGCCCACCGGAGAAACCATTGCCGAAGTAGCCGAATCCATAGTTAATTCCACCGTAGAATCCCACCGTCGGTCCCCAATACCCCGCGTGGAAAATAAAAGCAGAACCGCCCCAGCCCCAGTACGGCGGAGTCCAGAAGTAACCGACTTGCGGCGCCAACACCCATGTGCCAGGCACCCAGTAGTAATCCTCTCCATCCCAGGCCCAGTAGCCGGGAGTCCAGATATACCCATCTCCCGGACAAACTGGCTGCTCGTACACGGGCAATTCGGGCGGAGCAATCGTGACGGAAATAGCGACTTGCGCGGAAGCCGCACCCGCGGTAAATAGCGCCGGCATCCCCAAAAGCAAAAAGCAAAGTGCATATCGAAGATAACGCATCAATCCTCCTCTTGAGTTGAATCTATTCAGGCCCGTGGCGCAATTGTCGCAACTGCGTCAGTGGATGTTTTCACGCGGGAATGATTTCTATATAAAGACGAGTTAACTCGAATCGAGGTCATATTCCAATTATTGCGGATTCTACTGATTCCAGTATTGCCCTCCCATACCATCATGCCTGTACCGGCGCAGGAATAAAAGACGTACCCGGATTCCAACAGCCATCGGCGCCGAAAAACCAAATCTAAGTTCGAGGTGTCAGCTAAGAATGCTCCACAGCTTGCGCCGGTATCGCGGACATCTCCTGCACTTCGTGGACAAGCTCAGCCAGCGTCGTAAATGCTCGCGAATCCTCTTTCAACGCAAGCCGCCGGCCGAGTTTCGTTGAGTCCCCGGAGAAGTGCCATAAACCAACCAGCACTTTCTGATTGGGATTCTGCGCGTGCATCCTGCCATACAAGGCGCGCACCGCAGGGATCGCGAAAGGAGGAAGGGCGGAGATACAAACGATATCCGGCTTCTCACTCGAAATCTGCGCGATCATCCGCTCGCCGCTTTCCACCTCCAGGCACTCCGCTCGATGTCCTGCCTGTTGCAGCAGCTGTACCAGCATCGTGCCCACAATTTCATCCGCTTCATCTCGTGCCGGAACGCAAATAATACTTAGAGGCCGCACCGCATGAGGTGCCTCAGCTTTCGGCGGGGCTTCCGCTCCGTCGCCTTCCGCCTCGTGTTGACTTTCCCCATTGCGCGGCTCGCATAGTTCGTCTATCAATTCGCGCGTGCTCTGGCTGATGAATTTTTCGTTCTCGTCCTGAAGCAGATTTTGATGCCGGTCCTGTTCCGCCATGCCCAGCGCGGGGATCAGCACATTTTCATAAAGCTCTTCGAGGCTCATTTCCTTCAGGCATTTTTGCAGCACCTCGCGTGCTTCGTCATGGTCCATCGCAAGCAGCCGCTGATAAAAACGCGACTCGGGCGTCAAGGGCGGCTCGTCGCCCAGCAGAATGTGCAGAAACCGCAGTTGCGGAACATGTCGCCCAACCACCAGCAGACAAACGGTCAATGGAGTAGATACCACGAGTCCGATCGGGCCCCAGATCGCCGTCCAGAAAATCGCGGCTACCACAATCGCCAGAGAAGAAATTCCCGTGTGCGCGCCGTATAGCATCGGCTCAAGCAGATTCGAAACCGCTAGCTCCGTAATCACGAAGAGGCCCAGAACCATCAGCGGTTTCGACCAGCCGCTGAAAACAGCCATCGAAAGAATCAGCGGCATGATGCCGCCCAGCGGTGGACCAACGTACGGAAGAAACCTCAGAATCCCGACAATCACGCCCCATAGAAGCGCCCCGGGAAGCCCGATGAAATAAAGTCCCATCCCGATAAAGATTCCGTAGCCGATATTCACCAGAAACTGCATCAGCAAATACCTGCTCACCCGCGAGCTGGCTTCGTCGAGAGTCTGGGTCACCAGATGCATGTGGCCGTGGCCGATCAGCGAAATCAGCCGGTTTCGCAGATCCTCGCGCCGAATCAGCATGAAAATCGTGAACACCACCACGATTAGCGCACGCGCAATCAGTCCAAGCACGCTTTGCAGGGATTCGAGCGGCAGCGAGGGCGGCGCTATCACTTGAACCGGAACCGGTTGCGCCGGCATGGCGCTGTGGCTTCTGGAACGGGCTGCTTGCTCGGATTCCCCCGAAGAGGATGGCGCTGGCTTGGCTGCGAGGTCTTTGCTGATTTCCGTTACGGTCTCGGAAGCGTTATGCAAAGTGTGACTATCGGACCAGTGTAGCGAGGCTAACTTTTCCTTGATATTGACCTTGTACGACGGCAGCTGATTCACCACCTGCTCAAATTGCTTCGAGACGCCCCATCCCAGGCCGCCGCACGCTCCAATCGTAAGAACAACTACCAAAAGACTGGAGAAAGTCCTCCCCAATCGAGCCCGCTCAAGCAGCCGCACCACCGGCGTGAGAATAAACGTGAAAAGAACGGCCAATGCAAACGGAATCAGAACGATTCGCGCGAAATAGAGCGCAGCGATTGTGACAACCGCCACCACTACAGCGAGGAGATTGTACAAATCCTTTGATGGATTAAATCGCGTCACAGCCGTGTCGCTCGCACTTTCTAATCTCACGCCCGGCTAACGACGCTCATGGCCAGCGAAACCACGAATAGAACCAGGAACACATAAAAAAGTAGCTTCGCGATTCCCGCAGCCGCCGCCATTACCCCCGCAAATCCGAATATTCCCGCAACGATCGCAACAACCAGAAACAGCAAAGCCCATCGCACCATATAAAGATCTCCTCAATTCGTTTTCGAATTCGTTCTGCCCTGAGCCATGGCTCACGCGCGCTAGTTTTAATTAATTCGACGAACTGGCTTTCTGATTTTTTACCTGCAGCTCATTCACCACCTGCTGAACGTTCGGCACGGAAGAAGCGATGTGCGCCGCCTGGTTACGCCGGATTTCGGAATTCACGTTTCCTTTCAGCGTCACCACTCCATTCTTCACGTCATAGCTGATGTCTTTGTTCAGTCTGTTCTGAATCAGCGCGGCATCTAGATTCTTGTCGATACCATTGTCCAGATCCGAGTCCACTGCTTTCGCATCGTGTTCCGCGCCGGCCGGCAGCACCTGAATTTCGTCCGCAACCACCTGTCCCACCGACATGGATTTCGCGATCGATTCCACCTGTTGCTTGTCGGAGTCTGCCGCCACGTGACCGGTAAGAGTCACCACCCCTTTCTCGCGGTCTTGGCTCACCGAGACGTCCTTGTAGCCGGATTGGTCCAGCGATTTTCTGATTTCATCCGCCACCGCCGGCGATTGCGTGTCGCTTCGCGAGCACCCGGCAAGCCCGGTAACAAATAGCACGGCAGCGGCTGCAAAACTCATTGCACGTGAGCTCATAATTGAATGTCCCCTTTCACTTCGGTAGGTTTGCAAATCCATCTGAGGCCGGGAGTCAGCACAGTAGAAGGTACTAGCGTCACTCCCTCAACACTATCAAGGGATGCCCTTAGATATTTTTTGGAGTTTACGTACCGCCGGTTTGGCTGCGGCTCGCGCAATAGGTTTGCTTACAGCAACAACTCCCTCGGAATCAGGCCTTATGCCGATAGGCGTCGATAGCCGCGTGGCGTACCGTCAGTTCAAGCAGTCAGCCCCGCCACACCAGCCTGAACGACTCGTTCGTCGCGGTCCGCGTTCCACCGCAAGGACGCCGTGAACGCAAAAGGTTGCTAACGATGACGTTTCCCATACTTCTCAATCCAATATTCCAAATGACGGCCGCTTTCGTCATCTTTTTTGCAGGCTTCATTACTCTCTTTTCATTCATCGCCCTATGCGTTTTAATCGGATGGGTGCTCTACCGATGCACCACTCGCCTTGCTATCCTTATTTCTCGATCTCACGACGGAACCTCGCCCTTGCTCTCAAACGCTAGTTCCTCGCCCAACGTCGCAGGAATCCCCCACCAACCCGTTCAATCGCGTCCAGTCCCAGGCTAGAAATTCACTGCGAAAGAGAAATACGAAGAAAGCAGGAAGTTTCCCTTGTAGCCTGCCGGCTCTTTGACGTCGCCTTTCAGTATCACAGGCGTTCCTGCCTGTACCCGCGTAACAACACTAGCCCACCGCGATACTTGGCACCCGCAAGACATCGTTCATTTCTCTTGTGCTGTTTCATCCACATCGCATGGCAGGCACAGCCGGGTTTGCGGTACGATTCGAAACGGCAGGAGAAGAACCTATGACCGAAATCTGCTACACCCACTACGAAACTCCGCTGGGTAAGACCTTACTGGCCGCAGACGAGCGCGGCCTCCGCCTGATCAGTTTCGTCGCCGGCAAGCGGCCCGAACATCCGGAATCACATTGGCGCAAAGATCCGGCACCGTTACAGGAAACCATCCGTCAGTTGCGTGCTTACTTTTCCGGCGAGTTGGAAGAGTTCCATCTACCGTTATCGCTCATTGGCACGGAATTTCAGCTTCGCGTCTGGGAAATGCTTCAGACCATTCCTTACGGCAAAACCACTTCCTACGGTGAGCTGGCTCGACGTCTGGGCAACCCCAACGCCTCGAGGGCCGTCGGCCTGGCAAACGGATCGAATCCGATTCCTATCATCATCCCGTGCCATCGCGTCATCGGCAGCAACGGCAGTCTGGTCGGTTATGGCGGCGGTCTTCCAAATAAGAAAGCCCTGCTCGCGCTCGAAAGCCGCCAGGGACGCCTGCTTGTTGCCAAAATGGAAGCGCACGCTGGTTAATAATTGAATTCTGGTTTTACGATGGTCGCTTCAGCTCGTCAGGTCGAAGCTCGCCCGCATGGCGAGGCGATCGTCACGCTCATGATTGCGTGGGCGTGACGATCTCGCTGATGGTGCGCCCGTATTCGGCCGCGCGCTAGCTATGCCGTCTTGCCGAAGCGGTTCAGCGTCCGGTGCCGCATCTTCCCGATCGTGCGATTCAAGAAATGATCGCGCGTGAGGAATGGCAGTATGGGAGCTCGCCGTTTTTCCACCCGGCTTCGCGCCCGCACCAATCGCGCGTCATTTCCAAACCGTGCTAGCGCCGCGTCGATCGTGTCCAGCGCTTTCTCCCGTCGTCCTGCAAGCGCATAGACTTCGGCCAGATTCAAATGAAACTGGCATTCGTTACGCCGTAACTGCACCGCGATTTCGCACAGCTCGGTCGCCCTATCCCATTGGCGTTCCGCACGCGCCACCGACAAGCCTAGAAACGAAATATAGAAAGGGTTGTGTTTTTCGTATTCAAACGCAGTTCGCATGTGTACGAGGGCTTTCTGGGGGTAACCGCTTTTCAGCGCCTTCAGACCTTGTCGAAACTCGCCGACGAGGTCGAGACCGACGTTGACCATGGCACTCTCCGCTCTCAATCCGAGGTTCCTCGGAGATTTCTGATGTAAATGTCCTGGGCGGGTGGACCACTTTATAGACAGCGAACACCAAAAATCTACTGTCCTTTAGGACAGTTTTTGAGTTTTAACACCAAATTTCGGCTCGGAGATCTGCTCACGCGAAGCCTTAGCTCTTAAGGACAGACTGGCACAAAGTACTATTGGAGAGTTTTCACCCTTCCGCAACAATGGAATCCGTTAGCTAATTTCTTGTGAATCCGGCACGCCGTTTCCATGGGCTCCGGACTTGGGGCACAGGATGAAGGCTCGAACCCTCGCGTTTTTAGTTCTCGTCGCCGCCGCTACTTCTGCGCGCGCGGCCGATTCCACCAGCTATGCGCTTTGCGGAACGTATGACGCTTACGTTCTGATGTACAAGACAACCGAGCGGTTTGAAGAACTCGGCAAACTGCGCTGCAGCGAAAAAGTTGAAATCGTCGCCCAAAAAGGCAGCTTCGCTCAGGTTCGAACCCAAGACGGACGAATGGGCTGGGTGCGCTTCGCCGACTTGGCCGATGCGCCGCCGCCCCGGCAACATGTATATACATTCGGCCTGACCGAAGATCCAAAGCCCGTTGAGCCCAGCGCTCCGCAACCGCCGCCTTCTGCGCTGACGACCGATGACGTGCTGGCGATGCACGCCATGCATCCGGGCTCGGATTTCCTGCTGAAGAAGATTTCCTCAAATCCATGCGCTTTCGATATGACGCCACCTCAGATTCAAAAGCTTCGCGCCGCAGGCGTTTCCGACAAAGTAGTCCTCGCGATGCTGCAGGCCCCGGTCGCAACCGGTGTGCCGGCACAAAAAATTCCGGAAGGCGTCGACGTCAAAGTTCCTGACGGCACCGCGTTCGAAGTCGAATTGAAGAGCAATGTTTCCTCGGAAGAAGTGCAGGAAGGAACGGTCGTTGAAATGGAAGCCGTCGAGGATCTTGTCGTGGACGGCGTTCCGATCGTAGTGCGTGGCTCAGAAGCGCGTGCGCGTGTCCTTGCCGTGCGGCCGGCGGGAGCACATGGCTCGGGCGCGGTGGCATGGTTCATGCAAGACATCATGGCCACCAACGGCGAACGCATTCCGCTCAACTTTGCAGTGAAGCAGCCGGATAACGAACACACCAAAAACTTTGAAGGCTATCCGTATTTCCTGACTGGATTTCACAAAGACACGCCCGCAATCAAGGCCACCGACAGGCGCTTCCGCGTGGTGGTCCATGGCGACACGATCTTAACCGTCAACCAATCGCTGTCGGCTGCCGCGGTGCCAAAACGAAAAACGCAAACCATACGCCACATCGCGGCTCAGCAACCTGCGCCTGCTCCGCAGCCAGAATCGCCGGCGGCTCAGCCAGCGTCTGCCTCAGACGAAGCAAAGCCCTAACAAACAACTCAGCCCGCTTTGTATGTTCCAGACATATTTCCGGACATCGCACCGGAAATATTCTGTTCTGGCACGGGCTAAACTAACCGCCGAAGAAATTGCGAGCGAGGAAGAGAACGTTGGCGGGGCGCTCGGCGAGGCGGCGCATGAACCATGGGTACCAGAATGTGCCGTAGGAGATCAGGACGGCGGAGCGATAGCCTTCTTGCGCGAGGCGCGATTGCTCGGCGCGTTGAATGCCGTAGAGCATTTGGAATTCGGGGCGATTCTTCGGGACTCCTTGCGCAGTGGCCCAGTCGATGAGACTCGCGATCAATGCGCGATCGTGAGTAGCGATCGCGGCACGCACGCCCGCTTTGCGAGCTTCCGGGCTTAACAATCTCTTGGCAAGTTCCATGTAGCTCGCATCGACATCCTTTTTTCTGGGATACGCAATTTCGGCGGGTTCGTTGTACGCACCTTTCACCAGGCGAACGGCTGCGCCGATTGCAATCAGCGAATCCAAATCCTTCTGCGTGCGATACAAATAGGCCTGCACGCAAACGCCGACATTCGCATACGCTTTGCGAGCGCGCAGATAGATTTCGAGCGTGACGTCCACGTAGGGACTTTGCTCCATGTCGATCCAGAGCGTTTTGTCCGACGGCGTCGCTTCGATAAGTTTCGCTAGGTTCGCGTAACAAAATTCGCGATCGAGATCGAGGCCAAGCTGCGTGAGCTTGACGGAAACTTCCGTGGGCAGGTCAGCGGCGCTGATCCGCTGCAGAACGTCAAGATAGTGATTGGTGACCGATTCCGCTTCGGTCCGGTTTTCGATGTTTTCGCCGAGTTGAGTGACGAGGGTGGCGATGCGCTTTTCGGCGAGTTGGCGAGCAGCATCGAGAGCGTCGTCAATCGTTTCGCCGGGCATGAAGCGCGTGACGGTGCGGCGCAAGAAGCCGTAACGCGGCGCATTCTTGCGCATCCACGGGCTCGCGGAAGCCTTCAAGATCGCGGTGCGCATCAGGCTCATTCTTTGTCGTCTCTCGCTAGAATTTTATTGGCACCGGAATTTTATTGGCCCGAACTGAGAATTTTCACGAAGCGATAATAAAAATCGACGCCGGTATAAAAGGACCAAACCTCAAGGCGCTCGTCGCGGCCGTGCGAGCGGTCGTCGTTGGGATCCATCCACATGCCCGAAATTCCGTAGGTTGGAATTCCAGCGGCGCGCGAGTAGGCGCCGTCCGAAGCGCCGGTTTCCATCACTGGAACCACGGGAACTCCCGGCCACATTTCTTGCGTGACTTTGTCGAGGGCTCCCATCACGTCCGGGCGCAGCGGTGAAGGGGGATTCTTTTGCGCAACGAGCGCGCCGATAAGGACCGGCGTTACCGAGATTTTGGGATCGTCGAGAACCTTCACGAGCGTGGCTTGAACTTCTTCCACCGAGTGCGCCGGGAGAATGCGGCAATTCACATTGGCGCGAGCCATTTGCGGCAGCGCGTTGTTGGCGTGGCCGGCATCGAGACGGGTGGCTACGCAGGTGGTATGGGTGATGCCGTTGTAGAACGGTCTTTGCGACAAGCGGTCGATCGCGGCGGCGTCAGGCGGATCTTTCAAAACGGCTTTCATGTCTGCGCCCAGATCTCCTCCCACGATTGTGGACATGTGGTCGAGGTAGGAGCGCGTCACATCGTTGAGCTCGAACGGGAATTTATAGTGCTCGAGACGCGTGAGCCCCTCGGCCAGCTCGTAGATGGCGTTGTCGGAGACGGGCAGCGAGCTGTGGCCGCCGGGATTCGTGACCTTCAGTTCGAAATCCTGATAGAGCTTTTCGCTGGCCTGAATCGCAACCATGGACTTCTTCCCGTTGACCATCTGAAACGTGCCGCCATCGGGATTCAAGATGAACTCCGCGTCAATCAAATCGCGATGATTCTTCAGCAACCAGTTGACGCCGTTGGACTGCCCGCCTTCTTCATCGGCGGTGAGAGCCAGGATGATGTCGCGGTCGGGTTTGTATCCTTCTTTTTTTAGCCGAATCATCGTCATCATCAGGAAAGTGTCGCCGGACTTCATATCGATCGAGCCGCGGCCGTAAAAGTAGCCATCTTTTTCGAGGAGCTGAAACGGATCGACGGACCAATCTTCGCGTCGAGCTTCGACGACATCGAGATGGCCAATCATGAGAATCGGCTTGCGTGCGCCGGTGCCGTGGAGGCGGGCGACGAGATTTCCTTTTCGTGGATTGGGGCCACCAATAAAAATGTCGGCTTCAGGAAAGCCGGCGTCGCGGAGTCGCTTGGCCATGGCTTCAGCGGCGACGGTGGTGCTACCGACGGAATCGGTGGTGTTGATTTCGACGAGCTGCTTATAGATTTCGCGCGCGAGTTGATTTGTAGCGTCGTCCTTCTGCGCCCTGATCAGCGATACGGGAACTGCGAAGCACACGAAAACCGCGAAAGCCAGGAACTTCCGGGGTGTCATTGGGTCTCCTGAGTCAAGAGAGGGGAGACTATCAAAGTAGGGCGAGGGAAGCCAACTATTGGCCGGTCTTTTGCAGAGCGAAAAGGGCATTTTTGTCTCGATTAGAAATTGGTAGTGGGCTTTGTTTTGTGGGGGTTCGGCGGATTTCTAATCGCGGTGTCTCGATTAGAAAGGCGGTGGCGAGTGATGAGTGATGAGTGCTGAGCCGCGAGCAAGTTGGGGCGGGAGGAAGGTGACGCTGGTTTAATCCTGCCTCGGGGTAAACGCTTCGTTCCTCAGGGTAAAAAATCGCGGAAAATTTGCGATTAGAAAATTTTAGATCATTGATTCTTATGGGGTTTAGATTGAATTCTAATTCCAGATTTGCGATTAGAAATGCGGGACTGCGACGGGAGACAGGAGGAATGACGGCATTATAGGAGAGGCTTTGGCGCGCGGATCTGGTTCTGGGTGCCGATTGACGCTTCCGCCGCGAGTTGTCCGTAAAATGCACGACTGATGATAACGCACTGGTAACTACTTTGCAAGTTTTAAAACAGGGTCGGGCCCCAGAACCGAAATTTCCGAATGACAGGCGAGGAGCTAAATTTGAAAATCAGCGTGGCGCACCTACGGCGCTGAAATAATTCTTGGGATTCGGTACCCAGAATTTCCACCCTGCGCTAAGTGTGTGCCGCGCCTACGGCGGTGGTTGTGTACCGAGGATGTCAACAAAGCCATTTCAGATTTCAAATACGGAAAAGTCGAAACGAACCGGTAGGATGCCGCGGTACGAAAAGAGGCAACGGAACGCTCAGAACGGAGGCGGGGAGTACGGAGTTTCTGACGGGGATTCGAGCAGGAAGATGGCGTAGCGGTAGACTGCGACTTTTGTGGCATCGGGAACGCCGCCGGCGGCGAAAATTTCACCGAAGGAGCGGTGGAGTTCGTGCATTTTGTCTTCGGGGAGCAAGCCTAGGAGTTCGCCGAAGTGATTTTTGGCTTTGGTGAAGGCGTCGGATTCCTCGGGGGTGAATGGCGGGGGACTGAAATTCTTTTGCTCGTACTCGCGGTAAAACTCGTAGCGGAACTGTTTGGCATAGAGCGCAGCGTAGGCTTTTTTTTGCGCGTCGGCCGGGGGATCGGTGGCGGCGAGGGCTTTGGCGGTGAAGTCGTTGAGAGCGTGGTCGAAATCGCTGAAGTTTCCGCGCGTGCCCATTAGCGGGCCCCTTCCTGATTTTCCGAACGAGGCGGCGAGGCGGGTGGTACGCGCGTCGTAGCATTTGCCGTAGGTGGAGATTGCCTGGATTGTGGTTGGTTCGGTGGCGTCTTTCGCGGCGGTGAATTTTTTGATCCAGTCGGTGGAGGAGATTTGGAGGATTTGGGTGCAGGTGAGGCCGAAGTGATCGGTGGAGGGGGATTGTTTTTGTGCGGGTTCGGCGGATGGTGCGGCATACGACAGCAACACGAGCGCGAGTGCGTAGATTGATTTCATCGGATTGAGATTATAGCGGGGCGGGGAAAAAGCCTCACCTCTAAAGAGGTGAGCTACATTTGTGAATCAGTGGCGCCGACGGGAAGCCGAGACGATCTCAAATTTAAAATTTCAGATTTCAAATACGGAAAAGCCAAAGGAGCCGGCCCCGCGAACACCGTCGGGACGCGGACAGCGCGCAGGATGCCCTTCGTTTCTCAGGACAAGCTGGCGCCACAGCGGACAAAACTAGAGTCAAAGGCGCCGGCCGGAGGCCAGCGGTACGAACGGCGAAAAGAACGGTGTCGCGGCGTGCGCCAAGAATTGATGATCGTGGTGTGGTGTTGCGTTGGCACGGGCGTCATTTTCACGCTGCCGCCGGTCGGCGGACGCCTGTGCTACTGGGAAGGCTAGCGAGCGGCGGCTGAGGACTGGGCGTCGAGGAGGTCGAGTTCGTATTCGAGTTTGTGGAGAGTTTCGTCGTTGATCTGGTTTTGGTTGCGGAGATTCAGGATTGTGGCGCGCTGGACGGAGCGGAGCTGGCGGGAGAGTTCGAAATAGCGGTCATAGTGTCTGGGATCGTGCTCGCCGTCTGCGGCTTCCTGCTCTTCCAGGCGGGTAAGGCGGCGGCGCTGGAGGTGGATCAATTCGTCATAGACCGGCTCGAATTCGGCGGCGTCGTTCTCGCGAGTGGCTTCGAGATAGGCGAGCGCGGCTTCGATCATTTCGCGGCGGGCTTTGTCTTCTTCGGGATCTCTCTCATTCGTATCGGACAGGCCGAGAGCGCGAATGAGCGGCGGAAGAGTGAGTCCCTGCAAAACGAGAGTGACGAAGATTACCGCGAAGGTGAGGAAGATTATGAGGTTGCGCTGGGGAAACGGCGAGCCATCGTGGAGATATTCCGGCAGCGAGATAGCAGCGGCGAGGGCGACGACGCCGCGCATGCCCGTCCAGCCGACAACTATGATCGAGCGCGGATTGGGAAACGGCTCGGGCTGGTGGAGGATGCGTCGGCGAATGACGTTTGAAGCCCAAGCGCCGGGGTAGACCCAAACCATACGGAGAAGGATTACGACCGCGCTGAACATGGCTCCCAGAGCCAGCAGGCGCCCCATCGTGTATTCGTGAATTCCTTCGAGAACGTAGGGAAGCTGTAGACCCAGAAGAATAAAAACAAAGCCATTGAGGATGAAAGTGAGCGTGTCCCAGACGGCGTAGCCTTTGAGACGCGCGCCGAGCGAGAGATAGAGAGAGCTCTTGTGTCCGAGATAAAGACCGCAGACGACGGTGGCGAGAACACCGGAAGCATGGGCGCTTTCGCCGGCGAGGTATGCGAAATATGGGGCGATGAGGCTGATGGTGATTTCGATGGAAGAGTCGTCAATTTTGGTTTCGAGGTAGTAGATCAGCCTGGCGATGATCAGGCCGATTACGATGCTGCCAGCGATGAGGTAAATAAGCCGCCCGATCCTTACTTCGAGACTGGGAATTTCTCCGGAGACGACGAGCGCGACCGCTAATTGGAGAGCGAGCAGGCCGCTGGCATCGTTGACGAGGCTTTCGCCTTCGATGACGTCAGTGATGCGCTTGGGGATGCCGAGGCGCCTGGCGATGGTGGTGGCGGCGATCGCGTCGGTGGTGCTGACGACGGCGCCGAGGACGAGGCCGAGGCGGAAGTCGAAACCGGGAAGAATCCAGTGGGAAATGGAGGCGACGCCGCGAACAGTGAAGACTACGAGGCCGAGGGCGAGCATGGAGATGCTGACGAGGTTGTAGCGGAAGTCGCGCCAGGAGCTGGTGAACGCGGAGGAGAAGAGCAGCGGGGGAAGAATGACGAGGAAGACCATGTCGGGATTCAGGCCTACGTGCGGTACGCGGGGAAAAAAGCTGAGGATCAGGCCGCCGATGACGAGAATGATGGGGTA
>CAVRFZ010000005.1:0-122500 GCA_963720655.1 uncultured Acidobacteriota bacterium | reverse complement strand
AAGGGTCTTGCAAGCCCTTCGTCCCGCGCCTTTCGGGTTTGATGCGTGGAACTTTTCAGATTTTTGAGAAATGAAAGGGACCACGAGATCGCGCGTGCAGGAAAGTTCGCCTTTCCACATTGCGCTACTTTCTCGAGCAAAAATTTGCGGTTTATCACGCTATGCGAACCTTGAAATTCGCATAACGCGATGCCTACTTCCTTCAGTTGTCAAAGACCATCGTTCCGTTCAACAATTTCCGATCGGAACGTCTCCGCTCCCGGCGGAGCGCGAAATCGGTTTTGGAGCCGAAGTCGCGAGCAATAAAAAACCCGGCAACGAGCGCCGGGCATGTCCGTCCTATTCCTGTGGCCGCGTGTTACCCTAGCAGCCTCCGGAACGGATATGCTCGAAACTCGTATTGTGCCAACCCGGTGCTTGTAACCAACTTCACCTCTGGTTAAGCGGCAGACCCGGTTCGTCAGGACAATCCCCGGCAAATCCGAGGTACGCCGACATCAGGGAAGTATAGCAAAAAAGAAAATTTCGTCAAGCATTTGTAACAATTATTTCGGGGAGATGAATTGTGGAATTCGAGGCGTCCTGTGGAAAAGATCGACTTCGGCCCTACATGGGGCGAGCGGCAGCTGGGCTGGGAGCTGCGGATACGCCGCTACCCTTTGCGGTGCTTGAAGAATTCGACCTGGCGCAGGCGCTTTTCGGCTTCAGCTTTGCTCTTGTAGGGGCCGCCGAGGCTCTTGCCCTTTTCGGAAAGTACCTTGTAGCCTTCTTTCACTTTTTTGATCATTTCGCACCTCCTCTTTCATTGTCGGCTATTTTCGCGAGAGCGCAATGCACAGTTTGCCGTAGGCGAAACCTGCACGAACTTGCACACTTTCGGTATTTTTCCGGTGATAAGCGACTGGATGATTTGGGTTCTTGTGACAACGCATTGAATGTAATTAGGTTAGCGAGCAAAAGTTAAGCTTTCGTTGTGGAAAGTCGATTGCTGTGATTTCTTGAACTCCTGTCTGTTAGGCCCCGCTTATCTCTAGGAACCGCTACCAGACGTAATTGCGATGCCTTTCAGTTCGATCGAAAGGGAGATACAAATCAATGAGAACACTTACGCTGGGTCTTGCATTAATGTTCTTTGTCGGCCTCCCGATGTCGACCCGGGCCGACGGGTATTCTTTTCAGACGGTCCAGAATCCGGGCGACACCGCTTTTACGCAGCTTCTCGGGGTGAATAATAGTGGAACGATAGCCGGTTATTTCGGTGACGGCACCACGGTTCCGAATAAAGGGTTTACTCTCGTGCTTCCCAGCACGTTCACGGCTGAGAACTTTCCGGGATCGGTTCAAACCCAGGTGGTGGGCATAAACAGTGGGGGGGCCACGGTGGGGTTCTATGTCGATACAGCCGGGAATAACTTCGGCTTCGTAGATAACGGCGGTACGTTTACGTCTGTGCAGAATCCCTCAACAACCGGGACCGTGAACCAATTGCTCGGCATCAACAGCGGTGGTATTGCGGCGGGCTTCTATACTGATTCTGCTGGAAATGCCCATGGCTACCTCTACCAGGGCGGCGTCTTCACGGGGGTCACGCTGCCTGCTTCTTTCCATGCCGTGTCGGTCACAGTGACCGGCATCAACAATAGCGGTACGGTCGTTGGTTTCTATACCGATTCCTCGGGCAACACCCATGGCTTCGTCGACAACGCGGGAACTTTCACGAGCTACGATGATCCTTCCGGCAGCGATACGATGTTTCTGGGCATCAACGATGGCGGGTATGTGGTCGGCAGCTACGCGGATGCCGGCGGCGAGACCCATGGTCTGCTGTTCAACTCTGTCGCCGACTCGTTTGAAACAATCGACGATCCCTCTGCTTCTTCCACACCTGCATTTGGCGTCAACGGAACCACTGTCAATGGCATCAACGATAACGGCGAACTCGTCGGCTTCTATTCAGACGGGAAGAACGTGGACGGCTTCGTAGCGACTCCGGTACCCGAACCAAGTTCGCTCATACTGTTGGGAACTGGTCTCATCGGGTTCGCATGGAAGCGACGTCGACAGGCTGCCTGAAACCGAAGCAGAACCCTCAGGGATTTGTGACCTGCTCGGAAATGCTGACCTCGCGGATTGGCACGTAGTATTTCTGCTCCCACTCCTGATGTAGCGGGCTTTCGGCGTAGGCGTCGGCTGCGTCGCGGTCTTTGAATTCGATGGCGTAGGCGGCGTTGAAGTCGCGGGGTTGGATGCGGTCGGCTTTGATCCAGATATTTTTTATGCCAGGGACTTTGGCGGCCATTTCTTTCACGCCTTCGAGGGCGCGTTGTTTATCGGCATCGGCGACACCGGGACGCCATTTGAGAATCACCATGTGGATGATGGTCTTGGGCTGGCCGAATTTGTTTTGTCCTGCGACGTAGCCGCTTGCGAAAAGGCTTAGGGCGGCGAGCGTGGCTCCGAGAATCTTTGTGGCAGTGGTGAAATGAATTCGCATGATAGCTCCTCTCATTTGATTGGACGCACGAGTCTAAGCGACGGCGCTTGAGCTGTGCAACTTCTGTTGACGTTTTCGCGTATTCTCATTGTGGGGCCAGATTGTTGCGGGGTCTGATAGCGCCGCAATGATCGTCGATAACTCGGCGCAAAGATCCCACGACGACGCAAAATCCCACGACGAAAAAGACGTCGTCGTGGCTACCGATGTTGCCGATTAGAGTCGAGCGCTGGCCGGATGGCGGCATTTGCATGTTGACCCACTGGTTTCGGGTTGAGTAGCATGCGCGGGTCCGGTGAGTTGGTTTGAGGCACGCGGGCAGTTTGGGGCGAAAAAATGTTTTGTCCGAAATGTGGAACGCAACTGGCCGACGATGCCGCATTTTGCACCAATTGTGGCCAGGCCATTCAGCGAACACCAAGCGCTGCGTATCCGTCCCCGGCCGCTCCTCCTCCGCTCCAGCCTCAGCCGGTTGAGGTTGATCAGCAACCTGCCCCGCCTGTATGGCAGACATCACAGGTTTCGCGGCCGCCGATGGCCTACGCGGGATTCTGGCTGCGGCTTGTCGCCTACATTATTGATGCGATGATCCTGGGGATCGTGGGCGTGGGCGCTTTCTTTCCGCTATTCCGAGCGAACATCCATGCTTTCACGGCCGAGAACCCGTGGGAGGTTTATACGTCGGTGTCGCGGCCGCTGCTCGCCATCCGATTGCTCGCGCTGATGTTGAGCTGGATTTATTACGCGTCGATGGAAAGCTCGACTTGGCAAGCGACGCTGGGCAAAAAAATCCTGGGTTTGAAGGTGACGGACCTGGCCGGGAACCGGATTACTTTTGCGCGGGCGTCGGGCCGTTTCTTCGGAAAAATCCTTTCGGGCATGATTCTCGGTATTGGTTTTCTGATGGCGGGTTTTACGGCGCGGAAGCAGGCGCTGCACGATATTCTGGCGGGCTGCCTGGTGCTGCGGCAACTTTAGTTTTTTCCTGGCTGCTTCTACGCCGAAACGAGGCACAAGTGTTCTGCTCAAAATGCGGCGCGCGATTGACGGAGGGAACGGCCTACTGCAGCGTCTGCGGTACGCCGGTGAGCGGACCGCCGGTGGCGGCTAGCGCGCCACCCGCTTCCGCTTACGCATCGCCCGCGATCGTTCCTGCCGGCGTGGTGCCGACTTACCCGGTTGCGCCGGCCGCTGTGGCGCTGCCGTCTCCCTATGCCGGGTTCTGGTTGCGGGTGGTGGCCCATCTCATCGACGGAATTGTTCTCGGCGTTATTTTCTTAGTGCTTTTTTTCATTGGACTCGCGTTCGTGGGGATCGGGTCGATGGAAACGATGGTTCGAGGAATGCATAACGGAGACGCGGAACCGCCCGTGGCGCTCATCTTGATGCTTATATTTATCTTTTTCCTCTCAATTATTGCGTCGTGGATATATTACGCGTACCTGGAGAGCTCGCCCAATCAGGGCACCCTGGGAAAAATGGCGCTGGGATTGATCGTGACCGATTTGCAGGGGCGGCGGATCAGTTTCGGCCATGCAACGGGGCGCTTCTTTGCAAAAATCATTACCGGCCTGATCCCACTCGGCATCGGCTACATGATGGCGGGATTCACCGAGAAAAAGCAGGCGCTGCACGACATGATCGCGGCCACGCTGGTCCTTCGCAAAAATTAAACCGCAAAAAATTAAACGCCCCAACCGTAGCGCTCGGTGTGAACGAGCGCATCGTGAATTTCCCCGCGAATTTGATCCGCGAATTCCGAGCCGCGCAGGATCCGGCTGCCCGGTTCGGCGATGTCCATCGTGCGATAGCCGTGGTCCAGCACGCGATCGATTGCTGATTCGATCCACTGGGCTTCGGTGTTCAGGCCGAAGGATTCGCGCAGCATCAAAGTGGCGGAGTAGATGGCGCCGAGCGGCGAGGCAACGTCTTTTCCAGCAAGCGTGGGCGCGGAGCCGTGAATCGGCTCGTACAGCGCGGGGCCATTGCCGGAACCGCGGCTCATTGACGGAATCAGGCCAATCGAGCCCGCGAGTGCGGCGGCTTCGTCGCTCAGGATATCGCCGAAGAGATTCGACGTGAGGATTACGTCGAACTGCTTGGGGCGAAGGACGATCTGCATCGCGGCGTTGTCCACATATAAGTGCTCGAGCGTGACTGCAGGGTATTCGCGAGCTACTCCTGTGACTACCTCGCGCCAGAGCGCGGAGGTGGCGAGCACGTTGGCTTTGTCGACGCTTGTGACGCGGCGCTGACGAGCGGCGGCGCGCTCGAACGCATAGCGGGCTACTCGTTCGATTTCTGCTGAGCTGTAGTCGGCGACGTCGCGGGCGCGCGAATGGCCGTTGTCGCGATGGAGTTCGTGAGCGCCGAAGTAGATGTCGCCCGCGAGCTCGCGGACGATTTCGAAATCGCATCCGGCCACGCGATCAGGACGAAGAGGCGAAATTCCTTGGAGGGCGTGTCGCAAACGGATCGGGCGAAGATTGATGTAGAGGCCGAGTTCTTTCCGCAGGGCGAGCAGGCCGCTTTCGGGACGATTCGCGAGCGGGAGCGCGTCCCACTTGGGCCCGCCGATAGCACCGAGCAAAATCGCATCGGCTTTGCGGCATTCCGCGAGCGTGGACGGCGGTAGAGGAGTGCCGAGGGCGTCGATGGCGGACCCGCCGAAGGGAAGTTCGCGGAATTCGAAAGTGTGGCCGTGCGCTGTGGCGCAATCCTGAAGGAGATGAACGGCGGCGCGAGTGACTTCCGGGCCGATGCCGTCGCCGGGCAGGACTGCGATGGTTTTGCGAATGGAACCCATGTTTTTTTCCTCTTCAACTGAGTCGTTTCAATTCTTTTCTTCAGTGCGCTCCAACAGCGCGAGGTCGCGGGCGAACCGCGGAGCTAGCTGGCGACGCCGTGCGTCCGCGGCGAACCTGGTGGATAAAGGAAAGCAGATCACGGTCGGTCACCTGCTTCGCTGAATCGGCGAGTTCGGTGGCCATTCGATAGCAGTCCGCGAGTTCCGCTGGAGTGGTCTCGTAGCCGAGTTCGGCGAGGCGGGCTCGCAGCGCGTTGCGGCCGGAATGCTTTCCGAGAACGAGCCTGCGGCTGGGCACTCCAACTTTTTCGGGAAGAATAATTTCGTAGGTAAGCGGATTTTTCAGGATGCCGTCCTGGTGGATGCCGGCTTCGTGGGCGAACGCATTCGCGCCGACTACGGCTTTGTTTGGCGGCACGGAGACTCCGGTGATCGCGGTGAGCAGGCGGCTGGTGGAATAGATTTTCTCGAGGCGGATATTCGTCGCGGCGCAGAAGCGGCTTTGCCGGACGTGAAGTGCCACTGCGATTTCTTCGAGCGATGCATTTCCAGCGCGTTCGCCGATTCCGTTGATGGTGCATTCCACTTGGCGCGCACCCGCGGCGATTGCGGCGAGCGAATTCGCGACGGCGAGACCCAGGTCGTTGTGGCAGTGCGCGCTATAGATGATTTTTGGATATGCGCTGAGGCGCGCGCGGACAGTGCGAAACATCTCGCCGTATTCATCGGGTGTTGAATAGCCGACGGTGTCTGGAAGGTTGATGATTTTCGCGCCGGCCTCGGCGGCTGCTTCAGCCACATCGCAGAGATATTCAATATCGCTGCGGCTGGCGTCTTCGGCGGAGAATTCGACTTCTTCCGTGTGCTCGCACCCGAAGCGCACCATCCTGACGACTTGGTCGAGAGCCTCCTGCCGATCGATGCGCAATTTGTGTTTCAGGTGGAGATCGGAGGTGGCCAGAAAAATATGGAGCCGAGGATGGACGGCGGGTTCGATGGCGCGTAGGGCGGCGTCCACATCTTCTTGTCGGGCGCGCGCGAGGGCGGCTACTTTGCAGCTGCGGATTTCGCCCGCAACCGCGCGGACTGCTTCCAAATCTCCCGGCGATGCGATGGGAAACCCCGCTTCGATCACGTCGACGCCAAGCTGCTCGAGTTGGCGCGCCAGGCGAAGCTTTTCCTCCCGGTGCATCGAGAAGCCGGGTGACTGCTCGCCGTCGCGCAGCGTGGTGTCGAAGATGTGGATCGTGTCCATGAACGCTCCTCTACCTGGCAACCAGTGGAACGCGCTGCGCCTAAGCGTGTCCAATTTATAATTGTTGCATGTGGGATAAGCTTCGCTTATACAAGGCCTCAGGTCATCCCGTCCCAAAACAGGCCGGGAGGGACCTGAACTACCGGTAGATGGTTGGAGGGTATGTGGATCTGGCGGCTTTACAGGTGTTTCAGACGGTGGCGCGGGAGCAGAGCTATTCGCGCGCGGCGGAAAAGCTGTACCGGACGCAGCCGGCAATCAGCATTGCGATGCGAAAGCTCGAAGATTGGGTGGGGCAGCCGCTCTTTGTGCGCGGGACGGGCGCTCGTACGCTGACAGACGCGGGCACGCTGCTGCTCGAGTACGCGGACCGAATGCTGAATCTGCGCGAAGAAATTCACAAGGGGATGCAGCAGCTCGACGGCCTGAAGCGAGGGCAGGTATCGATTGGAGTGAACGAGAGTTCGATTCACGCGCTGCTTCCGGCGCTCGAGCAATATCGAAAGCTATATCCGGGGATTCAAATTCGCGTGCATCGCGTATTTTCGCGAAACGTGCCCCGCGAATTGCTGAATCACCAGCTGGATATCGGCGTGATTTCGTATCTGCCGGAGGAGCGCGAACTCACAACGGTGGAATTCTATCGCGACTCGCTGGCGCTTGTAGTGTGGCCGGGGCATCCGCTGGCGAAGCGGCGTGAGGTGGATATTTCGGCGCTCGAGGGCGAGACGTTCGTTGCGCATATCGTGGAGTCGCCTTACCGGCGGCGCGTGATTCAGATGTTTGCGAAGCATCGGGTGACGCTGCGAATGGATATCGAGCTGCCGACGATTGAGAGCATCAAACGGTTCGTCGAGATGAAGCGAGGCGTGGCGATCGTGCCGCGGATGTGCGTCGAAGGAGAAATTGCGCGCGGCGATTTGCGCGAACTCAAGCTGCGGCAGATGCACATTGAGCGGCGCGTTTATCTTGTTTACCGGCAAGATAGGCCGCTCTCGGCGGCGGCGCAGGCGCTTGTGGAACTTCTTCGGCCCAAGGCCTCGAAGACTAAGCGAGCACGGACGTAGTCTTCCGCTATCCCGCCGCTGTTGCTCCCCATGTGAATTAGTTCGCGCTTGTGCGTTTCGTGGCGAACTCTTCAAGTGCAGCGCCGATACGGGAAAGTCCTTCGCGCACATTTTCCGTCGCGCTGCCTACCCCGATGCGGATGTGTTCGGGGGCTTCGAAAAAGCGGCCGGGAACCACGCTGGTGTCGTATTTTTCACGTAACAATTGGCAGAAGGCTTCGACGTGGCCGCTGGTCAGTTGAGGAAATACGACTGTGCCGGCCTCCGGCCAGATTGCGAGCAGGTCCTTTCGCGAATCGAGGAATTTCTTCAACAGGGCGCGATTCATATCGATGTGCACTTTCGCGCGGGCCGCGATTTGCGGCAGATTGTCGAGTGCTACGACGCTGATTAATTCCGCCGGATGAGCCGGCATCACACCGAAGAGATCGTTGAGCCGCCACATTCTTTCCGCCAGCGCAGGCGCGGCGAGAATCCAGCCGCAACGGAGACCGGAGAGGCCGTAGGCTTTCGTCAAGCTGCTCGTAGCTACGAAATTTGAACCGAGATGAAATGCCGATTGTCCCGGGGAATCGAAGCACGCCTCGAGATAAACCTCGTCAACGAGCACGTGAGCACCGAGACTACGGGCGATGTCACCTACGAGCTTCAACGTGGAATCGGGCGTGCGAACTCCGGTGGGATTGTGCAGGTTGGTGACAACGATGAGGCGAGTGCGTGGTGAGATGGCGCGCTCCACTTCGCGGGGATCGAGCTTGAAACCGTCTTCGAAGCGACGCGGGAAGCGGCGGATTTTTGCGCCCAGATAACGAGCTACGGCGAGCAATGCTTCGTAGGCTGGTTCTTCGATGAGCACTTCATCATCCGGCTCGAGGAGCGCGGCCATGGCGAGATGATTTGCCATCGAAGTACCCTGCGCTTGAACGACGCAATCGGCCGGGACGCCGGCCTTTTTCGCGAGCCGTTCGATGAGCGGCGGATAGCCGTAGCTGTCGCTGGGATTTGCGATTTCGAGTTGCTCGATGCGGACGGGCAAATCCTTCAGCGGATAGGCGAGCATGTCGCTGCCGGCGAGTTTATAGCGAGCCGCGGAACGCAGCTTCGCCCACTCGATATAGGCCGACCGGATTTCACGCCGTTGCGGGCTCATTCGTCTCACTCAGAGCCGAGCGGGCGCCGAGCACGTCCGCGAAAGAAGTAAAAGACGGGGATCCCGGCAAAGAGAATACACAGAGCGACGCCTGCATTGCGAGGATATTTGTAAATTGTATTGGCGGTTACGAGCCACGCAATCGAGACGAAGAGGCCTGTGGTCCACGGGTGCCCTGGCACGCGAAATCCGTTCTCATGGGTGGCGGCTTCCCGAGATGCACTGCGCTTCTCGCGCGCGCGAAATACGAAAATGCAGCTCGCCGTTAAGCCAAAAAAGAGCCAGTCCATCACGACGACGTAGCTGAGAATCTGTTCGTAGGTGCCGAGCAGCACCACTGCGATCGTAACTGCACCTTGCAAGATAATGGTGCCCGTGGGAACTCGGGTGCGAGCGTTGATCCTGGCGAACCACGCGGGAAGAAGACCGTCGCGGGCCATCGCGAAATAGAGACGTGGATAGGAAAGTAGCGCCTGGCTGAGAAACCCGAGGGTTGAGATCGCGATAAGCATGGCTACGAGGGAGGCGCCGGCTCTGCCGAAGGCAAGGTGCATCACTTGCGAGGCGGGTGTGGAAGTCGCTGCCAGTCCCGCCGGAGAGAGCGCCTGCACGTAAACAAAATTTACGGTGAGATAGAGCACGATAATTCCGGCAACTCCGAAGATTAGCGCTCGAGGCAGATTCTTGCGAGGCTCGCGAATTTCGGCGGCCATGTAATTCGACGTCTGCCATCCCCCATAGCCAAATAGCACCGGCACCATGGCCGCGCCGAATGCTGAGAGCAGAGCGAACGATACAGGCCGGTCGCTTAGCGGCTGCCAGGCAACCTGCGGGGCGGCGGGCGAACCCCAGATAAACCACGCGCCGCACAGGACAACTGTGGCAATCGCCAGAATGCGGAACACCATGAAGACATTCTGCACACTGCCGCCGGCGCGCACGCCCATACAATTGATGACCGTGAGGGCCACGATGACGACAACGGCTGTGATTTTCTCGGAGCCTCCGATGAGTATCAGCTGAAAATATTTGGCGAACGTTACCACCACCGCCGCCGTGCCGCCCGCATGAATCACAAGCAATGCCACCCACCCATAAAGAAATCCAACTGCCGGGTGATAGGCCTCCCGCAGGTACGCGTATTGGCCGCCTACTCGCGGCATGCGATCCGCAAGTTCCGCATAGATAAACGCTCCCACGAGCGCGATTGCGCCTCCCGCAACCCACGTGGAAAGAATCAGCGCCGGCGTATGAACGATTTCGGCAACAAGGTAGGGATTGATAAAGATTCCCGAGCCTACGATGCCGCCCATCACGATCATCGCGGCGTCAAATAGATTGAGTTTTGCGGCGAGATGAGGAGATGAACCCGGCGAATCGGCGGAAGCCTTTCCGGCTTGTGGAGACTCTGACAAGGAAGGACGCGAATCAACGACTTGGAGCGCCGCGAATCTACCATCGAAGCGAAGAAGCGCCAAGCTGGATCGGGCTTTCGCAACGGAAGAGCAAGGGAGTAACCTTATCGTAGAGGGCGCGCACTCGCATGTTGCGGCGCCCTGCCGGAGGACATATTTTTCAGCTGAGGCTCGCGATGTCTGGACTGGTATCCACCTTGCGGCGTTGGCTGCATGTGGGGAACGAATCCGAGGATTCGCGCACGCTGCGCCTCGAGCAGAGGCGGGGAAGGCGGGTCCGTGCGGGTATGCCTGTTCTTTTATATGGACGGCTCGCTGATGAGCCCTTTCAGGAGGAAACGCAAACGATTGACGTGAGTTCGCACGGCGGGTTGTTTCCGATTTCAGCTCCGGTTGTTCCTTCTCAAAAACTAGTTCTCACGAACCTCGAAACCAACGATGATCTGGCGTGTCGCGTCGCTCGGCTAATTCGAACGGAGCAGGGCACAACGCTCGCCGCCGTGGAATTTCTGCAGCCGTCACTACGTTTCTGGGGTTCTGCTGTTTCGTCGTTTGGACATGAGAATTCCACTGCCGAACGAATTTCTTAGTTCTTCATTCCGAATCGTGAATCGCGCCGGTATTGATTGCAATCCGGGTCGCGAGAGTGTAATCAGAGCGGGCAAATGGAGTCGAGAGGAGCCGGTTTCTTGAAGGAATACATGGAAAACGATACGGCATATTTTGAGAAGCGCAAAAAATTGGGGCGGCGCGGCGCGGCATTTGCACTCTGCCTCGCGCTCTTGGCAATTCTGGCGGCGTTCATTTCACCCAAGCGTAGTGGCGCTCAGCAGCAAGGGGACTCCGCACCATCCTCTGGGTCTTCTTCCGGGCCGTCGCAGGATTACCTGGTTTACGTTGTTTGCGAATCGGCGGACAGGCTGGTGCTGGTCCGCTTCGGTCCTAAAGGGATCAAGATTGAGCGCCAAACGCGAATCGGCCTGTTGCCGATGGGCGATATTAACGGTCCGCATGGAATCGCAGTCTCACCGGACAAAGAATATGTATACGTATCTCTCGGCCACGGACAACCCAACGGCTCCGCATGGAAATTAAAAGCGGGAACGGACGACGTGATTCGTTACACGCCACTTGGACTTTTTCCCGCCACCATGGATATTTCTCGCGACGGCGAATTCATCTACGTGGCGAACGCGAACTTTCATGGCGACATGGTGCCTTCGTCGATTTCTGTCGTAGCCACAGGCGAAATGGTGGAAGTGAAACGGATCACAACCTGTACGATGCCGCACGGTTCGCGCCTGAATCCTCAAGGAACGAAGCAATACTCGGCCTGCATGATGGACGACATGCTCGCGGAGATCGACACGCACAAATTCGACGTGTCGCGCCATTTCGTGCTCACGAAGGACAAGGAAATGGGTATGAGCGGAGCGCCACACGGGCAGATGAAAATGGGCGAGCTCACGTGCGTCCCCACATGGGCGCAGCCTTCGAACGATGGCGAAGAGATTTACGTGGCTTGCAACAAGTCGAACGATATCGCCGTCATTGACGTGGCTTCGTGGAAGTTGTCGCGAAGATTCCCCGCCGGCAACGGAGTCTACAACCTCGCGATGACTAAAGACGGCCGCCTCATCGCGACCAATAAGCGCGGGCAATCGGTCTCGGTGTTTGACCCAAAGACTGGCAAAGAGCTCGCGCATCTGGCTACGAAACGGAAAGTGGTCCATGGCGCCGTGGTTACGCCCGACAACCGCTACGCGTTTATTTCAGTGGAGGGCGTCGGCACCGACCCCGGCACCGTTGAGGTGATTGACCTTCAGTCGCTCAAGACGGTCGCAACCGTCGACGTCCCCGAGCAAGCCGCGGGAATCGACTTCTGGAAGACTGAGGCCCCACGGCCTTAGTCTTACTAGATAGGCCGCGGGACATACGGTTTTCGCGGTATTGCCCTAAAAAGCCGCAGGACGCACAGTCTTCTTCGCGGCGAACCTAGGCGAAGAGGCAAAAATGTCTTCAAAAGCGCCTAACGGCAGGGAAAACCGTTTCTGAATCTGGACCAGGTTGTTCCGTAAGTCATTTGTTTTCAGTGTGCCATTTTGGTCTCTCAGATGCTCCAGTATGATTGGCTTAGCTGTAATCTCGGGGTGGTAGTGAGGGCAGAAATGCGAAAACTATTTACGATCGTGGCCATTTTGGGGTTAGCAACTGGCCTTGCGGCGTTGACCGCGAGGGCGGACGGTACCAGCGTTACCTACGTGGTCGACGGGACGTTCAGTGCGGATCCTATTCTTTCATCAACTTCACTGTCGAATCCTGGCGACCATTTCACTCTTACGTTCTCAGTACCCTCTGACGCGCTCGGTCCCAGTCCCGTAAGTTGTCCCCCCAACGAGTGCATGAGCCTACCTATTACTCCGGTTTCCTTTGTCTATACGGATAAAACCACCCCCAGCTTGAGTCTAGATGGAACGTGTGCTCCGATGGCTCCCTGTGGAACTGTGAACTTTTTTACTCCCGGGATCGGCGGACTTTTCAGCCTAACGTTCGGGGACTTTACGTTCGAGCTCGTTGCGGAGGGCTGCTTTGTTTCACCGTCGCCTGTAGAGTGCGGAGGTTTCAGTAACGGGACACCTCCAACCCTGAATACCGGAGGACCGTTTACCATCGACGACACCATGAGCGTTCTCGGCGAAGAGAGCCCTTCCTGCGTTAGTCCCTTTGGGCCATTCTGCGCAGACGACATTTCCGGCACCGTTACCGCAACGCCGTCCGCGGCCGTGCCTGAGCCGTCATCCCTTTTGTTGCTTGGAAGCGGTTTCCTTGCACTCGGCGGTTTCGCTCGTAAGCGTCTGATTGCGCGCTTCAACTAACATTTTTTAGCCCTGAAGTTTCTCGGGCAGCTCGTCATGTTCGAATGACGAGCTGTCCGTTTTCCCTTTCTGCTAAACTCCTCGCTTCAAATCCATCCCTCGTATTTCGGAGTGCGCCTATGGCTCAGAATTTCGAAAATCATGCCAAGTTCGTGCCGGGGTTTCACATCGCCGTTTTGGGAATCTTTGCGATTAACCTGATCTGGTCGATTTACCGCTTGATTCGCGCGTTTTCAGCCGAGTCCGCAATTTCGCTGCTGCTGGCAATTGCGTTCATTCTTCTCGCGTTCTATTCGAGAATCTTCGCGCTCACCGTGCAGGATCGGGTGATCCGACTCGAGATGCGCCTTCGCATGCAGCAGATTTTGCCGGCCGAGTTGCGGCCTCGCATTCCTGAGTTTGGAGTGAGCCAGTTAGTGGCGCTTCGTTTCGCCAGCGATGCGGAGCTGCCTGTGCTGGCGAAGAAAGTCCTCGATGAAAAATTGAACGACCGTAAAGCGATTAAAAAAATGATCCGGGACTGGCAGCCGGATATGCTGCGCGCTTAGGAGCCTCCGCTCGCTCAAAATCCGGACTAAATTTCGGAGCCGGCTTTCCAAGCTTGATACGAAGCCGAGCCGGTTGCGAGCCCCTGATTGACGGGGTTCGAGGCACCACGTAGACTGAGCGTGTCCTGGAAAGCGCGCGGCAGGCGGGACGCACGTTTTTAATACCGCAGTGGGCGTTCACGGAGCGCGCATGTTAGCTTGGACGGCAGCGCACACTCGATTTTTGGCGCTGTCGGGTCTTGCCCTTCTTTCAGGTTTGTCTCTCGCGGGTTTGCCCAGCACTTCTCTTGGCGCGCGAGGGGCCCAGAACGCCGGCTCGCAGCAGGCTGAACCAAATCCTGGCGCTTCAACGTCCGCCGCTCCGCACACTGATTCCTCAGACAGCACGCAAGAAATGAATACTCGGGACTCATCTACGCCTTTCTCGGTGCGCGTAAACTTGGTTCCCATCCGAGTGGTTGTTCGCGACGCGCACGGCCAAGCGGTACCTGATTTGCATCAAGAGGACTTTCGAGTTTTCGAAGATGGCAAGCTGCAGCTTATCTCGCATTTCTCAGTCGAAGCGCCTCCGGCCGCTTCGGCGGCGGCCTCGCCAGAAAAAACACGTTCGCCACATCCGGTTGATTCTGAAAGGGAGCCGTCGGCACTTGTGCGGCCTGGGCGATTTGTCGCGCTCCTCTTCGACGATGTGCATCTTCCGTTCGGCGAACTGGCTCTGATCAGAAACATCGCGGACGATTACGTTAAGGGCTCTTTTCAACCGTCGGATCGTTTCGCGGTTTTTACGATATCCGGCCAATCACAGACCGATTTCACGGACGATCGGGCGAAACTGCATGAAGCCCTGGAAGGCGTCCAGCCGCGTCCGGTGACGGCTGGCAGCGCAACGGGCGTTGGTGACTGTCCGAGCATCAACCACTTGCAGGCGGATTTGATCGTCAACCAGCACGACCTGCAGGCGATCACCGTAGCAACGAATGATGCGCTCGCGTGCGAATTCGCCGGCAATCAACAGTACCTCAGCGCCGCGCAAGGCGTGGCGCAGGGGATGGCGCTGCAAATCCTTTCCACTGCTGATGTGCAGACCCAGTATTCGTTTCAGCGGCTTAAAGAAATCGTTCGGAGAATGACGGTGGTCAGCGGCCAGCGGCTCATCGTGCTGATGTCGCCGGGATTCCTGACGCCGAATCGCGAGTACGAGCTTTCCGATATAATCGACAGCGCGGCGCGTTCGAATGTAACTATTAGCACACTCGATGCGCGGGGCCTGTACACCGTTGATGCCTTGCCTGACGTGAGCGCCAAGCCGACAGGCGATCCCACGTTATCGGGATTTCACACCTCCTATCGCCTTCAGCAGGAGTCGCGGCAGTCTGATGTTTTATGGAGCATGGCGAACGGAACTGGCGGGCAGGGATTTGCGAACAGCAACGATCTAGCCGGGGGTTTTCGGCGATTGGTGGCCGCGCCCGAGACTTCTTACCTGATCGGTTTTGTTCCACAGAACCTCAAATACGACGGGCATTTTCACTCTTTAAAAGTCGCTCTGACGTCGAAAGAAAAATATACGATCCAGGCGCGGTCGGGCTTTTATGCGCCGAAGCGGGTGGAAACCCCTGCGGACGCTGTGAAGCAGGAAATCGAAGAAGCGGTTCTATCGCAGGAAGAGCAACACGGACTTCCGATTCAGCTTCACACTCAGTATTACAAGGTGGACGCGACCGACGCGAAACTGGCGATACTCGCGCATGTGGACATCGGGCGTATTCGTTTCGATAAGCTCGACGGGCGCAATAAGAACGATTTGACCATCGTGGCGGCGCTGTTCGATCGCAATGGAAATTTTGTAACGGCTACAGAGAAAGTGCTCGAAATGCGATTGCGCGATACGACCCTGGAAAGACTGAGCCATACCGGCGTCACGGTGAAGACAAGTTTTGATGTGAAACCCGGCGCGTATCTGGTGCGGTTGGTCGTTCGCGATTCGCAAGCCGCACAGCTATCGGCGGAAAATGGCGTCGTGGAGATCCCGTATTAGGGCCGAGAGAGGTGCAATATGAGAACCCGGCGGATCATCGAACGAAGCATCGGTCGGTCGCTAGTCGCGACTTTACTTTGCGGGATCTCCCTCGGATGGGTGCTTACCTCAGCTTCCCCTGCTCGCGCGCAAGACGCGCCCGCTGCACCGCCTGCGGCGGCAGAACCCGCCTCGCAATCGCCGCAAAACGGCCCTGTGGTACGCAGCGAAACGCGACTCGTGCGAGTGGACGTGATCGTCACAGACAAGAAGGGCAATTACATTCACGATCTCACGGCCAATGATTTCAAGGTGTATGACGATAACAAGCAGCAAGAAGTGGCGAACTTCTCGTTCGGCGCGGATCCAAACTCGCCCGCGGCCGCCGAACGCAGATACACAGTGTTGTTCTTCGACGATTCCAGCATGGACGCGAGCGATCAGCCTCGAGCTCGAGCTGCCGCGGTAAAATTTATTGATGCCAACGTGGCGCCCGACCGGGCTCTGGCGGTCGTGGAATTTACCGGCGCTTTGCGAATTACTCAGAATTTCACGACAGACGCCGCCAAGTTGAAGCAAGTGGTGTCTGGCATCCAGAACTCATCGATCTCTACCAATCCTCCTTCCTCGACGGCGATCAACGCAGCGCCAGGGCTGAACGGCCCTTCGCTGAATTCGGCTGAAAATAACTTTGGCGCGTACAGCGTCTTGCTCTCGATACGGATTCTGGCGAAGAATTTGGCCGCAGTGGCCGGCCGCAAAAGCCTCGTGCTTTTTACTGCTGGGTTTCCACTTACGCCCGAGCGCGATTCGGAATTGACCGCGACGATTGACGCTTGCAACAAGGCAAATGTTGCGATTTATCCGCTGGACGTGCGCGGACTTGTTGCGATACGTCAATCCAGGCCAGGCCGCGAGGGATCGTCCCTGGAAGCTGCGTTGCGTTGGAACGGCCCTGGCAGCGCAATGGCAGGATTGAGGCTTGCATCGTTCCACCCTTCTGCAGATTTTGATGTCGAGCCGCAACATGGGGGAGGGGGCGGAGGGGGAGGTCACGGGGGCGGAGGGGGAGGAGGCGGCACAGGGGGCGGGACAGGTGGTGGCAGCGGTGGTGGGGGCAAAGGCGGATCGGGAGGAGGAGGAACAGGCGGCACAGGAGGGAAAGGTGGAAGCGGGGGAACAGGAGGCGGTGGAGGAGGCGTGCCGCGTGGCGGCTTAGGTCAGCCCTTCGCGAATCCCAATTTCACCCAGCCGCGCGTTATTGTGCCGTCGTTTCCGCCGTCGGCCTCGACGAACCAGCAGGTGCTCTATGCGCTGGCGGCAGGTACAGGCGGTTTCCCGATTTTCAACACGAATGATTTGCTCACGGGCTTGCAAAAAATAGCAGCCGAACAGAACGAATATTATCTCCTCGGTTTTGCCCCGTCAGATTCGGCGGAGGGAAGCTGCCACACGCTAAAGGTCAAGGTGGAGCGGAGCGGCACGAACGTGCGCGCGCGCAGCGGATACTGCAACGTAAAACCGGCAGATGCCCTGGCTGGAAAACCGATCGAAAAAGAACTGGAAGCGCATGCATCCAGTGCCTCCTCCGGTTCCGTAGCAGGTTCTCTCCAGGCGCCCTATTTCTACACCGCTTCCAACGAAGCGCGAGTGAACCTGGTGATGGAAATTCCGCCTTCTTCGGTGGAGTTCAATAAAATAAAGGGCAAATATCACGCCGACGTCAATGTTCTCGGCATCGCGTACCGTCCTGATGGTTCTGTCGCAGCGCGTTTCAGCGACCAGCAAACGTTTGACCTCGAGAAGGACGCATGGAAGGAGCTCACAAAGTCGCCCATTCATTACCAAAACCAATTCGTGATCGCTCCCGGTCAATATCGCTTGACCGTGGTTCTGTCTGGCGGCGGCCAAAATTTCGGAAAATACGAAACGCCACTCAACATCGACGCGTACGACGGCAAGGCGTTCAGCCTCAGCGGCATTGCTCTCACAAAACATCTCGAGCGCGTGTCTGACCTCGGCGGAGCCCTCGACGCAGACTTGCTCGCCGATCACACGCCTCTCGTGGTGCACCAAATGGAAGTTATACCGTCAGGCAGCAACCGTTTCAAAAAGACGGACAAGGTGGCTCTCTACGCGCAGATGTACGATCCCGGAGTGGCCAGCCTGAATCCTCCGGCGCTGCGCGTCGCATACCAGGTGGTAGATCAGAAGACCGGAAAGCCGATACTTGCCACCGGAACCATTGACGCTTCACCTTTCATCGAGAAGGGAAGTCCCGTTGTTCCGCTAGCTCTCGTTGTCCCCGTGGATACTCTCAGTCCTGGAATGTATCGCATCGAACTACAAGGCGGTGAAGCCGGCGGCGCCGCTTCGCCGGTTCGCACTGTGGATTTCGTAATGGAATAGGCGACCGCGCTGAAACGACGAATCGGACCCAGGCGTCCAAATCCCCGTTAAACCAATACAGCCCATGCCCAGAACGTGGCATCATATCGGGCGCATATCTGACCCGTTTGCTCCAGGTCTTCCAATCCGGAGGCGTGTCCGGGAAGGAAATGGAACTCGTCGAGGGGTAAGACGGAATCTAACTGAACCGCATAAATTTGTTTTCAATTTGAAACTCTTCGGGCCTAAGCCTGTGAGTTGGAGATAAATCATCTGATGCTACGGAAAGCCCAGCTCTTTTTTGCTTTGGCAGTGGTTGTGCCTTCGCTTTTTACACTTGCAGCGTGCGGAGGCGGCAGCAGCGCGACAAAAATTCTTTCAGTCGCCATAACTCCGACGACGGCCACAGTTCCCGTCAATACCACAACTCAGTTCGTCGCTACCGTGAATCTCTCGAATTCCTCGACCACCACAAACACGACTGTGACTTGGGAAGTTAACGGTGTGGCGGGCGGCAGTTCAACGACTGGCACGATCGCCCCATCGACGACGGACGTACAGGTCGGGATCTACACGGCGCCCGCAGTCGCTCCCGGGGGCACGGACAACGGGCAAGTGGATGTGACAGCGGTTGCGACTCAGCTCGACAGCAGCACCGGCATGACAACTACAACCGTCACGTCCAATACAGCTGTGGTGACCGTGGGTGCGGGTACAGGGCTGGCCATCACGCCCACCACCACCACCGTACCTGCAGGCGGCAGCCACCAATTCACCGCAACTCTGAACAGCGTGGCCGACCCGAATGCGACTTGGACGATCTCTTCAATGAATGGGGGCGACATCGGTTCAATCGATCCGACCACCGGGCTCTACAAGGCGCCTTCGTTTCCGCCGCCTGGAGCTGCGATTACCGTAACGGCAGTCGACGGGGCGGCGATGGCGTCTGGCACAGCGACGATCGTTTACTCTGACGCTTCGTTGAGGGGGCCATTTGCATTTTCATATTCCGGCGACAATTCATCCGGATACTTTGCAGTGGCCGGAAGCTTCGTATCCGACGGAAACGGGACGATCGTGAGTGGTGTGGAAGATGTGGATAGTTTTTCGACCGGCGTATCAGGCCCGCTAGCCATCAATGGTACGTATCTAGTGGGTCCGGACGGACGAGGAACGCTGAGCCTGAACTCGGGACTTCAATCCGCCGGCACTTTGGCGTTTGTTCTGACCACGAATCAGCACGGTTTGGTAACCCGTTTCGATAAGAACGTCACTGGAACCGGAGCCCTCGACCAGCAGAACCTAAACGACCTCACGATTTCGCCCACGATCATCAACGGACCGTATGTCTTCAGCGTCGCGGGAGCAGACACAAGCTTCCATCCGATGGGAGTGGCCGGCAAATTCTCGGCCAACGGCGGGGGAGGCTTGACGGCCCCGGCGATACTCGATGCCAAGATCAACGGAACGGCACAGACGAGCGATAGAAGTTTGAGCGGCTCCTACTCGTTTGACGCCACAAGATCGGGCACCGGTCGTGGAACCATCACGCTGACATCCACCACGACTAGCTCATTGCAGTATGCATTTTATGTCGTCGACAGCACGCACGTTCGCCTCGTCGAAAGCGATTCTAACGCTTATCTCGCGGGAGATATGTTTGCCGCGCCCAGTGGAAATTCTTTTTCAGTAAGCGAATTAACCGCCGGCAACTATCCGTTCACGAATGGCGGCACTTCGAGCACAGGAGCCTACGCGAGCGGCGGGGTATTTGTGTCGAACGGGGGCGGCAACATCACCAATGGAATTGTTGACGCAAATAATGCCGGAACGATTCAATCGGCCTCGATGCTGGGCTCCTGCGCTTACACGGTGGACGGGACGACGGGGCGGATCGATCTGAAGCTATGTCCCTCGGGCGCGAGCGCTCTTGAATTTGCGGCGTACCTTACATCAACCGGTTCCGCGGTGATGCTGGAACTCGATTCTGCGGCTACGGCAAATGGTATGGCGATTCGGCAGAGTGCCTTGGCGACGTCGGCCACCGGTATTTTCGCGCTTGCCCTGGGCGGCCGAGGAATTCTTCACAGCGCTCCTTCGAATCGGACAGATGCGAGCGGACAGATTACTCTAGCGGGCACATCCGTAGGCTTAGGGAATCTCGACATCAATACCTTCAACTCTGTGTTTCAAAGCGATCCTTTGGACACGACGAACAGCACGATTGCGGCTCCTGACGCCACTTTAGGACGCGGAACGGCAAAAATTGTGGGAACCAATCCAGCCGTGACGTTCAACGTCTCCTATTACATTGTGGACGACAATACGGCTCTGCTGATGGGCACGGACACCGTTCGCACGCAGACGGGTATCATCACGTTGCAGTCACCTCCTGCAAACTGAGGAATTAACGGTGGGTGGCGGCTAACGGGTGCGTTCGTCGCGCTCGATCTTGCCATCGCGAAGACGAATCACGCGATGGGCTCGCGCCGCGATGTCCGGTTCGTGCGTGACGAGAATGATGGTATTGCCCTGCTGATGTAGCCGGGCGAAAAGCGCCATGATCTCTTCGCCGGTGGCGGAATCGAGATTTCCGGTGGGCTCGTCCGCAAGCAGAATCGAGGGCGAGTTCACGAGGGCTCGAGCAATTGCTACGCGCTGGCGTTGTCCGCCGGATAGTTCATTCGGCTTATGCATCATTCGATCCGAAAGATCCACCTGCTTCAACGCAGCCTTCGCTCGCTCAATTCGCTCCTCCGCGTGCGTTCCGTTGTAAATCATCGGCAGTTCGACGTTGTGCAGCGCCGTCGCGCGCGGCAGCAGATTGAAAGTCTGAAAAACGAAGCCGATCTCCTTATTCCGGATGTATGCCAATTCGTCGTCGTTGAGTTCGCTGACGAGCTTGCCCGCTAGCCAGTATTTACCCTTCGTAGGCGAATCGAGGCAGCCAATCAGATTCATCAGAGTGGATTTGCCCGAGCCCGAAGGCCCCATGATTGCGACGTACTCGCCTTTCTTGATTTCCAGGCTTACGCCGCGCAGGGCGTGCAATTTCTCTGCGCCCATTTCATAGGTCTTCCAGAGATCTTCCACCTGTATGACGATGCCCGATGTAATCAGGTCTTCGCGGTAGCTTTGCAGGACGCCGGCTTGTTCGACAGCCATTCTTACGAACTCCTTGGACTTGAACCGGGCTCTCTAACTTGTCATCTCTTCGCGCTTCGGCGTGGTGTTATCCACTTTGATGCTCGCTCCCGGCTTGAGAGTTCGCAAAGCTTTATAGCTGCCAATCACAATTTCTTCGCCTTCCTGCAAGCCGCTGGTGACTTCGATGTCCGTAACGCCGCTGATTCCGGTCTTTACCGGCACAAACTCTACCTTCTTCCCGCGCAAGACAAAAACTCCCGTGATGTCGTCCTGCGAGCCTTTTCCGGCCGGCTTTGACGCCGCGAGGGTAACATTGCTGCCTTTGCCCTGCTTTTGCTCGTCGAGTTCCTTTTGAGAGCGGACCGCAATCGCCTGAATCGGGATCGTGAGCACCGCCTGCTTCTGCGCGGTTTGAATCTTCGCAGTCGAGGAAAGACCCGGGCGAATCGAACTCGGCGCATTGTCAATCGTCACTACGACCTTAAAATCGCGCGCCTCTTGCGTATTCGCGGTCGTTTGCGTGGTGGCCGCCTGTCCGGAGGTTCGAAGAATCGCTAGCTCGCCTACCTGGCTCACGCGGCCTTTAAATATCTTCCCGGGCATGGCGTCGATCGTCACGTCGGCTGTCTGGCCCTCGTGCACGCTCGTGATATCCGTCTCGTCCACTTTCACTTCGGAGGTGACGATGCTCATGTCCGAGATGGTCATGAGGAAGCTGCCTTCGGCATTCTGAATACCGGGCACTACGTTTTCGCCCACTCGCACCGCGATATAGCTCACGATGCCGTCGATGGGCGCCGTGTAAGTGGTCTTCCGCAGGACGTCTTTGGTATGGGTCAGCACTGCGCGGTTCTGTTCTGCAGTGGAACGAGCCTGCTCGCGAGCTGCGCGCGTCTGCTCTACCTGCGCCTGGCTGGCATTCAACGCCGCTGTAGCGCCATTGTAAACGGCTTTGGACGCGTCATAATCCTGCTTGGAGATGAGCTGCTCTTTATAGAGCTGTTGTGATCGCTCCCAATCGAATTTCGCTTTTTCAAGATCGGAGGTGCGCTGCGCCAACGTGGCAATTGCCGACTGGTAATTCGCGTCGGCCACCCGCATACCCGCTTCGGCGGCGTCGATGCTTGCTATCTGGGCTTGCACGTCGGCCCCGGGCTGGATGTTTTCGAGGTGCAGGAGGACGTCACCTTTCTTGACCTGATCGCCTTCCTTGACGGTGATTTCCGTGATTTTTCCGAACCCCTCGCCCATCACGTTGGTGTAGTTCTTTGGCCGAATCTCGCCGGAGGCGGTGACAATGGACGTCAAGTCCTGGCGGACCACACGCCCGCTTTGCACCGTTACTACGCCCTTATTCAGCTCGTACGAGATGATCCCATACGAAATTCCAGCGGCGACAAGAACGCCCGCACCAATCGCCACTTTCTTCCATGTCTTCATGAGAGCAACCTCTGTGACCTATGAGTAGTACGACCTATGAGGCGAATGTCGGAGTCGCTTCACAAACCTCTCACTTCATACTACGCCCTGCCAACCTAGAATGTTTCCTGTTTAGACGTCGAGTCGCGAATAAGGACAGGCCGCCACTGGGCTCGCCAATTTTTCGTCCTAGTGCTTCTACCAGGAAGAACCATTCTAAATCCAAACGGCTTCCAAGGAAACGGCCGGCGCAGATCCTCTAAACTGGCCCCTGGCGATAGGCTTGGCCGTCAAACCACCCAGGGGCACTTCCGGCTCCCTTAATTCAAACCGGCGGGCAACCCCCCGGCGAGGTAGCCATTCCAAGTCTCCAAGGGCTTTCCGTCGTTGACCTGTACTAGGGGACAGGTTAGACTTTTGGGGCTTTTTGGCGTCTAAGAGGTACCGATGGGCCGGGGGATCAAACCACTTCTTTTCGGGATCTTAGCGGGGGGCTTGGCGTGTGTGCCAGGCGCGTTCGCCCAGGATTCAACCAAGAATCAAACCGACCAAAAATCAGCAAAGCAGGCGGCCAAACAGAAATCAAAAAGCGACAAAGACCTCTTCAAGGAACTCGACTCACAGTATAAGAAGTGGCTGAACGAAGACGTCGTATACATCATCACCCCTGAAGAACGCAGCGCTTTCGTGCACCTTCAGACCAATGAAGAGCGCGAGCAGTTCATAGAGCAATTTTGGCAGCGCCGGAATCCGGATCCCGATTCTGCAGAAAATACCTTCAAAGAAGAGCATTACCGCCGGATTGCATACGCCAATGAGCACTACGCCTCCGGCATTCCGGGATGGAAGTCGGATCGTGGGCGAATCTACATCATGTGGGGTCCTCCGGACGAGGTTGACTCGCATCCGAGTGGCGGCAGCTACGACCGTCCGGCGACTGAGGGCGGCGGCAGCACTTCTACGTACCCTTTCGAAGACTGGCGGTACCGCTATCTCGAAGGCATCGGAGAGGACGTGAACATCGAGTTCGTCGACCCGACGATGACGGGCGAGTTCCACCTGACAATGGATCCGAGCGAGAAGGATGCTCTTACCTATGTTCCTGGCGCGGGTCTCACCCAGATGGAATCCATGGGGCTGGCGAGTAAATCCGATCGCTTCAGCAATACCGACGGTACCCACTCTGCCGCACCGCTTGGAATGACGCCTGAGAACCAGACGGAGTTTTCGCGACTCGAGCTGAATGCAAAGATTCAGCAGGCACCACCGGTCAAGTTCAAGGATCTGGAAGCGGTGGTTACATCCCGCGTCGTCAAGGACCAGGTGAAGTTCGATTACCGGTTCGACTTCCTGCGAATTACGTCGGACACAGTGCTAGTCCCGATTACAGTACAGATTCCAACACGCCAGCTGAGCTTTGCCGAGAAAGAGGGCGTAGACTCGGCGACCGTGAATCTTTTTGCCCGAATCACCACTCTCAGCGGCCGCCCCGTGCAGACATTCGAGGATACGGTGCACCGCGATGTCCCTGCCGCGCTGCTGCAGCAATCGTTGAGCACGTCTTCGATTTATCAGAAGGCGGTTCCGCTCCGTCCCGGGCTCTATCGTCTCGATATCGTGCTGAAGGACGTGAACAGCAACAACGTCGGCGTGGTGAATACGCGCTTGGCTGTGCCGCGTTTTGAGGACGACAAGCTTTCGACGAGTTCCCTGATTATCGCCGACCAGATTCAACGCGTTTCGGCCAAAGAAATAGGGCTTGGTCAATTCGTTTTGGGGGATGTGAAAGTTCGCCCTAAAATGGACTCGGCATTTTTTCCGTCGGAAACGATGGGTGTTTTCCTGCAGATCTACAATCTGAAGGTGGATGAAAAAACGCATAAGGCGGATGTTTCCGTTCAGTATCGCGTTTTGAGAGACAAAGAAACCGAACCGCTGAAGAAATTCGATTTGACTCCCGACCAGATTCCCGAGCACGGGGAGGAAATGACGCTCCAAAACGTGGTGACACTCGGTTCCTTCGGCCCTGGAAAATACAAGCTCGAAGTGGCCGTGACGGATAATCTCGCGAAACAAACGATTACGCCGACTTCGGAATTCACCGTGAAGGCCGCTGCCTCTCCGGCGGCTCCTCAGGGGAAGTGAGGTATCGTGAATCTTAGATCGATTCGCGTCATGGGCCTGGGATTTGGCGTGCTTTTGCTGTGCGCGCTGCCTTTGCCGGCCGCACCAAACTCCGGGAAAATTTCGGGAGTTGTGATGGACCCGAAGGGAACGCCCCAGATGGGCGCCACTGTCTCGATCTCGGCGGAAAACCTTCTGAGCTTTGCGCCCACTGAGCTTCTCACCAACGATCGCGGACGCTTCTCTACCGCCACCCTGGTGCCTGGGATGTATTCGGTGAAAGTAACACTCGCCGGTTTTTTGCCGGCAATTCAACAGCACATTCAGGTGAGCGATCAACAGACGACCCTGCTCGAAATCGTGCTTGGATCAGTGCTTTCATCTTTCGAGAAACTGCGCAAGCAGCCGGCCGAGCAGTTGGCATCAGACGAGTGGATCTGGGTGCTTCGCAGTTCGTCGGCTACTCGGTCGATTTTGCGCTGGCAGGATGGCACCGTAATCGTCGAGGGAGTTCCGAATCAGGGTGAAGTCGTTCAATCGCAGGCGATTCACGGGCGATTCGACGTAACTTCCGGCTCGGACCATCCGGGCTCGGTTTCGAATCTCGCGAGCTCACCTGCAACAGCTTTCGCCTACGACGTTGCTGTGGGCGAGCACGGCCGATTGTATGTGGCAGGGCAGTTTAGTTATGAGGGCGGCGCTCCGGCCGGAGGGCTGGTGGCCGAGTGGGTTCCTTCCGGGAAAATCGGCGATGGGCCGGTTACGAGCGTAGTGGTTCGCGAATCCGAACTGGGGGCTTACGGCCCGATCTTCCGCGGCATCCGCATGTCCCACGATAATCAGCTGGCATTGAGCGATCGCGTTAGTTTTCGCTATGGCAGCGACTACGTGGCGGCAGGCCTTCGAGAGTCCACGATGGCGCTGCGTCCGCGAGGCGAGGTTGCCATCCAGCTTTCTCCCTCGTGGCAAATGGCCGCACTCGCAGCCATGAGCACTTGGCAGCAGACGTCGGATGGTACACAAGCCGGCCTGCAGTCGGCGATGAATTCTCTCGACGCTTTCCCTACATTGCTGCTTCGTGATGGGCGGCCGGTATTTGAAAATAATTTGCATGCTGAGGTCTCGGTGCAGCATGCGTTGGGCACCGGTTCGAGCATCAGTGCAGCCGTGTTCCACGACAATTCGAGCCACACGGCAGTTTTTGGGCGTGGACCTGTTTCCGGCCCGGATTATCTTCAGGACTATTTCTCCGACGTTTTTGCCTACGACGGCGGGAAGACCAGTTCGACGGGCGCACGAGTGGCCTTTCATCATCGCTGGAGCGACAATCTCGACGCCACGATCGTGTACGATTACGCTGGAGTCTTGGCGCCCGACGATGATGCGTTCGACGGCCCTCTGCGCGATCAACTCCTGACTCGGTATCGCCAGAGCCTTGCAGCAAGAGTGTCGGCAAACGTGCCCCGCCTCGGAACGAAGGTCTCCGTTGGATACAAGTGGATTGGCGGACAAGCGGTCACCCACCTCGATCCGTACGGAGAGTCTTTGTTCCATCTCGATCCCTACTTAAATATGGAAATTCGCCAGCAACTTCCCAGTTTCTTTCCCGGCCACATGGAAGCCTTAGCTGACTTCGGAAACCTCCTGGCGCAGGGATACGTCCCAGTCTCAACGGGAGACGGGCGGGTGGTCCTTGTGCCTTCCTACCGATACTTCCGCGGAGGGTTGAGCGTTCAGTTTTAGCGCTTAGTCGCCTACCGGAATTGGGAAGGTTAATCCCAGAAACAGAATTTCTGAAAAACGGGCAGTCGTAGTATCTCCTAACATGAACAAAAATAATCACTTCCCCGATATGAAATCTGTGATTTGTGGAAATCTACGTGCTGGCATAATAGTAGAAGGATAAGGGTGTAGGTGCGTGAACGATAGCCTTCGCATGCGACTCGGCGCGGTGGTGCTGGCGGTCCTCACGCTCGCGGCTGTAATTTTCGCCGTTCTTAACTACCAGCAACGCACCCGCTATATCCTGCCGGACGACGGCGTCACCTGGATGGACAGTCCGCAGGGTGTCGTCGCATGGCACGTAGTGGCAGATTCGCCCGCTTCCAGAGCTGGGATCAAGCAGGGCGATTATGTGGCCACCGTTCGCGGTTTCTCGATTCATCGAGCCACCGACGTGACTCGCGTGTTGTTTAAGGTAGGCCCCTGGGCTGAAGTTCGATACGGAATGCGGCGGGACGGAGCTACTTTTGAAACGCCGCTCGTGACGGCGCCGCAGGAAAATCCTTCGTCGATCGAGAATTACCTGCGCTTTACTGCGCTGCTGTATTTGTTCATTGGCCTGTTTATTTTCGCTCGCCGCTGGAATGCGCCTCGCGCAATTCACTTTTATATCTTCTGTCTTGTTTCGTTCATCCTTTACAGCTTTCACTACAGCGGGAAACTGAATTCGTTCGATTGGGTGATTTACTGGAGCAACGTTGTCGCTTTGCTTCTCCAGCCCGCTCTTCTCGTTCATTTTGCGCTCGTGTTTCCGGAACGTCGAGGCTGGATCTGGCCAAAACTCGCCCTCACATACGGGATTCCGGCCGGTCTTTTGACCCTGCACGTTTTCATCGCTAGCGGCACGCTCGATTTCCTGCCGGCGGTAAGCACGCGCTACTGGCTCGATAAAGTGGAGCAAGCGAATCTGGGGATTTATTTCCTCGTCGCTGCCGTGATTTTCTTGATGAGTTACCGCCGGGCTCCCACCGCCATTCTGCGGCAGCAACTCAAATGGGTTACGGGCGGCACTTTTGCCGGCACGATTCCGTTCCTACTGCTCTACATCGTGCCATACGTTTTCGGTATCGTTCCGGCGTCGTGGATGAAGGCGTCGGCGTGTTCGCTGGCTCTGATTCCGCTGTGCTTTGGTTACGCCATCATCCGATACCGTCTGATGGACGTGGATATTATCTTCAAGCGCGGCCTTGCTTACACATTTGCAACCGCGGGCGTGGTGGCCATTTATTTTGCCGCTGTGGCGTTAATCGGTGAGGCGTTCCATACGACGCTGACGGCCGGGCCGGCGGGGAGCATTATCGCGATTGTCGTCGCGGCGTTTCTGTTTCAACCGCTGAGAGACTGGGTGCAGGCTCGCCTCGACCGCTTTTTCTATCGCGACCGCCTGGACTATCGCCGAACGCTGATTGAATTTGGCTCTGCGCTAACGAACGAGGTCCGCCTCGAGCCGTTGGTTGGCTCGGTTCTCGACCGTGTGTCGCAAACTCTGCTTGTCGATCGCCTGGCGATTTTTCTCGAGGATCCGGCAAATCCGGGAAAATTCGTCCTTTCGCGTTCAATGGGCTTGCGGCCTGAGGGTTCGCTCGATCTCAGCTTTCTTGATTCGTCGCGGCCGGGGCTCGAGCACGGTTGCCTCTTCTTCGAATCGGCGCGCGCCGCCTCGCAGGAGTCCGAATCGGTTCGCCGCACACTCGAAGAGTTGGACCTGAATTACTTCATCGCTTGCCATTTCCGCGAACGCAGCGTCGCGGTTCTCGGACTGGGTAAGACGGTCGACGGCGATTATCTTTCGAGCGATGACCTTGAACTTCTCTCCACGATTGCGGGTTACGTCGCGATCGCCATCGAGAATGCGCGTCTCTACCAATCGCTTGAACAAAAGGCCATGCAAGTGGAGCGGCTCAAGGACTTCAGCGAGAATATCGTCGAGTCACTCAACATCGGGGTGCTCACAGTCGATCTGGAGGACCGCATCGAATCGTGGAATCCGCAGCTCGAGGGTTTGCTCGGAGTGCCGCGCCAGGACGCGATTCGCAAACGCCTGCAGGAAGTGCTGCCTTCAGACCTGGCTGCCGAGATTGCCGCGCGGGCGGCGGGAGACCACGTTTCCGGGATCTACAAATTCCGCCTGAGCACGCGCAGCGGCGGCCAGCTCGTAATCAACGCCTCGATTGCTCCGCTCGTAGGCAAGAATGGCGCGCGGCTCGGCCGCCTCATTCTGCTCGACGACATTACCCAGCGCGTGCGGCTCGAAGAGCAGATGGTCCAAACCGAAAAACTCACTTCGCTCGGGTTGCTGGCGGCCGGCGTCGCTCACGAAGTGAATACGCCGCTCGCTGTGATCTCGAACTATATTCAGATGCTCGCCAAGCAAATCCCCTCCGACGATCCGCGCCAGAAAACGATTGAACGCATCGTCAAACAGACCTTCCGCGCCAGCGAAATCGTCAACAATCTGCTCAACTTCTCGCGCACCGGCGCCGCAGAGTTCATCGAAGTGGACGTGAATCATGTTCTCGAGGAAACGCTCACTTTGGTACAGCATCCGTTCAAGACGGCGCAAGTGAAGGTAATCAAGAATTACACGCAGGAACTGCCGACGGTCCTGGGCTCCATCACGCGCTTACAGCAGGTGTTCTTGAATCTTTTCATGAACGCGCGTGACGCAATGCCCAGCGGCGGCATGTTGGAAGTCCGAACGGGCGCCCACAACGGTTCGGTCGAAATTGAAGTTACTGACACAGGCGCCGGTATTCCACCAGAGCACCTCCATCGCATTTTCGATCCATTTTTCACAACAAAGGCCTCCGGTAGGGGCACCGGCCTGGGCCTTTCGGTGAGCTACGGCATCATAAAGGAGCATGCGGGCAAAGTTGACGTGCGCTCTACGCCGGGGAAAGGAACATCGTTCCGGCTCGAATTTCCCGTAGCAAGAAAACCTGTTCATGCCTAAAGGATCCATACTCGTCGTTGACGACGAAATCGAAATCCGAGAGGGGCTTGAAGCCCTTCTCACGTCCGAAGGATTCGAAGTCACTCCCGCGGACACCGGCGAAGCCGGTTTGCAGAGGCTCGAAGATCGCCCGTTTGACTTGATGCTGCTCGATGTGAGCCTGCCGGATCGCAACGGCCTAGAGTTGCTCCGCGAGATTCGCCGCCGCGATCCGAATCTCTCGATCATTCTGATCACCGCGTTTGGCTCGATTGACATGGCTCGCGCAGCCTTCAAGGGCGGCGCGCAGGATTTCATCACCAAGCCGTGGTCGAACGATGAACTGATTGCGCAGGTTTCGGTTGCGATCGAGGGCCGCCGGCTGCGCGAAGAGAACGTCCAGCTCAAACGCGCGCTGAAGCAGCGCTACAATTTCCCCAGCATCATCGGCAAGAGCGAAAAAATGCTCGCCGTCTTTGACCTGATCACGCAGGTCGCGCCGTCGCGCTCCACGGTTCTTATCTACGGCGAGAGCGGCACAGGTAAGGAATTAATCGCGAAGGCGATTCATTCTGCATCCACTCGCGCGGACAAAGCTTTCATCCCCATCAATACCGGCTCGATTCCCGTGGATTTGCTCGAATCGCAGCTTTTCGGCCACGTCAAAGGCGCGTTCACAAGCGCCGTCGCCTCGAAGAAGGGCCTTTTTGAAGTTGCCGATCAGGGGACGATCTTCTTCGACGAGATTTCCACCATTGGCCCCGAAACGCAGGCCAAGCTACTGCGCGTGATTCAGGAACGCGAATTTATGCGCCTGGGCGGCACGGAAACCATCAAGGTAGACGTCCGCATCCTCACCGCGTCGAATGAAGATCTCACCAAGCTCGTCCGCGAGGGCCGCTTCCGCGATGATTTGTATCACCGCTTGAACGTGATTTCGGTTCAGCTTCCGCCCCTGCGCGACCGCAAGGAAGACATTCCGCTGCTCATCGACCGCTTCCTGGAACAGTTCTGCCACGAGAACGGCAAGCCGCTGCGCCGGTTCTCGCACGGCGCAATGAAGCTCCTAATGGATTACGACTGGCCCGGTAACGTCCGCGAGCTCGAAAATGTCGTAGAGCGTGCGGTGGTGCTCTCCACGCAGGACGCAGTCGACGTTGATTTATTGCCTGAAAGTGTCCGCACGCGCGAAATCGTAAAAGGTGTACGCCTGCAGCTCGCAGAGTTCCTACCGCCACTGCCGGGTGAAGTGGGGTCACGCACCACGGCCCCCGCTCCCTCGCTCTTTGAGATTCTCGAAGAAGTGGAGCGCCGCATTATCGTGGACATGCTTGAGCGCACCAACTGGAACCAGACGGAGGCCGCCGAGCGCTTCCAGATTCCGCTTTCCACGTTGAACCAAAAAATCAAACGCCTCGGCATTGAAACGCGCCGCCGCGCCAATCCGCCTCGGGGCGGTTATGGCTATGGCACCGATCCTGCCGATTTTTCCGCCGGCAAATAGACTCGGAAATAAGAACGGGAGCCCGAACTAGGTCCGGGCCCCCTTCACTCGTCTCGCCGAACAACCCATTGCCCGCCTTAACGAGCGTGATCGAGCAAGTGAGTCAGGTCCAGCAGAATCTGTGCCTGGAACGTCAGCAATGCAGCGCGTCCCGGCGGAATCTGCTTGCCGTTGAATTCGGCGTCCTGCAACAGCTGGAGCATCTGAGCCGCTAAAGTATCGCGGGCGGTTGTGATGTTGGAGATCGCGTTCTCCACGTGAATGTATTGCGAGTCGTTACCCGGACTTCCTGAAGCCAGCGCGCGCGTCGAAATACGCAGGCTGGTTTGTCCGAGATCTCCGTTGGGTGCGTTGATCTGCTTGTAAGCGCGGGCCAGCTCGACAAACTCATTGCCGAACCGTCCATTGCCTTGGCTCAAGCCTTTTGGCAGCGCCCATGGGCTAAATTCCTCCACAAGAGCGCGGCCGTCATCTTGATAGTCATCTCTCAAACCGGTTAGGACGACCATCGTCGGACGGATGTCCACATGATCCGACCATACGGAATTATCGACACCGTTCGTCACGATTCCGGGTCCAACCAACCCCAGAAACGTCGTGACGATTTCCTTGTCGATCCCACCGTGGTTCCATGCGAATCCGTTGCCTTGGAAGACGCACCCGGTGTTGCAGTTCTGGGCTCCAGTCAGATGGAAATAGTTTGGGTTGCCGAACATCACAAACGAGGGCGTGCGTTGCGGATCGCCGGTGACCATGTGCAACAACTTAAGTTCCACCGGGTCAGCCAATGCCTCGGTAAGATTGTCCGTAGCGCCGGTGAGCGGATTCACAGCCGTCAGATTCGCCGAGGCTCTTTCAAAGCTTCGAGCCAGAGGATCACCCACCGGCGGATTGCCCTCGATGTAGAACACAGGGACCATGTCGGTCTGGATGTCGAAGGTGGAGGTGATGTTCTCTTCCGTCGCCATCAACCCGGTCAGGTTCGTGTCAAATTCTCCCACCACGCTCTTGCCCGTGGCCGGATTAATGTAGTTGCAGGGAATCGTCACGCCATCACAGCTGGAATTGAAAGGGCCGCCGCCGGCATAGTGGTCGCCCTCGTCAGCCGTGATCACAAACAGAGTGTTCTGCTTGTTGATGCCATCTGCCGCCAACCGCGAAAAGAATTTCCCGAACGCTTCGTTATACGCGACAAGTTGCGCCTCGTAGCAGATGCTGCCGGGCCCGTTGGCGTTTCCGATTGCCAGCTCCGGATCGGTCGAGCAGGCCGCCGGTGCAGTAGCGATATCGTGAGCGTGGTTGTCGTGCGCGTCCGAAATGTAAGCGTAGGTAACCGGCACGCCGTTTTCTTGCATCGCTGCGACATACGAAAGCGTCTGAGCCGCAGAAATGCCGGAAAATCCTGGGAAGCCGGTGTTGCCATGGGTGTCTGTTATGAGGTTGCCATCCAGATCATTCAACGGACCGCCGGGACTGATGACCGGAGCCACAAATTTGTGACCGTAAAGCGCATTGAACCCGCTGTAACTGTTCGGCTCTTGTGGCAGGATGTCCGGCTCGCCATGGTTGGCGGTGGAGCATACAGCGTTTCCAGCCGCACAATGAATCGCGATTCCTTCGAAATCGGCCACTGCCATGTTGTGATTTGCCTTCGCCTCGGCCTGGGCCGCTGCTAGCTCGGTGGGGTCAGATCCAAAAACGCTCTGCAGGTCTCCCGCAACATTTTCGAGTTCCATGTTAGCAATCGACACGGCTCCCACGTTGCACCCCGCGCGAGTCCACGGAACCCAAGGCGCCGGAGCATTCTTTCCATCCTTGGTGATCATGAAGAAAGTGGGATCCGTCGTGGCATTGACGATATCGGTCCAGTACTGAAACGAAGCAGCAAAGCCGTCGAAAAATGCGCTCCCCGGAGGAGTAAACCATCCAAACGCATTCGCAACAGGCTGGCCATGTTTGTCGGGGTAGACGCCCGTCAGCGACGTGATGATGTCGTCCGCCGTATGCGACTTCAGCGGGGTGTGGTGATTCGTCATCAACACGCCATTATTCGTGATGAAATTCAGCAGGTTCGGCATCTGCTCCAAATCGGAAGGAACGTTTGGATTGTCACGGGTGAAGTGAACGTTATCGAACTGAATATAAACCACGTGCTGGATCTGCCCTCGCGCGGAATTCAGTTCACAACCGTTGGTCGAACCAGAGCTGCCGGCGCCTGAAGCGGGCAGCGTCTTGGCTTCCGTCGCAATGGGAAATATAGCGCCTCCGATCGGCGCAAAAATAAACGTGATTGCCACAACGACGGCCAAAGTCTGGCGCAGCGTGGCGGAAAAATGGACGATCGAGGAACGAAGTAGGCACACGAATGTCTTTGCAAGGTGACTCGTAGTTCGCAAGGATACCCCTCCTAAAGAAAGATGTGTTCCTTCTAGGCCGATTCGAGATGGGCTGGGTTAACCCGAGTGGAAAAACAGATTAATAATCCGAGAACGCTGCTAAGTCAACCCCAAGTTTCGAGGAACGCCGGAGCCAACAGAGCCACGGCCTTCGTTACGTTACGAGCGGGTGTCCAGCCAGATTCTCGAGAATCCGGTAGGGCGCTGCATTCGGAGCGACCAGCGCTTGCGGGGGAATCAGGAGAGTCTGTTCGATGGCGTACTGGCCGGAGATTACCGCGTGCGCCACGCAATCCGTAAAAACGAGCCATGTGGCGAGAGGCGGAAATTCCAGCCGGAATTTCGGGCACTCTTCCTGGAATTTCGCATTTTCTTTCAGATAATCGTGAAAGCGCAGCATAAACATGTCGTAAGGAGTCCGGCCCATCCCGCGAAAGCCTAGCTTTTCGCCCCAGGTTTGCACCGTGCGGCTGATCACAGTATCGCCCTCGGCAATTTGTCCTAGCCCCGCATCGTTGGCAAACTGGCGCGCGAGTGATTCAAACCCTTCCGTCGTGTTCCAAACGCGCGGGCGCTTGGGGTTGAGATTCGTGAAAACCCGCAAAATTCTTCCGCCACGCGTCGGCCGGCTCGGAAACGCATCCACATGCAGAAGATCGTTTCGTTTGTGGATGGGAAGATCCCGCCCCTCTTCCTCGATTGGGCGAAAACTGCAAAAATCGAGGTTCCACTTCGTCGCGTAAGGAGCCAGGAATTTCGTGAGGAACTCGATCACCTGCGCGCTGTAGTTGCGCATGATCGTGTGAATTCGCTCAATCGTCCGCGCGTCGCCTGAAACGCCGCGAAGGACGTCCTCGGACGGTCGGTAAGACACATTCTTGTGCAACCGCAACTCGGTCCATTGCTGCGCCAGAAGAAACTCCTGATCCTCAATCGGGAAACGAAAAGGAAGGGACCGAAAAAAAACGATCTGCCCCTTCTCGAGGAGTTCGCAATAACCGCGCGAGCGCGAAGCCACTTGCTCGCGTCCCACCCATCCTCCCGGCAGGCGGTAATCTTCCACCTGAATCCAAGAAGCCTGGGTTCTGCCAGGTCGCTTCGGCTGCACGGGCATCGAAACCCCTAACCGCTTGCAGCGCCTGAGCGCTTGTAACCAGGTGGCAGCAGCGTGGTCGTGAGGTCAACGCCCGAAAGATCGACGCCGTCGAGATTGGTCTCGCGCAAAATCGTCGTTTGTAGAATTGCGCCTTCGAAATTCGCTCCGCCTATTTCGGCTTGGCGAAAATTCGTCGCTCCAAAATTTGCGCGGTGCAGATTCGCATGGCGAAGATCGGCGCGAAAAAGCTCCGCTCCGCCCACCTGTGCCTCAGAGAGGTCCGCTCCACTCAGATTCGCTTCCGTGAGGTCCGCCTTCCGCAAGTCGGCGCGATGCAGTTTCGCTTTGCCGAAGTCAACAGACGCCAGCTTCGCGTCGCGAAGATTGGCGCGGGTTAGGTTTGCGCCTTGCAGATTTACATAGGCGAGATTCATCTTGTGCAGGTCCGCACGAGATAAATCCGCGCCGGCAAGGTCCGCGCGAACACCGGACTCGTCACCGCGCACGAACTTTGCGTGTGCAGCGAGGATGTCTGACAGCCGCTTGCCGTTGTGCCGGATCCGGTCCGGAGACCTCAGCCCGCCCGTAATCGCATCCAGAATGCTCATTTTCGATTTGCCATTGGTCCTTTGCAGACGCACCAATTTTACTAGAACTCGGAACAAATAGGGCAGTGAAGCTCGTTCCACATCGTTCCCGACGCCTCCATCGCGCGTCCTATCACTGTCCAATCTATGATAAGTTCACTTGAATGAACTTGCTCGACAGGCTCAAGAGCAAAGCGCGGGCTTATCCGCAGCGCATCGTCCTGCCGGAAGGCGAAGACGAGCGCGTAATCCGCGCCGCCGTTCAAGTGACGGCCGAGCGTTATGCACAAATCACGCTCCTGGGCCGCGCGGTCAATATTCGCGCCGCAGCCGATAGGGCGGGCTTACAGCTCGACGGTATACAAATTGTCGATCCGCTATCGAGTCCCCGCGTTAATTCCTATGCAGAAATCTATTTCGAACGCCGGCACGCTCGCGGCCCTACGCACGAAGAAGCTCAAGAATTTGCGCGCAAACCGCTCTATTTCGCGGCGCTGAGTGTAGCGGCGGGCGATTCTGACTCGACCGTTGGCGGCGCCGCGAACTCAACATCGGACACGGTTCGCGCGGCACTGCATTCGATTGGGTTGGCCCCGGATGCGCGCCTTATGTCGAGTTTCTTCCTGATGATCGCGCCGGAACGCAATCGCACAGCCTTCGGCGAAAAAGGAGCCCTGCTTTTTGCCGATTGCGCCGTGGTTCCTGACCCTACGGCGCAGGAGCTCGCGGAAATCGCACTCGCCACAGCCGAAAATGCCCGTGTTTTCCTCGAAACCGAACCACGCGTCGCGCTTCTCTCATTTTCGACCAAAGGCTCTGCCTCGCACGCTCACGTCGAAAAGATCCGCGAGGCGTTGCGTATCGTGAAAGCCCGCCAGCCAGACCTTGCAATCGACGGCGAACTGCAAGCCGATGCCGCGCTCGTCGCCGCTATAGGCGCAAGCAAAGCCCCTGGGTCGCCTGTCGCTGGCCGCGCGAATGTTTTGATCTTTCCCGATCTCAATTCCGGAAACATCGCCTATAAACTCGTCGAGCGCCTCGCGGGCGCCGAAGCTCTCGGTCCAATTCTTCAGGGCCTTGCACGCCCAGCGAACGATCTATCGCGCGGTTGCTCCTCAGAAGACATTGCGAAGGTTATCGCCATCACCGCTGTGCAAGCCATTGCGCGCAAAGAAATCGCATCCGTCTCGGGAGACTAATCTTCGTGCCGCTCCGTCTCCGTCGCGCGCCTCTCGTTTCGCTGCGTCGAATCTTCGTGCTCATCCTTGTCGCCGGTCTTGCTGTTGTTTCCTGGTCTCCCCACCAAACTCGTGCCCTCGCTCAGAACGCGTCCGATCAGCCGGGCGAAGAAGTCGTCGCTAATCTCGCTGCCGGACGCGTCGTGGTTGCAGTTGTTAAAGACGCCATCTTAATCGCTACTGTCGAAAATCCTTTCGAGGCCCAAACGCACCCACCCGTTCCGGTTCCTCTTTCCGGCGAGCGTGCCGGCGTGATTCTGGGCGCGGTCGACTGGTTTTCGCCATCATCGAACATCCAGATCGCTCGACTTGACCACGACCTCCCGCGTCTTCACGGCCGCGTGAAACCGCAAGGGCCGAGACTGCAGGCAGGCGAGGAGGGTAGCGAGGCCACGGACATCGAGTTCGTCGGCGAGGGATTGAACGACCGACTGAACGAAGTGGTGAAAAGTCTTCACGCCAAGATGGATTTGGCGGAGGGCGAACCGCTCGTCGAATTAGTGATTGCCGACTTCATCCCCGGTTACGGCCCCGAAGTGTGGCACGTGGACTATTCGATTGAGCAGTTTCCGCAACGGGGCGATTTTTGGGAGACGCGTATACCCCGCCCACGGTACCTTCAGGACTGGCCCCCGGAAAAGAATCAACCACACACGCTACTCGAATTTGACTATCCACCGAGCCTGACTAAACCGACCCTCCTTGAGATGCTGCGTCAAGAGGACCCCCGCCTCGAAAAGCTCTCCAATTCCGATCCTGTGATGGCCTCGGTAGCTTCCATGCTTCTCAAAGGAATCAGCAATAAAGTGGCGCCCGCTGACGCAACGCAGTTTCTTCGCGCCGCGCTTAATGCCATCTCTCCGCCAAAGGCCCGCGAAACCGTGGCCACGATTGGTTTTCAAACCGGCTTCGCATGGATATTGCAGCCACCCAACGAACCAAAACCCGCCCTCCAGCAGAAGGAGCGTCCGGCGGGTGCGCCAACGCTTCTCAAGCCGTCTGGAAATTAATTGGGATTTGCGGTGCTTACGGAAGGGTGCCTTTACGGAAGAAAGTGACTGCCAGTGGTGCGCTTATTTCCTTTGCTTCAATTGTTCCTGTAGTTTTGCGTTCTTTTCCGCAACCCCGCGAACCAAATCTTCCTTGTGCGCTACGAGCCGGCGCGCTATTTCGGCGTCCGCCAAACCTAGAATCTCGGCGGCAAAAATCGCCGCGTTAACTGCTCCCGCCCTGTCGATCGCCATCGTCGCTACTGGAATTCCACCCGGCATCTGCACGGTCGCCAGCAGCGCATCGAGCCCGTTGAGTGCGCTCGTAGCGAGCGGCACGCCGATTACAGGTAGCGTCGTATTTGCTGCAATTACGCCAGCAAGATGTGCCGCCGCACCAGCACCCACGATCAGCACCTTCACCCCACGCCCCGTCGCAGACGTCGCATATTCGTGCGCCCGCGCGGGCGTCCGGTGCGCCGATACCACTTCCATCTCATAGCGGATCCCAAACTTCTCGAGCGTCTTGCCGGCTTCGCTCATCACCGGCAGGTCTGTATCCGATCCCATCAGAATCCCAACCCTCACGCCCAAAGCGCCTTCGCTAGCCGTCACCCTGAAACCTCCTGTTGTGCAGTTTCCGGAACAACGGCCGGAACAACTGCCGAAACCTCGATCAGGTCACCGCGCCGAATTGTCCCGCCCTCCACCACCCGGCACAACCAACCACGCTGCCCGCGCAATTCTTCCTGCAGCCCTTGACGGATCTCATCCATCCTCGAGCACGGTTCGCACGGCAGCGTTATCTCCAACAGACTGCCGCCAATCCGCAGGCGCTGGCCCACCACCAAACGCTGCAAATCCAATCCGCGGGTTGCGATGTTTTCCTTCACGGCGCCGCGTGGTATACCCAGCCTCTCCAACGTCTCCACATCCATTAGCGAAATCTGGCGCTTGCTGCCAGGACGCCCATGAATGCATCCTTTGAACCCCTTGTCCTGAACAGCCTCTGCCTCCTCGACCTCCTTCATCGGAAACCGGTGCACCACGCACAAGAACAAGTTCACTACTTCAGGCATTCCGCGCCTCGGCAACCGCTTGAGCGCTCACCTTGGTAGGCGCTCCTACATCACTCCGATAGTGCTGCCCATCAAATCTAACACTACTACACAGCGAGTACACAGAACTACGACACGAAACTAGGTTTTGATCCGAAGCCGATACACCGAGTACCCTACCACCACCCGTGTAGTATTTCGTCCCCTCGTGGCGTACACCGGCGTGGAACCCTTTTCCGTGGGCGCTAACCCGTCCCTTCGCATCGAGTCCCGAGATCTCTTGTCCTACCTCCGGCTTTTCAGGATAACCCCTCGAAGTCAGCACAACGCAAATGCTCGAAGCCGGTGCCCAGTTTGTCTGGACGTTGGCGAGCTCGCCCCGCGCAGCCGCCATACAAGCTTGCGCGAAATCAAAATCCGCCCGCATCATAATCGCCTGCGTCTCGGGGTCTCCAAGCCGGCAATTGAACTCGAGCACTTTCGGCCCCTGCCGGGTGAGCATCAGCCCGAAATACAAGAACCCCCGATATGGCAGGCCATCTTTCTCAAGTCCAGCCAGCGTCGGCCGCACGATTGTTTCGACAATCTGCTTCTCGAGTTCTGCCGGCAGGAGGTCGTCCGTCGAATACGCACCCATCCCGCCAGTATTCGGCCCCTTGTCCCCGTCATAGGCGCGTTTGTAATCGCGCGTCGGCGCCATGCGTACAAAATTCTTGCCATCGGTCAAAATGATGAACGACAGCTCGTCGCCCTGAAGCCCTTCCTCCAGCAGCACTCGCCGCCCCGCATCTCCGAATTCCTTGCGCTCCATCACCCGATCGATAAAGGCTGTCGCCTCATCGGGAGACGACGTCACCAGAACCCCTTTCCCCGCGGCCAACCCATCGGCCTTAATCACCAGGGGCCAATCCACGGAACAAAGATCGGTGTAGACATCAACGGCCTGCTCGTAAATTCCATACACCGCGGCGGTAGGAATTCCATGCCGCTCCATAAATTTCTTCGCAAAAATCTTGCTGCCCTCGAGCTGCGCAGCCACCTTTGAAGGCCCGAGCAGCGTGAGCCCGCGCGCGGCAAATTCGTCGGCGATGCCGGCAACCAACGGAATCTCAGGACCAACGATCGTCAAATCCGCGCCGAGCTTCGCAGCAAGATCGGACGCAGCTCGTACGTCGCTTAAATCAAGTGGAAAGCATTCTGCGTCGCTAGCGATCCCGCCGTTTCCGGGCGCGCACCAGACTTTTTCCACGCTCGGCGATTGCGCAAGCTTCCACACCAGCGCATGCTCGCGTCCCCCACCGCCGATGACAAGAATTTTCATTCAGCTCTTCGAAATGACCCGAGAATTTCCAAACCAGAACCATACGGCGTTCGCTCCGTCAGTGTCAACACGCCGTCCCAATTCATTCGCAGCGGCCTCCACAAATTTTTTAACTGCGCCGCGTCTCTGTTTTTGAGGCGATGTACAATCATTTGCTGGCACCTGCACTGAACGATCGGTAGAGCGTCAGAACTCGATTGATAGTGAACCGCACTAAGGTGGCTTAACGTTGCACTGGGACTTTGCCCTCATCATCGGCGTCCTCGCCTTTGTCGTCCCCGTGATGGGGCGGCGGCGCGTACGCGCTTTGCTCGCACTTCCCGACACGACGAAATTAGATCGCCTCTCGATTTACGCATCGACAATTGCCTTCCAATGGCTAGCTTCCGCTTTGATACTTTGGCGCACGATTCGCCATGGTATTGCGCCCGCGCAACTCGGAATCACCCTTGGTCATGGTTATTTAGTAATTGCTACGTCTGTAGTATTAAGCTTACTGCTCTTGTCAAATCAGATCGCCAGCGTTCGCAGAATTAAGTCCGATCCAAGCGCATTTCGCTCCGAGACTGTCCAGCTAGCTCTGAAGGTTTTTCCGCGAGACGGTATCGAGCGCCTCACCTTCCTTGCCCTAGTCGCCACCGTCGCAATCTGCGAGGAGTTCGTGTACCGAGGCTTTGTTCAGTATGTCTTTCAAGATTGGTCGCGACTCTTGCTCGCCGGCATTTTCGGATCGGCGTTGCTGTTTTCGTTTGCTCACCTCTACCAAGGAAGACGAGGCCTGATCTCGACGTTTGCCGTGGGGCTCCTCTTTTCCGCGGTCCGGGCTTGGAGCGGCAGCCTTGTCCCGACGATCGCCGCTCATTTCGTCGCAGACCTATCAATCGGCTTCTTAGCTCCTCGTCACATTCATGGAGCGCTCCGGCAATGCCAAAATCTAGAAGAAGGGACGGCTTAAATTTACGAGAACCCTCTGATGCTCTCCTTAACGGACGCGCAAATCAACGAAGCTCTTAAGCCTTACGGCGTTCTGCCTAATCTGACGGTCGGGATAAGGACCTACATCGAATTGCTTCTGAAGTGGAATAAAACCATCTCGCTAACTACCGTAACCAAGGTAGAGGAGATTTTAGCCTTCCATTTCGGCGAAAGCCTATTTGCGCTACCGATGCTCCCTGTGGAAAAAAGTCGGCTCGCCGACGTTGGATCCGGTGCCGGCTTCCCGGGTATACCTCTTGCCATGGCAAGACCGTCCCTGGATGTCACGCTAATCGAGCCAAATGCAAAGAAATTTGCATTTCTCAACGAAGTGATTCGCCAGCTCGGCCTAAGTAACGCGACCGCAGTCCGCGGTAGGACATCCGAGCTTCAATCCTCCAACGAGCGATTCGAGATTATAACCGCCCGCGCTCTCGGTCGATTTGATGAACTTATTGAATGGGCCGGAACCAAGCTCACACCAGCCGGAAAACTGATCCTGTGGCTAGGCGACGACGATGCGAAGAAAATCTCCACGGATACGCGCTTCGAGTGGAACACGCAGATAAGGATTCCCCAGACGGACCGGCGGTTTATCCTTGCCGGCGCCCCGCGAAAATAGAATGGGACTGAATTTGTGTTCCACGTGGAACAATCCACCCTTCATCGCCACTTTCGCATTTGTTTCACGTGAAACATATTGCATCCGAAAAAAACTTTCTGTAAATTCCAGCTTCGACACTTCCGGGAGCCCAGAGTTGGCGCGCATAATCGCGGTCTCAAATCAAAAAGGCGGAGTAGGAAAGACCACCACAGCCGTGAATCTGGGAGCCTCGCTAGCCGTCGCCGAGAAGCGCACCTTGGTGATCGATTGCGATCCACAAGGCAACACCACCAGCGCTTTGGGCTTCCCGAAAGACCCCGCCAGACGCACTCTCTATCAACCGCTTATTCTCAACGAGCCTCTCGAGCGCATCGTTCTTCACACCCAGGTGGAGTTTCTCGATATCGTCCCTTCCGACAAGAATCTCGCAGGCGCGGCCGTAGAACTCGTATCAGCCGATGAGCGTGAGTTCCGGCTAAAAGAAGTCCTGAAGCAGGTCCAGGACAAATACGAATTCATCCTGATCGATTCCCCTCCCGCCCTAGATCTTCTAACCTTGAACGCCCTGGCCGCTGCTGATTCTGTCCTAGTCCCCATACAGTGCGAATACCTCGCGCTCGAGGGTGTCTCCGAACTCCTGGACACGCTCATGCGCCTCCGCCGCACCATCAACCCGGCGCTCGCGATCGAAGGTATCTTGCTGACGATGTACGACGACCGCACTACCCTCTCGAAGCAGGTAGCAGCCGATCTGAGAAGCTTCTTCGGATCCCAGGTCTTCGAGTCCGTCATCCCAAGAAATGTTCGCCTAGCGGAAGCCCCGAGCCATGGGAAGCCTGTCATATTCTACGACATACATAGTAAAGGTGCAGAGAGCTACATTCAGTTAGCTAAGGAGGTTATCGCGAATGCCGAGAAACGCTCTGGGCAGGGGACTGGGCGCACTAATTCGGGAGCCGGAGCCGCCCCAACCGCCATCGCAGCAACCGCAGCAGCTGCCGCAGGCGCCGGCAGCTGCGGGACCGGGAGCAGCAGCGGCGACAGCCCCGGCCCTCTCGCACCCACCGACACAAGCGCCGGCAAGCACACCGGCAGTGACAGCGACCCCGGCGAGCCCGCAGAGTGACGGGCTCTTCCACGTCGACATAGACCTGATCGACCCGAGCCCCTACCAGCCGCGAACGCGCTTCCGAGAAGAAGCTCTCGAAGAGCTGGCCCGCTCGATCATTTCGAGCGGTATCGTCCAGCCGCTCGTCGTTCGCCGGATTAACAATCGCTACCAGTTGATTGCGGGCGAGCGCCGCTGGCGTGCCGCACAACGTGCTGCGATCCAACGCGTCCCCGTCGTAGTGCGCGACGTCCCTGAAGAAATGGCGCTCGAGATGACGCTTGTTGAGAACCTCCAACGCGAAGATCTCAACCCAATTGAGCAGGCTCGGGCGTTCCAGCGCCTCACGGAGGAATTCAACCTCACGCAAGAAAAAGTCGCCGAGCGCACCGGTAAAGATCGCGCCACCATTGCCAATTCGGTCCGCTTACTGAAACTCGATCAGCCTATACAGAACCTCTTGGAGGAGGGACTTCTCACCGCGGGCCACGGCCGTGCCTTGCTAGCCATCGCCGATACGCAGGAACGCCTCGAACTCTCTCGCCGAATCGCTCGCGGCGGTATGACGGTTCGCCAAGTAGAACGCCTGGCTGGTCGCCTCGCAAAGCCGAAAGCCGAGCGCACTCCCGTTCAACAGGATGCGAATGTCAAAGCAGCCATCGAGGAGCTTCAACGGGTTTACGGCACACGCGTTTCTGTTCATCCCGGGCTGGCGGGACATCCTGGTAGACTAGTTTTTGAATACTATAATGATAGTGACTTGAACCGCTTGTATGATCAGCTGATCTCTAAATAATAGCTATATATGTAGGAGATATTTCGGTGGCCCTTTCATGGTTTGATCGAAAACCCCAGGACTCCGGCGAGTGGACCGGCTTCCTTGAAGAAGGCGTTCGCTTCGATGGCAAGCTCGAGGTGCCTGGAACTTTCCGACTCGACGCTGCCATCAAGGGGACGCTCATATCCACGGGAACCCTCATCCTCGGCGAGCATTCCTCGATGGAAGGCACAATAGAGGGGAATGTTGTCACCATCGGCGGCCGCTTTGATGGGATTATCAACGCGAAGGGGAAAGTCGAAATTCAAACCGGCGCCATCGTCATCGCCGAGATTCACACACCCTGCCTGATTATCGAGCCGGGAGCCGTTTTCGATGGCCGATGCCACATGCTCACAGCAACTCAAGCCAAGACCGAATCGCCAAAAACCATCACAATCCCCATACGTTCAGCTGCGGCGCAAGCCTGAATTGCGAGCCGGCACTCCTGCCTGAATCGCTGAACTGAAGGTTCCTCACCGGCGCCTCCCAAGGCGCTATAATCACAGTTCGCGGTCCCGGAGGCAGAATTGACGGAAGCAGTTCGATTGACCACCACGGCGAAAGCCGCTGGCTGTGCGGCCAAACTCAGCCCCAGCATCCTCGATGCCGTGCTTAAGCGCCTTCCCGTGCAAACCGATCCAAATGTAATCGTCGGCTTCGAAACCAGTGACGACGCGGCCGTATACCGCCTTATGGACGACCTTGCCATTGTCCAGACCGTAGATTTTTTCACGCCCATCGTCGACGACCCCGCTCTATTCGGCCAGGTCACCGCGGCAAATGCTCTCAGCGATATCTACGCCATGGGAGGCCGGCCGATTTCGGCGCTGACGATCGTTGCGTTTCCCACCGCCAGCCCACCCGAAATTCTCGAAGAGATTTTGCGCGGCGGCCTTTCGAAAATGATGGAGGCTAAATGCACGGTCGTCGGCGGCCATTCGATTCGCGACGACGAATTGAAGTTCGGCTACGCCGTCACAGGTGTGATTAATCCCAATCACATCTGGAAGAACGTAGGCGCAAAGCCCGGTGACGTCCTCCTCTTCACCAAGGCCATCGGGACGGGTGTCATCTCCACAGCTCTGAAACAAGGCAAGGCGGAGCCGTCTTGGATCGCGGCGTCCACCGCATCCATGACCCGCCTGAATCGCGAAGCCGCCGAAGCGTTACATGAAATCGACGACGCTGCAACTTCCGAAAAGCCTATTCACGCAGTAACGGACGTCACCGGCTTTGGCGTCCTCGGTCACGCGCGCGAAATGGCCATCGGCAGCGGCGTATCCCTGAAAATTGACCATGAACGCATCGAGTATCTGCCGGGTGCAATCGAGGCAGCTCGCGCCGGCTTTTTCTCCGGGGGCATGAAAAACAATCGCGAATTCGTGGAAAGCTGTGTCGAATTCACCGATAGCGTCACCGACGAATTCCGCGCGTTGCTGTTCGATCCGCAGACGTCCGGCGGCTTGCTCGTCGCGCTAACTCCGGACGCCGCCAACTCCGCGCGCGCAGCAATGGAACGGCGAGGCATTCCCGCTCGAATCATCGGTGAAGTGGTTCCCAAGCGCCACCCGCTCATCGAGATTTTTTGAGCTTTCGCCCAATCGTGTACAATTTCTGCTCTTCCACCCGTAAATGGATCCCGTAACCCACGGCATCACCGGCGCGCTTCTTGGTAAGGGCTATTTCTCCGACCGCAACGGCCGCGTCGCGATTTTCGCTGCAACGCTCGGCGCCGTTTTCCCGGATATCGACACGGTCGCCGACGCAATCTCCCGCGATCCGCTCGCAATTATTAAATATCATCGGGGCATCACGCACTCCTTCGTAGGCCTTCCGTTTTTCGCGGCGATCCTCGCCTGGCTTACGCGCTGGGCCGCGCGCCGCTTGAAAATCGAAGCGCCTTCCTTCGGCGTGCTCACGTTAATTTACGGCGTCGGCATCGCCAGCCACATTCTTCTCGACGGTATGACCTCATTCGGCACGCGAATGCTCACGCCCATCTCCCAACAGCGAGTCGCCTGGGATCTGCTCTTCATCATCGACCTCGCGTTCACGTCAATCGTGCTGTTGCCGCAAATCATTGCCTGGATTTACAGCGACCGCGCCGATAGCCGTGTGCGCGCTGTGAAGATGTGGATTCTTTTCACTCTGGCAGGTATCGCGAGTTGGGTTCTGGCCAGCGGTGTGGGTTACCCGTTCCACGTCTGGGTGCTTGTCGTTGCGATTTTTGTCATCGGCGCATTGTTTTTTCTTCCTGCGCTCGGCGATTGGGGCTTTCGTCTAAGGCGTTCAGCGTGGTGCCGCGGCGGAATTTACGCGATGTTTGTTTACATCGCCCTCTGCTGGACCGCCCATCATCTTGTAATGGCCCAGGTAAAATCCTTCGCAGCCGAAAATCACATCGAAGTAGAGCGCATGGGCGCGCTCCCGCTTCCGCCCTCGTGGCTGAGCTGGGGCGGCGTGATTCGCTCGGCCAACGGCGTCTACCAATCGCGCTTCGATCTCCGCCATCTTCATCCGCAACCGTTCACGTTCACCGCCGATTCGCCACCCGACCAATACGTAAACGAAGCATTGCAGCTTCCGGAAGTAAAGACGTACTGGGGCTTCGCGCGCTTTCCCGTGATTCGCAGCACCGCGGAAGAAGGCTTGCACATCATCGAATTCGGCGAAAATCGCTTCGTGAATCCCAAGCGCCGTCGGCCGCAACCTTTCACCTACGTCGTCGTATTTGATTCCGGTGGTAAAGTGGTGGAGGAAGGCTGGGAACAGAACGGAATGTTCATGGAAAATTTAACGCGCATTCCCCATCACGCGGTGGCGCCGTGAAGGTTTCGATCTTCAGCGATATCCACGGCGATACAGGCGCGCTCGAAAAGATAATCGCTCAACCTGCGGACGTTTACATCGCAGCAGGAGATCTTTCCACATTCGGCAAAGGTCTCGACCGCTGCGGCGAAATCATGAAACCGCTCGGCGAAAAAGTGTGGGTCCTGCCGGGAAATCACGAAAGCCACGACGACACCCGCGCCTTTTGCGAGCGCTTCGGTTTCTTCGACTTTCATCGCCAAATCCGCGCCCTGAAATCCGAACGCGGCGCCACGCAATGGGCCGGCCTCGGCTACAGCAACATTACGCCCTTCAACACGCCGGGAGAATACACAGAAGAGGAAATCGCAAAAGCACTCGCGCCGTTCGACAACTTGAAGCCGCTCTATCTCGTCGTACACTTTCCACCGCAAGGAACGCGCCTCGACGAATTTGCCGCCGGAAAACATGCAGGCAGCCCCACGCTGCGCGAATGGGTCGATCGCGTCCAGCCGCTCTACCTTTTCTGCGGCCACATCCACGAATGCGCCGGCCGCGGCGACCGTCTCGGCGCAACGAAAGCTCTCAACGTAGGGAAAAAGGGCTACACAGTAGAAGTATAGATTCCCCCGCGTCTTTGCTCCGTGTCTCAGTGCCTCTGTGGCTCTGTGGCGGGAAACGACTAAGCGGCAAAACTACCTCTTGTTCGTGCTATTCGCAGGATAAATCACAAGCTGCCGATGATCCCCGGAGCCTTCGCTCATCGTCCGCACTCCGGCCGCGCCATTCAATTCCAGATGAATCAAACGCCGATCACGCGACGACATCGGATTGAATCGGAAAGGCTGCCCCGTCTCGCGCACGCGCTGCGCCGCCACACGCGCCGACAATTTTAATTCGTCGAGCCGCGTCGTCCGATAGTCCCCGCAATCGAACCGCACGTGATCGTGCAGTCGCGGATCCAGCCGCAGCCAGCGATGCCCCACATGTTCCAGCGCGAGCAGCAACTCGGCATTATGTTCAAGCAGCAATCCTTCATCCGCGCCGCGAAACGCCACCACCACGTCCCCAGCCTGCGCCCCGCCGTCCCCCTGTGCGTCAGCGCCTCCCGAGGAAATCTCATACTCGAGTTCCAGCCCCATCCCGCGCACGCACACGTCCAGATAACGCTTCAGCTCTTCCACCGCGTGCGCCCGGTCAAAATGCGCTTCCTCGCGTGGCTTCTCTTTCATCGGCGGCCGTTTCCCGGCCGGAATGCGCCCTCGCCCTTCGTTCATTCGTTTTTCTTCTTGAATTTGCTTCTCGACGGCAGCGGCTCCGTGCGATTCAAATAATACTGCTGCCCCATGCCGACCAGGTTGCTCGTAAACATATACAGATTCAGCCCGCTCGACAACCGGAAGAAAATCACACCCATAAAAAGCGGCATGTACTGCATCATCTTCTGCTGCGAAGGATCGGTCGTCGTCTGCGGCGTCATCTTCGTCGTCAGGTACATCGTAATCGTCATCGCAATCGGCAAAATATAATAAGGATCCTTCGCCGAAAGATCGTGGATCCAGCCAATCCACGGCGCATGCCGCAATTCAATCGCGCCATTCAGCACTCGCCAAAGCGCCCACCAGATCGGCATCTGGAAAAGCATCGGGATACAGCTTCCCATCGGATTGATGCCCTCGCGCGAATACACCGCCATCACTTCTTCGTTCATCTTTTTCTTGCGCGGATCGCTCATCGAATATTTCTTGTAGCGGTCCTGAATCTGGCGCACTTCCGGCGCCACCTTCTGCATTTTCTGCATCGAGCGCCAGCTCTTCATCTTCAACGGAAATATCGCCATATTGATGATGAGCGTCAAAATCACGATCGCCCATCCGTAGTTCGGAACAAACCGGTAAATCCATTTCAGAATCTCGAAAATCGGCTTGGCGATGATTCCGGTCCATCCAAACTGCACCAACTCCTCGAGTGGCGGCTGCACTTTGCTCAGCAGCGTCAAATCCTTCGGTCCCACGAACACGCGCGTCTTCAAAGCCGCCGGTTCCGCGGTTCCCGCCGCCATTTCTGCTTCGGGCTCGGCCACAGTTTTTCCGTCGGCCTGCACGTCGTGCGTTTGCATCCAGTGCCACAGCGAAAGGTTGGTGCCGTCCGGAAGAAAAGCGGCTGTGAAGAACTGATCCTCAATGCCCAGATATTCCAGCGGCCCGCTTTGCACTGCAGCCTCTGACTGGTTCCCCGATACGCCGAGCTTCTTGTACTGCAGCAGATTCAGCTTGTTGTTCTGCTTGTAGAAAACGTTCACCAGTTGCGCTGCGTTGTATACCTCTTTATCGCCGAAACCGCCGCGCCACGCGAGCGCCACGGAAACGGCTTTGCCATCCACCGTCACCGCGCACTCCACGGTCAACTCATAATCCGGCGTGAACGAAAGTTTTTTCAGCACGTCCGCGTGGCCGTCGCTCCAGTGGAACATGACCTCGGTCGGCGCCTGCAAATCCGCGCTTGCTCCCGTCGCAGCCGGCGTCACCTCATACAGCGCTGCATTCACCTGCGCTTCAAGTTGCTTGTCCGAAAGAACCAGCGAGAAAGGCCAGCCCAGTTGCTTCGACGCGTCCGCATTCACAAGATCCAGCGGCCGCGGCGGCTTCTGATCCGTCAAATATTTCTTGAGCTTCCAACTCCGCACCACGCCGCCGCGATTCGAAAACTCCACGCGATACAGCGGGCTTTCCACCACGATCGTCTTTTCTTCCGCCGCTTGAATCGCAGCGGCCGATGCGGTCTTTTTCTCGGCAGCCGCCGCGGAATCTCGAAGGATGGTCGCCGCAGGCTGTCCCGACGGAGCAGGGCTCGTACCGCCTTGTGAAATCGCCGATCCTGTTGGCGCAGGAGCCGGAGCAGGCGGCTTGAAAAAATGTCCCCACGTAAAAAGAATCAGAAGCGCGAGCAGAATAAAAACCACCGCGCGAATCTGATCGTTCATTTCCGTCACTGCGCGAACCCTTTCCTCTCGGCATTTCCCGCGAGGGTGGCGCACTTTTTCGCGCGCCGCTCCGTCAATTCCTCAATATCCGGCACAGGATCAAATCCGCCCTTCGTAAACGGCCGGCAGCGCAACAATCGCTTCGCCGCCATCACACTCCCGCGCCAGGCCCCATGCTTCGCAATCGCTTCATATCCATATCTCGAACAGGAGGGATAAAACTTGCAGGCGCCGCCAAAAAATGGCGAAAGAAAAACCTGATAAATACGGACGAACAGCAGCAAAATCCATTTCCCGGCCGAACGCAGGGTCTCTCGCAGAGAATCTTTCTTCAAGTCGTCGCGTCGCGCTTCGGCAGCAGCTTCAGCAATTCGCTCGTCACCACGGCAAACTCCGCCGTCGCCACTGACGTGCGCGGATGAATCACTATGTCCCATCCTGGAGAAATCTCCTGTCGGTGCAGTCGTACGATTTCGCGGATTCGCCGGCGGATGCGGTTACGCTTTACCGCGCTCCCCAGCGCTTTCTTGATGCTCCATCCGAACCGGCTTTCATCGAGGCCATTGGCGCGAAGAAAAACGGCAAATTCTCGGCTCGTCCGGCGGCGGCCTTCGCGATACACCGCGTCATACTCCGACCGGCGCACCAGGCGAGCGCTGCGGGGAAAATCATGCCGCGGCGTGTCAGACGCGCGTAAGACTGTGGCGCCCCTTCTTGCGGCGTGTCGCAAGTACCTTCCGTCCACCCTGGCTCTTCATTCGAGCGCGAAATCCATGCTTCTTATGACGGCGCCGCACGTGCGGCTGAAAAGTGCGTTTCGGCAACGATCCATCTCCTCTGCTCTTCGCTCAATCTCTGTATGTACTACTTCCCGCGCGCCCGGCAATTTTCGCCCAGCAAATTCCGTTCTCTCACTAGAACGAATCGCGCACCCAAACGAAACAATGAGTCTAGACGACCCCCGCACATCGGTCAAGGAACGTCGCTCGCACGAATCAAGCTGTGGGCATTTTCCTCCGCGCCGGAGCAACATTCGTCGTAATATTCGTCGCAAGATTTCCAATCATTCTCGGGAGACCACCTTGTTGCGTTCACCGCGGCTCTTGCTCGCGCTTCTGCTCGTTCTTCCCGCATCTTCAGCAGCACAGGAAGCCCACAACCACGCTGCGCCCGAAAAACTTGGCGTCGTCTCTTTTCCCATTTCCTGCCAGCCCGAAGTTCAGCAACAGTTCGACCGAGCTGTCGCCCTGCTTCACTCCTTTGCCTATGCGGACGCCCGCAACGCGTTTCAAAGCGTGGCCCAACAGGACGAACGCTGCGCCATCGCCCATTGGGGAATCGCCATGACGTATTTTCGCCAGCTTTGGGATCCGCCCATCCTCCCCGAGACAGTTTCGACCGCGCAAAAGGAAATCGAGCGCGCCCAGCAGCTCGGTACGAACTCCGAGCGTGAACGCAGTTTCATAAAAGCTCTGGCCCAGCTATATCAGAATGCTGACTCCGATCCGTATTCCGCGCGCGCCTTGAATTACGAACGCGCGATGAGCTCCCTCGTTTCACAAAACAGTGCGGACGTAGAAGCAAAAGTGTTTTACGCGCTCGCCCTCCTCGCCAACGCCTCTCCCACCGACAAGACGCATTCAAACCAAAAGCAAGCCGCCGCCCTGCTTGAACCGCTCGATCGCTCCTACCCTCAGCATCCGGGGATCCCTCATTACCTGATCCATGCGTACGACAATGCGGAACTCGCGCCAAAAGGCCTCCAGGCGGCAAAGGCGTATGCCCAGATTGCGCCGTCAGCCCCGCACGCATTGCACATGCCCTCGCATATATTCACCCGCCTCGGCCTTTGGGACGACTCCGTCACTTCCAACCTAGCGGCGATGAAAGCGGCGCGCGAGCAGGGCGACACGGGAGAAGAGCTTCACGCCATGGATTATCTCGTCTACGCCTACCTGCAAACCGGCCGCGATTCGGAAGCGGACCAGGTGGTTCAGCACTTGCAAGCCATGTCCGGCCTCGACGTAGCTGATTTCAAGATCGGATACGCATACACAGTCATGCCGATTCGCCTCGCCGTCGAAAGGGGCGATTGGGCAAGCGCCGCAAAAATCGTTTCTCCGCCTGGAGTCCCGCCCCATGTGGCGGCGATTGCAGTCTGGGCTAGGGGGATGGGTCTAAGCCGCACCGGACGCGTCGCAGATGCTCAAACTGAAGCGAATCGGCTGCGGCAGATCGAAGCCCAGCTTCGTGCCTCTGGCAACCAATCTACCAATCGATCGACCTATCAATCCACCAATGATTATTGGGCTGCTCAGGTCCACATTTTGCTCCGCGAAGTTATGGCGTGGTCCGCCGAAGCCGACGGCAAACACGAGGAAGCCGCAACCTTGCTCCGTGAGGCAGCCGATCAGGAGGACGGCATCGAAAAGCTCCCCGTTACCCCTGGGCCGATCCTTCCGGCTCGCGAACAGCTTGGCTATCTGCTCCTGGAACAGAATCACCCGGAGCTGGCTGCCACAGAATTTCACACGGCTCTCGCAAATGCGCCTCGCCGCCGCGGCGCTTTGCAGGGGGCCGCACGCGCCGCCGAACTTTCCAGCGATAAATAGAATCCGTATTCGAATTATTGTCCGTCCGGCTTTACATCTGCATCAGGCTGGGGCGAGGCGAGTGCGAAAGGCTTATAGTAGAGCCAACGAACTATCGCAAACCAAATTAGTAGGAACAAAACGGTCCTAACCAACTCGGGCAGCGCGTCTTGGAAGGGAAAGGCCAGTGACCCAGTGGTCTGCGGCTCAGTCATTTTTTGTGTTAAGTCGTGGTAATTCTTTTGCGAAACCCATCCCGCAATTGGGGCGCTAAAAATACCCACGAAGTGCGCTATGCAATCGGCGAGTACCCATCCCATCGCGATAGCGCCTACATAGCTCTCAACGAGTACCCGCCTTAATCGATCAAGCATGACTTCTCCTCGCAAAACGTTCGCGGTACTTCCACAAACTGCGGAGCAGGCCGTTTCCGTAAACCCAACGGGACAGAAGCGATGCTGAAGCCAAACAGATGAAGGCATTGGACAGAAGAAAACAACTCCTTATGAGCATGCCGCGCTGAGAAAAAGTAAATTGAGGCGGAATGTACGGAAGACCAAGGATTGCTATTGCGGTGATTAAGTAGCTTACTAGACCGAAGACAGGCTCCCATAAAGCTTCAACCGCTGAATTAAATGACCAGATCAGCAAAATCGCAATCGCAACCGCAGAGATGTGGGACTCGGCTAAAACTTGGCGAAGGGAAAGTTTCATTCTCGTTAAATGCAATTCTTGCACTTTATGTTGAATTAAACAAAAGGAAACAGTCCCTAGAACTTTGGAAGTAGTTGCAGCGGTCGAACTGCCCGTTGGATCCGCCTCTCCTCAGACTCATGGTTTCCATCGAGCGCCGCGTCCGCGATTGTGAGTATAATCTCCGAAATTCTTATCCTACGGCTCGAAACAGATTTGTCTTTTTGCCATTCGATTTCAGGAGGAGACAATGTCACACCGTCACGACGAAGACCCAGAAAGCCAGCCCCAACCGCACCACCACTCCTGCGGCAACCTCTTCGGCTGCGGCGACGAAAAAGGAACAGGCGTGTTCCGCGAAGATATCAAAGATTCCGCCTTCACGAATCGCTCCGCCGATCGTCTTCTCCACATGGACGAGATCAACCAGTCGCAGTTCGATGGCTGTCTCACTGCACGCGGCCGTTCGCGCCGCAAACTGCTCCGCGCAAGCAGTTTTATGGGCGCGCTCGCAGCCATCGGACCGTGGTTCACAAAGCTTGCATACGCGGCAGATTCGACAGAAGCGAATGCCTCCAATTCCGGCATCTCTGCCGCCACGCAGAAAAAAGAAGAAGAAGGCCACGTCCACATCGTCGAGTCCAACGATCAAACCGTCCGCTTGGGAGTCTTTGACACCACCCTCCCGCCCATCCTCAAGATCGATTCCGGCGACTCCATCAGCTTTCCCAACACGTGGTCCCATTTCCTAGACAAGATGCAGCCCGGCGTCCCCGTTGAAACATTGGCGAAGCTCCGCGTCAGCAATCCCGGAAGAGGCCCGCACTCGATCATCGGCCCCATCTTCGTCAACAATGCGGAACCCGGCGATGTTCTCGAAGTCCGCTACAAACGGATTCTTCCCTTCAACTGGGGCGCAGTTTTCAATAATCCCGGCTCCCTCGGAACCGGTTTGCTTCCGCAGGATTTTCCCGAAGGCCAGGTGAAGTATCTCGATCTCGATCTTCCGAAAATGACGGGGGAGTTTGCCAAGGACATTCACGTTCCCCTCAAGCCGTTCCAGGGCACCCTTGGCGTAGCCCCGCCCGACGGCTACTTTCCTCCTCTAAGTCCCGGTGTCACCACTTCCGTCCCGCCGGGCCCCCACGCCGGCAACACGGACCTGAGCGAAATGGCCGAAGGCTCCACGATGTTCATTCCGGTCTGGAAACCGGGTGCCCTGATTTTTACAGGTGACTCCCATGCCGCGCAGGGCGATGGCGAAATCAATCTCAGCGCTCTCGAGACGCGCATGCAGGAATTGCGCATCCAGGTAATTCTCCACAAACAGAAGAATTTCGCTTGGCCCATCGCCGAAACTCCCACGCACTGGATCATCCTCGGATTGGACAAAGATCTGAACGCGGCTATGACCCTGGCGGCGCGCAACGCCATTAATTTCCTTGCCGCTCGCACCAGCCTCTCAAAGCTGGACGCTTACGCTCTGTGCAGCATCGCGGTCAGCTTCCGGGTCACTCAGGTCGTCGACATCGTGCGCGGCGTTCACGCGATGATCCCGAAAAGCCTTTTCGCGCCCGATCTGCGCAAGCAAATCGCCGTCGTTTAACCGCTGTGTGCTTGTCAGGGCTGCCTGATTCGGAACGAACGTGCCGCAGGACGGCTCTGCTGCAAAGGCAAAGCCGTCCGTGCCTGTGCTTCGGGGACTGCTAGTGGTGTGAGTTGGCCGATTCGGCGGAAAGTTTTATCTCTTCGCTCGCCTGCGCCAGAAGCTCCTTCGCCCTTCCCGCATGCCCGCCCAGATTGTAACGATTGTCTTTTTGCGCCTCGTCAACTTTTAACCAAGCCTGCTGAATGTACTGCTGCGCGGCTCGCATGTTTCCGTGCCGGTCACCAACGGTCACTCCCGGAGCTTGCGCAAAGAGAGCTGCACCCAGAGCAAAAGCCGCACAAAGCGCGATGCACATCACCACGATCTTCCGAACCATCGAGTTCCTCCTCATCGTGCTTTGGGTCGTACACAACCACTCAAGCTCGAGACGCGGCCTCCAATTCACCCTGCCGCTCAGACTACTTAAACGTCAGCACGAGAAACCGCGAAACCTCCGCCCCCGGATTTGCCAGCGACGGCGCTGCTCCTGCCGGCAGCCAAAACGCGTCGCCCGTCCGCAGCGCCTTGTCGCCTAACCCGGGAATCGTAATCGTCAGCTCCGACTTATCCAGCACCAGATAAAGCCGCGGCGATTTCTCCGCTCCCTCTGTCCGCTTCTGCTGCGCGGCAAGCGATCCTGACTGGACGAGCATCTCGTCCGTCTCGAAGATCATCACGTTCGCGTCGGTAGACGCCGTCTGACTGCATCCCCCATCGGGCGCATCCGCCACCACTTTCACGCACAGGTTGCGCACCGCGCCCTGCGGCTTGAGCAGCTCCACCGTGAAATTCTGGAACGGCGGGCCGGCATCCGTCCGCACGATGTGCGAAAATCCGCCTTTCGAATAGCCCACCTGAGCATCTTTCAACGCTGCATGCGCTTCGGGTTTGCCGGTCACCGCGTTTATGAAATCTCCCGGTCCCAGCGCCACCGAAACGTACGGCAAATCGTGCGAGTGTGAAAGAGTCGCCTCGTGCCCGGCAAGCTCGAAGTGCAGCACACGCACGTACGCATTTTCGAGCACCAGGTGATGGTGGGGCTCGTCCTTCGCCGCCACCGGATTCGCCGCCGGCGCTTGCCCCATCGCCGCCAGCGCCATGCTCAGCGCCGCTACTCCCGCCCAGATCGCCTTCATAATCCCTCCTTCGCTGCAGCCGCAAACTACTCCGCGTACCAGCCCCTGTCAACGAAGACAAACTGAAGAATCCTTCCACCCGATTCTGCGTCATAATGGGGTATGCCTAACCCGAGCATAACCAAGCGCGAAATCCTGTCCGCCTGGGGCAATATTCTTACCGGCAAAGTTCCCATGCTCTCCATCGAAATCACTCGCGAATGTCCGCTCACCTGTCCCGGCTGTTATGCCTACGGCGACTCGCATCTCGGCGGCGAAACCACTCTTCGGCAGCTCAACGATCTTCGCGGCGACGCTCTCGTCAACGGCGTCGTCGATCTCGTCCGCAAACACAAACCGATTCACGTTTCGCTGGTCGGCGGCGAGCCTCTCGTCCGCCACAAGGAACTCAGCCGCATTCTCCCGATTCTCAGCGGCATGAATATTTTCACGCTCGTCGTCACCAGCGCCGTCATTCCCATTCCCGTCGAGTGGATGAAGCTTCCCCGCGTCCGCGTCGCAGTCTCCATCGACGGCTTGCCCGAGCACCACGACGTCCGCCGTCAGCCCGCCACCTACGAACGCATCCTGAAAAATATCGAAGGCCGCGAAATCAACGTTCACTGGGTAATCACGCGTCCGATGTTCGAGCGCCCCGGCTATCTCGAAGAATATGTCGCGTTCTGGAGCGCCCGCCCCGAAGTGAATCGCGTCTGGGTCAGCGTCTACACCCCGCAAATCGGTGAAGAGAGCGCCGAGAAGCTCTTGCCGGAACACCGCGAAATCCTCGCGCGCGAGTTGCCCATCATGTACAAAAAGTTTCCCAAATTCCTGTTCACCAAAGGCATGGGCGAAGCCCTCCTCCGCCCACCCGAAAATCCCGACGATTGCCTGTTCGCAAAAATGTCCGCCAACTATTCCGCCGATCTCAAAAGCCGCGTCGAACCCTGCGTTTTCGGCGGCACACCCGATTGCTCCCAATGCGGCTGCACCATCAGCAGCGCCTTGCACTGGATCAAAACCGAAAAGGTAGTGGGCCCACTCAAAGTCGGCCACTTCGTCTCCGGCTCCATCAACACAGGCCTCTTCGTCAACAAACTCCGCGCCAAGTCAATCCACCCATCCCGCTGGCGCCCAGGCCCCCAAACCCCAAAGCCGGAACCAGGCCTAATCCAAATCCAACCATAGCCTTAGTAGCCGCGACGACGCATTTTTCATCGCGGGCCTTTTTTTGGACCCAGTCGTTACGCTTGACGTAATGCATAAAGACTGTTAAGATTAGACGTGATCGTCAGCTTCCGGGACAAGCGGACCAGAAATTTTGCCACAGGGAAGCGCGTCGGAGCGTTTTCGGCGTTTGGGCGATCCGCCAGACTGAAACTCGACCGTCTCGAAGCCGCCACATCGCTCAGAGACTTGGCGGCGTTGCCCGGCAACCGGTTTGAAACACTGCGTGGCGACCGCCAGGGCCAGTTCAGTATTCGCATCAACGATCAATGGCGAATCTGCTTCGAGTGGCCTGATCGCGCGCCGGGCCCCTCGAACGTTGAAATTGTCGACTATCACTAGGAGACCGCTATGCCAATCACTGCTATTCATCCAGGCGAACATCTTGCAGAAGAGCTGGAGGCACTTGACATGAGCGCCGCCGAGCTCGCCCGAAGGATTCGCGTGCCGACGAACCGCGTCACGCAAATCATGAACGGTACTCGCTCGATCACCGGCGACACGGCTCTCCGCCTCGCTCACTTCTTTGGCACCAGCGCGCAGTTTTGGCTCAATTTGCAAAGCCTCTACGAACTGCGCCTCGCCGAGCAAAAAGCTGGCAAAGCCATCAACGCGCTTCCTAAACTGAAGCGCTCCGAATCCATCCACGCGTAAACCGCAATAGAGCCGGATTCGGGTAGCCACGACAACGAAGTTTTCGTCGTGGGTTGGTCGAGCTGTCATCCTGAGCGCAGCGAAGGATCTCAACCGCAAAACCTTGGCATACCGAACAACCGAGGAAGGACTGAACTCAAACGCAGAGAAGCAAAACCACCACCGACACCCACCCGCCAGTCTATGAGGCCAGGACCTCACGGGCCGGCAGTTCTAGTGGCGGGGCTCTCGAGGAACCACGCCCAACGAGCGCAACGCCTGCTCGTCAAGCTCGCGCGCGTGTTCCCACATCCCCACAATCGCCCCGATCACGCGCCGCATCTCTTCCTCGCAAAGCCGCAACACTTTGCGCACCATGCGCGCATCCTACTCCTCCCGCCCCACCCGCGCATTAATTTTCTAAACAAGTTTTCCTATACAAAACGCTTCCTCGTCTGCAACGTGCCTTCCCGTTCCTCAGCCGCAAAAAATCCTTGCGCCAGCTACCCACTTGCATCATTCCGTTATCGTGCTAGCCTAATGATGGCTATGAATCGAATCGCAAATTCGGACGGGTCGAGCGGCCCGGATCTCGAAACGGGTTTGGAAGAATGAGTCGCAGCGAGGGAGCATTCATCCTTGGCGGCTCTACCAATTCCGACGAACACCGGGCGCCCGGCACCACTCGTTCGCCAAAGCCGCCGGCGCAGCAGATTCTAATACACGGTAGCGCGATTAAATCTTCGCGTATCACCCCGCAAATCAATAACTTGCAAATTTCTAATAGGCGGCAAACAGCCTCCTTTAGCCGCGCACCTCGCGCCCAGAAAAGAGAACCGCATGAGTCTCAGTCAGCTCGATAAAGCAATCAAGTTCCGCACGCTTCACGGTCTCACCGCCCAAGTCGGCCAACCAAGCAGCTCGCTCGGCCCCACAAGACTCGGCGCCTTCATCATCCCGAATCCGTGGGACACAGGTTCGGCACGGATGCTTGCCGGCCTCGGTTTCGAAGCTCTCGCTACCACAAGCGCCGGCTTCGCCTTCACCCTCGGTCGCAGCGATGGCGAAGTAAAACGCGAAGAAGCCCTCGCGCACAGCGCCGCGATTGCCGCAGCCACCGATCTTCCGGTTAGCGCCGACCTCGAAAATACTTTCGGTCACGTCCCGCGATTCGTCGCGCAAACGATTCGCCTCGCCGGCGCCACAGGAATTGTCGGAGGCTCCGTCGAAGACGCCACCGGCAACGAGAACCGCCCGATTTACGATCACGAGCACGCCGTCGAACGCGTCGCCGCAGCCGTCGAGGCCGCCCGCGCGCTCCCGTTTCCTTTCACGCTCACCGCGCGCGCAGAAAATTATCTGCACGGTCGCAACGATCTCGACGACACCATCCGCCGCCTCCAGGCCTTCGCCACCGCAGGCGCGGACGTGCTCTACGCGCCCGGCCTTCCCAACCTTGAAGCGATCCGCGAAGTTTGCGCCGCCGTCGCGCCAAAACCGGTGAACGCGCTTTCCGGAATCAAAGGACTCAATTTCCCGGTCGCCGATCTCGTCGCAGCAGGCGCGCGGCGAATCAGCCTCGGCGCAGCTCTCTCGCGCGTAGCTATCGGCGCGTTCCTCAAGGCCGCAAAAGAAATGAAGGAAAAAGGCACGTTCAGCTTCGTCGACGACACGATCTCATCCGCAGAAATCAGCGCACTCTTGAAGAGTCCAGCTGCGCCCCCAGCCAAACGCGCCGACGCCGCCAAGCAAGCGAGCAGCTAACGAGTCGCCATCATGTTTGAAACGCTCACCGAAAAATTACAACGCGCCTTCAAAAACATGCGCGGCCAGGGCAAGCTCACCGACGAGCACCTCGACGCCGGCCTCGCCGAAATTCGCGAGGCGCTTCTCGATGGCGACGTGAATCTCGGTGTCGCCGACGAATTCATCGCCCACGTCCGCGAAAAAGCTCTCGGCCAGGAAGTGCTGCTACAACTCTCGCCCGATCAGCAAGTTGTAAAAATCGTGCGCGACGAGCTCGCCGACCTCCTCGGCCGCGAAGCGAAACCGCAATTCGGCTCGCGCCCGCCTTCCATCTGGCTCGTCGTCGGCCTGCAAGGCTCCGGCAAAACCACCTCCACCGGAAAAATGGGCAAATGGCTCGCCGAACACGGCCACCGCCCCATGGTCGTCTCCACCGACGTTTATCGCCCCGCCGCTCGCGAACAGCTCGCACAAGTCGCGCGCGCCACCGGCACTCCATGCTGGCCAGGCACAGGAACTGACAAGCCTCTCGAAATCGTCCGCGGCGCCGTCCGCGAAGCAAAGCTCTCCGCAAACGACGTGATCCTCGTCGACACCGCCGGCCGCCTCCACATCGACACCGAACTGATGAACGAATTGCAGATGCTGAAACGCGAACTGAATCCCACGGAAATTCTCTTCGTCGCCGACGCCATGATCGGGCAAGACGCCGTTCGCTCCGCCGGTGAATTTCACAAACAGCTCGGCATCACCGGTGTCGTCCTCACAAAACTCGACGGCGACGCCCGCGGCGGCGCAGCCCTCTCCATCCGCAAAGTTTCCGGCGCGCCCGTAAAGTTCGTCGGCATCGGCGAAAAATACGACGCGCTCGAACCCTTCTACCCCGACCGCATCGTCTCCCGCATCCTCGGCATGGGCGACGTCCTCGGCCTGATCGAAAAAGCCGAGAAGCATATCGACGAGAAGAAAGCCCGCGAGCTCGAACGCAAACTCCGCGAAAACGATTTCACCCTCGAGGATTTCCGCGACCAGTTGCGCCAGATCAAAAAGATGGGCTCCCTCGAACAGCTCATGGGCATGCTCCCAAAAGTCGGCCCATTCGCGAACCTTCCAAAGAACACGGAAATCGACGAAAAACGTCTCACCTCCGTCGAAGCCATCATCAATTCCATGACCTCCGCCGAGCGCGCCGACGACCGCCTCATCGACGGCAAGCGCCGCAAACGCATCGCCCGCGGCAGCGGCACCTCCGTTCAGGAAGTGAATCAGGTGCTGAAGCAGTACGCGGACATGCGCCGCATGATGAAGCAATACGGCAGCTACGCAAAAACCAAGATGCGCGGCCTCGGCAAATTCGCCGGCATGAAGCCGCCGCCCGGCCTGGCAGGCGAAAAGTAGCCATTCAGATCAGACCGCCATGCCTACAGTGAAACCCCTAAGTCGCGCGTCAGATTATCGATAGGTGAATGCTCATTCGTTACCGTATAATGGTAAGATTGCACTCAGGAGGAATTTCTAGTGTTGATGATTCGCTTGGCCCGATTTGGTAAGAAGAAGCGTCCGTTCTATCGCGTGATCGTCACCGAAAAAACTCGACCGCGCAACGGGCGCTTTGTCGAAATCATCGGGACATACGATCCCCTTAAGAAGCCTGCGGCGATTGAGCTCGACCGCGAGCGCGCGCAATATTGGATCAGCAAAGGCGCGCAGCCCAGCGACACCGTTCGCAGCTTCCTACGGAACCAGAAGCCTGCCTGAGCCGTCTCACTCCCAGCCGTGATATGTGCTTAGTTCACGTACATGTTCGTGCGAGTTTTATTCCACTCGCCACGCTGCGGAGGAATCGCGATGAGAGAGCTCGTCGAGTCAATTGCGAAAGCGCTGGTAGATCATCCGGACGATGTGAAGGTTAAGTCAGTAGAAGGCGAGCAGGTCACTGTCCTGGAACTCCGAGTCCATCCCGAAGATCTGGGCAAAGTGATCGGACGCCAGGGCCGCACGGCAAAATCAATTCGCACGCTGCTCGGTGCAGCCGGAATGAAATTGCGGAAGCGGTTCACGCTGGAAATTCTCGAGTAGCGCCAATCGAGCCTTCATCTCAATCGAGCCGCGTCACCGTTGCGCGCATTCTGCGTCCGCACGGCATACGCGGCGAAGTGGCCACAGAAATCCTCACCGATTTTCCCGACCGCCTCACTCGCCTGAAATCCGCGCAATTGTGGAATGGACGAACCGAGCCTCCACGCAGCGTCGTTGTCCGCTCCTGCTGGCTAAGCCACAGCCGCGGCGGCCAGGCCATTTTCCTTTTCGAGGGTTCCAATTCAATGTCCGACGCCGAAAAACTGGTCGGCCTCGAAGTCCAAATCCCGCTGAGTGAACGCATATCTCTCCCCGCCGGCACTTTCTACGTAAACGATCTAATCGGCTGCGAAGTCTACGAGCGCGACAGCGGAAAACGAATCGGCCAAGTGCGCGACGTCCAATTTCCAGGCGAAGAATTAAAAGGAACGCCGCTACTAGAAGTGGATTCGCCGAGTGGCGAATTACTGATCCCGCTAGCCCAGGAAATCTGCGTCCAAATCGACACCGCCGCCCGCCGCATAGAAGTTGTCCTCCCCGAAGGCCTCCGCGACCTGAATCACTAATAACTGCGCGATTTCAAGGCATCGCCACCAGCGCCGTTCGGCGCGGCACAATCCTAGCCCAGGCCGGAAGGCCTGGGAAAAAAAGACCGCGCGAAGCGCCACCGCTTGCGCAGCCTCACCCGCGCAACTGCATTTGTCCGCCCATCGCGCGGAACCGGACGCGTCGCGTCCCGGCGCCATATTTAAGGTACGATTGTCACCAATGCGTTTCGATCTCATCACGATTTTCCCTGAATTCTTCAGCGGCCCGCTCGACTACGGCATCGTTCGCCGCGCCCGCGAAGCGCGCCTGATCGAAACGCATATCCACGACCTGCGCAATTTCACCCACGACCGCCATCGCACAGTAGACGACCGCCCCTTCGGCGGCGGCGAAGGCATGGTAATGAAATGCGAGCCGCTATTTGACGCAGTCGAATCGCTCGTCGGCCCGGTGGCCGAAGCGAGCAAATCCGCCGCGCCGGCACAGCCATCGTCCTGCTCTCAGCCGCCGGCAAACTTTTCCGCCAGGAAACCGCGCGCCGCTTCGCGCAACTCGACCGAATCATCCTCGTCTGCGGCCGGTACGAAGGCGTAGACGAGCGCGTCGCCGAGCATCTGGCCACCGACGAAATCTCCATCGGCGATTTCGTGCTCTCAGGCGGCGAACTCGCCGCCGCGCTCATTCTTGACGCGGTAACGCGCCTGATCCCCGGCGCCCTAGGCAACGAAGACTCCACAGTAAATGAATCCTTCAGCGCTGCAGCCGCCGAACCAAACGGCACTCGCGCGGCGATAACAAGTCACGAGTCACCAGTTACGAATCACGGCCCTCACGGCATCCTCGACTACCCTCATTACACACGTCCGCCATCCTTCCGCGGCTGGGATGTCCCAGAAATTCTCCTCGGCGGCAACCACGAAGAAATTCGCCGCTGGCGCCATCAGCAAGCCCTCGAAAAAACCAAGCGCAACCGCCCCGACCTCCTCGCCCCTGATCGTTCGAATCGACCCTAACGGGTAATGCGCCTCAGACTCCGGACGCGGTTGTCGCCACGGATGCACTTCGTACCGCCGGCGTCTCGCCGGCTCTTTTGCGCCCGGCCGGCAACATCGCGCCATCCTCCAAAAGCCATCGCGCTCAACCCAATCGCAATTTCATGTAGGCAAAACGCCCGAAATTTCGGTAAAATCACAGATTGTGCGTCGTAAGCTGGCCCCACCTGAGCGGGTCTGCACGGACAAATAGAAATGAAACCGATCATTCGCAGTGTGCAAGACTCTCAACTCCGCAAGGATCTCCCCGAATTCCGCCCGGGCGATACCATTCGCGTCAATGTCCGCCTGAAAGAAGGCGAGGGCGATAAAGAGCGCATCCAGCCTTTCGAGGGCGTGGTGATGAGCCGCCGAGGCGAAATGCTGGGCGAATCGTTCACGGTGCGTCGAGTAAGCTTCGGAATCGGCGTGGAGCGAATCTTCCCCATGCATTCCCCGATGATCGGCTCAATCGAGGTGGTACGCCAAGGCCGCGTGCGTCGTGCCAAACTAGGCTACCTCCGTGGACTACGCGGCAAAGCTGCCCGCATCAAGCGCGTCGAAAAATTCGAAACAGCCGCTGCCGCCTCTGGAACCACTGAAACCAAGTAACGTCGCCACAGAACCTCAGACTCAAATTTCGAGCCCGCTCCGAGAAATCGGCGCGGGCTTTTTGTTTGTAGGGAGGCGTGGTGGTCCGATCGGGATTTCACTGATAGCCGATTCACGCTCGTAAGAGCACAGGCAGGAGTGCCTGTGCCACTAGTGCAGGAACGACCTCAAAGCTCGCCGAAGAAGCGCGCCCGCACGCTGTCATCCATCGGCAAATCCGGCCCGCTGAACAGATAGTCGGGCACGCGCGTAGGATCTTCCGCGATCAACGGCATCGCCTTCTGGCGCCGCAATCTCGCTTCCGGCGTCTGCTCCTGAAACACTTGCCGCTGCCACACCCCAGCGGTGTGGCACTTTGCAAAATAATTGTCGTGCTCAGAAGCGTACGCGTGCCCCGCGCTATTCCAATCGGGCGACGCGAGAAGGTGGTCGCGCAACAACCGCGCGTCGCGAAGCGAAATCGCCATTCCTTGCCCATGGGTCGGATCGCTCGTCGCAGCCGCGTCACCGATTAGCGCAACGCCGTTTCGGTACGGATGCTTCACCCAGAACTCGTCTGTTTCAAACGAAGCCAGCGGCCCGATGCACTCCGCGCCGCTCAGGAAAGGCGCCAGCCCGGGTGCTGTCCGCGCGAATTCAGAAAAAAGCAGTTTCATATCGCCGCTGCCTTGCAAACGGTAATTCATCGTCGTAGGATAACCGAGATAAATGCGGAAGCGGCCCTTTGTCTGCGGAAATATCGTGGCAACCGTGCCTATTTCCGGGTTGAACTGGACGAAGGCTACATCTTCCCGCGTTGTTACTCCCCTCAAAACTACGCCGCAAATCAAAAATGGATTAGGCTCTTTGGTCAGCTCGAATCCCGCCCATTTTCGTGTTTGCGAACTGCGCCCGTCAGCGCCCACCACGAGCCGCGCCGAAATTCGCTCCGAATTGTTTCCGCTCGCGGCAATCACCACTGCCGGCGCGCCCGGCTCTACTCCCTGCACCGTAACCCCGCGGCGTACTTCTGCGCCCGCTTGTTCAGCGGCCGTCAGCAGCACCTCCTGGATTTCCGGATGCGAGTAACCCATGGCGGGCTGCTGTTGTGGAGTCGTGGTAGTGAATTCGCGCGGAGGGTCGCCCATGCCCAGGTCAATCCATGGAATCTTTTGCGCGCACTCCCTGCAAAGAAGTTCGTAAATCCCGAGAGCTGCGATTTCGGCCACGCCCCAAGGCATCATGTATTCGCCGCGGATGCGATCGCGGAAGCGCGTCTCCTGTTCGAGAACCAGCACCTTCGCGCCTTTTTCCGCCATACACTTTGCCAGCGCCGAAGCCGCCATCCCTCCACCAACGGTGATCAGGTCATAATGTGAAGACGACATGCTCTTTCGCTCCTGTTACGAAGCTCACATAACGTGAGAACGGAGGAATTGCGGCCCATATTACACTCCACAAAACGCGTGTTGTAAAATGCCAACATGAGTCGCGCTATCAGGACGCAGCGCACTGCCAAGCCTGTGCTAGAATTCGCGGACGTGGAACGGCTCTGCTCGAGGCGTTACGAACGCGAAGCGCGGCAGCGTGGTTGGCTTCGTATCGCCGGACTCGACGAAGCCGGTCGCGGATCGCTGTTCGGCCCGGTAGTCGCCGCCGCAGTCATCCTGAGCCCCACTCGCCGCATCGTTGGCCTCGACGATTCCAAGAAAATCAATCCCGAGCGCCGCTTCATTCTTGCCGAGCGCATCCGCCTGCACGCTTTGGCCTGGGCCGTAGCCGAAATTGATGCCAGCCGCATCGACGCCTGGAACATTTACCAAGCCAGCCGGCAAGCCATGGTCGCCGCCATTTCGCAGCTCGAGCCTCTTCCGGATTATCTCCTCCTCGACGCGCTCGAACTCGATCTGCCCATCGAGCAAAAAGCTCTAATTCATGGCGACATGCGCTCCGCCTCAATTGCCGCCGCCTCGATCCTGGCAAAAGTAGAGCGCGACCGCCGGATGGAGGAATACGACCAACTCTATCCTCAATATGGTCTCGCGCAGCACAAGGGCTACGGCACTCCGGAACACCTGGCCGCCCTTCGCCAGCACGGTCCCACGCCCTTGCACCGGTTTTCATACGCTCCTGTAAGAGAAGCCCGCTGCTGGTCTACAGGCGCGACGCAGAATCCTCTGCCTCTCGCGGAGCAGCCGATTGCCTCCGTCCCCGAGTCCTAGTGGTACCCTAGTACTGTGTTATCCCCTTCGTCACCACATCTTCGCCCTCTCATAGACCCTCCATTTTCAGGCGTGCTAACCTTCCATCTCTACCTGCAGTAGGGGGACAACGGGGCGGAAGGCTCTGCCATCGAGGCTGCGCGCGCGAGGCAGACGAAATCATCCATGGCGTTCAACAAAAGCAAAGCGCTCGAAAATGCGCTGAAGTTCCTCAATCAGGGCAAAGTCCCTCAGGCCATCGCTGAATATCAGCAAATTCTGCGCAACGACCCGAAGGATCAAGCCACATTGATGACGGTAGGCGACCTCTATGCCCGCCAGGGCGATATGTCGCACGCCATCGAATACTTCGAGCGCCTCGCGCAGGTCTATCTCAACGACGGCTTCAACAGCAAAGCTATCGCGATCTACAAAAAAATTGCCAAGCTGGCGCCGAATGAGCTTGCGCCGCTCGAACGACTCGCCGACCTTTACGTTCAGCAGGGAGTGCTGAGCGAAGCGCGTCCTCTCTTTCTGCAGATTGCCGAAGCGCACCTGAAAGCGAATCACGCGCAGCGCGCCGTGGAAGTGCTGCACCGCTTGCTTGACGTCGAACCGGAAAATCTGCGCGTACAGATGCGCCTGGCCGAGCTTTACAACGTGATGGGCCAGAAGAAGGAAGCGGCCCAAACTTATTTGAGTTACGCCCAGCGCCTGTTCGATCGCGGCGAGCACGAAGAAGCGGAAAAGCTCGTCCAGCGCGCGATTGAAGTCGATCCAGCGAACGGTGCGGCTATGCTTCTGCGCGCCAAGTCTCTCATCGCCGGCAGCAAGGATACCGACGCGATCGCGCTCCTTGAATCCCATCCCGAAGCGCACGCGGGGGGCGAAGTTACCCAGATGCTGCTGGACCTGGAACTCAAGTCCGGACAACTCGAGAAAGCTGCTGATCGCGGCCGCAAGCAGCTCGCGCGCGGCCACCAGCACACCGGTCCGCTCTACGCCGTGGTCGAAGCGAAGATCGCAAGCGGCCAGGCGATGGAAGCGATGCGCCTGCTCGAAGAGCTTCGCGGCCCCACGATCGAAGCGGGCGAGCAGGATAAATTCCTGAAAGCTGTTTCGTCCATCGTCGAGAAGCAGCCGAAGGAAGCGGCTCCGCTCGAATTGATGGTGGATTTCTGCCGCTACACGAGCAATTCGCATCAGTTGCCGCTTGCGCTCAGCCAGCTCGCCGACCTCTGCTCAGCCACTGGAAATTATTCGCGCGCGGAAGAATGTCTGCAGGAGCTTATCGACCGCAACAAGGACGACGAGCGCCTCGTCGAACGGCTGAATCAGCTGCGCGCCCAGAGCGGCGGCACATCGCAACCGACGGTCGAAGAGAAAGCGGAGAAAGCCGCTTCAGAACCACCGCCAAGAATTGACGAAAACGAGAAGCCGATTCCCGTAGCGCCGCCCGCCATCATCGAAGAGACGTTCGATGAGGAAACGCAGAAGTACATCGCGCAGGCGCTCACGGATGTGGACCTCTTCTCGAGCTACGGCCTGACGCAGAAGGCCACGCACCTTCTCGAAAATGTGCTGCAGCGCGCGCCGCGTCACACTCCCACGCTCGAGCGCCTTCTCGACCTGCACCTTGGCGCGGGAAACGAACGCCGCACCGCGGAACTCGCCGCGCAACTCGAACAGATTCATCGCGAACGCAACGACACGGTGAATGCCGACCGTTTCCTCGAGCTTCGCCAGCGATTCCAGAAAGCCGCGGGCATGTCGGAGGCGGAGCTACCAGCCGCGCCGCCAATCGGCGCGCCGCCCGTTGCGCCTGCCGCATCAGCAGAAGCACAAGCGTCGGTCGTAAGCGCCGTGCCAGCATCCGAGCCGCCCGCATTCGAAGTTACTCCGTCTCCCACGGAAGCCGAGGCGGCTGCAGCGACCTCGTCAGCTTTCGAAGAATTCGAAATTTCACTTATTCAACCAGACTCGCAAGCGGCCGCGGAGCCCGCCGCTTCCGCTCCACCAATCGCTGCGCCATCCGCTACCGTCCCGGCGGAAACGCATACGGCGACGCCGACATCTGTTGCCGCCCAACCGCCTGCGGCTGCACCGCCGGTCGTGGCGTCTTCCACTGCGCCTTCTACTTCGCCGGCCGAGGAAGTGGATCTCTCGGACGAGTGGGAAGCGATGATTCAGGACGTTGCCGACACGGCGACGAAAGCGCCTGTCGCAGCCGCTTCACCGCAAGCTGCTGCCACTGAGCCACCGGCTGAGTTCATGATTCCCGAAGAAGCCGCGCCGGCGCTCGAACCCGAGCCTGCATCGACTCCGGAGCCCGCGCCAATTCCTGAAGCTGCCGAAATTCCCGAGCTCACTCTTTCGCAAGTTGATCTCGATGAACCCGCTCCTGCGCCCGCGGCTTCGGAAGCCGAAGTGATCGAGCTGCAAGACATCGTCTCTCAGGAACTCGGTGAAGAAGGAGCGCCGCAACCGGCCTTCGAACTCGTCGAGGAACCGGCAGAAGAGCGCGTCGCAGAGGCTGAGCCAATTGCGGAAGCCGAGCCCAGCATCGAGTACAGCGCCGCACCCGAAACGCTGCCGGCCAGCCACGAATTCGATCTCGAGCTAACAGCGCCAGCCAAATCCAAGAGCGCTCCCGAAGCGGCCACCACCGAAGATTTCATCAGCGAACTCGTCGCTGAAATTGACGGGCTCGAGGCCCCGCGCGCAAGCTCTAAAGTTTCGAGCGAAGCCTCGCCCGCATCGCTCAGCAAAATATTCGAACAAGAGCCGCAGCCGATGAAAGCAGTCACGCTGCCGCATGTTCCCGAGCCGGCGAACGGCAACACCGCCGAGCCCGCCGCGCCGCAAGTGACGGCCGAAAGCCTGAACCAGCTCTCCGAAGTCTTCCAGGAATTCCGCGCGGAGCTGGGCGAGCTCGGCGAGGAAGACGAAGATCTCGAGACCCACTACAATCTCGGCATCGCCTATCGCGAAATGGGCCTGCTCGACGAAGCAATCGGCGAATTTCAGAAAGTGGCCAAAGCCATACAGAAGGGCAAGCCCTTCCGCTACGCGATGAACTGCTCCACGATGCTCGGCCTCTGCTTCATGGACAAGGGCGAGCCCAAAGTCGCGTCCATGTGGTATCAACGCGCCCTTGAATCGCCCGGGCTTGAGCAGGACGCGGTTCTCGCGCTGCGCTACGACCTCGGCATGGCCCTCGAAAACGCCGGCGAATCGAAGCAAGCGCTCGACAGCTTCCGCCAGGTCTACGCCATGAATATTGATTACCGCGACGTCGCCGATCGCATCGCCGAACTGCAGCGCCACTAGTCCCGCTAACTTGTAGCGCCTTCCACCCCTTTTACCGCCGATTAGAATTTTGCATGTTATTGAAACACTGCAGGTTGGCGGGAGTTTTAATCGCGGAACCGTAGATTAGAATGCGAAAGAGAGACCCTTCGGCTCCCTTCGGTCCGCTCAGTGCGGTCGCGGCGCCAGACTCGTTCTCAGCTTGCACCTGTCTTCGTTGACTTGCCTCAATATGCATCCTAAGATGCGCGAGCCATGCAGGATGCCCAGCCTCTCGTCGGCCACACTGTCTCGCATTACCGGATCATCGAGAAACTCGGCGGCGGCGGCATGGGCGTGGTCTACCGCGCAGAGGACACCAAGCTCCGGCGCCAGGTGGCGCTGAAATTCCTTCCGCAGGATTCTTCGGCCGATAAGTCTTCACTCGAACGATTCGAGCGCGAGGCGCAAGCGGCCTCCGCATTGAATCATCCCAGCATCTGCACCATTTACGACATTGACCGGGACTCGGGCGTGCCTTTCATCGCCATGGAATTGCTGAAGGGCATGACGCTGAAGCATCGCATCAACGGCCAGCCGATGCAGCTCGACGCGCTGCTCGAAATCGGCATCAATGTCGCCGACGCTCTCGAGGCGGCGCACAGCGAGGGCATCATCCATCGCGACATTAAGCCCGCGAATATTTTTGTCACCGAGCGCGGGCAGGCAAAGGTGCTCGATTTTGGATTGGCAAAGCTAGTGGCGAAAAACGTGGGCGAGACAGTAACGGCGGGCGGCGTAACCATGGGCACGGACCCGAATCTGACGAGCCCGGGGACCGCGCTCGGCACGGTAGCTTATATGTCGCCCGAACAGGTGCGCGGCGAAAACCTGGATGCTCGGTCGGATCTGTTTTCTTTCGGTCTCGTGCTTTACGAAATGGCGACAGGGCAGCAAGCGTTCAAGGGAAACACTTCCGGCGTGATTTTTGCGGCTATTCTGGAGCGCGAACCACCGCCGGCGACGCGCGTGGTTCCTGAGTTGCCGGTTGACCTCGAGCGCGTGATCATGAAGGCGCTTGAGAAGGATCCCAAGCTGCGATATCAGCACGCTTCCGATTTGCGTTCGGACTTGCAGCGGCTGAAACGCGACACGGAGTCGGGAAGGTCGGGATCAGTACGCGTAGCGGCAGCGGCAGCGTCAAGCGCATCAGGAATTTTGCCGGCGGCAACGCGCGAGTCGGGAAGCTCGGCGGTGGCGGTGGTAGCGCACGAGCACAAGGGGACATTGATCGCGGTTGCGGCGGTGGTTGCGCTGCTGTTGGTGGGAACGGGCTACGCGGTCTATTCGCTCTTGCGCGGAAAGGCGGCGGCGATCCCGTTCCGAAGTTTCACGATTACGAAAGTCACCGACAACGGGAAGTCCATCCAAGCGGCCATCTCGCCCGACGGTAAATACATCTTGAGCGTGGTGGCGGATGCCGGCAAGCAGAGCCTCTGGTTGCGGCATGTGGAAACGAACAGCGACACGCAGGTGGTCACGCCGGAAGCCACGCGTTATTCGAGGCTCGCATTTTCTCCCGACGCAAGCTATCTCTACTTCCGGCGCCCTGCCGGGACCCTGGAGGACGTGCACGACTTTTACCGTGCTCCCGTGCTGGGCGGGACGCCGAAAGTGATCGCGCATGATGTGGACACGAACATCACGTTTTCACCGGATGGCAAGCGTATCGCTTACGCGCGCGCCAACGATCCGGAAGTGGGCAAATTTCAACTTTTGACCGCCAATCCCGACGGCAGCGATGAAAAGATGATTGCGGGCGGGACTGCCCGGGGAATTCCCCAATTCATTCACTGGATGCCGGACGGAAAGAGTCTGCTGGGAACGACAATCCAGGTGGGCGGATCGCTGGCGGGTATCGAGGCTTTTGACGCGGCTACCGGCGAATCGAAAATGGTGGCCAAGTACAATGACATGCTCCTGCACGAACTCGTCCCAGCGGTAGATGCCGCGGGAGTGTTCGTGAATCTAACCCGACTCGATTCGCTCGATTTTCGTTCTCAACTCGCGTTCGTTTCGCTTCCCAGCGCGAAAATGCAATCCATCACCAACGATATAAATAACTACAACGGGCTCAGCGTATCGGCGGACAACAAGACGATTGCGGCGGTCCTTCGCAAGGATATGCGAACTTTCTTTTTTCTGCCGGCTGCGGGAAGCAAGGGGAATCTTCCGAACCCGGCGCTTGAACAAGAGAGGGATGTGGATACTTTCGGGTGGAGCGCCGGCGGAGAACTTTATTTGTCGGAGCCGGGGAAACTTGTGCGGATTTCGCCCGACGGAAGCAATCGGGTTATCGTCCTGAATCAATCGGTCACAGAGCCGACAGGTTGCGGTGTGAATGGCTCCGGAACGCCGCAGCCACACCCAATTGTATTTGTCGCCAGCCACCGCTCACCATCAGGAATCGACGGGCGAAGCGTTTGGCGGGTGGATGCGGATGGCGCCAATGCGAAAGAGATTTCCGACACCAAGAGCGACTTCGGTCCCACGTGCTCGCCCGACGGAAAGTGGGTTTATTACTTCACCGGTCAGACGATTCACCGTGTTTCGGTTGATGGAGGGAAGCCGGAAGCCATCCCGGGCGTCGAGATTCCTGGTGCGATTGTGGGCTCGCCGTATTTTGACGTTTCTCCCGACGGCAAGACGCTGACGTTCCTCGCGACGGTGTCCCCTCACCCCGGCGCAGAAAATCAGCAGAAGATTGTGCTGCTGGCGCTCGATGCGGGGCCGCAGCCCCCGCGGCGTATGCTCGATCCAAACCCGCTGATGTCAAAGCCTCCAAGCTTTTCACCGGATGGCAAGTCCGTGATGTATGGGATCCGCGAAAACGGCGTGGAGAATCTGTGGTTGCAACCGATCGATGGCGCGGGACCCGGCGGTGGCGGGCACCCGATCACAAATTTTACCGCGGATGAATTTCGCTGGTATGGGTACTCGCAGGACGGCAAGACCCTTGGCGTCCTGCGCAATCACGCGGAATCGGATGTGGTGCTATTGCGCGAATCAAGCACAACGGCACAGTGATTGATCCCGCCAACAAGCACACTGCAAGAAAATGGTCGGTTCGGGCAGTGCGTGTTCGGAATTGTGCAAGAAATCAGCAGAACAATCCTATAAATTCTGTGTTTTGCAGGCGATCACAATTGGGCCTGGGATTGCTACCGATGGGCTTCATAGGGGGAATTTCATGAAAATTCGTGTGGCTTTACTGGGATTCTTTTTGCTTCTCCCCGGCCTGCTCCGTGCTGATACCGTCTACACGCTCGACGTCAACGAGGATGGTATTTCGACAGCGAATATCCAGGTGCAATTCGACGTTCCTGCCATACTCACAACGACCACGACCGGCATTATTCCCACTTCTTCCTCGCTCGGCTCGTCGTTTCCATTGTGTTCGGTGAGCTCTGTAACTGTTAATACTCCCTCGGCACCTACCAACATCGAAATGGACATCTTCTTTACAGGCGCCGGTTGTCTTTTTGTTGGGGGCACTGCCGACTTCAACATGCCGATCACTTCTCTTGGCACCTTCACGGCCTTTAACGATTTCACGTTCACGCAGGAAATTGGGACGCTCGTAATCGCCTCCTCGGGACCGATTGGCGCACCCGAGCCGGGCAGCCTGGCGCTGCTCAGCTGCGGTCTTCTTGGTCTCGTGGGCGCGTGGCGCCGGAGACGGCTCGCGTAGGATTCGCTTCATCAAGCAGCGCGCGCAGGAGTTACACCGAAACCTTGCATTCGAACATACGGCCAAGTGAAGCCGGTATCCCCGATCACTTCGCGGTTCTCGCGGATTCTCGAAAGCACAACGAAAGAGACTCGTGGAAGAATCGCTCAAACTCAGATGACGCCGCACAGCGATTGCAACGACTGGTAAGGACAATCTTAAGCTGACAGGCCGTCAATTTTGTTGCACCTACAAAGAACAACCGAAGAATTCATGCCTGATATCGCGCTTCCCGATATCTCAGGCTGAACAATATCGCCACAACGGCCAAGACGAGCGGACAGATCACGCTGGCTTCGGGACCCACCGTTCCTCCCGTCAGCCACTGTGACCCGTTCAAAGTCACATTGAAGAGGTTGTGCGACGGGGTAAATCCGCTGTTGGGCACCCCATAAAAGAATGTCTGGCTCCAGTCATAGCCGAGGTGAAAGCCCACCGCGCACCATAGAGTTCCGGTTCGCCGCAGAAACAAACACAGCAACAGTCCAAACGACACGACCGACAGCGCACCAAATAGGGTTTCTCCTTTATTGCTCAGGTGACTCAACCCGAAGAGCGCTGAGAGCACCGCGGCTGCGGGCCAAAAGCCTATGCCAGTCGTCAGCGTGAACTGCGCATACCCGCGAAACAGAAACTCCTCCGCTATGGCTGATAACAGGAATGCCCCGCCCCAGGCAGCCGCCGACACCAGAATCGTTGTGCCATGAATCGTAGGGCTCGCGATCTGAAGCCCATGCAGCAGGTAAATGATCAGCACGGTTGCGCTGCTGGCGAGAAAGCCGATCCAGAGACCCAACCACAGGTGCTGCATCAGTCCTTGTTTCAAAGGTAGGCCATACTGACCGATCTTGCGTCCTTCGATCTTGCTCATAACCCATGCAGACACCGCAACGATGACTACGAAAAAAGCATCCGGCACGGCGACACTTGATGGCGTGAACTTCTCGGGCGCAAATCCTGCCGGGATCAGAAGTCGGATGATAATCGCACGCGCTACCGCGCCCATCGCGACTAACATCAGCAGGAAAATCAGCAGCCGCCATCCTGCGCGCAACCCCTTGGGCCCAATAATCACCGCTGGCAGACCGATGGTGGTGCTGTCCATAATCGTCTCCTTTCTTGGGCGCTTTGACCGCACAAACTGGCTGCATCCGCTGCCGTCCATACTACGCAAAGCTTTGCCGGAAAGTTTCGGATGTATTCGCTGCGCCGGCGTCACACCGAGCCGCACAAAACCACTACAACATGAGATTCCAAGCGAAGACGACGTGAAGGAATCCGGGAGCGTGTCAGTCCCATAAAGCAGCCGTCACTCAATCGTGTCGAGGGAGTAGAATCTTCCTGGCGCGCCTGGTTTCGTTAGCTTGTCATTGACGCGCGACGCTTTGCAGAAATCGGCCGACTGGAGGTTGCTATGCCTTCCGCTCAGAAACTCGATGCACACCACAAAGCGCTTACGCTGAATCTCGATGCGTCTGTCTTCGGTTCTTTTGCTGAGATTGGCGCGGGGCAGGAAGTGGCGCGGTGGTTCTTTGTGGTTGGGGGCGCGTCGGCCACGGTGGCCAAAACTATTTCCGCTTACGACAAGGAAGTGAGCGACGATCTCTACGGCGCCGGAACGCGCTATGTATCAAAGCAGCGGCTCGACGCGATGCTGGACGCGGAGTGGGCCCAGCTTCTGGCGGAGTTAAACAAAACGCGCGGGCCGCAAACGCGATTTTTCTCTTTTGTTGATACCGTCTCGGCGCGGAACTACGCCGGGACGAACGACCCGCACGGCTGGGTAGGCCTTCGGTTTCAGTTGGAGCCGGGCGGCGCTCCCAACGACATCGTGCTGCACGTGAATATGCTCGATCCGTCGAACGTGCTTCAGCAGGAAGCCATCGGTATGCTGGGCGTGAATCTCATTTACACCGCGTTCAATGAACTGCAAACGAAGGAATCGTTTCTGGCAGGCCTGGCGCAAGACGTGGTGAAAGAGCGAATCGAGATTGACTACGTCGATCTTCGCGGCCCTGCATTCGAGAACTGGGATCGCCGCGCTCTGCCAGTCGACCTGGTGCATGGCGGGTTTGCTGAAGCTGTATTTTTTTCCGCGAAGGGCGCTGCCGTTCCGCCTACCGAAGCGCTTTACAAGAAAGCTGTGGTGCTTGCACCTGGAAACTTTGACCACGTGGATTCAGAGCACTCGCAGATTCACATGCGTTTGCTGGCTTCGGGAATCGAGGAACTTCGGAAAGAGCTAGGCGATGCCAAAGCTGCTCCCGCTGGATTCTTTTGCCTCACGGCAGCCGCGATCGTACCTGGCGAACCGGTGCCGGAGATTCCCGATTTGCTTGGTCGAATTGATGCTCTTGTCGCTGCGGGCGGCGACGTGCTGCTTTTTCGACAGGGCGAGCTGTACCATATGACAACTCTGGTGCACCGCTACACGCAGGCGCCAGTGCGGTTCATCGCCGGCCTTTCGCTTACCATTCGAGCGTTTGAAGATATTTACGGCAACCTCGAAGGACGACTTCTCGAGGCGCTGGCGCGGCTCTTCGCGCAGAACGTTCGCATCTATGCGTATCCGATGGCGGCTGCAAAGCTGCGCGAAAGGCTGAAGGGTGTTCCCGCTGACGGTTGGGAATGGAGTGAGACGAATGGAATGGTTTCTGCGGCGCAGCTGCGTCGCGCGCCACCTCTCGGACACCTGTTTGACTATCTTCTCGCGAGCAACTTTCTGGTGTCGATGCAAGATCCTGCGGGCCTGAAAGCAGGCGCTTGATCAGCGCCTGGAGCTTTTTCTTTTGCAGCGCCGGCATCTTGCGGGGTGTTGCAGTCTTCCGGTCTTCACTTTTGAAACCGGACCGCGTCCCGAAGCCTAGACGGTACTTGCCGCTTTGAGAACGGCTGCTGCGCATTTCTCGTTACAGTTGGTGCGATTACCTCTACGCTGATTGTTGCACTTAGTCCCGCGCAATTCTTGGTCCGCGCAACTCCTGGCGTGCGCAATTCCAAGTTCCGGGAAAACGCACTCGGGATCGTAGGCACCCCTTCATGAACGAACACAAACTTTCGCATTTCTTGAAGTCGCTTTGGTCGCAGCCGGACCCGGTGATGGCGGAAGCCGCCGTCGCAGGCGAGCTATTGGTGGCGAAAATCCGGTTGTCGCTGGCGGCGCTGCTTTTACTCATACCGCTGATCGATATTTTCTTCTTTCCGCAAGATCCGAAGGAGAGCTTCGTAGGCCTCGCTTTGACGGCGGGAACCTTTCTTGTGGCCGCGGTGGTGTATGTGCTGATTTCGCGAAACTACAATCCGTCGTGGCTGCGTTTTGCGAGCAGCAGCTATGACGTGACGCAAATCAGTGCCGCGCTTGCTCTGTTTCTGGTTCTCAACCAGCCGCATACCGCGGTGAACAGCAAAGTGGTGTTTGAGGGTTATTTTTTGGCGATCGGCGCGAGCAGCCTGCGGTATGACAAGCGCATATGCATCACCGCTGGCGTGCTGGCGCTGGTGGAATATTTTGCGATCGTCTATTACGCGGACACGCATTGGGATCTCAACAACACGATCTATTCGCCCTATCCGTATGGGTTGTTCAGCTGGTCGAATGAGATTGCGCGATTGATCATGATGGCCACAGCTTGCTTGCTGAGCCTGGCGCTGGTGTCGCGCAGCCAGAAGCTGTTGCAGGCGGCGACGAGCGATACGTTGACGGGCCTCTTTAATCGCGGCTACTTCGAGGAGCGATTCGCGATTGAGTTGAGCCGCTCCGGGCGGTATGGACACCCATTGACGCTGGCAGTGATCGATGCGGATCGGTTTAAGTCATTGAACGACAATCATGGCCACTCCGCCGGCGATATGGTGCTGCGCAAGCTTGCCGAACTGCTGCGGGATTCGTGCCGGCAGTCCGATACGGCGGCGCGATATGGCGGTGAGGAATTTGTGGTGCTGCTGCCCGAAACGGATATCGAAGCGGCGCGGCAAAAGGTGGAATCGCTACGCGAGTTGGTGGCGAGCACGGCGTTCGCGTTGTCGCGGTCTCAGGGCGATGAGAACGTACAAGTAACCATCAGCGCCGGATTGGCGACCTTTCCGCAAGATGGAAGCGATGAAAGGGAGCTTTTCGCAGTGGCCGACGAGAGAATGTTCCAGGCGAAAAAAGAAGGAAGGAATCGTGTGATCGCTTGTTCCGAGCCGGCCCTCGCAGAGCGATAGCCATTCAGTAGTTTGTTGGACACGTAAGAAGCCGCTACAATCGCGCGCGGCTGCCGCGGCCATGCGTCATCAGCATCTTCGTTTTGTGCCGCGCCGATTTCAGCCCGTCTGCATAGATCCGCTTCTGACCTTCGACATGGGGAGAACTCGATGAACATGCCTGCATTATTTGACCTGAAAGGGCGCGTCGCTATCGTGACCGGCGGCAATGGCGGAATTGGGCGCAGCATTGCGCTTGGCTTCGCGGGGGCCGGGGCAGCCGTCGCGATATTCGGACGCAACGAGGAAAAGAATCAGCAGGTGCTCGCGGAACTGAAAGCAATTGGCGGTCCTTCGCTGGCGCTGAAGGTGGATATGACCGATCGAGCCGGATTGCAGCCTGCGCTGAATCAAGTGGAGGGCGCACTCGGCGGCGTGAGCATCCTGGTAAATAATGCGGGCAATGTGTCGTTGAGCGGCGGCGTGCTGCAGGAAAAACCGGAAGACTGGGACAACGTGATCGAGACCCAGCTCAATTCTGTTTTTCTTCTATCGAAGCTCGCGGCGGCTTCGATGGTCCGCCAAAAATCCGGGAAGATCATCAACATCGGCAGCATGTACTCGTTCTTTGGATCGGGGTTGGTGCCTTCGTACAGCGCAGCGAAGGGAGCGATCGTCCAGCTGACGAAGTCAATGGCCATCGAACTCGCGCCACACAACATTCAAGTGAATTGCATTGCGCCAGGATGGATTGAAACGGCGATGACGGTGGCCGTGCACAAGATGCCGCTGAACGATGAAGTTCTATCGCGGACTCCCGCGGGCCGATGGGGCCAGCCGGATGAACTTGCCGGCACGGCTGTCTACCTGGCTTCGCGCGCTTCGGACTTCGTTACCGGAACCACGATTCGCGTGGATGGCGGCTACGCGATCCGCTGACGCAACGCGCCAGGACGAAGCAGAGCCAAATCCAAGGAAGTAGTAATAAAATAAGGAACAGCAGGGATTCATGGCAAACGTGAACACCAAACGCGGCGTGATCGGAATACTTACCGGGGGCGGGGACGTGCCCGGCCTGAATCCTGCCATTCGCGGCGTCACTCTCCGCGCTTTGCGTGAAGGCTACCAGGTGATTGGCATTCGCCACGGCTGGGCCGGCCTCGTGGACATGGTGCGCGCGAAGGACCACGACAACTCCGACAATTTTATTCTTCTGGACGAAGAGATTGTCGATCGCGCCGGCCGCACCGGCGGCACATTTCTGCATTCTTCGCGCACGAATCCCGGGCGCGTGGCCAAGTCCAGCGTGCCCGCGCACCTTAGCGGCAAGTTCGCTGCGGAGAAGAACGACCTGACTCCCGAAGTTTTGAAGAATCTCGAATGGCTCGGCATCGACACTCTGATTCCGATTGGTGGCGACGACACGCTCAGCTATGGCGTTCGTCTCCACAAAGAAGGCTTCAAGGTCATCGGCATTCCGAAGACCATGGACAACGATGTCCCTGGCACTGATTACTGCATCGGATTCAGCACTTGCGTGACGCGCACGATACAGATGGTGAATAGCTTGCGCACGTCCGCGGGATCGCACGAGCGCTTTATGGTGCTCGAAGTTTTTGGCCGCTACGCCGGGTTTACTGCCATGCTTCCCACTCTGGCTGGCGCCGCCAATCGCTGCGTGATTCCCGAATACAAATTCAATATTGAGCACCTCACCGAGCTGCTCGTTGCCGATCGCCGCAAGAATCCGAGCCGCTACTCGATTGTGCTCGTCTCGGAGGGTGCAACGTTTGAGGGCGGCGCGATGGTGTTCGAAGGCGAAGCAACGGACGCCTTCGGCCATAAAAAACTGGGAGGCATTGGCGACATCGTTGCCGATCAAGTGAAGGACATCTCCGCCAAGTTTAATAACGGCAAGAAAATCGACGTGATCAGCCAGAAACTCGGTTACCTGGTGCGTTGCGGCGATCCCGATGCGATTGACTCCATCGCACCCATGGCTTATGGCAATCTCGCTCTCGACTTGCTTCTAAAAAACATCAGCGGCCGCCTCGTCGCGCTCAACAAAGGCCACTACGACAACATTCCGCTTGAGACGGTGACAGCTACCAAGAAGATCGTCGACGTCAAGGAACAGTACAACACCAGCCGTCTCCGTCCTCAATACGCCAGCTTCGAAATGCGACCTCTGTTTCTCATCTAGGCTTGGCACCAGAGCGGAAAAGGCGACGGCTGTTGCCACTCCGGAAATAATCTCCGATAATCCTAGGCTGATGATCATGCGTTTGTTTCGAGTGGTGTGGTTGCTCGTCTGGCTGGAACTTGGGCTGGTGCTGATCCTTGTGCCATGGTCGGAAGTCTGGGAGACCAACTATTTTTTGTACCAGTATCCGGCGCTGTCTTTTTTCGTCAACAATCCTTTCATGCGCGGAGCGATTTCGGGTTTGGGCATCATGAATGTTTTCCTCGCACTTCAAGCATTTCGCCGCAGGGCCGCCACCGTTGCCAGCCAGGGATAGCCAGCCGACTTCCCGCCCGATCGCGCAGCCGATCACTTTACCGATCATTTGCTATGTGACGGATCGTAAGGCGCTCGCTGGAGACAAGACTGTTCCCGCGCTGCTCGATACGATTCGCGCGGCTGCGGCCGCAGGAGTGGATTGGGTGCAGATTCGCGAGAAGGATTTGTCGGCGCGCGAGCTTTTCGAGCTCGTCCGGGAGGCGGTCGCTCTCGCATCCGCGCGCCCGGGCTCAATTGGCCCACGCTCAATTAAAGTGATCGTCAACGATCGGCTCGACGTGGCGCTGGGCGCTGGGGCGGATGGCGTGCACCTGGGGCACGCGTCGGTACGGGCGCGTGAAGTGGTTCGCTGGTGCCGCGCGGGAAACGCGCCGGCGGATTTTCTTATCGGCGTTTCGTGCCACAGCCTCGAAGGCGCCGAAGAGGCGGAAAGCGCGGGCGCCAGTTACACCTACTTCGGGCCAATCTACGAGACGCCTTCGAAAATTCCTTTCGGCAAACCGCATGGTGTGGAGGAACTCGCGCAGGTGGCGACGGCCGTGAGGATTCCGGTGATCGCGATCGGAGGGATAAATGAATCCAACGCCGCCGGCTGTATTCGCGCAGGAGCGGCCGGCATCGCCGCGATTCGCATGATTCAAGACGCGGCTGATCCAAACGCACTCAAGAACGCGATCGAGGCGATTCACCGCTCGGGCCAAAAACCCTGGAGTTAAATTGGGAGGAAGGCTTCCCAGGAAATAATTACGCGCTGAGCCAGCGTCCCACGGGTTGCAGGCTTTCGACGTGATCGCAGATTACTTTGATTACGGCGGTGATGGGAACCGCGAGAATCAGGCCCATCGGCCCCCAGAGCCAGCCCCAGAAAAGCAGAGCCACTGTGAGCGCCAGGGCATTGAGGCGGACGCGCCAGCCGACAAGCGCGGGCATAAGCAAGTTTGCAGCGATCAGATGGAGCACCGTCATCATCACGACGATGCCGATGAAAGGCTCCACGTGCTTGAACTGTTTGAGTCCGATAATCAAGGGCGGAAACCACGAGAGAACCACGCCGAAGTAGGGAATCAGATTCACCGAGCCTGACACGAGCGCAGCCAGGAACGGAAACTCGAGTCCGATGCTCATGAAAAACATCCAGCTCGCAAACACCAGTATTAAGCCGACCAGCGCTGTGCCGATCACGTAGCTACGCAAGACGAGCGTCACTTCTCCCAGGGTTTGTTTCACTCGCGTGCGCTCCGTGGATGGGAACAGCTGCATTGTGGCGTGCCAGACCTGTCGTTTGGCCGCGAGCATGAAGAACAGAAGAAACGGTACAAATGTCGCCGCCACGAAAACTGCTTCGAGAGCGCCGAGCCGCGACAGCACGGCGTTTCGTACCGGATGAGAATCTGCGACGGCGATGATTCGTTCGCCGGGCTTTTCCGCCGGCTCGATTTCAGATACGTGGGACTCGAATGTTTCAAGTTTCTTGGAGACGGTGCTGGCAACGGCTTTTAGAGGCTTTTGGTAGTTCGGCCAATCCTGGCCGAATTGATCGAAGCGCAGAATGAGCGTCCAGGCGAGAAGCAGCATCAGGCAGATTGTGGAGAGCACGACGATCAGAGCGCCCAGCGCGCGCGGGACATGCCACTCCTCGAGCCAGTTCACGACTGGATCGAGAAAATAAGCCATGAGAACGGCGACCACCAGCGTGACGAGAACGGTCGAGGCCCAGTAGCAAAAGGCAATCACGATGCCCGCCGCGATGATTCGCGCGCTTACTGAGTTGGGGTTCGCGGTCGCTTTGACTGGGTTGGTGGTTTCAACTGGCACCCGCGTACGATATCACAGCCGCGCGCGTTGGGAACATGATGTGCCGCGCAGGATAATGGCGTTCGCAGCGCGCGCAAAATGGCCAGGGTAACGGGTTGGTTTGCCTCGCTGGTGGCTGGTGCGGCCGCACACAAGCGCGATGATAGAATTATTGGCTTGACTCTCGCGAGTTAGGATCCGGTTGAATGGCGACGGAACACGCAAAACAACTTTTCGGCACTGATGGCATTCGCGGCATCCCCGGCGAATACCCATTGGACGATGCGACACTCGAGCGCGTCGGTTGCGCCCTCGGTCTTCATTTGGCGGCTCAGAAAAATGCGAATAGCAACGCTGCTCGCGTTCTCATCGGCCGTGATCCTCGCGAATCCGGCCCGCACATTGCGGAGTTGATTGCGCGGGGGTTGGTGTTGGCGGGAGCTGAGCCGGTTTCGGCCGGGATTGTTACCACGCCGGGAGTTGCGTGGCTTGTGAGTCGCGAGGGATTTTCGGCGGGGGTTGTGATTTCCGCCTCGCACAATCCGTATCACGATAATGGAGTGAAGCTGATTTCGTCATCGGGAATGAAATTTCCCGATGCCGCGGAGCATGAGATCGAGCGTTTGATTCTTTCGCCAAACGGCGGTGCACTCGCGGCCCGGCGCGCTGCAGATGCCGCGCGAGCAAATAAAGAGCATCCGGATGGCGATGAAAAGTTGCATGAGGATTATCTCCACGGGCTGCGCGCCGCGGTCTTGCCGGGCGCGAAATTCGCGGGTATGAAAATCGTGATGGATTGCGCGAATGGCGCGGCGAGCAAGCTAGCGCCGGAACTTTTTCGAATGCTCGGCGCGGAGGTGGTGGCGATCAACAACGCGCCGGACGGTGAAAATATCAATGCCGGCTGCGGTTCGCTGCATCCTGAGGGAATGCAGAAACGCGTCGCCGAATCGCGCGCAACGCTTGGCGTGGCGTTCGATGGGGACGCTGACCGCGCGATTTTTGCCAGTGCTTCCGGAAAACTGGTGGATGGTGACGGCGTATTGCTTGTTGCGGGTCGCTATATGAAATCGGCCGGCAAGCTGAAGGGCAACGTGATTGTAGGCACGACGATGGCGAACCTCGGACTCGAGCGCGCGCTCGACGAATCGGGACTGAAACTGGTGCGGACGGCGGTCGGTGACCGGTATGTGCTCGAAGAGATGCTCCGCATCGGCGCGAATCTGGGCGGGGAGCAGTCCGGGCACATTCTTTTTCTCGACGACGCCACAACCGGCGATGGAATGCTCACGGCGGTGAAAATTGCGTCGATTGTTTCGCTTGCCGGGCCGCTCGATTCGCTCGTCGCCGATTTGAAGATTTACCCGCAGAAAATTGTGAATGTCCGGGTGCGGACGAAACCGCCACTGGAGTCGCTTGCGGAGGTTTCGCGGACGTTGGGAGAAGCGGAACAGGCGCTCGGTAAATCCGGACGTGTGGTTTTGCGTTACTCCGGCACCGAGCCGCTCGCGCGCGTGATGGTGGAAGCTGAGCGCGATGAAGATGTTCGCCGCTGGACGGATTCGTTGGCGTCGGCTGTTCGCTCCGCTATCGGCGCCTAACGGCACTGGCAGTCCCGCAAGAAATCTTCCCTCGCACGTTCTTACCTTGTGAGTGCACACGCTGCAAAACCCAGAAGACAGTTCACTCCGTTTCGTGGATGGAGCCGCACATCGCCTCCGGTCGTGCGGGCACGGCATGCCGTGCCCCTACTGGCGGCGAAGGATGCCCCGGGTTCGAGGGAACTTTTTGCCTCGCTACGACATTACACATGGTAGAGAGCTGAAATGGCGAGAACTTCAGGGCGGCGAGAACGAAATGGCGGCGGTTCAATGGCACTTCAACGGAATTTTCGATGGCGACTGACGAGCAATTGATTCTTGAGTTCCAGAAGGGCTCTTGCGAAGCCTTCGGCGAACTTTTTCTGCGCTACCGGGAGATGATTTACGCATTTTTCCGGCGGCGGGTGAAAGATGCGGCGCGCGCGGAGGAGCTGGCGCAGGAGACGTTCGTTGCCACCCTGCGCGGCGTTCAGCGATACGAACCCCGCGCTACTTTCCGCACGTACCTTTTTGGCATCGCGTACAAGATTCTGGCCAATCACCGCCGCAAATTGGACCAGAACTCCGGCGGCGTGGGGTCTGGGTTCGATTTGCCGGACCCCGCCGCGCCCGGAAACGCTGAGACCGGGATGTGGGTTCGCGAGGCGATCGCAAAGCTCGACGCCAATGATCGCGAAGTGTTGCTGCTGCGCGAATATGAAGAGTTGAGTTACGAGGAAATTGCCGGCGTGCTGCGTGTGCCGGTGAACACGGTGCGCTCGCGGCTCTTCCGCGCGCGCCTGGCGTTGAAAGAAATTCTGGTGAGTGTTCCCAGTAAATCAGCGAGGAAAGAAAATGCGCTTAACTCATCCATTTGAGCAAGAGGAAGTGATGGCGTACCTCGACGGCGAAATCTCTGCCGACCGCGCGTCGGAAATCGCGCAGCACATGCAGCAGTGCGCCGAATGCCAGGAGCTGGCTGCTGGTTTCCGCAATCTGTCGCGGGAGCTTTCGGCGTGGGAAATCGAAACGTCCCCTGAGCGGCTGACTAACAAAATGAATGCGGAGATTGCCGCAGCCGCACGAACGCAGCCCAAGCAAACGCCATCGGCGCCAGTGGAATTGACGACTATCGAGCGATTGATCGCGCCGCTTCGTTCGCTGAAAGGGCGACCCTGGGTTTGGGCTGGTGCAGGCGCGTTCGCCATGGTCCTCTTGGTCGCCGTCGCAGTTGCGGTCCCGAACTTCCTTCGCGCACGGCCTGCGGCTCTGATCGCTGCGCGCGAGATCGAATTACGGGACCTTCAAAAAAGGATGGTGCAGCAGGAGGTTGCCAGCAGCCTTGCAAACAACTCCTCGGCTGAGCGCTATTCAGTTTCGATCGAGCCCGGAGCCGCGCCTGCACCGCCAGTTTCTCCATCGGCGGAGACTATTGGGACCTCAGCCATTTCACCGATGATCGCACGCACGGCTTCGCTCTCGCTGGTCGTGAAGGATTTCGCGGGCGTCGAATCCGCGGTGAAAAATGTCGTCTCTCGCCATTCCGGCTACATCGGTGAACTCAATACGTCCACGCCGCCCGACGCCGCGAAAACATTTTCCGCCACGCTGCGGGTGCCTTCCGCACAACTTGAGCCGGCGCTTGCCGAATTGAAGCAGCTCGGGCGCGCGGACCAGGAGTCGCAGGGGGGCGAAGAAGTGACGAAGCAGTACGTAAATCTCGCAGCGCGCCTCAAGAATTCGCGCGCCACCGAAGAGCGCCTGCTGGGAGTGCTGCGCAACAACACGGGCAAAGTGAAAGACGTGCTCGAAGTGGAGAACGAGATCTCGCGTGTGCGCGGCGAGATCGAAGAAATGGAAGCCGACCAGCGCGCGCTGCAGGCCCGCATCGACTTCGCGACAATCACGCTTTCGGTGACCGAAGAATATAAGGCCAGCCTGAACGGCGCGCCTTCGTCAACAAGCACGCGGCTGCACAACGCTTTCGTCACGGGCTATCACAGCGTGGTCGAAAACGTGATAGGGCTCGTCGCGTGGCTGCTCGAGTCCGGGCCGACGCTGCTGCTATGGGTTGCGCTGCTGTTCTTCCCGATCCGCTGGGCGTGGAGGCGCGTGCGCCGTTCGTTCAGGTCTCAGCAAAAGGTGGCTGTCGCCTGATTGACGCCTGGCATTTTGTATCGCCAAGGTTTCGAGAACGGCCTCACCTCTAAAGAGGTGAGCTACATTGAAAACCGGCTACGTTCATGATCGGGCCAAAACTGGCCCCAGCCTTCCAAAGACTGTAGAAAACAGGAGAGCTGGATTTCAGAAAGTGGAGGTTTCCGGATTTATGGTCATCCAAAAATGCTTTATGACGGGCTAAGTCATGTCCTGCCAATCCGCGGTTCCTTTTGTCGAAGAATCAAAGTGGTGGCATTCCGCGTGCAATTCAAATGAGTGGCTGTCTCTTATCCCGGGGTGGGCCGGTTTCGCCGCGCCGAAACCGGAATCTTGGGTAGAGCAATAAGGGAGTCCCTCTGGGGCTCCCTTTTTTATTTCTGCATCGGCGCTCTCGGCAACTCGCGCGCGCGGTCAATCTCGCACCTGGCGGCGAAAGAGCCGGCGGGACGCCGGCGTTACTGAATGGCCCGTCCGCTGAGATTTATTTCCGAGGTCTGGGGCGATCCTGCCTTTGCAACACCAGAAAGAAACAACCAGCTGGACCCAACAGTTCGTTCGCGGCAAGCATTCACTTCCGTAACGCCGGCGTCTCGCCGGCTCTTTTGATCTTGCCTGACGCGATCCTGCCCGCTGTAATGTTAGAAAAACGGCGCTACTCGGACGTCCACAGTGGCGTGCTGCATTCATCGCAGGCCATTTCGACGTGGTCGAGCGCGGCGAAAATTTCTGCGATGGCGGGGAATTTGTGGCTGCTTATGGTCCATTGCGCGAAGAGTTCGCCGTAGCGGTCCGTGACGAACACGCCTCCTCGGACGAATCCGCGCGAGGCGAACGCGTCTTCGCCTAGAAATGCGCGTGCCGAATTTCCCGGCATGTCCGCGCCGACAATGATTCCCGATGGAAGCGAATCAGTCACGCGGCGCGCGGGCTGCTCGAGAAACACGACCAGCGCAACCGCATCTTTCTCACGCAACTCCGCTGCGTTTGTCACGAGAGCGCGAAGAAACTCCTCGCAAGGCCCGCAATCGGTATCAAGAAACGCGATGACGAGATTTTTCTTCTGTTTGTAATCCCAGGCGCGGACGGTGCGTCCGTCAGGGGTATGAATGGTGAGTGGCGGGGCGAGTTGCCGATTGCGTAGCACGGCGCCTCTCAAATCTCGAAGTCGGCCCATGATAGCACTCTTGACGTGAGTGCCACGCGGAAGCACCCGAAAGAAAAAAAGGGCGCTCCGCTCGGCGGAACGCCCCTTGAATCCGCCTTAAGTTTCTAGTTTAGCTGCAGCCCGAGGTGCTGCCGCAGTTTGCGCATTTGTAGCAGCTGCCGTTGGGCGTCATCAGCATGCCGCATTCGGAGCAAGACGGTGCGTCGTCGATAGCTGCGCGCGGACGCGTAGCTTCCGCTTCGGCTACCTTCGCAGCGAATGACGGCACCGGTGCTTGCGAGGCTGTCGCGGTAGGCGACGGCGCAGCTTCGGCCTCTGAAGCCATCGCTGCTGCTACGTCGGCGTCGAGATAATCCGGCGAGATGAATTTTCCGCCGAGCCACCGGCCGATGTAGTCCACAATCGACTTCGCATAACGGATTTGCGGGTTGCCGGTGTAGCCCGAAGGCTCGAAGCGCGAGTTGACGAACTTATCCACGAGCGCGCGCAGCGGGACGCCATATTGCAATGAGATGGAGACCGACAGCGCGAACGCGTCCATGATCCCGGAAAGCGTGGAGCCTTCCTTCGCCATCTTGATGAAGATTTCGCCCGGTGTGCCATCGGAATATTTTCCGACAGTCAGGTAGCCTTCGTGGCCGCCGATTGAAAACTTGTGCGTGATCGAGTCGCGTTCGGCTGAAAGTTTTCTGCGTTGCGTGCCCGGGAAAAGATTCTGCTGCGCCGGAACCGCCTCAGCGATCGGAGCGACAACCGCGGCCGCCGCCACTGCAGCAGGCGCCGCCGCAGCCGGCTTCTCGTCCTCTTTCTTCCCCGCGGCCGAAAGCGGCTGCGAGCGCTTGGAATTGTCGCGATAAATAGCCACGGCCTTCAGTCCAAATTTCCAGGACTCGATGTAAGCCTCCATGATGTCTTCCACCGTGGATTCTTCCGGCATGTTGATCGTCTTGCTGATCGCCCCGGAAATGAACGGCTGCGCCGCAGCCATCATGCGCAGGTGACCGCGCCAGGAAATCGAACGGCCTCCGCCCATCGAAGTGAGCGAGCAATCGAACACAGCGAGGTGCTCGGGCTTGAAGCCGGGCGCGCCTTCGATCGTGCCGTTCGCGTCAATATAATCCACGATCTGCGCCACCTGCTCCGGCGGATAGCCGAGCTTCATCAGCGCTTGCGGCACGGTGTTGTTGACGATTTTGATCACGCCGCCGCCGACGAGCCTCTTCTGCTTTACAAGGGCGAGATCAGGCTCGATGCCGGTGGTATCGCAATCCATCATGAAGCCGATGGTGCCGGTGGGCGCGAGCACTGAAACTTGCGAATTTTTGTAACCGAAGCGTTCGCCGAGCGCGACGGCATCATCCCAGGATTTTTGCGCCGCGTGCAGCAGCGAAGGCTGGACGTTATCTTCTTTGATTGGCCGCAGCGCATCGCGATGCATGCGAACTACGTCGAGCATCGAATCGCGATTGCGAAGGTAGCCGCCAAAGGGGCCCATGCGCTCGGCAATTCGCGCCGATTGTGCGTACGCTTCGCCGGTCATCAACGCCGTGATTGCGCCGCAGAAATCTCGGCCGCCGTCCGAATCATAAGGAAGCGCGAGTGACATCAGAAGCGCGCCGAGATTCGCGTAGCCGAGCCCGAGCGGGCGGTAATCGTGCGAATTGCGCGCGATGCGCTCGGTGGGATAGCTGGCGTTGTCCACCAGGATTTCCTGCGCCGTGATCGTCACGTCCACCGAATGCCGGAAACCTTCGGTGTCAAACTGGCCATTCGAGCCCAAAAACTTCAGGAGATTCAGCGAGGCGAGGTTGCAGGCCGTGTCGTCGAGGAACATGTACTCCGAGCACGGATTCGAAGCGTAGATGCGATCGGTGGCCTTGGAGGTGTGCCAGCGATTGATCGTCGTATCGTACTGCATACCGGGATCGCCGCACTGCCAGGCTGACTTGGCCATCTCCTTCAGCAAATCCTTGGCGCGATATTGGTCGCAGGCTTTGCCATCGTTCACGTTGCGTGTCCACCAGTCGCGATCTTCTTCGGCGGCGCGCATGAAATCGTCGGTGACGCGCACGGAATGGTTCGCGTTCTGGAAGAAGACGGAAGCATACGCCTCGCCGTCGATCGAGGAGTTGTAACCCTGCTCGATCAGCACGTGCGCTTTGCGCTCTTCCTTCATCTTCGACTCGATGAATTCCATGATGTCCGGGTGATCCGCGTTGAGGATCACCATTTTCGCAGCGCGGCGCGTCTTGCCGCCGCTCTTGATCACGCCCGCGAAAGCGTCGAAGCCCTTCATGAAACTTACAGGTCCCGAGGCGATGCCGCCGCCGGAGAGCGATTCCTTGCTGCCGCGCAGCGAGGAGAAGTTCGTTCCCGTGCCGGAGCCCCACTTGAAGAGCATCCCTTCCGTCTTGGCCAGGTTCATGATCGAGTCCATGTTGTCCTGGACCGAATTGATGAAGCAGGCCGAGCATTGCGGCTTCGCCTGCACGCCTACGTTGAACCACACCGGCGAATTGAATGCCATTTTTTGCTCGACGAGCAGATGGGTAAGCTCGTCACGGAAAATATTCCGGGAGTCGGCGGAGGCGAAGTAGCCGCCCTCTTCGCCCCAGCGCACGATCGTGTCAACAACGCGCGCGATCAGCTGCCGCACAGACGTCTCGCGCTCCGGCGAGTTGGGCTTGCCGTGAAAATATTTCGAAACTACGATGTTCGTAGCGGTCTGCGACCACGACTTCGGTACTTCTACGTTTTCCTGGCGAAAAATTACCTGCCCCTTATCATTGCCTATGAGCGCGGTGCGACGCTCCCATTCAACTGCGTCAAATGGTGACACTTTTCCGTCTGTAAACCGGCGCTGAAATTCCAGTCCGGTCGCTCGTCTCGTAACTTGTTGCGCCTCTGTATGCCCGTTCAATGCCGTTCTCGTTTCTGCCATCTCTGCCTCCGCGCCGGCAGTATTTCCGCCGTGATGTTCGCCGGGAAACCGTGCGGGAGGGGCAACTACTATTTTACTCCCAACCGCGCAGGCCCGGAACCCTTGTTGTTAACCGAGCTATCTTCGGAGCAGATCGGGAAGCCGGTTGTAATTTAGCGCCGCAACGATCCAATTGCGTTTGCGTTGCCTCAGACCGGAAAAAAGAGAAAAGCCCAGCCAAGCCGCGCTGGAAATCCAAGCGCGGTGTGACTTGCGGGCGGTTCCCTTCGGATTTTCGGTAAACCCGGTCTGCTATCTGCGCTAACCGGCTGCTCTAAGTAACGAAAAACCGGTTCACGTTCCCCCGAGTCTGGGTGCGCAGTATCAGCGGTGGACGAAAAGTTGTCAAGAAAAATTCATACTGCAACCACAAAATATTTGGCAGCAGTTGTCGAAAGCGTCTATCCGTAGTGGTACATGTGCGGGCGGCCACAAGTTACTTTCTCGGCCTGAAGAGCATCATATTATTATGAGCACCATGACCTCGAACCTCTTGCGTACGCTGGCGATCGGAATTGCTATGGCCGCTTTAGGCCTGCCAGTTCGCGCTCAGGAAACCGCGAAGGCTGCGGTCTCGTCTGCGGCAGAGCACGTATTCGCGCAAAAAGTGGCTCTGCCGGGCGTACCGAATTTTGGCCAGGTTACGCCATCGCTTTTCCGCGGCGCTCAACCATCTGACGATGGATTCAGCGCGCTTGCAAAAATGGGCGTGGGTATCGTGGTGGATTTAAGGGGCGACAGCGACGACGAACGCGAACGAGTTACAAAGCTTGGTATGGAATACGTTGCGATTCCGTCCCATTGCTCGCACATGACGGAAGATGGCGTCGCAAAGTTCCTTACGATCGTGCGCGAACATCCGGACAAGAAAGTCTTCGTTCATTGTAAGTATGGCGTGGATCGTACAGGTATGATGGTAGCCGCCTATCGAATTTCGCAGGGCTGGACGGCTGAAGAGTCGCGGCACGAGATGGAATCATTCGGTTTTTCACTCAAGCACCGGATGGTTTGCCCGGGCCTGAGCTCCTTTGAGTCCGACTTTCCCAGCGCCTTCGCAAACAGTTCGGCATTTGAAAATCTTCGCCCTTCAGTCGCCAGTTCGCCTACCTCAGATCAAGCAATGCCTTCGCTTTCCAAAAACTAATTCTCAGCTCTAGCCGAACTCGCGCCGGTAACCTTCCGTTTCTTTTTTGATTTTCGCCAGGAGGCGTTGGAAAGGAACATAGGTATGCATGGCCTTAAAATGCGGGTCATCGCGGAAGACAGGATAGTTCGGAAGCCCCGTCTTAGCGGCGCGAGCGAGTAGTGGTACCGCGAGTTGCGGTTTGCCAATCGTTGCATACGTCGCCGCCGCGGCGTGCCACATGTGATGCGTGTGGAGCATCGACGTTCCCACCTTCAGCGCTTTCCGAATCGATTGCTCCGCTTTGCGCGGCTCGCCTCTCTTCGCCCACAGCAATCCTTCCCAACTCGTCAGCAGTGCCTCTCCTGGGAAAAAATGCTGCGCGCTCTTGATTAGTTCGACAGCATCCTCCGGATTCCTTCCATAGAGCGGCACCATGGGAGAAAATAAATTTACCCACAAGCTCGCCGGATCGAGCGTTAGCGCGCGCTTGAACCAACTCGCCGCTTCGTCGTAGTCACCTTGCAGCATTCGCGCCTGGCCTAGGAACGTCAGCGCGAATCCATCGTCTGGTTGCGTGGCGAGCGCCGTCTGCAATCCGGCGATCGCTTCCTCGATCATTCCTACGTGGAGAAATATCAGGCACTGCCAGACGAGCGCCGGGTGGTAACCCGGGCTTCGGCGCAAAGACTCCCGAAGCGCCACGAGCGCCGGGCGATTCTTGTAACCCTTGAGCGGCGTCCACAGCACGCGCGCGTGCGCGCAATGCGCCTGCGCGTTGGTTGGATCGAGAGCCAGTGCTCGCCGCATCGCGAGCTCGCCCTTCTTATACCAGTTGGGGCTGGCGTCAAATGTCCCGGCCATAAATACGCACGCTTCCGAAAGCCGGGCCCAAGCCTCGCCAAAACGGGGATCGAGCCGCGTTGCTTCCTCCAGCATTTCGATCGCCGTGCGCGTGTCCCACTTGTTCACGCGCGAGAGTCGCTCCACCGCGCGCAGAAATAATTCATATGCCCTGGGATTCTTTGTCGGGGGCTCTGGTGGTGAGTCCGAAGCTTCCGATGCCTTGAGGCCCAGGGCTCCGGCCAACGCTTCCGCTACCTTATCCTGTAAATCGAAAAGTGCTGCCATTTCCGAATCGTACTTGCCGGTCAGCAGCGTCGTTCCGTCCGCCGCATTCCAGGCCTGCACGTGAACACGCAATCGCGACCCGGATTTCTGAATGCTTCCGTCCACCACCACGTGGACGTTCATCTCGCGCGCGGCCAGAAGCGGATCTACCGCCTGCTTCGCGTAACGCCTCACCGTGTTGATCGGCCGCACCAGCACTTCGCCCCGCCCCCCGAGATGATTGATGATCGCATCTGCCAGTGCCACTCCCAGGTATTCATCTTCGGGGTTGGGGGTTAGCAGCTTGAACGGCAGCACCGCGACGGCTCGCCTGCCGACCACTGCCGCCGGGAGTAGAGCACCCAGTTCGAGATCACGCAGCAGATTCGTGAGGTCCACCTGCAATTCGCGAGCGGATTGGTAGCGTGCGCAAGGCTCCTTTTCTAGAAGCTTCTGAACGATCCGCCCCAGTTCCTGCGGCACAATGTGCGGGCCGCTTTCCAACCGAGGCGCCGGCTCATGAAGAATCTGGGCCATCAAGGCAGTAATTGTCGGCCCCAGGAAGGGACGATGGCCTGTCGCAACCTCAAACAGGACGACGCCAAGGGAATACAAGTCGGAACGGGAATCTCCCACCTCGCCCCTTAGAATTTCGGGTGGCATATACGCGACGGTTCCTGCGATCGTTTCTCGCGGCGTTTCATTGGCTTCCTGATTCGAGCGCGTCAGCGTCACAGTCTCCGCGGCCATTTGCCGCGCAATTCCGAAATCGAAGAGCTTAGGAACGGCGGCGCTCTGCAGAACGATATTTTCAGGCTTGATATCGCCGTGAACCACTCCGTGTGAGTGCGCCGCATCGAGCGCTTCAGCGATCTGCGCACCCAATCGCCCCAGCTCGCGTGCCTCCAACGGCCCGGCCGAGGAAAGTCGCGCTCGAAGAGTCTGGCCCTCGACCAACTCCATCACGATAAAAAGATGCTCGCCCGATTCAACCACGTCGTAGATCGTCGTGATCCCAGGATGATTCAGAGCCGAGGCAGCGCGTGCCTCGGCCAGAACGCGGGCGCGGCGATCGCGCTGATTCACCACATTGTCGAGCATCAGCTTCAACGCTACATCGCGATTCAGCAGCTGATCGTGCGCGCGGTAGACCACACCCATCCCGCCGCGGCCGAGTTCCGACGTAATCAGGTAGTGCGAGAGGGTCTGGCCAATCATGAGGCAAGTTCCGCTGGGGCGAGCCTACGCAGCCGCCCTGTGATTGTCAATCCGCGAGACGATGCCCGAACGGACTGGATCGTCGTAACCTGTGTCATATGAAGCAACAGGCCACGATTGACACGAGCTAATCATCTGAAAAAAAATAATAATGATGACAGCCATGACCAGCACGGCAATCGAAATCGAGGGCTTGACGAAAGACTACGCCACGGGGTTCTGGCGCAAACGTATGCGCCGGTCGCTAGACAATCTTTCCTTGCGCGTCGAAGATGGCGAAATCTTTGGTTTTCTGGGTCCCAACGGCGCAGGCAAGACCACCACGCTGAAGTTGCTGATGGGCCTGATTTTCCCCACGGCTGGAACGGCGCGCATCCGCGGCAAGTCGATCGACGACGTCAGCATGCACCGCGAAATCGGCTATCTTCCCGAGCAGCCTTATTTCTATGACTACCTGACGGCGCGCGAGCTGCTCGATTATTACGCGCGATTTTTTGGCTTCGCTTCCGCCGACCGCCGCGAGCGCGTGGCGCGATTTCTCGAGCTTGTCGGCCTCACCGCGGCAGCCGATGTTCAGCTGCGAAAATTCTCCAAAGGCATGCTCCAGCGGGCGGGGATAGCGCAGGCAATCCTGCACGATCCCAAAGTCGTCTTTTTGGACGAGCCTATGTCGGGCCTCGACCCCATCGGCCGCCGCGAAGTTCGTGACATTATTCTCGACCTGAAAAACCAGGGCCGCACCGTTTTCTTCTCCACACATATTCTTTCCGACGCGGAAATGCTGTGCGATCGAGTCGCTGTGCTGGTTGACGGGAAATTGCAAGGTGTCGGCGCCCCGGGCGAAATTGTTTCGATGGACGTGGTCGCGATGGACATTCTCTTCGAACTGAAAGAGGGCCGCGCGCTGCCTCAAGCGCTCGCAGCCTTCACCACAAAAGCCGGGGCGCACTATCGCGCCGAAGTTCCCGAAGCGGACCTTTACGCCACGCTCGAAAAACTGCGCGGCTGCGACGCGCGCATCCTTTCCGTGCAGCCCGTCCGACCATCGCTGGAAGAATATTTCTTCCGCATGGTGAACCGAGAGAAAGCTGGCTCTCACGCGGTGGAGGTTCTGGCTCGATGAGCGCGATACCGGGAGTAGTCGCCGTCAATACGTTTCGCGAAGCGGTTCGCGACCGCGTCCTCTACAACCTAGTTTTCTTCGCGCTGATGATGATCGGCGCGGCGATTCTGGTTGGGCAGATCTCCATCGGCATCGACAGTCTCGTCATCGTAAATCTCGGCCTTTCGGCGATTTCCGCCTTCGGGCTCGTGATGGCAATTTTCATCGGAGTCGGCTTGATCTACAAAGAGATGGAGAAGCGCACGCTCTACAGCCTGCTGGCGAAGCCGATCCGCCGCTGGCAATTCATCGTCGGAAAATATGCGGGTCTGCTGCTCACGCTCTTCGTGAACACCTGTTTCATGACCATTGGAGTGGGCGCAGCGCTCCTGTACGTGAACCGCTCGTTCGCACGCTCGGACGTATACATACTCGTGGCGGTGTATTTCATTCTGCTGAAATTGGCGATCGTCACGGCGCTAGCGCTCTTTTTCTCGTGCTTTTCAACGCCGATGCTGTCCACGCTTTTCACTATAGGAATTTATCTCGCGGGAATGTTTTCCACCGATTTGCTGAACATCGGCACGGTGACGAAGAGTCCCGCCGTCAAAGCCATCACGCGAGTTCTCTATTACGTGCTGCCTAACTTCCACAATTTCGATGTAATTGGCCAGGCCTCTCACGGCTTTGCGATTCCGCCTCAGCTCATCTTACAGAATACGCTGTACGCGCTGCTCTACTCGGCGATCCTGCTGGTCGCAGCGGCTGCGGTATTTTCGGGGCGGAATCTGAAGTGAGCGACCGACATCGAAATCCGGTCGCATGGCTGGTAGCAATCTTAGTGCCGGTGTTGTTTGTTTCCGTCGTCGCGCTGCAACGGGGAATCGATTCCTCGCGCGGTACTCTCGAAAAACAGGGCGACGAACTTCTCGTTCAGTCTGGCCCGCTTCTGAAAAGACTGAGCCTCGGCTATGACGCTCTGCTTGCCGATATTTATTGGACGCGCGCCGTTCAATATTACGGGGCCAAGCTGCCCACGTCTGATCGCGACTTCCATTTGTTGGCTCCGTTGCTCGACGTCGCCACGACGCTTGACCCATATCTTGTCCCCGCATATCACTTCGGAGCCTTTTTTCTCTCCGAGAAGCAGGGCGGAGCTGGCCGACCCGATCTCGCCGTGGATCTCGTGAAGAAAGGAATCGCTGCGAACCCAAATAACATACAGATTTCGGCCGACCTCGGATTTATTTACTACATGAGGTTGAAGGATTATGAGAAGGCGGCGGCTACGTATCTGGAAACCAGCAAGATTCCCGGCGCCTCGCCTCTCTTCAAGGTTCTGGCTGCGCGCATCGCCTCGAAAGGCGGCGCCCTCGATACTTCCCGCATGATCTGGTCGGAAATCTACGAGACCACGCAGGACGAGAAGATAAAAAAGCATGCGCTCGAGGAATTGAAGGGGCTGAAGGCTCAGTCGGACGAAATGCAGCTCGATCAACTCGCGCAGGATTACCACACGCGCTTCGGTCGCTACCCGCAATCTACTCGTGAGCTGGTCGACGCCGCGATGCTAAAAGGCGTTCCGGTCGATCCGGACGGCTTTCCATATGCATTTGGACCGGATGGCAAATCCCAACTGGATTCCAAAAGCACTATAAAGATTGACCCCGGCGTAGCCACTCCCAAGTAATTGCATCCGCTTCGAATCGATTTCGATTCGTAGCCCTACTCGTAACGCAGCGCTTCCACCGGATTCAATTTCGACGCCTTTGTTGCAGGCCACACGCCGAATATCAGCCCGATTCCCACAGATACCGTGAATCCCACGATCACCGCCCAAAGCGGCACAATCGCCTTCAGAGAACTCACCACTGGAATCAACATCACGATCGCGCTGCCAACAATGATTCCGATCAACCCGCCGGTTCCCGTCAGCGTCATCGCCTCGAATAAAAATTGCCAGGTAATGTCGCGGCTTCGCGCGCCAATCGCTTTTCGCACGCCAATCTCGCGCGTTCGCTCTGTCACCGAGACGAGCATGATGTTCATCACGCCCATCCCGCCGATCAGCAGCCCGATGGAGCTCAGCACCACGATCACCAGCACCACACCGCCAATGATGTCGTTGAACTGCTTCACCATTTCGACGTTCGTCTGTATCGCGAAGCTATCAGGCTTGTCGTACGGAACATTGCGCCGCCGCCGCAGCACGTCGCGAATCTGATCCACCGCCAGATCAAGCTTCCCCGGATACGCCAAAATCCGCATCGCCAGCTCGAAGCTCGCCGGATAAATCTTGAAAAATGTGTAATACGGCATCACCACCCGCCGGTCTTCATCCGACGTGCCAAAGAGCCCCACCGGCTTTTCCAGCACGCCTATCACGCGGAAATTCACGCCGTCCACAAGCACCTGCTTATCCAGGGCCGCATCCACTTTTCCAAAAAGTGCCGTGGCGATGTTTTCGCCAAGCACCACCACATTTTCTCGATGGTCGTTCTCGGTTTCGGTGAAGAATCGCCCGGCTTTAATGTTTGCGTTCGAATAAACCTCGAGGTATGCCGGAAACGTTCCGCGAAATTCGCCACCCGCCACCTGGTTGCTCTGGTAACGCACCGTGTGCGGCTGCGTCCACTCAAAAACGGAAACCGCCGTCTGTTTCACCGCCGGGCATTGCGTCATCACCGCCTGTGCATCCGCAAACGTCAGCGGTTTGCGCTCGCGCTCTTCTTTTGGCCGCCGCCCGTTCAACCCCGGTCCTTGCGTAAAACGCGCCACCCATGCGGTGTCCAGCCCCTCGGAAGCAATCTCCTCCGAAATCGACGTGCGGAATCCCTGCACCAAGCCAACGACGAGGATTATCAGGGCCACGCCGATCAAGACACCCAGCACGGCAAGAAAACTCCGCAACTTGTGCGTTCGAATCGTGTCGAACGCAAGCCCAAGGTTCTCGCGAAAATCCTGCCGAACCGGCATCATCTTAGGTCTCCGCCCGCAACGCTTCGATCGGATCCAGCTTCGAAGCCCGCACCGCCGGATAAATTCCAAAAAACAAACCAACGCCCGTCGAGAGGGCCAGCGCAATGGAAACCGCATACAGCGGCGTCGAAATCGGCACTGGACTCGCCGCGCGCACAATCGCAGCGATCCCGAGCGCCAGAATCACGCCAATCACGCCGCCGAGCGTCGCCAGCATTGACGACTCCACCATAAATTGCATCACGATCTGCCCCCGCCGCGCGCCCAGCGATTTCCGCAATCCTATTTCCCGCGTCCTCTCCGTCACGCTCGCCAGCATGATGTTCATGATCACAATCCCGCCCACCACCAGAAACACCGAAGTCACCCAGATGGCGATTCCGAAAGCATTTCCCGTGATCCGGTTCCAGATCCCGGTAATCGAATCGGGCATGATGATCGCAAAGTTGTCGTCCTCTTCGTAGCGCAGATGCCGGCGCGTCCGAATAATCACGCGCGCTTCGTCCTCCGCGGCAGACATCCACTCTGGCCCCCGCGCCTGCACGAACATCGTCACCGAATCTCCATGCTGCAGCCATACCGACCGATACGTTCGCAGCGGAATCATCACGAAATTGTCTTGCGGCTGGCCAAGCACAGTTCCCTTCGGCTTCGCCACTCCGACAATCTGATACTGGCCCTGCCCCGCGCGAATTTCTTTCCCCAGCGGATCCACACCCGGCATCAACTTGTTCACCACGTCCATTCCAATCACGCAGACGTTCGCCGCATGGTCTTCGTCCGCCTGCGTAAAAAGCCTCCCGCTTCCCACTTCCATCTGGCGAATATCGGCAAACGCGGGCGTCGCCCCCAGGATCGTCACGTCTTCGCTCAATCCGTTTCCGTAGCGCACGTCTGCCACATTGTTCTGCTCCGCTGCCACGGCCGATGCCAGCTTCATTCCGTCCCGCAGCGCTTCGTAATCGGACATATCGAGCGGCGGCCGTTTTTTCGCCTTCGTCCATTGGTCGAGATTGGTCACGATGCCGATCTTATCCACCACCAGTGCGTTCGCGCCCAGGTTGGCCACTTTGTCGGACACGTAGACGTTAAGCCCGTTGAGCACAGATATCACCGCCACGAGCGTCGTCACCGCCAGGATCACCCCCAGCAATGTGAGAAATGTTCGCAGCTTGTGCGATCGCAGCGTATCGAGCGCGATGAGAAAGGTCTCCTGCAGACCCACCACGGCCCGCTGGATTTGCGCTAATCGGGAAGGTTCGTTCACTCTACCCATTATAGACGGCTGACCAGCCCAAAAAGTTCAGCGCCCTCAGAAACAATCCTGTAACACCCGTCCCTCCGGTCGGCGCGCAAGACCAGAATTGCGGTTACAATAGACTTGCAACTCGGCTGCCAGCCAGCGCAATCCAAACGGAATCGCCCACTCGATGCCCAAATCGTTTGCCATCTCCATTACCGTCGCCACGCTGGCTCTCGCGGTCCTCTCCCCGGGCTTCGCTCGACCTGCCCAGCAGGCCCAGCCTCCGTCTGACGCCGAGCTCCTGGCCCGCGCCGATAAGCTCATTGCCAATCAGCATAGCAACGAGCAGTCTCTCGACGAATATGAACGCATCGAGCGCCAGGTGGATCAAACCGCCGGCATGAGTCCAAAAATTCTCGAAGATCGTACCTACCGCATCGTCCCGAACGGCGCAGGCACCATGAAGCTGCTGGTCAGCGAGCGCGGAAAGCAGGTTGACCCGGCCGAGTACCGCAAGGAGCTTCAGCTTTGGGAACAGGCGCTTGAACTCGCGCTGAAACCCGACGATTCACGCGCCAAAGCTGCCTACGCGAAATTCGAGAAGAAGAAAAAAGATCGCGCCGAATTGATCAATAGCATGAGAGAAGGCCTTCTGCGCAAATGGATCGGACAAGAGACTGTCGACGGCCACCTGTGCGACGTTATTCAGCTGGATCCCAGCCCTGAATTCCATCCGCACTCCATGCTTCAGGAAGCAATCACGCGTGTCACCGCGAAAATCTGGGTGGACCATGCCGCGAATCAGCTTGTTCGGGCGGAGGCTCATGTGGTTCGCGACATCTCGTTCGGCGGGGGCATACTCGGAAAACTCTATCGTGGAGGCGTTTTCGCCTTCTCTCAATCCGAAGTCGCTCCTGGCGTCTGGCTTCCCTCTCGCTATCAATACGATTACACCGCGAGAAAGTTTCTCTTCACTTTTGAGCAGCATCAATGGATTGAAGTTTCGCATTACCGCCGCGTCGGCTCGCCGAAGGAAGCCCTCGCCCTCGTGCAGAGCGAGCTCGCCAGCGGCAAATCCCTCACTGCCGACCCGTAACTTTTCCGCTCCGGCTGGGTTTAATCCCATAGCTCCGCTCGCATCCTTAAGCGCCTAATAGAGATAAGTCTCGCGGCCTCGTAGGAGGCATCATGGTCACGCCATTCTTTGCGCGGCTGTCGTTTGCCGCTCTTGCGGCATTGCTGTTTACATTGGGCGCAACGCCAGCGATTCGCGCGCAAAACGCTCCCGCACCGGCACCGGCTCAATCGTCCGGATCGGCTCAATCGCAGCCACAGCCGCAAACGCCTCAGAAAAAAGTTTGGACGAATGAAAATCTCGGCGGATCTCATAACCAACCCGACGATTCATCGGCCACCGCTCAGCCGGGCTCAAATGCAGGCTCCGCCGCAGCAGCAAAACCCAAAAGCAAAAAAGACGCAAAGTGGTATCACGATCAGATCGCAAAGCTGCAAGCGCAAATACCGCCTCTCGATAAAACGATTGCCGAACTGCAGGCCGCGATCGAAGGCAAGACCCTCAATGAGCCGCTGCGCTACGGCGGCAATCGAATCGGTGATTGGAAAGAGCAGTTGCAACAGCTTGAAACAAAGCGACAGGACACGCTCGACAAAATTGCCGCGCTTGAAGACCAAGCTCGCCACAACGGCGTCGCAACCAACGCGCTTCCTTAATCCTTCTTATTGCCTTGCTGAAAAACGAAAGCCCCGAGGCTGTCTCGGCCCCAGGGCTTTCTTGAACTACCGCACCACTCGATAAGGAGCGCAGTTCTAGTCGCCTGCAGCCTGCGCCTTCTTCTGGCTCATCTGCTGCTGGATTTGCTCCTGGAATTTCCGCATTGCCTCGGTTGAGCCGGGTGCCACCTTTTCACGCCAAGCTTCATAACGCTTGCAGTGCTCTTCGAGATTGCTGAGGAATTTCGGATTGCTGAACATTGCCCGAAACGCTCCCACCACGGGCTTGATCCTCTCCCAGGTACCCCATTGTTCGCCGGTACTCTCGAAGAAGAGCTCTTCGTCCACCAGTCCGCGATTAGCGATGCCCGCCACCATGTCCCAGTAGCTCATCACCATCCGCATGTAGGCGTTTTCCTGGCTGCCGAAGGGCGCGATGCGCATCACGTCTTCGGCGCTCTTCACGTTGAAGTTCTGGAAATACCAGTCACGCGCCTCTCGCAACTTCGGCTCTCGCCGCAAATCGTACAACTTCAACATCAAATTCACTTGCTCGTGCGTTGCATTTCCCATTTTTCTTTCTCCTATTTATACTTGGTTTTTACGCCCCTGTAAGACCATTCACACTCCAGACCGACTCATTCATAGCGATCGTGATGCCGAACCCACGCCATACCGTTCTTCAGCCCTTCTTCGTCCCGGCCCTTCGGCGTCAGGTCCAGGAAGTTATAAGCTCCGATCAGAATATCCAGACCCCGTGAATACGTCGAGTACGTATGGAAAATTTCACCGCCTGCATCCTTGTAGAACACGCTGGCGCCCGGGCGCTCTTCTCCGCCAAACTTGCTCTGCATTTCGAAGTTATAGAAAGTATCGCCCTTCGCCAGCTGTTCCTTTGTAAACGAAACGTGATAGTCGAAATTGAAATCGCTCCCCGATGACGAAACCCACTTGAATCCCCATCCCATGCGCTTCTTGAACACTTCAATCTCCGGAAGCGGCGCCCGCGAAACTGCTACCAACGTCACGTCGCGCTGCGCCAGATGCACCACCGACGGATTGAAATGATCCGCCAGGAACGAACAGCTTGGGCAGCCCTCCTTCCATCCCGGTCCGAGCATGAAGTGATAGACGATCAACTGGTTTCGCCCGTCAAAAAGCTCAGCCAGTGTCTCTTTTCCCTTTGGTCCCTGGAACGTGTACTGCTTTTCCACCTTTTCCCAGGGCAGCTCGCGCCGCTCACGGCTCAGCTCGTCTCGCAACTTCGTGAACTCTTTCTCTTTCTTCAACAGCTGCTTTCGCGCCGCAAGCCATTGATCTTGCGATACCACTTGCGGAGCAATCGTCCTGCTGCTCGCCGTGCTGGACATGTTGATCTCTCCTTGTATTCAAATTTCTGGGCTCATTCGCTTTCACACGCCCCGTGAAGCGCCCTTCGGATCTTTTGTGGCCGCGCAGCTTTCCTGCAATCGCCGCTAGCCCGCCTGTTGATATCGCCCCGGTTATGATCAGTGCCGCCGTCGCCATACATGCTGGACACATTTCTCACCTCTTCGAATCTTACGCCCGTCCGCTTACGCTCCCGTCTTGCGTCCCGCCTGAGCCTCGGCACGCTTCCGAACGTTTTCGTTGATGTGCCCCCATCCGGTTGACACTCCCTTTCGATGATCGTCGGCAATCAATCCCAGCGCCAGATGATGGAACTCGATAAGCGTCACGCCGTTTGCCTCGCTCAACCGGTACTGCACGTTCGAAATCGCCGGATACGACATGAACAGCGGCCCGGTGATCTCCAGCAGCGTCGGACGCTTGATCGCCTGCACCACTCCCCAGAAGTGCCCGTCTTCGCCTCCCAGATCGCGAAACCATCTGCCGCCGGGCCGCGCTTCCAGCGTCATCGGCATCGCCGTTCCGTCGCCCCTCTCGTTCCCCGGCCCAAGCTGTTCAAGCAGCGCCGCGAACGTTGTCTCCAGCGATGCCCGCACTCGGACTTCCTCGTTGATGCTTAACGTCAGGTTTTCAAGCTGCATAGCCGTCCCAATCATCGTTGCTCTCCTTTGTGAAAATCAGATTAACGACTGTTATTCCGCCTTCCCAGGGTCCTCTCGGGATTCTTTAGCCGCCCGCTCTTCGGCTCGTTCCTTCACGCTCTGCAGTTGATGTTTCCAGAATCGCTCGAACGTCCGCGTCCATTCGTACATTGGAAGGATCGCTTCCGCATCAAGGCTATAAAGCATGTTCCGTCCCTCCCGCCGCACCCGCACAAGTCCCACATCCCGCAACACCCGCAGGTGCTTCGATACCGAGGGCTGTTCGAGCCCCAGCGCAGCGACGATCTCCCCCACCGGCCTTTCCTGCATCGCCAGGTAGTTCAAGATCTCCCTCCGCCGAGGCTCCGCCACCGCATTAAACGCATCCGAAGTAGTAGCAGCTCTGGGCACACCCAAATATACATTCCCATATAGGAATATGTCAAGGGAAAAATTCGCCTCAGGTAGCCACGACGACGCCTTCCTCGTCGTGGGCCTTTCTCTCGGAATTGCTAGCGGCTCTGCAGTCCAGCGCGGCGCAAAAAAAAGCCCCAAGGCCAATTTCACCTTGGGGCTTGCATTCCTCTGCGGGGCGCTGCACCCGCCTTCAGTTATTTTGTCGTCTTCGTTTAGGTTGTTCGGTCATCCCGAGCGAAGTCGAGGGACCTCTCTTCGCTCTTGTCCGCCAGCGTCTCCGCCGCCCAGCAGCTTACCGCGCCGCCGCCGCAACCTCCTTCTCGATCGGCGCGCCAACCAAATTCCCCCACTCCGTCCACGACCCGTCATAATTCTTCACATTGTCGTACCCCAGCAAATACTTCAGCACAAACCAGGTGTGCGAACTCCTCTCCCCAATCCGGCAATACGCGATAATCTCGTTATCGCCGTTCACGCCCTTGCCGCCATAAAGTTGTTTCAAAGCATCCGCCGGCTTGAACGTCCCATCCTCGTTCGCCGCCTGCGCCCACGGAATGTTCGCCGCACCCGGAATGTGACCGGCCCGCTGCGCCGTCTCGCTCATCCCCGGAGGCGCGATAATCTTCCCTGTAAACTCATCCACCGACCGCACGTCCACCAGATCAATCTGCTTCTTCTTGTTGACCGACTCAAAAACGTCTTCCTTACGCGCGCGAATCGATTCGTCCGGACCCGAAGCGCGATAGGTCGTTGGGGTCACCTTCGCCGGATCGGTCGTCAGCGGCCGCTTCTCCTCGATCCACTTTTTCCGCCCGCCGTTAATCAACCGCACATCCTTGTGCCCGTAATATTTCAACTGCCACAGCGCATAAGCCGCGAACCAGTTGTTATTATCGCCGTAAAGCAGAATCGTCGTGTCATTCCCCACGCCCGACTTCCCCAGCAACCCCTCCAGCGTCGCCTTGTCGATCAAATCCCGCCGGATGTTGTCCTGCAGCTGCGTCTGCCAGTTCCAGCCCACCGCCTCAGGAATGTGCCCCTGGTCGTAAGCCGTGGTATCCACATCCACCTCAATCAACCGCACCTTCGGGTCATTCAAGTGCCCAGCCGCCCACTCCGTCGAAACCAGCACTTCCGGATGCTTGTACTCGCTCATCTCGATTCCTCCTTGAAGTATGTGAATTCGATGCCCACCGCCCCCATCTCAATTCAACAAAATCGCCGCCCAGGTTTTAGTGGCACAGGCACTCCTGCCTGTGCTCGGACGACCTCCCAATCAAACTTCGAAGTAGACCCGGTGGCCCGCTGCAACCGTCCCATTCAAGCCGGTCATTCAATCCCGTGCCCAGCCTGCACCGCCACAAAAAAAAACGCCGCCCAGTTACATCTGGCGGCGGGTTGAAATCCATAAGCTGGTTTCTCTTTTTACTCTCCCAGCCTCCCCCTGCCAGAGCACACAAATCGACAACACGCACAACAGCAACCGCAGTCGATCCTCTGGCAGCCGTCCCTCATGCGCAAAAGCCTACACCCGTTCGCACGTTGCCGCAAGCCAATCGCTCGGTCGGCACACGACTCGTTCAATCGCTGCGCAAACGGCATTTTCCTCCCACCTTTTCACGAATAAGCTTCCTCAATCGCACGATATCTTCTTTGGAACTGAAACAACGCTTGGGAACGTACGCGCCTCCCTGTGCTGTGTAGGAAAAAAGGAAGACACTCGGTGTCTCGACGACGCGCCGAAACAGCGACCATTTGCAATCGACATGCGCTTCTTCGGAATGGATCAATACCCCATCAGGGTTAAAAGTGTAGCGCCGAGTTTTGATAATGTTCGGAAACCTGCGAAATACGCTACGCATCCTGAGATAAGGAAAGAGCAAGAGCGCGAGAAGGATAAAGAGCACCAGCACTGCAATGACGGCCAGGATCGACTTTCCGTCCGGAAACGACAGGATCGTGGCCCGCGAATCGCGATAGAGGTCGTAGAAGATCAGACACAGAACGACAGAAGCCACCCAGCGCGCGAGATTTCCGCGGCTCCTTAGAAAAGGAGTGTACACGTCCTCCGGTCTCAGCTGAACGTCCACGATAACGTTCGCGTTCGCTTCCATATTGCGTACAGATTATCTGTTGGCTGGGCCCGGCGGCTAGTGCTGACAACAGAAATTTAGGTTTAGGTGTTGAAACGCCAATGGATAGCGAGACGAATCTATCTCTGATAATGCAGCACCTCCGCGTTTGACTTGTCCTGACAGCACAGCCTAACATGCCGCGCAGAGGCGGCATATCGCGTGATCGGTCAGACTATCTCGCATTACCGCATTGTCGAAAAGATCGGCGGCGGCGGGATGGGTGTCGTCTATCGCGCCATCGACGTGAAGCTCGATCGGCCGGTCGCGCTGAAATTTCTTCCCGAATCGATGGTCGGCGACCATGCCGCGCTCGAGCGCTTTCAGCGCGAAGCGCGCGCCGCCTCCGCCCTGAATCACCCCAACATCTGCACCATCTACGAAATCGACGAAGTGCAAGGTCAGACCTTCATCGCCATGGAGTTTCTCGACGGCCACACACTCAAACAGCGTATCGCGCGCGGACCACTCGCCCTCGACGACCTGCTCGACGCAGGCATCCAGACGGCCAACGCCCTCGATGCCGCCCACGCGCGCGGCATCATTCATCGCGACATCAAGCCGGCGAACATTTTCTGCATCCGCGGCGGCCAGGTGAAGGTCCTCGACTTCGGCCTCGCCAAAATTCTCTCGCCGCGACTCGGCGGAGTTGGCGCCAGCAGGACAGCTTCCGGCATGCCCACCGTCTCCGCAGAGGAATTGCTCAGTAGTCCCGGCTCGGCCATGGGAACGGTTATGTACATGTCGCCAGAGCAAGCGATGGGCGAAGAGCTCGACGCGCGCACCGATCTATTTTCGTTCGGCGCGGTGCTCTACGAAATGGCCACCGGCGCGCTACCCTTCTGGGGCTCCACCTCCGCCGCTATTTTTGACGCAATCCTCCACAAAGCGCCGGTGCAGCCAACACGCCTGAATCCCGAGCTGCCAGCTGAGCTCGAGCGCATCATTCACAAAGCGCTCGAGAAGGATCGCCGTCTGCGTTATCAGCATGCATCGGATCTGCGCGCGGACTTGCAGCGGCTGAAACGCGACACGGATTCTGGGCGCGCGCGCGTGATGGGACAGGCTGGCCTGAGTGCCGATTCCAGCGCGCCTCTCGCGGGGTCCGCCGCAGCGTCCGCCTCAACAACCGACCCGGGCTCGGGTTCCGGACGCACCGTGCCGCCGGCGGAGCATGCTTCGCAAGTCGCCGACAGAAGCGGAAGCTCAACAGTGGTAGAAGTGGCGCGGCAGCACAAAGGTAAGCTTGCGGTGGTCGCGCTACTCGTCCTCGCGTTGGTTGCTGCCGCGGCTTACGGAATCTACGTCCTTGTGCGCTCCCGCGAAGTGGCGCCCTTCCAGAATTTCACGATCACGCAGCTTACCAATAACGGAAAAGTTACCGCCGCGGCGATTTCACCGGACAGTAAGTATCTGCTGAGCGTGGTGGCCGAAGGACGCGGCCAAAGCGTATGGCTCCGAAATCTGCCCACCCAGAGCGATACCCAGGTGATTGCGCCCGCCGACTTGGATTATTACAGCGTGGCATTCTCCCCCGACAGCAACTACGTCTACGTGGTCCAGGCTGCCGACAGCACCAGCGTTGCCTACAACCTGCTTCGCGCTCCTCTTTTCGGTGGTGTGCCGCAGGTGATCGTAAGAAACATCGACAGCAATCCCAGCTTCTCCCCGGACGGAAGCCGGATCGTGTTTCTGCGGCTTAATGTGCCGGCGATCGGGAAGATTCAGATTCTCACGGTTCGTTCCGATGGCACGGAAGAGAAGGTGATCCGGACGTCGGACCTGAACGGGATGGCTTCGATCAGCTGGTCGCCGGACGGCGCCCGCCTCGCCGAATTGGACAACACGCAGACAGATGCGCTCAGCAAGATCCTCGTGGATCCGATCAAGGGCGGTAACGTCGAGACGCTCATCCGGATGCAAGACAAAATCCTGGCAAACACTCTCTGGCTGCCCAGCGGGCGCGGACTCGTCACGCGCTACACGGAAAGAATCAGCCCGATCGCGCGAGCGCAGATCGGCTACGTCTCCTATCCCGGAGGCGAATTCACCACGATCACGCGCGATACCAACGACTACAAGTCGCTGTCTCTCTCCGGCGACGGAAAAACGATTGCAACCGTGCAGCAAAAGACGGCCGCGAACCTTTTCCTGCTTCCGGCGGCGGGTTTCACGGGAAGTTCGCCGCACGCGGCAGCCACGCAGAATCACAATTCGTTCGCGTTTGCCTGGCAAAATAACGGCGGCCTTTTCTTCGACGACGGTTCCAACCTGCTGCGGGTCGCGAGAGACGGCAGCGGCCGGACGACCGTCTTGAGCGAGCCGGAAGAGCAAATCTTGCGGCCCACCCGCTGCCCCGGCACCCGTTTCGTCACTTTCGTGCGCACCGGGAGCCAGCAAAACGGCCAAGCGAACGTCTGGCGCGCCAATGACGACGGTACGGATCTCAGCCAGCTCACCACCAGCGGAGTCGATATCGCACCTGTCTGTTCGCCCGACGGCAAATGGGTCTATTACAATCACAGCGAGAGTTCGGACATCATCATGCGCGTGCCCGTCGCGGGCGGCCCGGCGGAAAAGGTGCCGGGAACTGATATTCCAGGAATGCTGACCGCCACGCCTCAGTTTGACGTCTCGCCGGATCAAAAGCTGCTCGCCATGCTGATGATCAACGTCGATCCCAATGATTCCAAGAAGCGCATCGCACTGGTGCCGCTCAACGTCGGACCGCATCCCGAAGTGCGTTGGCTCGATCCCGACACGCGGATTTCATCGAATCCCATTTTCACGCCCGACGGAAAAGAGCTGCTCTATCCCGTGCGCCAGAATGGAGTGGACAACCTCTGGCAGCAGCCGCTCGGCGGCGGACCCGCCCGCCAGATCACGAATTTCGATTCCGACACGATTCGCATCGCGCAGTATTCCCCCGATGGCAAAACTCTGGGAGTGCTGCAAGTTCACGCCGAATCCGACGTTGTGCTGCTTCGCGATGCCTCTGCATCAAAGTAAAGGCCTACTTCCGCCGCGTTGACTTGCCCTCACGCCATAGCTAACATGTGCGCCCACAAGCGCTCCCCGTCGCATGAATAATCAATGATCGGCCAAACCATCTCCCACTACCGCATCCTGGAAAAACTCGGCGGCGGCGGAATGGGCGTCGTCTACAAAGCCGAAGACACCAAGCTCCGCCGTTTCGTCGCGCTGAAATTTCTCCCCGAAGATCTCGCCCGCGACGCGCAGGCTCTCGAGCGTTTCCAGCGCGAAGCGCAAGCCGCCTCCGCCCTCAATCACCCCAACATCTGCACCATCTACGAAATTGACGAATTCGAAGGCCGCCAGTTCATCGCCATGGAATTTCTCGATGGCCAAACTCTGAAACACAATATCGCCGGCCGCCCGCTCGAGATTGAAACCCTTCTCGATTGGAGCATCCAGATTTCCGACGGCCTCGACGCCGCCCACGCCGCAGGCATCATCCATCGCGACATCAAGCCCGCCAATCTTTTCGTCACCACCCGCGGCCACGCGAAAATCATGGACTTCGGCCTCGCCAAGCTCGCGCCCGCCGGCCAGAAAATCGCCGAAGGCGCCACCGTCTCCGCCGGCCTCGTCACTTCCGAAAATCTCCTCACCAGCCCCGGCAGCGCCATCGGCACCGTCACCTATATGTCCCCCGAGCAGGTTCGCGGCGCCGACCTCGATCGCCGCACCGATCTTTTTTCTCTCGGCGCCGTTCTCTACGAAATGTCCACAGGCGCAATGCCTTTTACAGGCTCCACTTCCGGCGTGATCTTCGAAGCCATTCTGAATCGCGCCCCTGTTCCGCCGGTTCGTTTGAATCCCGCAGTGCCCACCGAACTTGAGCGCGTCATCCAAAAATCGCTCGAAAAAGATCGCACCATGCGCTACCAGTCCGCCGCCGACATGCGCGCCGATCTGCGCCGCGTAAAACGCGAAACCGATTCATCCACGCGCACAGCCGTCTCGCAACAGAATCTCTACGATCCCGCTCGCCAAGCCACGCGATCGAAACGCTGGCCCCTCTACGCCGGTGCCGCGGTCATTCTGTTGCTTATCGCAATCGGCGGCTCTCATTGGTATCAGGCGCATTCCGCTCATCCCGCTGCTGCCGTCGGTTCCAAGCCCTCCGTCGCCGTCCTCCCGCTCCAAAATCTCAGCACCGATTCCGACAGCGCCTATTTCAGCGACGGCATGACCGACGAAATCACCACCAAGCTCTCCAAAATCCAGGGCATCAACGTCGCCCCGCACTCTTCTGTCACCACAGTAAAAGCCGCAGATCAAAATGCGGCTGACCTCGGCCGCGAACTTGGTGTGCGTTACTTGCTCGAAGGCACCGTCCGCAAATCCGGCAATCAAGTCCGCGTCAACGTCCACTTGATCGACTCCACCACCGGCTTCCAGGTTTGGGCCGACGATTTCACCGGCGAGATGAAAGACGTCTTCTCGCTGCAGGAACAAACCGCCCTGAAAATCGCGCAAGCACTCAATCTCCATCTCAGCACCCAGGAAACCAAAGCCATCGAGCAGCGCTATACGCAAAATCCCCAAGCCTACGAGGCGTTCCTCGTCGGCCGCGGCCTGCTCCTCGACGAAACGCCCGAAAAAATGGAAGCCGCGCGAAAAAGTTTCGAGCAAGCCCTCAAATTCGATCCCAATTACGCTCCCGCTCTAGCCGGCCTCTCTCACGTCGAAGGACTCTACTATCGCGATCTCGATTCCGATCCCTCCCACCTCGCCCGCGCCGAAGAATTCGCGCGCCGCGCGATTGCCACCGATCCTGAACTCGGCGAGGCCCACATTGCGCTCGCCCAGACCCTTGCGCTGCGGTTCAATTACAGCCGTGCTGTGTCCGAATTTCGCGAAGCCACACGGCTCGAACCGGACAATCCCTTCGCTTGGGATCTATTGTCCTGGGCTCTTGGGTACGAGCAGCCCCCGGACGCGACCGAGGCAGAAAAAGCGGCGCAAGAAGCGATTCGCCTCCAGCCCACTTCGGCGGCCGCCCAATATCACCTCGGTCGCGCGCTGCTGTTTCAGTCGCGCTACCAGGAAGCCGCCACCGCTTTCCAGCGCGCGAAAGAGTTGGGAAGCGCCCGTTACGAAAACCTCGGAATGGCTCAGCTCGCCCTCGCTCAGGCCAACTACGATGAAGCCCTCAAATACTTGTCAGCGGAGACCGATGCGAAGAAAACGACAATCGATCAGTACTGGCTGGCCGCCGTCTACTCCGCGAAAGGCGACAAAGACAAATCCTTCGCCGCCCTGCAGCAAGCACTCCAGACCGGCTACCGCGATTTCGCCGCCCTCGACGCCAGCCCCTACTTCGCCAACCTCCGCTCCGACCCGCGTTACCAAAAGCTCCTCGCCCAATACCGCAAACAATAATTCTCGTTCTCCATCCTCCCGCCCCCGTCGAACTAACTCACCTCCCTCCACCTTCGAATCCCCGTGGGGGGGTCTCAGACCCGCCCGCGTCGCCCGCACCTCCCACATTACGCACCGCCCCATCGCGCCATCCTGCCTTTACCGTTGCTGCTGTTGCTTGTTCACGCTCCCAACGCCTCCTTGGAAATATCGGCGACTCAATGTCGCCAATGTTTCTGACTTCACCCGCAAGGAACCCGAACAATTCGTCTCTACGCGGTCCTCGAACATCTTCCATCACAGAGCGCGCCTTACGTTTTGTCGCCTTCATCTTTTTCATGATTGCTCGTATTGAATCGTTCTCTCAAATCGCACTACCGGAAATTGCTAATGAGAACTACGTCGCTGGTTCTCTCACCCTTCGCCAGGTAGAGCTCTTTGCCGTCGTTCGACCACGCAAAATCGAAGATAAGACCGGAGGGAAAGTCAGTAATTTGCCGCGCCGGCGCTCCGCTCACGGGTTGGTCCCAGATGTTGCTTGCGCCATTGCGCTCCAGATAGTACTGCAGACTCTTTCCATCCGGCGACCAGTGAACGTCTCGCGCCAGGTTGGGAAAAGGCAGGAGATGAACAGGGCTTCCCCCTTCAGACGAAACTACCGCCATTTTCACAGGGGCCGAAGGAGATTCCTCCTTGTAAAGATACGCCAGCCACTTTCCATCTGGCGAGGGGGACACCTGAGGGGCGGCCACCAAATGTGGAATCTTGATTTCTGTCGGCTTCCCCCCTTCCGAGGCCAAGCGCAAAACATTGGGTCCCTTTTCGGCGGCGTAAAAGATCCACTTTCCGTCCTGGGTACAAGTAGGGAAGATGCCATCATCTGCAAGCTTGGTCGGGTTTGTTCCATCCGCATCGGTGCGCCACAGTTCCACCTTTGTACCGGTGTAAGAATCAAGCACGATGTAGCGGTCTCCGCAGGTGGAGAAAGTCGTAACCGTGCGTGACTGAGGCAGCACAGGCGTACGCTGGCCGCCGTCGGCTCCAATGAGTTCCACTTGCCTGGCGTTTCCCAGCACTAGCAGTTTTTCCCCAGGCCCGGGATTCACCAGCGTGTCGGGCAGGTCCCCGAAAGTTATTTGCTTGGCTTGGGAAGCCTGCCCACGAGGTGCCACCCAGATATGTGACACTTGCCTTCGTTCCAGGGCCACCAAACTCTTGCCATCGCGGGTCAGGTCAAGCGGCTCGCCGTAATCGGACAGATCGTTTGTAAAACGGCTCGCTTGGCCGCCCGGAAAAGCGATCAGCGAGAGCTGTGAACGGCTTTCGTTGGGAAGCGTCACGGGAACAATCAGCGAGCTGCCGTCGGGAAGCCATACCGGTTGTCCAATTCCATCGGAGTTGGAATAAAGCGGCGTCACTTGGCCGTCCGCCACGCGAATGGCATTGAGAACCCATTTGATTTCTTTGGCGCTCTGGATCGTCGCAGCCGCGATGGTTGCTCCATCGGGCGACCAGGCGGCTCCGTTAAAGAAAGGAGGACCGGCGAAGAAGGACGCGAGCAGTTTCTGATTCCTGCCGTCCTGGCTGGCTGTGTGCACTCCGACCATTCCGTCGAGCGTGCCGCGCATGAATGCGAACTGCTTCCCGTCAGGAGAAAAGCTGATAGGTGTATCCAGGTCCTGGAGGATCAGATGCGCTACGCCTCCCAGCACGGGCATCATAAAAAGGTCGCTGTAGAAGGCCCGCCGCTTGTCGGAGCGTACGAAGTAAATAAAGTTGCCGTCCGCCGAGAAGTTTAAGCCACGAAAAATCACGTCGTCCGGCGGAAGAATCTGTACGTCGCTCTTGCTCGCCACGTTGCGGACCCACAGGCTTTGCTGGCCTCCGTCAGCCAGCGCGTAAACGATGTAGCGGCCGTCCGGTGAAATCGCTGCCCGCTGTGCCCGCCCGCTATCCGTGAGCTTGGTGATCTGCATGCCCTGGAGATTCAAGCTCGGAGAGCGCTTCGCCCATTTGTAGGCGGCAAGAGCCAGCAACGCCAGCACCGCGAGCACAGCCCCGAGCGCGATGATCGGAAATTTACGCCGCGGAACCTCCGGGACATTGATAGTCGGCGTTGAAATGGAAGCGGAGGAAGCGCGTTCCGCAACAACGGCTGCCGCAGCGGCGCTTTGTGATCCGCTCGCTACGTGCACGCGCCCCGAACTCGTGTCCCGCTTCAGGCGCTTCAAGTCCGCCCGCATCTCCGCCGCGCTCTGATACCGCAGGTCGCGGTCCTTCTCCATCCCTTTGTGGATCACTTGCGCGAGCTCAGGCGGAATCGCCGTGTTCAGACGGACCGGATCAACCGGATCTTTGTGCAGGATTTCATCGAAGATCGCTCCCGTGCTGTCCCCGCGAAACGGAAGCGATCCCGTCGCCATCTCGTACAGCACCACTGCAAACGAGAAAAGGTCGGTGCGTGGATCTAATTCTTTGCCGAGCACCTGCTCCGGGGACATATACAACACCGTTCCCAACGCAGTCCCAGGGCTCGTCAACTGTTCCGAATCCATTTGCACAGTGGCAGTGCGCCCATCTTTGCTGCCGACGAGGTCTCCCAACGTAACTTTTGCCAGGCCGAAGTCGAGGATCTTGGCGTCGCCCCGCTGCGTTACAAAAATGTTTGCCGGCTTGATGTCGCGGTGAATGATTCCCTTGGCGTGCGCGGCATCCAGCGCGTCGGCAATCTGAATTCCCAGATCCAGCACGCGCTCAATGGGCAGCGCTTTTCCGCCGATCAGATGCTTCAGCGTCTGCCCGTCTAAAAACTGCATGGCGATGAAAGGCTGGCCTTCGTGTTCGCCAATCTCATAGATCGTGCAGATGTCGGGATGATCGAGCGCCGAAGCGGCTTGCGCCTCGCGCTCAAACCGTTCAAGCGCCTGCCGGTCGCGCGCCACGCTGTCAGGAAGAAATTTCAGGGCCACAGAACGACGCAGGCGGGTATCCTCAGCTTTATACACAACGCCCATCCCGCCACCGCCCAGCTTCGCGATAATGCGATAGTGCGAGATTACCTTGCCAAGTATCGGCTCAGCGTCACCCATAACCGCTGCATGTTACGCCCTCCGCGCCCGCACGGGCAATCGCCACGCAAAGCATGTACACCTCGAGCGAGGCATTCTTGTGCGAGCAGAGTTCTGCGGAAGATCGTAAGCCTCACGTCAGGGCACGGCTTCAGCCGTGCCGTAACTGACGCAAGCTAAAGCGGCTTTAGCCGCTGAGGGAAAACGTACGCGCCTCGTGAATGTGGAGTCGATCAGAACTAATTCTTCGCCTTCAGCAGATACTGTGTTAAGTCAATTCGATCAAAACCCTTCTTACGGTGAAGGAGGAAACGCCCAGATTCCTTTGACACGCTGACGTGCCAATAGAATCTGTCCTCAAGTTCAGTAACATTCATACCTTCGAGCCATTTTTCAAAACTGCTGAATGGAATCAAAAGGGTTTGATTGGCTGAACCGCATCCCAAAGCAATGTATGCGTCATTTGTATCCTTCAGGGTCTCCTTCTGGTGCGGATGAAAGGCAAACCAGTAACTCGGTTTGTCAGAATCGCCGTGTTGGCGTGACGCAGCACAGACCACGGCGACTGAACCGTCCGACGATCCGTACTTTGACCGCGATTTCTTAATCAACGATTTTCCCAAATACAATTCGACCTTATCCACGCACTCCTGATTGAACGCGACCGGAATAAACTTGGGCTTACGACCTAGATCCTCAACTACAAACTCTGCGGGAGCGGTTTCTCCTTGCCGAACGTCTTGCGCGGTTTGAAATACAAGGTCAATAATTTCGTCGAGCTTTGTAAATTCGTGTGGTACCAGAATCTCTTGAATCTTTCTAAAAACGTGGGAGTCCTCCGTTTCTTCCTTGAGCTTTAGTAATCGCACGAGGGCACCCACGCTAATCAGCCTTATCCCCCAGGCGTAGCGTGATCCTCGTATCTGAGATTCAAGATTCTCGGTTTCCTCACTTCCCAGCACGATCAGGATAGATACCGAGTCGTCTTCCAGCTTGGTTGCGGTCAGGATATTCCTGCGATAATTTGCAAGAGTCCGAAGGTCAATCCGGTAAGCATCAGTGGTCTTTACCTCGATGACGATCGCTCTGCTCTTATCGGGAAAGTGCCACGCGCCATCGTGACCGGATTCATTCGGAACACCTCGATAACGACCCGCCGTGACTATAAATCCCAAGCGACTGCCGATTTCATTAATGACATCTTGTAAGGCGAGACCTCTGTTGTCGAATTTCTCGCCAAGACAATCGTTAGCGTATTTTTCTAACAGCCTGGAAGGAATGCGGGACAAAAACGCACGAAACTCATCAGATGCCTGACTCCCATCGATCAATTGACCTGAACCCGCAAATGTAATGATTTGCTGTACGTGTTTATCTTCGAGATTCGCGTGGGCGGTTTTCCACAGATCCACAAGTGACATGTCGCGATCTCCGTAGAACTGATGAGGTACGGAATTATATAGGAATTCCGACGGACTATCTCGTATATCGGCCGAATTTGCGGCACTCCCAAAACTGTACGTTCGTACAGGTTCCATTGGCTCACCGCAGTGCTACCGTCGAAGCTGGGACCATGGCAGCGAACACCAAAATTCGAAGCAGCCGAGCGGCACTCTCAGGATCACCGCCGTCGTTGCGGTCTCTTCTGCCGTGCCGGCGATCTCTCATCACCGACGATCCGAGCAGCATCGCCGCCCTGAGCGACCGAAGGGAGTCGAAGGGTCTCTATCGTGGTCACTTTTTAATCTACGGTTCCGCGATTAAATGTCTTTGCAAATCGTCACGAATCAATCACTTGCGAATTTCTAATAGGCGGTTAAAGGGGGGTCTAACAAGCCAGAAAACGCAGCCAATTTCAGCCCAGCGGACGCAGCACGCCCTCGGCAAACTCAAACTCGAGACGCAAAATCCAGTCGAAGTGAAACTTCTCCGCCGCGAACCATTTCTCCAGGTCTTCCCGCGACGCCGCTTCGAACTCCGCCATCATCTTGCCCTCCTGCATATTCACGAGGACGCGCTTCGCCGTCACTGCGGTCGCCGCTGCGATCCGCTTACCCAATTCCTCCGCGCCCTGCCGCGTAAGGCAAGCCAGCGTGTGCTGCGAGATGTAACGAGCCATCGGATCTCCTCGCCAAATAATTTAGTAGCGCGCAATTCGAAGCGGCAAAATCGAGTCCGCGCCACTCAAGTTCGTGCGAATCGAGCCACCATCAATCGCAGGAGCGCGAATCGAATCTCATCGGATACACTGTGCCGGGAGAAAAAGCAAATGCCCGAAGCCCGCGCAGCCCATCCCTACTATCTCTACGACGCGATCCACGCGCAGCCCGCGCTCATCGAGAAAGTCTCGCGCGGCGCGACGCAATCGAGCGCGCCGCCGACGCCATCGCCGAAAAAGACCGCATCACCTTTGTCGGCATCGGCACTTCACTCCACGCCGCGCAGATCGCAGAACTTTGGATGCGCGGATTCACCGCCGGACGCATCTGGCCGCACTTCGAGCAATCTTTCGAACTCGTAAACCAGCCGACCGCGTTCGGGCCGCGCGACGCCGTCGTCGTGATCACACACACCGGAACCACCACTGCTTCAGTCGCAGCCTTGCGCTTCGCACGCGCAGCCGGTGCGCTCACCATCGCGATCACCGGCGAGCTAGCCAGCGCAACGGGCAGCGCAACGACCGGAGCGGAAATTCGCGACGCCGATTTTCACATCCAAACCTGCGACCAGGAAGTTTCCTTCGCCTACACAAAAAGTTACACCACAGCGCTCGCAGCTCTCGCGCTCATGATTCTGCGCATCGCCGAGCGCAAAAAGCTTCTAGCATCGGGATCGACGCACGCGCTATCGAACGCATCCCGGAATTGATTCGCCAAACGCTTGCTCTCGAACCGCAAATCCACGAAATCGCCAAGACTTTCGCGCCGCTCGCGCGCATCGTTCTCTTCGGCGCAGGAGCCGGCTGGCCCACCGCTCGCGAAGGCGCCCTGAAAATCAAAGAGAGCTGCTACATCGCCGCCGAAGGATTCGAAACGGAAGAAGTTCTCCACGGCCCATTCTCAGAGATCGATTCACGCGCCTCCCTGATAGGCCTTTTAACCGGAAGCCCCAGCGACGACCGCGCCCGCCAAATCCTCCGCGCCGCAGGCGAACTCAAAACGCAGCGCCTCGCCATCGTCACCCCATCAGCAAATCACGATATTTCCGCCGAGCACTCCCTAGTCGTCCCGGAAGCAAGCCCTGGAATCAGGCGGGTGGCTTGCCGCCTTCACCCTAATCCCGCTGCAGTTACTAAATTGTTTCATCGCCCTCGAACGCGGCCTCAATCCCGACACAGGCCGCCAGGACCAACCCGCCCATGCCGCCGCCAGCCGCCACTACAAATATTAGCGAGGAAAAAATGCGTAAGCCCACAAAATCGCGCGAGACCACGACACAACACACAACTTCCGCCATGTCATTCTGCCTGCCCTGAGGAACGTAGGGAGCGAGCGCGCTTTTTGCGTCCCGCATCCTTTCGCGGGGCGAAGAATCTCAGCTGCCGATACTTGGCGCCAGGTTCATTTTCGCTTGTACGAACGGCCAGTTTACGAAAGCGATGTGCCGGCGCTTGCGGATCGAGCCGCCGCATGAGCCAAACGCTAAAATGAATGCAGCTTTCAGGAGGCCCGAATGACGCGACGATTCACTCACATCGCAATCGCAGCCACGCTCGCAATCTCTTGTTTCGCGCTCGCCACCGCCGCACAGCAGAAAATGGCGATTCCTGTGGGAACGCTCGAAGGAATCGTAGTCGACGCGCATGACAAACCCGTCGCCAATGCCAGCGTCACGATTCAAAGGTCCGAAGGCCTGCAGCCGCACGCAACGCGCACCGACGCAGAAGGTCACTTCCAATTCGCGCGCTGGGAAACGGGGCAATACGACGTGCGCGCCTATTCAAACGGCGTCTTCTCCGACTGGCAGAAACGCATCATGATCCACACGAAAAAACCGACCAAAATCACACTGCGAATTCCAGACCCAAAATAAACGCGCACTCGCGAAGCGCCAATTTTATTCGTCGCGCATGATTCAAAGCGAAAATATTTTCAATGCCTCATTTTTAGCGCTTCGTTCATAACTTTTCATTCGTAACGAAGCGCCGTCATCGGATCAACGCGCATCGCGCGCCGCGCCGGAATCCAACAAGCAGCCAGCGCAACGAGTCCCAGCAGCATCGCGACTCCAAAAAACGTCAACGGATCGGTCGCACTCACTCCAAATAACAGCTTGCTCAGCAATCTCGTAATCGCGAACGCCGCCACAAGACCGATCGCAAGCCCCGCGACGGTCAGCATCACGCCGCGCTCGAGCACCAATCGCAGCACGTCGAGCGGCTGCGCGCCAAGCGCCATGCGAATCCCGAGTTCCTGTGTGCGCTGCGCCACGAGATACGACATCACGCCGTAGATTCCAACCGCAGCAAGCAGCAGCGCGAGCCCCGCAAAAATTCCAAGCAGCTGCGCTTCGATGCGCGCCTCCGAATTCGCTTCCACGATCACCTGGTCCATCTCGCGCACGTTGAAGACCGGTACCTTCGAATCCACGCCCGCGATTGTGCGGCGCATCGTTTCCGGCAACGACGCTGCCGCGCCCGCTCCGTGGACAGTGATTGCCATTTCCGTACGCGAACCCCAGCCAATCGGAAAGTAGGCTTCGTCGATCGTCTTCTGCCGCGGAGAATTGAAGATCTTGGTATCGGCAACGACGCCGATCACCTGCACGGGAAGCGTATCGAGCTCAAACACATGTCCGACTGCGTCTTCGTCGGGCCAGAACTCGCTCGCCATTTTCTGGTTGATGATTCCGACCATCATCGGCCCGTCGTATTTCGACGGCGATTTCTTCGAAGCCTCGGTGACTTTTGCGACGAGTTCGTAATCGGCGTCGGTGAAATTCCGACCGGCGCGGAATGGGATTCCGAACGTTTTGAAATAGCCGGGCGTGATTTCGTTCCATTCCATCAGCGAGCCGAGTTCTTCGGCGGGCGCGCCCGGCTTTTTGGCATATGTATTCGTTCCGCCGTCGAGCGGAATCTCGCTGGACACTGCTGCCGCATCCACGCCGGGAGGCTGTTCCAGCCGTTCGGCCATCTCGCGATAGCCGCGGAACTGTGCATCGTCCTTGTATTGCGTGTCCGGCAGCGCGACTTTCGCGGTGAGCACCTTGTCCGGACGCACGCCAATTTCGATCGCGCGCAAGCGCTCGAAGGTGCGGAGCAGAAGGCCCGCCGCGATCAAAAGGCACAGCGAGAGCGCAATCTCGCCGACCACGAGGCTATTGCGCAACCACTTGCTCGACGACGCGGCAGCACCCGCGCCTTTGCCGCCCGATTTCAAATCGTCATGCAGATCTCGCGCGCCCACCTGCAAAGCGGGCGCAAGACCGAAGACGAGCCCGGTGAATATGGCGACGCCCAGCGCAAAGCACAGCACAACTCCGTCCACGCTGATTTGTTCAAACGCGCGGCCAGGAACGCTCGGCAGCGCCTTCAACAACGCCACGCCCCAATAGGCAATCAGGATTCCTGGAATCGCTGCGAGAAACGAGAGCAAGACACTTTCGGTAAGCAGCTGCCGGATAATTCGCGAACGGCCCGCGCCCAGCGCGCTACGCAAAGCGATCTCTCGCTGCCTGCTGGACGCGCGAGCGAGCAGCAGATTGGCCACGTTCACGCAAGCAATCAGCAGAACCAGAGCAACAGCGCCGAGCAACACGAGGAGAGCGGGACGAACGTTGCCTGTAAGCTGCTCGCGCATTTCGACCACATCCGCGCCAATCTTCCTGTTCGAATCCGGATATTGTTCTTCAAGCCGCTTGGCAATCGCATTCAGGTTGGCTTTTGCCTGCTGCGCGGTCACACCTGGTTTTAGGCGTCCAATCGCAGGATAAGAATGCTCGCCGCGGCCCGGCAGTTTTTTCAAATCCATGTCGATCGGAATCCACAGGTCCGAGCGCAAACCAATGCGGAAATCGTCGGGCATGACGCCCACAATCTGGTATTTCTCGCCGCCCAGCTCGATATCTTTGCCGAGCACGTTGCGCGTTCCGCCAAAACGCCGCTGCCATAATCCGTAGCTCAGCACGGCGACGTGATTGTGTCCCGCCTGGTCTTCCCCATTTACGAAAGTGCGGCCCATCAGCGGTGCTGAGCCGAGCACGGAAAAGAAATTGGCCTGCGCGAGAATTCCGTACACGTGCTCGGGTTCGCCCGTGCCGCTCATATTCAAGCTGTTGGGCCAGGTGTAGAGCGTCATGTCATCGAACGTCTGGTTCTGCGCGCGCCAGTCCACAAAATCGGGAGCGGCGAACGGAGCTTGCGGCACCTCCGTCTCCGTTTCCCAAAGCTGCACGAGGCGCTCCGGCTGGTTGAAAGGAAGGGGACGCAGCAAAACAGCGTTCACGGCGCTGAATATCGCCGTATTGGCACCGATGCCGAGCGCGAGCGTGAGGATAGCAACCGCCGCAAATCCGGGATTCTTTCGAAGCGTTCGCAGCCCGTAGCGCAGATCCATCCAGAAGGATTCCAGCCAATTGCTACCACTGGCGGATTCTTGTCCCGTTGCCTCTGATTCTGCCATTGCGTTCCTCCGTGCTGCGCGAGCGCCCGCATTTCCGGCGTGCGAACGAGCGTCTGCCCCGGAAGTGATACGCGGACTGCCAACAAGTTGTTCCGTGAATGAAGCGGAGGTCACGGCGATTACTCAAGTGCGGGATGGCGAGGTCTAGTGCTGCTATTCGTAGCGCATTATTCGTAACGCAATGCCGTCATCGGGTCGATGCGCATCGCGCGCCGCGCCGGGATGTAACACGCGACGAGCGCAACGGCAACGAGCTGCGCTGCGATCGCGGCGAACGTCAATGGATCCGCGGGGCTCACTTCGAATAGCAAGCTCCGCATCAATCGCGTCAGCGCGAATGCAGCTGCGGCGCCAATCACGATTCCTGCCAGCGCTAATTTTGCTCCTTGCCCCATCACGAGCCGCAGCACCTGGATCGGCTGAGCGCCGAGCGACACGCGGATGCTCAACGCGGGCCTCACTCGATCGTCATTCATAACGCAGCGCAATATTGGGATCCACGCTCATCGCGCGGCGAGCGGGGATGTAACAAGCGGCGAGAGCGACGCACATCAGCGCGATCGAGACCGCTGCAAACGTGAGCGGGTCGGTGGCTCGCACTTGATAGAGGAAACTTTCCATGGTGCGCGTGACCATCCATGACGCAAGGAGGCCAATCGCGATTCCGAGCGCGGCGAGTTGCGCGCCCAATCCGAGGATCATTCGCAGTACCGTGCCGCGACTTGCGCCAAGCGCCATGCGGATTCCGATTTCCTGCGTGCGCTGCTGCACGGAGTAGGAAATCACTCCGTACATTCCAATCATGGCCAGCACCAGCGCGAGCGCTCCGAAGGATCCGACGAGGAGCAACGAAAATCGCGGCTGCACCATGGAATCGTCGACCAGGCCTGCGAGCGTCGTGACGTTGGCCAGGGGCAAATCTGCGTCAACGGAACGCAGAGCCTCGCGCACGCTCGCGGTTAAGGTGGCCGGATCGGCTTTGGTGCGCAGGGCGGCCTGCATCGTTTGCATGGAGGGCCAGATTTTAATTTCGTTCTGCGTGTAGGGGACGTACATCTCAGGGGCCGGAGCGTCGCGCAGCGAATTGTGTTTGATGTCCGCGACGATTCCGATCACGGTGTGGGTAGGCCAGCGCGTATCTTCGACGCCCACCTCGCGGCCGATCGGGTCTTGACCAGGCCAAAATTTCCTGGCCATGGCGCTGTTTATGATCGTGACGTGCATCGAGCCTGCCGTATCCGTTTCCAGAAAATCGCGGCCGCGCAGCAGGGGCGTTCCGATTGCAGAAAAATAGCCGGGCGAGGCAAACGAGTAATTCGCGTAGGGATGGTCTTTGTCACTCGCTCGCGGATGATCGGGAACGCGGATGACGGTGCTATCGGTCGAGCCGCCCATGGGAACTTCGGAGACGAGTCCTGCGGCCTGCACGCCGGGCAGCGATTGCAGAGCGTGGAGCGCTTTCTGGTAAAGCTCCGCCATGCGGTCAGTGTCCTTATACTTCGCATCCGGCAGCGAAAGCTGAAAGGTGAGAACGCGGGTGGGATTGAAGCCTGCGTCCGCTTCGAGCATGCGATGAAAGGTGCGAACCAAAAGGACCGCGGAGATCACGAGAACCAGAGCGAGCGCCACTTCGGAGACTAGCAGCGCGTTGCGAAGTTTCGCGTGCGCGCCGCCACTTCCTGAGCGCTGTCCGCTTTCTTTCAGGGACTCGACCAGATTTTGCCGCGAGCTGGCGAGGGCCGGCGCAAGTCCGAAGAGAATTCCCGCGGCCAGCGTGATTGCGATTGCGAAGAAAAAAACTCGCGGCTCGAGCGCGATGTCGTGCAGGCGCGGAATATTCGACGGGCCGAAAATCTTCACCAAATGCAGAGCTGCCTCGGCGAAAAGAATTCCAGCGACCCCGCCGATCGCTGCGAGCAGCAGACTCTCGGTCAGAAGCTGGCGGATCAAGCGGACGCGTCCTGCTCCGAGTGCGCTGCGTAAGGTGAATTCGCGCTTGCGGCCGAGCGAACGGGTAAGCAGCAGGCTCGCGACGTTGGACGACGCGATTAGCAGGACGACGCCTACCGCCGCGAGGATCAGTAAAAGAGGAAGCCGAGTGTCTCCCACGACTTGTTGCGCGAGCGGAACGATATTGGGGTTGTACCAGGCGCCTGTGCCGGGAAAATCTTTCTCCATGCGATCGCCGTACAATCGCAACTCGGCGGCGGCTTGTTCGCGAGTGAAGCCGGGATTCAGGCGGGCGATCACGGCGAGATCCTGCGGCCCACGCGGAGCCGCGGGAATATCGAGCGGAACCCAAAGTTGAATGCGCGGAGGAAAGGTGAGAACGGCGGGCATTTCTTCGGCGTGAGGAAACGAAAATCCGCGAGGCATCACACCGACCACCGTGTAACTGGCGCTGTTGAGCGTGATCGCGCGCCCCAGAATTTTTGGATCGGCTCCGAAGCGGTCGCGCCAGAGCTGGTCGCTGAGAATCACTTCAAATTCGCGGCCCGGTTGGTCTTCTTCCGGAGTGAACGCGCGTCCGAGGGCGGGAATCACGCCCAGCGCCGAGAAAAATCCGGCGGAAGCGCGGAGTCCATCCAGGCGGACCGGTTCACTCGAGCCCGCGAAATTGAAAAAGTCGCTCTTGAACGCGCCCAGGGATTGGAACGCTTTTGAACTTTGCGAAACGCGGAAAAAATCACGCTTGCCCCACGGAAATCTATCGGCATCGAACTGCGTCGAAGAAATCGGCGCTTTCCACCAGAGCATCGCGATCTTGTCGGGATTTGGGTAGGGGAGCGGCTTTAGCAGAATCGCGTTGACTACGCTGAAGACCGCAGTGGTGGCGCCGATGGCAAGGGCGAGGGTGAGCACGGCAACCAGTGTGAATCCGGGATTCTTGCGCAGCATGCGCAAAGCAAAGCGTGCGTCCGCACGCAGCGCCTCGAGCCAGAAGCCGCTGCGCTGCTCGCGGCAATTTTCCTTCACGCCTTCTACGGCGCCGAATTGCAGCGACGCTTGGCGCCGCGCTTCTTCGGGCGACATTCCCGCGGCGATGTTGGCAGCCACTTGCTTTTCGAAGTGATGACGCATCTCATCGCTGAGGTCTCGCTCCCAATCGCCGCGCCGAAACCATCCTCGCCAGAAATTCATGGTCACTTCTCCAACTTGATCAGCTAAATTGCCGACTCAACCATTGAGCGGCGAACCACGATCAGCGCGCTCTACTCGTAGTGCAGCGCCGTCATCGGGTCGACGCGCATGGCGCGCCGCGCCGGGATGTAGCAGGCCAGCATGGCGACGCCGAGCAGGACGATGGGCACGGCGGCAAACGTGAGCGGATCGGTGGCGCTGACTCCGTAGAGGAGATTGGCCATCAGGCGCGTCAATCCGAGTGCTGCGGCGATTCCGATGGCGGCGCCGATGAGCGTGAGCCGCACGCCTTCGCTGAGCACGAGAACGAGAACGTCGTTGCGCTGAGCGCCGAGCGCCATGCGGATTCCGATTTCATGCGTTCGCTGGCCGATCAAATATGAGATCACGCCGTAGATGCCGATGCTTGAGAGCAGGAGCGCGAGCGCGGCAAAGGTCCCCAGCAGCACCATCGAGAATTTGCGATCGGAAATAGAATCGGAAATGATTTCGTCCATGGTCTGCTCGCCGTAGACAACCTGTTCGCTGTTCATCTTGCGGCTCGTGTCGCGAATGGAGTCGATAATTCCCGGCGCCGATCCTGAATAACGCATCACCGCGCTTGTGCCGTAGGAAACGAGCACGGTGAAGCCGTCTGACATCTGCATGGCGGGAAGATAAATCTGGGCTTGCAGATTCTGCGCGTCCGAAGCCAAGCCCCACTGGTTGACGTGACCTACCA
>CAVRFZ010000004.1:0-203551 GCA_963720655.1 uncultured Acidobacteriota bacterium | reverse complement strand
GATAAGTCGGCTTCCCGCCAGCGATTGTCGGCCTACTGGCGCGTTTCTCGGCACTAACCCGATGGGCGAGCTCATAACTTCCAGTTTGCCCGAACTCGACCGGTTTACGCTGTTGTGGCACCATAGGAATTAGAGGCGTAAATCAATGGGAGATATTCCATCATGGCAAAAGCAACGTTCGCTGCAGGCTGTTTCTGGGGAGTAGAAGACGCCTTCCGGCACCTGAAGGGCGTGAACTCGACGACGGTGGGTTACACGGGTGGCACGCTGAAAAATCCGAGTTATGAAGATGTCTGCACGGGCGGGACGGGGCATGCGGAGGCGGTGGAAATCGACTACGACCCGGCGCAGGTAACGTATGAGCAACTGTTAGGAATTTTCTGGGAAAGCCACGATCCGACGACGATGAACCGCCAGGGACCGGATGTGGGCACTCAATACCGGTCGGAGATTTTTTTCCACGATGCGGCGCAAGAGCAGTCCGCTCGGGCTTCGAAGACGCTGCTGGAAAAGTCAGGCGTCTTCAAGCGGCCGATCGTGACAGGAATCGAGCCGGCTCCGGAGTTCTTCCGGGCAGAGGACTACCACCAACAGTATTTCGAGAAACGTGGAATGAAATCCTGCCGCCTGCCGTAAGGCGGCTAGACTAGTTGATGCAAGCCATTCGAGAAGGACTTTCGCACAATTCAGCCCAAGCCAGCCAGGAAAGAAGCGCAGCGGTGCCCACGATTGCGATTACTTCACCCTTCGGTGAGGACATGGCGCTCTTCGTAGTGCCGCTACCCTGACCTGATTGCGAAGAAGAGTTCGGCTGCGCCGGTGGTGGCTCCAAGTCCGCGGTAATGCGATAGGACTTGCCCTCGAGAATCGTGTGAGTATTGCCGTTCTCTTCGACGAGGAGATCGCCGTGGTAAGCGGTGACGATCATTTCGATCCGGCTGTTGAGGGCGACCTGCCCGAAAGCCGCGTGACCTGGAACTGGATGGACGAAACCAAGAGGAGTATCGAGTCCGATCGGCTCGTTCGCAGGAGAAGAAAAGCCAACCGTTCCGTGAGCTACGACGACGTGAACCATGTCCTTGCCCTGGGACAAAGACGCTCCGCTCTCAGAGAGCAAGTACACCTGGCTGCTGCCCACGCGCATGCGCATGGTGCCGCCTGCTTCGGTAAAGATGCTGTCGCCCGGATAAACAGTGGAGCCGATTGCCGCTTTTGCAGGGCCCAGGTGGGCTAATCCCTCGGCTTGGATGATCATGCCAAGCGGGCTGTCGTTTGCCGCATACGCGGGCAAATTGAGAAGTCCCGCCGCTAAGATAGCTATGAGACAAGCACGGAAACAGACTCGCATAGCTTTTCGTCCTCCGAGGGCCACTAGCCAATTTAGGCGGAGAAAAGGGCTATGTCAATAGGATACGGGATCATCCGGATGCTAGCTGCCAACCGACCCCGACCCATTCCGTCGAATCAAACCGGCCTCTCGGACCTTGATTGGGCGGCCATCTCCATGCCGCCGAGGTGCGGCCTTCTGCGTTAGAATGGCTTTCGCTTGCGGGAGGACCGCGTGATCCATCGTTATGTTTTCCACAATGAGCGCCTGGCGACTATCGAGGAAGTGCGGCTCTCTCCGGGGCAAGCGGGGCTCTTGAGCGGCTGGGGAATCTTCACGACGGTGCGAGTCTTCGAGGGCATTCCGTTCGCGTTCGAGCGGCACTGGAAGCGGCTAGAGAGAGATGCGAGTCGGATCCGCTGCCCGTTTTCATTCAGCGCGGAAAAGGTGAGAGAGCAACTGGGCGAGGTGCTACGGGCGAATCATGTGAAGGAAGGCTGCGCGCGCATATATGCGATTTACAACCAGGCAGGATTCTGGCGTAGCGGGGAAGAGTTTCCGCCAGCGGATCTGATTATTTACTCGTCGGATTTGCCGGCGTACAGCCATCACGCGCGACTTGGCGTGCGGGAACAGGGGCGGCATGCCGCGTCGCCTTTGGCGGGAGTGAAGGTGACGTCGTGGTTGACGAATGTGTGGAGCCTGCAAGAGGCGCAGCGCGAGGGATTCGATGAAGTGGTGATGTTGAATGAGCGAGGGGAAGTGGCTGAATGCACGGCCGCCAATATTTTTTGCGTGAAGGGCGAGCGGGTTGCGACGCCACCGCTGAATTCGGGATGCCTCGAAGGAGTCACGCGGGGAGTGCTGCTCGAGATCGGAGCGGCGGTGGGTGTGCCGGTGGAAGAAAAGACGCTCGTGCCGCAGGATCTGTATGCGGCGGATGAGGTTTTCATTTCGTCGACGAACCGGAATCTTCTGCCTGTGAGCGAGATTGCGGGGCGGAAAATTGGCGACGGGAATACGCCGGTGGTGGAGAGGCTGGAAAAAGTGTTCGAAAGCTACGTGCGGAAATATCTAGATTCGCAGGCGGCTTCGGCGGCCAAGCGCTAGTAACAGAGCGGGAGTGCGCCGATCGCGTTCGGGTATGCTCCCGGCACGGGTAGGTTAGATCGGAGGGCGGAAAATCAATGAGCGATCTGGCGAGCAAGACATGCGTTCCGTGCAAAGGCGGTGTGCCGCCTCTGGCGGGGAAGGAACTTGAGGGGCTTGCGAAACAGGTGCCGCAGTGGAAGGTGGTGAATGGACACCACCTTATGCGGTTGTTCACCTTTCCGGATTTTCGTCAGGCGCTGGCGTTCGTGAATAAAGTGGGAGAAATTGCTGAGGGGCAAGGGCACCATCCGGATATTCTTCTGTCCTGGGGAAAGGCGGAAATTACTACCTGGACGCACAAAATCGACGGGCTCACCGAAAGTGATTTCATTCTTGCGGCGAAAATCGACAAGATAAAGTAAGCAGCCAATCGGATTCAAAAAAAAGCCCGGTATGCATTTCTGCGCCCCGGACTTTTAAGAAGAAGGAATGCTATGAGATTGTCGTCGAATGATTCGTGCGTCGCCGCAACGCGCCGAGTGCAAGGAGGCCCGAGCCGAGCAGGAACAGAGTGGCTGGTTCGGGAGCCGGGACGGCAGGGTCATCGGTGACTTGCTTTTTGTCTTTGTCCCACTGATTCAGCCACCAAATCCATTCCGCAGTGTTCGGCACGCCTGAGCGCCCTCGCATCGAATGGTTGGAATGTGAGTCGGGACCGCCAGATGAATCGCGATCGAAGACGGAAAAATGGTCGAGGTTCACTATGAAACTATCGACGCGCACATCGCGTCCATAATCAGGAATCCGGTCAGCATCGCTCGAAAAACCCTCGTGCATGTTCCCGGAAGCATCATGGGCGCGGATGCCATCGGCATGTGCTGGCGCTACTGCGAAGACTGTGCCAGCGAATACAAGTGCGGTTAAGAGTGAGATTTTCTTCAACACGAAAGCCCCCGATTGAGTGCTTACAAATAGACTGCTACTACGACTTCTAATCCTGTGCATGCTGGATTCCAATCGAGTCTGATTTCCTAAGGCTATAGAACCGGATAACTTACGACTGTCGTTAAATTAAGAATGTGTACTTAGCGGGAAAACCATTGGTTGGTAACGGCAATAAACGAAAAAGAATTTCATACGCTCCTTCCTGTAGCGAGCGGGGTTGCGGATACTTAGGGAGAAACCTGTAGCGAATCGGGGCACCCGGCGGCTGAAGGTGCTGCGAAAATTTCACTAGTACGGGCGCGCGTTGCCTTTTTATTATGGATGCGCTCTATTTCGTATTTTTCAAGGCGGAAATGTCTTCTAACTTGCGACAAGCTTTTCGAAACAGCAGGCTGTTTCATTGGTACAAAAAACTCTCTGCGCCGGGCGAATATGCCTGGTGGAGGATGCGAGGCTCGCCGGGAGTGAAAGCGCCTCATTTGACGAAGCAGCGGGCGATCGAAAGATATGCGCGAGAGTACGGGCTGCATGTGCTGATCGAGACGGGCACGAATTACGGTCACATGATCTATGTGAACAAAGACCGGTTTCGCGAGATTTATTCGATCGAGCTGGATCCGTGGCGGGCCGAAAGCGCGCGACGAAAGTTCGCTGACCGTCCGACTATCCACGTGCTCGAGGGCGATAGTGGGGCTGTGCTGCCCAAGGTGATTCCGGCGCTTAAGGAGCCCTGCCTTTTCTGGCTGGATGGGCACGACTTCGACATTTCGTCGCCGATCAAGCAGGAACTCGACGCGATCTACCACCAATCTCCCTATGACCACGTGCTCTTGATTGACGACGCGCGTTGGTTCGATGGACGAACTGACTATCCGACGATGGAGGAGCTGCGTGAGAAGGTGTCGCGCGAGTATCCGGGGCGGATGGTGGAAGTGACGGACGACATTATTCGGATTTACAAGCCCAGAAATTCGCGCGCTAGTTGATCCAGCCAGCTTTTTTTGACCATCGAATGGCATTTTTGATTAACTCCGTGTGCTCACTTTAGCGTGGCCGGCTCGTCGAACCTGTTTATTGACTCTCATATCGCAATACGTTATAGTATCCAGCCGCTCGCTATAGAGACGAAATGCTGGTCGGGAGGAAATCTATGGGCCGTTCGCGCGATGCTGCTGAAAGTCCGATGCAGGAACCGTTGACGCCGGCGATGTTTCACGTGCTGCTGGCTTTGGCGGATGGCGAAAAGCACGGCTACGCGATCTTGAAGGAAGTTGCGCGGCGGACGGAAGGCAAAGTCCGGCTGAGCGCTGGGACGCTCTACGGAATCATCAAGCGGCTGAATGCCGAGGATTGGATTGTGGAATCGACGAAGAGGCCCGTCGCTGGATTGGACGATGAGAGAAGGCGCTATTACCGGCTGACGGAGCGAGGCCGGCGCGTGGCGATGAATGAGGCGCGGCGTTTGGAAGAGCTCGTCGCGATGGCGCGCAACAAGAACCTGTTTCGCAAACCCGAACTGGCGTAGAGGCAAGCTGACGCAGGCGACTTTCGTGGGAGGAGGAGTGCTTCGATGAACGCGACCCAGCTTCCGTTTTCGAAACGAATGTTTCGGGCGCTATTGCGCGTTTTGCCGGCGGACTTCCGTTCGGACTATGGACGCGAGATGGAGCACGCGTTCGACGATCAGGAACGCGAGGCGCGAGATCGGTCCGGAGCGGTGGGAGTGGTTCGCGTGTGGTGGGAAACGCTGGCGGGCATTTTCACGACGGCGCCGCGCGAGCACTGGGAAATGCTTCAGCAGGACACGGGATACGCTTTGCGGACGATGCGCAAGAACATCGGATTTACGTGCCTTGCAATACTTACTCTTGCGCTGGGGATCGGAGCGAACACGGCGATATTCAGCGTGGTGCACGGAGTGCTGCTGAGGCCGCTTCCATATCCGCAGGGACAGCAACTTGTCTTTATTCGGCAGCAGGCACAAAAGGAAGGCATCGACGATACGGGATTTTCGGTGCACGAGATCGAAGATTATCGCCAGCAGAACCAGTCGCTGGCAGGTCTGGTGGAGTACCATGCGATGTCGTTCATTCTTTACGGGCACGGTGATCCGGACCGTGTGCGAACGGCGGTGGTATCAGCGAATTACTTCGATCTTTTTGGAGTGAATCCTCTGATGGGCCGCACCTTTTTGCCGGGAGACGACAAGCTGGGCGCGCCGCCGGTTCTGGTTTTGAGCTACGAATATTGGAAAAACAAGTTCGGTGCCGATCCGGACATTGTGGGCAAGACGTTCGAGATGAACGACAAAGTCCATACGGTGGTCGGAGTGCTGCCTCCGGTGCCGCAATACCCGGCGGAGAGCGATGTGTACATGCCTACTTCGGCTTGTCCGTTTCGCTCTTCGAAATCGATGATCGACGATCGCGATATGCGAATGGTGGAAGCGTTTGGACGGCTGAAGCCAGGTGTTTCTCTTTCGCAGGCCAATGCCGACCTTGCGACCGTCGCCGCAAGATTGAAGGCCGAGTACCCCAAGTCGTACCCGGACAGCATGGGCTACTCTGCGATAACCACGGCGCTGCGGGACGAATTGACGCATGAAGCGCGCCCCACACTTCTGGTGGTGCTGGCTGCAGCTGCTTTCGTCCTGCTGATTGCGTGTGCCAACGTAGCGAATCTGACGCTCGCCCGGATGGGTCAACGCGAACGCGAATTGGCGGTTCGCAGCGCGTTGGGAGCGGGGCGAAGCCGGCTTCTGCGGCAACTTCTGACCGAAAGCTTTCTGCTCGCGCTCTTCGGAGGGGTGCTGGGTCTGGTGGCAGCCTATAGCAGCTTGAGCCTGCTCACTGAATTTGCTTCACGGTTGACGCCGCGCGCCCATGAAATTCGAATCGATTTCGGAGTGCTGGCGTTTACGCTGATAGCCGCGCTGGGCACCAGCATCGTGTTCGGGACGATCTCGGCGCTTTTTTCGCGAATCAATTTGTCGTCGGGTTTGAAAGAGGGAAGCAGTGGCGCCGGTGCAGGACAGCACAGAAATCGTGTGCGTAGCGTCCTAATCGTTTCGCAAATTGCATTTTCGTTCATGCTCCTCATTGGTGCAGGGCTCATGCTACGCAGCTTGTATAAGCTGCAGCAGGTGAATCCGGGTTTTGTCACCCAACACGTTTTAGCGATGCGGACCACTTTCAGCTTCAGCAAGTACGGGACGAATGAACAATTCGCGGACATCGTCAAGAAGCTGCTCGATCGCGTCCGATCTGAACCGGGTGTGCTTTCGGCGGCGGTTTCGTCAGGCTATCCTCTCGAACCAGAAGTGATTTCCGCGGGATCCAACGCGTTCTCCGGGCCGTTCCGTATTCAAGGCCGTGACCTTGGCCCGGGAGAAGCGCCGCCAGTAGGAGGACAGTTCTCGGTCTCTCCAGGCTATCTTCAAACGCTGGGGATTCCCTTGAAAGAGGGCCGGAACTTCGCGGACACGGATACTCCAAAAAGCGAACTCGTAGTGATGATCAACGAAGCGATGAAGCGGCAATTCTGGCCGCATGAGGATCCGGTCGGGAAACGCGTATCGGGCGACAACGGCGAGCATTGGGCCACGATCGTCGGAGTCGTGGGAGATGTGCGCGAATTTGGTCTCAATCACGCACCATCGCCGGAATTCTTCATTCCCGAAACGCAAGGTGCGAATCCAAGCGCGCTGCTGATCAAAACGGCTGCTGAGCCCGGCAGCATCGCGCGCCAGATTACGCGCGCCGTTCACGACGTGGACCCGCAGGCGGCTGTTACGCATGCCATGACTTTGGAGCAGGCACGTTATGAATCGATGGCATCTCCGCGCGTGACGACGACCCTGCTGGGGTTATTCGCGGCACTCGCGCTGCTGATTGCGGCATCGGGCATCGGCGGAATCATGGCTCTCACGGTGAGCCAGCGTGTTCGTGAAATCGGAATTCGCATCGCTTTGGGGGCACAGCCTTCCGGAATCCTAAAGATGATTTTAGGGCATGGGTTGCTGCTCGCCTCGATTGGGCTCGCAATCGGAGTGGCGGGAGCGCTTTCACTCAAAGGGCTGGTGAAGTCGCTGTTGTTTGGAGTGGCGCCGGCGGATCCGGTGACGTTTGTGGTTGTTGGGTTTGTGCTCGGCGGAGCGGCACTGCTCGCGAGCTATGTGCCGGCTCGGCGAGCCGCCTCGATTGATCCAATTGACGCGCTGCGGATGGAGTGATGGCTGGCGTTCAAGGGGCAGCGTTGCTGCGTGTTACGTTGGGATCCTTCGCTGCGCTCAGGACGACACGCGTTTTTGGATTGCTAGCCAGCTCGCTGACCGCTAGTTCGATAGCTCAACGGTTTGGTGGCTTAGTAGTTCGAGAGTTCGGTTGCGCTATGGACTCCTCTTGCCCGGCGTAGGCTGTGTTTTGCGTTGCACGGTATTGGTTCCTACCACGTACGAATCCCTATAAACTGAGGTAGCGTTCTTCTCTCGCGGTTGCCACGCGTGCGGTTGTTTGCGCGAAGCGTTCCGAAGAAGCGGCCAAGCCATGCTGAAACGATTATTCCTACACTATATCGCCGAGGAGGCGCGCCCGATGCTGCGCCTCGCCATCCCGCTCGTTCTTGCGGAGCTGGGCTGGATGACGATGGCGATTGTGGACACGATGATGGTCGGACGGCAGGCTCACAGCGCCGAGGCCATTGGAGCGGTGAGCCTGGGCAGCATTCTTTTTAACGCGGTAGCGATATTCGGAACGGGGTTGATGCTGGGGCTCGATACGTTGGTCTCGCACTCGTACGGTGCTGGAGATGTGGAAGACTGCCACCATTCTCTTGTGAACGGCGTGTACTTGAGTTTCGCGATTACCCCGTTTCTGATGGGAATCGTGCGGCTGTTCGAGCCCGTGCTTCGCTCGCTCGATATTCAAGCATCGGTGCTGAATCAGGCGATTCCGTATCTGCGCGCCTTGAATTGGGGGACGCTGCCGCTTTTGCTGTACTTTGTTTTTCGCCGCTATCTCCAAGGCATGAACCTGGCCAAGCCGGTGATGTTCGCTCTGATTTCTGCGAATTTTGTGAACCTCGCAGGAAATTGGGCGCTTGTATACGGTCATCTGGGATTCAGGGCAATGGGGACTGTGGGTTCGGGATGGTCCACCTGTGTGGCGCGAATTTATATGATGAGTGTGTTGCTCGTTTACGCGGTGTACTACGACCGTCGGTATCAGACGGGCCTTCGCGAGACGCCGCGGCTGCCGAATTTCCTGCGCATGTGGAAGCTCGTACAACTAGGATTTCCGGCGGCGACACAATTTGGAATGGAAGTCGGTGTATTCGCGGTGTGCACGGCGTTGATCGCCAAATTAGGCGCGGTTCCTCTGGCGAGCCATCAGGTGGCGCTCAACACTGTGAGCCTCACGTACATGGTGCCGCTCGGAATCGCGTCCGCTGCCGCTGTGCGAGTGGGGCAGGCGCTCGGCCGAGGCGATCCACACGGAGCGAGCCGCGCCGGATGGACGGCTTTGGCGCTGGGAACGAGCTTCATGTTCTGCATGGGAGTGATTTTATTTTTGATCCCCGATTCAATCTCGCGCATATATACGCCAGATCCGGTGGTGATCCATGCGGCAGGCGTGCTCTTGTACGTAGCTGCGTTCTTCCAGCTATTTGACGGAATGCAAACTGTAGCCACCGGGGCCCTGCGCGGGGCGGGTGATACGCGGACACCGATGCTTTGTCACTTGATTCTGTATTGGGGAATTGGATTGCCATTGGGCGCATATCTTTGTTTCCGGCTTCGTTGGGGCGCGCCGGGGCTATGGACAGGACTTTGCGCCGCGCTGATTCTGATAGGCTGCGCGTTGCTTTATTTTTGGCGCCGAAAAGAGCGGTTATTCGCTACGAATGAATTTGCGCGTACAAGAGAGAGCCTTGGCGTGGAAGAATCTGTATAACCGGCGATCGCGGAAGCAGACATCGGACATTTTGAGCCGCGGCTTGAACGGCTGAGCTACAATCGAGCGAGTCAGGCGCTTTAAAAACGGACATGCGCAATTCATTCATGGCTCGCGCGATCGAACTCTCTCTCGAGAACATCCATGCCGGGCGGGGCGGACCGTTCGCGGCCGTCGTCGTGAAAGACGGCGAGATCATCGCGGAAGGGACTAACTGCGTTACTTCCACGAATGATCCGACGGCGCATGCGGAAGTGGTGGCAATCCGCGCGGCCTGCAAGCATCTGGGGAACTTCGAATTGAAAGGCTGCGAAATTTACACTACATGCGAGCCGTGTCCGATGTGCCTTGGCGCAATTTACTGGGCCCGGCCGGCGCGGGTCTATTTCGCGAACACGGCGGCGGACGCATCGAAGGCCGGTTTCGATGATTCGTTGATATACGAGGAAATTCCGCGGCCGCACGCGCATAGGAAAATTCCGCTGATACCGATGATGCGGGAAGAGGCGCTCGAAGCGTTTCATCTGTGGGTGTCCAAGCCGGATAAGACCGCCTATTAAGGGAGTTTGATGGCAACCCGGGTGATCGGAAAGTCCGTGCCGCGCAAAGAGGGCCGCGAGAAAGTGACGGGCCGCGCGAAGTATGTGGACGACCTGAAATTTCCGGGCATGATTTTTGGTGTGACGGTTCGAAGCCCCCTGGCGCGCGGGCGGATTCTTGGCATTCATTTCGAGCCCGGGATTCCGTGGGACGAATTTACGGTCGTTACCGCAAAGGATATTCCCGGCAAGAATTGCATAGCCCTGCTTATCGACGATCAGCCCTGCCTGGCTGCTGAATTCGTGAACCATCCTGAAGAGCCTGTGGTCCTGCTTGCGCATCCTGATAAATATTTGCTGGAGGAGGCTCGGCGCAGTGTGCGCTTCGAAATCGAGCCGCTGCCCGCAATTTTTTCGATCGATGATTCGCTGGCGCGCAAGCATGTAATTTGGGGCACGGACAATATTTTCAAATCCTATCAAGTGAACAAAGGGCACGTAGAACACGCATTGCGCGAAGCCGATTTGATCGTCGAAGGAACCTATGAAACCGGCGCGCAGGAGCAGCTCTACATCGAGCCGCAAGGAATGATCGCGCAGGCGAACGCGGAAGAAGGCGTCACTGTGTGGGGGTCGCTGCAGTGCCCGTACTACATTCACAAGGCGCTGGTCGTGCTATTTGGATTGCCGAAGGATCGCGTGCGAGTGGTACAGGCGGAAACTGGCGGAGGATTTGGCGGCAAGGAAGAATATCCGTCGATGATTGCCGGGCACGCGGCGCTTCTCGCGTGGAAATCGGGGAAGCCGGTGAAGATTATTTACGATCGCGCCGAGGATATGGTGGCGACGACGAAACGGCATCCATCGCGCACGAAGCATCGGACGGCGGTAACGCGAGACGGAAAATTGGTGGCGATCGACATCGATTTCACGTTGGATGGCGGAGCGTATGAAACTTTGTCACCAGTCGTACTTTCGCGCGGGACGATTCACGCTGCTGGACCGTACCGGTGTCCGAACGTGCGAATCCGCAGCCGGGCCGTTGCAACGAATGCGCCGCCGCACGGCGCGTTCCGCGGATTCGGCGCGCCGCAGAGCGTTTTCGCGCTTGAGAGGCATCTCGATCGCGTCGCGGAAGCCGTGGGACTTGCACCGGACGAATTTCGGCGACGGAATTTCATTCAGCAGGGCGAGACGATCGCTGTCGGACAGGTGATCCATGAAAAAGTGGATATGGACCGATTGATGGATCGCGCGTTTGAGTTGAGCGGCTATCACGAGAAGCGCAAACGATTCGCTGCGGAAAATCCGGGGAAAATGATTCGGAAGGGAATTGGCTTCGCGTCGTTTTTTCACGGTGCCGGATTCACGGGCTCCGGTGAAGAGCACCTTGCATCCGAGGTTGCTGCCGAGGCGACTCGCGACGGCCGAGTGCGCGTGATGGCTGCTAGTACCGAAATGGGCCAGGGGACCAACACGATTTTCTCTCAGATTGCGGGCGAGGCGCTTGGCATCGATCAGGAGCAGATTGAAATCGTGCAGCCTGACACGGCAAACGTGCCGAATAGCGGGCCAACGGTGGCGTCGCGCACGTCGATGATTGTTGGCAAGCTGGTTGAGACTGCGGCGCTCGAGATTCGCGCGAAACTGGTGAATGGCGGTTTCCTTGCAGCCGAGTACAACACCGCAGAGTTTGGCGAAGCGTGTCGCCGATATTTGGAGCGAGCTGGACCGCTGACGTCATTTGTGAAATACGAACATCCTCGCGATTTGTTCTGGGACGACGAACGTTACGAGGGGCACGCGTATGGTGCTTACGCCTGGGCTGTGTATGTGGCGGAAGTGTCGGTTGACATGCGCACCGCCGAAGCGCGCGTGGATGATTTCGTCGCGGTGCAGGAAGTGGGCAAGGTGATTAATCCTGTTCTAGCGGCGGGCCAGATTGAAGGAGGTGTTGCACAGGGAATCGGCATGGTGCTTTACGAGAACGTCGTGTGGCAGGAAGGCCGCATGGTGAATGGGCAGATGACGAATTACATCATGCCGACTTCGATGGACGTTCCGCCCATTCGAGTTTTCTTTGAAGAAAATCCATACGAGCGTGGGCCTGCGGGGGCGAAGGGAATTGGCGAACTGCCGCTTGACGGAACCGCGCCCGCGATTGCCAACGCGATTGCGCACGCGACCGGTGCGAATATTACGCGCGTGCCGGTGACGCCGGAAGTTCTTAGCGAATTGCTTGAGGGCGTTCATGCCTGATCGCGCGAAAAAGATTCGCGTGCGATGCACGTTGAACGGCATTGCGGCGACGCTTGAAGCGTATCCGATGGCGCGGTTGCTCGACGTCTTGCGCGACGAGGCAGGCTTGACCGGCGTGAAAGAGGGTTGTGGAGAGGGTGAGTGTGGCGCGTGCAGCGTCGAACTGGACGGCGAGATCGTGAACAGTTGCCTGGTTCCGGCGCTGCAGGCGGAGGGCACAACGATTCGGACGATCGAGGGCGTGGCGACCGGCGATCAACTGCACGCGGTGCAACAGGCTTTCATCACGTACGGCGGCGCCCAGTGCGGCATATGCACGCCGGGCATGGTGCTGGCAGCCGTGAATCTTTTGAAGCGCAAGCCTCACGCGACGGAAACAGAAATTCGCGCGGGGCTTTCGGGGAACCTTTGCCGCTGCACCGGTTACACCAAGATATTCGCAGCTGTGATGGCGGCTTGCCGCGATATGGATCGCACAGTTGAGGGCTAGCCTTCCGTCTTACGAACTGGTCGCGCCGCGGAAACTCGATGCTGCGCTCGAAATGCTGGCGCGAGAGCCGGGCGCCTGGCGACCTTTTGCGGGCGGCACGGATTTGATGGTGTTGCTCGAGGCTGGAAAACTGCCGCATCGAAAATTCTTGAGCATTTGGAAATTTGCGGAGCTGCGCGGGATTGAAGTGACGCCTGAATTCTTGTCTATTGGCGCGCTTTCGACCTATAGCGAGATTCAGCGAAACGACATTTTGCAGCGCGAGTTTCCTCTGCTGTGCCGCGCGGCTTCTGAGACCGGAAGCGTTGCTACCCAGAATCGCGGAACGCTTGGCGGAAATATCGCCAATGCGTCGCCGGCAGCTGATTCACCGCCGGCTCTCTTGGTTTACGACGCCGAAATCGAGCTTATTTCTGCGAAAGGGGCACGGCGGGTGGCGTACCCCGATTTTCACACAAGATATAAGAAAATGCAGATGCACGACGATGAGTTGATCTGGCGCATTCATTTGAATCGTGGGGCGAAACGAAACAAAGAATATTATCGGAAGGTGGGAACGCGGAAAGCCCAGGCCATTTCAAAGATATGTTTTGCTGCCACGGCAAGACTTGATCAAGGGCGAATCGACGACGTAAGAATTGCGTTGGGCAGTGTTGCTCCCACGGTTCTAAGAGCTGCGGAGACGGAGAAAATCTTGAATGGTGAAAAGCTCTCTAGCGCTCTACTAAAAACAGCACAAGCCGCACTCAGCAACGAAATATCACCGATCGATGATATGCGCTCCACCGCCCTGTATCGGCGACGCGTGGCGCAAAATCTACTCGGCGAATTCTTTGACATGATAAGCGCCTAGCCACGCATGCCAAATCCATCCAGCTCACCGCCGGAGCTTACCGGGATACCGGATCTGGTTGTTCGCGGACGGCGAGTGATAACTCCGGAAGGCGAGCGCGCGGCGGCGATTCACGTGCGGGGTGGTGTTATTTCCGCGATCACCGTGTTTGACGACTTACCGAAAGGCTCCGTTGTACACGAGGCCCACGACCTCGTCGTGATGCCTGGAATCGTCGACACGCACGTTCACATCAATGAGCCGGGCCGCACGGAATGGGAAGGTTTTTCGACAGCGACGCGCGCAGCCGCGGCAGGCGGAATCACCACGCTGATCGAGATGCCGCTCAACAGCATTCCTGCGACAACGACGGCGGCGGGATTCCGCGAAAAACTGGCAGCGGCAGCAGGAAAGCTGTGGGTCGACGTCGGTTTCTGGGGCGGCGTCGTTCCTGGAAATGCCGGCGAACTTCGTCCACTGTGGGAAAGCGGCGTGTTTGGGTTTAAATGCTTTCTCGTGCAGAGCGGCGTCGAGGAATTCGCGCATGTTACCGAGGCCGATCTCCGGGACGCACTCCCGGAGTTGGGTGCGATGAAAGCACCGTTACTCGTCCACGCAGAATTTCCGGGCCCAATCGCAGAGGCCGAAAAGAAACTAGCGAAAGCCGACCCACGGCAATATTCGACGTGGCTTGCCTTCCGGCCTCGCGAGGCGGAAAACGAAGCCATCGAGCTTCTTGTAAAATTGTCGCGGGAACTCAGCGTTCGCATTCACATCGTGCATCTATCGTCATCAGACGGGATTGCGACGCTGCAGAAGGCAAAATCCGACGGCCACGCAGTCACGGTCGAGACTTGTCCTCATTACCTGACTTTCGACGCCGAGGATGTGGGTGACGGCAGGACGGAATTCAAATGTGCGCCGCCGATTCGCGAGAAGGATAATCGCGAAAAACTCTGGGCGGCGCTTGGTGATGGCACGATCGATTTCATCGCGACCGATCATTCGCCATGTCCTCCTGCGATGAAGTTGCTCGAAGCGGGCGATTTCCTGCGTGCGTGGGGCGGAGTCGCGTCGCTGGAGCTGAGTCTCCCGGCGGTCTGGACGGAGGCCTCGTCGCGAGGCTATGCTTTGCCGCGGCTCGCGGAGTGGCTGTGCAGCGGTCCTGCGCGCCTGGCGGGACTCGAGCGGAAAGGGAGGATCGCGGTGGGCTACGACGCCGATTTTGTGATCTGGAATCCGGATGGCAGGTTCTCCGTCGACTCTGCAAAGCTTCACCAGCGACACAAAATCACCCCGTATGCAGGCCGAGAGCTCTTAGGTGTTGTCGAGACGACGTTTCTTCGCGGGCGCAAGATTTTTGACAAAGGCGAGTTGTCTCACAGCCCGCTCGGCCAGATCCTCCGGCGAGGTAGTGCGTGAACAAGTGCGTGAACAAATTCGATAGTTTCGTTGACTTGGCTTCAGAACGACTCGGTGGCCGTGTGCTCGAAGCGAATGACGAATTTTTCGCACCCAAAGAAAACTTACTGAAACCGTCAAAGCCGATTTTCATCGACGGAAAATATGCCGACCGCGGAAAATGGATGGACGGCTGGGAGACGCGACGCCGTCGAACGCCCGGCTATGACTGGTGCATCATCCGATTGGGCCTGCCGGGAGTGATTCGCGGCGTCGTGGTGGATACGAGCTTCTTCACGGGAAACTTTCCTTCGCACTTTTCGCTGGAAGCCTGCGACCTGGGTAACCGTCCGTATCGCGGCGAAAAGGCGCTGTCGAAAGCTGGCGGCACAAACTGGATCGAAATCGTGCCGAAGACCTCGCTCGAAGGCGACTCGCAAAATCAATTCGCCGTTGAAAATTCCAGCCGTTTCACACACCTCCGCTTAAAAATTTATCCGGACGGTGGCGTAGCGCGGCTTCGCGCCTATGGCGAGGTGGTACCGGACAGCAAATTATCCAAGAGTCCGGAAACTGATCTTGCCGCGGTGGAAAGCGGCGGAAGAGTGCTCGCATCGAGCGATCAATTCTACAGCGAGCCGCTGAATCTTCTGATGCCGGGGCGCGGCAGGGATATGAGCGACGGCTGGGAGACACGTCGACGACGAGGACCCGGACATGATTGGGTAATCGTCAAGCTTGGACTGCCGGGGAACATCAGACGGATCGAGGTGGATACGGCTTATTTCAAAGGAAACTTTCCCGAGAGCTGTTCGCTCGAAGCCTGCTTCCTCGCTCCAAAAGAAAACAAGGACGCCAGTTTAGAATCCGCAGACTGGAAAGAAGTGCTGCCTCGTATGCTACTTCGAGCCAACAGGCGTCACTTCTTTCGAAAGTTGCAGAAAGTCGGCGCGGTTTCGCATGTCCGATTCAATATTTATCCCGATGGTGGGGTTAGCCGCCTCCGCATTTTCGGCGAGCCGGTGAGCCCTGAAGATCAGTTAAAAGGCCTCGAGCGAATCAATCAGTTGCCGCCCGAGCGTGCGCGCAAAGCGCTACTCGATTGCTGTGGTTCAATCGCCTGGGCTGACCAGATGATTTCGAAGCGGCCTTTTGCGGAAGACGCAAAACTTTTTGCAAGGGCCGATGAAATCTGGACGCGCCTCGACTCAAAGGAATGGCTCCGCGCGATCCGGCACCATCCGCCGATCGGAAGCAAACGCGGCAACTCGAAGCAGTCTGGAACGGCGCGTGAGTGGTCGGCGCGCGAGCAGTCTCTGGCACAAACTTCGTCCGCTGAGACACTGGCCGTTCTCGACGCCGCCAACCAGGCCTACCGAGCGACATTCGGGTATGTATTCTTAATCTGCGCAACCGGGAAAAGCGGCGACGAAATCCTGCAATCACTTCGTCAACGCCTGGCCAATGACCCTGAAACGGAATTGCGCGTAGCCGCTGACGAGATGCGAAAGATCATGCGACTGCGCTTGGAGAAGCTACTCAACTCATGAGCGACATCACAACGCATGTGCTCGACGTTTCAATAGGCCGGCCGGCCGCGGGCGTGCCTGTCACCCTGGAAGTTCAAAGGGCTGCTGACTGGAAAGAACTCTCTCGCGGCGCCACGGATTCCGACGGCCGGCTCCGGCATCTTCTCGCGCCGGGATCGCTCGTGAAAGGAACATACCGCCTGACTTTCGAAACAGAGTCCTATTTCAAATCGCGCAAGGTCGAAGGGCTCTATCCACTAATCGCGATCGTATTCCAAGTTCGCAACGCGAAAGAGCACCACCATATTCCGCTGCTACTGAGTCCCTTCGGATATTCCACGTATCGCGGGAGCTGACGGATGGCCATCAAGCTGGGCCCAAACAACTATGGCAAGTCCGGCGTTCGGCTGCTCCGAGTAGTAAAGCAGCAGGGCCGGCACGATATTAAAGAGCTGACTATTCGGCTCCGCTTTGAAGGCGACTTTGAGACAGCGCACACGAAAGGCGACAATCAGAAAATTCTTCCGACCGATACGATGAAGAATACGGTCTACGTTCTCGCGAGGCAGTACCCGGTGGAAGCCGTCGAGGAATTTGCGCTGCACCTTATCGAGCACTTTCTTACCTACAATCCACAGGTATCGCGTGTTCGCATCGAAGCGAGTGAAAGCCTCTGGGAACGGATGATCCTCGGCGGAAAACCACACTCTTCGGCCTTCACCCGCGCCGGACACGAGAAACGCACCGCTTCATTGATTGGCACTCGAGAGGGAACCACAATTCGCGCGGGCATCGACGATTTGATCGTATTGAAGACCACCAAGTCCGCATTCGAGGGATTTCTTCGCGACCCCTACACGACTCTCAAGGAAGATCGCGATCGCATTCTATCGACGGTGATTCACGCGGACTGGCTTTACGAAGGCGGCGATATCGAATTCAGCCCTATCTGGCACGGTGTGCGCCAGACGATGCTCGAAACCTTTGCCGAACACGATAGCCACTCACTTCAACATACGCTGTACGCAATGGGCGAAGCGGTGCTCAACAGCTTCGATCGCATCCGCGAAATTTATCTCTCGCTTCCCAACAAGCACTTCACCCCGGTGAATCTTGCGCCTTTTGGAATGGAAAATTCCGGCGAAGTGTTTCTGCCTACTGAGGAACCTCACGGGTTGATCGAAGCGACTCTACGCAAAGAGTGATCCCTGACGACCCAATTCTTGCGCCGATAGAGAATGCTCCCGGCTTGTAAGATCCCCTCTGCGTTCAGCTCTTCGCCACTCGATCCTCTCCAGCGTAAACCACAAATCGGGTTCCGCGCAGGAATCCAATCAGCGTCAGGCGAAGTTCGCGCGCAAGCTGGACCGCAAGACTCGAAGGCGCCGATACCGACGCGACCACGGGAATCCCCGCCACGATTGCCTTCTGAATAATTTCGAATCCGCCGCGCCCGCTGACAAGCAATATGCAATCGCTGAGCGGAATCCGGTCGTTAAGCAAAGCCCATCCAATCACCTTGTCAACAGCGTTGTGACGCCCAATGTCCTCGCGAACGATCAATAAATGCCCGCGGGCGTCGAATAAAGCTGCAGCGTGCAGTCCGCCGGTGCGTTCAAACACGTCCTGTGCCGAACGCAGCGCATCGGGCAGGCTCACGATAAGCTTGGGTTCGACACGAAAATTCGGATTGGGCGTTCGTAGCAGACGCGACCGCACAGCATCAATCGAAGCCTTTCCGCAAATACCGCAGCTCGAAGCCGCAAAGAAGTGGCGCCGCAACTTGTCGAAATCCGGCAGGGCTTCCGCAGCCACGTCAGCCCGCACAACATTTCCGCGCTTTCCGTCGTCGTCGTTTGTTGCATTCTCGAGCGCGACGATCTGCTCGCGCCGCTGTACGAGACCTTCGGTAAATAAAAAGCCTGCGGCAAGCTCCAGGTCGTGTCCCGGCGTCCGCATTGTGACGCTAAGCGGATTCTCGCCGATTCGAATTTCGAGCGGCTCTTCAGCGGCCAGATAATCGTCTTTTCGAGTTGCGGCGCCGTCATTCCATTCCGTAACCTGCGTAAGATCGACGCTACGAGATGTTCGAGCCATCAACGCTCCCGACTTTGTGCTCCGGTTTAGAGAAAGAGAATAGCGCCGAATGCGCTACGGAATGCAGCTAAAACGGGGCTGGCCCGTCCCGAGGGATTCGGGCCGAGCCAGTTGGGCCTGCTTGGCATGAGGTAATGCGGGCGCTCAACGAATAAACGTTCGTTGTTAGCTGCGCATAAATGACGCATGAAAAGTAAAATACGAATGCTGTATCGCGCCGCCGCAACCAAAATTCCTGCCCGAAATCAACTCAAAACCGCCAGTTCGTTTGGCGCGCGATCCACAGCTGCTATAGCCAAACTCCTCTGCCAGAGGTAGTATCGGTGTTCCGTTTCGGCTCTAGAAATGGTATTCGATGGCACAGACGATAACGCTACCCGTTCCTGTATTGGCTAAAAACGACGCTTTAGAGAAGTGGATGGAACGCGTCCTCAAGCGCGGACAGAAGGTTCGCAAGACCTGGAGCGCCGCCGACGTCCATGATTTGCGCGTAGCGTTGCGAAGATGCCGAACGATGGCGGATGCTCTCACGGATACCAATCCGACCCCTGGCTGGAACAAGCTCAAAAGAAATTCCAAGAGAGTTTTTTATACTCTTGGAGAACTGCGAGATATTCAGGTTGAGCAAGATTGGGTCAAGAAACTCCTTCCCGGCCCCGCGGACGCCAAGACGCAACTGCTGAAGCAATTGCGAGTTCTTGAGAGCGTGCGCTTGCAGGTCGCGGAGAAAGAGCTCGACCATTTTGATCGCAAAGAATGGCGGAAATTGTCGCGAAAGTTGCGCACTAAGGCCGATATGTTCCCGGTCGGAAGCGTGGTGTTTCAGCGTCTGGCTCTCATGAAATTAAACGACGCGGTTGCGCTTTACCATCAGGCGAGAAAGAGGAAAAGCGGCATTGCCTGGCACCGGGTTCGCATTGCCATCAAGCGATTTCGGTATATCGTCGAGAACTTCCTGCCGCAGCACTATGAAGCGTGGGCCAGAGATTTGAAGGAAACCCAGGACCTATTGGGAGAAATTCACGACCTTGACGTGCTTCGAACCTACATTCGCCGCCACTCCCGCGAACTCGAGCCGCAACAAACGGTGGCTTCGTGGCTGGAGCGAATCCAGTCGGCTCGTGCGGAGCGCCTCGAAAAGTTTCTCGCGAAGACAAACGGAAAAGAGTCGCTCTGGCTCGATTGGCGCTCCGGACTACAGGGAGGGAGCACGCTACTACCCGTTCTCACTCACGAGACCAAAACCGCTTACTCAGCCAGTTGACGCAAGTTCTTCGCCGTCACCAGCCATAGAAGTTCCCAATGTCCCTGCGAAGCGCCGCGCTCAAAACAGGCAACTCCCGCCTTCTTCAGGGAAGTGAAAACGCCGCGCGCTCCGGCCAGTTGCGAAATCATGGTATCGAGATGTGGCGAGTGTCCGAAACAGACGACTTCTTTCGCTTTCAGCCGCGATAGTTCCTTCAAAAATTCCGCCGGGTCCGCTGCAGGTTTCAAATGCTCGCTGGAACGAATCTTGTTCGGCGGAAAGCCAAGCGCCTCCGCAAAAATCTCAGCGGTCTGCACTGCACGTATGAGTGGACTTGTGATGAAAGGGTCGGGCTTGATCTCGAATTTTGCCAACCCGAGCGCAGCCAGTCGCGTCTTCTTTATTCCCCGGGCCGTTAAGGGCCGCTCCGGGTCGGGTGGGCTGTTCGGGTCGCTGCGGTCCACCGCTATTCCATGGCGCACGATATAGAGGATCATGTCTTATCTTACGCCACCTTTTCCTTTTCTTTTTCTTTCCGCGGCTCCCGGCGAAACTCAGGCTTCAAATGGAACTCCTTTTCAAAAAGGTCAGCTTTTCGCTCCAGACCCAAAACATCTAATCGCGTACCTTCCGCCGCGCGAACATTGAAGATCGCCTTGCGGCCCGCAATTTGCACGTCCACCGCCGCAACATGCTGCTCGTGCTCGGATTCAAGTTTTTCTGCAATGCGCAGCAAGGCGGTAAGAAGCCGCGTCTCTCTTCGTCGCTGGCCATCCAGCGCGGCATAGGATGCGTGTTCGAGCTCTGGCTCCGACTTCGAATTATGGTAACGAATGAGCGCGGCCACCATATCGCATCGCCAACCACGCAGACCTGGGATCTCGCCATTGCGGATCAAGTATTCGCCGTGCCGATGGTGCGATTTGTGGCTAATGGCGTCCCCGATATCATGAAGCAAAGCAGATATTTCCAAGACCAGCCGTAAGTCTGCTCCCATCTCGTGCAGCGGACGAAGCTGATCAAACAGCGAAAGCGCGAGGCGAATCACTTGATCCGCATGTTGCTCATTGTAATTGAAACGCCGCCCAAACCACCGAGCGCCGGCGAGAAGCTCTTCGGCGCGGTCCTTTTCTTCCTCTGACGACAGACATGCCGAATACTGTGCCGCAACCAGGTCGAGCAGTATGCCTTCGCGCACGCCCACGCCAGGGACAAGCATCGTCCGAATGTCGAGCCATTTGGCGAGCGTCGTAATGATAATAGCCGCTATTCCCATCACTTCCGCGCGGTCTTCCCTCACTCGGAACACTTTCATTCGGCCGGGAATATCGAGAGAAAGCAACCGCCAGGTCTGATCTTTGAGCAGCCGCACATTGATCGTCGGCGTCCTTCCCACGAACGGCCCTGAGGCCAGTCGAACGAGCGCTTCCGCGTTGCCTCCGCATGCGACAGCGATAGCTCGAGATAACTTTGGCGGCGTGGGCATCGCGCTCCGCAGCAGCGCCAGCGTGTGAAGCCGGAGCCGGTGCGCATGGTCCTCATCGATTGCGCCCTGGATCGAATAGGTTTCCATTAATCGAATGGTTCCCAGAGGCAAAGCGATTCGGTGTTCGAGCAGCCCGCGCTGAAAGAAATTTAGCTCCAGACTGCCTCCGCCCAAATCAAAAATCAGCCGAGGCTGCACTTGATCTCCCAGCGTCCGGAATACAGCCGAACAAACAAGCCGCGCTTCCTCCTCGCTGCTGATCACTTCCAGTTCAATGCCGGTCTTTCGCCGAATCCGCTCCATCAGGGTGCGATAGTTGCGAGCTTCGCGCGCAGCGGCGGTTGCAACCGCTCGGTAAGCGCTCACATGATACTGGTCCATCCTCTCGCGGAATCCTTCAAACGTCCGTGTGGCGCGGGCAATCGTCTTCGGGTCCAGAAGGCGGCGAGTGAACGCATTGTGGCCGAGTCGCACCGCTGCTCGTTCGCTGTCAAGGATTTGAATATGTTCGGGAGAGGTCGCCCTCGCGATTACGAGTCGAATCGCGTTCGAGCCTGCGTCAATCGCCGCTAGCTGGACGGGGGCGGCCAATTTTCAGCGCCAGAGGTGCGCAAGTGCGTGTGAGGGTTTGTAGTGCGTGCTCCGGATTCCCAGCGCCGACGCGATTCGCTTGCGCAGCACCCGGTTCACTTCGGAGACGCTTTCTTCGCCGTCTATTTCAATAAAGCCGTGCCGCTGCGAGAGATAATCAAATTCCCGGCGGATCAGCGATTGATAGCGGATAAACGATTGGAACAGATCGTTCGAGAGGGACATATCGCGCCCTGATTCCCAATAGCTGATCGTCTGCGATTTCTTGAATTCGCGATCGAACGCAATCTCGGGTTTCACGTTGAGCCAGAACGTAAGGTCGGGTCGTAGCGCCATCTCGTAAATCCCGTGCAGATAATCGCGCCCGATTCCTCGTACCGCGGATCGCGCAATCAGCGTGTAGATATATCGGTCCGCGAGAACGATCAATCCCGATCGCAGCGCGGGAAGAATCCGCCGTTCCAGCTGATCGAAGAAATCGGTGCTGTACATCAACGCCAAAGTCATCGGCGTGACCGAATTCTCGGCCAGCAGCGTGTCGATGTCGTCGGCCACCAGAAACGACCGGCGCAGACCCATCGTCTGCACCGCAAATCCTTCTGATTCAAGCCATTCCGTCAGCAGCGAAATTTGCGTCGAGCGCCCTGAGCCGTCTGTCCCTTCGAGAACGAACAGAGTCCCACTCAGTTCCTCGAGTTTTACACCCGGAAGCGGAACGCCGTAAAAACGCGAGGGGATTTCACCCTTGCCGTTCGTTTTCTTGCGTTTTTTCGCTTTGCCGGACGGTTTCCCGTTTTTAGCGTTCACCGAAGCCATTTTGTTATGTGAGCCCACCCCTATTTCTTTGGCGCGAACTGCGAGAGTTCCACTTTATCGCTGAGAACTTGCCTCATGAGCTTTTGCAGCTTGTTTACTTGGACAGTTCCGTCCATCAACACGAAATGATCCGAATCCACCATGGAGTCGTAGTTCGAGAGAATTCGCTCCTGAAAAATCCGGAAGCTCTCCGCGCGGTCCAGCGAAATTCCCAGGTCCATCCCGGCCTCGTAATATTTCAATTTCGGCCGGCCCGCCACAATGCGATTCACCGCCACGTCGAGCGGTGCTCGAAAATAAAATGTGATATCCGGGATGGGCGCAAAACTGTAAAGGTTTCGCAGCCAGTGAGGTGAGCAACCGCGCGCCGCGTCACGGGCGAAAGCCGTATAAATGTATCGGTCGGCGAGCACTAGATAACCGCCATGCAGCAGCGGCAAAATCTGGCGTTCGCAGCGATCCGCAAAATCCGCTGCGTGAAGCAGCGAAAATGTGGTGGGCGTAAGCAGCCGGCGCTGTTTTCCCCTGCGGGTAGCGGACTTCACAAGGGGCGACGAATTCCATTCCGTGAAGTGAATCCGGTAGCCGCCGATCTCAAGCCAGCGCTTCAACAGATAGAGTTGAGTGCTTTTTCCTGAGCCGTCGATCCCTTCCACAACGACAAGGGCGCCGGGATACTGCCTTTTTGGGACAGGAGGTTTGATGGATGATGTACGAGTCGTAGTCGAGGCTTCGAGCAAAACCGTTGCCATAAGGGGCGCGCCTGATGAGAAACTTATCATACTTCGGAACTGTGAATGCTGAGTCAAAAAAATGTTACAACCTGAGGTGGCCAGAACAAAATGGATAGAACTGGAATATTGAGCGACGTGTCCGCCGCCAACAATCAAGGTATTCTCTAGATAGCAGGCCTAAGCCAGTACGCCAGAAACGCGCGAGGAACCCGATGGCAACAAATTTCACTAAAGAACTCATATTCACTCCCGGGAAAAAGAACGTGAGGATTTCAAAGTGGGATCCCGATGACACGCTCGGCTGGAAGAAGGATCACAAAATGAAGGCTAGCCTCGAAAAATGCATCAAACGGCTGGATGACCTGCAATATTTGATGTATGCCGAGAGAAAGCATGCCCTGTTAATTGTTCTGCAAGGGCTGGATGCCGCCGGTAAAGACGGCACGATTCGCCACGTGATGTCCGGCGTCGATCCTCAGGGCTGCCGCGTCACATCGTTCAAGGTGCCATCCGTTGAAGAACGCTCGCATGATTTTCTCTGGCGCATCCACAAAGCGGTTCCTGGTATTGGCGATATTGGCATCTTTAACCGCTCGCAGTACGAAGATGTGCTGATCGTACGCGTTCACGACCTGGTGCCCAAGTCGGAATGGTCCAAGCGTTACGATGAAATCAACGATTTCGAGAGGATGCTGACGCAGAATCACGTTCGGATTTTGAAATTCTTCCTGCACATCAGCAAAGACGAGCAAAAGAAACGATTCCAGGAACGTATCGACGATCCGGACAAGCGTTGGAAGATCTCCGAGGACGATTTCAAGGAACGACAATTCTGGGACGATTACACCATAGCTTACGAGGACACCCTACGCCGGTGCAGCACTGACCAAGCGCCCTGGTTCGTGATCCCGTCGAACAAGAAATGGTTTCGAAATCTCGCCGTCTCTCACATCATCACGGAAACCCTGGAAGACATGAAAATGAAGTTTCCGCCGCCAACTGTGGACGTCAAGAAACTCAAGTGGAAATAACCATCGCGCCCTTGCAATTATTCGCGGTTATGAATACGCTCGGCACGCCTCACCGTTGAGTAATCTTTAATTCCAGTTCGGCCGATAGTGAAGGCAGTCGCTGGCTGCGCCGCGCAAGAACGTGAGCGCCATCGAATCGAGAATCGTGCAATGAGTGACGCCGTCTTTCCTCGAAATTTCCTGAAGACGTATCCCCAGGCCGTTCGCGCCGAAGGATGTTTTATCTTTACCGCCGGAGGCCAGCGCTATCTGGACGCCTCCGGTGGAGCCGCGGTCGTGACGATTGGCCACGGCGTCCCCGAGATAGGCCGGGCGATGGCGGAACAGGCCACTCAACTCGCCTACGCTCATTCCTCGCAATTTCACACTGAACCTGCCGAGAAACTCGCCCGTCGCCTACTTGCACTGGCGCCCCGCGAAATACGCGACCAGGGACGCGTCTATTTCACGTCTGGCGGTTCCGAAGCCACTGAGACTGCCTTAAAACTAGCGCGCCAATATTGGATCGAACGTGGCGAAAAGAAACGCTATCGCGTCATATCGCGTTCGCAGAGCTACCATGGCGCGTCGCTCGGAGCGCTCTCTGTGTCAGGCAATGTTCGTCGCCGCGAGCCGTTCGCTCCCATGTTGCACGAATGGGGACACATCGCACCTTGCTTCTGCTACCGCTGTCCCCTCGGACTCGAATATCCGTCATGCAATGTAGACTGCGCCGATGAGCTCGACCGTTTGCTCGAACGCGAAGGATCAGAGGATGTCGCTGCTTTCATCTTTGAGCCCGTCGTGGGAGCCACTCTCGGTGCGGTTGCGCCGCCCGACGGGTACGTCCAACGCATCGCGGAAATCTGCCGGCGCCACAATATTCTCCTGATCGCCGATGAAGTAATGAGCGGCATGGGTCGCACTGGCAAACCCTTTGCTATCCAGCATTGGGGTGTTTCTCCAGACATGGTCCTTGTCGGAAAGGGAATCGCGAGCGGTTACGCTCCTTTAGGCGCTGTTATAGTTGCCGCAGATGTTGCCGAAACGATTTCTCGCGGCTCCGGCACTTTCCTCCACGGCTTTACGTACAGCGCGCATCCGGTGGCTACTGCGGCTGGGAACGCGGTGCTTGACTATATTGAGCGGGAGCGTCTTTTTGAGCGGGTCGAACCAGCCGGGTGCGAACTTCGCGCGGCGCTCGAAAAACTTCGGCAATATTCCGTCGTGGGAGACGTGCGGGGCAAAGGCCTGCTGCTCGCCATCGAAATCGTCCGCGATGCGAAGACGCGCGAGCCTTTCCCGGCTGATGCGCACATGTCAGCGCGAATTCAGGACGACGCGCTTGAGGCAGGCGTCATGACGTATCCGATGCAGGGTTGCGTCGATGGCGTGCGCGGCGACCACATTCTCATTGCTCCTCCGTTCACGATCACGTCCGCGATGATACAGATGCTCGCAGCCGCGCTCGACCGCGCCTTCGCAGACCTCGAAAGAACTCATCTGGCAGGTATGGGAGGCACTTCTGCGCTTGTCTGACCGGTCCTCCCGGTGGCTTCAGTGGCTAGCTTCGATTTTCGTCCTGTCGGTGGCCATGATTGCTGCTGCGGAAGATCTCGCGCCCTTCACTGGCTTTTCCTCACGCGCTGCGGAACGCGAGAATGCTACCGAACTACGCTACCGGGCGCTTGTTTCCACGGACCAAATCTCTAAATTTCACCGCTATCTCACTTCGGAGCCGCATCCGGCCGGATCGGCGCGCAACAATCAGCTGGCGCAATGGATCGCCGAGCAATGGCGACAGCAAGGGCTCGAAGATGTGACGATTCACCAATACGACGTGCTGAACTCCTCTCCGCGCGACGTCTCTCTCGAGATGGTTGCACCCAAGAAATACCGTGCGATCCTCCGAGAGGCTGCCTATGAAGTGGATCCAGATACGAAAAATCCAGATGTCTCGGGCGCATACCTTGGCTATTCGGCTTCAGGTGAGGTAACCGCCTCACTCGTTTATGCACACAGCGGAAATCCGGGGGACTACGCGTACCTCCGCAAACACGGGATCGATGTGCGAGGGAAAGTCGCGCTCGTGCGCTATTCCAATCCGTACAGCTATCGCGGCTTCAAGGCACTCACCGCGGAACGCCTTGGCGTCGCCGCTCTTCTGATCTATTCCGATCCGGCCGAGGACGGTTTCAAACGCGGAACGGTGTATCCGGACGGTCCGTGGGGACCGGAAAGCCACATTCAGCGCGGTGCGATTACCTACGATTTTCTAGAACCCGGTGATCCCCTCACGCCCGGTTGGGCTTCCGTACCTGGCGCGAAGCGCATCCCTGCAGAACAAGCGGTCTCGCTTCCGAAGATCATGGCAGTGCCTCTGTCATGGCACGATGCTGAGCCTCTCCTCCGAAATCTGGATGGGGCCGTGGCGCCCGACGAATGGCAAGGTGGCCTTCCGCTGAAATATCGTCTCGGAGGAAAACGCGTGCGCGTCCACGTGAAAGTGGATATGAACACAAATATCGAGCCTTACTACGTTTCCGAAGCACGGATTCGTGGTTCGGAATCGCCTGATGAATGGGTGATTCTCGGCAATCATCGCGATGCCTGGGTTTTCGGCGCGGTGGATCCTTCGAGCGGCACTGCTTCGATGCTCGAACTTACGCGCAGCCTGGGTCAGCTCCTTAAGCAGGGGATTCGCCCCAGGCGCACTTTGGTGATATGCAGCTGGGATGGCGAGGAGTATGCGCTCACGGGCTCCACGGAATGGGGCGAGCAGTATGCCGACGAACTCAAGAAAAAAGCGGTCGCCTATCTCAACGTGGACGAGGCTACCTCAGGGAAAGATTTCCAGGGAGATGCGGTAGGCTCGCTCGCGCCGCTTCTTGTCGAAGTTTCCCGGACTCTCCCTGCGCCGTCGGGAAAGATGCTGTATGACGAGTGGAAAGCCTCTCGCCAATACGAGCTTCACAGCGCAGAACCCGTTTTGGATTCGGAATTGGCAAACACGCGAATCGGCAGCGGGTCAGATCACACGGTGTTCCTGAATTTTCTCGGTGTACCAACTGTAGGGCTCACGTTCGTCGGCCCTTACGGCGTCTACCATTCCATGTACGACGATTTTTATTGGATGAATCATTTCGGCGATCCCGGATACCGCTATCACGCGTTGATGGCTCAACTATGGGGAGTGATGGCATTACGCCTCGCGAACGCCGACATCCTGCCTTTTGATTTCGCTTCTTATGGAGCCAACATTCGAAAGTTCATTGCGAGCCTCGATGCAGCCACTCACCTGGGCGCAAAGATTGATCTGGTTCCGCTACAGGATCGCACCGCGGCGTTTGAAGCTGCCGGGCGCGAGCTCAACGAAAGCGTGTCACGCGCGATTTCGCACGGCCGCTTCAACGGCGTCGAAGCCAATCGTGTGAACGAGGAGCTGATGCAGGTGGAACGCAACTGGTGCAATTCCGCGGGAATCCCGGGCCGTCCATGGTGGAAGCACACTCTATATGGCGCCCGCTATACTTACGCGCATCTCGAGCTGCCCGGGCTCACGGAAGCTGCCGAGGCCGAAGATTGGTCTCGCGCAGCAGAACAGGCGAAAATACTGGAATCGGCTCTGACAAAGAATACGGAGCTGCTTCAGCACGTTGAAAAGGAGCTCCAATCCCTCGCCACGGAAGAACAGCGGTGAAGAATTTCCCGCTAGCACCTATCCTCGCTCTCGTTGGCTCCGTTATTATCTCGGCCGCTCAGACCGCTCCGCGTGCACGCGATCTCGGCATTCCATTTGAAGGAACGCCCGGCCCGCTGAATTCGATCACAGACGTCAAGGGGGTCGAGGTCGGCTACCAAACCCTGATTCGCGGCGAAGGAAAGCTTCAGATCGGTGTCGGGCCCGTTCGCACTGGAGTTACGGCAATTTTCCCCCGCGGAAAATCCGCAGTGGATCCAGTATTTGCAGGGTGGTTCACTGAAAATGGCAATGGCGAGATGACCGGCACCACGTGGGTCGAGGAATCAGGCTTTCTATACGGCCCCGTGATGATCACCAACACGCACAGCGTAGGAGTGGTACGAGACACGGTGATCGACTGGGAACTGAAACACGGAACCCCGATCCCGCTCGAGGACTGGTGGTCGCTTCCGGTTGTAGCGGAGACTTGGGATGGTGAACTGAACGACATCAATGGCTTCCACGTAAAGCCCGAGGACGCCGTCGCCGCAATGCAAGACGCACATGCGGGGCCGATCGCCGAGGGTAATGTGGGCGGCGGTACCGGAATGATCTGCTTCGAATTCAAGGGCGGAACAGGCACCTCGTCGCGCAAGCTCCCTGATACCTTTGGTGGCTACACGGTTGGTGTGCTCGTTCAATGTAATTTTGGCACCCGCCACCTCCTTCGCATTGCCGGCGTCCCGGTAGGCTACGAGATTCCGCTTGATGCCCATCGCCCTGACGTTGGCTCGATCATCGTTGTGGTGGCCACAGATGCTCCGCTGCTGCCTCAGCAACTGAAGCGAATTGCGCGCCGCGTCACGCTTGGCTTGGGCCGGCTCGGCAGCATTTCCGGCAACGGTTCCGGCGATATTTTCATCGCATTCTCGACGGCAAACGCGAACGCTGGGCTAGCGCCGGGGTCGGCGAATGTGCAAATGTTGGCCAACGACCAGATGGATTCTCTCTTTGAGGCTACCGTGCAGGCCACCGAGGAAGCTGTGGTGAACGCCATGATCGCCGCCAAGACTATGACGGGCATCAACGAGTTCACGGTCGAAGCATTGCCGCACGACCGGCTCCGCGAAGTCTTGAAGAAGTACAACCGTCTCACTGTAAAATGAATTCAGCCCGCCCTCAGGCGATTAACGCCCTAAAAGGAGACGGTAATGCGAGAATTTCTCTTGGGTGCCATCCTCACGATCCTCATCATCTTCATCGGCGGCTACCTGTACGCGAAGCAGGGCTACATGGATTTTTCGGCCGACCAAAATCCGTCTTCGGCGGAAAGGCATTTCGCTATGGCTGCAGTGGATGCATCTACGGATCGTCACGCTGGAAATCAGAAAAATCCGCTGCAACCGATCGATGAGAACGTTGTAGCAGGCGCAATTCTGTTTCGGGATCATTGCGCGGGTTGTCACGGGACTCCTGCTAACCCTGACAGCCAATTCGGGCACTCTTTCTACCCGCCTGTCCCTCAATTTTTCAAAGAGGGTTCTGACATGGCCGATAATCAAAACTTCTATATCATCCAGCACGGTATCCGCTGGAGCGGCATGCCGGCATGGAACAAGACTCTCACCGAAAATCAAACATGGCAGATCATCACGTTCCTGAGCCATCTGGAGAAATTGCCTCCCGCCGCTCAGAAGGAACTCGCACCGGCGGATTCGTCCGTGCCCGCACCGACCACGACTCGCTGACCAACCGCCCGGAGAAAATCGACGCGCTGTGCAGCGCTCACTCCTGCTAGAATTTGACTTCACTCCAGACGTTGCGTTACGGTCTGGTGTTCAGCGAATCGCGGTCGTTAAAGGCGTATTTCGCCCGAATTGGCTGTGTCAAAAAGCGCGTGCAGTGCAGGAGGGCAAGATCGATGTCTGATGCTGTGGCGGATAAGGTGATTGCGACGCTGGCTTCCGTGAAGCGGATTCCGGCGGACAAGATCACTCTGGATACCAACTTGCAGGACCTCGGCATCGATTCACTCGACGTATTTACGCTGCTCTTCGAACTCGAAAACGCATTCAAAATCTCCATCCCTGATGACGACGTCCGCTCCATCCGCACCGTCAACGACGTCGTCGAGGGCGTCAAGAAGCTTCTCGCCTCCGCTCCCCCGGACACTTCCATGGGTTCGGCCACACCGGCTGCCTGACGGATGGCACCGCGCCGAGTTGTCGTCACCGGGCTGGGAATCATCTCTCCTCTGGGACTTAATCTCGCCGAAAATTGGAAGGCGCTGAGTGAAGGTCGCCCCGGCATCAAGCCAATCGAGTCAGTGGACGTCTCTCGTGTTCCGATGAAGCTTCTCAACGCAGCACAAGTGCGCGGCTTCCATGCGGAGAAACATTTCGAATCTGGTCGCGAAGCGTACCTCGACCGTTTCGCGCAGTTCTCAGTGGTCGCAGCGCGTGAGGCACTGCGTGATTCCGGCCTTGAATTGAATTCCTCGCTCCGTGAAAACGGAGCCGTCGTCTGCGGTACAGCGGTTGGCGGTCAATCAGCCATCGAGGCTGGATTCGAAGATCTTTACGTCTCCGGTCGCGGCCGGGTGCATCCCTTGACGATCCCCAAGACGATGGCGAACGCTGGTGCGAGCCAAATTTCCATGGATTTGGGATTCACAGGCCCCACGTACACGGTTTCCACTGCGTGTTCGTCAGCCAACCATGCAATCGGTCAGGCTTTCCGCCTCGTACGTGACGGGGAAGCGGAGATGGCAGTTACGGGCGGAAGCGAAGCACCGTTCGTAATCGGAATGCTCAAGGCATGGGAGGCGATGCGCGTGATCGCTCCAGACACCTGCCGGCCGTTCAGCAAGGATCGCAAAGGCATGATCCTGGGCGAAGGCGGCGCGATGATGATCCTCGAGCCTTTCGAAGCCGCCAAGGCGCGCGGCGCGAGAATCTACTGCGAAATTTGCGGCTTGGGCATGAGCTCGGACGCGCACCACCTGACGCAACCGCTCGTCGAAGGGCCGGCGCGCGCCATGCGGGGCGCTCTCAAAGATGCCGGCATGTCGCCAGAGGAGGTCGGCTACATCAACGCGCACGGCACTGGCACTCCCGGCAACGATCCGGTGGAAAGCCAGGCAATTCGCGCGGTTTTCGGCGCCCATGCAGATAAGCTTGCGGTCAGCTCGACAAAATCCATGCACGGCCACGCGCTCGGCGCAGCCGGTGCTCTCGAAGCGATTGCCACAATACTCGCCCTGCACCACGGCATTTTGCCGCCCACCGCGAATTACAACGAACGCGATCCCGAGTGCGATCTGGATTACATCCCCAATCAAGCTCGCGCGCAGAAGGTGGGCGCGGCACTGTCAAATTCATTTGCGTTCGGCGGCCTGAACGCCGTAATCGCCTTCCGCTCAATTCCGAAATAACCGAGCGCGACTCAGCGAACACGCCGTTGCGCACCTGCGGTATCATCCCGCGACGCCGCGTTCGCCTGTATATGAATGCGCGCGTCAAGTAGTATCCAGGAGGGAGTGTGCCGAATCAGAATCAACTGGAAGAAAGGGCGGAGGTGGATCTTTCCGAGAAGGTCTTCACGAACTCGCCCAACATGCTGGTGTTGTGCCTCACCGTAATCGGGCTAATCAAAATCTATACGCGGTTCGAGAAAATCACCACGCTCGCCGACAACTTCCTTGCCTTTATATGTGTCGGTTATTTTGCCGCGACGGTCTGCGCCTATTTGGCGTTGCGAAGCCAGGAACGATCGAAAAGACTGAAGCTCGCTAAGACGGCCGATCTCCTCTTTCTGGCGTCTCTGTGCAGTACCGGAGCGGTGGCGCTGTTCATGACTTTTGCCCTGGAAGGTTAGATTGCTACGCGCGCCGCCGGACCGGAATGTCCAGCCGTCGGGCGCTCGTCAAAGATAGGGATGAAAGAGAGGGAGCAACAAGCTCCAAGGTTGCGGCGTGCCCGTCCAGCCTCGCGCAAGCTCATCGGAAAGCGTCAAAGCAATCATGATAGCGAGCCAGAAGAATCCGGCAACGATTACGAGCCGCGTTAATCCCGGGCTATATTTCACATGCATGAAGAAGAGCACAACGAGTAGCATCTTAGCCACCGCGATTGCGAGCGCTGCCACGGTGTTCCAATCAATTACATGAGTCTTGCCGATCGCAGTTGTCCCTAAATCAATATAAGCAACCTTGGTGGTAAGGCCGGTAAAGAAAAGAAGCGAGATAAAAACAGCCACGTAAGTCTTCACCGGTACAATGTGCTCGGACATTAGTGCCCGCCTCCATAACGCCCGCCGATCAGGTAAAGCAGCGGAAAAAGAAATATCCAGACGATATCGACGAAGTGCCAGTAGAGCCCGCTTACCTCAAGCGGCGCATAATATTCGGAATTGAAACGCCCGCGATATGCCATCACCGTCAGCGTCGTCAGGATGCCGAGCCCGATAAACATGTGCAGAGCGTGCAGACCGGTCATAAAGAAGTAGAAGCAGAAAAATAGCTGCACTCCTGGAGCGTGTGGGCCGTTGTAGGTGAAATGCAGGCCGGGAACGAGGCCTTCGGCCCAATCGTGAGTCCATTCGAAGTTGAATTTGATAAATAGAAACGCCGCGCCGAGCAGCATTGTGAGGACCAGGAACGTGATAATCGTGGATTTGCTCTTGCCCGTCTGTGCCGCGCTGATGGCCAGCGCCATCGTCAAGCTGCTGCAGATCAGCACCGCCGTATTGGTGGCTCCGAAAGCCACGTCGAGGAAATGACTGCCCTGAATGAACGCTTCCAGATGCAGCGCGCGATACACGATGTACGCCATGAAAACGCCGCCGAAGAACATGATCTCGGTGGCCAGGAAAATCCACATGCCGAGGTTTCCGGCAGCGTGCTGCTGCTCCTTGGTCTCGAACTGGTGCACCAAGGCCGGCGAGTGAGCGGCGGTATGGGCCATATCAGCCAAGAGTTTGCCTCGCGCCTGTGTAGTTGTAGGCTTCTTCGGTGACCACAGGAATTTCCTCGAAATTTTCTGTGGGCGGCGGGGAAGGCACTTCCCACTCGAGCCCGCGCGCGCCCCACGGATTGGGGCCCGCCGCCGGCCCGTACCGCATCGACCAGATCAAGTAGATCAGCGGAATCAGGTAGCCGATGCCGAGAATTGAAGCGCCGGCTGTGGACATCACGTTGAGCACCTGAAATTCTTGCGGATATACAGCATACCGCCGCGGCATGCCCAGGTATCCCAGCATGAATTGCGGGAAGAAGGTGAGATTGAAACCGACAAACACGACCAGGGCCGCAAATCGCGCCCAAGCGTCCGGGTATAGTCTCCCCGTGATCTTCGGCCACCAGAAATGAATTCCACCAAGGTATCCCATCACGGCGCCGCCTACCATAATGTAGTGAAAGTGCGCGACGATGAAGTAGGTCCCGTTTAAGTGCACGTCGGTCGCGAGCGAAGCCAGGAACAAACCGGTCAGGCCGCCCATCGTGAACAGGCCGATAAATCCGAGCGCATAAAGCATCGGCGCTTCGTAAGATATCGAACCTTTGTAGAGCGTTGAAGTCCAATTGAAAACTTTAATCGCCGAAGGAATCGCAACCAGGAAGCTGAGCACGGAAAAAATCAGGCCTGCATAGACGGACTGGCCGGTAACGAACATATGGTGGCCCCAGACCAGGAAGCTGATCACCGCAATCGCCATGCTCGAAAAAGCGACGATGCTGTAGCCGAAGATCCGCTTTTTCGAAAAGCAAGTTACGACTTCGCTGATCACGCCCATCGCCGGCAGAATCATGATGTACACCGCCGGATGTGAATAGAACCAGAACAGGTGCTGAAACAGCAGCGGGTCGCCACCCACCGCCGGGTCGAAGATACCCACGTGCAGCAGCCGTTCGAGCCCGAGCAGGAAAATCGTTATCGCGATCACCGGCGTTCCAAGAATAAAAATCACGCTCGTCGCATACATCGCCCAGATGAAAAGCGGCAGCCGGAACCAGGTCATTCCCGGCGCGCGCATCTTGTGGATCGTAACGATGAAGTTGAGTCCCGTGAGAATCGAAGAGAAGCCGGTAATGAAAACGCCCAGCGCCGTGGCAATCACGTGCGTCTGTGAGTACAAGCTGCTAAAGGGCGCATAGAACGTCCAGCCCGTATCAACTCCGCCGGAGATGATGGCGTACAGCGTGAAGATTGCGCCGACGATGTAGATATACCAGCTCAGCAGATTCAGTTTCGGAAATGCCAGGTCGCGCGCGCCGATCATCAGCGGCACAAGAAAGTTCCCCAGCGTAGCCGGTATCGACGGTACCAGGAAGAAAAACACCATCACGATCCCGTGAATCGAAAACAGCTTGTTATATGTCTCCGGCTGCACCAGCGCGCCCTGCGGCTCAATCAAATGAATGCGCATCAGAACAGCGGCCGTGCCGCCGACAAAAAACATGAAAGTAATCGAAGCCAGGTAAAGAAGGGCGATGCGCTTGTGATCGGTGGTGAAAAGCCACGATTTGATGCCGTAGCTGGCGTTCAAATAATTGACGCGCGATTCGGCAGGAACTTCGTGGATGTCTGCTACAGCCGTACTCATTTCCCTGTCCTTTCCTGCGTTCCGAGCGATTTCACGTAGGCGATCAGCTGCAGGACTTGCTCTTCATTGATCTGTCCCTGAAAAGTGGGCATCACTGGCGGATAGTTCGGCAGGATCACCGAATTGGGAAACACGATCGCCTGCCGGATCAAGCCTTCATCAACGATCCGCGTTTCACCGCTGCGCAGTTTTTCGGGCTTTCCGTAAAGTCCGACGAGTGATGGCCCACGCCCGGTATTGTCCCCTATGTGGCACGTCACGCACCCCAGTTGCGTGAACAGCCTTTCGCCGGCCTGCGCCATGGATTCATGCGATGCGCCGCCGGAAAGCCACGCGGCGTAGTCTGCTGGCTCCATCACGTACACCCAGCCGATCATTTGAGCGTGGTCGGCGCCGCAATACTGGCCGCAGAAGATGTGGTATGTGCCCGTCTTCGTTGCTTGAAACCATAGCGACGTATAACGGCCTGGCAGCACGTCCTTCTTCACGCGAAACGCAGGGACGTAGAAATCGTGAATCACATCCTCGGACGTCATCGTTAGTTTGATGGGAACGCCTACCGGCACGTGAAGCTCATTAATCTCGCGCACACCTTCGGGATGCTGCAGGTGCCACATCCACTGCTTGCCGACCACGAAAATTTCCGTGGATGCATCGGGCGGACGCGCGTTTCGAACGTAGAGGCTGGCAGACCAGAAAAATATGACGACGCAGATGAGCGTAGGAATCCCAGTCCACAGGATTTCGAGCGGGACGTTTTTCTCGATTTCCGGGGGCACCTCATCTTCCGATTGCCGCCGGTACTTGATCATGAAAAAGAAAATCGTGGAGAAAATCACCACTGTAAAAAAGAGTGTAATCGCCGTCAGCGTGTAGTGCAGCATGTCCACGCCTTCCGCAATCGTGGAAGCCGCCGGCGGACGAAGCGGAATGGGCGCCAAGGCGCTCGTCAGCAGGCGCGCGCCGACGTCAAGAAACACCCTGCCCATGCCTGCGCTTATCATGCCCGTCGCTCCGGCAGGGCGTAGTGTTCGCTGCGGGCCAGTAGAAAAATTCCAATCCCAATCACCAGAATCGTGAAGGCGCCTGCCGCCTTCAGTACGCGCGAGATCAACAGGCTGTATTTTCCTGTCGCGGCGTCGTAGTGGTAGCAGAAGAGCAAAATCTGATCCACCGGCGTTCCAATCTTGCCCTCGGAGGCTTCCACAAGACCGAGCCGGAGATCCCGCGTCGCATACTGGATGCCATAGAGGTAGCGCGAAATTTTGCCTTCCGGCGTAAGAATCATGATCGCGCTCGCGTGGGCAAACTGCTTTGACGCCGGATCGTAGGCGTAGCGGAATCCCACCGCATTGGCGAGCTGCTTGATCTGCGGTTCGTCGCCCGTCAGGAAGTGCCAGCCCTGGGTGGCTTCGGGACGCCCGTAGAGCCCTGTGTACAGCGCGCGCTTTGCCGATGCGAGAGTGGGACGCTCCGTCGGATCGATGCTCACCGTCACAACGCTGAATTGCTTGCCGATGTCCATCGGAACGTCTTTCAGGCTTCGCTCCATTCCATTCAGCACCTGTGTGCAGAGCATCGGACAGTTGTAATAGACCAGCGACAGAATCACAGGCCCGTTGCCAAAGAATTGCGCCAGCTTAATTGTCTGTCCCGTTTCATCACGGAAAGTGAGGTCGAGTGGAACCGAATCGTTCAGTTTTTGATCGATGCCCACATTTTTCAGCAACTCCGGGCGCACATCGATATTCTGAGTAGGGTATTGAGCCTGCGCCTTGGCGCCCGCCACGAAAAATAGCGAGCCTAATAGCAGCGCTGCCGCGGCAATCGCGCGTCGCATTGAATCAGTTTGTCGTGCTGCCGACATTTGAAGAGCCAGTTTCACTTCAATCCTTCCGCTGTTTCGATTCCGCAGATTCGCTTGGCGGCTCAACCATATAGCCGCAAGGCCCGGCGATACCCATCGCTCGCGGTTCCATTGCCGATCCCACGGGCGTCACGCTTGTTTCCTCGACTGCCTGATTCGCTGGCCGCGCCGGTAATCCCTTTTGAAGAACCATGCCCATTGCACGTTCTACCGGAATTCGGACCACCCCATTGTGTTCGTCCACCCATCCGTAGGTGGTGAGCTGTTGCTGTTCTACTTCGCAGTAGCGCTTCAGGTCGGTGGCCGGGTGCGGCTGCAAACGCGGCTGCGGCGGCAACGCGCGCTGATTTTCAAATGGTGAAGCGGGCGGCCCCAGCGATTCGTGCTTCGCCAAAAAGTTATACGTGTGCACCATCGCCCACATCACCCCCACGATCAGAATCGCAAGCACGGCTCCAAATTGATATAGGCGGCGGACATGCGCATCCGCATGCTCGTACCCTTCCTCCCCGTGCTTCGGGTGGCGTTCAGTCGCCATGCTGATGCTCCAACTCGCCTGCAAACCGCGCGTCGTGCAACGGCAAGAGTGGCATTTTCTTCAGCTGCCAAAAATAGGTTCCGATCCACACGCCGCCGATTCCCAGCACCGCCAGAATATCCATCGCGTGGATGCGCGGGCTCTTCGGGTCGAAAGCCGGCACAATGAGCCAGTAAACGTCCACGAGACTGAGAACGATCAGCATTCCCGCCACCAGCGACAGCCGCGCCAGCTTTCGCTTTACGCCGCGCTGTAAGAGCAGCAAGAACGGCAGCGCGAAATGCAGCACCATCAGAACCACAGCCACTGTTCCCCAGCCGCCAAACGCGCGCGTCACATACCAGGGAATTTCTTCTTTCAGATTCCCCGACCAGATAATCAAAAACTGCGAATATGAAAGGTAGGCCCAGAGCATCACGAACGCGAGCATCAAATTGCCCTGGTCGTTGTATTGCGCGGGCGTGGCCGAGCCTCGCAACGGTTCGTGCTCGGCAAGCCTGCGCTCCACAAAAATCACAAACGACATCGAAGTGAGCGCCGCGATAATCATGAAAATCATGCCGTAAATCGTCGAAAACCAGTGCACTTCGAGCGACATCACCCAATCCACCGACGCAAGCGTCAGCGCCAATCCCCACAAAATCAGCCCCGGCCCACTGATGGCTTCGAAGCGGCCTTCAATGGAAGGGTCGCCTGTTTCGTCCTGTTCGCGCGACCATTTGTTCAGCACGAACGCCAATCCCACCCAGATCGCAAAGTAAATCACGGCTCGCACCGTAAAGAATCCCGGGTTCAGGTATGGGCGCTTGTACTGGATAAGCGAATCGGCTGCCACGGCAGCAGGCTGATCCCACAAGTAAAGCTGGGAAAGGCCCAGCAGGACGGGAATAAATAAAGCCGCCATCACGAACAAGGTCCTTGTCCCGGCCTCCAGTAAGCGCCGGATCGGATAACCCCACCACCCACCCGTCAGATGATGCATCATCAAAATCGCCTGGCAGCCCAGCGGAATTGAAAGCCAGTAAACAAACGCAAATAGATACGAGCGGAAAAATTGCAGCCGCGTATGCTCGCTGTGGAAGCTGAACAGGATCACCAGCGCCAAGCCAATCGCCCCACAAACGAAAGCCACCCGCTGCACATAGTCAAACCGCGACCGCAGCTCTTCCGGTAGAGTCACTGAGCGCACTGGGCTCATGGTGTTTGCCCACCCGCTGCGCTCGAAGCGCTCTGCGTAAGCTTCTGACGCTCCGCCGTCGGCACATCATCGATACTCCCGCGACGGCTCGCCTGCAACACCCGAATATAAGCAGCAATGCGCCACCGGTCCTCGGGCTCGACCCGCGCCGCATAGCTGTACATCGACCCAAATCCGTTCGTCATCACGTCAAAGTAATGTCCAACCGGAGCCGTACTCAAGGCTCCCACGTGAAACGAAGGCGGCTGCGGAAACCCACGCTGCACAATCATTCCGTTGCCCTGCCCGGTGTAATCGTGGCACGGGGTGCAGTAAATGTTGTAGCGTTCGCGCCCGCGCTCCAGATCCGCGCGCGTGATAGGAAACGGAAACTTGTCCGCGATTACTCCATTTTCTTTCCCCGTGTACAGCAATTCGTCCAGCCGCAACTGCCCGCGCGCCACTGTTCCGGTTACCGGCTGCCGCTCCGAGCGCCCATCCCCGAAGAAATTCGTCGGCTCGTAGGGCAAATATTTCGGCTGAATATGCATATCCAGCCTGCACCCTCCGACGAGAAGAGTGATCACGCCCGCGCAGGCAATTGCGCACGATCGCGCAACGTGTGCGTTGAATGCTCCGTGTTGCGCTCTACGCTTCAATCTCAAACACCCCGTGAGGTCGCATCTCTTCAAGAAACGCCTTCGTCGCCGCCAGATCAAACTTCCGATCCCGAATCTTGATCACCAGAAAAAACCGGTCCTTCGACGCCAGCGCGAACCGCGCCACGTTGAACACCGGATGGTACGGCGTCGGCAATCCATTCATCGCCAGCATCCCAAACACCGCTGAAAGCGCCGCCCCCAGAATCGTCAGCTCAAACGTAATCGGAATCCACATCGGCCAGCTGTTGTAAGGGCGCCCGCCGATAATCAACGGAAAACTGATCACGTTCGCGTAGTAGCACATGAAAAATCCCGACAGGCCGCCAATCAGCCCGCCGGTAAACACCACCGCCGGAAGCACCGTATGCTCGAATCCCACCGCTTCTGCCAATCCTTCGATCGGCATCGGCGTAAACGCGTCAATCTTCCGATAGCCGGCACTATGCGCCCGGTGCGCCGCCGCGAGAAGCTCCTCCGGCGTCTCAAATTCCGCTAGCAATCCGTAAATCGGTTTTCGTCTCATCGCTTCAATCGAGGCTCTAAACGCCCCCTATTCGCGTATCTCCGGATTCGGATTCCGCACCCGCGCCAGATACGTTGTGCGCGGCTTCGTATTCAAATCATCCAGCAAACTGTAATCCCGCGACTGCCCCTTCAATTTCGATACGCGGCTCTTCGGATCATTAATGTTCCCAAACACAATTGCCTCAGCCGGACAGGCGCTCTGGCACGCCGTCACAATTTCTCCGTCGCGCACCACCCGGTCTTCTTCCTCCGACCGTATTTTCGCCGCGTTGATCCGCTGCACGCAGTACGTGCACTTCTCCATCACGCCGCGGCTGCGCACCGTCACGTTCGGATTGCGCATTCCGTAAAGGCTCGGCGTCTTGAAATCGGAGTAGAGCAGGAAATTGAATCGCCGCACCTTATAAGGGCAGTTATTCGAGCAATAGCGCGTCCCCACGCACCGGTTGTACGTCATCTCGTTCAGCCCTTCGATACTGTGCGTCGTTGCGCCGACCGGGCATACCACCTCGCATGGCGCGTTCTCGCACTGCATGCAGGGAAGCGGCTCGAAATACATCTCCGGCGTTTCCAGGTTCCCGCGGAAATAAGTATCGATCCGGATCCATTGCATCGCGCGCCCGCGCATCACCTGATCTTTTCCCACCACGGCGATATTGTTTTCTGAGACGCACGCGACCACGCACGCATTGCACCCGATGCAGCGGTTCAGGTCGATCGACATCCCCCAGGCATAACCCTCGGATTTGAATCCGGGATATAGCGATAGCTTTTTCCCCGGCTCCGTCTCAGGATGCCGCGCGAAATTCGGATCCTTTTGAAACTCTTCAAGCTGTGGCCACCTGGATTAAATCGCGGCGGAAAGCATTCACGCTCTCCGTATCCGCCGGATGGCCGTCTTCCTCCATCATGTAGTGGTACTGCTGCACCGCGAAGTAGTACTTCTTCCCGGAATCTTCGAGTTGCAGGCCGCCTGCCATCCAAGGCGCGCCTGAAGTCCGCAGAAAATATGCGTTGAAGCCTTGCCCGTTACCCACATTTCCCGCGCGCCGCCGTCCGTATCCGAGATGCAGAGTGATCGAATTATCCGGATGCCCAGGGTCGGCGAAAATTCCCGCATACACCTCGCGGCCAGCCACCTTCAGCTTCATGTACTGCCCATGGCGCAGCTTCAATCGCTCCGCGGTATTGATGCTCACTAGCGCGGCGTTATCCCACGTCAGTCGCGTAATCGTTTTTGGAGTTTCCTGCAGCCAGCCATTATTCGAGTATCGCCCATCGCCAATCGTAGGATCAGGCCTGTACACAATCTCCAGCGCGTCCTTATCAAACGCCGGCGATGCAGGCTCTCTCCCGATGTCAGTTCGCGGCGACACAGAAATTGCAGGCAGCGCCGTTCCCGCCATCACGCCGTCATGCAGCGACTTCTGCCAGAATGCGTCGAATGCCTTATCTTTCTCCGGCCGCTGCGATTTCCAGTAGCCCTGAATGAGATCGTGCCCCGATTTTCCCGCGTCGCCTGCGAGCGTTGCGATCAATTCGTGCGCCGACCGCCCCTGATAAAGCGGCGCGATCAGCGGCTGCACAATTCCAATCGTGCCGTCATACGCGCGCGCATCGCTCCACGCTTCCAGAAAATGCGCCTCGGGCACGTGCCAGTGGCACAACTCCGCCGTCTCGTCGTAATAAAGTCCCGAATGCACCCGCAACTTCGCCTTCAGCAGCGTCGGGCCAAATTCGAAATCCGCCGGCGCGTCGTAAACGGGATTGCCTCCCAACATCACCAGCAGCTCGACGGCTCCCGCATTCATGTCCTTCACCAGCTCGCGCAGCGAATTCATCTGGTTCACGGGATTCGCTTCGATCGGCTCCGTATAGATAACCGTCTTCCCGGCATTCCCCAATGAAGCATTCATCGCATGAGCCAGCGCATGTACGATCGCCGGCTGTCCTTCTCCCGGAATCACCACGCAAGCGCCGCGATGTTTCTCCAGATCGCGCACCAGCGCCATCATCCACGCGGGCGGAACAGACGAGGTCGAATTCTCCGGCGCTCCAGCCGATGCAATTCCGAATTCCGTGGCAAGCTGCCGCGTAAACGCTTCCACTTCACTCGCGCGCATCGCTCGCCGGTGGTCCGCCATCGAGCCCGTGCTGGTCGGGGTGCACTCCACAACATACAAGCGGTTTAATTTCGTATCCGGCCCTTCAATCGCCCGGCGCGAAGAAAAATCGCGAGCGTACCGCGTGTGCCCCGCTCCGGTTGTCAGGAAATCCGCGTCGAGCGACACGATCACGTCCGCCTTGTCGAGGTGGTAGACCGTCGTCACCGGTTTACCGAATGCCATCACAGCGCCGTCGTGCGCCGCATCGCGCATGCAAGGCTCGTACTGATGCCATTTCGCGTCGGGGAACTGCTGCAGAACTTCTCGAATCTGCGCCGCAAGGCTCGGAGAAGTCACCGTTTCAGTGAGAATGCGAAGCCCGGCGCCTCTCGGCGCAATCTGCGCCCTAACATTTCCAATCGCTGTCAGGAACGCGGCCCAGCTTTCAATGCGACCTTCATGAATCACCGTTTGCGACCGGTCGGGATCGTAAAGCGTCAGAATCGAGGCCTGATTGAACACGTCCGTCCCGCCCAGGCTCCCCGGGTGCTCGGGATTGCCCTCAATCTTCGTGGGACGGCCCATGTGGCTTTCAACCAGCAGCCCGGTTGCAACGCCTGATTGCGTCATCGACGTGGCATAGAACAGCGGCTTGCCCGGAATAATTTCCTCGGGCGGCCGAACGTAGGGAACGATTTTCTCCGTCGGCAGCTTCGTACACGCGCTCAGTCCGGCCATTGCCGCCGACGCAGCCATCAACTTCAAAATTCCGCGCCGGTCGATTCCCTCGGCTTCCTTCTCCGTATTTTCAGGAAACTCGTTTTCGAGCTTGTAGCGATAACCCGGCGTCTCCGCCAGTTCATCCAGGCTCTGCCAGAATCGCTTCCCGCCGTCTTTCGCGAGCTTCGCCCGCACGGCCGCGAGATCAATCGTCTCGTTCATGGAATGGTTCGAGTTGGAGTCGTCGTTCATCGTTATGCAATCACCGGTGGCACGTCGAACAGTTCTGCAAACTCTGAATCTTGTATTCCTTCACCAGCTGCCGCCCCAGCTCGAGCTGATTTTTCGGCGGCTGGTAATAGGGATTGAACACTTCCGATTTCGGCCGCACGAACTTCTCCGGCTCGCGATGGCATTCCAGGCACCACTGCATGTAGAGCGTGCCTGCTCTCCAGGTCAGCGGCATCTCCGCAATCGGGCCGTGGCACGTGGTGCAGCCCACTCCTTTGCTCACGTGAATGCTGTGGTCGAAATAAACGAAATCGGGCAGCGCGTTCACCCGCGTCCACGCGAGCGATTTGTCTTCGCGGTAGCTCGCTCGAACCGGCTCGAGCATTGAAGCATTCGTCCAAATACGCGAATGGCATGTCATGCAAGTTTGCGTCGGCGGCAATCCCGCGAACGACGACTTCTCCACCGACGTATGGCAGTAGCGGCAATCGATACCCAGCTCGCCGGCATGATGCTTATGGCTGAAGGGAACCGGCTGTTGCCGCGCGACATGCTGGTCCGTGTACCACGGCGAAAGCTCGATCCCATACAGCGCGGCTCCCAGCAGCGCGATGATAAACACGCCGCCATAAATGCTCAGCCGCGAGATCAGGTTCGTGCTGTGATGGAAGATCTGTGCCATATCTTTTTTCGGTTGCCGCCGCTACTCCGGTTTCTCGTCCGTCTCCCGCACCAGTGAACGCATCTCCACAATCGAAATCATCGGGAGGAAGCGCACGAACAGCAAGAACAGCGTAAAGAAAAGCCCAAACGTCCCGATGTACGTCATCCAGTCCCACTTTGTCGGGTAGTACATATTCCAAATCGAAGGGATGTAATCGCGGCTCAGGCTGATCACCACGATCACAAACCGCTCGAGCCACATTCCCGTGTTTACGATCAACGAGATCGCGAATAGCGCCGGCACGCTCGCGCGAACTTTCCGCGACCACATTGCCTGCGGAATGATGATATTGCACGCGATCAGCGACCAGTAAACCACCGCATACGGCCCGGTCATTCGGTTCAAAATCAAATAGCGGTCAAACGGATCCCCGCCGTAAAACGCCATGAAAGTCTCCATCATGTACCCGTAGGCGACGATCATGCCGGTCGCGAGCATCACCTTGGCCATGTTGTCCAGGTGCCGCATCGTGACCATGTCTTCCAGCTTGTAAAATTTGCGAATCGGAATCGCCAGCGTCATCACCATCGCAAATCCGGAATAGATTGCGCCCGCCACGAAATAGGGCGGAAAGATCGTCGTATGCCAGCCAGGGACGATCGCCACCGCGAAGTCGAAGCTCACCACGGTGTGCACGGAAACGACGAGCGGAGTCGCCAGGCCGGCGAGCAACAACGACGCTACTTCATACCGCGTCCAATGCACCGCCGAGCCGCGCCAACCCATCGCAAAAATTCCATAGACGATTTTCGCCGCGCGGTTTCGGGCCCGATCCCGCAGAGTTGCCAGATCCGGAATCAAGCCCCACGAACCAGAAGAGCAGGGAAACGGTCGCGTATGTCGAAACCGCAAACACGTCCCACACCAGCGGACTTCGAAACTGCGGCCACATCCACATCGGATTGGGATAGGGCATCAGCCAGAAAAATAGCCATGGCCGGCCCATGTGCAACAGAGGAAACGTTCCCGCGCACGCCACTGCAAACAGCGTCATCGCTTCCGCAAAACGGTTGATGGATGTGCGCCACTTTTGATGCAGCAGAAGGAGAATTGCGGAGATAAGCGTTCCGGCGTGCCCGATTCCGATCCACCACACGAAATTGACGATCGCGAATCCCCACCCAACCGGAATCTTGATTCCCCAGATTCCCACACCCTTGATCAGCAGGTAGGTGACGGCCACGTTGAACATCAACAACAGCGCGAGCGCGATCGCAAAGCCGATCATCCAGCCCTTCGTCGTGCCGCGGCCCAGCACGATCGAGCTGATCTTGTCGGTAACGGTTGCGAGCGTGTGGCCCGGCTCGAGGACCGGTGCCTCGCCTGCTCCCGCTATATTTGGTGAACCCTCAGGATCCACGAATGCGCCCCACTGCTGGATTTGGGTTTATAGATGCCTGCGAACGTCACGAAGGGGCATCGAATGGGTTAGTGAAAGGCAGTTCTCAGACTTTTCAGACAAGCCCGCTTGTCAGGAGTGCACCATTCGACAGGACGAAGCGCAGCGCTCCACACTTATTTTCCTTCCCCGCTGCAACAGCTGGTGTGCTCCTAGGACGTGACAGCATAAAACCGAAGGCCACGTGAAGCAACATCAAACCCCAGAATTATCTGGTGATTGGCTGTGCCGTTTTTAACCTTCCCGTAATGTCAAATCCGGATATCAATTTGTGAGGCAAAGTACGGTATTTCGCGGATCAATCAGTATTTTTACGGGGCGGGACTTCGCAACAAATCGAAACCGTGTTTCAGTTCCGTTTGTAACCACTACTCCAAGCTTTTCCATCTTTGCGCCCGGCCCGGGTCTCGTTCCGTAGAGCGGAACTGGCTCTGTAAAAACCTCATCTACTCCTGACTGCACCAGCTTGCCCGTCACGAGAAATTCTTGCTCGTGAGGTTTCACCTGAAACTCCACGGAATAGCGCGGAATCCCCGTCGACCGTACCCATTGGTCGAAAAACCAGTCCATTGAGCGCGTTCCTTCCAGATCCATTGCAGGTGTCATTCGTTTCTCGATGGCTCGCTGGAAATCCGCCGTCGACAGCGGTGCAAAATAATGCTCGCTGAGAATGGCTTTCAGCAGTTCTCGAAAGCGTCCATCCGGGTCCGCAGCGGCAGGGTCAGCTAGCATTTCGCGAAGCATGTGCATCACCCACGCCCCTTTGCCATAGGTCACCGTTTCATAAGCGTTCGGCGCGTTCGACGACAGCAGTCGCCATCCGAAATTCAGCGGCCCAGCTGAATCTGGCGTCAGCGATGAGCCGGGATTCTTTGTCGTCAATGCGATCCGATAGCGATCGAGCCAATTTTTCAATCTCTGATCCCCCGGTCGCTTGCTATCGGAGTACATCAGCGCCAGGTAATTTGCCATTCCTTCCTGTATCCAGCCATCGCGGTATTCAGCCGATCCAGCCACATTCCCCCACCATTGATGTGCCACCTCGTGAAACGGTATCAGTTCTCGAGCCTCCTCCTGCGCTAGCACGCTGAACCCGGCCCGCTCCTGCGCTGATTGGGGGAGAAACACCAGCGTCGATAGATACAGCAGCCCTGGCCATCCCTGCCCGAAGCTCCCCGGAATCTGCGACACGTCCAGGTGGTCAAACGGAAACGGTCCATTGAGCCGCTCGAAAAATCGGACTGAATCGGTGAATTCCCCCCCAAGGTGTTTCAATACCGCCGCAGGACTCGGCGTCGGCGCCTCGGGAATCGTTTCCGACAATCCCCGTTGCCTCGGCAATTGAAACAGCCCCGGTAGCGACGTATTGTCGCCAGGATTCTTCTGAAGCAGCGCCAGGATCGCATTTTCGAGCTGTTGGTTTGCGTACAGTTCCACCTTCGGGTGATCGCCCGCCGCCGTTTCCACCTTGTATTCGCCGAGATTGAAGCCCGCCACAGCAAACGGAACTCGTGACTGCCAGCGGCCCGTTTTCACGTCACCATCGTCATGCAGATCGGTGCGTGCCCCGGTCGCCACCAGAGTCAATCGCTTCGGCCACCGAAAAGTGAGATCGAAGAGTGCGAAATGATCTCCACCTCCCACATGCGCATACCAGGTGCCGCGTTCGCCCACAAATTCCACGCCGTTCCCTGCATTGCTGATCACATTGCCGCGATATCTCACTTCCAGGTGAATCTCTTCGCCCACCTTCACCGGTGCCGGAAGCGTGATGAGCAGCGCGTCATTGCCGCGTTCCAAAATGTCGTGCCGGCTCAGGTCTTCATTCTGGAAATAGAAAAGCGGCGCGCCGTTTTCGAGCCTCACTCCTTCCACCGCCAGATTCCTGGAAAGCTCCAAGCCCACCACTCTCTCGCCTGCTCGCAATGCTTTCAAATGCAGCGTCGTGCGTCCCGCCAGCGACAAATCGTTCTCGATCGTCGTGTCCACCGCATAGTCAATCGGCGCAAACATCTCGATCGGCATCTTCGGCGCATCCAGCGCCTTGAACGACGCCCACGTATCGTAGAAACGGATCCCATTCTCGATTCGCGGCTGTCCCATCAACACCTGCTCATGCCGCCGCGCGTCCACCAGCACATCAAACGCCCCGATATTGTCGTTCTCCACTCCGACGTAAAAATAGGGCAGCGGATCGGCTGACAGCAGATCGAGCATCACTCGCAGCGAGTGCCACGGATTCAAGCTGCTCACCAGCCCTGCCCAGCTTTCCGTGAACTTCGGATCGACAGCCTCAACTCGCGTCTGTGCCGAGCTGCTCGCGAATTTCCGTCGCCGTGTCGTCCGTGAATCGCAAATACGCCCGCGTGAAATCCTGGTTCACCATCGGCACGCCCAGAAATTGCGCAATCGAGTACCGTTCCCCTCGTTCTCGCGGCGTCGCGAAAACGTGCCCGCGTCCGGCGAATACCGCGCCCGTTACGTGCCCGTCAATCGCTTGAAAAAATGCCAGCTTCCCCTCAATCAGCCGCACGTTCACCACGTCCCGCCGCAGATTCAATTCATGAATCGTGTAGACGTGCTCTCCATCCGGCCGCAGCGCATTCAGCGCCTGATACAGCGCCCGCGGATCGCTCGACAAATTCTGAACGGAGGAATCGTTTTGGACAGAGGATTGACTCGTCGCCGCTGCCTGAAGAGCGGAGGATGATGACGGAGAAACAAGGACCGCCAGCAGCGCAAGCGGCCCAGCCACAAACAGCCCATGCCGCGATTTTTTCACGATAGACAGCACTCTTCGCACGATAGCCAATTAAGGCATACCACTTAAGACCCAGGCATGCCACTTAAGACAAAGACCAGCAAGGCCGCCCGAAGGTGAGCACAGCCCATTGCTAAAATCGGAATATGCATCGCGCAGCGCCAGTCGCAGCCTTGCTCCTGCTCGCCGTGTCTTCCGCGGCCGCCGATACGATTGTGCTCAAGAACGGCCGCCGCATCACCGCCGCCAACGTTACCGACGATGGCGAGCACGTCAGCTACGAAACCTCCGCCGGCCGCTTCACTCTTCCCAAATCCATCATCGCCCGCGTCGAAAAAGACCAGTTCGGCTACTCCTCATCCTCGTCCGGCTCCCATCAAAACGAACCGCCGCCCGTCTCAGCTCCAGAAATCGCCCCCGTCCGCGGCTATGACGATATCGTCCGCCTCGCCGTTCACGACGACTCCATCGATTTCGCCTATATCGCGCGCCTCGAAGCCGACGCCCGCTCCAACTCACCGGCCGCCATCGAAAAAGTTTCCGCCGCGCACTACACCGCCGCGCAATTCCTGTTATCCAAAGGCGAGGTCGACGGCGCCATCGACCACTACCGCCAGGCCCTCAACTTCGCTCCAGAAAATCTCGGCCTGCTCCTGAATTTATCCGTGCTCCTCCTGCGCCAAAGCCAGTTCACCGCCGCCCTCGACCCGCTCGAGCACGCCCGCCGCGTCGCTCCTAATTCTGCCGACGTCGCCAAGCTCACCGGCTGGGCCTACTACGGCCTCAACAAAATGGATCTAGCAGTGGAAGAATGGCAGCGCGCCGAGCATCTGCACCCCGACCCCGAAGTCGAGCGCGCTCTCGCCAAAGCGCAAAAAGACAAAGCCGAAGAGGAAAGCTACCGCGAAGGCGTCACCGCTCACTTCGCCCTGAAATACAGCGGCACCGCCACGCCCGATCTCGCCAGCGGAATCCTGCACGCCCTCGAAGAAGATTTCAACGACATCGAATCCCAGCTCGACTACACCCCGCCCGAACCGATCGGCGTAATCCTCTACACCGGCCAGGCTTTCGCTGACATCACCCGCGCCCCCAGCTGGGCCGGCGCCATCAATGACGGCCGCATCCGCATCCCAGTCCAGGGCCTCAGCAGCGTCACCTCAGAATTAGCGCGCGTCCTGAAACACGAACTCACCCACAGCTTCATCGGACAGAAAACCCGCGGCCGCGCCCCCACCTGGGTCCAGGAAGGCGTCGCCCAATGGATGGAAGGCCGCCGCAGCAATAGCGCGGCAGGTGCGCTGGTAGAACTGGCAGGCCAAGGCCGCGCCCCCAGCCTCCAAATGCTCGAAGGCTCCTGGATGTCGCTCTCAGGCGGCGCCGCCTCTTTCGCCTACGCCTACTCGCTAGCCGCCGTCGAATCCATCATCGAATCAGGCGGCATCAGCGACATCAGCCGTCTCCTCGATCGCATCTCCACAGCCCCCTCCATGGACGCCGCCCTTCGCGACGCCCTCCACTCCGACTACTCCGACCTAGACCAGCAAACCATCGCCTACCTCCGCCAAGAATACCTCCGTTAACTAGCACCGCCGTCTCTTCGCGCCGCCCGATAAATTCAGCTCATCATTCTTGGCCCGGGTAGCCACGGCGACGCAGTTCTCGTCGTGGGCCTCTCGCTTCAATCCTTGTAGTTCACAGCTTTTTACCCTGGGTCTCGAAGGGCAGCCGTGACAAAAGAAAAACGCTACAAGAACATGTCACCGCTCCGCAGCCTCTACCCGAGCACTCACTTTTCTTTTTCTTCATTTGAAATTGCAGCGTGCCTCAAGCGATAAGGTTGTAGGTCAGTCCGAGCAAGGAGGCTTGACGCTTTTGCATCGACAGGCTACGTCCCGGGGCGCGGGCGGAGAGTTTGCGTTTAATGATGGAGAAGACCGTTTCCACCTTGGCCCGTTGCCGGTAGGTCTTTTGCGGAAATCGCCGGCGCATCTTTCCGCGAATGCCCACGCGACTGCTGCGACCACACGTGGCTGGAATGATGCTGCGCGCTCCCAGCCGTTCGCGAATGTGTCGATGGTTTTGTTCGGTGTCAAATTCAACGTCGGCCAACACCAAGCCGATTGGCGAAACTCCGCTGGCCGCATCCACCAAATCGAGCAGACTCCGGCAATCGCACCAGCGTGCTTGCCGTCCGCGCTGGGCCAGAATGATCAGCTTGTCCAGATCGGTGACGATCAACCACTTCAACCAATAACTCCAGCGCGTCATTCCGCGTGGCCGCTGCTCGATGCGGCGAATAAAAAAGGTGCTGGCGGCGTTGTGGCTCAGCCCGGTCCCGTCTACGCCACACGCGCGCGCGCCTAGTTCGACGCTTGTGTCTTTTAAATCGCCCCGCCGCTTCTCCCAGCACGCGATCTATTCTCTGGTCGTCTAGTCGCTGCAGAAAGCCGTACAAGGTGTTGTAGTCAGGCACGCTCGAGAGCTTCAGTGTCTCTCGCAACTCTCGGTGCTCTCGCAAACGCACTTCTGTTTCACTAAACGTCCAATCTTCGTAGCGCATCAGTCAGAGCACGCCAGCACTGCGGTTCGGTGAATTGGTGCTTGCTGAAACGGCTGCGATAAGGCGGCAAAACCGCAGCCGCCACATCCAGCGCCACGCACCAACGGCAGGAGTCCGATCTCTGGCATCGCCCCTCCTGCTCGCTAGAAAACACCACTCCCTCGTGCTTGTCGCGCCTCAAATTCAACCTTGTGCCGAGGATGTCAACAAAGCCATTTGAAATTCTCAAATTTGAAATCGCCCTTTTCCTACTCTGCGCCTCCGCCCCTACAACTCCGCCAACAACCCCGCAATCAACGCCGCCCGCACCCCCATCTCCCTCACCACCACATGCTCCCGCAAACTATGCGCCCCATCCCCCACCGCCCCCAACCCATCCAGCGTCGGCACTCCAAGCGCCGCAGTAAAATTCCCATCCGACCCCCCGCCAGTAGCCGCCTCTTCAAGCGAGAGCCCCATCTCCCCCATCAACCCGCGCGCCACGCCAAACAACTCCCGCACCCCAGCACTCCGCTCAAGCGGCGGACGCATCCCCCCAACCCGCACCTCCACCCGCGCCCCACGCAAAATCGGACGCAACCCGCGCAACCCCTTCTCAATCCGCCCAACGTCCGCTGCCCGCGCAAACCGTATATCCAGCGCCGCCCGCGCCCGCTCCGGCACCACATTCGCCGCCGTCCCGCCCTCCACCACCGTAGCCTGCACCGTAATCCCGCGCGCCCGATCGTTCATCTTCATCAACCGCGCAATCTGCAACGCCAGCTCGTGCACCGCATTCACGCCCTTCTCCGGCTCAATCCCCGCATGCGCCGCCCGCCCGGTCACAATAATCTCCGCCCCGCCCACTCCCTTCCGCTCCGTCTTCAACCTGCCCTCGCGCCCCAGCGCCGGCTCGAGCACCAGCACCGCGTCGCTCCTCCGCGCCTCGCTCTCAATCACCCGTCGCGACGTCTCGCTCCCAATCTCCTCATCCGAAGTCCACAAAAACACCACCCGCTTCCGCGGCCCCGCGCCAACCGCCCACAGCGCATCCACCGCCGCCAGCGCCAGCACCAAGCCGCCCTTCATATCAAACGTCCCCGGCCCCCAGGCCCTTCCGCCCATCACCCGAAACGGTATCTTCGCAATCGTCCCGATCGGATACACCGTATCAAGATGCCCAAGCACAAGAACCTGTCCGTCGCTTCTGCCTGTCGCCCGAGGCCACTCGATCCGCAAATGATTCCCGCGCAAACGCTGCCTCAAAATTTTCACCTTCGCCCCGCGCCGCCTCCACTCCCTCGCCACCATCGCCCCAAACCGATCCACCGCCGCCTTGTCACCACTAGGCGATTCACACCGCACAAATCGCCCCAGCAACCGCACCATCTTGCCCTCGCGCGCACGCGCCTCCCGCAGCAAATCCCGCATCGCAACACTTTGTTCATTCATCGCGCCGCCATGCTACCAGCCACTCCGGAATCGCGCCACATCCAGCCGCCGAGGGCCTTTCTCGCAGCGCCTGCTGGATAGCTCCTCTTGTTCGGCCTATAATTCCAGCCGTGCTGCGATCAAATATTCACCCCAGTCCCAGCCCAGAAGTTTCAGTCATCCAATACGATGAAGTAGCCTTCCCAAGATTCCGTCCGCTCTTCGAGAACCTTCCCGAATCTTCTCCACTGCGGCATCTCGCTCTCGACCCGAAAGAAGCACCGTTCGCTGTTGTCCTTGAGAACCGATCCCAGAAAGCAATCACAGCCTTGCGCTATCGGTTCGTTATGACCGAGGATTCCGGCAAGCAACGTACGCGCACGCTCTCCGACGATAGCTACAAGGTGGACGTATTTCGGCCGATAGTCGAACCTCGATCGCGCCAAGTCATTACGCCTTCGGGAAGTGTGAATGAAGCTCTGATGGATCATGTCCTCGCAGGCGGCGGACTCGTCAAAATGAGCTTCTCAGGGCAATCCTTGGACGCGGTTGCCGGAATGACCTTCGAAATTGATTTTGTTTTATTCGAAGACGGCGAGTGGGCAGGCCCCGATACTGATCGATATGGTTTGGAACTCCAATTCCGCAAACCAGCAGCAGAGTTTGTTGCCAAGCAGATTCGTCTCGCTATGAGCGAAGACCGCGATGTTACGCCAGTTCTCTCCGCTCTTGCGGAGATCCCGTGCATCGGCGGACTGGGACATGTGCAAGGCGACTCGCTGGTGCACTGGACCAAACATTACGCTCAGGAATATTTGCGCGCCATGTCCCGCAACACCGGCACCTTCGACAGGCGAGAAGCACAGCTGCGACACCTTGAAAACCGCCCAGACCTCCCGAAGTTCCATCGTCGTCCGTAAGGCTAGCTCGACAGCCTCATGGCCGCAATTTCTTCGGCTAAAATCCAGCTCTCAAACCAAGAAGCTGTCATCCTGAGCGCAGCGAAGGATCTCAGCCAACAACTTCCGGCACCCAAGGCCGAACTCTCTCGACACGTCTCAATACCCACCCCGATTCCCACTCCGTCACGTTTCGTATAGAATTATTCGCTTGTTCCTGGGCGCAGCTTCCGAGACAACATATACGGTCAGGCACGCCGAGCCAAAGCAACCGGTGCGCACACCTCACACACGAGGCCAACAATGATTCTCGACACTAACGCGATCCAAGCCATCCTTCCGCACCGCTACCCGTTTCTTCTCGTCGACGCCATCGAAGAAATGGAACGCTGGAAGCGCATCGTCGGAATCAAGAACGTCACCATCAACGAATATTTCTTCCAGGGACATTTTCCCGGCAAACCCATCATGCCCGGCGTGCTCATCATCGAATCCATGGCCCAGACTGGCGGCTTCCTCTTGCTCCAGGAAGTGAAAGACCGTGAAAAGAAGCTCGTCTATTTCGTCGCCATTGACGACGCGCGCTTCCGCCGTCCCGTCGTCCCCGGCGATCAGTTGCGCATTGAAGTAGATGTCATCGCCTGGCGCGGCTCATTCTGCAAAATTCACGGCCGCGCGACAGTAGGCGGCGAACTCGCCGCCGAAGCCACCCTCATGTGCAAAATGGTTGACATGGACGAAGTCCAGCAACCCGCGCCAGCCTCCGCCGAGAAGGCGCAATGAAGCGCACTGGAATCACAGCTTTTTGGTGGACGTTTTGGTTGGAGGTTTTCGGTGGGAGCCCCCTGCTTTAGCAGGGGGAGCTGGACTTCAGTCCAGCGAAAAAAGCGCTGCAACAAAAATGGGCTTTAGCCCTGGGAAGTTTCCGCGCATACGCGCAATGAGCGAACAACTCGAGAAATGTCTAAAACCAACGAGCCAGCCGAATGAGTAAAATCGACCCGCGTGCCTCCATCGCGCCCACCGCCCGCCTCGTCAACTGCGTCACAATCGACGCCTTCGCCGTCATCGGCGACGAAGTCGAACTCGGCGAAGGCTGCATCGTCGAATCGCACGCCATGGTCAAAGGCCCCGCGCGCCTGGGACGCCGCAATCACTTTTACCCGTTCAGCGTAGTCGGCGGCGACCCGCAGGATCTCACCTATAAAGGCGAGCGCGTCTCGCTCGAAATCGGCGATGAAAACGAATTCCACGAATTCTCCACGGTGAATCGCGGCACCATAAAAGGCGGCGGCACCACGCGCCTCGGCAACCACAATCTCATCATGTCCTACGCCCACATCGGCCACGACTCCCAGATCGGCAGCCACACGATTTTCGTCAATGGCGCCACGCTCGCCGGCCACGTCACCGTCGAAGACTACGCCACCATCGGAGCCTTCTGTCCGGTGCATCAGTTCTGCCGCATCGGAAAGTATTCCTACATCGCCGCACACACCGTCATCACCCAGGACGTTCCGCCCTTTTCCAAAATCGTCGCTCCGCGCGACACGAAGTGTTATGGCGTGAATTCCGTCGGCCTCGAACGCAACGGCTTTTCCCCCGACCGCATCGAGTCTATCGAGAAAGCGTATCGGCTGCTCCTCCGCTCCAAACTCAACACCACTCAGGCTCTCGAACAAATGCGTGGAACCCTTTCCGCATCCGAAGACGTCCAAACCCTTATCCGGTTTATCGAATCGACGGCCGAGCGCGGTCTCACCAAATAGGAATGCCAGCGAACGCAATTCCGGAGAATTCTGAGCGCTGGGGCCTCATCGCCGGTAACGGCGATTTTCCGTTCCTCGTTCTGGAAGGTGCGCGCAGCCGTGGCATCGAAATGGCCGTGATCGCAATTCGCGAAGAAGCATCGCCGGCGATCGAACAGGCCGCCGCGCGCGTCCACTGGGTGAGTCTCGGCGAACTCAGCCGCACGATTGAGCTATTGCATCAGGAGGGCGTGAAACACGCCGTGATGGCAGGACAAGTAAAGCACAATAAAATATTCAGCTCGATCCGCCCCGATTGGCGGCTCGCAAAGCTGCTATTCTCCCTCCCGACGAAAAACACCGATTCGCTGATTGGAGCTGTCGCGCGCGTGCTCGAAGACGAAGGCATCGAACTCGTGGACTCCACGAAATTTCTCGGCCCGCTCTTGCCGGAGGTTGGAATCTTGAGCCGTCGCTCGCCGGACGTGTCCGAAGCCGCAGACATCAGCTACGGCCGCGAAGTCGCGCAGAAAATCGCCGCACTCGATCTCGGCCAGACGGTGGTCGTGCGCGACCGCGCCTGCGTCGCCGTCGAAGCAATGGAGGGAACCGACGAGACCATCGAACGCGCCGCCCGCATCGCCGGCGGCCAGCGCCTCGTCGTCGTCAAAGTCAGCAAGCCCGCGCAGGATATGCGCTTCGACGTTCCGGTAGTCGGTCCGAAGACAATCGAAGTCATGCGCCGCTCCAACGCTACAGCGTTGGCCGTCGACGCCGGAAAGACACTGCTCTTCGATCGCGACCAACTGATTCAAGCGGCCGACGATTTCAGCATCGCAATTCAAGCGTTCGCTCCAGCGAAAGCCGTCGTAGCTGCATCACCGGTTCTAGAGGCGAAAAGGAAATCTTGAGCGAGAAACCCATCCGCGTAGCTGTCGTCGGCGTCGGCGATTTCGGCCGCAACCACGTTCGCGTCTGGCGCGAAATCGAGGGCGCCGAGCTTGTCGGCATCATCGATACCAATGCCGAACGCGCGCAAAAAGTTGCCGCAGAATTCGGCACGCGCGCTCTTCGCGACCTCGACGCACTCACGTCCGATGGCATTGACGCCGTAAGCCTCGCCGTCCCGACTGCTGAGCACGCGCGCATCGGCTCTCGCATCTTGGCAGCCGGAATTGATGTGCTCGTCGAAAAGCCCATCGCCGCTTCGCTTGCCGAAGCCGACGCGCTCATCGCTGCAGCAAAACGCAGCCGCGGCATTCTTCAGGTCGGCCACGTCGAACGCTTCAATCCCGCCGTCGTCGCCGTCGGAAAAATCGTCTCGCGCCCGATGTTTTTCGAAGTCCATCGCCTCGGCATTTTTTCGCCGCGCAGCCTCGATATTGACGTCGTCTATGACGTCATGATCCACGACCTCGACATCCTGCTCTCGCTCGTCAATGCGCCGGTCGTCGACCTCAAAGCCGTCGGAATCCCGGTCATCAGCGACAAAGTGGACATCGCCCACGCCCGCGTCGAATTTGAAACCGGCACCGTCGCGAATCTCACCGCCAGCCGCGTCTCCACCGAACGCGTCCGCAAAATGCGCTTCTTCCAGGAACACGAATACGTCTCGCTCGATTTCACGCGCCAGGACGTTCTCCGCGTCCGCGTCGAATCAAGCAACGCGAACGCCGCTTCCGCAGCAAGCCTGGAAGCAAATAACGCGCAGCCGAAAATCGGATTCGAAAAAGTTCCCACCACGCCCGAAGAACCGCTTCGCGCCGAGCTTCGCTCCTTCCTCGAATCCGTCCGCAATCGTCAGCAGCCGCTCGTTGATGGCGCAGCAGGCCGCCGCGCTCTCGAACTCGCCGACCGCGTTATGTCGGGCATCCTCGAACACGCCCGCCACGTCCAACTATCCAGCTTCGTTCCACAGGACGCGCGATGATCGAGCGAATACTGGTTCCGAGAGACGTGCGCCCGCTCACCGAAGAGGAAGCGAAGAAGAGAAAACCGCCCGCCCGCTTTGAAACTTACATGGACGACCGCATGGTCGTTCCCTCCGGCCTTTCCGATGCGCCCCCGCTCAACGGAAAATCCAGCATCCCGAGCCATTTTCCGCTCGAAGTTCTCGTCGGACGTTCGCTCGTCGGCCGCGACATCGAACCCAAGCCTTTCGATCTGAAGCCGCTCACTGATTACGTGCCCGTTGCCGTGATGGATCCGCGCGTCGTCGTTCCAGTCTACGTCGAGCCGCCCGAGGCTGCCGAAATCGCGCGCTTCGATAAGCCGCAGGTGATGACCGCCGCGCTTCGCGAAGTCATCCAGCCCGACATTTTTACAACTGGCGACGCCAATCTCCTCATCGAGCCCGAAGCGAAAAAAGACGCCAAGTGGGACGCCATCACCCGCGCCGCTTCCGTCGTCGTCCACATCGGCTTGATTATTTTTATAATCTTCATTCCCAAAATGTTTCCGCCGCACGTCCCCACCACAAAAGAAATCGAGATGGCCAGCAAGAGCCTCGGCATCACCTACATTTCGCCTGACGATATTCCGAAGATGCCTCCCGGCCCGCCGGGGCCGAAAGTTAAGATCAGCCCCAAAGTTCTGAACAAAGTCGCGCCCCCGCGCCCTGAAACGCACGCGCCCGTCGCGCCGCCTTCGATTCCGAATCCCGAGCAGCCCAAGCCCGAGTTGCCCTCCGCGCCCACGCCGCACACCGCCGTGAGTCAGCCGCCCGTCAGCGTCCCGGTGCAACCGAATCCGCAGCCTTCGCAAGTTTTACCAGTGCAGCCCTCTCAACCGGGCCACTTGAATTTGAATTTGCCCAATTCCTCCCCCGGCAAGCAGCTCCAGAGCCAGATCCAAGATCAGATCCAGCGCGGCGGTGGCGGCACCGTCTACAATCCCGGCGCCGGTGGTGGTGGTGGTGGCGGAGGAGGTGGTGGCCGCGGCGGACGCGGCGGCATGCAAGGCATGCAACCCGGCGTCTCGATCCTCACCGATACGCAGGGCGTCGACTTCAACAGCTACCTTCAGCGCCTCATTGCTACCGTCAAGCGCAACTGGTACACCGTGATGCCCGAGTCCGCGCTCATGGGCGACAGAGGCATCGTCATGCTCACCTTCAAAATTAATCGCGACGGCAGCGTCCCGCCGCAGGATCCAAATCTCGAGCGCACGTCAGGCAAGCAGCCCCTCGACACCGCCGCGCTCTCCTCCATCCGCACCTCAAACCCCTTCGAGCCGTTGCCGCCGCAATTCAAAGGCGATTTCATCGAGCTGCGTTTCATCTACTTCTACAACATCCCGCCAGATTCAGTGAACACGCGCTAGTTCTGTCTTTCGTACCGCCGGCGTCTCGCCGGCTCCTGTGCCGTCGCGTTTTTGTTTGGCACCCACGCCGCGTTTGCGCGCCAAACTCCGACTGTGCGACAGTAACCGCGGTGAACCTCAACCGCACTCAAATCCTCGGCGCATTAATCCTCGCCGCTATCGCTCTCGTCATTCTTCTGCTGCGCTGGAAATTCGCGCACTAAACTAAAAATGACTGCGCCTGCGCGCCTCATCGTCATCCTCGGCCCCACCGCCTCGGGCAAATCCGCGCTCGCCATCGAACTGGCCAAGCGCCTTAACGGCGAAATCCTCGTCTGCGATTCAACGCAGGTCTATCGCCACTTCGACATCGGCACCGCGAAGGTCGCGCCACGCGACCAAGGCGGCATCCCGCATCATCTCGTCGACCTCGTCGAGCCCGACGAAATTTTCACCGCCGGCGACTACCGCCGCCACGCCCTCCTCGCCCTCGACGATCTCCGCCGCCGCTCGAAACTCCCCATCCTCGCCGCCGGCACGGGCCTCTACCTCCGCGCCCTCCTCGAAGGCCTCGCCGACGCCCCCACGCGCTCCGAAGAACTCCGCGACCGACTCCGTCGCAGCGCCAAGCACCGAGGTCCCGTGCATCTCCACAAAATCCTCGCTCGCCTCGACCCCGCCTCGGCCGCCCGCATCGCCCCGCGCGACGCGCAGAAAATAATCCGCGCCATCGAGATGCGCATCCTCGCCAGAAAGCCAGTCGCCGAGATTTTCCGCGCCGGCCGCGCCGCCTCGCGCGGGGAGATGCGTGAAAAAGGGCCTGGGGAAGGCCGCGAAGAAGTACATGACGACGCCGGAAGAGCGTTGCGTGCTAACGCGCTCGAAGGCTACGCCATCATCAAAATCGGCCTCTCGCCTCCGCGCCCCGCGCTCTACGCCCGCATCGACGCCCGCGTCAACGAAATGCTCGCCGCCGGCTGGCTCGACGAAGTCCGCACCCTCGTCTCTTCCGAGGTGCGTGACGAGTTGCGTGACAAGGCGCGTGACAAGGCGCGTGAAAATGTTCGCGCCATCGCGCCCGACTCCAAGCCGTTCCAGTTCATCGGCTACTCCGACCTCCGCGCCCACCTCGAAGGCCGCATCCCTCTGGCCGCGGCAATCGCAAATATTCAACAGTCCACGCGCCGCTTCGCCAAGCGCCAACTCACCTGGTTCCGCCGCGAGCCAGATGTCCACTGGCTCGCTTCCTTCGGCGACGCCGACGAAACCATCGCCGCCGCGCTCGACCTGATCTTAACGTAGCCCCCAAATGTGACCACTAAATGTAGCTCACCAAAATGTAGCTCACCTCTTCAGAGGTGAGGATTTGTGAGGCCATTTTGAGGGTTTGGAGATTTCGAGGTCCTTGCCGTCGGTTTGTATCTGCGATTGCGCTCGAACCAACCCGCACGTCAAAAACCTCGGGTCTGAAGACCCGAGCTACATTAAAATCGCCGCGTGTCGCGCCTCCGACGAATTGAAGTTACTGCTCGCTATTTCTTCGTTACCACAAATCTTCTGAAACACACGCAACCGCTCTCTCCGTCAGAACGTGACATTTGCCTTGACCAAATCGACCGCGCGCGTGCCAAACACAAGTTTGCATTGTTTTCCTATGTAGTGATGCCGGATCACATTCACCTTCTGCTTTGGACTCTGGAGTCGCTGCTGCCAAAATTGATGCGTGACTGGAAAAGTGCGTCCGGTTTCGCGATCGCGAAAGCGCGGACGAAACACGGCGCAATCTGGCAAGAGCGTTACTTTGATTTCATTCTGCGCCGTGTGCGCGATTTCGGAAATAAGCTGGAATACATTCACGCAAATCCCGTCGAGGCAAACCTAGTCGCTCTGCCCGAAGAGTGGGCATGGTCGAGCGCCGCCTTCTACATCAAAAAAGCTCCGGTTCGCATTCAGCCAGACGTATTCACAGGACCGACGGACCCGAACGAGCCTCTTTGGCCAGTTCCATGGCGGTAAATGCTTGGGTAGGCGCCTTAATGTAGTTCGCCTTAAATGTAGCTCACCTCTTCAGAGGTGAGGATTTGTAGGCCTTGTGAGGCTTGTGCTGTTGCTTGTGGTTTGGTCCCTGATTCTTCGTGGGTTGCAGCTTTAGCTGCGCGCACGCTTCCGTTCGGCCATTCGCGAGCGAACTTCATCAGCGTCGATCAACTCCCCTCGCTGAGCCGCAGCGTAACCTTCTTCGATTTTTGAATTGATCTCGCGGCGATTCGCCGCGAGCCAGGCTTCCTGTTCATGAAGCATGGTCACAGCCTTTTCCACATATTCGTCCACGGACTGGTAAGGTCCGCGCTCAACGTCTTGTTGAATCAGCTCTTCAATCTTTGGCCGCAGGCGAATATTCATACCCACATTTTACTCCGTGCCTTAGAGTCTGTAACGCCATATTCGGGGCTTACCCCGGTGGCGACAGCGCTAAGGCAAATGTAAGGCTGTTAGCGCGAGAACGAGCGCACTTCGTATAAGATAAGCTACTTCATTTGATTGAGAATCTTTTCTTCGGAAAAGGAAGTGCTGAGTGAAACGAGAATCTGTCGGATTAGCCGCACTTGTTGGACTGCTCGCTACATTTGTCTCCGTCGCATTCGGGCCGTTCCCCCTACCGACTAATCCTGCGGCGACGCTCGATCTCGCCTCTAAGAGTAACGGGCTCGGAAGCGCGCTGCATCCCTGGCACGTCCGTGCCACTTACCAAATTTTCGATTCTGGCGGCGCAAAACAAACATCCGGAACCTTTGAAGAATTCTGGATCTCCGCGAGGCAGTATAAGAGCCACTACGAGAGTTCAACGTTTTCCCAAACCGATTTCGCTGCGAACGGCGGCATCCTGCGCTCAGGAGATCAAAATTGGCCGGAGTATTTCGCCCAGACGGTAAGATCCGACCTAATTCATCCTGTGGCCGACGCTTCGAATCTGCGCGATTTCCAGTTCGGCGAAAAAGCGCGTTCTATCGGAAAATTGAAACTGGACTGCATCACTCTCACTCCAGCCGCGGCTTATCCGACTATAAGCGTTTATTGCCTGGAGCCTGACCGACCGGTGCTGCGCGTCGCCATTTCATCGGTTATTCAGGACGAAACGATTTTCAACGATGTGTTCGAGTTTCAAGATCATTTTGTCGCCCGAAACGTGAGCGTGATGCAGGGCGGGCGTCCAAGACTGACTTACCATGTCGAGGAAATTGGTAATTTGGATGCCGTCGACGATCAGAATTTTGTACCTCCGGCTGACGCCGTGCGCGTGCCGTTGGAAAAAATCACACTTTCGCAGGAAACACTGAGCCGGCGCTGCATCAAGCAAGTGCCGCCGGTCTACCCTGCAAGCGCGAAGGCTTCCCATACTCAGGGTAAAGTCCTAATGCGCGTCACAGTGGGAAAAAACGGGCAGGTGGAGAGCGCTCAAGCTCTCGAGGGTCCCGCCGAACTGCAGCGAGCGGCGCTCGAAGCTATTCGCAAATGGGAATTCCAACCCTTTCTTGTACTGGGCGAACCAGTGGAGATTGAGGGCACGATGCAAATTACTTTCACTCTCGGCTGAGCTCACCTCGCGCCTTTGTGGAATGGATGTTGACCAGCGCTGGTCCACCGCTATATCGTCCGGGCAAGGCGAAGAGCAAGAACCGAAGGGCAAAGTCAAAAGAGCCGGCGAGACGCCCTTCGAGGCTCAGGGCAAGCCGGCGATACATAAGGCGAATACACGAAGATGGCGTCACCTGCACCGATACGGGCACCGAAGGCTGCGCCGCTGCAACGCGGTGATTGGATACGCGCCGCGCTTGCGCGGCTGGCGCTGGATGGGATTGATGCGGTGCGCGTTGAGGTGCTGGCGCGGGATTTGCATGTGAGCAAGGGAAGTTTTTACTGGCATTTTCGGGATCGCGATGAGCTGGCGGGGGCGATGCTGGAGCAGTGGGACGAGGGCGAGCGAGCGTGGCTGGCGGCGGCTGTGGCGGACGAGCGCAGTGCGGCGGCGCGTTGGGCGGAGCTGGTGAAGCATTTGACCGATGACGCTCATAGCCGGCTTGAGGCGGCGTTGCGGGACTGGGCGCGTCGTGATGCGCGGGCGGCGGAGCGGGCGCGCGGGATTGAACGGGAGCGGCGCGGATATATTGCCGCGGTGCTCGAGGACGTGGGATTCACGGAGCGGGCGGCGGAGGCGTGGTCGGAGATGGGGTTGTTGGTGTGTTTGGGGTGGGTGGACCGGGCGAGTCGCGACCCGGATTTTCGCAGCGCGCCGAAGCGCGGGTTGGGCGATTTTCTGTCGGAGTTGGTGCTGGCGGCGTCAGCGAGATCGGGCGGGCGGGGGTAGGGCGTAGGGTGTTCTCTCTTGTAGCGCTGGCTTCCAGCCGGCGTTTTTGACTTTCTTGCGAGCTGGCGATTTTTTGTGGTGTTGTTTGTGCGGGGCGTGAGGTAAGGCGCACTGGCAGGAGTGCCTGTGCCACTAGAGGCAAAGGCACTTCAAAGACAGAGTCAAAAGAGCCGGCAGGATGCCGGCGCTACAAGAGAAAAAGACCGGTCCGAACGCGCCAAAACTGCTTTTTGCTGCAACCTGCTTGCTGCAGTTGCAGCGCCACTTTTTGTCACAGACCTCGGTTTCGATCGAATCTATTTCTTCAGCACCGTAGGTGCGTCACAAGTTAGCCCAGTGCGTGAGCACTGGGAACAGATGCCGAAACGCGCCCCTTCCTTTCGCGGTGCTTTTCCCGCGAGTTTTGGTTCGTTTGTGGTGTAGAACTACGTGGCTACTGAAACGCAGGCGTGAGGAGATGCATGAAAATCATTGGGCCATTTTTTAGCGCGGTTGCCGCTGTGGTGCTGGGGATTTTTGCGATTCATAGCTTTGGGGCTACGGCTTCGGCTGAGGCTACGCGAGTCGTCACGATTACGGATCCGATCTTGAATATGCAGGCTTACTCGCTGGCGATTCCGGCGAATTGGATTTTTGATGGGGCGGTGGTTCCGGGGACGAGTTGCAATGACGGGCCGTTCCCTGTATTTCGGATGATGAGTCCGGATGGGCTGACCGGCGTGAAGCAACTGCCGCGGCTTGATTGGACTTGGGCCGACAACAATGGGAAACCGCTGAAGAGTGGCGAGGAATGTCTGCCGTACAAGCGCGAGGTGCCGGCTGCCGAAGTGCTGAAATACATGGTGGGCGTGCTGGAGGTGGAATACGTGCGGGAAGAGCCGGCGGCCGACCTGGAGCAAACGCGCAGGAACGCGGCCGCGCAGAGTTCGAATATGTTTGCGGTGTCGGCGGATAAGGCGCGAGCGGTGGTGCGGTATCACATCAACAAAATTGTGATTGAAGAAAAGCTGAACGTATTTGTGTCGTGCAGGTACTTTCGAAACATCGGGCAGCATGGCTGCAGCGCGAGCGTGTCGCGTGTGTGGGCGCCGGAAAAGAGCTTTTCGGATGCCACCTTTCAACCGATCGTGAAATCATTTGTCGTGGACAAGCAGTGGACCGACGCGCGGACCAAGATCTACGTTCAAAAAATCAACGATATGTCGGAAGCGTCGATGCGCGCGATCCGGCAGATGGGCGACGAGGCGATGCGGCGAAGCAAGGCGCAGTTCAACGCGTTTAACCAGGCGCAGGAGATGCGGCAGCGGCAGCACGAGCAGTTTCTGGCGTCGATGCAGCGCGGGACGGATATGTCGATGGCGCGGGCGCAGGAAAGCGCGAATGCGCGGCATCAGGCGGCGGATGATTGGTGCGATTACTCGCTCGACCAGCAGAAGCGGCTCGATCCGAGGACGGGCGAAATTACGACGGATTCGAGCGCGTACAGTTATACGTGGGTGAACGATCAGGGGAAACGGGTGCAGACGAATGACGTGAACGCGAACCCCAATGGAAATGGGACTGGGAATTGGACGCGGCAGGAGAATGTGCGGTAGACGGAATTTCTTCAGTAGGGGCACGGCATGCCGTGCCCGCTGTTGCTAGGGTTGCCGCGATGCTATGCGTGCACTGCGTTGGGACGCCAGGTGGGTTTGGTTGCGCGCGCAAAAACGCAAAACACCAATGGGCAACGGTCGTGCTCAATGGTCACGCTGTACTGACGCCGCATTCGGGCACGGCATGCCGTGCCCCTACGAAAACATTCGTATCGGACACGAGTCGCTTCTGTCGCGCTGACTTGCCAACGGCGGTATAATCAGATTATACGAATGAGAGTTGATACCCTCAGGGTTCGGCCGCCGCAGGATACTGCCTCCGCATGAAAACACCGCAAGAACTGGATAACCGGGAACGAGTTTTGCTCGTCGGCGTGGGGCTGAAGAAATCGCCGCGCGGGCGTATGGGCGATCCTACGTCTGCGGGGCGCGATTCGCTCGAAGAGCTGACGGAGCTGGCCGAGAGCGCGGGGGCGAAAATCGAAGGCTCGCTGCTGCAGGTGCGCGAGGCGCTCGATCCTGCGACGCTCGTGGGGCGCGGCAAACTCGACGAAATTCGCATGGAAGCTGAGATGCGGCATGTGCCGCTGGTGATTGTCGATCACAATCTGACGCCCGTGCAGCTGCGCAACATGGAGAAGGGAATTGGGCGGCGCGTGATTGACCGCACGCAGCTGATTCTGGATATTTTTGCGACGCATGCGCGGACGCGCGAAGGCCAGTTGCAAGTGGAGCTGGCGCAGCTGAATTATTTGCTGCCTCGGCTCGCAGGAAAAGGGGCGGAGCTTTCGCGGCTAGGCGGCGGAATCGGGACGCGCGGACCTGGCGAGCAGAAACTCGAGACCGATCGGCGGCGGATTCGCGATCGCGTGGGGAAAATTAAAGAGGCGATTGAGACCGTTCGCCGCCAGCGCACCACGCGGCGGCGCGCGCGGCAGGCTGTGCCGCTGGGCATGATCGCGCTCGTGGGCTACACGAACGCGGGGAAGTCGACGCTCTTCAATGCGCTGACGCACGCTGAGGTGCTGACGTCGCCGCAGATGTTTGCGACGCTCGATCCTACGATTCGCGCGGTGCGGCTGCCGTCGCGGAGGCGAGTGCTGCTGAGCGACACGGTGGGATTTTTGCGCGATTTGCCGCCGGATTTAATCGCCGCGTTTCGCGCGACGCTCGAAGAAGTGCAGGAGGCGGCGCTCATTTTGCATGTGACAGACATCTCCAATCCGCATCACGCCGAGCAGGACGCCGAAGTTGAAAAGGTTCTCGATGATCTTGGCGTAAAGAATACTCCGCGCGTCCACGTGTTCAACAAGATCGACCAGCTCGACCCCGAGCAGCTCGCAAATTTGCAGAGCGCGAACGGCCACAACGGGCAAAAGGCATTCACGTCGGCCGCCACCGGCGCCGGCCTGGAAGATTTGCTCGCCCGCATTGACGCCGTGCTCCCCGGCGATCCTCTGGTTCGGTTGCGCCTGAACGTGCCGCTTTCCAACGGCCGCGATCTCTCAATTATTCACGCCTGCGGCCGCGTGCTGAGCTCTGAGGTGCAAGATGGGCACATGCAACTCGAGGCAGAGCTACCGGAGTCTGTGGCGCGGCAGCTTCAGGAGTTCGTGGCGAAAGGTGAAGCAGTGGCGGGCGGGAAAAGTCCTATTACTAGTACCTCTTAGCGGCGGCTGGTGGATGCGAACTGTGGAAATCGTTGTGGAAAAGGGCCAGCCGAAATCGCGAAAACCTTTTTAATCGAGAGACTTATACGAAATCGCATAATTCGATATGTCTGGCTAAGCCCTTCCGGATGTGCCAGTTAGTGCCTGGAGGCTCTGCGCCTGAGGAAAAATACCCACTGGCTGCCTCCGTTTTTCTGCGCATGCGAATTTGCACAGCGTTGCAGCATCTTGTTCGCTAACAGTCACTAGCTACAGGATTTGCTGTATCGAGCCTAGGGGTTCTCCGGGCCTTTATTTTCACGCCGATGGCGCCTCATGCGTACCGTTGACTCACTGGGCAGCGAAGTTTATAGTGAATCGGCATCCACGGTTGGGCGCCTCTTAGCCCTGCCAATTGAGAAAATCTCGTGAGCGCGATGAATCTGCCGAACAGTCTGACCGTGCTCCGGATTTTTTTCGTCCCGCTTCTGGTTGTCGTCCTACTTACCCGCGAACCGAATTTTGACTTCTGGGGTTTGCCAATCCACTTCGAAGTGTGGGGGGTGCTGATTCTGCTGGTGGCCGCTGCGACGGACGTGATGGACGGCTACATCGCGCGAAAGCGGCGCGAGATTACGACGCTGGGGATTCTGCTCGATCCGATTGCGGACAAGCTGCTGATTTCGGCCGCGTTTATTTCGCTGGTAGAGATGGGACTGGTGCCCGCGTGGATGGTGGTGATTATCATTGGGCGCGAATTTATTGTGGTAGGGCTGCGGGAGATTGCGTCGGTGGAAGGATTGGTGATTCCGGCGTCGCCGCTGGGCAAGACGAAAATGATTTTGCAGGTGCTGGCGGGATGCGCGGTGATTCTGACGGCGAAGTATACGTCGCTGAAGCTGCTCGGCATTGTGTTGATGTGGCTCGTGGTGCTAAGCGCCGTCGCGTCGGCGATTCACTACTTCCAGATGTTTTGGAGCCAGATTGATATTCGCGTGCAGCAACGGCGCCGCGCGGTAATTCTCGTCAAGCCCGAAGAGAAGCACCAGGATGCTCCCACTCGCTGAATCAGCGAAGCAGACTCTCCTCCATGTGGCCAGGCGAGCAGTGATTCTTGCTGTCGAACGCCGCGAAGTGCTAGAAGACCTTCCCGATCATGAAGCGCTGAGGCAGCCTGGCAGTGCGTTCGTGACACTGCACCGGCTGGGGCGGTTGCGAGGATGCGTCGGGCATCTCGCGTCGAAGGAGCCGCTAGTCTCGGTGGTTGCCTATTGCGCGAAGGCAGCGGCGCTGGATGACCCGCGCTTCTCACCGATGACTGTATCGGAACTGGACGGCCTCGCGATTGAGATCTCCGTGCTTTCGTCTCTCGTTGAAATTTCATCGGAGCAGATTGAGCCAGGAAAGCACGGTTTGATGGTTACGCGAGAGGGAAGGCGCGGCGTATTACTGCCTCAAGTGGCTGAGCAATTCGGTTGGACGGCGGAACGTTTTCTGGAAGAAACGTGTGCGAAGGCCGAGCTCGATCGCCACGATTGGAAACAGCCCGGTACGCGGGTGCAGGGATTCACCGCGGAAATATTCAGCGAAGCGGGATTCCACGCAGCCCCGCGGCGCGGCGTCTGGTCAAAATCAAACTATTCGACTTCGACGTAATCGCCCGCGTAAATCTGGCGAAGGCTGAACGTGATTAGAACGCTGGAAGAATTGGGCGCGGCGCGAACCACAACGCCCTCGCCGATCACTTCGCGCGGCACATTGTCCCATTGATACTTCGCGGGGACGCTTCCGAAACCATACATATCGAAGGCTGCGCGCTTAGTCTGATAGGCGGTCTCGTGTTCGGTTCCCTGATAGCGGAACACCCGATAGTAATCGCCCACTTTGACGCCCTGGGAAGTGCCCAAGTTCACATAAATAATGTCATTGGTTCCATCGAGAATCGCGAAGCTTTTGCCGGAAACAACCATAGCCACCGGCTTTCCGCTGGGCGGTGCGAAACGGTCAAAATTGGCTTCGGATTTGAGGGGCGGCGTGGGACGCTCGTTGAAGGGCAGAACGATATCGCCGCGTTGCATGTAGTTGCAGGAATTCACCACCTGAGCGATGGAGACGTTGGGCTGCGCCACGACGACGCGGAGGCGACCTTCGTCTTCCCACATGGTTCCGATCTTCTTCAAGATCGAAAACTGCCACTTGGTCCACTCGATGTCAGTCGGGTCGGTGATGGCGCGGATCACTGAAAACTGGTCGCCTACCTTGACGCCCTGGCTGGAGCCCTTGTTGATGTAGACGTAATCGCCTTGCTGGAAGGTGTTCTTATAGTTGGACTCTTCGCCGGTGACTACGTAGGTGTCGCGCGGGACGGACTCGTTCGTGATGGTCCCCGAGCAGTAGATGTCGTCCTGAGTGGTGGTAAGGCCTCTCTCCTGCGCGGCGAGCGCGCCTCCGGATAGGGCCAGAATGAGACCTGCAAGGACAATTTTCCCGCGCATAATACATGCTCCTTTGATTGCAGTGCGCCGACACAAGGCGCAACCCGATGATTCGACCGTAACAAACGGGTATGGGAGCGTCAAGGCAAGGTCTGGTGCGCTTTACACATTAAGTAACGCATGGTAGAAGCCAGAACCCCCTGTACGAACGGACAGGTGGAGCAAGCGTAGCGCGTGAATTCTGAGCGCGATTAATACAGCGTTCAAGGATGAGGATTGGCGGAGCGGATAGAAGGGAAATGATAGGCGAGTCGAAAATTTGCGCGGTCGTTGCGGCGGAAAATGCGGCGACGATGTGGCGCCAGTTCAAACGAGCTCTCGCAGCAACCAAGACGATCGAATTACGCCTGGATTGGCTCGCGAACGACAGCGAAATTGAGCAGTTTATCGCCCGGCTCGCGGCTAGGGCTCGGCGGCGAGGCGCGATGCCCGGCCGAGTCACGCTGATCGCGACGTGCCGCCGGCGCAAAGCGGGAGGCCGCTATCGCGGCACGATTGGCAAACAGCTTATGCACCTCGGCGAAGCGTTGCAAGCTGGATGCGAATGGTATGACCTTGAGATCGAATCCGCGTCGCACTGTCCTGCAGAGCTTCTCGACGTTCTGCTCGGTGAAGGACGGCAAATCTGCTCGGCTCATTTTTTTCAGCGCGCGCCGAAGGATTTGAAGCGCGTGGTGGCGAGCCTATCGAGTGGCCGGCCGGACGCGATTAAGATCGCGGCGCAGTGTGAGTCGCTGTCGGAAGCGCGGCGCGCTCTCGCCCTTGCGCGTGGCAGACGGGACATGATCGCGGTGCCAATGGGCGACGTGGCGCTGCCAATGCGCGTTCTCGCGTTGCGCGAACGCGGTGCTTTTGTCTATGCGCCCGTCGAAAATGCCACAGCGCCTGGCCAGGTCTCGCTCGATGACATGGTGAATCTCTATCGCGCGGGCCGTATCAGCCAGCGAACTCGCGTGTATGGAGTGATCGGCGATCCCATCGGCCACTCGCTTTCGCCGCAGCTTCACAATGCGGGCTTTCAGGCGCGGAGAATCGATGCGGTCTACTTGCCGTTTCTCGTGCGCGACTTGAAAGACTTTTGTACTTCGATCGCAGCGCTGCGAATGAAAGGATTCAGCGTCACGCGGCCGCACAAGGAAACGGTTCTTCGCTGTCTCGATGATTGCGACGAACTCGCCGCGTCCATTGGCGCCGTGAACACGGTTTCCGTGCGGGCAAACGGAAAGCTCTTCGGCTACAACACCGATTACGTGGGTGTACTGCGAGCGCTCGAACGCCGCATGCCCCTGCGAGGCAGTCGCGTGCTGATTTTTGGAGCGGGAGGCGTGGCGCGCGCAATTGCGTTTGCGCTGGGTCGTGCTGGAACGTCGGTTGGCATTTGTGCTCGGCGGCCTGCGCGGGCGGTTGCGCTGGCAAGGGCGGCTGGAGGAGAAGCCGTCGCGCGCAAGTATTTGAGAACGGAATTTTTCGACGCGATCGTGAATGCTACTCCGGTGGGTATGTACCCCGCGATTGGTCGCTCGCCGCTCGAAGCGCGCGAGCTCAATTGCCGGCTCGTGTTCGACACGATTTATCGCCCGCGAGTAACCAAGCTGATGCAACTTGCGATGCGTCGCGGCATCGAAACAGTTTCTGGGGTAGAGATGTTTGTAGCGCAGGGAACTGCGCAGTGGGAAATCTGGACGGGCCGGCGCGCTCCGGAGAAGGCGATGCGCGCAGCAGTTCTAGCGGCACTGGAACGCGAAGGAAAGCAGCGAGAGTAAGCCGCTTCGCCTGACGGGCAGCTTTGGGGCCGACACCTTTACTGGCAACAGATGGCACAGCCTGATTTCAAAACATTCTCGAAACTCGCGCGACAGGGAAACCTGATCCCGGTCTATGAGACGTTTACAGCCGATTTGCTGACGCCCGTGGGGGCCTATCTGAGAATTGCGCACGCCGCGAAATATTCATTTCTGCTGGAAAGCGTCGAGGGCGGCGAGACCATCGCGCGTTACACGTTCGCAGGCGCGAACCCGGAAGAAGTATTTCGAGCGCGGGGACGAATCTGCACGCTTGAGACCGGCGGCCGCGAAATCCATTTCGACGATGATCCCATCGAGCAGTTGCGGCGGCTGACGGCGCGCTACCATCCCGTCCGGGTGCCTGGACTTCCGCCATTGATCGGCGGCGCGATCGGCTATTTCGCGTACGACATGGTGCGGCTGATCGAAAAAATTCCGGCGTCGGGACGCGACGACCTGTCGCTCGACGATTGCGTGATGATGTTTTTTCCCGGCGTGATCGCCTTTGACCATGTGCAGCATCGCATCTGGGTGATTCGCAACGTATTCACAGAAGGTAAGGGAAGCCTGCGCGAGAAATACGATGCGGCGATGCGAGAAATCGAGATAGCGCGGCGGAAGCTGGAAGGACCGCTGCCGAAGCAGCCGCGTGCCCAGCGCGGCGGCAAGCCGCGGCTTCAATCGAATATGACGCGGCCGCAATATCTTCGCGCCGTTCGAAAGGCCAAGGCCTATATCCGCGCGGGAGATATTTTTCAAGTGGTGCCAAGCCAGCGATTTTCGGCGCGCACGAATGCCGACCCATTTGAGATTTATCGCGCCGTGCGGGTGGTGAATCCTTCGCCGTACCTTTATTTTCTGAAGCTGGACGATGTGTCGTTGGTGGGTAGCTCGCCGGAAATGCTGGTGAAGGTGCAGGGCCGCGATGTTTTCTACCGTCCGATTGCCGGAACCGTTCCGCGAGGGCGCGACGAAAAGGAAGACCGGGAGCTCGAAGCGAAACTGCTGGCTGATCCGAAGGAGCGGGCTGAGCACATCATGCTCGTCGATTTGGGGCGCAACGATCTGGGCCGCGTTTGCGAGTACGGAACGGTGAAGCCGGAGCGGCTGATGTTCGTCGAGCGCTACTCGCACGTGATGCATCTGGTGTCGAGTTTGCGCGGGCAGCTGCGGCGCGGCATGGATTGCTTCGACGCGCTGATGTCCTGCTTTCCGGCGGGAACCGTTTCCGGCGCGCCAAAAATCCGTGCGATGGAAATTATTGATGAGCTCGAGCCGACGCGTCGCGGTATCTACGCGGGCGCGGTGATGTATCTTGATTTCTCCGGCAACATTGATTCGTGCATTGCGCTGCGCACTCTGGTGGCGAAGAGGGGACGCGTTTATATCCAAGCGGGTGGCGGTATTGTTGCGGATTCGGTGCCCGAGCGCGAGTATCAGGAAACGGTGAACAAAGCGCGCGCGCTGGTGAAGGCGCTGGAGATTGCGCACGGAGAGCGCGGAAAGCAATAAGTCGCTGACTACGGTATTCTTGAATTGCGTCGCTTGAATCGCAACGATGCTACTGATACTCGACAACTACGATTCCTTTACTTATAACCTCGCGCAGTATCTGGGCGAGATGGGGCAGCAGCTCGAAGTGCGTCGCAACGATCGCATCACACTCGACGAGATCGAGAAAATGCGGCCTGAGCACATCGTGGTTTCTCCCGGTCCCTGCACGCCGCAAGAGGCCGGAATCAGCATCGCGCTGATCCAGCGCTTCGCGGGCAAAATTCCAATTCTCGGCGTGTGCCTGGGGCATCAGGCGATTGGGGCCGCGTTTGGCGGGCGCGTGATTCGCGCGCGCAAACTGATGCACGGCAAAACGAGCCGCATCGAGCACGACGGCAAAACTATTTTTCGCGGCTTGCCCGAGAGATTTCAGGCCACGCGTTATCATTCACTGATCGTCGAGCGGAAATCTTTGCCGCGCGAGCTCGAAATTTCCGCCGAAACGGACGATGGCACGATCATGGGCCTGCGGCATCGCAAACTGCGCGTCGAGGGCGTGCAATTTCATCCGGAGTCGGTTCTTACCGAGGCGGGTTTTCGGCTTCTCGAAAATTTCCTCAGCGTCTAGAATAAATTCACGTGGTTTGCGAGATGCTAGATGAATCCGCGTTCGTACCGCATCACTCGACAGGCCGTGTCTTTCTGCTGCGCCCTGCTTTTGATGGCGACGCTGGGCTACGCTTCGCCGACTTCCTATCTGGGCTTTGATTCAAACGATTACCCGGGCGATGCGGCGCTGCCGTCGTTGAGGCGCGCGTTTTCGTTTGCCGGATACTGGCTCAACATTCCGCCGGGCGCCGATTCGAACGAGTGGGTTGGGAAGCGCTCGACGCTTTTGAAAAACGGATTCGGTTTTCTCCTACTCTTCAATGGGCGGACGATCAGCCAGCTGAAAACACTGGAAAGTGCGGCCGATGCGGGAAAGGTGGAAGGACAATCGGCGGTGGCGCTTGCGCAACAGGAAGGCTTTCACGCAGATGCCGTAATTTTTCTGGACCAAGAAGAGGGCGGGCGGATGACCGACGAGCAGAACGCGTACATATTTGCGTGGTTCGACGCGGTGACCGCGGGTGGATTCCGTGCGGGAATTTATTGTTCCGGAATGCCTGCCAACGAAAGCAGGGGGCGCACGATTGTGACCGCGGACGACATTCGCGCGCACGCTGGAGCGCGGAAGATTTCATTTTTCGTGTACAACGATGCCTGCCCGCCATCGCCTGGCTGCGTGTATCCAAGGAATCCGCCACCGCCATCTGCCAGCGGCTTGCCATATGCCTCGGTGTGGCAGTTCGCGCAATCGCCGCGGCGCCATGAATTCACGAAGCGCTGCGCCACCACGTACAACGCTGACGGCTATTGTTACGCGCCGGGCGCGGGGCCGGGTTCAGTGAACCTTGACTTGAATTCATCGCTTTCGCCTGATCCATCGAACGGACGGAAATAATGGCCGCGGACGCGCCGTTTGCTCTTGAAGTGGAGAACATCGTGAAAGTGTATCCGGCGCGCCGCAATGGATTCTTCGGTGCGCGCAGCGAGCCGGTGCGGGCAATCGATGGGCTCAGTTTTAATGTTCCACGCGGCTCGATTTTTGGAATGCTGGGGCCGAACGGCGCGGGCAAGACGACATTGCTGAAGATTCTTGCGACGCTTTTGCAGCCTTCGAGCGGACATGCGCGCATTGAGGGATTTGATGTCGTTGAGCAGCCGCTCGAGGTGCGCCGGCGGATGTCGATGGTGCTGCAAGAGACTGCCGGCGAGATGTTTCTTTCGGTGCGCGACAATTTGCTTACGTACGCGGGGTTTCACGGGCTTGCGAGGGCTGAGGCAGAACGCGGCACCGCCCAGATCATGCAGCTTTTCGATCTCACGACCGAGGCCGACCGCAAAGTGCAGGATCTCAGCGGAGGTTTTCGCCGGCGCGTGCAGGTGGCGAAAGTGTTTCTGGTGAAAACGCCGGTGCTGTTTCTCGACGAGTTTTCGACCGGAATGGATCCGATTCTGAAACGCGCGGTGATGGATGCGTTGCGAAAAGAATCGGCGCGGGGGCGCACGATTGTGCTCACGACGCAAATTTTGAGCGAAGCGGAAGAGTTGTGCGACGACATTTTGATCCTGAATAAGGGCCGGCAAATTGCGCGCGGCGACCTGCACGCTTTGAAGCTGCTTTCGCAGGATGTTTACCAAGTGGCGATTACGTTTGATTCGCTGCCAGCTGGAATCGAAGCTGAGGTTGCCGCGCTGCATCCGGTCCGTTCGAAGATTAATGGCAATACGCTGGAATTCTGTGTGAAGGCGCAGGAGGCGGAGGCGCTGGAGCTTGTCGCGGCGCTGGCCAAGAAGGGGCGCGTGCTGCGCGTGGAGATTGGCGGGGCGAGTCTGGAAGATATTTTTGTTGAATTGACGCAAAAGGCCGGAGCGGAAGTGCGTGGGTAGGTAGCCAGCTTGCGAGGAGCGATAGTGTCGTCGATTTCCGCCATGTTGTATCGCGAAACGAAGATTCGCGCGACGAACATCACATTCGTCTTCTGGGATCTATTTTACCCGCTTTGCTATTTGCTGGTATTTGGAGTGGGCGTTACGGCATCACTGGGCACTCCGCAGTCTGCGCCGGGCGTTACGTACAATTCATTTTTTCTCGCAGGTGTGTTGGGCATGGCGAGTTTTGGGATTGCGTCGAACAGCTCGTGGTCGTTCTTTATGGATCGCGACAACGGAATTTTCTACGAGATGCTGACGTATCCGATGAGCCGCTCGGAATATCTGCTCGGCAAAGTGCTATTCAATGTATTTATCGCGATCGTGCAGATGGTGATCACGCTTGGGCTGGGCACCTGGCTACTCGGAATCAGGCTGTGCGTCGATCTTCTGCCGCTGCTGGTCGTGACGGTGATCTTCGGCACCGCCGGTTGGTTTTTCTTCTATACGATTTTCGCGTTGAAGATTCGGCGCAACGATATCTTCAACAGCGTCACCTCCGTTTTCTATTTTGTGTTTCTCTTTGCCAGCTCGATGTTCTATCCGCTCGAACCGCTACCGCGCTGGTTTCGCGTGATTGGACTCGCAAATCCGATTACATGGCAGGTGGATCTGCTGCGTTACACGTCGATTGGGCTCGGCACCCCACACCAGCTGGGAATGGAAGCGGTGGCGTTCGGGATTTTTGTGCTGGCGTGTTTCGGATATGCGGTGCGCAGCCTGACGCAGATTTAAGCGTTATCGCTGCGGCTTCGTTAGGATCCTGAAAGCGCCCGCTCGCTATCTCCTTGGGTGAACGCGATAAATCCTTCGAGCTTTTCGCGCGCGGCGCCGGAATCGATTGATTCTGCCGCCACGCGCACGCCATCAAGAAAATCCGTGGCGCGCCCGGCCGCAACGAGCGCTGCGGCGGAATTGGCGAGCACGATTTCGCGGTGCGCTCCGTTCGCATGATGGTGCGAGGAGGGGCCAAAAATCTGGAGAATAATTTCCGCATTGCGCTTCGCGTCGCCGCCTCGGATTTCTTCGGTCGGCCAGCGGCGCAAGCCGAAATCTTCAGGTGTAACGCTGAGGCTTCGTACTGACCCATCGCGCAGCTCGGAAATATAAGTCTCGCCGGATATCGAAATTTCGTCGAGGCCTTCGGCGCCATGAAAAACAAACGCACGCCGCACGCCCAGTTCCCCGAGCGCTCGCGCGACCAACTCGGTGAGACTCGGGTCATACACTCCAACGATCTGCACCGATGCTCCGGCGGGATTCGTCAGCGGGCCGAGCAGGTTGAACACGGTGCGCATGCGGAGTTCGCGTCGCACCGGCATGGCATGTCGCGTGGCAGCGTGCATCGCTGGGGCGAACATGAATCCAATCCCGATTTCCTCGATCGAGCGTGCCACACGGTCCGGCGCGAAGTCGATTCTCGCGCCGAGTGCCTCCAGCACATCAGCCGAGCCGCAGCGCGAACTAACCGAGCGATTGCCATGTTTCGCAACGCGCACACCGGCGCCCGCGATCACAAACGAAGCAGCGGTTGAGATATTGAACGTGCCTGCTGCATCGCCGCCCGTCCCGGCCGTGTCGACCAGCACGTCGTTTTTCTCGACGCGCCCGGCCGGGAAAATCGGCGTCGCGTGGCGGCGCATCGCTTTCGCGAAGCCGACAACCTCATCAACTGTCTCGCCCTTAATGCGCAGCGCCGTGAGCAGGCCCGCAATCAGCGCATCGCTCGCACGTCCCGCCAGAATATCTTCCATCGCGGCTTCGGCCTCGGCGCGCGTCAAATCTTCGTCAGCAACGATTTTTTCTAGCGCTTCGAGGATCATGGAGTCAAAACAACGGCGCACACACGAGGCACGGATCGCTGAATTTCCCGCATGCTAAGTTTCATTTCGAGAGCCACACCGCTCCTTGCTCGTCCTCGACGTTCCAAGTAAACTTAGTAGCTTTTGCGAGCATAAAATACTAGCACTATTCAAGGCGAGCTTCCGAAAGCCGATGGAGCAGGAATGAAGATCCACGAGTATCAGGCCAAAGCGATCCTGGCGAAATTTGGCGTGCCGGTTCCGCGCGGCGAAGTGGTTTTCAAAAAAGACGAAGCACGCGCGGTGGCCCAGCGGCTTGGTACCCCGGTCGTCGTCGTGAAGGCGCAAATTCACGCAGGCGGGCGCGGAAAAGCAGGCGGCGTAAAGCTTGCGAAATCAGCCGACGAAGCTTCCGCGCACGCCGAACGCATCCTCGGAATGAATCTCGTCACCCCGCAAACGGGCCCGGAGGGGCGCATCGTTCGCCGCCTGCTGATCGAAGAAGGCCTCGACATCAAGCGCGAGCTTTATCTCAGTATTCTGGTGGATCGCGCGGTTGGTGCACCCGTGTTTATGGCCAGCACCGCCGGCGGAATGGAAATCGAAGAAGTCGCCAAGGACAATCCCGAAGCGATTCTGCGCGAGACGATTCATCCCGCTACCGGCCTGCTGCCGTTTCAAGCGCGCAAACTCGCTTTCGGACTCGGCCTCGCTCCGGAAGTTGTGAACGCGGCGGTGCCGTTTCTTCAATCGCTCTATCGCGCGTTCATGGAGACGGACGCATCGCTTGTGGAAATTAATCCGTGTGTCGTCACCGGCGATGGCCGTCTGGTGGCCCTCGATGCGAAAGTCACCTTCGACGACAACGCGCTCTACCGCCATCCCGAATTCAAGGATCTGCGCGATCTCGAAGAGGAAACGCCGCTAGAAGTCGAAGCCTCGAAATTCAAACTGAACTACATCAAGCTCGATGGCACCGTAGGCTGCATGGTCAACGGCGCCGGCCTGGCAATGGCCACGATGGACATCATCAAGTTGAGCGGCGGCAGCCCGGCGAATTTCCTCGATGTAGGCGGTGGCGCTTCCGAAGAGCAGGTGAAGAACGCGTTTCGTATTTTGCTCAGCGATCCCAACGTGAAAGCCGTGTTCGTTAATATTTTCGGGGGTATTCTCCGCTGCGACGTGCTGGCAAGTGGCGTTGTAAATGCCGCGAAAGAGCTGAAATTCAAAGTGCCGGTGGTTGTTCGCATGGAAGGCACCAACGTCGAGAAAGGCCAGGAAATTTTGCGCAACTCAAGCTTCAATTTCACGATCGCAAAGGGCATGAAAGACGGGGCACAGAAAGTCGTCGCGCTCGCGGAAGGTGGGCGATGAGCGTTCTGATTGACAAAAACACGCGCGTCGTCGTGCAAGGCATCACCGGCCGCGAAGGAAGCTTTCACGCGCAGCAGATGCTGGATTACGACACAAAAGTTGTCGCGGGTGTTACGCCTGGCAAAGGCGGCACAAAACATCTCGGCGTGCCCGTATTCAACACGGTTGCCGAAGCCGTCGCAAAAACGGGCGCGAACGCTTCGATTATTTTCGTTCCGCCTCCGTTCGCCGCCGATGCGATCCTCGAAGCTGTCGACGCAAATTTGCCGCTCGTGATTTGCATCACCGAAGGCGTGCCAGTGCTCGACATGGTGCGCGTGGCCGCCGCGATGAAAGATTCAAAGACGCGTTTGATCGGGCCGAATTGCCCGGGCGTGATCTCGCCCGGAAAATGCAAGATGGGCATCATGCCCGCATCGATTCACAAGCAGGGAAATGTCGGCGTCGTCAGCCGCAGCGGCACGCTTACCTACGAAGCGGTCGGCCAGTTGACGCAGCTTGGAATTGGTCAATCAACCTGCATCGGCATCGGCGGCGATCCAATCATTGGCACCAGCTTTCTCGATTCGATTCGCATGTTCAATGACGATCCCGACACGCACGCGATCGTGATGATCGGCGAAATTGGCGGCAACGCCGAAGAAGTTGCGGCTGAATACATCAAAAAACATGTCAAGAAGCCGGTCGTCGGATTCATCGCTGGACAAACCGCCCCGCCCGGCCGTCGCATGGGGCACGCTGGAGCGATCATCAGCGGCGGGCACGGAACCGCCATCGAAAAGTACAAAGCGATGCGAGCCGCTGGCATTCACACCATCCAAAGCCCCGCCGATATCGGCGAAACAATTGCGCGCGTGATGACCCGTTCGAAGTCCAAATCGAGCGCAAAACCAACAGCCGCGGCAAAGAAAAAATCATCGAGCAAATCAAAAAAGCGCAACAGACGTTAAGTATTCGACCGCGACGAAATCAAAACGGAGGAAGAATCTCTTGGGATCCCAGCGCACCTTAGCAATCATCAAGCCCGATGCCGTTGGCCGCGGAATTTCTGCGGACATACTGAGCCGTATTCATGCAGCGAAATTTCAAATCGTGGCGATCAAATCCATGCGCCTCACGAAAGCGCAAGCGGAAGGATTCTATGCGGTTCATCGCGAGCGCCCCTTCTTCAAAGACCTTACAGAATTTATGAGCTCGGGCAAAGTGGTCGTGATGGTTCTGGAAGCCGAAGGCGCGATCGCGAAATGGCGCGACACGATGGGTGCCACCGACCCCGCTAAAGCCGCCCCCGGCACGATTCGCAAAGAACTCGGCACGAGCATCCAGAACAATTGCACGCACGGTTCGGACGCGCCCGACACCGCCGCCTTCGAGATCAGTTATTTCTTCGCAGGAGACGAACTCGTTTAGCCTCGCCGTTAGTCTTCTGTAGCGCCGGTCTTCAGACCGGCAGGGTTTGATGTGGAAGTTAATCTCACATGCTGCGGAAGCCACCCCTGCCACCCTAAAGGGTGGCGCTACAAAAGACTCTCGCCCCACCCCGCGATTGTCGGCTCGTTTTCCAGAGAACGGTTCGATTCGAGTAGAATACTTCCTAGGTTGATTACTTTGGAACCAATGCGCGAACTCGGGAAGCTGCTGCTCCTTAGTGGAATCGTCCTTGTTGTTATTGGCGCATTCTTTGCATTCGGCGGGCGCTTGCCTTTTCGCCTCGGACACCTTCCCGGCGATATCGCCTACCAAGGCAAAAACAGCAGCTTCTATTTTCCGATTGTCACTTGCATCGTGCTCAGCGTCGCGCTCACGCTGATTCTCTGGGTTATAAATTTGTTCCGGCGCTAGGATTCCGGTGACAACAACATGAGTCAGGCCTCGCTTTTCAATCTGATGCCCGAGCGGCGCGTGTGGAAAATCAGCGAACTTACTGACCGCATCCGCGACCTGCTCGAAAGCGCTTTTTTCGACATCTGGGTCGAGGGCGAAGTTTCGAATTTCCGCGCCGCACAGTCCGGCCATCTCTATTTCACCCTGAAGGACGCGCACGCACAGATCCGCTGCATCTGTTTCCGCGATCAAGCGCGCGGCCTGAAGTTCCGGCCCGAAGACGGCTTGCACGTTACGGTGCGCGGCTCAATCAGCGTCTACGATGTACGCGGCGAATATCAGATCTACGTCACGAACATCGAGCCGGTTGGCCTGGGCGCCTTGCAGCTTGCATTCGAACAACTGAAGAAGCGCCTGCAGGAAGAAGGCCTTTTCGACGAATCGCGCAAGAAGCCTCTTCCCGTTTTGCCGCGATGTATAGGTATCGTCACGTCTCCCACGGGCGCTGCCATCCGCGACATTCTTCGCGTTCTGAAGCGCCGCTTTCCCAATGCGCATGTGCGGCTCTATCCGGTGAAAGTGCAGGGCGACGGCGCCGCAAAAGAAATCGCTGCCGCCGTAAATTATTTCACTCGCGCGAAATTTGCGGATGTGTTGATCGTGGCGCGTGGCGGCGGCTCGCTCGAAGATTTGTGGGCGTTCAATGAAGAAGTAGTCGCGCGCGCGATTGTTGCGTCTGAAATTCCTGTGATTACCGGCGTCGGCCATGAAGCTGATTTCACGATTGCCGATTTTGTCGCCGACCTGCGCGCGCCCACGCCTTCCGCCGCAGCAGAGCTTGTTGTGCGCTCGCGCCAGGAATTCGAGCGGCACATTGCCGAGCACCAGAGGCACCTGGTGCAGCAGATTCGCTACTGGTTTTCCGAGCGCCGCCATCGCGTGCGCGACCTACAAACCCATCGCGGCTTTCGCCAACTCGAGATTCTGGTGCGCAGGCGGCGCCAGCAGGTGGACGAGCTGTCGTCGTCGCTAGTGATCGGCTTGCGCTTGAGGCTCGGCACCAACCGGCAGCGAGTCACGAAGGCGAGCGCGCAAATTGGATCGTTCGACCTGCGTGCCCGCGCTGTGGTCGTGCGCCGCCGGATCGATCAGCATCACCTTGCGTTGATCGCAGCGCTCGAGCGAACGATGACGCGCAAACGCAGGATGTACGGCACGGCGCAAGTTCGTTTTGCAGCGCTCGATCTACGCGCACGAGTGGCGCGCTGGCGTCATGTGGTGGAGAAGCGTGTTGCTGAATTAGAGACTCGTGCTGGACGCCTCTTGGCAGGGAAGCGCCAGCGCTTCGAAGCCGCCAAATTGCAACTCGAAGAGCGCAGCCCATTCCGCATCCTCGAACGAGGCTACGCCATCGCCTACGACGCATCAGGGAAGGTGCTCCGTTCAGCCGATCAGGTCGCGCTCGGCGAAGATATCGCAGTGCGCCTCGCGCGCGGCGAACTCGGCGCCACCGTTAAGCACAAGAAGGACGCCTAGGCGGGTCACACACAAAAGGACTACTCTTCGTCGTTAATCCCGCCGGAAACTTTGAGGACTGCCAGGAAAGCCTCCTGCGGAATATCCACGCGCCCCACCCGCTTCATGCGCCGCTTGCCTTCCTTTTGCTTCTCCAGCAGTTTGCGCTTGCGCGAAATATCGCCGCCGTAGCACTTGGCGATCACGTTTTTGCGAATCGCGCTGATTGTCTCGCGCGCGATCACGCGGCTCCCGATGGCGGCCTGGATGGGAACTTCGAACATCTGCCGCGGAATAAGTTTCCGCAAACGCGAAACAAGGTCTCGCCCGCGCTCATAGGATTGGTCGCGGTGGCAAATTACCGTCAGCGCATCCACAGGTTCGCCGCCCACCAGCACATCGAGCTTCACAAGATCGGATTCGTGATAGCCCGACAAATGATAATCGAGTGACGCATAACCCCGCGAAACACTCTTCAACCGGTCGTAAAAATCGAGCACGATTTCGTTCAGCGGCATCTCGTACGTCAGCATGATCCGCGTCGGCGACAGATATTCGAATTTCTTCTGCACGCCCCGCTTTTCTTCGCACAGCGCCAGCACGCCGCCCACGGATTCTTCCGACGTGATGATCATCGAGGTGAGCATCGGCTCTTCGATTTTCTGAATCGAGCCGGGCGGCGGAAATTTCGTTGGGTTGTCTACCTCGACTACTTCTCCTGCCGTATTCGTGATGCGATACTGCACGCTCGGCGCCGTGGTGATCAGCTCGATATTGAATTCACGCTCGAGCCGTTCTTGCACGATTTCCATGTGCAGAAGCCCGAGAAAGCCGCAGCGGAAACCGAAGCCCAGCGCCACCGAATTTTCCGGTTCGTAGAAAAACGCCGCGTCATTCAACTGCAATTTCCCCAGCGCGTCGCGCAGCACTTCATAATCGCTCGCGTTCACCGGATACATCCCCGCGAACACCATCGGCTTGATCGCTTCGAATCCGGGCAGCGCCGGCGCAGGACGATCCGCCTCCACCACCGTGTCGCCCACGCGCGCGTCGGCCACGCGCTTGATATTCGCGATGATGAAGCCCACGTCGCCCGCGGACAGCTCTTCGAGCACGATAGGCTTCGGCGTCAGCACGCCAAGATCTTCCACCTCATACACTTCGTTGCTCGCGCACAGCCGAATTTTCATGTGTTTCGTGATCCGGCCTTCCATCACGCGCACCAGCACCACCGCGCCGCGATACGAATCGAACCAGGAATCAAAAATCAGCGCCTGCAGCGGATTTTCCGCCGAGCCTTTCGGTGGCGGCACGTGCCGCACAATTTCTTCCAGCACTTCGTCGACGCCGATTCCGCTCTTCGCGCTGATCAGCTGCGCCTCATCCGCCGGAATCGCCAGCACATTCTCGATCTGTTCTTTCACGTGATCCGGCCGCGCCGCCGGCAAATCGATCTTGTTGATTACCGGAACGATCGTCAGATTGTGTCGCGACGCCAGAAACGCATTCGCCACCGTCTGCGCCTCCACGCCCTGGCTCGCATCCACCACAAGCAGCGCGCCCTCGCATGCCGAAAGCGCCCGCGAAACTTCATAAGAAAAATCCACGTGGCCGGGAGTATCAATCAGATTGAGCCGGTATTCATGCCCGTCGCGCGCCGTGTAATGCAGGCGAATGCTTTTTGCCTTGATCGTGATTCCGCGCTCGCGCTCCAGGTCCATCGAATCGAGCACCTGCGCAGTCATTTCGCGCTGGCTGAGAGCGCCGGTCAACTCCAGCAACCGGTCAGCCAGCGTTGATTTGCCGTGGTCGATGTGCGCGATGATGCAGAAATTCCGAATGTACTGCGGGTCCATTGTATGTATTTGCTCGGGTGCTCTCTGAGGCTGTGGTTCGTCGGACGGCGCGCCGCAAAACGCGCCCGGCGGCACACGCGCGCGCACAAGCCGCGCCTCTCAAACTATCGAGTGTGCCACAGTTTACAGCACTGAGCCAGCGGAGTCAGGCGCGCGTACGCAGATGCAACGCGCGGCGTAGATATAAAGATTCGCAAGTTTCGAAAATTCTGAGACGGCTGGATTAGGCCAACTTCGTAAGAACCCGCCGCGCGGCGAGCGAAAGCATCAGCCGCGTGGTCCCGCTGAAGAGAATGCTCAATCCCACTAGCGTGCCAATCACCCATTCCGTGCTCGAGGGCCACGTTCGCCAAACGAGAAAGCCGAGGATGAGCGTTACGATTCCGTCCAGCAGAAACCACACTGCGCCGGGGCCCGAGCGGTGCTGAAAGAAAAGAATAATTTCCATCACGCCTTCAATCAGCAGGTAATACGCCAGTACCAGCGTCAACGTTGCAAGCCCGCGCGCCGGATGCTCCAGCAAATAGAACCCGATCACCCCATACAAAATTCCCACCAGCACTTTCCAGATCACGCCGCCCGTGCCGCGTGTTGACCAGGCATAAACAAAATGCGCCGCCGCCGCGAAAATCAGCATCCAGCCCACAAAAATATTCACTGCGATGCCCGCTTCGAGCGGCAGCAGAATCGCAAGAAGGCCTGCAATGATCATCAGCACGCTAATCGCAATCGACCAGCCGGTCACTTTTTTCGCCACATCCCCAATAGTCGCGTCGCTCATGTTTCACCTCAAGATGAATTTCCGCCAGCGCGGAACAATTGCTTGGGTCGGAGGCCGAGATGCCAGGAAAGAAGAAAGAGATATACACTTCGCGCCTGTCGCCTGCAATCCTTTTCGCTCTCACCGCGGCATCGCGGTCGGCGCCGCGTGAATTTCGCGGCATGTCCTCGCTGCGATACACTAACAGCGTCATTCGAATACGGAAGGGATCGGGGAGATACGATGGCAAACGATTCGCATCAACGCGCAGCCGAGTTTCACATGCTCGCCGCGCACGCGCACCAGGCCGCCGCCGCGCACCATGACAAAGAAGACCATCTTACAGCCCACGAACAATCGCGGCAGGCGATGGAATACGCCGCGAAAGCTTTCGAGTTTTCAAAGCAGGCTCACGACGAATCGTCAGTGATTTTCAAGAAGCACGAAAAGAAGGCTTAGCGCGAATCGTTGCCGGCTCCGAGCGTGCTACGGGGCAGCTGATTGACCCATTTCTCGCGCGTCAGCCGGTACAGCACGTGCCGGCGCAGCGGATGGCCAGCAGGCAATTTCAGATGATCGAAATTCTCAGTTGCGTCGTGCGTCATGCGCAGCTTCGCCATCACCCTCCGCGAACGTTCATTCCGAATCGTCGTCAGCGAAACTAACTCTGCCAGCCCCAGCTCTTCGAATGCATAACGCACAATTTCGCGCGCGCCTTCCGTGGCAAGCCCCGCGCCCCAGTATTCGGCCGCGAGCCTCCAGCCGATTTCGACGCACGGAGTGAACGCCGCCTCGAACGTCGGCACAGCCAGCCCGATGAATCCAATAAACTCGCCGCTTTCGGCCAGTTCCACGGCGCAAAGCCCAAATCCGTGCGCCCGGAAATGCGCTTCGATTCGGTCAGCCACTTCGTCGCTCTGCTTCCGCGACATCGGCTCACCCAGATATTCCATCACCCGCGAATCCGCGTTTATTCGCGCAAACGGCTCCCGGTCCGCCTCGCTCCATTCCCTCAAGATGAGCCGCTCGGTTTTCAGCCTGAGCATGTCAATTCCCAAGGAATCCATTCGCAGACTTCAGCTGCGCGGCACAAACAATCGCGTGTCTTCATCCGACCCCGGCATGCGAATCATTTTCTCGAATCGCAAACCAATCTTTTCCAGCACGCGAATCGATCCTTCATTGTCCGGTGAAGTAATTGCCACGATCCGCTTCAACGCTAGCGCGTTTCGCCCATACTCCATCACCGCGGCCGCCGATTCGTAAGCGAAGCCTCTTCGCCGGAATTTTTCAAGCAACGCAAAACCGACATCCACGTCCTCCAGCGAATCGCGTTTCAGCAACCCGCAAATTCCGATCGCCTCGCCCGTTTCCCGCAGCGTCACCAGATACAATCCGAATCCAAACTTCGCATAGCTCGCCACCGGCCCGTTCAAAATATAATTCCGCGCGTCTTCCAGCGTCCGCACGCCCTTGTCACCAATATTCCGAATAAATGCCGCCTCATTCACAAGCTCAAATATAAACTGAGCATCCTCCACCTCCATCCGCCGCAATATCAGCCGCTCCGTCTCGAGGATCTTCACGCGCACCGCTCCGTGCAATCGCGCATTCGCGGAAGCAATTGTCTCAAAGTTCGTGTCTTGAACGAGAGAGTGCCTACTCTCTTATGAAGGAACTCTGTGTTGCAGCGGACTGCCACCGAAAGAATTACGCGGGCCGCACCGAAGGCTGCATCCGCGCCGCCTGCGACAACCCCCAAAAATCGTCGCGGTCCAGCAGTTCGACGCCAATTTCGCGCCAGCCTTCCGAATTATAGCGGCAGTAAACCACGCGCGCCTGCACGCGATTCGCGCGATCCCGGCGCGAGAGCACCAGCGCTCCGCCCGTCTCCACGGGGTGCCGGCACACCAGTGACGCTCCGTGCTGGCTCACCGTAATCGTCCACGTTTCCTCTTCCCACGTGCGTCCGGAATCCTCACGCCGCAGAAAAATCGGCACAGAAGAACTCATCCGCGGGCTCCGCCGAAGCCGCTGCCCTGATTGCGACACGCGCCGAAGAAACTCCTCCAGCCGGCTCTTCGTCGATCCGTCAGTAAAGCCATCATCCTGAATGAAACGGCTGGCCTGCTCGGCGCACGCCGAAATGAAATTCTTGAACGCCAGCGTGGCTGCCTCGTCGTAGAGCCCGTTCTTCAGCCGCTCGCCCCGCGATTCGATCTCTTGCGTGCACACGGGAATGAAATGCCGCACGCACAGTGGCGTTCCCCGCAACGCAATGGCAGCGCCTTCATCGCACGACGCCATACCGCAAGCCGCGCTATCTCCAATAACCCGAACCTCAGAAGGTGCTTCGATCAGATTTTCCATAGCCACGTCCCAAGAGTGGCCTGCCTGGCCGCCCTATTCCTTCGACAATTTCCCGATGCCCTTCGCCAATTCCGAAATCGCCCCGCTCACAAATTCCAGATGGTCGCGGCTCTGCTTCTTCATTTCCCCCGCGAACTGCCGCGACGCCTCCGCCGCCTGGCCGCTCACTTCCCTCAACACCGAGTCCGAAACGCCGTTCAACTGCTCGCGAAGCTGCGCCTGCGACCGCTCCTGATGCTGCTGCGAAGTAATACGCAAATTGTTCAGCGCCAAATCGGTGGCTGCCATGCCGGCGCGTTCCATTTCCTGCCGCGCCGATTCGATGCGCGTCCGCAGCACGCTATCGAATTGCTTGTCGAACTTTGCGCACACCTCTTCGAGTCTCGCGGTAGCTGTTTCCACGGATTGCCCGATCAGCTTGTCGATCTCCTCTTTCCGCCTGGTGAGTTCCGCCGCGGCTTTCCGCGTTTCCTCCACGATCGGCGTCACCTGTTCTTTCAGCCGCGCCACAATTCGATCCACCCCATCCTTGCGCGAGGCCTCAAGCACATTCTCCACTTTTTGCAGCGAGTTGGCGGCCAGGTTGCGCGAAAGCTCTTCCATTTCCTGCCGCCGCGTTTCGATCTGTTGCAGCGACGTAGCCAGGTCCAACTCCACCTTCTTCATCCACTGCGCATGCAGCCTCTGCGCCGTGTCCTGGCCCGAAATTTTCATTTGCTTCAGAGCCTGCTCAATCCATGGCCCGGCTTGAGAGGCAGTCGTCTCGGCAAGAATCTCTTTTGCCTCTTGCCGGAGCTTGCTGTGAATGTCGTTCAACATCGCCGTCGTTTTTTCGCGCACCGCCGCGGTGGCCACTTCAGCCAGCATTGTCTCCATCTGCTGCTGAAAATCGCCCATCAACTGGCCCATCGGACGCGCGACCGATGCGATCGTTTGTCGCGCGCTGTTTTCGGCCGCGCCAGGCGTCGCCGCACGATTTCCACTCATCGTTGGAGCTGCTGCATCTTTCACATTCGCGGCCGCCGGCGCAGCCGGTTCATGCCGCGGCACAGCAAACGGCTTCGATTTCGCCGTATCAATCTCAATCGTCCGCGGACCGCAGAACGGCAGCCAATCCTTCGGTGGCGCAGCGACTCCCCACACGTTACCTGGATCCTCCAGCTCCACGGCCGTCTCGAAGACGCCGCCTTGCAGTCCCGCAACCCACTTCACGCGGCCGCGCGCCGACACCGGCTTGGCATCGGGCTTGTTCCCTTTCATCTCCAGAATCACCAGCGCGTTCGACAGCACCTGGTGCTTCGAATAATATTTGCAGCCGTGCGCGCTCACGCTCACCGTGGAGACTTCTTCGCTGTACGGCCCGCGATAGGAGTCCACGCCTTCCACGCGCATAAGGATCGCTTCGCTCAGCCGCGTGCTCCGGCGCGATGGCCGGTGCGCCGAGCTCACAATAGGACTATTCGACATAAGTGCCTCGATAGGGCCTTTGGAAGGCCTGGTTATATGGCTGGACCACTACGATAGACCGCCAATCGCCAGGAGCGATGGCCAAACTGCTGCCGAATTCCTCAATGAGTTACTACGAAGACGAGGCGATAGTCATCGTCGTCCAAAATGCCCTGGCGCGAGACGCCTTGTGGGTCGACCCTTCAGGGGCGACATAAAGCAAATATGCGGGGTGGGGCTTTAGCCCCTGAAGTGGTAGCCACGACGACGCCTTTCTCGTCGTGGGCCTTTCTCCGAATCTGCGGCCACCCGCGCTAAGAATCAAACTGGTTACCGAGGGACATCCGTGCGCGGATGACAATTGGGCTCCGCATCTCACATCGCTTCCCTACTGCTGATCCTTCAACTTCAACCTGCTCTTATTCTCCTCCAGAAACGCCCGCAAATCCGCCGCCGCATCGAGCAGCCGGATCCACTGCTCGTAATAAAGCGTCACCGGAAAGCGCCCAAGCCCGTATACGCTCACTCCGCCCTTCTCCCCCACTTTGAAATCAATCACCCCGCGCTTGCGCGAACCGGTCTGCTTCTCAAGCTCCGCAATCCGCGCCATCAACTCTTCTTTCGTTGGTTCAGCCATCGCCGCTTGCCCCCTGGTTCTGATTCTGAAGTTTTCCGCGGCTCGATGATACCAGCCATTCCGCCCAATCGCAGCAGTAGTACCCCCGCGAACATCAGGCAAAGTCACGGATTGCCTGTGGCTACCTCTTGTCGTAGGCTGTAGCGGATTTCGAGCCCGCCGGGGGCGTGACGGCGGGGGCGCCACCATCCTAAGATTCTAAAGTGCGGAAAAACGACGAGGAAACGGCGGTCCGTGCGCCGTCTTTTCCTTGAAAGCCATGTTCGAACCGACGCCTCAAGAACCCACTCAGGTTCCCAAGATTCTGGGCTATGGCCTCGCTATCGCCTGCCTCGTCTGGGTCTTGCACGACTTCCACATCATGAAGGCCCTTCGCGACCTCGCCAAGGTGGACTACAAGTGGGTCCTTCTCGGCATGGGTTTCGACGTTCTCAGTTACGTCGTGCAGGCGGCTCGCTGGAAATTTCTTCTCAGCCCGTTCGGCAAGGTACGGATCACGAAAGCCATTCGCTCGGTCTACGCCGGCCTCTTCGCCAATCTCGTTTTTCCCCTGCGGCCTGGCGAGCTCCTGCGCAGCTATCTGCTTTCCAATTCAGAAGACATCAGCATCGGTCGCGTGCTCGGCTCCGTGGGCGTCGAGCGCCTGATCGATTTGGTGATCGCAGTGGCCGCGCTGGCCGTGGCCTCCTTGATGGTTGACTTGCAGCAGTTCAGAAAAATTGTCTATACGCTGGCCATCGTCACGCTCGTCCTTCTCGGCGTCGTCGTAGCGCTCATTCTCTACCTCGAAGTGAAGCTGGGCGATAGGCAATCGTTTGAAGGCAGAAAAGCGCGCCTACCGGGAAAGTTTATGAGCGCACTCGTCGATCTCCACGCCATGGGAACTTCTCCCAGCTTTTACCCCGCGATTCTTTTTTCATTGCTCATGCCGGCCTGCCAGGTGGGTGGGTTGTGGGCCGTCATGCAGGGTTACAAGCTGCATCTTCCATTCTTCGCCGCCGTCGTCGTATTGCTCGTCATCAACCTCGGCGTTTCGCTTCCCAACGCTCCGGCCAATATCGGCGCGTGGCAATTCTTTTGCGTTCTCGGCCTCGGCTGGTTCGACATTGAAAAATCCACCGCCACCGGCTTTTCCATCTTCGCCTTCCTCGCGCTCAACCTCCCCTTCGTTTTCCTCGGCTTCGCGGCGCTCGTGCGCAGCGGCCTCTCCCTAAAAGATATGCGCGAACGCGTCAGCCATCTTCCCAGCGAAGTTCGTCCCGTTGCCTAGGTAGCACAGGCAATCCTGCCTGTGCCCCAATTTGCAAGCATCGCAAATCGCAAATGCTTGCCTCGCGCGCGCTGTCGTTCTTTTCGCCGTCGCAGTTTCTAAAGGCGACGGCGAACGGAACGATTCGCTGCGTGTGCGTTCTTGCCCGGGTAACCAGTCCCTCGCCTAGCAGCCACTCAATGCTGCTGGCATTGCAACGCCTCCACGATTTCCCGGTGAGCCAGCCTCATTCTCCGATGTATAGTTGAAACTCCACCCGCGCGCCGGGTGAAACCGCGGCGAAAGCCTCGGCGAGGGCGATTGGATGGACTTCCCCAGCCTGTCCCGATCGTCAGTGCGCGCACTCCATGTCGATAGCAGACGTCAACAAACATTTCGAGAAAGCGCGCCGCCTCCTCGAGAAGAATAAACTTCGCGAAGCCACTGTCGAATATCAGGCGGTGCTCGACGAAGTTCCCTCCAATCAGGAAGCGGTCCAGGCGCTCGCCGATATCTACACGCGCCTCGGCGAACCCGCACTCGCCGCCCAATATTACGGCTCGCAATTCGATCGCTTGGTGGAAACGGGAGACGCTTCCAAAGCCACCGCCATCTTCACGCGTTTCTTGCGCTCCTTCCCCCAGCCGCCCGATCGCCTGATGCAATACGGCCAGCTCCTGCAAAAGCAAAACCGCACCGGCGAAGCCATCGAACAATTCGGCGCAGCCGCGCAGCTCTACCAGCAGCAGGCCCGTGATATCGAAGCGCTCGCGTGCTATGAAAGCATCGCGCTCCTCGATCCCGAAAATCCCGGCCGACATGTGATCCTCGGCGAATTAGCCGAACGCCTCGGCCATCGCGATCTCGCCACGCGCAGTTATCTTCGCGCCGGTCAGCTCACCCAGGCATCCGGTGGACTCGATGAAGCCATCGAATATTTCGACCGCGCCCACCAGCTTTCGCCCGACGATCGCACCGGCGCTCTGCTCTTCGCCGAAGCGCGCCTCCGCAAAGGCGACGCCGAAGGCTGCGTTGAGCTCCTCGATCCCATCGCCGCCAACGAAAAAGACACCGCCTTCCTCGCCCTCTTCGGCGAAGCGCTCCTCCGCACCCACCGCCTCGACCGCTCCCGCGAAATTTTCGAAGCCTACTACAAGCAAAAACCGGAAGGATTCTCGAAACTCTTCGAACTGGCCGGCGCTTACATCCTGAGCGGCGACGAAGCCAAGGCCGCCACGCTTCTCGTCCAAACAAAAGATCTGATGCGCAGCCACCGCCGCGAAACCGAACTCGTCGCCCACATGGACCAGATGGCCGCCACGTATTCCACCTCTCTACCCGTCGCCGAAGTCGTCGCCCACCTCTACGAGGAATTGAATCGCGAAACGAAATATTTCGACGCCCTCGTCCGCCTCTTCGACCTCTACCTCGAAGCCGGCCAGATCAAACCCGCTTGCGATTCGCTCGATCGCCTCGTCGATATCGATCCTTACGACTACCGCAATCACGAACGCATCGCCCGCCTCGAAGGCAAAGCCGATCCCACCTTTCTCCAAAATATTCTCGCCCGTGCCGCCAAGGCCGCCACCGTTTCCACTCGCACCGACGGCTTCACCGGCGCAGGTTCCGATCAGGCCGCGGCCACTGGCCCGGTCACCGAAGAAGCTCGCGCCCAACAGGCTCTCGAAGATCTCAGCGTGCAGGTCGAAATCTTCCTCCAGTATTCGCTTCAGTCCAAAGCCGTCGAACGCCTGCAGCGCATCGCCGAACTTTTTCCCGGCGAAGAAGAAAAAAACGAGCGCCTCCGCTCGCTCTACGATCGCGCCAATTGGTGGCCCAAAGGCGCTCCGCCAAAGCCCGCTCCCAAGCCGGCGCCAACCGCACCGACGCCGCTCGTGATCCACATGCCCTCTCCTCCTCCAGCCGCAGTCAACCCTTCCGCCCCGGCGGAAACTCACCGCGATCTCGCCGCCATCGCCGAAATCAATCGCCTGATGTATCGCCAATCCACTCCGCGCGAAGTCCTCACCTCCACCGCCACAGAAACCGGCAAGCATCTCGCCGTCTCGCGCTGCCTCGTCACCATCGGCGGTTCGGGTGAATCACATTTAACCGCCGAGTACGCCGCCGCCGGATTTCAGACCGCCGGCGCGCAGCGAATCAACGCCCTCGCCGATGTAATTTCAAGAATGTCTCCCGACGCGCTCGGCGGAGTCGAGCTCAACTCCTCCACCAGCCCGGCTCTCGGCGATCTCGGCCTCACTTCCGCGCTCGGCGTCATTCTCACCGACAAAGAAACGCAGCTTCCAGCCGGCGCCCTCATCGTCGGCACATCGCAAGCCCGCCGCTGGAAACCTAACGAAAGCTTCTTCCTGCAAGCCGTCGGCGATCAGCTCGTGCTTTCCGTCAACCACACCCGTCTCCGCTCGCTCGTCCGTTCTCTCGCGGTTGCCGACGAACGCACCGGTCTTCTCAGCCGTGGCGCCTACGTGGATTGTCTGCTGATGGAATCAAATCGCGCGCGCTCGCAGGGCACGGCGCTCTCGCTGATTGTCCTGCACGTGGATCGTGGTGGGGATCTCTTGCGCCAGCACGGTGACGCAGCCGTGGATCACTTCATCGAGCAGCTCGCCCGCGCCGTTTCTTCAGCCGTCCGTCAAACGGACGTCGCCGTGAAATACACCGCGTGGTCTCTCGTCTTCATCCTGCCCGACACAAATTTCGAAAACGCAAAGGCCCTCGCCGAAAAACTTCGCAACGTCGCCGCCACCGTCCACCCTTCCTGGGGCGCCCAAGACCTCACCGTCAGCGCCGTCGTCGCCCAATCCACCTCTCGCCCAGGCGACGAAACCGAAGACCGCGTCACCGAATGGATGAATCGCGCCGAAGCCGGCATAGACGAAGCCCGCCAGCAAGGCGGCAACACCCTAATCGAACTCGCCACTCCGTAATCGACCGACCCAGACCTCGGCGTCGATTCACGCCTCCTGTGCCATTCCGTAACGCCGGCGTCCCGCCGGCTCTTTTGACTTCGAAGTCGCCCTTCAGTAGCACAGGCATTCCTGCCTGTGCCAACGCAAAAACACACCTCGATCGCTGATGCTCGGCGCAGCCGCGACCACGTTCTTGGTTCTCGTCGTTGTTTTTTCCCCAGTAGGGGCACGGCATGCCGTGCCCGAACGCGCCATCAGCACGCACGCGCCATCCACCGAAACCGCGCTACCAATGTTCGCCTTTGAATTCTCAATCCCGATAAATGCCTCGACAACGCCAAGGTCGTTCGCCAGGCACGGCCTGCATCTACTGTCGAACATCCAGCTTTCCCGCAGCAGGCGCCTTTCAGTAGCACAGGCAATCCTGCCTGCGCCTCAACGCAAAGCGCAGCACAATCACAATTGCTTGTCTCGCCCCGCAAGCGTTCTTCGCCTTCTTCCAACGCCGCCGCACTCCACGCGCCCTTACACCCTCAACCCCCCGCCGCCGTCGCAATATTACTAGCCGAATTCTGAAACACACTATTCACAGTCGTCGCCAGCGTGCGCACCGTAGCAATCGCCCCCAGCGCCAACAGCGCCAGCAACAACGCATACTCAGTCAAATCTTGTCCATTCTCGTCAGCCCAAAGTCGCCCCACCAAGTCCCTCATTCCATTAGCCTCAAGCGGATTTGAAAATCAGATTTGCGGACCGGGAAGCATCAGTCTAAGGCTCGCAACACTACGCCGTATATCAGGTGTATTACGGATACATTATTTTCCGCCCAGAGCCGTCCGTTGCAAACGTCAGCTTGCCCAAGGCCCCGAAACCGTTCATCCCCTTCGGAAACGCCGTAGCATCCAACTCTTTTCCATCCGGCAGTTTCCGTTTCCCCTTCATGCGAAATCTGCAATTGCTAGCGCTCTTTGCCTATCTCTTCTTTTGAATTCATTCGAAATTTGAAATTTTCAATTTGAAATTGCTCATCACCCCCGCCACGGAAAACTCACCCAGCGCCGTAGGCGCGGCACAATTTAGCCCAGCCCGGGAGGGCTGGGAATTCAAGACGGCGCAACGCGCCACCGCTTGCGCAGCCTCACCCGCGCAAGCTCTTAGTTCATTGCTGCAGCTCAACCTCCCGCGGGTCCCTTCGCCGGCGATTGCCTTTGCCTCATTTGAAATCTGAAATTTTCAATTTGAAATTTGCTTCTGTCTCCCTCCGTGCCTTCGCTCCCCTTGCGTCCCCTACCCACGATCAAGCATTCGCAGTAAGCTCGTCGGAGTCAGAAGGGATACAGAAATGAAACTCCGCCGCCCAATTTTCCGGATTGTGCTGCTCGCATTTTGTTTTTCGCCCGCAGCACGAGCGCAAGTGAAAGACTCGCCGCAATCTACCACCCTCACAAAGTCCGAAGCATCGCTGAAATTGCTCAAGTCGCCAGTAGCACCGTTTCCCGAAGAGGCTCTCAGGAAAAATATCGAAGGCAAAGTCGAACTCACTCTCACAGTCAACGCGCAAGGCCGCGTTTCGGACGCGAAGATAGTGAGCGGTCCTCCGGAGCTTTATCAAGCCGCCCTCGACAGCGTCAAGCAGTGGCAATTCGAGCCACCCGCTCACGCTCCCGCAGAAACGAAGGCATTCGTCGCCTACGGCCATCCAAAACCCTGTCCGGCGCAGGTAGCCACCGGGGGTACCGTAATTCCTGACAGCTGGCTCACAAATGACAAAGGCACAGGTGTCGAAGTGCTAGATGACCCCAACTGGAAATCACCGCGTTACTACTTCGAAGACATGCGTGCCGGCGCCGCGGGTGTTATGGTGCTGTCTGTCACAGTAAACGCCAAAGGGAAAATAACAAAAGTTGAAGTCGTGCACTCTCTTTCGCCGCACCTCGACAAAGCGACAATCAAGACAGTTCGCACCTGGAGATTTAAACTGCGAGACGGCAGCCCAGGCAGCCTGCCCGATACTTTCCCCCTCCACATCAAATTCGAGCCAGATTGCGACATGGACCTCTAGCCGACGCCCCGATCCCTTGTAGCGCCGGCATCCTGCCGGCTCTTTGCTCTGGCGATTTTTGTTTTGCATCTATTTGAAATTTTTTCAATTTGAAATTGCTCTCTCGTCTCTCCACGAAAACTCAGCGCCGTAGGCGCGGCACAATTTAGCCCAGCGCGGAAGCGCTGGGTATTCAAGACGGCGCAACGCGCCACCGCTTGTTTACCCTGAGCCTCGAAGGGCGCAGCCTCACCCGCGCAAGCCCTTTCGCTTGTGCGTCCATCGCACGAGAAACGCACATTTGTGGCCAGGGTCAGCCTCACTCTTTCTTTGCGTTCATTTGAAATCTGAAATTTTCAATTTGAAATTGTTTGCTTCCGTGCCTCCCCCTGGCAACCTTTCTCTCATTTTCACACTCCAACGATATAGCTAGTAGCAAAGCAGTTCGCAGTTGCTTCAAGCACTTGGTCCTTCGCTTGAGGCCGGCTCCAAGAAAATTTGCGTTTCAGAAAGAGAATCCAAAAAGCGGATCGGCGGTGTTCTTCCCGCCCAAAAGGAGGTCGTGCACCATGCCACGACGAATTCCATCCTTCCCCGTCTCGTTCGAAATCACCAGGCCCACACGCTTCAGCAAAGCACAATCCAAAATGTATTTCGCGAACGAATGGGAGGAGTACCAGAAATCTCTCCACAGCGACGACGTCGCATCCACATCAGCCGCTGCCCCTCCAGACGCTCCGCAACAAACACCAATTCCCAACGACAACCACACCACCGCCGCGCCCGTCGCGGAAAATACGGAAGTCATCGCCGCTCCAGCATCTTCGCCAGCTTCTGTTTCGCCATCGTCCGGCACCGCCCACCCTCAATTGTTGGGCTCTGGCCGCCGCCCTCTGCTTCCTCCCGATTTCTCCCGACACGCGCGACGCTGCTGCATCTGTTCGCATCCCGATCGTGACGCAATCGAAGGAGACTTCATCCGCTGGCACAGCGTTGAGCTGATCGCCCGTGAATATAAGATTGCCACCCGCAAATCGATCTACCGCCATGCGCACTGCACCGGACTTTTCGCCTGGCGTCGCCGCGAACTCGGCCGCGTTCTCGAAGGCATTCTCGAAAACGCGGAACACGTTCCCCTCGTCTCCTCCGGTGTCATCGTTCGCGCCGCTCGCATCTACGCGCATCTCGACGAAAACGGAAACTGGTTCGAGCCAGCGCACACCAATTTCATTCTGACTGCACCCGCGACATCCCTCTCTCCGCTCGGAAGTGATCTATTAGCGAACTCGGCACGCGCCAAGCCCCGTCCCGCAAAGCCGCGCAAAATTCGCGCCAAGTCTAATCGGAACAATCGATCATTCAGAAAAAAGCTCAAGTCGTTGAATAAAAAGGAGAAAGCAAATTCCTAATGGACACAAAATCGGCTTTTCGGGTTTTCGCAGAAGCTCGAATTGCATGCCGTTCGCTTGCCTCATCGCAGCCGTTCCCGTACCCTACTACGGCGCAATTAGCAGAAATCAGCAGTCACATCGCAAGCAGTTCTCGGAGGCAGTTGCATGGCAATTGAAAAGGCAATTGAAAAAGTAGGAGTCGTCGGATGCGGCCTGATGGGCTCAGGCATCGCACAAGTCGCAGCGCAAGCAGGCTGCCAGGTAACAGTCCGCGAAGTTTCGCAGCAGCTCCTCGACAAAGGTCTGGCCGGCATCGACAAGAATCTCGCCCGCCTGGTCGAAAAGGGAACTGTCAGCGCCGCCGACCGCGATCAAATTCGCGGCCGCCTGCGCGGCACCACAAACGTCGAAGACCTGAAAGACAGCGACGTGATCATCGAAGCCATCATCGAGCAGCTACCCGCAAAGCGCGAACTCTGGGGCGCTCTCGACAAAATCTGCCCGAAGCCAACAATTTTCGCGAGCAACACGTCGTCACTCTCCATCACCGAAATGGCCACCTTCACCCAGCGCCCCGATCGCTTCGTCGGCATGCACTTCTTCAATCCCGTGCCAGTGATGAAACTGGTCGAAGTGATTCGCACCATCGCCACGGATCCAAAAGTGTTCGACGAAATGGTCGCCTTCGGCCAGCGCCTCGGCAAAACGGTGGTGCGCACATCCGACCGCACCGGCTTCATCGTGAATCGCCTTCTCGTCCCGTATCTGCTGGACGCGGTGCGAGCGCTCGAAGAAGGCGTCGGCTCCGTCGAAGACATCGACAACTCCATGAAAATCGGCTGCGGCTATCCGATGGGCCCGTTCACGCTGCTCGATTTCGTCGGCCTCGACACCACCTACTACATCTCCATCATCATGTTCGACGAATTCAAGGAAAAGCGCTTCGCGTCGCCGCCGCTTCTGAAACGAATGGTCCTCGCAGGCTGGAACGGACGCAAAGCCGGCCGCGGCTTCTACGATTACTCGGATCCCGCGAAGCCGAAGGCGATGCAGCTCACCTAAACGAGAGGGCGGAATAAAAAATGGCCTACGAAAATCTACTCTACGACGTGAAAGACCAGATCGCCCGCGTCACGTTCAATCGCCCGAACGTGCTCAACGCGCTCAATCGCAAAACGGTCGAAGAACTCGACGCTTGTCTCGCAGCCATCGAACGCGATGACTCGGTTCGCGTCGCGATTTTCACCGGCGCCGGAGAAAAAGCATTCGTAGCCGGAGCGGACATCAATGAGCTCTCCACGCGCACTCCAGTGACCGGCAAAGAATTCTCCGTCTTTGGCAATCGCGTGCTGCATCGCCTCGAAACGATGGGCAAGCCTTCGATCGCCGCGATCAACGGCTTCGCACTCGGCGGCGGCTGCGAATTTGCGCTGGGCTGCACAATGCGCATCGCGAGCAAGAATGCCAAACTCGGCCAGCCGGAAACGAAACTCGGCCTCTTGCCCGGTTTCGGCGGCTCGCAACGCCTGTCGCGACTCTGCGGGAAAGGCGTCGCCCATGAAATGATTCTCACTGGCGAAATGATTTCAGCCGACGAAGCGCTGCGAATCGGCCTCGTGAATCGCGTCGTCGAGCTTGCGGACCTTCTTCCCACCGCCGAAGCCATCGCAAAGAAAATCATCGCCAATGCGCCGCTCGCCGTGAAATACGCAATGGAAGCAATCGAGCACGGCATGGACATGACGCTAGAAGAAGGCCTGTTTCTCGAAGCTACCCTCTTCGGCGTCTGCTGCTCCACCGAAGACATGCGCGAAGGCACCCGCGCCTTTCTCGAAAAGCGGCCGGCCAAATTTCAAGGACGCTGACGCCAGGCAGCGACGAACAGATGACGCGGAGACGAATGGATGAGGCGCAAACGAGATAAACGACGATGACACTGAAACCACAAGTGACTCGCGGCCAGTTGAGCGCAGCCGGACTGCGCATCGGTATTGTCGTCAGCCGCTTCAATAATTTCATCACCGACCGCCTGCTCGCCGGCTCGCTTGAAGCGCTCGAACAGGCAGGCGCCGACGAAAAACAAATCGAAATCGTGCGCGTCCCTGGCTCGCTCGAAATTGCGCTTGCCGCAAAAAAACTCGCAGCCACAGGACGCGTCAATTCGATCATTTGCATCGGCTGCGTCCTGCGCGGCGAAACTTCTCACTACGATTATGTTTGCTCGGAAACCGCTCGCGGAATTCAGATCGCGCAGCTCGACACTGGCGTCCCCATGGCATTCTGCGTTCTCACTTGTGACACGCTCGAACAAGCCATCGACCGCGCGGGCCTGAAATCCGGCAACAAGGGCTACGACGCGGGAATGGGCGCAGTCGAGATGGCGCAACTGTCGATCAAGTTGGCACGCAAACCGGCGCCACAAGCTGCGCCAGCGGGCAAAACTTCAAGGAAGCCCGGCGCCAAGCCGCGGCGCGGGAAGCGATGACTCTTCGGCGCAAGTCTCGCGAGTTTGCGCTGCAGATGCTCTTCGAGTGGGACATGGCGCATCAAAAACCAAAACAAATCGAGCAGCATTTTTGGAAGCAGGCGCGCGCCGCCGATTCCACGCGAAAGTTTGCAGACCAGCTTTTCGAAGGCGCGGTCGCGCAGGCAGCCGCAAATGACGCGCTGGTCGGAAAGCTTTCGGAGAACTGGAAGTTCGAGCGGCTCGCCGCGGTCGACCGCAATATTCTGCGGCTCGCGATTTACGAATTCAAATCCGGCACAGCGCCAGTGAAAGTGGTGATCGACGAAGCTCTCGAGCTCGCCAAGAAATTTTCCTCAGCAGAAGCCCCGGCATTTCTGAACGGAATCCTCGACGCAGCGCAGAAAAAATTAGAAGGCTGAGATCATGAGTCGCGCGAGGTGGGGACGAAGGCCAAGCGCGCGGCCAAGCTCACACGCAGGTCGGCGAGCAGACCCAAACTCAGGCCGAAATTAAGCGTCGATGTGACCTTCGAAAACGCGCACCGCCGAGCCGCTCACCTTCGGCACGGGGCGCCCTCGCGCCGAAGTGACTTCGACCTGAATTTCACTCGGCCGCCCCATCTCGACGCCTTGCAGGATCGTCAGCGTCTCGGCCGGCTTCAGCCGCTCGTGCTCCACAAGATAAGCGCCAAGCGAGCCGCCTGCGGAGCCGGTGGCCGGATCTTCGATAAGCCCCCACGGCACCATTCCGCGAGCGAACGCTTTCCCTTTGCCGCCGAGCGCGAAACAGTAAGCCAATACTCCGTTGCGCGAAATCAGTTGCGCGAGCCCGCGCATGTTCACGTGAATCTTCGACAAGGTCTTTCTGTTGCGAATCGGCACCATCAAGTTAGGAATTCCGGTGGAAACAAATTCCAGCGGAAGTGAGGGATCGAGATCGGCTGCTTTCAGGCCGAGAGTTTCGGCAAGCGTGGCGCGATTCAATTTGGTGGCGACGAAGCGCGCCGGCTTTTGCGTCATGGTCACTCGCACCGGGCGGCCGTCGTGAAAACTGAATTCGACCGGCAAAATTCCCGCGCCGGTTTGCTGCATGATTTGGACGTGGCCTTCCGAAGCCGGGACGACACCGAGCTCAGCGAGCAAGAACCAGGTGCCAATCACAGGATGGCCGGCGAGAGGAAGCTCGCGCGTGGTGGTGAAGATGCGGAGGCGGGCGAGCGCGCCGTTGTTCGTGGGGCGCTGTACGAAAACCGTTTCCGCGAGATTCATCTCGCGAGCGATGGCTTGCATTTTTGTCGGCGCGATGCCGTCGCCGTCGGTGATCACGGCGAGCGGATTTCCGGCGTACTGCCTGGTGGTGAACACGTCGAGCGTGTAGAGACGGCGCTTCATGAACTGAACTCTCCTCGAGCCGCGATGAATGCGTTTCTAGAGACGCTCCAGTTCTACCACTGTCCGCTCGTTGCGCACATTACCGGTGTTGAGTGTGGACTTGGGCTCGAACAGGACAATATGGACCTCGTCGTCGGCTTCGGGCAGGTGCTCGACGCCTTTGGGCACGATGATGAATTCGCCGGGCGAGACGAACACGTCGCGATCGCGGAAGCGCATTTTCATGCGGCCTTTGACGACGAGAAACATTTCGTCCTCGTCATCGTGGTGATGCCAGACGAAAGCGCCTTTGAATTTCACGACCTTCACGTAGGAGTCGTTGATTTCGCCGACGATTTTCGGGCTCCAATGTTCTGTGACCTTCGAGAGCTTTTCATTCAGATTTACGACTTCCATTTAATTCTCCCTTCGACGAAGAAACGGACGCGCTACGAAAAATCAGGAGGCGCGCACGACAAGGACGCTGCCGAGCAAACCGCGAAGCACGAGAACGCCACCGGCGAGCGCGAGCAGAAGCGCTTCGTAGCGCAGCGAAACCAGCGGCACGCCGAGGATGATTAGGCCGACGAGAATCAGCGAGCCGCCGCGAATCGCGGCATGTTCATGGGCAGCTTTCGAGACGGGGCGCATGCCGGTGCGCAGTCCCCAAAGAATCAGGACGGCTCCGAGCGCGTACCAGAGCGTCGGCCGCGAAGGCAGTCCAATTCGACGCGACGCAGCGAGCAGAATCAGCAGCGCGCCGAGAAGCAGCATGATGAATTCGTTCAGGAGGCGGAAGAGACCCGCGGTCGTTTGCATCTCGAGATTCTCACTGGCGGCATTATCTCGCACGCGGCGGTCGGGCGGCAATCCCGTGCCGCCGCGAATGCGTTGCGGCAGGGGACGGGCAACATTAGCGACTGTTAATTTGATCTCTGCTCTAGAGTGTGTGAGCTAAGCAAAGGCGCACAGGCAGGAGTGCCTGTGCCACTTGTCGTCGGCACGGCGTGCGCGGACGTTGGGAATATTGTGTGAGAAGTAAGAGAAGAATAGGATGTAGCGGCCAGAGGCGGTAAGACGTGAATTTAAAATTGTCACTGAAAAACGAGGCTCAGGGAAGGCGGGGACGATGAACGACGCGGCGATTGCGACATTCAAGGCGAGTCTGCGTGGAGAGTTGATCGAGCCGGGGGATGCGGGTTACGACGAGGCGCGCAAGGTTTATAACGCGATGATAGAGCGGCGGCCGCGGTTGATTGCGCGGTGTGCGGATGTGGCGGACGTGATGGCGGCGGTAAATTTTGGGCGGGAGCAGAAGCTGCTGGTGGCGATTCGCGGCGGCGGACACAACGCGGGCGGGCTCGGAGTGTGCGACGACGGGTTGGTGATCGATCTTTCGCGGATGAATTATGTGCGCGTGGACCCGAAGAAGAAAACGGTGCAGGTGGGAGGCGGGGCGCTGTGGCGGGACGTGGATCATGCGACGCATGCGTTCGGGATGGCGGTGCCGTCGGGGATTATTTCGACAACTGGCGTGGCCGGTCTGACGCTGGGCGGTGGGATGGGTTACCTGACGCGACGGTACGGACTGACGATCGACAATTTGCTGGCGGTGGAGATGGTGCTGGCCGATGGGAGATTCGTTACGGCGAGCGCGAAGGAAAATTCAGATTTGTTCTGGGCGGTGCGGGGCGGGGGCGGAAACTTCGGCGTGGTGACGTCGTTTTTGTTCAAGGGGCAACCGGTGCACACCGTGTATGGCGGGCCGATGCTGTGGCCGCTCGAAGACGCGACGGAGATGATGCGGTGGTACCGCGACTTCATTGTGAAGGCGCCGGATGATCTCTATGGGTTTTTTGCGTTTCACACGATTCCGCCGGTGGCGCCGTTCCCGGAACGTTTCCATCTGAAGAAAATGTGCGGGATCGTGTGGTGTTATACCGGGCCGATGAAGAAGGCGGAGAAAGTTTTCAGGCCGATACGAAAATTCAAGGCGCCTGCGGTCGATCTGGCCGGGCCGATTCCGCATCCGGCGTTGCAAAGTTTGTTCGACGGTTTGTATCCGCCGGGGATGCAGTGGTATTGGAAGGCTGATTTTGTCCGCACGCTTCCCGATGAAGCGATTGCGCAGCATGTGAAGTATGCGGCGACGTTGCCGACGTTGCAGGCGACGATGCACCTCTATCCGATTAATGGCGCGGCGGGCCGCGTGAAGCGAGGGGCGACAGCGTGGTGGCATCGCGACGCGAATTGGACCGAGGTGATTGTGGGCGTCTATCCGGATCCGGCGAAGAAGGAAGAGATTTCGGCGTGGGCCAAGGAGTATTGGAATGCGCTGCATCCGTATTCGTCTGGAGGGGCGTATGTGAATTTCATGATGGAGGAGGGAGAAGAGCGGATTCGGGCGACGTATGGGAAGAATTACAAGCGGCTGGCGAAGATCAAGAAGAGGTATGACCCGGGGAATTTGTTTCGGGTGAATCAGAATATTCGGCCGAAGTAATCGATTCGATGGATTGAGCTTCCGTGAGGCTGCTAATTGGGCCTTTTCATAGACCTCTATATCGTTTACCTGGTTAAGTCTGTATTCCTCATGGTGAAAGTGTGGGGCAGTCGCGCTTGGCCGGTCAGCGAAGCGACCGTGGCAGACGCACAGGTTCGTTCTTCCGGATGGGGATGTCCGACAGTGGAATTGGTATACACATATTCTATTGGAACGCAGCAGTATGGAGGCATGTACGAGAAGCCTTTCATCTTGCATAGTTCCGGGGAGGGATATGTGAGCCGCTTTCCAGCGGGAAGCACGCTACGAATACGCATTAAGCCCGGCCGCGCAGAAACATCATTTGCGTGTGACGAAGATCAAAGAGTGTGACCCGGAGAATTTGTTTCGGATGGACCAGAGTACGGTTGAGCTTAATTCAGGTGGGGGATTTTTTGCTTGCGGCTTGCGCGACACGGGCTTTCACGAGTTTTTTGATGAGCGCGGTTGGCAATGGCTTGTTGGTGGGGAAGTGGATGGTGCCTTTGGAGGTGGAGAAGTTCTTCAGGTCGCGTTTGAATTTGTCGATGATTGCGGCGGTGGGGAAGAGGCTGCAGTGATTTAAAAAGGCGGCGTACCAGACGAGCATGCGTTTTTGTTTGAAGGCGGGGATGCCGTAGCTGATGATTTCTAGGGAGTCTCGAGGGACGGCGGAACGGATGGCGGCGCGCATTTTGGTGAGATGAGCACGGGCTGGCTGAGGGACGCGGGCGAGATATTGGTTGACGGTTTTTGGAGCGACACTGGTCTTCTTGGTGGATCTGCGATTTGTTGATTGCCGTTTCTTCAATGTGGAATTCCTTCGAGGAAATTATATGCCTACTGTTGCTCGGATTGTCGGTTGCGTTGGACCGTGAGGTTGCATATGCAGCTGAAGAGCAAAGAACGCTCGCATGCGGGGGCAAGCACTGGCGGTTGTGCTGAGCGTTACGCGGGCACAGGCCCTTCGGCTCTCGGGGGAAACCCTTCGCTCCTCAGGACGAGCAGGAATGCCTGTGCTACTGAAAAGCTAGGCGTAGAGGAAGGGGCGGGATTTGTGGCTGGTCCAGAAGTAGGCGAGGATGATGATGCTGGCCACTGCGGCGTAGGCGCACCAGAGAGACGTGAAGGCGTAGCGCTTGAAGAGCATGACGGCGAGGAGAATGACGAGATTTGCTGCGCCGAAGACGACCATCATTCTGATTTTTGAGAAGAAGAGGGAACCGCAGGTGGCGATGACGTAGAGAATGGCGACCGCGGTGTTGTTTGTGGCTGGATTGATGTAGACGATGCTGTTTCCCTTCACGTAGACCTCGAGCTGGTAGGCTGTGAGCGCCCACAAAATATAAAGAGTCGTGCCGCCGCCGATGATGAGGAACGGGAGCATGCGCTTGCGGGCTTTGGCGGTGGGTTCGAAAAGGTAGATGCTGAGCGGGAGAAGGAAGGGGAGGAGTCCTTGGGCGTAGAGCATGAAGGCGGCGCCCATGTTGTGGGTGATTTTGGGGGAGAGGATGCCGTCGAGGCCGAGCCAGACGAAGCCTTCGATGAATTGATGAATGGCGAAAAGTGTGGGGAGCATGGCGAAGAGGAGTTCGCGGCGGTGTTTTACGCGGGAGAGTGTGGCGATGCCGATTCCGGCGAGGACGGAGCTGCCGGCGAAATTGGCTGCGGCCGAGAAGCACATTGGGCGTTTCTCCGATGCGGAAAGTACATGAATTGGGGAGGAAGGCGAAGTGTTTTTTTGTTTGGGCGATTGGTGCGATGTCGGGTTGGGTGTTTGTTTTGGGGCGGTGCTGTGAAGAACGGCGCACAGGCAGGAGTGCCTGTGCCACTTAAGGCGAGTGCTCGACCGCTATTATTCCACTATGACGGCTGATATGCTTTTGCGCCGGCGATAACTTCTTCATGAAAGAGAGTCCATGATGCGATCCCTGTGTGTGCTTGTTGTGGCGTTGTGCGCGATTAGCTTTTCGTTGCGGTCGCAGGAGCGGACGACGAAGCCGCCTGAGGATTACCTATTTGCCTGGGCTGGCGACGAAGCGCACAAGGGCAATGACTTCCTTGCGGTGATTGACGCGGACCCTGCGTCGGCGTCGTATGGGCGTTTGGTGACGACTCTTGCGACTGACCAGCAGACTATGCAGGTACATCACACCGAATATTCGATGCCTGCGAGTGGGATGCTTTTTGCGAACGATCACGGGGCGGGGCGGACGTTTATTTTTGACGTGCGGGATCCGCTGCATCCCAAGGTGGTGACGTCATTCACGGACATGGGTGGATACATGCATCCGCATTCGTATTTGCGGCTGCCTGACGGGAATGTGCTGGCGACGTTTCAGCACGCGCATCATGCAGGGAGCGAGGGGCAGACGGGCGTGACAGGCGGGCTGGTGGAAATTAATGACGAGGGCAAGGTGGTGCGGAGTGCGAGCAATGCTGATCCGGCGTTCGCTGACGCGTTGTTGATGCCGTACAGCCTGGTGGTGCTTCCTAAGATTGATCGCGTGGTTTCCACGAATTCTTCGATGCACCTCGACGATATTTTTAGCGGCGTGACGTATCAGGTGTGGCGGCTTTCGGATTTGAAGCTGCTGAAGACGGCGTATTTGGATGTGGGGGAGAATCGCTACGCGCAGATTAGTCCTGAGGAGCCGCGGCGGGGCCCGGATGGATCGGTTTTTATTCAGACGCTGGGGTGTGGAATTGAGCGCATCACTGGAGTTGATAAGGACGAGCCGAAGGCGCAGCTGGTGTACACGTTTCCCGGGAACTGGTGCGGCGTTCCGACGATCGTGGGGCACTATCTGGTGCAGAGTGTGCCGGCGATGCACGGTTTGATCGTGATCGACATTGCGAATGCGGCGAAGCCTGTGGAAGTTTCGCGAATCAAGTTGACCGATACGTATGCGCCGCATTGGACGGCTTGGGGAGAGAAGACGCAGAGGCTGGTGGTGACTTCGAGCGGGTCGCCTGAGGATCATCGGATGTTTTTGTTGAAGTTGGATCTGGCGAGTGGGGCGATTGCGCTGGATGATGCTTTTCGTGATGTGGACGGGAAGGTGGGATTTAATTTTGGCGAGAGGGAATGGCCGCAGGGGTGGAAGGGAGTTGGGGCGCCGCATGGGGTGGTGTTTTCGAAATGAGGTTCGGAGGTAGAGACGCGAGTGGCTTGAGCGGGGGCGTGGCCTCGGCGCGTTTTTGGTTGTGCCGCGAGAGCAAAGCGCACAGGCAGGAGTGCCTGTGCCACTGAAAGGCGAGCGGTGGGTCAGGTGTGATTGAGCCAGGTGGATTGGAGTTTGGGTGGGTGTTGGAGGGTTTGCATAACGACGCAGAATTGTTCGGTTTTTTCTTGTAGGGCGCGGAGCTGGTCTGGGGTTGCGTTGGGGGCGGAGATGTTGAAATTCAGGCGGATGCTTTCGAAGCCTACCGGGACGTCCTTTGAAATGCCGAGGGTGCCGCGCAGATCTAAGTCGCCTTCGACCGTGACTTCGATGCGTTCGGTTGCGATGCCCATGGCTGCGGCTACCATTTGACAGGTGATTTGCGCGCAAGCGGCGAGAGCGCCGAGCAAGAGATCGCCGGAGCAAGCGCCGGCTCCCGCGCCTCCCACGCCTTTGTGGGCTTCGGCTTGATAGATGGCGCGGCCGATGTCAACGGAGCAGGAGACAGGAGCGCCGGTCTGGCTGCCTTTCGCGCGAAGAGTGATTCGCGAGGCGGTGGGGTCGGCGCGGTATTGGTCTTTCAGCGGTTTTTGCAGCGATCGAAGATCCATCTGGCCCTCACTCGATTATTCTCAGCGAATATTTTTTAGCGATTCTAAAGACTGAAAAGGCTGCTAGCGCGCGCTGCCTTGTGAGCCTTTCGCCTGCATGCTAGCATCGAATTGCATCAGGAGAACCGCCTTGCCCAAATATGTTATCGAACGCGATGTGCCGGGAGCAGGAAATTTAACCGACGCGCAGCTGCGGGAACTTTCTCAGAAGTCGGTGAACGTGCTTAAGGGAATGGGCCCTGAGATTCAGTGGCTGCACAGCTATGTGACCGGCGACAAAGTGTATTGCGTTTATCTGGCGCCCGATGAAGCGACAATCAAGGAGCATGCGAAGCGGGTTGGTCTTCCGGCGAACCGCGTTTCGGCTGTGCGGCGGCTGCTGGACGCTTCAAGCGCGGAATAGGCGCACACCACCTCGTAATTCAACTTCGACAAGACAACAGGTTTCACTTTTGCTCGCGGAAGGCAGCGGGTCGGCGCCCGTGGTGTGCTAAGCCGACGAGCTTTCGGCGTCGGGCCTGAGGGCTTCCTCGATTGCTTTCTCGATGGCCTTTTCGAGGGGCATGCCCCAGCCTTCGAGCCATGCGGTGGCGCCTGAAGTGTTGGCGAGGGCAAAGCGAGCCGGATCGAGATGAGCTTCGAGCTTGGCTTGTTCCGCGGGAGTCAGCGGGGCGCCGATATTTTGTCGAAGAGCGGCGGCGGCACCGGCAAGACGCAAGGAACGCTCGGCCTGGAATTGAAGGGACGCGGAGCAAGCGAAACATTCGAGGAGCCGGGCGATTCCGCGCTTGTGTTCGAGTTCCTGGAAAACTTTCAAACTTTCGCGGTAGAGGGCGTGAGCGGTGGCGCAATCGCGTTGCTCTCTCGCGAGATTCCCAAGATCGGCGAGCGTGCCGGCGACGCCCCAGCGGTCGCCTAGTTCGCGAAACATTGAAAGCGCCTGTTCGTAGAGAGAGCGCGCGGCAGCGGAGTCGCCTTCATCGCGAGCGACGTCACCCTTGTAATTGATCGACCAAGCTACGCCAGTGCGATCGCCCAGCTGGTGAAAGAGCGACTGGCATTCGTCGTAGAGAGCGCGGGCTCGCGCGAAACCGCCCTGGAGTTTTGCGACGCTCGCGAGATTGCTGAGCGCGCGCGCGATCGCTTTTGGATCGCCGATCTCACGCCACAACTCGAGATTTTCCTCGGATAGCGCGTTTGCCAGCGCGAGATCGCCACGATCGCGTGCCGAGACGGCTATCGCGTTCAACGAGACGGCGACGCCCTGCTTGTCACCGAGTTCACGAGAGATATCGCGACTTTCGCCGACCAGCACTTCGGCCTGAAGGTAGTCTCCCTGCTCCACGGTGAGGATGCCTGCGGCGAAAAGAGCACGGGCCCGCGCTCTCGAAGGAGCAGCAGCCGCTGGGAGTTTGAGGATTTTGCCCAGCCAGTCCCTGCCCTCGGAAAGATACTCGAGCCGTTCCCAGAAACGAAACAGCGCGGCACCAAGGCGCAATCCCCAATCTGCATCGCCGGTTTCGATCAAGTAATCGAGCGCGGCACGAAAGTTGTCGTGCTCGCGAACGAAATTCTCAAGCCATTCTGCTCCGACCGTTTCGCCCTGTTCCGTGGCGGCCTCTTCGGCGAGAACGAGGCAATAGGCGGCGTGAGCGCGCTTCGTGGCGGCTTCTTCCTTGCTGGCTTCGAGCTTTTCGCGCGCGTACTCGCGGATGGTTTCGAGCATCGTGAAGCGCGATTCGCCATTGGGCTGGGCGACCTGCTGGACCAGGCTTTTGTCCACCATCGAAGCCATGCCGTCGAGCAGATCCAAATCGAGATCAGCTTTGGCGTCGCAGACGGCTTCGACGCTTTCGAGAGTGCATCCGCCGGCGAAAACGGAGAGGCGCCGAAAAAGTTTCTGTTCGGCGGGGGTGAGGAGGTCGTAGCTCCAGTCGATCGCGGCGCGGAGCGTTTGCTGGCGCTGCGGGAGGTCGCGGGCGCCGCCGGTGAGCAATTGAAGGCGGCTGGCGAGGCGAGTGCGCATAGCGGAAACGGAAAGAACCTTGACGCGGGCGGCTGCGAGTTCGATCGCAAGGGGCAGGCCATCCAAGCGGCTGCAGATTTCGATGATGGCGGAGGAGTTTTCCTGGTTCAGCTCGAAATCGGGTTTGGCTGCGCCGGCACGCTGCAGGAAGAGCGCGACTGCGGGGCATTTTGAGAGGTCGTCAATAGTAGGCTTGGAGCGAGAATCCGGGACTGCCAGCGGGGGCACGGGAAATTCGTGTTCACCGTAAACGTGAAGCGCGGCGCGGCTGGTGACCAGGATTTTGAGATGGGGGCCGATGGCCAGGAGATCCGCCAGAGTGGGCGCGGCTTGAAGAAGATGTTCGAAATTATCGAGCAGGAAGAGTGCGGGCGGGCGCGACGGGTCCTGAAGATGCTTTTTCAGCAATTCGAGCGGTGATTGACCACCCGCTTCGCGCAGGCCGAGCGCCTGAACGATCACGGAAAGAAGCAGGCCTGGATCGTTGACGGCGGAGAGAGCGACAAAATGAATTCCTCCTGGGAAGCGATCAGCGACGGCGGAGGTGATTTCGATGCCAAGGCGCGTCTTACCGATTCCACCGGGGCCAGTGACGGTCAACAAGCGAACGTCGGGGCGGAGCAAAAGTTCTGTCGCGGCGTCGATTTCTTTTTCGCGGCCCACGAATCCTGTGCGCTGTACTGGAATATTGGATTGGCGGGATTCCGGGTGCCGAAGAGCTTTTTCAGCAAAGCGGTCGCGGATGGCGGCGAGTTCGTGGGCGAGATCGCGCGTGGTGGCGTAGCGTTTCTCGGGTTCCTTTGCAAGGCAGCGGTCGATCGCCCAGCAGAGCGGGGCGGGCGCGTCGGGGACGAGCATGGCGAGTGGGTCGGGCTGTTCGCGCAAAATCGCTACGAGAGTCTCAGCAGCGGTGTTGCGGCGGAATGCGCGCTTTCCGCTGAGCATTTCGTAGATAACCAGTCCCAGCGAAAATTGATCGGAACGGAAATCGAGCGGGAGGCCGGCGGCTTGTTCGGGCGACATATATTCCGGCGTGCCCAGGATTACGCCCGAGCGCGTGTCGGAATTGGAGCGCGTGTGGAGTTGTGACAATTCCTCGCCAGCGGGGACGAGCTTGGCCAAGCCGAAATCGAGAATCTTGACGAATCCATCGGCGGTGATCATCAGGTTTCCGGGTTTGACGTCGCGATGGGCGATGCCTGCTTCATGGGCTTTCGCGAGGCCTTCTGCGATTTGCGCCGCGATGTCGATGGCCTGGCGAATCGGCACGGCTCCTGCTTTTAGCAAATCGCGCACCGTGGTGCCTTCGACCAGTTCCATCACGATGTAGTGGACGGAACCGTCGCGTCCGAGGTCATGGATGGTGACGATGTTGGGGTGGTTGAGGGCTGAGGCCGAGCGGGCTTCGCGTTCGAAGCGATGCAAGTGATCGTCCGCCGTGGCGAGTGCGGCGGGAAGAATTTTGATGGCGACGATTCGATCGAGACGCGCGTCGCGGGCGCGGTACACCTCACCCATTCCGCCGGCGCCTAACGCGCCGACGATTTCGTATGGCCCGAGTTTTGTCCCTGGGGCGAGCATCCCGGTGGGTGAGGCTAAATGTGCAAAGAGGAACTATCGCACGATTAGCCTATGCAACGAGATATAACAAACTTAGCGCTGATGTTACAACGCGGATCTCGACGTTCTCGCGGCGGTCGCGAGACATCCCCGAGACATCCCGTAGATTGGCGCTTTATCGAATCGCTCAGATCAAGTGATCGGAATGCGCTTGGCGCTGGCAAATATCTTGTCCATCGGTTTCGTGTGCCCGGACTCGTCGAGGAACAGAACCAATTTCAGATTCTCAAGGTAGACCCCCTCGAGTGTGTGCGTGCCCGGGCCTGGCCCGTGGCGTAGCATCACGGCACTGGGGCCGTGGTCGGAAACCGAAGTGGGAGGCACGGGACGAGACTTCAAGACAACGTCACTTCCTTCCCGCTGAAGGGTGACCATCTTGTCCTCGCCGACCGTTTTCACGAAGAGCTTGTACTCACCTGCCGCCAATTTATGGCCGTGGCACTGCACTTCATAGGGCAGGGAGACACGTCCCTCAAATTCTGTCTTCGCAGGAGTGTGTTCGATGGCCGCCATATTGTGAGTTTCGTGATCCTGAGCACCGGTTTCCGCTTGAGCGTGAGTAATAACTGGAGAGAAGGCTGCGAGGATGAGTACCGGAATCAAGCGCGAAATCTGCATCATCCGACTGCGCATCATTTTCTTCGTCTTTGTCATCGGAAACTCCATTCGCCTGTGGCGGTTAGGATCGGATTGCGCGTATTTGCGTTATCAGTTTTGTTAACCGCCATGATGAGCGCGAATGTTACTCCGGTTCGAGAGAATCATCAATGCGGAGAGTGGAGTTGCAGGCCGCCACGCGCGAAACTGCTGAGCCTCTGTCTGTCGCGGCGCTAAATGCTACAATAGTCAGCTTTTCAGATTGCATCGCATGAACGGATTCAGCATCGAATCGTCAGGAGAATTCAGTGCGCAAGGTAATCATCATCGGAAGCGGGTGTGCGGGGCTGACGGCTGCGATTTACGCGGCGCGCGCGGAGTTGCAACCGCTGGTGCTGGACGGCTACGAGCCGGGCGGTCAGCTGGGGCTGACCACGCTGGTGGAAAACTTTCCCGGATTCCCGGATGGAATTTTGGGTCCGGCGCTGATCGAGAACGCGCGGAAGCAGGCGCAGCGATTCGGGGCGGAGTTTGCATCAGGCGCGGTGACTTCGGTGGATTTGAGCAAGCGGCCGTTTAAGGTTGTGGCCGGCAAAGAAACGTATGAGTGCGAGGCTTTGATTATCGCCTCCGGCGCATCAGCGCGGATGCTGGGGATTGAGGCGGAAAAACATCTACTGGGATACGGGGTTTCGACTTGCGCCACTTGCGATGGCTATTTCTTCCGCGAGCGCGACATTATCGTGGTGGGTGGCGGCGACACGGCGATGGAAGAGGCCACCTTCCTGACGAAATTTGCGAAGAAAGTGACGCTGGTGCACCGGCGGAATGAATTTCGCGCCACGAAGATCATGCTGGATCGTGCGCGGGCGAATCCGAAAATTGAATTTCTCACGCCCTACGTGATCGAGCATGTAGATGATGTCGACAAAAAGTCGGTGGAGATGGTTCGGCTGAAGAACGTCGATACGAGCGAGCTGAAGACTGTGGCAGTGGAAGGCGTTTTTGTCGCTATCGGTCACGATCCCAACACCAAAATTTTCAAAGGCCAGCTGGAGATGGATTCGGACGGCTACTTGATCACGCACGACGGGCCGAAGACGAACGTGGAAGGTGTTTTCGCGGCGGGCGACGTGCAAGACCATCATTACCGGCAAGCGATCACAGCCGCGGGATCGGGTTGCATGGCCGCGATGGACGCAGAGAAGTTTCTCGGAAAAAACAAGTTGTAACCAGCGCTAGTTAAATCTTGCGGTTCACGGCATAATTCCCAGCGCATGAGAATCGCTGCATTATCTTCCCGCCGAAAGAAGCGCCTTTTCTGCTGATGCGCGCACTCCTTCTGAAGCTTTCCGAAAGCAAGCGGCTTGCGCCGCTCATCATGAGCAGTGGTGTGAGCCGGCGCGTGGCGCGTCGTTTTGTGGCGGGCGAGACGCTCGACGATGCGATTGGGGCGGCGCGAGTGCTGAATGCCGCAGGCCGCTCGGCGAGTCTCGATCTGCTCGGAGAAAACGTTTCTGATGAGTCGGGGGCGCGCAACGCCGCGGATGGTTATGTGGCGATGTTCAACCGGATAGCGAGCGAAAATCTGAATGCGAATGTGTCGCTGAAGCTGACGCAGCTGGGATTGGATTTGAGCGAATCGCTTTGCCAGGAACTGGTGGAAAGAATCGTGGCGCATGCGACAGATTTGGGAAACTTTGTGCGCATCGATATGGAAGGCTCAGCCTACACGCAGCGCACCGTGGAATTGACGAAGCGGGTGCGGGCGAAATATACCGGCGTCGGAACGGTGATGCAGGCGTATCTCTATCGTGCTGAGAAAGATGTTCAGGATCTACTGAGCGCGGGGTGCCGGATGCGGCTTTGCAAAGGCGCTTATAAGGAGCCGCCGGAGATCGCGTTTCCCGAAAAAGCCGACGTGGATGCGAATTACGTGAAGCTGATGAAGCTGATGTTGCCGAGCGGGATCTATCACGGGATTGCGACGCACGATCCCGCGATGATTCGGGCCACCAAGGATTTTGTGCGCGAAAAGAATATCGGGCGCGATCAATTTGAGTTTCAAATGTTGTATGGAATCCGCACCGATTTGCAGCAGCAGCTCGTGCGCGAGGGTTATCGGTTGCGGATCTATATTCCGTTTGGCACCGATTGGTTTCCCTATTTCATGCGACGGCTCGCGGAGCGGCCTGCGAACTTGGCGTTCTTTTTGCGCAATTTGTGGCCGAAGTCTTCCGGTGACGCGGCTTGAGATGATGCCGAGAAAGTCCCGCGACGAGAACGTCGTCGTCGTGGCTCCCCGAACGGGGCACGTGTTCAGTGGTCCAGCCGCAGCAAATCATTGTGATAATTTTCCGCCGGAATTAAAATAGGCTGGCGCGGTAGTCCAAAACTCTCCGCAGTTCATTTCGCTCGGCAAACTGAGGTGCAAAATGGGAACTGGCACAGCTGTCCGATGGCTCGTGATTGGCGTCCTGCTTGCAGTTGGCGGATGCAATAAATCAAATCCAAATTCCAATTCCGGCAACCCGGCCGGCGGCGCCACAGCGAACACGCCAGCAGGCAATTCCTCTGCCGCCAATCCGTCCGCTTCTGGCGCGCCTGCAGCGAACACTACGCCGAGCCAACCGGCGCCACCGCCACCTGTGGTGATTGACGCGGGAACCCTTCTCACCGTCACGATCGATCAGACCGTCAGCTCAAAAACAAACAACAACGGCGATCCGTTCGCCGCATCGCTTGCAGCGCCGATCAGCGTCGGCGGCGTCACCGTGCTTCCCACCGGCACGCGCGCGAAGGGAACCGTGGTGCAGGCGGATTCGGCCGGACGCGTGAAAGGCGGAGCTGTGCTGGCGCTGACGCTCGATTCGCTCACCGTGAATGGACAGCCGTACTCGATTCAAACGTCGGAGTTCGAGGAAACCATCAAGGGTCGCGGCAAACGTACCGCCATCGGCGCCGGCGGTGGCGCGGCGTTTGGCGCAATCATTGGAGGGCTGGCCGGTGGAGGGAAGGGCGCAGCGATTGGCGCGCTCGCAGGCGGGGGCGCAGGAACCGCGGGCACTGCGTTCACCGGAAAACGCGACATCACGATTCCGGCTGAGACGCGCTTGCATTTTAAATTGACAGCACCGTTGACGATTCAGCCGCCGACGCCAACGCCAACGCAATAGCGTTTCAACGGCCGGCACGAAATTTAACGGCGAGGTATCAAGGCTTCAGGATTTGCGGCAGACAGCTACGCCATCACGCAGCGGAACGATCACAGGAAAAAGTTCGTCCGACAAATACACCAGGCGATTGAATTGCTGAATCGAGCTCGTGCGAACGTCTTTCGATTTCGCCGTCACGCGGCCGGACCACAGAACGTTATCAGTGATGAGAAGTCCTCCGCTCTTCAATCGCGGAACCGCCTTTTGCATCGCTTTAGGGTATTGATGCTTGTCGACGTCGATGAAGATCAGGTCGAACGGGCCGCCGATTTCATCCAGAAGCATGAGCGCATCGCCTACAAGTATCTGAACGCGGTCGCTCACACCGGCGCGGATGAAATGCTGGCCAGCCAGTTTGGCGTTATCTGCGCTGCCGTCCGTGTAGTAAATTTCCGCGCCCGGTCCTGCCGCTCGCGCAAGCCAGATTGTAGAATAGCCGATGGCGGAGCCCATCTCGAAAATTCGTTTTGCGCCTGAAATTTGAGCGAGCAGGTAGAGCAAGCGCCCGCAGGCCGGGCCGATGATGGGCACGTCGTGTTTCCTGGCGTAACGCTCCATTTCGGTGAGGACGGCGTCTCGCTTGGGCAGCAGGGATTCGAGATATTTTTCGACGTTCGAATTCAGGATTTTGCCGGGCATTCGGTTCCTCCGGAGTGCGGTGCGCGGACGGTGCGCCTTTGTCAGGCGAAATGCACGAATCAAAAAAAACCTCACCTCTAAAGAGGTGAGCTACATTGAGTCAACCCCTTAGAACCTACCTTGCGCTTGCGGATTTTTCTTCGCCCAGCGTTTCGCCGGGTTTCATCACGTGATATTCGAGGCTTGGAACGTCGCGTGTGAGTTCGCGCAGCGCATCGGGAGTGCCCGTGAGCGCCGGGAACGTGCCAAAGTGCATTGGAATTACGTGGCGCACGTTGAGCAGCCGCACAGCGAGAGCCGCTTCGCGCGGGCCCATCGTATAGTGGTCGCCGATCGGAAGCATTGCCACATCGGGCGAGTAAAGCTCGCCGATGATTTTCATGTCGCCAAAAACGGCGGTGTCGCCCGCGTGATAAACGGTGAGGCCGCCCGGCAAACGAATGATGTAGCCGCAAGCTTCTCCGCCGTAAACGATCTTGTCGCCATCCTGAATGCCGCAGGAATGGATTGCGTGCACCATGGTGACTTCAATTTCGCCCACTTTTTGCGTCCCGCCTTTATTCATGCCCGAAATATTGGATACGCCCTTGGATTCGAGCCAGCCGCCGGTTTCGTGGATCGCGACCACGCGCGGCTTGAACTTTTTGCCGAGTTCGACAGCGTCCGCAATGTGGTCGAAGTGGCCATGTGTGATCAGCATTGTGTCGACGCGGTCGATTTTCTTGAGCGCCTCGGGCGTCATGGGATTCGTCTGAATCCACGGGTCTACCAAAATCACATTCCCTGTGGGAGTGGTGATGCGAAATGCGGCGTGGCCGAGCCAGGTGAGTTTGTTTCCGCGAGTTTGAAGCATCGGAACCTCCGAAAGAGATGAATTAATGGGGCCGGACGAATTCCAGGCCGAACGCGCTGCTGATCAGTTAGTGACCGTTTAGTGGCCGCTTGCCTGCGCGCCCGGACTTGCCAGCACCTGGCGTATTCCTTCTTCGAACGAGGCGCGTGATTGTCCACCGACGAAATGGCCAATGATATGCCCGTCGCGTCCGTAGAAAATCGTTTCGGGCATGGTGCCGGTCCAGGCCGGATTTACGCCGCGATAAAAGGCATCCACATCGATGCCGGGCTTCTGGCGATAGTTGGAAAAACCGGGCTGATTGCGCGCGAGAAAGCGGCGAACCAGATTCATGTCTGCATCATCATCGAGACTAACGCCAAAAATCGCGAGGCCTTGCGGCGCGTACTGTTTTTGCAGCTCGACTAGCAAAGGAAATTCGTCGCGGCACGGCTCGCACCAAGTGGCCCAGAACGTGACGACGAGCGGTTTGCCGCGGTATTTCGCGAGCACCTGCTTGTAGCCGGCCAAGTCAATCAGTGGCAGGTCGGCTGCTGCCGGTTTGCCGGATTTAGCCGCGGGTTTGGCGGAGGCCGACTGCGCTGAAGTAGAATGCGAGACGCCTGCCGTGATAAGCGCGAGGGTCAATATCAAAAGCAACGCGAACGATTGCGACCATTTGAATTGCTTCGTCTTCACGTTAAACATTCTAGCGGTTTAGACGCCGCGACAGCAACTTTGGTAGTGCATTGCGGGAGCAGATCGCCACATATCCAAGGCTCTTCGCGGGAACTCGGAAGCGAATTTCCGGAGCAAAACAGCACCTGCGAGGTCTACTTGTGCGTCCGTTGGAATGATGATATAAAAAATGTTTGGAGTGCCGGCGGGCAGCATGGCAGTGATTCTGTGAGAAAGACAGCCCTAATCCAGGAGAAAACGAAATGGCTTATGTAATCGCAGAGCCTTGCATCGGAACAAAGGACACGGCGTGCGTCGACGTTTGTCCGGTGGACTGCATCCATCCGCGCAAGGACGAGCCGGATTTCGAGGCTGAAACGCAGCTCTATATCAGCCCGGTGGAGTGCATTGACTGCGGCGCGTGCGTCCCGGTTTGCCCGGTGACCGCCATTTTCGCGCTGGAAGATTTGCCGGAGAAGTGGGCGAACTTTACGCCCATTAACGCGGACTGGTACACGAATAAGCAGGCGTAACGAAAAGCGGCGGCCGTTGGTCCTGCGGCGAGGGCATTACAACGTATTCGGCGCGGTGAATCGAGAGATTCGCCGCGCTTTTGTTTTTGGGGCGCGCGCTTAAGCTTCAGGTTCGATGCCGAGAGCCTTTCGGCCTGCTTCGCTGATCATCGCCGGGTTCCAAGCCGGTTCCCAGACAATTTCCACATTCACGTCCCGAACTTCTTCGATCGCGGCGATGCGTTGCCGCACCTGTTCGGGAATCGCCTGCGCGGAAGGGCAGCCTTGCGAGGTGAGCGTCATTTTCACTTTGACGTTTCCTTCAGGGTCGTTTTGCACATCGTAAATCAGGCCAAGATCTACAATGTTGACGGGAATTTCCGGATCGAAGCACTGGCGCAGGGCGTCCGTGATTTGTTCACGATCGAGAGGCATGATTGGTCTCCACCAGCAGCGTTCCATAGCTAGCTGGTGCATGTCAACCAAACAGCGAGCGGAGAACGTTGAAGTCGCGGCTTCTCTTTTCGAGTTGAAGGACGTATGCTCGCTCGCGGAGGAAATCATTGTCGAAAATAAAAATCGCTCGCTCGGCGCTGGCGGTATTTGTAACGTTTATTGTTATCGGGGTGCCGGCAGCATGCGTGCCGGCGCAAGAAAAACCTCCCGAAAAACCCCCGCGAATGATTCAAGTGACGGCAAAGAATTTCGAGTTTGAGCCATCTACGATCCGCGTGAAAGCAGGTGAAAAGATTCAGCTGAAATTGACTTCCGTTGATCGCACGCACGGAATTCACATCAATCCCTTTCCGGAGGGAGGCCAGCCGAGTACTCCGCCGGGATTGTCGTTCACCTATGGCGATGATTGCTTGAAGCTCAAAAAAGATGCGACCGCGACACTGGAATTTACGGCAGAGGCGCCGGGCACCTATGCGTTTTCGTGCTGTAAGAAGTGCGGAACCGGTCACGGCAAAATGAAAGGCCAGATCATCGTCGAGCCTTAGATCGCGGAGTTGAGTGCTGTTTGCTTTTAGCCGAGCGATGTTGCGCGGATTGCCTCGCCTGCCCGAGTTTCGGCAGCGCGTTCTCGCCGAGATCGTCGCCCATCCCGATAGCCCGGGCCCATCGTTTCGCGTTTTCTCGCAGCTCGCCGATGGCAAGTCCGCGATAATCTTCGGGAAATCGCAACAATTTCACAATTCCTGCGGCGAGCAGTAGTTCCACGCCCTCCGGGTTTCCACGCTGGCGGTGATGAAACGCCGCGGTGACCTGAATCAAGCCTTGCAGAAAGGTTTTCTCGGGCTCAGATTCCACGAGCCATATTTCTTCCCAGAATTCATGAGCTTCGAAGAATTTCTTCGCATTGAAATGCTCGAGCCCCTCTTCGAATTTCTTTTTTCGTTCTGCGGGTTTCATCGTGACGTTAAAGAGGGGGCTTTTGCAGCAATCGAACCGATGTCAATCATGTATGCGACTTGGTCGTCCGTTAGCGCAAAAAGCTGCTTTCCATCCGGCGTGAACCTGACCATTGATATCGGCCAAGGAAACCGAATCGTTGCAATCGGAGCCCAGTTGCCGGGCCGGTAGAATTCTAATCGGCCCTTCAGCCGGTGAACACAAAGGACGGGAGATGCGCCTGGCACGATTTCGAAACCGTGCCCCAAAAACCGCCCAAGCAATTTTCCCGTTGAGATCGAATACATCAGAAGCCTTCCGATCGTATCGCGAACGACGACATAGTCTCCTGCTGCGCCGACATATGAGATGCCGAAGGCTCCGTCATGCGTGTCGACTTCGATCCAGCCGAGCGGCTTGCCGTTTGTCAAATCGATTATTTCTAACTCGAAAAACGAATATTTGTTCGAAGTTGTCCTATGGCTCGCATCTGGCGCGCGCTGCTGCTCTGCTCGAACTCCGCTATCGTTCGCGCGCCATACGAACACGGCTCGATCAGATTCCGCGCTCCAATAGACTCGCGGAACCTCCTTGGGAAATGGGAAAGCCCAAAGTTGATTGTTCGATTGAACGTCATCCACATCCAGAATTTGATTTTCGAGGCGGCTGGTCACCATATCGCTGATGCGGATGTTCAGCCCCTCATAGTCATACGAATCGAGATTGCCGCCCTCATCTTTCGCGGGAGAGGGGGGCTTATTGGGTGCATGCAAAGTGACAAGATAGCGGCCGTGCAGTTCGATGTCTGGGCTTTCCAGTTTCCGCGTTTGAGCGATATTGTGTGTGGACATGTTGATCTGAGCGATGGACCGGTCTATGGTTCCCTCCTTCGGGAATTCAGCGTAAAGAGAACCCTGATTATTAAACCAGCCTCGCCAAAATCCGCGAAGGTTGTAAAGGATTTGTCCTGCTTTTAGGTCCCAAACGCCCCCGCGATCGCGAAACGAAACTGCTATCAAGTTCCAGTCCTCAGAGATGTCTGCGGTTCTCAAGTTTCCGAGCGGTCCCAACGGCAATTTGAGAGTTGCAATCGGGGTCGAGGACTCTTGGAACAGACCGATCTCGCCACTCTTCAGCTGACTTACAAAGGTCTTGTCGTAAACGTCGAACGCGGCTTGCTTATTCGCTCTAACAAAGTCATTTGTCTTAAGATCGAGCACACCGACGGCGAAATCCTTAATAGGACGGAGCAATACGTAATCCCCGTGGGCGACGCGAGAGGGCCGCGCCGACCCAAAATTGAGCTGTCGAATCACCGCTCCGCTTGGAAAGCTAACGAGTAGTGAGTTCGTGCCATTGCTTCCGGCGATGCCGGCGATTTCGTCGGGAGTTACAAAGACAAATGAGGTAGCCGTGGCTGTTTTCAGAGAGCCACGGACCGGAATTATGCTGCGTGAGGAGAGATCATAAGCGATTGGATTCCCGTTCTTTGAGGAGGCGACAAAGTATCTCCCGTCGGGCGAGAATTCCATCGTAATGTAGCGTAGCTGGAAGGAAAAAATGAAACTGCCGATTCCCTGTTCGGTATTAACTTCGGCTTGATAGAACTTCTCCTTCTCCAATATCTGATCGCCGGTGACTACGTCGATTAGCAGAAGATCAAGATCGCGCCGAAAACATGCCAGTGTGCGGCCGTCCGGCGATAAGCGCGTCTGAAAACATCCCTTCTGAATAACCACTTCATTGATGTCAACCCGTTCTTTGGAAGTGATATCCCAATGCTCGACCCTTAGCTCCGGGTCATAAAAGACGACGCCCCTGGAGTCCGGAGTAAATTGCGCAGGATGGGCGGATGGTGCATCGATTCTGAAGACGAATTCAAGCGGATCGCGAGTAAGGATGTATATGCTCGAGCCATCTTGAGCGAGCAGGAACTTTCCGTCGGGGCTGAACCGAAGGTTGCGGAAATCGTCGACGAGCGGCGGATCCAGGAACTTCTTCCACACCACATTCTGCACAATGGGTTTTCGTAGTGATCCAGTCGAGTGCAAGACGCGCGCGCGCCACGCGGCAAACCCTTCGGCATCGCCGGGATTGCGCGGTTGACCACAAACATGCGAGAGCCCAGAAATTTCCTTGCTGATCTCGCGCAACCGCTTGGAATTTGGAGGCGTGGACTTCATGAGCTCCGAGAACCAGGTGCCGGTCTTGCCTTTTGTTTCTGCCAGCCGGTCGAAAAATGGGGAAAAGGCTGCGGATCATAGCCAGCGCGCGCCACTGCTTCAAGCCCAGCTTGGTCCGCGGCCAGCTGGTCTTTTTCGGGAAGCTCCGGGTTTCGCTTCAGTTTAGTCTTCGACTCCATAATCAAATTAACCTTGTCGAAAACATCATTAATGTCATCTATGTGAGAAACTTGGAGCTGCTGGAGTAACGCCGTGTTTTCTATAGCGCTCTGATGGGTGACGATGTGTCCCATTTCGTGTCCGATTACTGCGGCGAGTTCATCTTCGGACCGCAGGAATGACACCATCTTGCGTGTTACGTAAATTCGGCCACCTGCAATCGAAAATGCATTCGCCTGTGGAGCATCCGATAAATAAAATCGAAAATGCAATCCCGAAACCGGTAGTTGTGCGGAAAGGCGGTCCCCGATTGCACGTAGGTGTCCGGTGAGTGCGTCATCATCGATGGCGGCCAGATGTGCATCGAGTGACTGCGCGAAGATATCGCCCAGGGCTATCTCTTCCTGAGGGCTGAAAATATTTGGCTGAGAGGCGGAGGGAATCGAAACGGGAGTGCTGCACGCTGTGTTTTGTTGGGCCTCATCCGCATTCAATGCCGAGTTCTGAACTCTGGTTCCAAAGAGAAGCAAAGACACCAAGAGGAAAACGGCGAACCGCCACGGATGTTTCATAATCGTTTTGTATCGTATCGGGTAAAGCCAGTCTAGTACACTTTGGAGTTACGTAACTGAATGTTTCGAAAGGGGTACCTCTTCTGGCGATCGTTAGTCGGCGTAGTGTATCGAACTAATTCGGTTTTGCTCCTACAGGACTGAAAAGATCGGGATGGAAAGAAAGTATGGAAATTCGGATTGAACTGCCGGGCGTGAAGCTGGGCGTCGCGGAAGCCGATGGATTGCATGTCGTCCCTGTTGATGTGGGGCTCGCCGAACTGATGGACGAAGTTTCGGAGCGGAAGCGCAGCGAGTTTACGGTCGAAAGCCTTGCGGAGGCGCCTGCGATTCGGGCAGTGCGGGCGATGTTTCGCGAATGGGGAATGGACCCATCGAAATATCGGCCGTCATCGGAAGCGCTGCTGAGGCGCGTGGTGCAGGGCAAGGGGCTATACCGCGTGTCGAATGCGGTGGATATTTGCAACTTGGGCTCGATTGAAACGGGCTGGCCGTATGGTTGTTACGATCGAGCCCGCATTAGTCCGCCAATCGCGTTGCGGCATGGCGCCCCGGGCGAAATGTATGAGGGGATAGGGAAGAAGATGTGGCATCTCGATGGGCGGCCGGTCTTGGCCGATCCTGATGGCCCGTTCGGAAGCCCCATCAGCGATTCCACGCGCAGCATGATTACGGAATCGGTGCGCGAAATTCTCGTGGTGATTTATGCGCCTGAAGGCGCGCCGGATTCTGGAATTGAAGCGGCAATGGCGCGGCTGGGTGAGCGCTTTGCGCAATTTGCAGCGGCGAGTAGGTCGCACGCGTTAATATCCCGGCCTTAATGTGTCTTTAACGAGGCTTCTGGTGTGGCCGCTGTATGGAACTTCGCGGGAATCAGGTTATTCTGGTGTGGCTGCGGCGAGGATTCATTGGTGGCGAAATTTCAACTCACTCTTCTGATTCATGCGCACCAGCCGGTGGGAAATTTCGACGACGTTTTCGAGCGGGCCTACGCGCAATCATACTTGCCGTTCATCGAAGTATTGTCACGACATCCATCCATTCGGGTCGGCTTGCACTATACGGGATCGCTGCTCGAGTGGATCGAACGCGCGCACCCCGAATATTTCGAGAGATTGCGCGGCCTGGTTGAGCGCGGACAAATTGAAATCGTGGGCGGTGGATATTACGAGCCGATTCTCATCGCAATTCCTCCGCCCGATCGGCAAAAGCAGATCACGCGGCTAGCGGATTATGTGGAGAAGCATTTCGCCGCGCGTCCGAAAGGGGCGTGGCTCGCCGAGCGCGTTTGGGAGCCGCAACTTCCTTCCTCGCTTGCGCCTGCAGGCGTGGAATATACGCTTGTTGATGACAATCATTTTCTCGGCGCGGGTTTCGAGCTGAGCCAATTGCTCGGGCACTACTGCGCGGAAGACCAGTGTTGCACCGTCAATGTTCTTCCCGGCCTCAAGACGCTACGTTACCTTCTCCCATTTCGTCCCGTTGGCGAAACCGTGGAATTTTTGCGTCGCGCCGCGAGCGAGCATCCGGGCGGATTCGCGACGATGGGCGATGACCTGGAAAAGTTCGGCGTGTGGCCGGGCACAAACAAGCTTTGTTATACGGATGCCTGGCTTGAGAATTTATTTTGCGAATTGGAGAAAAACGCGGATTGGCTGGAGACATCCACTCCTGGTGATGCAGTAGCTTCTCACCCGTCATTGGGCCGCGCGGATTTGCCGACTGCATCCTACACCGAAATGATGGAGTGGGCGCTGCCGACGGCCGCGCGCGTGCGTTTTCACGCGCTGACAGAAGAGTTCGCGTCGCGGCCGGAATCCCTCCCGTTCCTGCGTGGCGGCATCTGGCGGAATTTTTTCACGAAGTATTGCGAGTCGAATCTGCTGCAGAAAAAAGTGGTGCACGTTTCGGGCAAAATGCAAAAGCTCTCCGAGAAAGGCTCGCGCGACAAGGCATTTGTGCGATCGGCCGATCAGGCTGCATCGCTACTATTACGCAGCCAGTGCAATGATGCGTACTGGCACGGTATCTTTGGCGGTCTCTATGCGCCGCATCTGCGCACCGCGCTATGGAATTCTGTGATTCAGGCGGAGGCGATTGCGGATCGTCTGTCGCACCGCGCCAGACAATATGTGGACGTGGCACAATTCGATTTTGATGCGGATGGGCGCGAGGAGATTTATTTCACGTCCGATCGCTATGCTGCGCTTCTGAGGCCTGATGATGGAGCAACGATCTGCGCGATCGATTGCCGCGCAACGAACGTCGCGCTCATCAATTCACTCGAACGGCGCGTGGAGGCGTACCACGCGAAACTGAAAAATCTGGGCTCACAAAACTATGAAGGCGCGAAATCCATCCACGAACAGATGCGCGTGAAAGAACAAGGCTTGGAGCGCTGGCTGCATTACGACCGCTGGCCTCGGCACGCATTCCGGCTATTGCTTTTTAGTCCCACCAAAACCTATCAGGATTGCGCGACGGTGAGTCTGGAAGAAGATGCGGCGCTCGCTGGCGGACGGTTTCGGGTTGTGGATGTGTCCAAAACTGGTGCGACACTCGTGTCAGAACAAAGCGCCGATTGGCCGGCTCGAAAGACGTTTTCGTTTGCGCGAACGCCGGATGGATTCGAGATCAGTTGCGAGGTGGCGGTACAACGAACTGCTCCGGGCGCTGCGTCGGTCGTGATTGGAATCGAGGCAGTGGTGAATTTCCTGGCGCCTTCGGCTCCCGATCGCTACTTCGAATCGTCAGGAGAGCGGTATCCTTTGCGATGGGCATCTGCAGTGCCGGCCAGCACGCTGCGCGTAGTAGATGAATGGCAGAAAACCCAAGTGGAATTCAAGGCGCCGGCCGCGCGCGATTTCTGGGTTTCGCCAATCGAAACTGTGTCGGAATCAGAAGACGGATTCGAGCGAATTTATCAAGGCTCGCAGATCATTGCGATCTGGCCGGTTGAGTTGGAGACAGGCGCGGAATGGAAGGGGAATCTCACGCTAGCTGTTTCAAGTGTTGACTGAGAACGCAGACCGGAATGAAGATTGAATTGAAATCGGATGTTCGCGAACGTTGGAGCAATTCAGGAGGTGAAGATGGCAGTATCGCAGGAATTGCTCGATATTTTAGTTTGCCCGCTGGATAAGACTCCGGTGAAGCTGACGAGCGACAAGAAGGGACTGAAGTGCTCGCAGTGCCGGCGGGTGTATCCGATCCGCGATGACATTCCGGTGATGCTGGTGGACGAAGCCAAGATAGAAGCGCAGTGATTTTTTCAGGTGCCTGCAATCGGAGGATGCGCTTTCCTTCGAAACTATGGCGGATAACCTAGCGATTGATCCTTGAATTGCACCCATATTCGTACTTCTTTGATTTTGTTTTCCTTTGCGGCATCACCACGAGAAGGAAAGGTATCGTAGGGACTCACCTCAGCCGTGACGATTACGCCCGACGGTGAATCCGATCCGTGCTTCATTTCTTCGGCGTTCACGATGCGAAAGCTTTTCACCGGGCCGTAGTAGCTGTTGGGCCCCCAATCCTCCATAAAATCCTTGAACGAAAAACTCGGAGCGGGCTTCCACATCTGATAAGCCAGATCAAAATTCCCCGACGCGACCGCGCTGAGGAAATTCTTGACGGTAGTCGTCTCCTTGTGGAATCGCAGCAAATACCAGCAGCCCAGTGCCACAAGAACAATGAACGCGACGCCGGTGATGATGTACCGGCGTACCTTCGAAGGCGGATGTTCTTCCGTTCCGTCAAAAAGCGCCACGACGACTCCTCAGATTACAATTGCCGCTTGAACAGGGCGATGCTCGCGCCAATCATGATGGCAGAAAAGGCGCACAAAATTAAGACGTCCTTGTAGATTCCTTCGAAGCCGGTGTTCTTGATGGTGAGATTGCGCAGGGCGTGCACCGTGTACGTGAACGGATCCACGATCGAAATCCATCTCAGCCAGCCGGGGAATGCCTCGACCGGATACACCGCGCCCGAAGGAAAAAACAGCAGCGTATTCAGCACACCGAAAATCGCGCGCGGCACAAGCGGATCGTCCACGCGCACCATCACGAGAAACATGAAGCTGATCATCGCGACCGAAGCGACGAGCACGACAATCGCGAGATACACCAAACGCACCGGATCCCACAGCCGCGGAATCCCGGCAATCAAGCCGCCGATGATCGTGAGAATAAATCCCGCCATCAACCCTTTCAACGCTCCAGCGCCGATCAATCCCATCACCAGCTCGGTTTTTTGAATGGGAGTGACGAGATATCCTTCGTGCAGCCCGCGGGCCTTGTCATCAATAAACGTGATTCCACCGCCAATCATGGCCACAATGAAAATCGACATGGCGATAGAACCCGCGAGCAAATATTTGATGTACTCGATGTATGGATACATTTCGACAACGTTCAAATCCACCTGGCTCGCAAGCCGCGGCTCGACGTCCGGCGTGTTCAGTTCGTTCACCATTTGCTGCACGCGTTCGAGCAGGGAACTCGAAACGAACTGATCAGTGTTGTCTTCAGTAAAGGAAATGCGCGGACGGTTGCGCTGATAGTAGCGCTGCGTGAAGTCGTAAGGAATATCGATCACGGCGGCGACGAATCCGGAGCGGAGGTCGTTGATCGCTTGCGGCAAGGATTTGTATTCGACGGTGCGAAATGTCTGCGGCCCCGCCGAAATTCCATTCATCATTTCGCGCAGGCGGCGGGACTGTACCGTCTGATCCTGATCGACCACCGCGACGACCGCGCCCTTTATTTTCCCTCCGAATGCGTATCCGAGAACGACCAGCTGCACGAGCGGAAACACCATCGAAGCCATCATCAACGCGGGGCTGCGGAAAAATTTCCGCATGTCGCGTTCGATTAGCGCATTGACGCGGAAAAGTTTCATGCGCGAATCCCCGAGTTTTTAATATACGGTAGCGCGATTAAAATTCGCTCTAACTCGTCGCAATTCAATTGCTTACGATTTTCTAATCGGCGGTAAAGCGCCCCCCTCGACGAGAGACAAACTGTTCCAAATCGCAGCGTTTTAACGATAGAGGTGGCTGATGTCATAGCCCGCGCCTCCGTGTGCGGCGTCGCGCAATTCGCTGCCTGTGTAGTGCAAAAACACATCGTCGAGCGTAGTGCTCGTGACCGATACTTTTTTTACGGTGACGTGCCGCACGCGGGCCAAATCCATCAGTGCCGCCACAGTCGCAGGGCCGTCGTGCGATGCAACTCGCACAACGCCAGCGTGAGTGGTTACGCCGGCGGACTGCGCGAGATGCTGAAGCTGATCGAGCCAGTCGGGTGGCGTGTCCTCGAATTCAGCCTCGACCGAGTCTGTACCTGGCACGCTGTCTTTCAGTGCCGTGGGCGTATCGAGCGCGGCCAATTTTCCATGATCGACGATCGCAATCCGGTCGCAGAGCTTATCGGCTTCGTCCATGTAATGAGTGGTGAGCAAAATCGTGAGCTTCGATTTGTCACGCATGTTGCGAATCATTTCCCACACGTTTGTGCGCGAGACGGGATCGAGGCCGGTGGTAGGCTCGTCGAGAAAAAGAATTTTGGGCGAATGAACGAGGCCACGCGCGATCTCGAGACGGCGCCGCATGCCGCCGGAAAACGTGCGAACGAGCGCGTCTTGAAATTTCAGTAGGTCCACCGATTCGAGCAGGCCGTGAATCAGTTTTTCCCGCTCCTCGGACGGAACGCCGTAAAGTTTTGCGTGAATCAGCATATTCTCGTTGGCGGTCAATTCCGGATCGGACGTGAAAGCCTGTGGGATTACGCCGAGCGCATGGCGCACGCCATCCGCATCGGTGCGGATGTCGTGCCCGGCGATTCGAGCCGTGCCGGAAGTGGGCGGCGTGAGCGTGGTCATCATGCGAATCAACGTGGTCTTGCCGGCGCCATTGGGCCCGAGCAGACCAAAAATCTCCTGCTCGGCCACTTGAAAGCTCACATCGTTGACGGCGACGAGGTCGCCGAATTTTTTAGTAAGGTGCTCGACTTCGATTGCGCTCATGGGTTCGCTTCCGCTAGGTTCGGGGCCGTTCGAACCATTTTTTCTTTTCGGGCTGTGGCAGCAGCACTGTCGCGGTCATTCCGGTGAAAAGGCGGTGCTCGGGATTGGGAACAGAAACTTTTATCGCGAAAGTTTTGATGTCGCGCTTTGTGCGGCTCACGTCGCGCTGCGTGGCGAAATCACTCTCAACGCCTTTGAAAATTACCGGCCCTTCGAGGATATTGCCGGAAGGCAGCCTGACGCGCATCTTCTCGCCGAATTGAATGGAGTCGATGTAGCTCTCCTCGACGTCGGCGCGAACCCAGAGATGGTCCACGTCAACGACGACGACGATGGGCGAACCTTGCGCAACAACTTCTCCCTGTTTTGCGACACGCACTGAAACGATGCCGTCAATCGGCGCGTAGATTTTTGTGTAAGCCAGTTGCGCGGTAACCTGCGCCACGGCGGCTCGAGCCTGTTCGAGTTGCGCGATCGTACTGGCCACGGCGCTTTTTCGCATATCCACTTGCTTGCGATTCGCTTGTGCCACCGCAATAGAGGCTTTTTGTGCCTTTAGGGCATCTTCCAGAGCCTTTACATTGGCCTCCGACATTCTAACGGCGGCCTCAGCGTGGTCGCGGTCCTGAGCCGATACTTCGCGCTTGTCATAGAGCTGCTGCATGCGTTTCAAATCGGATTGATCGCGCCAAAGCTGCGCTTTGGCCTGTTCGAGTTGCGCGTCCGATGAAGTGGTCATCGCCTGGGCCTGATCGAGCGAGGCGGAAGTTTGGTCACTCGTCCACGAATAGTTGTGCTGGGCTTCGGTGACTGAATTCTCGAGTGTGTCTACATTTGCTTTTGCGGCAGCAAGGCTCGCTTCGAGTTCGGTGCGATCGAGTTCGGCGATGAGGTCGCCTTTCTTCACCTGCGAGCCCTCATCTACGGTGAGGTTGACGATGCGACCGGTGATCTGCGGGCTCACGATCACCTCGTTGCCGTCTACGACTCCGATCAGCGGGATGTCACTGCCTTTAGGAGTGGTGGCAAAATAGACGACCAGGGCAATCAGAAAAACCATCCCAATCACGACGATGAATTTTCGCCCGGTCATCGAGGCCTCGCTGGGGAACCCTTGTCGCTTCGTTTCGGATGCTCGCTGAAGAGGCCATGCTCGATGAAATCAAGCAAAGCCAGGCGGCGCGCTTCGAGTGCGTTGGCCGCGAGCAGATCGTGTCCGACGATCGTTCTCATCACCGGCGCGGAAGCGAAATAAAAGGCTGATGCACCGAGCATGGTGAATGCGGTCTGGCGCGGATCAACGTCGCGAAACTCGCCGGCCGATACACCCTCGGCGATCAAGCCGGTGAGGTGTTTGAAGAAAGGCTGGAAATAGTCGCGCGCGATCCATTCAATCTTGGGCGTGGCGTCCATCGCCTCTCGCTGCACCAGGCGCGGATAATTCGGATGGGTCGCAAGGAAATCGAAGTATCCATTCACCCAGGCGCGCAGCCGATCGCGGGGAGGGGCATTAGGAGCCGGTGGCGAATAGACCACCTTGCTGAGTTGGCGAAAGAGATTTTCCAGGACGGCGCGATGGAGACGACGCTTGTTTCCAAAGTAGTAGTAGAGCATCGCCTTATTGGCATGGGCGTCGGCGGCAATTTCGTCGGTGCGCGCGCCGGCCATCCCCTGCGCAGCAAAATGACGCTCGGCGGCAGCGAGGATGCGCCGCGCTGTGGCGGGGTTCTCGACTTTTCGGCGTCCTAGTTTCATGCACGGATCCCGAGGTGCGGTGTTTCCTGAGCCGCACTCGCAAAGCCCTAATTATTTAACTAACCGGTTAGTTTAATTGATTCGAGCGCTGTGGTCAAGATGCATGCCGTCGCGCGTTCTTTATCTAATACGGGCTGATTTCGATTTTGTTACTAACCTTCGAGAGCGCCGGCGGCTCCGGGGGGAAGTTCGATGGAGTATTTTGTGCGGGCTTTTTCCTTGTGCAGTTCGAGGGCTAGCTCAATCAGGCGGTCGATGAGCTTCGTGTAGGGCAGGCCGGAAGCTTCCCACAGCTTGGGGTACATGCTGATGGAAGTGAAACCGGGAATGGTGTTGAGCTCGTTGATGAAGATTTTTCCATTCGTGCGATCCAGGAAGAAATCGCAGCGGGCCATCCCGGTTCCGTCGATGGCGCGGAAGGCGCGAACAGCGTAATCCTGGAATGTGGCAACTTGTTTTTTAGTGAGCTGCGCTGGAATCACGAGTTGCGTGCCGCCTTCGAGATACTTTGCTGCGTAATCGTAATACTCGCGGTGCGGAACGATTTCGCCGGGGATTGACGCGCGGATTTCTTCATTGCCCAGCACTGAGACTTCAATCTCACGGCCGTTGACTCCGCGCTCGACGATGATCTTGAGCCCGAACTCAGCGGCCACGTCGATGGCCTTCTGCAACTCGTGCAACGCGTTTACGCGCGTCATGCCGACTGATGATCCGAGCGTCGCCGGCTTCACGAAGATCGGGAAACGGAATTTCTTTTTGATTTCGAGCAGCACTTTCGCCCGATCGCGTTCCCATTCCCAGCGGTGAAAGGCGAGAAACGGAACAATCGGCAGGCCGGCTTCCTTGAAGAGGCGCTTTTGAACGTCTTTGTCCATTCCGACTGCCGACGCGAGAACGCCTGCGCCTACATACGGCAGACCGGCCAGGTCGAGGAGACCTTGTACGGTGCCGTCTTCGCCAAATGTGCCATGAAGAACAGGGAAGACCACGTCGACCATTACGCTAGGCTGTCCGCTTGACGCCGCGAGCGGAACCAGGTGCGCGGCTGTAGGGTCAGGCGGCAGCATGACGCGGTCGCCGGATTTCAGCACGTCGCCCAGCATCTTCATCGCGCCTGTGCCGACCAGCCAGCGGCCGTCTTTCGAAATGCCGATGGGAACCGCTTCGTATTTCTCGTGGTCGAGCGAACGAATCACGGAGGCCGCCGAAGCGAGCGAGACTTCGTGTTCGCCGGAGCGCCCGCCGAAAAGGACGCCGATGCGCAGCCGTTTTTTGATTCCGGTCATCATTAGAGGATCTTTTTTCCCAGGCCTGAGAGCACGAGTTCGACGCCAAGCAATGCCGTCGTGTTGTGTTCATCGATCACGGGATTTATTTCGACGAGTTCAAAGGTGACCATGCTTTCACTATCGGCAATCATTTCGAGGGCCAGATGCGCTTCGCGGTAGGTTACACCGCCGCGAACCGGAGTGCCCACGCCAGGAGCGTCAGTGGGATCGACGAAATCCATATCGAGGCTTACGGCGACGCCAGCCGTATCGTCTGTGGTGAAGCGCAGCGCTTCAGCCATCACTTCGCGCATGCCGCGCTCATCGATATCGCGCATGGTGAAGACGTGGACGCCGGAATCTTTCATGAGGCGGCGCTCTTTCGAATCGAGATCGCGAATGCCGACTAGCGCGACGCTGCGTGGCTCGACCATTGGCGTGATGCCGGCCAGTTTGGTGAGCTCCGGCGGCCCATAACCCATGATGGACGCGAGAGGCATTCCGTGTATGTTGCCGGAAGGCGAAGAATCGGGGGTGTTCATGTCGCCGTGCGCATCGAGCCAGATCACGCCGATGCGTTTCGATTTCTTGTTGAAGTGTGCGGCAGCGCCAGCGGTGGTTCCGACTGCGATGGAGTGATCGCCGCCCAGAACCAGAGGGACCAAATCCTCGTCGAGGGTTTTCCCGACGATATCTGCGAGGCCTTTGCAGGCTTCGGCGATTTCGTCGAGGTATTTGGCTTTTTTCTCGCCGTAGGGCTGCTCTTCGGGCTGGCGCACCTGCACGTTGCCGATATCTTCCACCTGCCGGCCGAGTTGCTTGAGGCGCGACTGAAGCCCCGCGACGCGCAGGGCGGAGGGGCCCATATCCACGCCTCGCCGGCTGGCGCCCAGGTCCATCGGCACCCCGATGATTCGGATTTTGTCTGGCATTTTGGCGTTCTTTCAGCGGCCCGGACGGCAGGTCGATTTGAGCCGGTCGTTTACGCCGGTCAATTAAGCCGGTTAAGGATAAACGCGATAGAGCATCCGTGGGAAGGGGATGACCTCGCGAATGTGCTCAGTCCCACAAATCCATGCGACCGTGCGCTCGAGGCCGAGGCCGAAGCCGGCGTGCGGTACGCTGCCGTAACGACGCAGGTCGAGATACCACTGAAAAGATTCCTCGGGCAGATTGTGCTCGCGGAGGCGCTGGACGAGCGTTTCGTAACTGGAGAGGCGCTCGCCGCCGCCGATAATTTCGCCGTAGCCTTCGGGGGCGATCATGTCGAAGCTGAGCGAAAGCTCGGGGCGCTCGGGGTCGGTGGCCATGTAGAAGGCTTTCATCTGGGTGGGGTAGCGGTGGATCACCACGGGCTTGTCGAATTCTTTGGAGATGATGGTTTCTTCGTCGCCGCCGAAATCGTCGCCCCATTTCGCGGGATTGCCGGCCGTTTGCAAAACTTTGATGGCGTCGTCGTAGCTGATGCGCGGGAAGGGCGGCGCGATTTTTTCGAGCTTCGCGACATCGCGTTCGAGCATGGCGAGTTCGCGGGCGCGATTTTTTACGACCGACTGCACGACTGTGCTGACGAGGCCTTCGGCGAGTTGGACCATGTCTTCGAGATGCGCGTAGGCGGCTTCGGGTTCGAGCATCCAGAATTCGGTGAGGTGGCGGCGCGTTTTTGATTTTTCGGCGCGGAAAGTGGGGCCGAATGTGTAGACCTTGCCGAGGGCAGCGGCGGTGGCTTCGACGTAGAGCTGGCCGGATTGCGTGAGATAGGCTTTTTGGTCGTCGATGTAATTCACTTCGAAGAGCGTGGTGGTGCCTTCGCACGCTGCGGGAGTGAAGACTGGCGCATCGGTGAGCGTGTAGCCTTGCGAATCCAAGTAATTGCGTGCTGTGCGTTCCGCTTCTGCGCGGATGCGGAGAATGGCGGCTTGGCGCGGCGTGCGAATCCAGAGATGGCGTTTGTCGAGCAGGAAATCGACGCCGTGCTCCTTGAGCTGAATCGGGTACGGCTCGGAATCTGAAACGCGCTGGACGATTTCGATTCCGCTGATGTGAATTTCATAGCCACCGGGGGCGCGCGGTTCGGCCTGGATTTTTCCTGTGACAATGACGCTCGATTCCTGGGTGAGTCCCTTGAGTGCTTCGAAGGCTTGCGGTTGTTCTTTGAGCGAGGCCACGCCCTGGATGATTCCTGTGCCGTCGCGAAAAATTGGGAAGAGAAGCTTGCCGGATTCGCGGAGGTTGTAGAGCCAGCCGCGAATCGTGACGGTCTGTCCGGCATATTGGCCGGCTTGTTCTATGGCGATGATTGGCGTGGCGTCGGGAGTGTGGGCTTGCGCTTGTTGGGTCATTCAGTCGTCCGTTTCATTTGGGTTCGCGATTAAGATTTGGTGGCGCGGTCGCGCTTTGTATCCAGATTTTTCTCGAGCTTGTCGAACGCTGCGCGGATTTGATCGAGAGTCGGTGCTCCGTCCGGCTGGGCTTTTAATTCCAGCACCATGGCGACGGGCTGGGGGGCGTTGGCAAATGCGCCGAGCGCGGCGTCCCAATCGATCGTGCCGTCGTACGGTAGCAAGTGCTCGTCCTTCTCGCCGTGATTATCGTGGATGTGCGAGGTGACGAGACGATCGCGCATCGCGTCAAAGGCGACCTCGACGGTTGCGTCCATGTGCGCGTGGCCTGTGTCGAGGCAGAGGCGCAGGTCATGCAAGTGCGTGTCGACGATGAAGTGCTGGAGCGAGGCGGGCGCGCCGATTTCGTTTGGGGTGTTTTCGAGGGCGATCGTGACGCCGCGAGCCTTGGCGAAGACGCTGAGAATTTCGAGCGAGGTGAAGGCCGCATCGAGTTTTCGTGGGTCTGCTGCGTCGCGGCCATGTCCAATGTGTTGAATAAGATAGCGGAACGGAACGCGCTCAGCGACATCAAGTGCGCGCTTTACTTCGTCAACGGCATCGAGCCGACGGATGCGCTCGACATCCGAAATCGAGATGGGGACGCCGCTTTCGCGGCCGGGAGCCAGGTCGCGCTCGGTCGGTGAGTGCAGAGAATGAAGCTCGAGATGATATTCGCCCAGGGCGTCGCCCAGTTCCCGAATCTTCTGCTCGTCGCGATAGTTGAAATGGCTAGGGGCGCAAAAGACCTCAATTGCGTCGATTTTCGCGCGCGAAATTTCCCCCAAAAGCCCCGCCGTCAACGGTTGGTGGATGTAGCGGTATGTGGAGAGGATGCGGCGCATTAGGGCCTCGCGATGGGCGGCCGACAAATTTGCGCGTGATAACGCGAGCACGTCATGACGGATTAGGGTAGCAGGTGCGGGCGAGATTGCAAACGCGTGTTGCTCGGTCGATTTCGACGGAGTGAGAGGCGATGCAGGTGGGAAGGCAAGAGTGGCGTAAGCGGATTGCTTAGAAACCTGAGGCAGCGCCGGGGCGGCGGGGCTCGGGAGCGCCGAGCCGTTCGCCTGTTTTTGGATCGATGCCGATGGCTTCCACGAGGCCAACCCAACCTGTTATGCCGGCGAATTTGTAGCCGCGGGCTTCGAGATCCTTTGCGACGTCGGGCGGGAAATTGGGCTCGAGGAGGACGGTATCGGGTAGCCATTGTTGATGAAAGCGCGGCGTATTGATCGCGGCTTGAGCGTCTTCGCCGAGACGCATCCAGTTGAGAATTGTCAGCAATGTGCCTGAGATGATGCGCGGGCCGCCGCGCGCGCCGGTGATGAAACTTAGCTGACCATCGCGAAGAAGAATCGTCGGCATCATCGAGCTGAGCGGGCGTTTGCCCGGCGCAATCGCGTTGGCTTCGGATTGAATGAGGCCGTACATATTCGGCGTGCCGGGGTGCGCGGTGAAATCGTCCATTTCGTCGTTGAGGAAGTAGCCGTCGGCAGTGGCGACGCCGGAGCCGTAAAGATTGTTGAGAGTGTAGGTGTTGGCGACGGCATTGCCGGCGGCATCGACGACGGAGAAGTGGGTTGTGTGGCCGTCGGTTGCGACCGCAGCAGAGTTTTGGTCGAAGGCATCGCCAGTTTGTGCGGTGTCAGCCATGGCCGGAATTTGCGGACAAGGCCCCGGTGCCGGGCTCGCTTCTTCAAAAGCAGCGGGATTTCCGGCGTGGATTTTCTCACTCGATGAAGCGCGCTGGGGATCGATCGTGCGCCGGAGAGTATCTGCGTAGCAGGTAGAAATCATGCCGTGCAGCGGAATTTTCGCGAAGGCAGGATCGGCGAGGTAGGTAGAGCGATCGGCGAAGGCTCGGCGCATCGCTTCAAGCACCCAGTGGACGGACTGCGCGTCGTTCCACGATTTCAATTCAATGGGAGCGAGAATGTTGAGGGCTTCAATCGCAATGCTTCCTGAACTGGGCGGCGGACTGGTGATTATCTGCCAAGTATGGCCATTCACTTTGTAATCGGATGTGAGGGGGTTGCGAATAATCGGCTTGTAATGCGCCAGGTCTTCTTGCGAAATCAGGCCGCCTTCGCGCTTCATTTCCGCGGCCAGGTCGCGAGCCGTTCGGCCGCGATAAAATTCGACGGGACCGTTTTTAGCGATTCGTTTCAGCGTGGCGGCCAGTTCCGGCTGTCGAAGGACTTCGCCGGGGTGATAGTAGGCGCTATTCTTGAGGAAAATCCGGCGGGTCGTCGGGAATTGATCGAAGACCGTTTCCATCGAGCGAAGCGACGCGGCGAGTGTCTCGCTGACAGGAAATCCCTCTTCAGCGAGACGAATCGCCGGGGCCATCGCGTCAGCGAGGCTCATCGTGCCGTAGGTTTTGAGAGCGAGCGCCAGTCCCGCGACGGTGCCGGGAACGGCGACCGCACGGTATCCGACGAGCGAGGCTTGCGTGTCTACCGTTCCGTCGGACTTGACGTACATATCGCGGGAGGCTCTCGCTGGGGCCACTTCGCGATAGTCAATGAAAGACGTGCGGCCATTGGCGAGCCGGACGAGCATAAAGCCGCCTCCTCCAATATTGCCCGCCTCAGGATCGACGACGGCGAGAGCGAATCCTACGGCGACAGCTGCGTCAATCGCATTGCCTCCACGCTTCATGATTTCGGCACCCACGTCCGATGCGATCTTTTCGTCGCTCACTACCATCGCTTTCGCGCCGCGCACGGGCTGCGCAGGCCAGTCGAAATGCTGAGAAGCAGGGATCTGTGACGACTGAGGATACTGAGCGGTGGCGACAGCCGGGAGAATAGCCAGCAGCCAAGCGACAAAAACAAATTTTGAGGGAGCTTTCATCAGCGAAGCGAATTTATGTGAATGGGATTCGTGCGTCAAGTTTTCGAAAGCGGACGAACGGGCAATAGTTCTGTACTTCCGCGGGAGCAGCGGTCGCTTGTGGCAGTGAAGCGAAAAACAGCGAAGGCTCGCTAGTAGGCGAGAAAATAAACGAATGCGGAAGCGATGACTGCACCGGCTGCAACGGCAAACGCCATCCAGACCGACAGTCCGACGGCGTGGCGCCGCAGGCTCTGATCGTTATTTTGGATTGCGTGCTCAGCGAGGAGGGCAGCGTACTGGTCAGCGAAAGCCGCAGCTTCGGGCCTGGACCTCGGATCGTTGTCAGGCATGATCTCGATGATGTCGCCGGGCATCGTTAATTGATCGTAACGCGGGCGAAATACTAGTCCAGAATCGATTCGAGGGGAAGTACAAAAAGAGATAATGGCACTTCACGAGCGGAAGGATTTGGCGGCCTCCACGCAGAGACGAAGCTTCTCGATGGCTTGCTCGACGGTGCGAGTCTTCAGCCCGCAGTCAGGATCGATCCAGATTATTTCCCTGGGAAGGATGGTGAGCGCTTTCTCCACACGCCCGCGCACCGCTTCCTGAGTTTCCATTGTGTGAGAATGAACGTCGACGACGCCGAAACTGATGTCCTTCGTAAACGGGTGGCGGCGGAATATCTCGAGAAGGTCGAGATCGCTATTGGACATTTCGAGATCGAAATTATCGACGGCGAGGTCGAGCATGCCTGGATAAATGTGCTCGAATTCGCCGTAACACGCGTGGGTGATGAAATACGCATCGAGATTCTTCGTAGTGCGCTCCATGGCTTCGAGCGCGATGGGCAATTCTTCGGGGCGGACGGAGAGGGCGGGCTCGTCGATCTGAATGATTTTGCAACCGGCCGCGATGAGAGCCTCGACTTCCTTGCGGATCACGGCGGCGAGAGCGATGGCGGTGGAGCGGCGATCGGGATAGTGCTCGTTGAAGCTCCAATCCATGATCGTGTAGGCGCCTGTGAGCATTCCTTTTACAGGTTTTTTCGTCAAGCTTTGGGCGAACTGCCAGGAATCCACCGTGACGGGGCCGGGCCAGGAGACTTCGCTGGTTATGATCGGCTTGTGATAGTAACGATTGCCGTAAGCGCGGACGAGGCCGCCCTCGGTGAATCCGGGAAGGCGCTCCGCAAAATACGCCACCATGTCGCCTCGATACATTTCGCCGTCCACGAGAACGTCCATGCCGAGTTTTTCCTGAGTCTCAATCCAAAACATGGTGGCTTTGCGTTCCAAGTCTCTAAGCTGCTGCGCTGTAATTTTGCCTTTTGCGAAATCGGCGCGAGCGCGGACGAGATAATCGGGCTTGGGAAAACTGCCGACCGAAGTAGTGGGGAAAAGAGGTAGTTGCAGACCGAGGCGTTCGAGTTTTTCGCGGCTCATGCCCAGAAGAGTCCTTTAGGCCGCCACGGCCGCGCGGATTTTAGCGAGCAGTTCGAGCTTGGCAAAGGCACGATCGCGAGGAAGATACTCGAGTCCGCAGGAAGGATTCAGATAAGCGCGTCCACCCTGAATTTTCGGCAGAAGCCGATCGATCTGGCGGGCAACGTCATCGACATCTTCCAGTTTGGTGTTGCGTCCATCAATGAGACCGAGGCCGAGAGGCTTGGGGGAGCCAGCAGAAGCGACGAGGTCAGCGAGTTTCGGATTATAAGTGAAATCAAGACCGAGGACATCGATCGGAAGCGCGACGAGTTTTTCGTAGAGCGGAGCTGGATCATGAAAGTAAACATACAGCGCTAAGTCAGGGCGGTTCCCGTCCGCGGCAGATTTGTCACGCGCTGCAATGAGCTTCACGATGGCCTTTTCGAAAATCTTCCAATCCTCTGGATATTTAACGATCGCGGGCTCATCGATTTGAATCAATGAGGCTCCGATTTGTGCGAGCGCGGCAATCTCAGCGCCAATCGCTTCCGCATAAGCAAGAGCGCGCGCTTCGAGCGATGAGAAAGGATCGACAGCACCGTTTCCAGTGTGAGCGGAAAGCGAAAACTTGGCCAATGTGTAGGGACCGGTGAGGACCGGCTTGATGGAGAGTTTACCGGCGAGATTCTTCGGTGTTGGAAGATGTCCGAGCGCGTTGCGAGCGAAACTGAAATCTCCTGCGACAAGCGCATTGGTCCGCTGGGGTGCGCCGGTGATCACTGGCTGGCGAAAATAGAAGTTGGTGTCGAAATAGCGCTGCAGGCCGGCGATCTTGACATTGTCGAGTTTCGATGCGAATGTGCGAGATGGGATCGTACCAACGGATTTGTCCGTCAGTGATCACTTCGAGGCCGGCTTTGAGTTGGTCGGCGATAGCGTGACGCGTCATTTCGTTTTCGGCGTCAAGGATGTCTGCTGTGTTACGTTCTCCGCGATCGAGCGACGCGGTGGCGCGACGAAGAGTCTGGAGTTCGGGTCCGTCGCCGATGCGCGGATAGCTACCGGTGCTTGCAAGATGCAAGCCGGGAAGCTTCGGATTGGGCGCCAGACTCATGCCAACGGCCTCTTAAAGGGAATCCGGATGAAGTTAGACGAAACGGATGGGAGCGTCAAGGCGGGCGTAGACTTGCTCGCTACGAGGGCTAAGGCGACGAGGGAAGGGAATCGCATGCAACGGCCGTTTCTGCAGAAAACACAGGCGCGATTTGCACCGCATCGCCAAGAGGGGCCGCAAGCGACGAGTAAGGATCGAACAAAATCGAAAGATGGGTTTCCGTTTCGGGAAGCACATCAAAAGAACCATCCGTAATGCGATCCGATGTAATCAGGAAATCGTGCGCTCCGTTTTTGAGCGCCAGGGCGTGCGCATGGCCATTTGTGTCTACGACACAATTGAAGCCCGAGCCACTACATTCGTTGTGGCGGGCCAGCGGGTCTCCTGACGTCGCCTGATCGGAGACGAGGCGCAGGCGAATCTGACGGTACACGCTGGCGCGAACGATGGACTTGTGAGTGAGACGAGATATGCATGAGGCACTAGAGTCTGTGGCTGCCATCAGATCAATTTGAATGGGCTCACTTGCGAGTTCGGGTGCGAGTTCCTGCCAATCGGGAGAATCTTCGACCGCAAGCGCGCTCGGGTGGGCTTCGATTCCACGCAGAGTGATGAAGACGTGTTCAAGATTGGGCGACATCGGACCAACGGACGAAGGAAGAACGGAATTGATGCCGACGGTGATGGTTCCATTTCCAGCGCCGAGGTTGCAGGTGGGCGGATTTGTAGCTGAAATCGCATTCGGGAAAATTCCGGTGATGACGAAGCAGGTATCACCGCAGCCGATCAGTACAAAACAAAGGAGCAGACATGCGCCGCAGAGCGGGACAAAGCGTGGCTGGGTCTGCTGTGACATTGGTGTGCTGCCAAAAAGGAACAGGGAGCGAGCAGCCAAGAGAAGTATCTGCGCCGGGCATCAATGGGTCAAATTTTAGCGAGGAGAAGAAAAGTCGAAAATTGGCGCGTGACTTCTCATCAGCGAATTAGGATTCGCGCGAATCGCCGACTGAGAAGTATGTGCAATCGGTATGGTGGAAAACGAGGGCGCTGACGCTGGCCTCCGGGTCCATCATCATGCCTTCGGTGAGGTGCACGCCGATTTCTTCCGGACGCAGGAGCAGCCAAATACCGGACTGATCTTCGAGACTCGGGCAGGCGGGATAGCCAAAGCTGTAGCGTTTGCCGCGATAGCGTGACGTGAAGCGGTCGGCCATGGTGAGCGATGGAGGATCGGGGAAGCCCCAATCTTCGCGGATTCGGCGGTGCAGCCACTCGGCACAAGCTTCGGCTGTTTCAATCGCAAGTGCCTGAAGGCCGTGCGAATAAAAATAGCGGCCGGCGGATTTGGCTGCTTCGGCGCGGTCGCGAATGCCGGCGCCTGCGGTGACGACGAAGAGCGCGACGTGATCGCGCGAGCCATTCGTTGCGGGGAGGATGTAGTCGCTCAGGCAGAGGTCGCCCGGAGGGCTTTGGCGCTGGAAATGAAAAGTGTGAATCGGCGACCCGGAGTCGGGTGCGTATAGCGCGATCGAATTTCCGTTGCGTTCGGCTTCGAAGAATTGCCATACGGCGGAAACTTTCATGAAGATGGCTGCTTCGCGACGGACTTCTTCCATGTTGTTGAAGAGTTCGAGGGCGCGCGGATCGCGTTCGGAGAGAGCTTTCTCGAAGTTTCCGCGGAAGCCGAGATGGCGCCCGTAGATCATGAACGGATTTATGTAGCTCCAGATTTCGTTCAGATTCGGAACAGAACGGATTTTGCGATCGAGATACGCGACGGACGGAATCGGGATGTCGGTGCGAATTCGCGGCGAGCGGGCGTCGGTTATGGCCGCGGCGGCAGGTTCTGGAGTGGGCTCGTCGAGCGTGAGCGTCTCGATGTGCGTGTGCGCTTGAATCGCGGCGTCGCGCTGTGATGGATCGCTGAGCTGATTCATCAGGCGCAGGCCGGTCATGGCATCTTTCGCGTAGCAGACGGCAGTACTGTACTGTGGGGCGATTTTCAGCTTGGTGAATTTTTCAGAGAGTGCGGCGCCGCCGACCAGAAGCGGAACACGGATTCCGGCTTCGCGAAGATCTGCGGCGGTGGTGACCATTTGCTGCGCGCTTTTTACCAGAAGGCCGGAAAGGCCGATTGCGTCGGGCTGATGCTCTTTGTGCGCGCGGATTAAATCTTCGGGCGGAACTTTGATGCCTAGATTCACCACGTCGTAGCCGTTGTTTTTCAGGATGATCTCGACAAGGTTTTTTCCGATGTCGTGGACATCGCCTTTGACCGTGGCGAGAACTATCTTGGCGCGGCGTTCGGTGGCGGATTTCTCCATGAATTGCTCGAGGTGATTGACGGCGGTCTTCATCGCTTCAGCGGATTGCAGCACTTCGGCGACGATCAGCTCGTTGTTGTTGAACAACCGTCCCACTTCGGCCATTCCCGCCATCAGCGGGCCGTTGACGACGTCGAGCGGGGCCACGCCTTCTGCTAATTTTTTATTGAGGTCGGCGATGAGGCCGTCCTTCGAGCCCTCGAGAATGTAATTTGCCAGGCGCTGATCGAGAGGGAGATCCTCGGGGCGCGCTTTTTTTCGCGAGCCGGCGGCGCGGAAATGTTCGGTGATCGCGGCGATGTGAAACTGATTGATGGCGGCTTTTTGCTCACGCGACTGCTGGCGCCAGTCGGCAGGGGCGCCGCGAATCACCTCGGCTTGCGGATGCGCGTCGGGGACTTCAGCTGGGACGCGATTAAAGAGCAGATTTTCGGTCAGCGTGCGCTCATGCTCGGGGATCGAGGGGAAGCGCTCGATGCGCTCAGCATTGACAATGGCGAGATCGAGGCCGGCCTTCGTGCAGTAGTAGAGAAAAACAGAGTTGACGACCTCGCGAGCTCCGGGCGGAAGGCCGAAGGATACGTTGGAAATTCCGAGGACTGTGCGGACGTGCGGAATGCTTTTCTTTATGAGGCGAATGCCTTCGATTGTCTCGACGGCGCCGCCGATATAATTTTCATCACCCGTAGCGCAGGGGAAAACGAGCGGATCGAAAATTATATTTTCCGCGCGGATTCCATATTTACCGGTGAGCAGCCGGTAGGAACGTTCGGCGATTTCGAGTTTTCGCTCGCGAGTGAACGCCTGGGCCTGATTAGGGTCCTCGTCGATGCATCCGACGATGATCGCGGCACCATAAGAGCGCGCAAGCGGGCAAACGCGCTCCAGCTTTTCTTCGCCGTCTTCAAGATTGATGGAATTGATGATGCTTTTGCCCTGGCAATAGGTGAGCGCAAGTTCGATTGCAGCCGCGTCCGTGGTATCGATCATCACCGGCGCTTTGATTTTGCGAATGATCTGATCGTAGAAGGGCGGAATGTCCTTGATCTCGTCGCGATCGGTGCTTTGCAAGCAGACGTCAACAATGTGAGCGCCGCTTTTTACCTGGCGACGCGCGATCTCAGTGGCTTCTTCCCATTGTTCGGCGGCGACGAGATTCTTGAAAGCGCGCGAACCAATCACATTAGTGCGCTCGCCAACAATCAACGGACGCGTGCTTTCCTCGGCTTCGATCATTTCGATACCGGAATAGACGGCGCGATGTTTCTGTTCGACGGGACGGCGCGGTGCTTTTCCTTCAGCCATTTGCGCGATTGCGCGAATGTGTTCTTCAGTCGTCCCGCAGCAACCGCCCACAATATTGAGCCAGCCGCGATCCACGAAGCGCTCGAGCTGTTCTGTTAACGAAGTGGGAGTTTCGCCATAGCGGCCTTCCTCGTTGGGCAAACCCGCGTTCGGGTAGCACGAGACGTATCGGCTGGTGAGCGATTGCAACGTGCGAATGTGATCGGTCATGAATTCAGGGCCTGTCGCGCAATTCAGGCCGAGCGAAAGTAATTCGACATGATCGAGCGATGTCCACAGCGCTTCGATGCCTTGGCCGGCAAGCATTGTGCCCATGGCTTCGATCGTTGCGGAAATCATCAGCGGAATGGGTGCACCGATTTCGTGGCTCAGGTCTTGAATCGCGAGGACGCCGGCTTTGATGTTGCGTGTGTCCTGGCAGGTTTCGAGGAGAAGAACGTCGGCACCGCCTTCGATGAGGCCGCGGGCCTGCTCAAGATAATTCTTGTGGAGCTGCGAAAACGTCACGCCGCCGGTGACGCTGATGGCCTTCGTTGTTGGCCCCATCGAGCCTGCCACGAAGCGCGGCTTCGAACCCTTCGAGAATTCGCGCACCGCTTGCGAAGCAAGCTCAGCAGCGCGGCGGCTGATTTCCCGGGCGCGATCGCCAAGTCCATATTCGGCGAGGACGAGCGGCGTGCTGCCAAAAGTATTCGTCTCGATGATATCCGCGCCGGCTTCCAGGTATTTGCGGTGAATCCCTAGAACCACATCCGGTCGCGTGATGTTGAGGTTTTCGTTGCAGCCTTCGAGATGGGCGCCTCCGAAGTCCGCGGCGGTCAGGTTCTCCTGTTGCAGCATGGTGCCCATCGCGCCATCCAGCACGAGGATGCGCTCACGGAGAAGTTCGCGAAGGGCGAGGCCCTGTTGAATCAGGTTCTTCATGTTGCTAACTCAATCTTCTCACGGGTACAGCGGAACGAGGGGATGGTGTGAGGCGGCGAGTCCGGAAGACAATCGCCCGTTGCGGCGCAGAATTTTATGCGGCGGTGTCGGAAAGGAACTCTACCTTGAACGACGAGGGAACCAGGCCGATAGCTTTGCCTCTGTCCAGAAGTTCGCGAACAGCGCGACGTCCCTCTTCTCCGTAGTCGAGCGTCCAGCGATTCACATACATACCGATAAATTTATCGGCGAGCACCGGATCCATATCGCGCGCAAACTGCAGCGCATAGTTGAGCGCCGCGTCGCGATGCTCCAGAGCGTACGAAACGCTGTCGCGAATCACGCGCGCCACCTGCAGTCCGAGTTCCGTCCCAAGCGAGCGGCGAATCGCGTTGGCGCCGAGTGGCAAAGGCAGTTGCGTGGTCTCCTGCCACCACTGGCCGAGGTCTACCACGCGGTGCAAGCCGATTTGCGAGAAGAGCAGCTGGCCCTCGTGAATCAGCAGGCCTGCTTCCACTTCTTTGGCCTGCACGGCGTCCAAAATTTTATCGAATGGCATGGTGACCACTTCAACGTTGGGCTCGAAGAGCTTCAGCGCGAGATAGGACGTCGTCAGCGCGCCAGGGATCGCGATCTTGCGCCCGGCAAGCTCAGTTTTCTTAATGGGATGTGACGAGACGACGATCGGGCCGTAACCTTCGCCAAAACTCGCGCCACAATCCATCAAAATGTATTTGTCGGCGACAAACGTATAGCCGTAGAAGCTCACAGCAGTGATGTCGTAAGTTTCCTTGCTCGCGGCCTGATTCAGCGATTCGATATCGGACAGAATGTGCGTGAATTTCACGCCGGGAAGACGCACCTTGCCGGTAGCCAGCGCATAAAACATGAAAGCGTCGTCGCTATCGGGCGAATGTGCAAGGCGAAGTTCAGCAGTCTTGGGCAAAGCTGCCGGTGTGGCCGTCATGGGATCCATCCTGGCGCTTTCGCGAGACGCGCTTCACCGCGCAGGGCTGAGATGACGCAGTGCAAGACCGTCGGACCCGCTGCAGTGGTTGCGTTCTTCGGAGTTAGCGCTGTTGTTCGCTGCGTCTCTTGAGGAAGGTAGATTACCACACCGCGAAAAAGTCGTACAGGGCGCTGCCCGGGAAATCCGCAAGCAAATATTCGGCGGCTATTGAACTGTTGAGCTAGTGGGAGCCGGAAGCGGCGACGCGTGATGGGCCACGATCAGCCACTCGCTGCCCGAACGTACAAAAATATTCGTTGCCTGGATCACAGCTTCGTCAAATCCATCCGTAAAAGCGGTCGTAACGTGCTCCGTGCAGGCGACCCAACCGACATCCCCTTCGACCCGAACCCAGATCGAGCTCAGTGCGATGCGCACACGCTTGGTATTCGCAAAAATCCGAGCCCAGCTACCGCGCACCTCGTCCCAGCCGAGCAGCAATTCGCCTCCCGGCTGCACGCACTCGACGTTGTCGTCGTGCGCCCAGGCAGCTTCCATCTCCGCCATGTCGAGCGATTCGAAAGCGGCATAGAAACGCTGATTCGCGGAGCGGACGCGCTCTTCGGGAGATTGTTTTGGCGGCGTGCTAAGTGTGGCCATAGGTTGAAAAAGGAAATAGATTCTAGAAAGTGCTGTTCCGCACCGGCTCTATCTCATCGCTTACCAGGTTCACCCGTAAAACCGAATGCTATGCGCGTTTCCACGCCAATTCGGCGCCTTGAACAACCGCCAATATCAATGCGACCTTAATTATTTCGCCCGGTATGAAGGGAAGCGCACCCGCGTAGAGTGCACCGGCCCATCCCAATCCTATTCCCAACGCGAGCCATACGCAGCCACCGGCGAAAATGACCGCTTCGCCGCCAAGGAGCGCACCTGTCAGCCGAACCGCATGAAAACGAGAAAAGCTGCGTGCGGAAATATGTTCAACAAGCCAGCCCGTCACAAACGCAGCCGATGGATACGCGAGTAAATAGCCGGCCGTCGGTCCCGCGAGCCGCAGCGGCCCGGGTATACCGAGCGGCTGAAAAACGGGAAGGCCTGCCATGCCCTCGAGCAGGTAGAGAACGCACGTCAGCATTCCGCGTTGTGAACCAAGAAGGACGGCGACGAGCAGCACCCCGAAGGTTTGACCAGTGACCGGAACCGGGGTGAACGGCAGCGGGATTACGATGTGAGCGCAAAGCACAAGCAGGATATTGGCGGCGGCGATTCGAAGTGCGTCAAGCGCAACACCTTCGCCGCGAAGGATCCGATCCGCGATCAGTTTCGCGGGATTTGATGACTGAGAAATTGCCGACGCCACCTGGGACATTCGCCATCCTTGCGATTATTTCCGGCTGCTCTGGTTCAAGACGAGATTGGCATTATACCTGAGGGCCCCGCACCCTCACTCCGCCTTTTCTCCTGCGATCAGGGGATCTTCGGGCGTGGCCACGACGCCATGTTTATCGTCACCGTGAATTCTTCCCTGGCTATCGAAGAAAAAAGAGCGATGGCCGTTGAGGCCATATTTCTCAGGTGTTGCGGCGAGTTCGAATTTCGTGTCGTTGCCGTTTTTGTCGGGATTGATTCGGTAGCGATAAACGTACCCGTCTTGTTTTCCGCGAGCGAGGTCGGCACTCACCAAGGCGGCTTGTTCGGGTGAAATTTGCCCTGGGGGTGCGGGCCCTAGGACCGAGAGAGACTCAGGCAGCTTGCCCCAGGCGCGGTTGTATGTGTCGATCGCGCTGGCCAGATCGCGAAGCGTTTGTATGGCAGTCTCTTCGCGCGCGGTAAGGTCGGCCGCGTCCCACTGCTTTGCTAACTGCGGAATGTCGAGAAGCACCACTCCGAGCGAGATAAGCCGCCATGCACCGTTCTCGCGGACGAGGCCAAATTCCGTGTCTTCCAGATTAGGCACCGTCACCGGAATGAAGGCGAGGTTTTCATGGACACGTACGTCACCGAAGCGGTATTCCACGGTGCCCTTGGTCGCTTCGCAGCGGAGAACGGTATGGTTCTGTGCGTCGGTAGAGGCGAGCGGCTTGCCCGGATCGTCGGTAAGTGCGAACCGGCGCACAAATGCAGTTCGCTGGCTGACGGGTAGTGCGCGGAAGGCTGCGGCGTTGTCAGCCGTCAGATAATTTACGAACTGAGTCTCATTGGCGCGGCAGGCCGCCGATAGGGCTGCGGAAAGAGCGGAGGCTGCGTCGGCTGCAGCATTATTCTGCGCGCGCGTGGTTATGGGCCAAAGCACAGAGGCAGCGGTCGCGAGCGTCACTGCGGCGATTGCCGCTGAGAAAGAGCGCAAATTCATGACGGGTGGGATTTCGCGCGGGCGAGGATGGTTGCCAGGTTCTGCGTGAATTGGGATCGAGGCATCACTTCACGGCAGCCCGCTGCCCGCGCCTTGGCGGCAAGATCGGTTTGAACGTGAGAAAGAAAGGCGACCATCGGGATTTCGCGGGCGCCAACTGGGAGACGCTCGATCGCAGAGAGCGGCTCGGAGCGCGCATTCAAATCGACAACGATCAGCCCGGGAGCTTGCTGTCCGATTTCGGCGAGAAACGCGTCGGGCGTTCCGCAGATGCGGAGGTTGAGGCCAAGATGCTTCGCCGTCTCCATTACTTTTGCCTGAAAAAAAAGATCGTCCATCAGTGCTACCACGTCGGCCATTGCGTCTAAAACCTCGCATTCGGGTTTACCATGCGCGCGATTCAGGTACAAGCGCCGCCGAAGCCTTGGCGATGTTTCCGAAAGCGCTTCGACTACCGGCGCGCTGTTACGGTATAAAATGGTTTTGTCTCTATTCGCTGGGATGGAGGTATAGATGGCCGCTTCACCGAGTCCAGACGCGCTGCCAGGCCTTGCAGTTCTCGAGCAAACACCCATCATCATCGAAAAAATCATCTGGGCGGCGAACGAGGATCAACTGCACTGGAAACCAGCGATGGATCGCTGGTCCATCAGCGAAGTGCTGGCGCATCTGGCGGACGTGGAAGTGGTGGGGTTCCGCGAACGCGTGCAGAAAATGCTCGAAGAGAAAAATCCCAGGCTCGCTAATTACGATCAGAATGGTGCGTACAAAGCAGGCAAATATGCAGGCAAAGCACGCGAGCACTTGAAGCAGTTCTGCCATGAGCGCGATCGCACGCTTTCCTGGTTGCGTTATCTTCCAGCCGGCGCCATCGGACGAACAGGTGAGCACGAAGAGGCGGGAAGGGTGACCATCGGGCAATTTTTGAATGAATGGGCATGCCACGACCTTGGACATATCCGGCAGATTGCGGAGCTTTACCGGGCGCGGGCTTTCTATCCTTTCATCGGCACCTTTCAGCGCTACTACAATCTGAAACCGTAACGGGCAGCGAGGCTGACCAATGGATCCTATCGCACAACGCGTGCTGTCGCTCTACGACCAGCTCGAACGCAATTCGCTCGATCTGCACACCATGTTCGAATTTGTAGGCGGAAACGACCCCAAACAACGCGAGGCGGTGCTCGACGCTGTTTCTGAGCTTGTGAAAAGCGGATTGCTTCGCGAGGGGGAAAGCGATTTCTACGCACGGACGGAAGACGGGCGGCTGGCGATCGTCAGCCCGCGCGAAATTACCCTGTACACGCGCGAGGGTTGCACGCTGTGCGAAGAGGCCCGCGTTGTGATCATGCCGCTGGCGCGAGAATTCGGCGCGATATTGCGCGAGGTGGACGTCGATGACGATCCAATCCTTCATGACCGCTACACAAACGACGTTCCGGTGATTTTTCTGGGCTCGCGGTTAATTGCGCAACATCGGGTGAACGTAACGCAGCTGCGACGCCATTTGGAACAGGTCCCCAAGTAGCATCGAACTCTGCCAGTCTCACGCCCGCAGCCGAACAACTCGACTCTCATTTCAGGTATACCCAACATCCGAAATCTGGAATGTTCCTAATTCTTAAGAAATTCACCTCGCCCGAAAAACCTTTTTTCGTTTCGCGAATCAAAGTCTTTACCAGCGCGGACCAATCTCTGAATCGAGGAAATTCAATGCGAATAGCGGGAAGACTGACGCATTACCGAAGCGTGGTGTTGGAAATGCTCCGCGGAGCGAACGCGCATCCAACGGCGGCAGAGGTTTTTCGCACTGTGAGAAAGCGCCGGCCGGGAGTGGCATACGCCACGATCTACAATTCTCTGAACTGGCTGGAGCGAAAGGGAATGATCGCGCGGGTTGATTTTGCAGATGAGGCCGCGCGGTACGATCCGATCATCGAACGCCATGATCATCTAATTTGCAACCATTGTGGCGCGTTGCGGGACGTGACGATCAAACTGCCGGCGCATATCCTGGGCCATGTGTCGCGTGGCGTCGGTTTTCGCGTCGAGCGATATCGCACAGAGTTCTTCGGGCTGTGCGGTAAATGCACGCGGACGAATGGCGCGCGGACAAACGGCGCGAAGCCGCGCAATGGGCATGCGCAAGCGGGTCGACTCGCTGCGCAAGTTTGACGTTGATTGGCTGCAGCGTGGAATTGGGTTTGCTGACTGCCAGCTAGTGCTCGACTTTTTCTTCCGCGCCGACAGTTTCGTCGGGATTGTCGCCGGGACGGCCCTTCACACGGTCGTAGACACTCAGCTGGCAGGTTGAGCCGATCGCTTCGTTGTAGTAGGTGGGCACTCCGAGCGCAGTACGCAGCTCTTCGTTGAATTTGCGCAAACTCGCGAGCTGTTGCACCAGCACCGGATACTTTTTCCCTTCGTTGGATAGTAGGAATTTCTGGTAACCCGCGTCCCACAGGCGCGTGAATTGGCCGCACATCATGATCGTGGGAATCACGGTCATCTGATAGCGGCCTTCTGGCGTCTTGCGCAGTTCCGCTCCACAATCGTATTTCTCGATGCGCACCACGCCGCCCGAACTGCGAACGAGGAAGCCCTTTGCAGAGAGCGATTCCACTTGCGTCTGATCGAAGAGATTGTTCACGTACCACATAGCCTTTGAGGATAAGAATTCGCTTCGCCGCTGTAAAGCCAAATATGTGCTCCTTAGCCGGCGCTGGTGCATCAAAACGGCATGGCGGATGAGTCGGCGACGGATGATAAGCTAGAGAGAGCGTCTGCTAAACTCTTCGAAATTAGCGGTATATGGCCCTGCTGCTGGTGGTGTTGGCGCTTGAATTGAGTCTCGTATGGCGAACCGGTTTAGAGGGTGAATTTGCCGTGAGTGTAGCGAAAAAATCAACAGCATTATCGCAATCGCGTGTGGAGTCGGCCGCGCGAATCGGCGAACATCTGCTCGATCAAATCGGCCATACCCCTCTGTTGCGCATCGATCGCCTCGCCGCTGATTTCGCGCCTGCCATTCAAATCTTAGCGAAGGCTGAATGGTTTAATCCCGGCGGCTCGGTGAAGGATCGCGCCGCGTACTCAATGATTCGCGAGGGCGAGCGCAAAGGCGATTTGCGCCCGGGCAAGATTATTCTCGACGCGACTAGCGGCAACACGGGCATCGCATATGCGATGGTGGGTGCGGCTCGCGGCTATAAAGTGAAATTGTGTCTCCCGTCAAGCGCTTCGTCCGAGCGGATCAAAATCTTGCAAGCCTATGGCGTCGAGTTGGTGATGACACCCGGCGACGAGGGCACGGACGGCGCGATCCGTCGCGTCCGCGAAATTTACAAAGCCGAGCCGGACAGATACTTTTACCCCGACCAATACAGCAACGCCGCGAATCCTGCAGCCCATTACAATGGCACCGCAGCGGAAATCTGGGAGCAGACGCGCGGCGAAATCACCCACTTCGTCGCAGGTCTGGGAACGAGCGGAACGTTCGTCGGTACCACGCGCCGGCTGAAGGAGCTCAACCCGAAGATTCGCTGCATCAGCATGCAGCCGGATTCCGGCTTTCACGGGCTTGAGGGTCTGAAACACATGGCCACCGCGATCGTTCCAAAGATTTATGACCCGGAGCTCGCAGACGAAGATCTCGCCGTGCGCACCGAAGACGCGCAAAAAATGGTGAAGCGTCTGGCGCGCGAAGAAGGCATTCTCGCCGGCGTGAGTTCGGGAGGCGCTCTGTGCGCTTGTCTTGACGTCGCGCGACGATTGCCGGCGGGGCAGCGCGCGGTCATCGTCACCGTTTTCCCCGATTCGGGCGAGAAATATTTGAGTGAGCGATTTTGGAGCGAAGACTGAGTTCGCCGCTATGACCATCGCGCCCCTGAAAATTCGAGAAACTCTGCTGCATAAGATTCGCGCCCACGGCGTCGAAACTTATCCTCACGAGTGCTGCGGCGCGTTACTCGGCAGCGATGGCGAGGGCTCACGCGAAATCGTATATTTGCTCCCCCTTGCCAATAGGCGAGACGACTCGCCGCGCAATCGTTTCGAGCTAACGCCCGACGACGTGCGCCTCGCAGAAAAAACCGCCGCCGACAAGCATTTGGATTTGCTCGGCTGGTATCATTCGCATCCCGATGCTCCGGCGCGGCCCAGTGAATTCGATCGCGACCATGCGTGGCCGTGGTATAGCTACATCATCGTGAGCGTGATGAAGGGCAAACCGCGCGACACTACATCTTGGCGCCTGCGCGACGACCGCTCCGGCTACGAGCCCGAGGCCATTGAATCGGAAGCCCGCTCAGCGTCATCTTAAGTGGTTAGGCGTCTAAGTCTAGAATTCGGAGGAACCCGAATGGCAGTGAAGGTAATCATTCCCACGCCGTTGCGCGCCTATGCGGGCAGACAAGCGAGCGTTGAACTGCAAGCCGCAACGGTGGCGGAAGCTCTCTCGGCGCTCACCGCGAAATTCGGCGACCTCAAAAAGCATCTCTATTCCGACGATGGACGCCTGCGCAGCTTCGTAAATGTCTATGTAAATGACGAGGACATCCGCTATTTGCAGAAGGACCAGACGCGGCTGAAGGAAGGCGACACGGTAAGCATCGTTCCCTCGATCGCGGGCGGTGCAGGCAACAAACGCGCACGGTAGCGCGCTCTACGACGGAGTTTCCCCATGGCACCCAACACTGATATCGCAACGCCTAAAACAACCGCCGCGCAGCCCGCGCTAACATTGTCGAAAGAAGAAGTCCTGCGCTACAGCCGCCACCTGATCATGCCGGAAGTCGGTATGGAAGGTCAGCTCAAGCTGAAAGCGGCGAAAGTGCTTTGCATCGGCACCGGCGGCCTTGGTGCGCCGCTCGGACAATATCTCGCCGCGGCAGGCGTCGGACGCATCGGGCTCGTCGATTTCGATAGAGTGGACCTCACGAATCTTCAGCGGCAGATTCTTTTCAGCACCAACGACGTGGGCCGTCCAAAAATCCAGGCGGCCGCCGAGCGTTTGCGCGGTTTAAATCCCGACATTCAGATCGATACCTTTGAAACCATGCTCACGAGCGAAAACGCGCTCGACATTCTGAAAGACTACGACATCGTCGTGGATGGCACGGATAATTTCGCCACGCGCTATCTTGTGAACGACGCATGCGTGCTGCTCGGCAAGCCAAATGTCTACGGCTCGATCTTCCGCTTCGAAGGCCAGGCCAGCGTTTTCGGATATCCCGAGGGTCCGTGCTATCGCTGCTTGTATCCCGAACCGCCTCCGCCAGGTCTCGTGCCGTCATGCGCTGAAGGCGGCGTTCTCGGAGTGCTACCGGGAATCGTCGGTTCGATCCAGGCGGCGGAAACGCTGAAGCTCATCATCGGCAAGGGCGAACCGCTCGTGGGCCGGCTGCTGCTCTTCGATGCGCTGTCCATGCGATTCCGTGAGTTGAAGCTGCGAAAAAATCCCGACTGCCCGGTGTGCGGCACTCATCCCGCGATTACGAAATTGATTGACTACGCCGAATTCTGCGGAGTCCGCGGCGAAGAAGCTCCGGCGCCCGCCTCCACGATTCCGGAAATCACCCCGCGCGAATTGAAAGCGCGACTCGATCGCGGCGACAATCTTTTCATCCTCGACGTGCGCGAGCCGCACGAATACCAGATCTGCAATATCGGCGGCTACTTAATCCCGCTCGGCGATCTTTCGAAGCGAGTAAACGAGCTGGATAGCTCCCGCGAAATCGTGGCCCACTGCCGCAGCGGCAAGCGTTCGGCGGAAGCCTCGGAATTTTTGCGGCAGGCCGGCTTTCGCAAGGTTTTGAACCTGAAGGGTGGTATTCTCGCCTGGTCTGACGAAGTGGATCCTTCAGTTCCAAAATACTAAGCGATTATGTTTCGAAATTTCGCGCCGATCTGATTGCTCGCGAGTTCTAATCGTTAACGCACAGCACGCAGATCGCCGCACGGAGATACGGAGAAAATCATGGCTCAGGTGAAAATCACGATTCGTCCCAACGGCCCATATCGAGTGGAAGCTCCCGAAGGAACGATTGAGCTGGTGGATGCCGCAGGCAATAAATTCGATCTCACCGGCAAGCCTGCCTTCTCTCTCTGCCGATGCGGCGGTAGCTTGAACAAGCCGTTCTGCGATGGCCAACATTCCAAGATCGGTTTCATCGGCGCAGAATCCGCAGTGAAGAAAGCAGAAGAAGGTCAGCCCCCTCAGGGATAAGCTTTGCGGTACCTCATTTGGAGTGACTTGCCGCCGCTTTCATAGACCCCCGGCTTGCTGGGAGTGGTTTCTTCTCTGTTTCGTTCGCCGCTAGGCGCTGGGTAACCAAGGTGTCGGGCTGTAACAATTCCACCCATCACCCGTGCCAAATCCCGGCCGAACGGCAGCCTCTCGGATTTACTCCTTAAAGTAACAACCTTATAATCAGTGGTTTATATAGTACTAAAACCATGCTCCAAATCGGCACAAGAGTTGCTCGCTTCTTCATGGGCAGGTGTGGGGCGTTTTGGGGGATATGTGGCTGTTCCGGGCAAGATTTGGGGCGTCATCCATCGATTTCGGCTCGTCCTTCTTTGGGCGATTGCAATAAGCGGTTACCTGATCTTCGTCTGGATCCTTCGAAATTCGCCTTACATGGCGGACCCGCTTCTCGACACCTACCTCGAAATGTCGGGCAGCCTGATTGCCTTCACGTTCGCAGCGAACGCCCTGGTTCGCTTCCGAGGCACCCACGACCGCATCTCCCTGATGCTTGCATTCGGTTTCGTTCTGGCTGGCCTGATCGAGGCGGGAACGAGCATGACGTTTTATCGCGGCATGCTGGTCTCGCGATACGAGGGAACGCACATTTCTCTCGGCTGGCTCGCCGGGCGTACCCTTCTTGGCTTGCTCCTGCTGGCTGCGCTTGCCGTTGAACGCAGAATTCCGGTCGCTCGCGAGCCCGCAAAAGAAATGGCAGGCGCCACTTTAATCGTTGGCGTGATCGCTTACCTCACCAGCGTTTTCTATTTCATGTTGCCCAACCCGCCTTCAATGCACCCGGGCGCGCTCATGCCCCGGGCCTGGGATCTTGTCCCCACCACAATCTTCATAGTAGCCACGGTGGGATACTGGCTGCGCCTCCGTCGGGCCGACGCGTCGCTCGACCGCGCTCTTTTCGTTGCAGCGCTGCTGAATGTCTTCTGCCACATCACGATGAGCCAATCGCAACACGTTCTCGATGCGCCTGCCACAATGGCGCACGTGCTGATGGTGATGAGCTATGTCGTTGTGCTGGGAGGCACGCTCCTCGACAACGCACAGCTTTTCGATCAGGTGAGTCGTCTGGCAGCGTCGGATTCGCTGACAGGGCTCGCCAACCACCGGCGATTGCTCGAGGTGCTCGAGAACGAAATTCAGCGCTCGCGCCGTACAGGTCGCAGTTTCGCAGTGCTGCTCTTCGATCTCGATGGACTGAAAAAGATCAACGACAAGTACGGACACTTGACGGGGAGTCGGGCCATCAAACGCCTCGGCGTGGCGCTGAGAAACAGCAGCCGGACGATTGACACGCCGGCACGGTATGGCGGCGACGAGTTCGCGCTGATTCTCCCGGAATCCGGCGAACAGGAAGCCAAACAGGCGGCCCAGCGGATTTGCGAGGAATTGATGAACGATGGGCAAACGCCGCTGGTCTCCGCGAGCGTGGGAGTCTCCGTGTATCCCGCGGATGGAACTTCGATTGAAAAACTATTGGGGGCGGCCGATCGAGCACTCTACGGAATGAAAGGCCGCGGCGACAAGAAATTTCGGTTTCGCAATGTAGCCGCCTGTCTTTAAACAAGAGAGAGGACAAATGGCCTTTGGGATGGGGGTCCCTAAGACTTTCACTGCCTCGCGCCGCGAGACGAGGACTCCAATGGAAGTTGGAGTACGAATCATAGGCCATCCGGAAATGCCCGGGACGGAAACCACTTTCACAGAAAATGTGAGCCCGAGGGGAGCGAGAGTTCTGAGCGTCCGGCGTTGGAAGCAGAATGACCAGTTGACCATCGCGACTCTCACGGGCTCATTCCGCGCCCTCGCACGAGTAGCTTACTGTCAACTCGTTCCGCAAGAAGGCTTTGCGGTCGGCTTGGAGTTTCTCGAGCCGAACGGGCGGTGGGTGATCGCCGACTCTGCTGTTTCCTGAACTGGTTTTCTGAGCTGGTTTCCTGCACTGATTTCCTAAACTACTGAATAAATCCCACCTTCGGATCCGCATTGGGTGAAGGGTCTTCGGGTAACGCCCCGAACTGCGCCTCATAACGGGAAATGTTTTCTTCGAGAGCCCGCATCAGGCGCTTCGCGTGCCGGGGACTTACGATCATGCTCGCGATGAGCTTTCCCTGCGGTGCGGTGGGGAACATATATACAAAGTTGAGGGTGAATTCCTCTTGATTGTGATGCACAACCACGAGATTCGAATATTGGCCTAGAAGCTCTTTTTCATCGGCCTTGATTTGCACTTGTTGTTGCTGCACTTGTGGTTTCGGGGTTTCAGCCATTCCTTTGCTCCTCGCGGTTCTCATTCAACTATAGCAAAGAGGGAACCGCTCTCGAAGATTTTTGCACCTAAGCCGCGGCAAACCATTGACGTGCGGTGATGTTAAGCGTAGTTTATATCCAAGGTTTAGCGGCGTTAACTCATGAAAAGACTGAACGACGAGCTGATTGCTCCTCTCGCCGACCGGGCGCAACCCACCACCGAAACGGCGGCGGCATCTCCCGCCGCACCGGAACTCGAACGCTTACTCACCCATGAGGACGTTGATCGCGCTCGCGATCGTTGGGAAGTCGTACGCGCGCGAAGAAAGGTTGCCCCGGGCTCGTTCGGCGGCGTTCGGCTGCTGTGGCTATTAATCGGACCGGGAGTCCTCGTGTTCCTGGGTGAGAATGATGCGCCGAGCATGCTCTCGTACGCGGCAACCGGAGCGCGCTTTGGAGTCGGGTTTTTTCTTCCCTTTGTCGTTCTCACCTTTGCGATGGGTTTCGTGGTGCAGGAAATGACGGTCCGCTTGGGCGCCGTGACTCACCGCGGGCACGCCGAACTCATTTTTGACCGATTCGGAAGGTTTTGGGGTCATTTCGCGATGGGCGACTTGGTGCTGGGAAATTTCCTGACGCTCGTCACGGAATTCATCGGCGTTCGCGCCGGCCTGGGCTTTTTTGGCGTCCGGCCGGGCGTTGCCGTCGGAGTCACTCTTGTGATTGTGCTCGGCGCCATTACCACGGGCCGCTACTGGACGTGGGAGCGCATTACGATGGGCCTTGCGATTTTCAATGCTCTCTTTGTTCCCGCCGCGCTGCTCGCACGGCCGGACTGGCATGCGGTCGGTCACGCGATGCTAACCTGGATGCCGCTGCCGTCGGGCAATCATTACGAGATTCTTGTTCTGATTCTGGCGGATATCGGCGCTACCGTAACGCCGTGGATGTTGTTTTTTCAGCAGAGCGCAGTCGTCGACAAAGGATTGCAGCCCCGCGATATCAAAGCAGGTCGCATAGATACAGCTCTCGGCACGCTTCTCGCGTCCACTTTCGCGATCGCCACGATTCTTGCCACTGTTCCGCTCTTTCATCACGGCATCAACGCATCGGACTTTCAGGGAGCGCAATTTGCGGAGGCGCTGGAGCCGTGGATTGGGCATCTGGGCGCTTCGCTTTTTGCGCTCGGTATATTTGAAGCTGGAATAGTGGCTGCGATCGCGATCTCGACCTCGTCTGCATATGCCTTCGGAGAGGTGATGCACACGGGCCACAGCTTGAATCGTCCTGTGCGGGATGCGTGGCCCTTTTACCTGACTCTGATTGGGTCCGCCTGTGCCGCCGCGGCACTCGTGCTGATCCCTAAGTTCCCGCTGGAATTTGTGGTGCTGACTGTCAATGTGATCGCTGTGCTGGCGATGCCTCCGGCGCTGGCTTTTCTTATGCTCCTGGTGAATGACCGCGAGGTGATGGGTGAGCATGTGAACGGTTTCTGGGGAAACGTCGCGGGAGTCACGGTCACGATTTTGCTCATCATAGCGGGGATTGGATTTGGTATTGCGACTGTTTTTCCGAAGTGGCTAGGCGGTTAAGCGAGCATCTGTTCTATTATTCTTTGCAGGCATTTCGCTCAGATTGAACGGCGAGGAAAACTTGGACTCAGAACACACGCATTTAGGCGGCCACCAAGCGGAGCTCGAACGCGATCGGGTCATAGCAGACGCGAAGCAGCCCGACCTCGACGACCCGCATGTTGTTCTATCACTGCTGGAATCTGACCAGTTGGTCGCAGCTAAGGGGCGCACTCATTTCGGGCCACGCAAGCTGTCCTTCGGGGTTCGCGTGCTGCTGTGGAGTTTGCGCGTGTATGTTGTCGTAATGATGTTGCTTGCGCTGATTTCGGTGCTCCGCGCCGCCCACCTGATTGATTAAGATGTTCGTTCGAACCCGGCATCGAAGCGTGGTGTAAGATAATTTCGGCCTGATTAAATCGCGCCGGAGCACATGCCCAGGGATACCGGATACAGCAGTCCGCCTTCAGCGAATCAACGCAATCTGTTGGCGCCCGTTCTCGTAACTTTCCTGATTGTCGCGATCGCTGGCGGCATCGTGTTGTATTCGTTTACAGGGTTTGGAGCGCGGGCCCGCGCGAGGAAGCTGCAAAACCCGGTTCCCCCAACTCCAGAAGCGGTCGCAGCCGCGCGACTCATTTACGAGAACCGCTGCGCGAATTGTCACGGGATGGACGGCGACGGTAAGGGACCGAAGGCCGAGGAGTTGTCTGTTGCGCCTGCGGATTTTCGCAATGTCCGCGCGATGGCCGCTGTCACAGATGGAGAGCTTTACTGGCAAATCACAAAGGGCGCCCGTCCCATGCCCAGCTTTGAATCGCTGCCCGAAGAAACGCGATGGCAATTGGTGGATTACATCAGGACGTTCGCGCCGCGATCGTCGCCATAACGCGATTTAGATTCGCGGCCGGCTTACTTCACTTTCGCAAGAGCGTCGGCAACTTCCTTCAGATCTGGGACCACCGGAATATCATAATTCTTGAACCATGCGACATTTCCAGAGCGGTCGACGATCGCGATCGCGCGTCCCGTGATGCCTTTATCGGCGAGATAAACTCCGAATTTGTCGCCCACCGCTCCGCGCGGCTGAAAATCCGCGAGCAACGGATACTGGATGCCCATCTTTTCGGCGTAGGCCTTGTGCGACCAGGCGCTGTCGACGCTGATGCCCATCACCTGCGCGTCGAGCTGCTCGAATTTCTTCATATCGTTCACGAAGCAGGCGTGCTCGTTCGTGCAGGTGGGGCTCCAATCGAGGGGATAGAATACCAGGACGACATTCTTTTTACCCTTGAAGTCAGACAGCTTCACTTCTTTCTGACTCTGATCTTTCAACGTGAAATCCGGCGCTGCTGCTCCCACCGAAATTGCCATGCTTTTTCCTCCGTGCTTTCCGAGCGATTTTTTTGAAGCGCGAAAATTGCTTATTCAAGCGAACTCTGGCATTCATCATATCCGAACGCAGCAGAGCAAACAAACGAGCTCGAGCGAAATTCCGTTTATCGTTCTGCTACCATACGCATGCGAAGTGACGGAGCGGATCGAAGAAATTGGCGCAGGTCTCCTACGAAACGGCTTACCCGCGAGTGGAAATCCTTCCGAGCAGCCGCAATTGGTGGGCGAAGCTCAAAGGAACCGCCGCCGAGTGCATCCACACGCGCGACGGGTGTGCATGGATTGCTGCACTTCTTCCGGACACGCTGTACCTTCGAGGCAAGCGGGCCCCGCAGCGCGAGCCGGTTCGCCCGGAAATTTCGCTTTGCCGCGAATGCCTGCTCGATACCATCCATGGCGAATTGGAAGAATTCGACGGCCGCGTTGTGGCATTCGAGCCGAATCCAGAAGCCTTCACTCAGTATTTTTTCGTGGCCACACCGGATTTCGAAGCAGCCGGAGTGGCGCCCGAAACCGCATCAGCAATCGAGCAACGGCTCGCGCAAGCCGGAGAAGCCTGCGCGGAATGCTCGCGGCCTGCCACTTGGCTGTGGATGTCGCGAGAAGATGTGGCTAGTCTCGATGAAACAGATAAGATATGCGGAGAGCGCGGCGAATGGTTTTGCTCCACGCACGGGGCGCGAAAACTGGCGGACGCGTTCGAGAGAATCGCCGAGGCCAATGTGTTCTACATGAATCTTCCGTACGGCGAATCGGGTGCGTACCTTTGGATCTGATATTCCGGCATTCTGGAAATAAACGATGGCGTTGAGTGAATTGGTAAGAAGATATCTCGTGGGCGCGGGCGGTTACGGCAAGTTCATGCCGATTTCGTCGTTAGGGCTGTCGCACGCAGAGGCAGAAAAGGCTTTTGACATTCTCGACGAGGACTATCACATCAGCCGGTTTTTTCAGTTCCGCAACGATAGCGGCGCAGCGTTCCAAATCAACGGATTTCCACAGACCCACTTCGCGATTGATTCTGAAATCGAGTCGATTCTTTAGGAATGCACGACGACCTGAAAGCACGGTCTACCGCCGATTAGAAATCCCTACATCCCTTTTATTTAAATGACTTACGATTATATTTAATCGCGGAACCGTGGACTAGAACCGTTTACCACTGAGGCTACTTCGATTTTTATATCACTTTATCAGCCCGGACAACCTCGGACTTGCGATTTGACTCTGAGTGAAAAACAAGCGAAGACAAGCCGGGCGCCCGGTGCGCGATTTTCGCGGGTTGAGTTAGTGGAACGTTCGATGTATAAACAAATCGAGATGAATTGGGCCTGCCACACGCGCCACAGGTTCTGCCTCGCATTGATTGTGTCCATGCTGTTCTGCGGCCTCACGTCGAGCGAAATCCCCGAGCTCACCCGCCTGATAGACGACCCTTCCAACGATTTCACATTAGTCGTGGCGACGAAAACACCAGCCGTGGCCTCAGCTTCGGTTGTGGCAAACCCGAGCGTTGGCACTTGCGTGGGGGCTGTTCAGCCGAATGACGATCGGCTCGAGTACCGTGAACCTTACACATCCGTGCTGCACGCCCAATCTCCTGCCGGCTATCTGCAACTGCTGTGTGTCCATAGAACGTAATCTCTCCTCCACAATTTAGTCGCGCTCGTCCATCAGGTTTTTCCACAACGAGACGAAAGTGCCGAAGGTTCCCGTGAATGAATTGGTCCAATCTCCGGCATTTATAGACTTCAAGGAGCTCAGGAGATGAAAAACACATGCAAGCGGATTTGCAAGGGAGAAAGAATCTGGAGGAATTTCTTCAGGATTTGATCTGCGTGGTGTCAAGCCCGGAAGAAGTAGGCGCACTCGTAGAAGTTCTGATGGCCCTGCAACTTCCTGAAGCACCGGAAGAACCAGGCACCAGGGCGAAGGTGGCCCGAGCTTAGATTGAACCATTATCAAGGAAGGGGGCGTTATGAACTGCAGTTTCGATGTCCACGACACGTACGATATTTTCAAAAAACTCCCCGATGAAGGCACCGTGTGGGTGGGTGCGGTAAAAGGGGAGGATCGCGTGCGTCAGGTTCTCGTCAGCCTCAAACTAAGTTCAGGGCAAGCTTTCTTTGCCTGGAATGCCAGCGAAGGAACGATGGTGGAGCTGCTGGTTAACTAAGCCGGTCTCTCTGTCAGCAGCACAAAACAGCTCACTTGGGGGCGACGGAAACGCGCTGCAAGCGCTCCCCAAGTGCGTTGTGTTCAGCGCGGATTTCCTCGGGCAAGCGCTTGCCAAATTTCTCGAAGAATCTTCCGGTTGCATCCAGTTCCTCAACCCAATCGTTGGGATCCACCTTGAGCAGTTCATCGATCGCACCACGAGAGATATTGAGGCCATCCAGAGTCAACGAGTCAGCCGTAGGAACGTAGCCGATCGGTGTGTCGCTTGCACCGGCGCGGCCTTCGATCCGCTCGAGAATCCATTTCAGAACGCGGACATTGTCACCATAGCCGGGCCATAGAAATTTTCCGTCTGCATCTTTTCGGAACCAATTCACATGAAAGATTCCCGGCGGGTGCTTAAGCTTCGGGCCCATGTCGAGCCAATGGCGAAAATAATCGGCCATGTTGTATCCGCAGAAGGGAAGCATCGCCATGGGATCGCGGCGGGTGACGCCGACCGCGCCGGTGATGGCAGCGGTGGTTTCTGACGCCATTGTGGCACCCACGAAAACGCCGTGCTGCCAGTTGCGCGCCTGATATACGAGCGGTGCGACGCGCGCGCGGCGGCCCCCAAAGATGAGCGCTGATATCGGGACGCCCTGAGGATCCTCCCAGTGGGACGAAATCGATGGCGATTGATTGGCGGCTACCGTGTACCGCGAATTGGGATGCGCGGCCGCGCCTTTACTCGGCGTCCATTTCTCACCCTTCCAATCCACGAGCCCTTGGGGAGGTGCACTATTCATTCCCTCCCACCAAGGCTCATTGGACCCGGTGATGGCTGTATTCGTAAAGATCGAGTCGTGATGTATGGCTTGAATCACGTTGGGATTCGTTTTTTCATTCGTGCCGGGCGCGACGCCGAAGAAACCAGCTTCGGGATTGATCGCGCGTAAAGTTCCATCGGATCCAACGTGCATCCAGGCGATGTCGTCCCCGATCGTCCAAACGCGGTAGCCCTTGTTCTCCAGGGCTGAGACCATCATTGCGAGGTTCGTCTTCCCGCACGCGCTCGGGAAAGCAGCCGCCATGTAAGTTACTTTGCCGGAGGGATCCTCGAGACCAAGGATCAACATGTGCTCGGCCATCCAGCCCTGCTCGCGCGCCATCCAGCTCGCAATCCGCAGCGCAAAACATTTTTTGCCGAGAAGAGCGTTACCGCCATAGCCGGAGCCAATGCTCCAGATCAATTTTTCTTCGGGAAAATGAAGAACAAAGCGGCGTTCGGGGTTCAGGTCGCCAAGGGAATGAAGACCAGGGACGAAATCAGACGAGCTGCCTAGCCGATCGAGCGCGGCTTTGCCGATGCGCGACATGATTCGCATGCTGGCCACAACGTAAGCGGAATCAGTAAGTTCGACCCCCACTTTGCTATAGGGAGACGTGGCAGGTCCCAAAATGTAGGGAACTACGTACATCGTGCGGCCCTTCATGGCGCCATCGAAAAGCGGCCTGACTTTGCCCTTGGCTTCTTCCGGGGACATCCAGTTGTTGGTTGGGCCAGCGTCTTCCTTTTTCCGAGTGCAGATGAAAGTGATGCCTTCTGTGCGGGCAACGTCATTCGGGTTGCTGCGGTGAAGGTAGCTGTGGGGATAGGTTTTCTGGTTTAGCTCTATATAAGTGCCGTCCCGCAACATTTCGGATGTCAATCGGTCGATTTCACCTTGTGAACCGTCGCACCAGACAATTTTGTCTGGTTTCGTCAGGCGAGCACATTCTTCCACCCAGCTTTCTAATGGCGTTGACACCGAACCTCCATGGCAATGGCGCGGGGGACGCCGCCGGACCGAAGCTAAGTGGGTCTGGCGGAACAGGGGCGCTTTCCACCAAAAATTGTAGGCCACGCTTACCCCCAAATGCAACCGGGCAGCCGGCGCGGGGAGGGGGTTTCGTGCCCGATGTTATACTTCCCGCCCAAATGTACGCCCAGAAGCTAAGAGCGGAGGTTGTGATTGGCGGCAAACGCGAGCCGATGCCCCTGGACTGGCTGGATAGTTTCTGTATGCGAAATTTCACGGGTTCCGGGGAATTTGACGACACTCTGCCGACGGGAGAGGGGAGGCTTGAGGCCGGGTCGAATGTGGATGCTGAGAGGCTGGCCGCCGCGATGAGCGAGTGGTTTACGAAACGAGGCAAGGGAAACGGGCAGGCGGTAAAGGTAGAAATCACCGAAGCCAAGTAACGACGATTTTCAACGCAGAGCAGGGAACCAGCAATGTCCTGAGCGGGTAAAAGGAAGAGCCGAACTCACCCTGCGTATGACTGGGGCGTTGCAGCGGTCATCGCAGAGCGGGTTCGGCTCCTCACCTACAATTCGACGCGAGTGGGCTGCGATGGTTAGCAGGGCGCGCCAGAAGAAAAAATTACGATCCTTCCGGGGTAGGCCGGGTCAGCCGAGCGCGAAGGAGATGCTCGCCGCTGTGAGCCAGCAAGTGTTTGATCTTGGGAAGCGCGGCGTAGCAGGCGTCCGCCCCCGCAGCAATCAGTTGGGGCGTCTTCACAAATTCATCCCACAGCACGTGGTGCACGTCCGGTTCGATGAGTACGTCGCTAAGACCTCGCCAGGGTTGGTTCGCCACGGTCTGAATAATCGAAAACGAACGGCTGATCACTTCAATCGTATTGCGCGGCTTCGAATCAAGAAGTCCGGGTTCCAGGTGCACGGCAATCACAAGCTCAGCCCCGAGTTCGCGCACGGCGGGCGCGGGAACCTGCTCGGTGAGAAAGCCGTCCACGAGGAAATGATCCTGGTGCTCGACCGGGAGAAACAGTCCTGGATAAGCGCATGAGGCGCGAAGCGCGGGGCTGATTTCGCCGCGCGTGAAATGGACCGATTCACCGCTAATCAGGTCAGTGGCGACAATACTAAGCGGAATTTTCATCTGGCTGAAATTGTTGGCAGTCGTGAAGCGGTGGAGAAAATCCTCGAGCGGCGTATTCGAGGCCATTCCCATGCGCGAAAGAGTCCAGCGCCCAAAATCGCGGAAACGAGTGGCGCTGCCTTGCTCGGCCATCACGTCGAGTGGAGTTCCGCTCGCGTAGGCCGATGCGATCAGCGCGCCAACGCTGGTGCCGGCGATAAAATCGACGGGGATTTCGTTCTCTTCAAGAACGCGCAGAACGCCGATGTGGGCGATGCCACGGGCGAAACCGCCTCCGAGAGCGACTCCCACCTTGGGACGCTGCCCGTCGCCGCTGTACGCGAACGTGCGCAATCCGCGCAACGCGGTGCCGAGCCATTTGGTGACAGGACTCATCTTCTTGCTGAGATACCTCCCACTACTCTACCGCAACTGTCGGATTGCGGTGTTTCCGGTTGACCGTTGGTTACTCGTTTTGTAACCTCGGTGGTCATCTTCGTCTCCGATGAAATACTTCATGAAACGAGCCTAATGAAAAAGAGAATCGAGAAGGTAGCTGTGCTGGGAGCTGGGACGATGGGTGCGCGCATCGCGGCGCACGTGGCGAACGCCGGCATCCCTTGTTTTTTGCTCGATATCGTGCCGAGCGAATTAAGCGCTGACGAGAAGCGAAAGGGGCTCACGCTCGAAAGCCCCGCCGTACGGAACCGGATTGTGCTGGCCGGGCTGGAAGCAGCAAAAAAGTCGCGTCCGGCGGCATTTTTCACGCCTGAAACGGCGCGGCTCGTGACGCCCGGAAATCTGGAAGACAATCTTGCGTGGTGCGGGCAAGCCGATTGGATTATCGAGGCGGTCGCCGAGAATCTTGAGATTAAACGCAAATTGTTCGAACGCGTCGAAGGCGTGCGGAAGCCGGGTACGATCGTCACGTCGAACACATCCGGGTTGCCAATCCACTTGATCGCCGAGGGACGCTCGGAGGATTTCCAGCAGCACTGGGCGGGAACGCATTTTTTCAATCCTCCCCGTTACATGAAGCTGGTGGAATTAATTCCCGGGCCGAAAACATTACCTGGCGTGCTGGCGATGCTCGACGAAATGTGCGATCTGCGGCTGGGCAAGGGAGTGGTGATCGCGAAGGACACGCCGAACTTCATCGCCAATCGGATCGGCACGTACGCGATGCTGAATGTCCTGAAGCAAATGCAAGCACTGGAAATGACCGTCGAGGAAGTAGACGCCTGCACCGGGCCGGCAATCGGGCAGCCCAGATCGGCGACATTTCGCACGGTTGACATCGTTGGCTTGGATGTGCTCGTGCACGTGGTGCGCAACATTTACGACAACATTCCCAACGATGAATCGAGGGAGATGTGGCGTGTTCCCGCTTTCGTTGAGGAAATGATGAAGCGCGGGTGGCTGGGCGATAAAACGGGAAGCGGATTTTACAAACGAGTGAAAAAGGGCGGCGATTCGGAAATTCTGACGCTTGATTGGCAGAAGATGGAATATCGTCCGCGAATGAAAGCGAAATTTGGGTCGATCGAAGGCGGGAAGCAGATCGAAGAGACGCGCGAGCGGATTCGAGTGCTGGTCGGGCCGGGAATGGAGGGAAAGGGCGACAAAGCCAACCGTTTTTTGTGGTCGTGCCTGAGTGAAAATTGTTTGTACGCCGCGCGCCGCGTGCCGGAAATCGCAAATAGCGTGGTGGATGTGGACCGCGCAATGCGCTGGGGATTTGCGTGGGAGCTGGGGCCGTTCGAAGTGTGGGATGCGATCGGCGTTCCGCGAATGGCTGAAGCGCTTGGACGCGAGGGGAAGCAGATTCCGCCCGTGGTGAAAGAAGTGCTCGCGTCGCCAAAGAAATCGTTTTACGAAACGGAAAAGGGCAGCACGCGATATTTCGATATCGGCGCGAAGGCAATGAGGCCGGTTCCTGAACCCGGCGGAATTATCATCCTCAAGTCTCTGAAGGATCGTACCGGCGTGGTGCAGACGAACGCTGGCGCGAGCTTGATTGATCTGGGCGACGGCGTGGTGTGCTGCGAATTTCACTCCAAGATGAATTCCATCGGCGGCGATATCGGCGCGATGATTCATGCCGGAGTGAAGCGGCTAGGCTCGGAATTCGATGCGATGGTGATCGCGAATCAGGCGCCGAATTTCTCTGTGGGCGCGAATTTGATGTTGTTGCTTGTGACGGCGCAAGAGGGCGAGTGGGACGACATTCATATGGCCGTGCGCCAGTTCCAGGGTGTCAACATGGCGATCAAGTATGCCCCGGGACCTGTGGTGGCGGCGCCGCAAGGAATGGCGCTGGGTGGGGGCTGCGAAATCAGCTTAAGCTCGGCGCGAATTCATGCTGCGGCAGAAGCGTATATCGGGCTTGTTGAAACTGGCGTGGGATTGATTCCGGGCGGCGGCGGAACGAAAGAGATGCTGATTCGCGCGAACGAGCACGCAGGCGGAGGCGAAGACCTCGATCTATTTCACGCGCTCAAGCCAATCTTCGAAACGATTGCGATGGCGAAGGTATCCACCAGCGGCGAAGAGGCGCGGTCGCTCGGATTTTTGCGGCGTTCGGATTTGATCGCGATGAATCGCGACCGGCAGGTGGCGGATGCGAAAGCAGCGGCGCTGGTGCTGGTTCGCGAGGGGTATCATCCGCCGGCGCCTGCTGAAATCCGCGTGCTGGGCGAAGAATTTCTCGCCGGCGCGAAGCTCGCTATCCATATGCTGGTTCGGGGAGAATTTGCGAGCGAGCATGATGCCGTTGTCGGCAGGAAATTGGCGTACATACTGGCCGGCGGGAGTATCACCGTTCCGCAGACGGTTTCTGAGCAATACATTCTCGATTTGGAACGGGAAGCTTTCGTGAGCTTGTGCGGGGAGCGAAAAACGCAGGAACGAATCGCGCACACGCTCAAAACTGGAAAGCCGCTGCGAAATTAACCGGCGGTTCACACAAACAATTTGTGCCGGGACGCAACTTTTTACTTCATATGGTGTAACTCAGGGCAGGGGTTGGTGCATCTAAGTAGCCGGTTGACGACGGTCCTGGGTGGGCCGTTCGATTGAATCGCTCCGAACTGTCCGAAATTTTGGGGAACTTTATGGGGATGTGCGAGCAAGAGTAAGCATACCGGTGTGCTTAAGGAGAACGGGATGACCAGCAATGCCGTCCGAAACCTATTATTAAGCTGTGCGCTTGTAACCATCCTTTTGCCATTCATCACGAACGCGCAATCAACGGCGAATGAGTCTGCGATGGCCTCGCCCACCTACGATCTTAGTAAGGAAATCAAGATTGATGGAACGATCGACAAGATTGAAACCAATTCGAGCGGCGGCCCGATTGGAACGCACCTGCTGGTGATTTCGGCGCAGGGCGTCGTGGATGTGCACCTGGGAGCGAGCGCGGCAGTGACCGCGAAAAATCTAGGCCTGACGGTGGGCGAAAGCATTCACGTAACCGGAATGATGGCAAGCGTTGGCGGAAATTCCGTGCTTCTCGCGCGGATTCTCACCACGTCGAACCACATTTACATGCTGAGAAACGAGCACGGCGCGCCGATTCGTTCACTTATGCCGCGAGGCGCGGCTTCGTCTGCGAATTCGCAGAAAGGAGCGCTCTAATGAAGCAGCGAACGATTGCGTGCCTGGTGCTTGGAGTTGCGGTCGCGCTTGGTGTGGCAGGATGCGGAGGAAGCGGCGGCGGTACGAATCCCAATACTGCGATTTCTGTGGTCATTTATCCTGGAACGGCTTCCATTCCGTTGAATGGCGTGATTAATTTCACTGCGGTTGTCTACAATTTTACGGCGAACAGCGCGGTGGACTGGTCGGCGAGTGCTGGATCATTTACCGGCAACGTCTTTACGGCGCCGGGAACGACGGGGAACGTTACCATCACCGCTACGTCGCAGGAGGATAAGTCGAAATCGGCGACCGTCACGGTGATGGTGGGCGCGGCGCAGCCGATTATGGTTTCTCCTGCTGCAATTTCGCTGGCGGCGCAAGGCACGCAGACGTTTGCAGCCACCGGTACTGGGCCTTTTCACTGGACAGTGACGGCCACTCCGGGCTCGGATCCTGGGACGATTGACCAATCCGGAAATTACACCGCGCCGCGCACACCGCCTCCAGGTGGAACGGTTACGGTCTCGGCGCTCTCTGCGGCTGGCTCGGGCACGGCGACCGTCACGATCGTTTTTTCTGCCGCAACTTTGTCGGGCCAATATACGTTCTCCTACACCGGTGAGGATGCGGGCGGTTTTCTGGCCGTGGCGGGCAATTTCACGGTTAACGGTTCGGGTCTGATTACTGGCGGAGTTGAGGATGTGAACAGTGCTGCAAGCGGCATCCTTGAAAATCAGATCAGCGGAGGAAGCCTCGCCGTCGGTCCTGATGGGCGAGCAATTGCGACGGTCACGACGCAGTTAGGCACCATCACGTGGCAGGTGACCATCATCTCCGAAAAGCATGCTTTGCTCGTGCGGTTCGATAGCTCCGCCACCGGAAGCGGAACCATTGACCAAGCCAATCCTGCGGATTTTTCAGTGAGCGCGATTGCGAACAATTACTCGTTCGGAATCAGCGGAATCGACTCGAGCGGTGCGCCGATGGCAATTGCCGGACGATTTCTTGCCGACGGCGCTGGAACTTTTCCGGTAAATTTTGCGATTCAGGACGTCAACGATGCCGGGACCATCACGCAGGCCGATCTGTCGCTGCATGGAAATATTTTTTCGATCGACGGCGCGACGGGCCGCGGCACGCTCGAGCTGATCAGTACGGTTCCGGGCACCGGCACTCTGACGTTTGCTTTCTACATTATTGACAGCACGCATTTCAAATTGGTGGAGATTGACAACGGGGGCGCTCCCGTTCTGGCAGGAGATGCATTCAGCGCGCCAAACTCCATCACACTCGCGAACCTCAACGGGAACTATGCTTTCACGGTTGCCGGGGCGGAAACGGGTGGACCGTATGCAGCGGGCGGCGTGTTTACTGCGTCGGGCACTGGGACGATTTCTGGTGGCGTTCAGGACGTTAACGAGCAAGCGAGCACGCTTCACCTAGCGGAGAAAATCTCATCGTCGAGCTCAACGTATACGTTGAGCCCCACGACCACTTCCAATCGCATTCTCTTGACGCTCTCTGCCGGAGGCATCAACTTCATGTACGCCGTATACCCCACGGCGACCAATTCTTTCGCGATGGTGGAAGTGGACACGGTAGTCCCCGTCAGCAGCGGCATGGGATTTCTGCAGTCCTCAACCAGCGCTCCTTCCGGAACGTACGGAATCAACACTACAGGCCAAACGACGACCGGTGAGCAGGATATCAATGGCTCGATCTCATCGGCCGGAACCACCGGGCTCACCGGCTACCTCGACATCAATGAGACAGGAAATATTTTCAGCAACATTCCGTTGTTTAACAGCACAATCGCGGCACCGTCCAGTTTCGGTCGAGCTACGCTGACCCTTGCGACCGCCAAACCGACTTCGGCGTCTTTTACATTTGCTTACTACGTTGTGGACAACTCAACGGTGCTAGTAATCGAGATGGACAAAGTCGCGGTCACTCTCGGCACCATGGCCAAGCAGTTCTAAGAAGAGTTGGCCGACAACTGCCCCTATCAGTGAAAGCCCGGGAATCCGCGTCAGCGGGTTCTCGGGCAAATTTTCTTCGCGGCACTGATTTTTGGCCTAGCCAGATAGTCCTTTCTCGCGTCTTCGACACACTAGTACTTCTCCCGTAGCACGCTCGTTTTCGCCTTATGTTTCCTTGCGCTTGGCCGATGAAGCAAATGTTCTGAGGCAGTACCAACGTACTATTGCCGCACTTTGTCACGCCCGCCGAAAATCGGCATATATCAAGGAAAACGATCTTTAGTCGCATCTTCGGGGGGACGGCCTAACTGCCGGATAGAACGATGGCGCCACTTACAAAAGACTCGATCGAAGCTCCGAGCACGGCTGGCAGCACGCCGGTATCGCAGACAGGAACGCAAAGCAAACCTACATCCTCACTCCGCGCCGATGCTCTCTCACTCGAAGTGGCCGTCAAAGTTCATGGTTCACGCGTCATCGAAGTCGCCCGCGGCACCGCGCCTCGCACCGAGCCTTTTGAAGAACAGACGGTAACGATGATCGTTTTTCCGCAGGGCGCCGTTCTCAGAATGATGTCGGCCGTAAACGTCAGTCAAATGCTGGTCCTCACGAATATCAAAACGAAACAGGATTCCATCTGCCGCGTTCTGAAAGTTCGGCCGAATGCCAACCAGGGAAGCTACGTCGAAGTGGAATTCACGCACCGTCAACCCGGCTATTGGGGCGTGCAATTTCCTTCCGAGGGACCAGTTGCGGCTAACATCGTTGCGCCGCCACAAATGAATTTGGAATCGCAGACACTTACGCCGCCTCCACCGGCGCCAGTCATCAGGCCAACTGAAGCGCCACCTCGCGAGTCAAAGCCCGCCGCCGTCGCGCCAACTGTTCCATTCGTGCCACCCGCGAAGCCCGAGTCTTCCTTCATCTCGATCGGCTCACAGGAAAAAGTACAAGAAGCTGCCTCTGCCACAGCGGTAACAAAGCCGCTCTCTCCTGTCGAAAGGAGACTGGAGAGTCCGGCGCCCCCTGTTGCAAAAACTATCGCCGCGGAGCCTCCACCTGCACAGCCGCTCGCTCCGCCCGAAGTCACAATGGACGAGCTGTTGGGAGACGGCGACTCCGTCTCCCCGTCTGCCGTATCAACCGCCACTGAGGAGCAAGCGGCCTCTTCTGCTTTGTCGGCGTCTCGCGACGTTACGGCAATTCTCGGCGACGCTACTTCGGATGCTTCCAAATCCTCCGCGTCTGAAGCTTTCGGAGCGCGGCTCGATTCAAGTTTCGGAAGCTCCGTTGCACAGGATACTGGCAGCAAACAAAACTGGATGTTGATCGCGGCCTGCGTTGCAGTGCTTGTTGCCGCTTTAGGGGCCGGGATCGCCTATTTTCGACAGCGTCCAGCAAATGCAAGTGCCAGCCCGCGCACAGCGCCCTTAGCTCAAAGCGCTCCCAACGCGGCTCAGCCGGGAGGCAACGATACGAACCAACTCCCGGCGATTACTCCCGCAGGCCAGCCCTATATGCCTGCTGGCGCCCAACCAACTTCAGCAGCTCGCTCGAATGCCAGCGCGCCAACGGAGCCCGCTCCGTCATTGATCGCGACGAACAGCGCAAAAGCGCCGGCACCAAGCACCAGCCATTCACCTGCCGCACCTACTGCGAAGCAAGCGGCTCCGGGAGTGACGTCGGATATGGTGTCCACGGCGCTTACTTCTCGTCCTACCACTTGGACACGCGGAAGCGAAGGTCAATCCGATCAACCGCCCGTTCTGGATGCGAGCGCATCGCCTGCAGGAGCGAGCGCTCTGCCGGGAATCTCAGGACCGAACGCAGCGTCCATTCCTGCGCCAACGATGCAGCCGGAAGGCCCTGTCAAGATCGGCGGCAATGTGAAGGAACCAAAACTAATCAATTCGGTAGCGCCGATTTATCCTGCCAGCGCGCGTTCGAGCGGAGTGCAGGGCGATGTGGTAATTGACACCACGATCGACAAGACCGGGAAGGTCGTGAAAATGCACGTGGTTTCCGGTCCCGTGATGCTGCGGGGGTCTGCTTTAGACTCGCTAAAGCGCTGGAAATTCGAGCCTTCGCGTTTGGATGGTGAGCCGGTCGACGTGCAGATGCAGGTAACCATCAAGTTCCGGCTCTAGCAGCAAATTCATTTCGTTCAACGCTCGAAAGCTTGCCGCAGCGCGGGCCCCTCCGCGCTGTTGCTTTTTTGCCTCTGCTGGCATCCAATGGTTGAGCCCTTAACGACTCGTCTGCGTATGATTTCCGAATGAGGTGAGAGATGCGAGAAGCGGTAATTGTTAGCGCGGTTCGAACAGCGGTGGGCAAGGCTTCGAAAGGAGCGCTCCGGACCACGCGTCCCGATGACCTCGGCGCGCTGGTAATCAAAGAATCGATCGCTCGCGCTGGTATAGACCCCAAGGAAATTGAAGACGTGATTCTCGGCTGCGCCATGCCCGAAGCCGAACAGGGTATGAACGTCGCGCGTATTGCGTCGCTTCGCGCCGGTTTGCCCGTCGAATCCTCCGCGATGACAATCAACCGTTTCTGTTCATCTGGCCTGCAGTCCATCGCTATCGCCGCCGAGCGCATTATGGCGGGTCAAGGGGACGCGGCTGTCGCCGGAGGCACCGAATCCATGACGATGGTGCCCATGGGCGGCAACAAGGTTTCTCCCAATCCCTGGCTCATCGACAATTATCCGGACGCCTACCTGGGAATGGGCTTGACCGCCGAAAATCTCGCCAAGAAATACGGCATCACGCGCGAGCAGGCAGATAACTTCTCCTATTGCAGCCATCAAAAGGCTCTCGCTGCAATCGCCGCAGGAAAATTCAAGGATGAAGTCGTTCCGGTAGACGTTAGCTACAGTGTGCTGGAAGCTAGCGCCAACGGCTCGCCAAATGGCTCGCGCCCCAAAACCGTAAAGGCCAAGTTCGACACCGATGAAGGACCGCGCGCGGATACTTCGGTAGAAGTGCTCGGGAAGCTGAAGCCTGTATTTCATATTCACGGCGTTGTCACGGCAGGGAACAGTTCGCAGATGAGTGACGGTGCTGCAGCCGCCGTTGTGATGAGCGCCGAGAAAGCTCGCGCGCTCGGTTTGAAACCACTCGCGCGCTTCCTCGCGTTTGCCACGGCCGGATGCCCGCCCGAGGAAATGGGTATCGGCCCCGTATTTGCAATCCCGAAGGCGCTCAAGATTGCGGGTTTGACGCTCGATCAAATCGATGTAATCGAACTGAATGAAGCGTTCGCCACGCAAGCTCTTAGCGTGATCAAAGCTGCGGGAATCGACCCCTCGAAAGTGAATCCCAATGGCGGCGCGATCGCGCTCGGCCATCCGCTCGGTTGCACGGGCGCGAAACTCACCGCCTCCATCCTGCGCGAGCTAGAGCGTCGCAATGCCCGCTACGGAATGGTAACCATGTGCGTTGGCGGAGGCATGGGGGCCGCAGGCATTTTCGAACGATTGTCTTAGGCTTTCAAACGGCTTGCTGGACACCTGGTCGCTTCACAATCGCTGCCATAGCCAGTCCTGCGACAGCCCAGCTCAGGACGCCTCCAAGTAAATGCCCGATCGCGTAATTCGTGGGGAATCCATACCAATTCCAATACGGCAAGACGATGTATATTTCCGCGAAGAGCCCGATCAATATGATGATCGTCACGCGCATGCCGTACGTGGTGCCGCTCGCCGTGGCGCCGAGGATCCACGCCGCGATGAATGCGCCAGCCAGGCCGATCAGGAACTGAGTCGCAAGTAACTTCCCAAAGTTCGAATCCTCGCCTCCCGGCTTGTATACCAGGATCCCCGTCGGGCCTTGCTTGAATTTTGCCAGATACCTCGATTGTTCGGCTGCTTTCTCTTCTTTTGACATCGGAGATAAATTCGGCGCCGGAAAGAAATAAAACCCCGCTTCAGGCATCGAATTCCGCATCGCTGATAACACGAGATCCTCATTCGGTATCGCTCGAATTCCCACTTCCGCGAGTTTCGTTGAAGAGTGAAGAATTCCACTCACCATGAAAACAAGAACACCTCCAACTAGTCCGGCCAGTAGAATCCGCTTGCCCATTTCTCGCCTCCAAATAAAAGCGAACGTCGCGGGGGATTGAAGAACTTTTACTCGCGAAGTGCGGCCGTTGTCAACGTAAGTTCAAGCGGGGCGCCATATCCGTAGCTCAGGCTTTAGGATCGCACCCGTATGTCATTATTTCAGCCAGTGCACCCGTAGCTCAGGTCCCATTCCGGCCAGCCCGCCGGCCGGAATTGACCTGAGGCCTTCTGGCCCGCACAGCCTATTGCTTCCGGCTCAAATGAGAGAGACAATCACTTTTTATTGACCCCCACTTTTTCAGGAGGCAAGGCACATCATGGCCACGGCACCGGTTTCCCAGGCTCTTAATCGCGGAGGATCCTTTCTCATCACGTCCACCAGTCCCGAGGACATCTTTACTCCCGCGGATATTACGGACGACCAACGCCTGATTGGCCAGACGGCCGAGGAATTCGTCCAGAAAGAGGTTCTGCCCAACGTGCCGGAGCTCGAGGCGCACAAAGAAGGATTGATGGCGCAGATGCTGAAGAAGGCAGGAGAGATCGGCTTGCTCGGCGGCGCGATTCCTGAAGAATACGGCGGCGCGGGTCTCGACAAGATCTCCTCCACCGTCCTCGCTGAAAAATTGTCTGGCTACGCGTCCTTTGCCGTCTCTCACGGCGGTCACTCCAGCATCGGAACTATTCCAATCGTCTATTTCGGCACCGAGGAGCAGAAGAAAAAATATCTGCCGAAGATCGCCTCGGGCGAACTTCTTTCCAGTTACTGCCTCTCCGAACCGCAGGCTGGCTCGGATTCGCTCGCCGCTCGCACGCGCGCGGTGCTTTCGCCCGACGGCAAGAACTGGATTCTGAATGGTCAAAAGATGTGGATCACGAACGGTGGATTTGCCGATGTTTATATTGTGTTCGCCAAGGTAGACGGCGAGAAATTCTCCTGCTTCATCGTCGAGCGCGGTACGCCCGGCTTTTCGGCTGGACCCGAAGAAAAGAAAATGGGAATCCGCGGCAGTTCCACCACGCCGATCTTTTTCGAAAATTCCCCTGTACCAAAGGAAAATCTCCTTCACGAAGTCGGACGCGGCCATATCGTGGCGTTCAATACGCTCAACGTCGGGCGCTTCTCTCTTGGCGCTTCCTGTCTAGGCGGCGCAAAAGAAGTATTGAAAGCCTCGTCAAAATATTCTAAGGAACGCACCGCATTCGGCAAATCGCTCAAGGATTTCGGTCTGATCAAGACCAAGCTCGGCGAAATGGCTATCCGCATCTACGCGGTCGAATCCATGATTTACCGCTCGGCGGGCATGATCGAAGCGGCCGTATCGTCGCCCACGCCCGGCTCGAATAAGACGCAACAGGCGATGCAGGTACTCGAGGAGTACGCGATCGAAAGCTCGATCAGCAAAGTGATGGGCAGCGAAACGGTGGATTACTGCGTGGATGAAGGAGTGCAGATCTTCGGCGGTTACGGCTTTCACGAAGACTATCCGGTGGCGCGCGCCTACCGCGACAGCCGAGTGAACCGCATTTTCGAGGGCACCAACGAAATCAACCGCATGCTCATTATCCAGATGCTGATCAAGCGTTCGATGGCAGGCATTCTGCCGCTCATCCCCGCCGCAATGAAGCTGGGCGAAGAAGTCCTGGCGGGCCCGTCCTTTGAGGAAGCGCCAACGGGAGCATTTGCTGAAGAGGAGCGCTCGCTCGCACAGGCGAAGAAGATCTTCCTGCTTGCAGCGGGCACGGCAATGCAGAAATTCCGCGAAGGACTGGCCGAGCAGCAGGAAATTGTGGCCTCGCTTGCGAATATTGCAATGGACATCTACGCTATGGAATCGTCGCTGCGTCGCGCTCAAAAAGCATTCGCCAAGCGCGGCGAATCCGCAAGCGTGATGGGTGACGCCGCCCGCGCGTTTGTGTATGACGCGATGGACCGAATCGAGAAGGATGCGCGTACCGCTCTGGCTGCTTCGGCCGATGGCGATACGCTCGTCACGCAACTCGCCGTTCTACGCCGCTTCGCCAAGCATGCTCCGATTGACACGATCGCGATCCGCCGCCGCGTTGCCGACGCGGTTCTCGCGCAGGATCGCTATCCATTCGAAGGCCGGTAAGAGTCGCGTAGCTTGCCTCTTCAGCGCGCACGCTTCGCGCATCAGCCGAATGGAAATATCCGCTGCGCTTTTCAAAACGCTCAGGCGAAAGAAAAATAAAGATGTCTGCTCCGGACTAAAAGTGTCAGCTAGAACCTCGCCGTTTCCCTTTGACACTGTCGGTACTTGAGTACTCCTTTCCAAGGAAAGCATTTTCTCTTGTGCGCGGTTTAGCGGCATACAGGGTTTCCCCATCCTCCTTCTCTTTCAGTCACTTACGCGAAGCTTCATTTGGACTTTCCGTTGCATCTAATCCTGGGTGAGACGGTGAGGCCTGATGAAAACGTTCCTGGAGCAGTCGAAATCGTTGGCGCTGTTAATCGTTGAAAAAGCGAAAGTACGCAGAGGACTGTTGCTCGGGGTCGCGGTCTTTTTCGTGTTTCAACTCTATTTCGTTCGCGAATTACTCGCGGCTGAGCTGCTCTTTGGTCTCGGTTTCGCGGTGTTGCTTGCCGTCGCGGCTCTGGCGTATCTGGTAGGCTCATTGGGAGAACGTGGCTTGGACTTCGCCGAAGTGGGAGTTCGAGTGATCGGGGATTCGGCCCGCCGCGGCTTCAGCGCGATCGAAGAAATCAGCAGAAAGCAATTTCGTCATCCGCGCTCGGAGTCTGCTCAGTAGTCGCCTGACGATCCGCCCATTTAATCTACCGTTCCGCGATTAAATTTCGCTCTAACTCCCTCAAAACAAAGACTCGGGCCCTTGTCTGATCGGCGGTAAAAGCCGATTTTGCCGGTCGAGCTTCGATGCCGAATCCAGCACCGAAAGCCCTCGCTCGATGTGGCGGGAACACGCAGCTTCGGGTAAACTATCAACCTGCGGAGAGTGAATTGACGCTTACGAATATTCAGGGCGCCAACGGGGCGAAGACGCTGGTAAGGGTTCGACCCAGAGGCTTCTGTGCCGGTGTGGTGCGCGCCGTCGACATCGTCGAACTGGCTCTTGAGGCATATGGTCGCCCAGTCTATGTCCATCACGAGATCGTCCACAATCGCTACGTCGTCGATCAGCTGAGGCGGCGGGGAGCGATTTTCGTCGAGACAATCGAGGAAGTTCCCGAGGGCGCGGTGTTGGTGTTTAGCGCGCACGGTGTTCCGCCGCGCGTGCGACTGGAAGCGCAGGAGCGCAGTCTGCGCGTGATTGACGCTACGTGCCCGCTCGTAACCAAAGTGCATTTGGAAGCGTTGAAATTTGCGCGCGAAGGCCGCACGCTGATTCTCATCGGTCATCGCGACCATCAGGAAATTGTAGGTACTTCCGGCGAGGCTCCTGACCAGACCGTGGTGGTGGGAAGCGTTGAAGAAGTGGACGAGCTCGAAGTTCCCGACCCTGAGCGCCTTGCTTTCCTAACGCAGACAACGCTTTCGCTCTACGATACACAAGAGATTGTTGCGCGTTTGCGCCAGCGATTCCCAACGATCGTGGGCCCTGCTTCAGACGATATTTGCTATGCGACGCAGAATCGTCAGGAGGCGGTGGAAGCGCTCACGCACGAAGTGGAGCTGATTTTGGTGGTCGGCTCCGCGAACAGCTCCAACTCGAATCGTCTCGTGGAAGTTGCCAAGCGCGCGGGGGTTGCAGCGCGACTCATTGAAGATGCGAACGACATCGAAGAATCGTGGGTGACCAGCGTAAAGACGCTCGGCCTTACGGCTGGAGCGTCGGCGCCCGAGATTCTCGTGGAGCAGGTAAGCCAGCGTCTCGCGAAATTCGGATTCACGAATGAGCGCGACCTGGATTTGATTCGTGAAGATGTGCGTTTCACGCTGCCGCCGGAGCTCGCAGCACGCCAAAGCGCGCACTAAAGCGGCAAAAGGGTGTGAACCATCCTAGGAGCCGATGAGTGGCGGTAAAGATAGTCCGCCAGCCCAATAAGATCGCTTTGCTGGGTGCGCCCACCAGCGCGGCCGCGATGTCAGCGGGACACGAAGGCGCTCCTGCGGCATTACGCTCCGCTGGATTGATTGATCGACTTCGTTCCGCCGGTTATGAAGTTTCCGATTTGGGCGACGATCCTGCCCAGCTCTACCAGCCCGACGATGAGAGCCCCCGCGCGCGCAATCTTCCGCGAATTATCGCAGCGCTCGAAGCCCTGAAACCACGCGTTGAACAAGCCGTAAAGTCCACCGCCCTTCCCGTGATCTTGAGCGGCGATTGTTCTGTGGCGCTCGCCACGGTGGCCGGCGCACGACGCTACTTCCGCAACGTCAGCATGATCTACATGGATCGCGACGCGGATTTGAACACCCCTGCAACGACGCCGTCAGGCTGCGTGGATGGAATGGTGGTCTCTCATTTGACTGGAACCGGGGCTGCGGAGATGGTGCGTTTCTGGGGCGAGCCACCGCTGGTGCGCGAACCGGATCTCGCTCTCTTCGGTGTCGCTCGGTTGGATCCGGGCGAAGAGCAGTTGCTGGGGAAATCGCCACTTCGTTGTTTTCACGCCGCGGACGTTCAGCGAATGGGAGCCGCGGCGGCGGCTCAGGCGGCCGTGGAGCGCATTCACGCCAACGGCTACGAATTCATTCTGCACTTCGATGTGGATGTGATTGCCGATTTTCAGGCGACGAACTATCCGGGCACCGGCGGACTGAGCCTCGAGGAAGTGCGCCAGGCTCTTGAGGTTTTCGTAACGCAAAAGCATCTCGCGGCGATTGAAGTGGCTGCTTACAATCCCACGAAAGATGCTGATGCCACCGGCGCTAAGCTGATTATCGACTTACTTGTCGAGGTCCTCGCGAAGCGGCTCGAGATTTTGAAATCTGCGCAGAGCGCATCCGCTCAGGTGGCGGCTTCTGCTGCACCTGCGCCGGCATCGGGCGCAGCTTCCCTGGAGAAGGAAGCGCCTGCCGCCGAGCAATCTGATGAACAGCAATCGCACGCGCATGCCGCGGCGGCGCCGCAACCGCCTGTAGCTGCCGGGGAGGCCTGGTCCTCGGATTCGCTTGAAATCGAATCCGCACCGGATACAGAGAATCCGGAATCCGATCCGCATGAACTTTCCGGAGAATCTTCTGGGGAACAGGAAGAGTCTCCATCGTAGCGAGCTTTTCACCTCTGCTGCACAATCTTGATTTCTCCTTATGAGTGCGAAGCTTTCCATAATTATTTTCGACGTGGATGGGGTCCTGGTGGACACGCGCGGATCCTTTCAGCGCACCACGCTTGAGACGGTGCGCCTCTTGACGTCGAAGCGCGTGACCCGTTCGGAACTTCACCGCTGGAAGAACCGGCCCGGATTCAACGACGATTGGAAGCTTTCGCATGCCTGGGTGAATCAGCTCGGCAAGGATTTGAGCTACGAAGAGGTGAAGCGACGATTCGTTGAAATCTACTGGGGCAAGAATGGGAGCGATGGAAATGTCCGCCGCGAGAAATGGGTGCTTCCGCGCACGGCCTTGAAGCGAATCGCGAAAATCGCGCCACTGGCGCTCTTCACTGGTCGAGTCCACAAAGAGCTCGATTACACGCTGGACCGATGGGGGGTGCGCGACTATTTCCGGCAAATCGTAACTGTCGAGGAAGTGTCGAAACCCAAACCCGACCCGGAAGGCCTGCTAAAAATCCTCGATGGCCGAAATCCTTCGACTGCGCTGTATGTGGGCGATAATGTTGACGATGCTCTGGCAGCGAAAGCGGCCAAAGTTCCGTTCGTAGGAATTCTGCCGCGTAAGAGCTGGGAACGGCGGCACCGTGGTACCCAGCTTAGAGAGCTTGGCGCACTGACTATCCTGGGCGAGATCAGTGAGTTGGAAGGTTGGCTAAAAACATACGTATCTCGCGCCGCCCGTCCGTAAACCTCTGTTCCAATCCAAGATAGGACTAATTGGTAGTACTGAAAAGGACACCAGTACCATTGTCCGCAACGCACCTAAGCTCCATATTTGCAAACAGAGGCGGGGCCACTGCCCCAATTGCCGCTATGAACGCCAACACACGCGCCACGGCTGCTCGAGCCTTCGTACGCAGCCTCAACATTCTGCTCAAGTTCGCTCGAATGTATGACTTCGGGCATCCTCGCACGAAGAAACAGTATGAAACGGCTTGGAGCGAACTCCAAAGCGCGCTTGGCTCGGATAACGAAGCAGGCGTATTGCTGTCAGTGTCTGGCGACCAATTACTGCTCGACGGCATGTCACTCGAATCCGCGGCGGCGGAAAAAAGTTTTGCGCGGATGCTTTCTGGAGCAGGCATTGCGAGCATTCACTTTTCACCAAAAGTAACGCAGGCCAGCCTCGCAAAATTCGTCCGCGGTTTTCCCACAGGAACGGGCGCGAAGCCCGCACAACTCGTCGAGCAGCTAAAGGCCGCGCTAGAAGGCGATCCGCACATTCATGTGAATGAAATTTGTTTCGTGCCGGCGGATTCTTCGATCGCGAAATCGTCGGTGGCGGCACACATCACCGCGCGCACGCTGGGAATGGATTCCGCTGCTGCCAACGAGCTATTCAATGACCCTGAGAAACTGTTGCAGTTGATCGTCGCGGCAGAAGGCACCAAAGGCCCGGGCGGACGCGGCACCGGTTCTGGCGGCAGTGGCAGCGGCGGAGGTTCGGGAAGCGGTTCGGGCGGCTGGGGCGACGGAAGCGGTCATAGCGGCGGTCCCGGTACGGGTAGCGGTGGGGAAGGCTACGGTCAAGGATATGGATCTGGGCCGGGTGGCACAGGCGCCGGTGGCGACGCAGGGACATGGAACATCGTCGGCGGTAGCGGCTCGGGATCGCGGCTTGATCCCAATGCCGGAGGCTTCTGGCTAAACAACGACGGATCAACTGGAACCGGTTCAGGCTCAGGTAGCGGAGCGGGAGCCGGCATTTCCGGAATGCTTTCCGGCGTGAATGCTGGTTCTGGCGGCACGGGCGGAGCGAATTCCGGAGGCAGCGGTTACGGCGGCGAAGCGGGAACCTGGAATATTGTCGGCGCTGGTGAAGGCGGCGGAACGCGACTCGATCCGAATGCAGGTGGGTTCTGGCTCAACAAGGACGGATCAAGCGGCGCAGGTTCAGGTTCGGGAAGCGGGAGTGGCGCGGGAATTCCAGGAGCTGTTCCGGTGACTGGTTCTGCAGCAGAAACAGGCGGGTCTGGAAGCGGAACTGGCAATGCGGGTGATCCAGGAACATGGAACATTCTTGGCGGCAACGCCGAAGGCAATCCGATTGATCCCAATGCCGGTGGCTTTTGGCTGAACAAAGAGGATTCTTCGGGCCGGAGCAGAAGCGGAGGTTCCGGGCGAGGTGTGGCTGGCACAGCGGTTCATGGTGGAGGTAGCGGCCACGGTGCGGGCAGTGGAGATTTTGGTGGCGGAAATTCCGGCGGCGGGAATTCGGGAGGCTTCGCAGGTGGCACTGGTCCCGGCTCTGGCGTTGGCAACAGTGGCGGATCGAACTCCCGCATCTGGAGAGTTCCTCCCGGAGCGAGCACGAATCCTGAAGCTGGTAATCCGGGCCGATGGGCAAATGCCACCTCGGGCATTCGCGTGGGGCGTTCCTCGCGCACGGCAGCCGGCCCTGGCTCGATGTCGGTGGAAACCGGGTTGATGACGCTTCAAGAAGACGAGCTGCAAGGCATCCTGCAGGTGCTGGCGCAAATCGCCCGCACAGGAGAAGGCACCAAGGACAAACTTGATCCGAACGCTTTTCAGTCGCGGCTTTCGACGCTCCCGCGCCGCGCGCGCTTCACGATCAGTCAGGCTCTTTCGGCATTGGCGGCGCAAGCTCCGACGGAATCGTCAGACCGTCCGACGCTTTTGAAGCTTGCCGAGCACATCGCGATTCGCTTCGCGCTGGAAAGCTACGAACGCGGAGACATCGAAGTGAACTCCGTGCGCCAGTTGCTCGACGAGATGAACACGGAACTCGACGGCCTGCGCAAGATCATGGGCGTGTATGAAGAAAAGATGTCCCGCGCCGGAATCGAAGTGCAATCGCACGTGGAGCTGCTGGCCCAACAATTCTGGTCCGAGGTAGCGGAAGATAAGAAGAAAGCGGTACTCGAGTCTGGCGACGCGTGGTGCGTTCCAGCGGCGAAAGTGCGCGAATACGTGGAAGCTTTGCAGGCGCGGGGAGAATCGGAGGCGGCAATCGGAATCCTCCGCAACTACGCGACTTGTATTACCAACAAGGCGAACCAGCCGCGCCGCCAAGCAGCCATGGGACTCGCGGAACTAGCGTCGCTCTATGCGAATACGGACGAGCGCCTGCTTATGGACGTCATTCGACAAATCGGCGTCCAACTTCCCGAAGAGCATGATTCCGAGATGCAGAGCCTAGTGGGGGCGGCTTTCGTGCGTATGTCGCAGGAAGCGACGAAGAAGCGGTCTTACGCGGCGATTCAACGCTCGGTTGAGTTGATCGACTACGTGGAGACGGAACGCCCTGAGATGGGCAAGAATCTACGGCCGAAGATCGCGATTGAAAGCCGGTTGCCGGAATTCATCGATGAAGCGCTCAAGGAAGGAAATGTCCAGAGCGGTCTTGCCGATCTGCTCCGGCGCATGCCGGGGCCGGCATCGCAGCAGCTGGCGGTTCGATTCAGCCGTGCGGGATTTCGAGAGGACTGCGAACTTCTGGTCTCGATGATGAGCTTGCTGGGACCCGAAGGTTTGGAACACCTTAGGCAGCAATTGCTCCGAGGAACTCCGAACGAGGCGATCGACACAGTGGGAATGCTCGCGAGAATCGATCGTGAAATGCTGGAGAAGATGCTGCCGGACCGAATGAAGGAATGGAAGCGAACGGCTCACGATCGGGTGGTGCGGCAAATTGCCGCCAGCGGCGCAGTCGAACGTGGTCGGCTGTTACTCGACATTTTTGACTTGCTCGACTCCGTGATTCGCCCCCTCGCCGTGGACGAGATCGGCATGGCTGGGGAACAGAGCGCGGATATGAGGCTGCTGCGCATGGCCGAAGGCGATCTGCCCAGCGGCGGGACGGAATACTTGCGGTTGAAGGCGATTGAGGCTCTCGGCCGGCTGCGCACAACTAGCGCAGAGGTTCTCCTCCGGAAAATTTCAGAGGCGCGCAAGGCTTTCCGCTGGGCGAATCCGAGCGAACTTCGGGTGGTGGCGGCGCAGGCCATGGAAAAGATCGATCCGGAATGGGTGCGCAGCTTTATTCCCAAGAGCGGTTTGAGCGTGGCCGAATTCTCGATCGAACCGCTGGATGCCGATCCGGAATCTTCAGCAATCCGCCAGCGGCGCTATCCGCGCTTGCGGCTGGAGCATCCGGTAAGCGCCACGACGACCAGCCTGAAAGACAATTGCCAGATGGAAATTCCGGAAATGACGCTGGGCGGCGGAATTGCGGTTTGCGAGCAGAGCCTTTATCCCGGCAGCATTGTCAGCCTGAAGATGAATACTTCCGCGAAATCAGTAAAAGCGCAGATGATCGTGCGAGATGCCAATACGCAAGCGCGGGCGTTCGAAGTGGTGGAGATGGAACTCGAAGAACGCGCGAAATTGCGGAAGCTTTTAGTGCAGCTCGGCAACGCGCAAAAACAGTCGACGCCGAAAGAGCGCAGCCGCCGTTCGCCGCGCACCATTCTGTCAACTCCGGTCTAAGCTTTTCCGCGAAGGCCCTGATCGGCCATTTAGCGCCAGCGTGGGTCTTCTTCGGCGCTGCTGTTCTGGGAAGTATCCTTCGAACGCAGCGCGCCCATTCGAACTTCAATTCCGAACAATGTACAGGCAATCAAGGCACTCACAACGAGCGCCTCTCGATTCCCTTGGCGCTGAGCGAACCATCCCGCGATTACAAGAACGGCCGTGAGGGCGTAACAGGCGAGAGCAACCTGGCGCGCCGTGTAGCCGCGAGCGAGCAAGAGATCGTCAGAAATTATTTATTCCGGGTCTTCGAAAAGTTGGGGATTTCCAGCCGCGTCGAACTCGTGCTGTATTGCCTCCAACAGCGTCAACCCTTTCCATCCGCTCTGCCAAACTAGCTGAATTGCTTTTAATCGGCTCCAGCTCGCTTCAAGAATTTCGTCACCTCTCGGCTCGTCGGCATCGAAGGCTGAGCCCCTTTTCGCGTCACCGATATCGCGGCCACAGCGGCCGCGAATCGTGCTGCCTGCAGCGGACGGTTGCCCGACAGCAGGCTCACCGCAAATCCAGCATTGAACGCATCCCCAGCCGCAGTCGTGTCCACCGCCTCCACTCGAAACGCCGGAGCCATCTCGCGAATTCCATCTGCCGTCGCAATATAAGCGCCTTGAACTCCCATCTTGATCACCACGTTCTTCGGCCCTCGCGCCATCAGCAAATCCGCGCAACGCGCCGCTGTGGCGGGAGTCACCGGCTCGTTGTGAGACAGGCCGCACAGAACTCGCGTCTCGCTTTCGTTTGGAGTGATCCAGGTGGTGCTGCCCAGCAAATCGGCAGGCAACTCACGCGCCGGGGCCGGATCGAGCATCAACGGAATATTGTTCTTGCGGGCAAATCCTGCCAGCGCTTCCATCGCGTCGAGCGGAATTTCCAGTTGCGCCAAAATCATCCCGGCTTTTCGCAGAAGAGCCGCATGCTTCCTCACATCGCGGCCGGTCACTTTTCCATTCGCACCGGGCACGGCGACGATATTGTTCTGTCCGTCTCGCCCAATATTGATCAGCGCAACTCCCGAAGATCCCTTCGCGATCTCCACCGCTCGTACGTCCACTCCGGCCTTGCGCAGCGCCTGTTTGAGGCCGGGCCCGAAATCATCGTCGCCTACTTTGGCGATCATGCTTACCGGATATCCGAGTCGCGCCACTGCCACAGCCTGATTCGCACCCTTGCCGCCATAAAATGTGCCGAAATCGATCCCGGTCAATGTTTCTCCCGGCAGCGGCACCCGTTCCGCCGTGGCCACCAGGTCGAAATTCACACTACCCATCACCACAAGCGGTTTCTGCATTCTGGCTCCGGGAAAATCAGATCACGCTGAAAGTTCTAGTGCTTCCACCACGGCACGTCTGCCACATAAGGCCTTTTCGCAGCGATGAAGTCAGCAATTTCCACCAACCGCTCCGCCTGCGTCAGGCGTCCCGTGTAGCAATGCGGTTCCCCAACCCCATATTCGAAAAACCCTTCGTAATGGGGATTCGCAGTTGTTTTCATCCATTCGTCGAGTTCGCGCACGGCATAATTCAACTGGTACGTATCCATTGTTCCCGCATAGATGTGCAGTTTATCGACGAGCTTCGGCCCCACCGACGTCCAGTTGCGCTTCAAGTATTCGAGCAAATCGAAATTGTCTCTCCAATATTGCACCACCTTGGGATTGATTTCGCCCGTGCGCTTGTCGAACGCGGGATCCAAGTAGCCGTCGCTTCCCAGCGGACCAAACACCGCTGACCAGATATCAATCTGCTCGCCCGAGCGTCCATGCGTGCCGTTCACCAGTTCCAGGTGATTCCTTTGCTCGGAGGTCAGGCTCACCCGCCCGTCGGTGTAGACCGAATTCACGGTCGGTTCGCGCCGCCATTCGTATTGCTTGTAGAACGCGTTCGTATCCTTATAAAAGTTAATTCCCTCCACGTTCGTGAACGTCACCGGATCCGGGCAATATCCCCAGGTGCCGCCGAAGAAGTCCGGATGAAAAATCTGCAGCGCAAGCGCCTCCCAACCTCCCGTCGAGCCTCCCGTCAAAATGCGCGCGTAAGGTTCCTTAATTGTTCGAAATCGCTTCTCAATTTCCGGAATCAATTCCTGCATCACCGCGTCGCCGTACGGGCCCACATTCACTGAGTTCACCGCGTACGAGTCATCAAAGTACGGGTTCGGATGCTGGAAAGTGACCACAATTAGTCTCGGGAAATTGTCGGATGTCCACGCTTGATACAGCTCGTACCCTCGCTTTAAAAATCGTGCTCCCGGCCCCGCCTCTTTCAATTCCGCTTCCGTTGGCGGCTCGGTGCGAAACTCCATGGGCGCATCCAGCTGAAAGTGTCCCTGCTCGTAAATCACGGGATAGTTGATTGTCGCGCGCGAGTAATCTTTCGGCAGCAGAACGGTCGCGCCAATATAAATGGGGCGCCCCCAGAATTTGGTCAGCGTTGGACTCTGGATCTTAAAGCGCTTTACCCATTCCGTATCCGCAGGCACGGCGATAGGAGGGATCACATCCGACGCAAGCAGTGTGACCGTCTGCCCCCCGGCCATTTTCGGATCGAGATGAACTTTCTGCACCTTGCTCTTCAAATTGCCCGGTGAGCGCGCCCACAACTGGCCTTCCCATTGATCGTCATGCATCCAGACGATGTGTCCATCGGCTCGTTTGAATTCCGAATACACGCTGATCATGGCCTGTACGAAATAATCGCCCGCCGGCAGATCACTCAAATTCTCAACGGGCGAACCGAGGTCAGTAGCGTCGATCACGGCAGCTTCCCCAGCTGCAAGCTTCGAAATATCGCGGCCAAAAAGCGGCACGCCGGTTCGGCCAATCTGAAAGCGCGGTTCGGTCTCGTCCGTTTTCGCAATCATGACGAACACGCGCCCGGTAATCGGTTCGGGGTGAGCGGTGGCCGGAAAAGAGATCTCAAATTGCAATCCTTGGTTTTGCGCAGATGCGACGCTCGCTGCTGCCAGTATTCCACACGTCAAAACTCCAATCGCCATTCGCTTCAAGTTCACAGGAATCCTTTCCAAACAAGTGCGCCCACTTAAGGAAATTTGAATCGCTGAGTCTACACCATGCCCCCCGCTTGTCGAAGGCCGGATAACCTCCTGACAGCTTTGGCCAGCGTTTAGATCGCCCGATTCAAGTAACGTCGGTGTACAATACGTCTCGCTTAGAAGGCATCCACTCAACCGGCCCAAAAACACCCATTTCCGAGCCTAGGCTCGCGATTAAACTTCGTTTTGAAAGGACAAGACCTTGAACAATAGATTGGTAACCCTCGCGTTGTGTCTGGCACTCGCATCTCCCCTTTTCGCTCAAAAGAAAGAAGACGAGCGACTCGCGAATGCGGCCACTGCCATGCAGGCCATTCTCTCCGGAGACAAGGGCCTGCCCACAAGTATTCTCGATAAAGCAGACTGCATCGTTGTTTTCCCGAGCGTGAAGAAAGTTGCGATCGGTATTGGCGGCAGCTACGGCCGTGGCGTGATGGTCTGCCGCAACGGCGCCAACAAGGATGGCAGCTGGGGCGCTCCCGCGATGTACAAGCTGGATCAGGGAAGCATTGGCGTGCAGCTCGGTTCCACTGCCACCGACTTTGTCCTGGTAGTCATGAACTCCAGGGGCGCCGAGCAAATTCTGAACGGCAAGACGAAACTCGGCGGCAATGCCGCAGCAGCAGCGGGGCCCACGGGTTCGGCCGCCAATGGTTATAACGCGGATGCCATGAAGGTAGACGTGTTGACGTATTCGCGCACCAAGGGCTTGTTCGCCGGCGTTTCGCTCGAAGGTGCTTCCATGGACACTGACGACGACGCGAATAAAGCTGTCTACGGAAAGTCGATCACCGCGAAACAAATCATCGATGGAGGACAATCCACTCCTACAGCAGGCAAAGCCTTGGTCGATCTCCTCGACAAGACCTCGCCAGCCAAGAAGTAATCGCCACGATTTGTAACATCGAGCGAGGCACGGCTGACCTTTGCGTCTGCCGTGCCTCGAATCATTTCACACAGAAGTTCCGCTGGTCTCTTCGCTAAATACCCTTCCCGTCAATCGGTTGGGCCAAGCCATTCCAGAAAATCCCTAAGCTTTAATATCCCAGCCAGTAAGGTCTTTGGCCGATTCGCCTGTATCTCGTACTCGGCTAGCATAGTCTCGAGAATTGGGCGTGCTGTACGTCCAAATCCACAAGTAGCAAGCACAGGAGGAGCAATGCTTTATTACGCTCTGGTTTTTCTGGTTATCGCGTTAATCGCGGGATTCTTGGGATTTGGCGGCGTGGCTTTTGCCGCAGCCGGAATTGCCAAGATCCTGTTCTTCATTTTCCTCGTGATCTTTGTGGTCACGTTGGTAGCCCATCTTTTGCGCGGCGGTACAGCCACGTAAAACAGCTGACCGCCCGAATCAAATCTCAAACAATTAAGCTGGTGGAGGGTTTCATGAGACACAAGGGTATTTTCGCGTCGCTGATGGTTGCCCTGCTGTTGCTTGCTTTCAGTACGCCTGCTGACGACAAAGATAAGGACGAAGACCGCATAAAGGACGCGGGCAGGGTCATGACGGAAATTCTCAATGTTCCGGATGACGTTCCACAGGACCTGCTAGACAAGGCTGATTGCGTGGTTGTGTTTCCGTCAGTTCTGAAAGCAGCCTTCATTGTCGGCGCCAGTTACGGCCGAGGCGTCATGACCTGTCGGACTGGTCCCGATTTCAATGGGCCGTGGGGCGCTCCCTCAATGATGGCCCTCGAAGGGGGAAGTTTCGGGTTGCAAATCGGCGGTGAAGCCACCGACTTTGTGCTCCTCGTTATGAATGACAGCGGAGCGAACGGGATACTCTCGAGCAAAGTGAAACTCGGCGGAGATGCTTCCGTGGCAGCGGGCCCCGTTGGACGAACCGCATCAGCGGAGAGCGATGCCACCTTGCGAGCAGAAATCCTGAGCTATTCGCGCGCTCGTGGTGCATTTGCAGGTGTGTCGTTGGAAGGCTCCACCGTCCGTCCCGATAATGATGCCAATCGCCGAATTTACGGCGAAAAAGTATCAGCGAGGGACATCGTCCTCCGTCACGAGACGCCCGCGCCTCCAGCGGCATCGCAGTTGATCGCCACCCTGGACGCACGGACGCCGCAACATAAACGCTAAGATCAGTAAGCTGATGGAATAACGAGCGGGGCTGCGCGGAATCTAGATTTCGCGCCAGCCCCGCTTTGCCTTTCCCTCTTGATCCGATGCACCGCATCCCGCATTCAACAAGGCCTATCCTTTAATACCAATTCCATCCGGCTCATGTTCCCGTTCGCGATTTGGTAAGATAGCTTTGCCATGCCGGGCCCGGGTGGCGGAATGGCATACGCGGGGGACTTAAAATCCCCTGACGCTAACGCGTCGTGTGGGTTCGACCCCCACCCCGGGTACTCTGGTTCTTCGCGAGAAATGGGTCAAAAAAACAAGATTTTTCCCTCGGTCGACGCTGCCGTTGCGGACATTCCCGACGGCGCCACAATCATGTTTGGCGGCTTCGGTGGCGCCGGCTTCCCCAACAATCTGATTCAGGGCCTTGCGCGGCATGGCGCTCGCGACCTCAAAGTCATCAGCAATAATTGCGGCACCGGTGACGGCGAACTGGGATTCCTGTTCAAGAATCGCCAAATTAGCCGGGTCGTTGCAGCTTTCCCCGGACCCGGCGCGAAATATTTCCACGAACAATTTGATGCCGGCGAAATTGAACTTGAATTGGTCCCCCAGGGCATTCTGTGTGAACGGATGCGCGCTTTCGGTGCGGGAATTCCAGCGTTTTATTCGCCGGTTGGTGTTGGCACCGAGATTGCCGCCGGCAAAGAGGAACGGACAATTCACGGCCGTCGCTACATTCTCGAAGAAGCGCTGGGCGCGGACTACGCATTCATCAAGGCATATCGCGCGGATCGGATCGGGAATCTGGTCTATCGCAAGACCGCCCGTAATTTCAATCCGATCATGGCCACAGCTGCAAAAACAGCGATCGTAGAAGTGGATGAAATCGTGGAAACGGGCGCTCTCGACCCGGAAACGATCGTCACTCCCTCGATATACGTTGACCGAATCGTGCAGGCGAAAGGCATACGCTTTGTCTAAGGTTCGGCTCACTCGCGAACAGATCGCTGAACGCGCGGCCCTCGAATTGCCCGATGCTGCCTATGTAAATCTTGGCTGGGGCATCCCGAACCTCATTGCCGCCTATGTTCCCGCCGATGTCACCGTCTATTTCCACAGCGAAAATGGAATTTTGGGCATGGGCCCGCGTGCCAAACCCGAAGAAGAAGACTACGACTTGGTAGACGCGATGAAAGTGCCCGTAACGCTGATTCCCGGCGCGTCCTTTTTCTCCCAGGTGGATGCCCACGTGATGACGCGGGGCGGGCATCTTGATATTTGCATTCTTGGCGGATTGCAGGTCTCGGAGGCAGGCGATCTGGCCAACTGGCGCGTGCCCGGTGCCAAAGGCGCGGGAAATATCGGCGGCGCAATGGATATTTCCGTCGGCGCGGAACGTCTCATCGTCGCAATGGAACACAACGCCAAGGACGGCTCGCCGAAAATCGTGAAACGTTGCACCTATCCGCTGACGGCCATCGAATGCGTGAACACAATCATCACAGACCTTGCAGTGATTGATATCACTCGCGATGGGCTCAGGCTACGCGAGGTCGCCCCCGGCTTTACTCCCGATGACGTGCAACAATTCACCGAGCCAAAGTTGCATCACACCGGCAACGTGCCGGAAATGACGCTTCGAAAGCGATGATCTCGCGGCGGATTCGTTATCGGCCGTCGGGAATCTTCCAGTGTATGATGTGAATTAGATTCCTCTATGACCAACGGCCAAAAAGAACAACAGCGACCCATCACCTACTGGATCGGTGAAGGCGGCGGTTGGCTGCTCCGCCATGTGGTGAGCGGTCTGGCCGCCACCGGCATCACCCCGAACATGTTCACGTTCCTTGGCCTCGGCGTGAACTCCTGGGCCGCGGTCATGTTTGCCATGGGACGCTTCCGCGCAGCCGCGGCGATTCTATTCTTAGCGGGCTTCCTGGACATGGCCGATGGGCAAGTCGCACGCCGCGTCGGACGCGTCACGGCCTTCGGCGCCTTCCTTGATTCCACGCTCGACCGCTACTCCGACCTCGCGCTCTACATGGGGCTCGTCGTTCACTACACGCTGATCGGCCGCCCCTTCTACATGATGCTCGCAGCAGTGGCGATGGCCAGCTCTTTCATGGTCAGCTATTCCCGCGCCCGCGCAGAATCCGTGATCCCATCGTGCAAAGTCGGTTTTATGGAACGGCCCGAGCGCCTCGTGCTGCTCATCATGGGCGGAGTCTTCATGCGCATGGCGCCGGTGCTCTGGGTGATTGCGACGATTTCAACTCTCACCGTGGTTCACCGCGTGGTCTACACTTGGCAAGAACTGCGCGCCGGCCGAACGCTGCCCGAAGCGACCGCCTCTGAAGTATCCGGATAGTTTTTCCTATTTCAGCGATTCTTCCACAGGTTCTGCCACGATCTCCTGCACGCGCTGCCGCAGCGCATCCACTTCACCACGATCCACTTTTGCCGTGTCAATCGTATCGTGCAGATACACTGTGATTGTTCCAGGATGCAGCATCCAGTGCCCCGTGCGAAAAAACTGATAAGAGCCCACGATGCTCATCGGCACGATTGGCACACCGAATTTCTGCGCCATATTAAACGTGCCCTTCTTGAATTCCTGCACGTGCCCATCGCGCGTCCGCGATCCCTCAGCGAAAGCGATCAAGCTCACTCCGGAATCGAGCGCCTTCTTCGCGCGCTGCGTCATAATTTCGAGGCCCTCGCGGCTCGGCTTGTCCGGCACTGGAACGTTTCCGAATCGCCCCATCAGCCACCCATAAATCGGAATCCGGAAATGCGATTCAAGCTCAAACCCGCGCACAAACTGCGGTATCGCCGAATAAATCACAAACGGATCAAACAGATTCACATGGTTGCAGATAAAGATGCTCGTCCTCGCAGGATCGAATCCCGGCGAACGCACAACTTCGAATTTCGCACCAGCCAATCGAAGGATATTGCGGAAGAAAAGCCGCTGCGGCCAGTCATTCTTTCGCGGATCGATAAAGATGCCCAGAAGAATTAGAAAGATGCCGACAATCGCAAAATGAATCCCGCTCACCGCCCACAGAACAGCCGATCGCACGGCAAGGTACGCATCCTTCATACAATCGCGTCCAGCGCCGACGGCAGAATCTCAATCGACCGGCACTCCAGCCGCATAATTTCGCCGTCAATCATCACGTTCACCGGCCGGTCAATTTCCAGCTCAATCTTTTCGGCAGCAGACCGCGAAGCTCGCGGATCACGAATATGCGTCCCGGTAAAAAGCCGCGGCAGCATCCTGACCAGCCCCATCCGGCTGATCGGCCCCCAGCGCACGTATTCGATCTGCCCGTCGGTCGCTTCCGCCTTGGGCGCAATCATCATATTGCCGCCTGTAAATTTGCTGTTGTTGAATGAAAGAAAAAGCGCGGCGCGCCGATCCCACTCGCCCGAATCACCAATCCGGTGCGGAAACGAAGCATGTTTCAAGCCAGCCAACCGCACAAAAACGCCCGCGATGTAACCAAATTGCCCCCAACTCTTGAATCGGCGATTCACAAGCTCGCCCACATCCGCAGGAAACCCAAGGCTCAAAAGATTTAGGTAATAAAGTTCACCTCCGGAATGCCGCAGACGAATCACGTCGCACGCGCGCCGGCTTCCGTTCTTCAGCGCCTCAATCGTGTGCTCGATGCCTCGCGCCGTGAAATCCTTCAGGAACGAATTGCCCGTGCCCAGCGGCAGAAATCCCAGCGAAGGCCGCGCGCCCGATAGCGCCTCAGGAAACAACCCATTCACAACTTCAAACGCAGTCCCGTCGCCTCCCACGGCGAGAAACTGTCGCACGCCGCGCTGATAGGCGCTTCGAACCAATTCGATTGCCTCTCCGGCGCGACTCGTCAACACAACATCCAGCTCAATACCAGCGCCGCGGACGCGTTCGAGTGCCGCGTCAGCCAGCCGTCCGCATCGCCCTCCACCAGCCGCTGGATTCACGATCGCAAGAAAGCGCGAACTCACCGGACGCAATCCATGCCGCGAATTGGCCGCGCGGCGCTCACAGCACCACCATCGCCGAACGGTCCATCGATCCCCGAATCTGTTCGGCCAGCTCGCCACGTTTGATTTTCAGCGAAGCCGTCACCGGAAAATCGCGATCCCACGCAAGATACCCGCTAATCCGCTTGTAATTCAGCAGACGCCGATTTCGCTCAGCAATCTCCGCCACCAATTCGTTCGTCACAGCCGCACCCGCTTCGAGATGAATCACCAGCACAAGCTTCTCGCCCACCATCGTGCGCGCAGGCCACAGAAAATTTGCCGCAAACACGCAAAATTCCTTCACCGCCAAACCCTCAAAAACGGTCTCCACGTCCTCCGGATAAATATTTTTGCCCTCTTCGGTAACGATCATGTTTTTCTTGCGCCCGAAAAGCTGTAAATGCCCGTCGTCATCCACGCGCCCAAGGTCGCCAGTAACGAGCCAACCGTCTCGAATCGTCTCCGCCGTCATCTCCGGATCGTCAAGATAATGCGACATCACCGTCTTGCTGCGCACCAACACCTCGCCAATCCCCTCCGCATCCGCCTTCACAATTTGCAATTCCATTCCCGGCAGCGGCTTTCCCACCGTATCAGCGCGAAAGGGCTTGAAATCGTTCAACGTGATCGCTGTCCCAGCCTCGGTGCAACCGTAGCCATTGCCAACTTGTATCCCCAGATCGTAGAAAAATTGCAGGGTCGCGGGCTCTGTAAAAGCTCCGCCCACAAAAAGCGCCCGCAGCTCGCCACCAAACGCGTCATGCACGTGCCCCAGCAAAGCCCGGCTCAACTTCAGATTCGGCCGCCGTCGCGTAAGCGCTCGATTCGTAGCAATCAGTGCATCCAAGATTGTGCGCCGCCCAGCCGGCAATTCCGAAAAGCGCTGCCGCAAGCCCTTTTCCAGATTCTTCAGCACCATCGGAACTAAACTCATGTAAGTAATCTTGTATCGCGTAAACGCTTCGCGAATATATTCCGGCCGCATCGTCCGCAGATGCACCACCGCCGCTCCGCACGTAAACGGCCCGATAAATCCCACCATGAAATCAATCGCATGATTCGTCGGCAAAATGCTCAGGTACCGCACGCCCGGCCAGAACGGATACAGTGCCGTCAGCGCCATGCATTGCTCCAGATAATTCTCGTGCGTCAGCACGCAGCCCTTCGGCCGCCCTCCAGTCCCCGACGAATACACAATACACGCCGCATCTTGGCGCGCTCGCGGAACAAAAGTAGCCGCACCAGTCCCACGAAATTCTTCCCACCGTTTCGCCCCGAAAAGCTCAGCATCCTTTGGCGCTTCCGTAACGAGCACCACGCGCGCCCGAAAATTCTTGAAGCCGTCAGCATGCGCGATCGCTCGCCACAAATGATATTCCACCACGAGAAACTCAGCCTTCGAATGCGCCAAAAGCTGCAGCTGTTCGTCGGCACTCAGTTTGTAATCGAGCGGAACCAGCACGCCGCCGCAAAAGAAAATCGCATAAGCCGAGATCAGCCATTTCGACTGATTCGTCATGATAATCGCGGCCCGCGTCCCGGCCTGAAATCCGGCCTCTTGCAGCCCGCTCGCGAGTGACAAAGCCGCCGCTCCAAACGCGCGATACGTCAATCGAACGTTCTCGCGCTCGCGATCCGCCTCAATCAAACAAATCTCATCGGGCCAGCGCTCAACTCCAGCGCGCAAGGCTTCGCCCAATGATTGATATTGCCGGAGGTCAAGCATCAGAGGCGCGATTGGATGCGCTCAGCAAGGGTGCGGAAATCACTTACGCCCTGCAGTTCGTAGTCAGGAAGCTCGATGTGGAAATGCTGCTCGATGCGCGTCAGCAGGTCGAGCGCCTGCAGGCTGTTGATCCCTAATTTCTTGAAGAAATCGTCGTCGGGACTTAGATTTCCCACGGGAACTTTGAAATGCTCCGAAGCGAGCCGCAGCACTTCGTCTGTCGTATTTTGGAGTGTAGGCATTCTGTTTATCTTGCCACAGATTCAGTTGCCGATTCGCGCGCGTCCGCTACGGCAAATAGGGAAGCGCGTCAGTGCTCTCGACGAACTTCCGCAGCCCCGCTTCCACCGCCGGCCGCGTAAACAGCTCGCAGAAAATATCCACTTCCTGCTCCAGCTCCGCGTACGGAATCGGCTTGATGAATTTCTTGGCCGCAATTGTCGCGCCGCGATCAAACTTCGCCACCTGCGCCGCGGTCACGCGCGCCACACGCAGCGCATCACCCTCCCCCGTCACCTGGCTCACAAGCCCAATCGCCTGCGCCTTCGACGCGTTGATGCTGCGCCCTGTCAAAAGCAAATCCCGCACCACGCCGTTCCCGATGTCGCGCTTGAGCCTCGGAATGCCGCCAAAGCTCGGTATCAATCCCAGCCGCAGCTCCGGAAAACAGAAACGCGTCATTTTATCCGCCACGATCAAATCGCAAAGCAGCGCCAGCTCAAATCCGCCGCCGAAAGTAACCCCGTGCACCGCCGCAATCGTCGTGAGCGGAGCCGCATCAATCGTGTTTCCCACGCGGTGAATTCGCTCAACGAACTCGCGCACACCCACAACCCGCTCGGCAGGCGGCAGCGCCTGCGACCGATGATACAACTCGCGCAAATCAGCCCCGGCGCAGAATCCCTCTCTACGCGGGCTGGAAATAATCAATGCGTGGCAATCCTTCTGCAGCTTCTCAAGCGCGCTACAAACTTCTCAAGCTCCGCAAGCGTCGCCGAGCCGATCTCATTGCAAGGCGCGCGATCGAGAACCAGCTCGATAACGCCACCCTCTGCATTCCAGGATAAAGTCTCGCCGCGAAAATCTCTCATGCGCTCTTTTTCTCGAATAGCCGTTCGATTTCGGCGGCGAAGTGCGCGACGATCGCGTCGCGCTTCAGCTTGCCGTTCGCCGTCAGCATGCCATTCTCAATGGTCAGCGGTTCCGGAACAATATGAAACGCGCGAATCGTCTTGTAATGCGGCAGCCCGGCATTTGCCGTGTCGAGCGCCGCTTGCACGCGCTCGGCTTTCAACCCATTCGATGGCTGCGCGGTAACAAGCGCAGCGAGAAAACTGCGCTGATTCCCTAAGATCACCACCTGCGCAGCTTCGGGAAGTGCGCGCGCCAGCGCGTCCTCCAGCGGCTCGGGCGCCACGTTATGCCCCGAGTTCAGAATGATGAGATTCTTCAGCCGCCCCGAAATGCGCCAGTTGCCATTCGCATCCTTCTCACCTTGATCGCCGGTATGGAACCATCCGCCTTCGAGCGCCTTCGCTGTAGCTTCCGGACGTTGCCAATAGCCGGGAAAAACATTCGGCCCGCGAACAAGAATCTCGTCATTTTCTCCGAGCATCATTTCGATTCCCGGAATTGCAGGCCCCACTCGCCCCGGCTCCACGTGTCCCGGAACATCGAGCGTGCAAATCGCTGTGGTCTCCGTCAGGCCGTACGCTTGCAGCACAGGAATTCCGATCATCATGAAAAACTGCTGCGTTTCAGGCGACAGAGGCGCGGAACCCGAGATCAAAGCTTTGAGATTGGCGCCAATGGTTTTGCGGATAGTAGGAAACATAAAGCGATCGGCGAGGTGCAGCCAGACCGAATCGGCGAAGGCGCTCTGGCCGCGTAGGCGATTCGCATACGCCTGTTGCGCGCGCGAGAACATCCTGGCGGCGAATCCGCCCTTCTCTCGCACCGCTTCTTCGATTTTCCCTCGTACCCGTTCGAGCAAAGTCGGCACATTCAGGAAGTAGTCCGGCTCTGCAAGCTTCAGCTCATCGGACAGCTTCGAAAGATCGGTCGAAAGCGTGAGCACGCTGTTCCGAGAAAGCGCAGTAAGCAACAGAATCCACGACGCAGCGAAGCAAAACGGCAAGTAGTGGAAAATCCTCTCAGGCTCTCCGCCGGGCTTCTTTACCTCCACCATCAGCTCATCGAGACGCGCGCCCGTGCGTTCGAGCATGAAATTCACGTTACCCACATTCAGCACCACACCCTTTGGTTCGCCGGATGTGCCGGACGTGTAGATAATTGTGAGCGGATCGGAATCCTCATGCACTCGGGTTTTTCGAAGGTGCAACTGTCGCGTCACCGGTGAAAATACCGTTGAGCAGCGAGATCTTCGGCGCGGCCGGCCACAACTTTAGAATTTCCGCGGCCAGTGGAGCATCCGAGCAGCAGATACGCGTCGGTGTCGAATCCTTCAGCATCGCAGCGAGTTCGGCCGGCGCCTGGCGCGTATAGAGCGGCACCACGATGATTCCCTCCGCCATCATTGCCAGGTCAAGCGCAGCCCAGTGAATGCTGTTAGGCGCAAGCAAAGCGCAGCGGTCACCCTTTTTGAACCCTCGCGTAACGAGAAATCTGCGCGCTTGCCCAATCAACGCAAGCAGCTCGCCTCCGGTTACCATGACAATCTTTCCGTCGCGCGACTTCAGCGAGCACCGGCACGCTCGCAGCGCGCTGCAACCGTTCAAAGATGTTCTCTAGAAATGTCATCGTCACGACGCGCTGACGGCCATACTGTTTTCCAATCGATGCCTTCGCCGTCCTTGCAGCTTGCCCAAAACGGTAAATCCCGGAAACATCAGCACGGGATATATCAGGCCCGCCGCGCTTGAAAGTTTGGTGCCACCCAGCCAGGCCAGCAGGATCGACACGACGCTTACGCCGCCGCTGAACAGGGTGTTATAGATACTCCAGCGCGTATCGAAAACTTCCACCGGGCTCAGCAAAAGTTGAGCGCGCTGGCGATAGGCATGCAGAAAAAGCAGCACGAACACCACCGCAATCGCCAGGTATCCTGCGCTGTAGATAATCATCAGGGTTGGCAGTTGAAATTGCTCGATGACTGCCCGCACAGTTCCGTCGGCAAGATGGACTTCCAGTGACGAGCCCGACCACACGTTGATCAGCATTGAGAACAGAAACTTCAGCGGGTAAATGTAGAAAAGCACGACAAACAATAGTGCGGAGTTCAACACGATTGTCACAGTATCTTGCAATCCGTAGCGGCGGAAAAAAATGTATTGCTGGTACCAGATCAGCATCAGCAGGACGAAACAGATCGCGAAAGCAAAAAAGCCGCGCATGGTCTCCAGCAGTTCGGAAAAAGTCCGCGGTACTTCGAGTGAGACGATCAAGAGCGTGACTGCAAATCCGAATACTGCGTCACTCAAGCCCTCGAAGCGCGTGATCTCCTGCCCACGCCAATGGAAGCCCGGTTCGATTCCGATTCTTTTCTCGACGAGTTTCGTGCGCAACATGAGAGTCGCCCCGGCTCAGCCGCGAGCTGCCACCGCGTCGCCGCGCTCTTCCACCAGACGGCAAAGCCCGGCGCTCAGCGGCGGGAGATAGTCTTCCCAGCTCAGGACGCCCTGTCGCACTGGAAATTCGGGGAAGTGGCGCGCCACCAGCTCTTCGAAATAAACGCCCATACGCGCCATTAATTGCAAGTTGCGCGCTACCGTCCGCGGCATTGCGTCGCGGATCTCGTCAGCCTCGGCGTCGAGTGTCGCAAGCGCAGCCGCGATCTTGTCCGCCAGATCCGGTTCATCCACGCGCATCAGCAGATGTTCGTGCCCGCGCTCGCGCATCAGGTTGCGAATCCGCTCATCCATCGTCACTCCTGCCGATGGAATTCCAGCCGGCATCGAAGTGACGATCGCATGGTAGCGCGACGAAAGAATCCGGTCCGCCGCGCGCAGGATGCTCACCAGCTGATACATATCGTACTTTTCAGAAGAGAAGACCGGCACGCCGCCCAGCTTTTCCGCCACTCGTTCGCAAGCATCTCCGTCAAGCATCTCCATCCCGATCATCACGGGAAACACGCGCCGCGACTTTCGGTACCGGTCAACGCCGGCCGCCATCGCCGATAAATAAGTTTCGTAAGACGCATCCACTTCCGAGCCGGAACGATGGAAATAAATCGTCCGGTAGTAGCTCTTCGCGTACGCGCCGGCCACGGAATGCGCGGCCCACTTCGCAAGCGAAGCGCTCACCGGCCACCAGAAAGGATTGATCGGACACACCGCAAGCACAGGAGTCGCGCCGTCCCAGCCCGCATCGCGCAACGCCTTGCGGCCATATTCCGGGCCGAGCGGCTCAAAAGTCCATGCCGTATCCGTGCCCAGTTCCGTTGGGACGCCCAGCTTGCCGAGCACCTCTTGCGATTCGACGTTGCGCGTAATCACCAGCGAATCGCTGCAGTAGCGCTTGCACATTTTCTGCAGCAGCGGATCCATTTGGCCGGCTTCGGCGCCGAATGCGACGCTCAGCTTGTTTTGCGCGGAAGCAATCCCGAGCGAGCCGATCATCATCGTGGTAAGCGCGTTGGCGAACTTGCTCTTGAACATCGAGCCTTCGCACGCCACCACGCCGTCGTTCTTGCGCACCTCGGAATGCAAGAAAGGAGGAAATACGTCCGGCAAATGAACTTGTTTCGCGTCGCCAAAGTAACCACGCGTCAAATCGAAATTCTGAGTCATCACGCTCAGCTCGAGATTCTGCGGGCCCAGAATTCGCCGCACTTGCCGCAACATTTCCTCCACGCGCACATCGGAGCCGGTATTGCGCGTTCCGTTGTAGCCGGCGAATAGCAGCTTGAGCTTCGTTCCGGGCTTCCACGGTTGGCCTGCGCCAAGCACCCATTCGAACTTGTTCAGTTCGATCAGGCTGCTCACCCAGGCTTCGAGGACGAAATCCATCATGGCCGCACGTCCTGGACCACGCGCGCGGCTCCCGCCGCTGATTCGGACGGCCAGTCGCGATACTTGTAAACGAAGTGCGTCTCGCGACTGTATTTCAGCAGCGGATAGCAATATTCGGAAAACGGCACTGGCTTGCGCCCCATCTCCGCGACCACTCGCGAATTGTCGAACACGGTGTTCCATACGAGGTAAGGCAGAAAAACTTTCAGCAGCGTCGCGAATCCACCGATTTTGCCGGCGCGGCCCGCCAGCGCATTCACCATTTTTGACGACGGCGCTTCAAGCCCCGGCACAAATCGCGGCCCATGCTTACCCTGCGCTTTCGCCAGCGCATTTGTCAGTTCCGCGAATGTTTCCGAGCCTGTGCCGGAGGAAAGATGATAGATCTCGTGCGCCGGTTTTTCCTTTAGGTGCAGCATCGCGATGGCGTCGGCCACGTAATCGACCGGCACGATGTCGATGCGATCCGTCGAGCGAAATGGCAGCGCCGGCAAACCTGCGAGAAAAACAAAAGTTCGAACCATGTCGAACTGGTTGGTTTCAGGGCGCCGGCTGTCACCCAGCACGATGCTCGGCCGGAAAATCGTGCGCGGCACATCCGGCAGAAGCTGCCGCACCATGTGTTCGCAGAATTTCTTGGTGCGCGCATACGGATCGTAGTCCGAGCGGTTCCAATCGATCGAAGCGTCCTCTTGTACCACCTCATTCGCACGCTGGCCGCACACAGCCACCGTGCTCACGTGGCTGAACCGGCGCAGTCCGTGATCGTCGCGCGCCCGCATCGCCAGCTGGATCACTTCGAGCGTTCCGCGCAAATTCACGTTGAGGCAGCTCTTCTCGGATTTGCGGTTGAGGGAAGCGGCGCAATGAATCACGGAATCGGTGCTGCGAACGAGGCGGCGATAATCGTCGTCACTGAGCCCGAACTGCGAATCCGTGAGATCGCCCAGAAAAATCGTGACCTTCGAATTCAGGAATTCTTCGAAGCGCGGAAAATCCATGTGCAACTGCAGCGACCGCCAGACTCGCTCCTGCGCTTCCTGCAAATTTCGAGCGCGAACCAGCAGGTTCAGCGGCTGAGAATAATCCGCGAGAAGATTTGATGCGATGTGCGCGCCGATATAGCCGGTGGAACCGGTGAGAAGAATTGCCACTTTGATTGGATCTCAGTTCGCCGTTGCCGGAGATGAGCCCGCCGCCCCAGCGGCGGTCGCTTCGCCATCGCCCGCCAACGGCACTTTGCGCCCCGGACGGGACTCCAGAGGGCGGCCCTCGATGAGAGGATAACACCACTTGCGCAGCGCCGGAATGTGCACGTTGATCCAATAGTCCCACCAATCGAGGCCGCGGGCATCGAAGCCGAACGCGGCGCGCTCGGCGGGCGGGAGCGCGGCGCTGAGCTGCTCGACGTGGAGCGCTTCGAAGACGTGATCGTTGTGCAGGATGAAAGGCTCGAAGAGCGAGACGAGCTTGATCACTTTTTCGAGCTCGCGTTCGCGGCGCGCGAGCGGCGGCTTGGCAGCGAAGGGTTCGACGGTACGATTGATTGCCTTCACGAGCGCTTTCTGCGCGGGCGCGGAAAGTTTCTGGTAGCGCGATTTTGAGACCGGAATCGCGTCGAATTTGAGGCGCAGACGATGCTCCAGCCCGTCCTGTGCGCGATAAAATTTGCGATGGCCCAAACCCGTGAGTTCGATCGAACGGCGCATGTCGCACGGATTCGTGACGGAAGTGGCGAGCTGGTAGACGCGCTCGTGGCGGCGCGCGACGAGTGCGGCGGCGATGAGCGTCATGCCGCGACAGACGAGGTCCACCGGAATCAGATCGAGGCATTTTGATTCGGTTGTCGGAAGCTGGCGGAAAAAAGTGCCGAGCAGATAAGAGAGCGACGCGGATGTGTTGATGCCTTCGTTCCAGCCGACGAACGGTTTTTCAATCGACGTTTCGACGATGGCCGGGCGGACGACGGCGATGGCTGCGTTCGGTTGCACGTCGAGAAAATTACGGATGAACGATTCGGAAAGGCTCTTCGTAAAGGTGTAGGTATTGGGCCAGCCAAGCTCATTGGCGCGCTGGGTGGCTGCATCGGTGAGAGTCTGGCGCAGCCAACGGACACGATTCTTGCGGATCTGATTTTCGAGAGCCGCACCGCTCAAGCCCTTCGAAGCATGTTCCTTTTTGAGCGCCTGGGCGCGCAGTTCGGCGGTGATTTCAGGAGATTCGGCGCGTGCTTCGATTTCGTGGGCGAGAGCTTCGAGCGATTGCCATTCTTTTTCGGCGTCGAAATTCGCGAGTCCAACCGGCGTGTAATTTGACGGAAGCTCTTCGAGGACGCGCCCGTCGCGCTGGCCGATCACGTAGCAGGTGGAAAGATGCAGCAAAGAAGCGTGCTGACAATCGCGAAGGAACTCGAGCAAGTAGGCTGTTGAGCGGACATTCATTGCGAGGGCATCGCGAAGATCCGGATTGAAATCTGTGAGGCCGGAACTGTTGACGATGACGTCGAGAGTTTTGGCGAGGCGCTGGCGCACATCTGCAACCATGCCAAGACCAGGACTGCTGATGTCACCTTCAACGACTTCGATTCGTTCCCGCAGAAAAGCGGCGAACCGCTCGCCATGTTCAGCCGCGAGCTGCTCAAAGACGGGCGATTCTTCCACCACGCGGCGGAAACGAGCGAGGGCGGTGTTGGCCTTATTGCGCCGGACGAGAAGATAAATTCTGCCGATCTCCGGAAGGTCGGTGAGGAGATTCGCGAGCCACACTTTGCCGATGAAGCCCGTGGCGCCGATCAGAAGAATGTTTTTGCCGCGCAGCGAATCGCGCACCGAGAGGGAAAGGCCATTGTGGGCGGCACCATTCGTTTTCGCGAAGTGGATGACGGGAATTGAGACTTGCGGCGATGGCCGCTGAGCGGGCTGAATTGCGCCGTCCACGATTTGCGGATTCTTGGTGAAGCCGAGGCTGCGAAGAAGAATTTCGCGCGACACTCGCCCATTGGGCTGGCGTCCGGTGAGTTTCGCGAAGGCGCCGCGCGGGCGGATCACCGGATCGAGCAAACGTCCCGTTGCAAGACCGTCGCGAAAATCGAGGCGGTTGCAGAGAATGCGTTCGACGCCGAGATGATTGGCGAGGGGGCGCATGATGTGGTCGAGGCCCTGGCTCACCAGCACAACGTCCGCACCGGATGCGATGATTTCTTTCAGTCGGGCAACACCTGCGGCTTTCAATCTTGGCTTGAGGAAATATTGGAAGAATTCTTCGCCGAGCAGATCGAGCCGGTCGCGACTTACGCCGCGCAGCACGGTGTGAAGGAGGCGTGTGGCGAACACGCGATTCGTGGCGTAAAGAAACGGCCGCGCGATCGCGAGGATGCCCATGGTGCCGCGTCGCCCCCAGCGTTCCAGAAAAGTTTGGGCGTTCCAGGTGAAGAAGCCTACGGGGCGGACGGCGGTGAGATTGAGCAGGCTGCCTTCGACGCGCCAGTAAACTGGTTCGCGTGCGGCGCTCGAACTGTGGCGTCGCGCTGACGCGCTGCCGATGGCGAATTGTTGGAGTTGGACGGCATGTTGGGAAGTGCTAAACCACGACGGAATTGAAAATTATCATGCTGGGGGTTTGCAAGCAAGGGAGCAGGAACTCTGGTATCGAAAATGGCCTTTTTGTCTCGATTAGGAATTGCGATGTAGTTGTGTTTCTTGGAGTTACGAGGAATTCTAATCGCGGTGTCTCGATTAGAAATCTGGTGATGAGTGGGAGGTAGCGAGGGATGGTCAAGCCGCCAGGAGCAAGGCGAAATTCATGATGAAGAATCGCGATTTTTTTGCGATTAGACTTGGCCTCGATCGTTTGTTTTGTTGGAGTTGTGGGGAATTCTAATTCCGGATTTGCGATTAGAAATTGGGGGAGGGGGAGACGGGTGCTGGGATGGGCGGCTGTAAAAGAGCCGGCGAGACGCCCCGCGGTCTCGGGGCAGGCCGGCGTTACGGAATGGCAGGTGGGGCGTTGGGGCGTGCGGGGTCTGGGGCGGCTTTGCTGGTGAAGCCGCCCTCCTACTGCGCGAGTTTTTGTTGGTGCCCATAACTCAACGATTACGGTAGCAAATTGTGTAGACGAAGGCAAGGCGAAAGGCGCACGACGAGGTAAGTAAGGCGGGATCGTCGTGGGACGTGCGAGTCAGCGGGGAAATCCCAGGGCTAAAGCCCGTTTTCAAGGGCAGCGCTTTTTCGCTGGACTGAAGTCCAGCTCCCCCTGCTGAAGCAGGGGGCTCCCATCTGAAAAGCTGTGAGCGGGCGAATGATTAACCGGCGGCGGTGCGAATGTTCGCCGTGCGATAGAGCTTATTTTTTTCGGCAGGGGCGGAGTATTGGAAGCGGAAGGACATCGCCGGCTGGGCCGGAGATTTCTGGGCGGGTGTTGTAAGGGAGTCGCCTGCTGGGCCGGAGCGCGGGTGTTTAGTCGAGGAGGTAGTCGAGGTGGTCTTTGTCTTCGGGGTATTCGAGGCCTGGGGGATACGGGTAGGGAACCAGGGTGTGCAAGGGCAATGGGGCGACTGTGTCGCCGTGGGCGGCGTAGAAGTCCATGTCTTTGGCGAAGCCGTCGGCGTAGAAGAAATAGTCGCGGGTCCAGCCTTCGGGGGGATCGGGGAGATTGGTGGCGTCGAAGTCTATGGAGACTTCGTCGCCGGAGCCGTAGATGACATATTTTTCGTCTATTTTTTTAACGAGATCAGTTACGTCGCCGTAGCGCGTGTAATTTCCGATTTGCCGCGTGTAGGGGCCTGTGGCGCTTACTTGTTCGTAGATGTAGCGCAAATCGTTGATGGGATTGCCTTCGACGACGCGCGGATAGCCGCGGAAATCGAGCTTCGCGCTGCCAATGGAATTTCGGTGACCTTGAAAGGAATATTGCGCGCGGAATTATCGACGCGGATGCGGTCCCAGTAGATTTTCAGGTTCGTGGTGATGCGGATGAAGCGGGAGCCTGAAGGGAGCTTGCCAGTGAGGTCAACGACCATGGTGCGCGCGAGGCCGGCGGGGAAGCCCATGTCATTCACGATGCGAACCCATTTCGCGGAGTCGTCGAGCATCTCGACATACGGCGGAACCGGCTCGATGCCCGCTTGCCACGCGGCATACATCGAGTTGGCGCTGAAATAATCGGTGAAGCCGTCCATCAGCAGACGAATCGGGCGATCGGCTTCCCAGGGGCCGAGATCGAGTTCGATGGTGTGCATTCCGGCGAAGCCTTGATAGGGCGCGTCGGGAAAATTCGTGACGTATTTGCGATCGCGCGCGCGAAGCAGCGGCAGCAGATCGTGGCCTTTGTCGTCCCATGCGCCGGCTGGGGCGTGCGCGTCCTGGCTGGCAATTACTTTGAACAGCGGAAAGGGCGGGGCGCTGAGGAAGCGTTCGTTGGGGTAGACCTCGACGTCTTCGGGATGATCGATGGCGAGAAGGCGGGTCTGGTCGAGGTAGTCGAGCTCTTCCATGGGCTCGAGCATTTTGAAACTGATCACGCCGTCTTGCGGCTGGACTTGATAGCCGGAAACTTTGAAATATTCGTCGGGGTCGGGAATATTGCGCTGGTTCGGGCCTGTCCAGTGGCCGACGATTCCGGGGCCGATCATGTCGGCGAGGAATTCATATTTTTCGCCGTTCCAGACGAAGACGATCGGGCAGGAGCTGCCGCGGCGGTCGATTTCAGCGATTAAGTGCTCGTTCTTCAGCGCGGCAATTTGCATTTCATCTTGCAGCACGCCGGTGGGCCACAGGAGGCGAATCACTTCGGCTTCGCGCTCGAAGCCGAGGCCTGCGACGATTTCCGTGGGGCCTTGACCCAGGTAGCCGGAAGCGCCGGTGACTTCCCATTTTTGTTGCAGAGCGCCGGCGGATAGCTCGACTTTCGTGCCGATACCAGTTTTGTTGTCGTGCTCGCCTTTGAAAGCTAGGCGGAGCCAGTTGTAGCGATTGCCGCCGGTGTTCTTCAGCAGGACGGGCGGAAGATTATTCTGGGTGATCAGCAGATCGACGGCGCCATCGGCGTCGAAATCGGCGGCGATTATGCTGCGCGGATCGTGAAGCACGATTTTGTCGAGGCCGGTTTCGGCGGTGACATCGCGAAATCCGGCGGGGCCTTCGTTTCTGAGCAGTACGATGCGCCCTTCACCTGAATATGTTTCGCCGACGGCGGCGAGATCGATCCAGCCGTCGTTGTCGTAATCGAGAGCAGCGACGCCCCAGGCGCGCATGAATTCGAAATCGGGCAGCGGGACGCGTTCGAAGGATTTTCCTTCTGCGTTGCGCCACAGGGTCAGTCCTGGCGGGCCCCAGTGAGTAAATGCGAGGTCCATCCAGCCGTCTTTATCGAAATCGAGCGAGACGACTCCGGCGGTCGATGCGGGCATGTCCGCGGGCGTTTTTGTGGTCCGTCCGTGTGCCAGGGTGTGGTGGCGCGAAATGCGCCTTCGCGTTGATTCATGTAGGCGACGGGCGGCTTCTGCCAGCCGGTGACGACGAGATCGATGGCGCGGTCGTTGTTTAGATCGCTTCCCAGCGCGCCTACTGACGGTGCGACGCCGCCCAGCCCCGTTTCTTTTGTCCAGTCGGTGAAAGTGCCGTTGCCATTGTTGCGCCAGAGAATGTTTCCGGGCGGGGTTGCATCGGAGGGAAACGGAAACGGCTCGCGGGGATTATCGAGTTGGAATTCATTGAAGCGCGTGACGTAGAGGTCGAGGTCGCCGTCGTGATCGTAGTCGATGAAGGCGAGTCCGAGTGCGAGGCCATCACTAGCGATCCCGGCTGCCTCCGTAACGTCTTTGAAGACGCCTTTTCCTTCGTTGTGAAACAGCGTGACGCGACCATCGAAGCTGACGGCGAGATCGGGCTTTCCGTCGTTGTCGTAATCGCCGACGGCGCAGCCCATGCCGTCGCCGCTGATATCGAGACGCGCGGATTTGGTGACATTGACGAATTTGCCGCCGCCGAGATTGCGGAAGAGGCCGGCGTTTCCTTTTCCGTCGGCGTTGACGAGGAAGATGTCGGGCTTGCCGTCGCCGTCGTAATCGAGGATGCAGGCGCCGCTGCCGAGGAATTTCGCGACGGGGCGCGGCTCTTCTGGCTCGGGCGCGTGTGGCCGCTTCGTGTGGAGGCTCGCGGATTTCACGGTCGGCTTGCGCAAAGCGGAAGGCGGCTGCGCGGGCAGGCCGGACAGCGGCGTGACATTGGTGAAATGCACAGGAACGGCCGGTGGAACCGGTTCCGGGGCGGGGCGCATCAGCTCCGCAAGAGAATATTTTCCCTGCTCGCCGTAGATGAAGCTCATCGGCTTGCCGAGTTTTTCGGCGGTGAGGTGCTGGAAGCGGTCGAGATGCTCGATGGCGCGCGCGTCGTCACCCTTGCGGCGATAGGCTTGCGCGAGGCCGAATTCGGCGGAAACCTGGAACGGATTCAGCTTCAGCGCATTTTCGAAGGCAGCGATGGCTTTGTCGTATTGCTGCTGTTGCGAATAGATGAGGCCGAGGAAATATTGCGTGTCGGCATCGCTGGGGTCGAGAGCGGCGGCTTTTTGAAAATATTCGATGGCTTGGTCGGGTTGGCCGGCGGCTTTGGCGAGGAGGCCGAGGTTGAACCAGACGCGCGGATTCTTGGGGTCGCGCTCGGCGGATTTTTCGAGGATTTGCTGGGCGTCGTCGAGGCGCTGCATGTTGAGGAAGGCGATGCCGACGTTGACGCAGCCGATGTCGGATTCCTGGTCGAGGATGCAGGCGCGCTGAAATTTGCCGAGGGCTTCTTCGAAGTGCTGGCGGTTCATGAGGGCGACGCCGTAATTATTTTCGCGGATAATTTCGGCGCGGGGGGCTTGCTTCTGTTCGGGGGTGGGAGTTTTTGTGATGCGGCGGCGGACGTGGGAGCGCGGAGCTTGCTGGGGCGCTTGTTGGGGTTGCTGGCCGAGGCTGGTGAGAGAGAGAGCCAGGATGGCTAGGGGGATGGCGAAAAGTAGCGAGCGGTGTGTGAACGGGGTCCTTGTGGCCGGTTTCACGGGATTCATATTAGTCGAGAACGGGTGGGGCGGGAAATGCGAAAGGCGGGGC
>CAVRFZ010000003.1:0-69769 GCA_963720655.1 uncultured Acidobacteriota bacterium | reverse complement strand
GTTCCTTCGCCTGTCCGCCAGTCCAGTCCGCCAAGCCCAGTGACGATTGCACTTTTCGCGAGGAATCCCTTTAAGCCCCTTCGATGGAGTGCTAAAATCACTCCGATTTCCGCTTATCATTAAGAGGAGTTGGGAATGAAAGCCCGCAGCAAGTTTCTGATTGGCTCGGGAATTATTGTAATTACGCTCGTTTCGCTCGCCTATGTGGGTTTCACGCAGAGCAAGACGTACTACCACACCATCACAGAGCTTTCCACCTTGCAAGGCACCGCGCTTCACCAGCGCATGCGTGTTTCTGGTAATGTGCGCAATGGTTCGATTCTGCGAGCTGCGGGACGAGTGGACTTCGTTCTCGAAGAGCAGGGAAGGACTGTCCCAGTCACCTATGTGGGCCGCGATCCGCTCCCAGACACATTTAAGGACGGAGCGCAAGCCCTCGTGGAAGGGCGCATGAAGCCCGATGGCCGTTTCGAAGCGGAGCAGATACAGGCAAAATGCGCATCGAAATATGAGGCCACCCCAAACCAGGCGCCCGGCGCTTCGCAGCCCGGACAAACGTCAAATAATGTGCCCGGCGGGGATCGTAAAAGCTGAAAGTAGGTCAAGGTACTTGACCGTTTTAATGTCTATTTTTAGCGCCAACTTAAGCTCCAATTTGAACTCCACCACGAGTCCCAAGCCCAGCCTTCGCTCCACGGAGAAAATGTAGTGGATATCTTCGGCTCTTTCGCGCTGCTGCTGGCATTCCTCGCCGCCGTCTATGCATTTAGTGCGGGAATTGCGGGAATCGTCACGCGGCGTACTCTTCTGACGAAGAGCGCACAGAACGCGGGCATGGCGGTCTTCGGACTCGTCACCCTGGCTGTTGGCTCGCTCGAATACTTCTTTCTTACTGACAATTTTTCGATGGAATATGTGGCGGCGCACAGCAATCGCGCCCTGCCCGTTTACTACAAATTCGCTGCATTATGGGCCGGTCAGGAGGGTTCGCTGCTGTGGTGGAGCTTCCTGCTCTCCACCTACGTGTTCTTCGCGCTGTTCCTGAATCGCAAAAAGCATCCGGAACTGATGCCCTACGTGGTCGTCATCTGCGCCGGCGTCCAAATTTTCTTCCTCACCCTGAATAATTTCGTCGCAAGCCCTTTCAGTGTGCTTGGCGGGGCCGATGCGACCGGCGCCATGCACTTGGCTACGTTGAGCGACGGCCGCGGCTTGAATCCGCTCCTGCAATACCCCGAAATGGTGATTCATCCCCCGATCCTCTACCTCGGCTACACAGGTTTCACCATCCCCTTCGCCTTCGCACTCGCGGCGCTGCTAGGTCGTTACCCTGGTGAGAAATGGATTCATATCACGCGGCGGTGGACGATGGTGGCGTGGGGATTTCAGAGTGTGGGGATCCTTTTGGGGGCGCATTGGGCTTATGCCGTGTTGGGGTGGGGTGGATATTGGGCGTGGGATCCGGTGGAGAATGCGTCGCTGCTGCCGTGGATTACCGGGACTGCGTTTCTGCATTCGGTGATGATGCAGGAGAAGCGCGGGATGATGAAGGTGTGGAATGTGTGGCTGGTGTTCACCACCTTCATGCTTTGCATTCTGGGGACATTGCTCACGCGCTCGGGCGTGGTGAGTTCCGTGCATGCTTTTGCGCAATCGTCGATTGGGAATTGGTTTGTGGGCTTTCTGGCGCTTGTCTTTATTGTTTGCTTCTGGGCTTACTGGCTGAACCGGGATTATTTGCGCAGCGACAATCAGCTGGATTCGCTGGTTTCGCGCGAGTCGAGCTTTCTGTTCAACAATCTGATTCTGCTCGCGGCTTGCTTTTCGGTTCTTTGGGGCACGTTGTTTCCGGTGCTTTCTGAATGGGTGCAGGGAACCAAGATCAGCGTTGGGCCACCGTTCTTCAACAAGGTGAATATTCCGATCGCGCTCTTTCTGCTGTTCCTCACTGGCGTGGGGCCTTTGCTTGCTTGGCGCAAAACTTCGCTCGACGCACTGAAGCGAAATTTTGCGTGGCCTTTAGCCGGAGGAATCATTACAGGCGTAGTTGCGCTGATATCCGGATTCCGCGAAGTGTACGCGTTAGTTTGCCTGATCCTTTCCGTATTCGTTACGCTGACGATTGCTTCGGAATTTTATCGCGGCGCGCGAGTGATCGCATCTCGCGACCACACGAATCTGCTGACCGCTATCGGCGAGCTGACGATGCGCAACACGCGGCGCTATGGCGGCTACATCGTGCACTTCGCGATGGTTTTGATTTTTATCGGCGTGGCGGGGTCGGCGTTTAATCGCGACGTGCAGATGGAAATGGGAGCGGGGCAATCGATCAAGATCGGGCCGTATACGGTGCTGTGCCAGAATTTCGACCGCATCGCGAACAACAACTTTGAGTCTGAGCGCGCGACGCTGGAAGTGTTTCGCAACGGGAAATCGGAAATGATGCTGTATCCCGAGCGCCGATTCTTTCTGGCGAGTCAGGTGACGGAGACGATGGTAGCGGTGCAGACGTCTCCGATTTGGGATTTGTACGTTGTGTACGCCGGACGCAGCCCCGAAACCGGCAAACCTGTGATCCACGCGTACTTGAATCCGCTGGTGAAATGGATCTGGTTCGGAGGAGTGGTGCTTGTGCTTGGCACCATCCTCGCGATGCTTCCGAACAAGCGGACGGCGCTGGTCCTTCGTCCCGTGGAAATGCGCGACCCGGCATGGAGCTCGACGCGCACGTCTGCCGTGGGTGCAATTGCTCGATCGGATGCCCATGATTAAAAACCACGGCTATACCATCGCTCGGCATATGCGAACGCGATCCAAGGTGTGTGCGCTGGGTGTATTTGCACTCGCTGCGATTGCGCCGCTGGTTCCTGTTGCCGGCGCGCAGGAATCCGCGCACGCGAAAGAACTTGGCCAGAAGCTGATGTGCGTATGCGGCTGCAATCAGATTCTCGGCTCGTGCAATCACGTGGGTTGTACGTATTCGCACGACATGATGAAAGAGCTGGAGGAGCGTATCGCGCGGAACGAGCCGGACGATCTGACGCTGCAGGCGTTCGTGCAGGAATACGGGCCGACGGTGCTTTCCTCGCCTCCAGCGAAGGGATTCAACCGGATTGCGTGGATTGCTCCGATTGTTTTTCCCCTGGTAGCGCTGGGGCTCTTATGGGACGTTGTGCGCCGCTGGAAACGGAAGGGCGCCGTTGCGACGGCCTCGGGACCGCGTGTTTCGGCGGACCTACTTGCGCGCGCTCAGCGCGAATCCGATAAGGATGACGAATCGTAAGGACTCATGAGCAGCATTGACATTGCGGTGGCTTGCGCTCTTCTCGCGGTGGCGAGCCTGTATTTCATTTTCAACGTTCGGCCGGATGCCTCCGATTCGACGCCGCATCGCACGAAGCTCGACCAATTAATGGAGCGTCGCGACGCAATCTACGAGAACCTGCGCGACCTGCGTTTCGAATACCGCGCTGGAAAATTCTCCGAAGCCGACTACGATGAGACGAAACATTCTCTTGAAGTGGAAGCGGCGAAAGTGCTGGCTGAAATGGACGAGGTGACCGGCGGCACGCCCACGGCTGCGACGCGACAGGCAGCGACGGAAAGGCGGCATTCATGAAAGGTTTTTGCGGCGCTGGCAGTATTTCAGCCGCAGCGGTGCGGGCGATCGTAGCCCGTTTAGGGGCGCTCGCGATTTTACTGTGCTGTGCGTCGTTAATTGCTTCGGCCGGAACGCTACAGGGAACTGTGCGCAACGGGACCACCGGGCAACCGGCTGCTGGGGTCGACGTGATCCTGATTCAATTGCAAGGCGGAATGCAGCCCGTAGAAAACACGAAGACGGACGCTCAGGGGCACTTTCAGTTTACTCACCCGCAGATTGGTGCGGCGCCGATGCTGGTGAGGGCTGTCTATCGCGGAGTGAATTACCACGAGCCAATTCCACCGGGGAAAACCACTGCCGAGGTACAAGTTTTTGAGCCAACGGACAAGGCCGGCACATTCGCGATTGCAGCGCGCGCCGTGATCCTCCAGCCTAACGCGACCGATCTGCTGGTCGGCGAAGAGTACAGCATTGAAAATAAAACGCAGCCCCCGATGGCGTATTTTCACCAGAATGGGTCGTTCGTTTTCGCGCTTCCCGACGGCGCACAATTAAGTCAGGTATCCGCGGCGGGTGCTTCAGGCATGCCCGTAGTGCAGGGAACGATCGACAAAGGCAAAGGGCTGGAAGCAATCGATTTTCCTTTCCGGCCCGGCGAAAGCAACGTGCGCGTCTCTTATAAGGTTCCATACGCCGGAAGCGAAACGAAGTTGCGCATCTCGTCGCCGTACGCGGTTGCGCGGCTGGCCGTATTTGCGCCGCCGGGAGTAACGATCACGGGAGAAGGTTTTTCTCCCGCCGGGCAGGAACAGGGTTTCAACGCGTACATGCGTGAATCCGTGGCTGCGAATACGCCGCTGATTGTAAAGGTATCCGGAACCGCTCCGATGCAGTCCTCATCCCAAGGAGGCGGAGCAGCCGGTGGAGGCGGTGGAATGCCCGCCGGCGGTGCGGCGGGGAGCGCTGGTTCGCAAGACCCGTCAGTGAATTCCCGCGCGGAGGCTGGCGGAGATGCGGCTACGGCAACGGCCACGACAATTCCTGCGCGGCTCGACAGCTTGAAATGGATTCTGGTGGGCGGATTCGCTGCGATTTTCGCGCTGGGGTTCGTTTATCTGCTGCGGCGCCCGCAGATGGCCGCGGCGACCGGTGGCGGCACCATGGCTACCGATGTCTATGAAACGCCGGCTCCCAAGAGGGCGTCAAAGCCGTCTTCGACATCTGCGTCAGCGTCTACCTCAACGGTTGCAGCGGAAGTTGATCGTGAGGTTCGCGGCAGCCTTGACGAGTTGAAAGATAGCCTGTTTCGTCTCGAGTTACGACGGCAGGCGGGCACCATCAGCGAAGAGGATTACGCCCGCGAGCGAGAGCGCATCGACGCAACGCTCCGCAATCTCGTTCGTGGCTGAGCAGATCGCCTTGGGCGAACCGCGCGCCAATTCCCAAACCTCCGAACGCGGGCCTGCTGGAGATTCCATCGGAATTGCATTTGAGAGTGTCGAGAAGCGGTTCGGCTCGCTTGTGGCTTTGAGAAATATCTCACTGGCGATTTGTGGCGGAGAGTTTGTGGCACTGCTCGGAGCAAACGGAGCAGGGAAGACGACTCTGCTGCGCTTGGCCGCCCAATTGATGAAACCGACGAGCGGTCACGTGACTCTTAGCGGCGCTGCATCAAAATCTGAAGAAGGTGCACGGCGATTCATCGGCTTCGTTGGCCACAGCACGTTTCTCTACGACGAGATGTCCGCGGAAGAGAATCTCAATCTATTTGCAGAGCTGTATGGACTCAGCGATGAGAGTACCTGCGTGGCAAATGCGCTGACAGCTTGCGGACTTTCCTCGCGAGCGGGAAGCCTGGTGCGGACGTTTTCGCGTGGGATGCGCCAACGTCTTGCGATCGCGCGAGCGCTGCTGCATGGACCGAGGCTGCTGCTGCTCGACGAGCCCGCGGCGGGACTCGACCGGCAGGGGTTGGCATGGTTCGGGTCGACTCTCGAGCGCCTGCGCGTCGAGGGCTGCACGATTGTCATGAGCACGCATGCGCGAAATGAATCGCTCGATCTGGCAACACGGGCCGTAGCGCTGGCCGGCGGGCGAATCGAGCGTGATAGCAGCACGGAGGGAAACCCGACGAAGATGCTCGCCGAGTTTCGCTCCGCTCAGGGCGCCGAGGCATAAGTGACGACCTCTCGCGCTGCCGGGATACTGCTCGCCAAGGAGCTTCGACTCGAATTCCGGACGCGCGAACTACTCACTACCACTGTTATCTTCGCGCTTGTGGTTGTAGTGCTGTTCAGCTTCGCGTTCGAGCCGACGGCAGCCGAATCGCGGCGATATGGGCCGGGACTGTTGTGGATTGCTTTCCTTTTCGCCGGCTCGCTGATGCTGAATCCTTCGTTCGCGCGGGAGCAATCGAACGAAACATTGGACGCTCTACGAATGGCGCCGATTGCGCCGTTCGCGATTCTGCTGGGCAAGATGTTGGCGAATTTTGTTTTTCTGGCTGTGGCCGAGGCGATTCTCGTTCCCGTTTTCGCCGTGCTGTACAACGTTTCGTTCAGTGGCGTGGCAGGCCGGCTGATTCTAGTGCTGGCGCTTGGCACGTTGGGGCTGGTCATCACTGGAACGGTTTTTTCTGCGATTTCGGCGCACGCGCGCATGCGCGAACTGCTTCTGCCACTCCTTCTACTGCCGATCCTGACCCCGCTGCTGATCGCGTCCGTGGAAGCTACGGCGTCGCTCCTGGCAGAACAGCCGGAACTCGACCGCACCTGGGTCGCATTTCTCGCGGGATTTGATATTGTGTTCCTGACCGCGTCATGGCTGATGTGCGATTACCTGCTGGAGGAATGAAGCACCCATGAAGGGCCGTATCACGCTTGTGCTCGTAGCCGCCGCGCTGATGGTGTTCGCGGGCTACGCAGCGCTGTATGTGGCGCCGGACGAAAAGACGATGCACGCGATCCAGCGCATTTTTTATTTTCACGTGCCTAGTGCCATCTGCTCTTTTGTCGCGTTTTTTATTGTTTTCATTGCGAACTTCGCCTATCTCGGAACGCGACAAGCGAAATGGGACTGGCTGGGAGTGGCGGGCGCAGAAGTGGGAGTGGTATGCAGCACGATTGTATTGATCACCGGACCGATTTGGGCGCATCCGGTGTGGGGAATCTGGTGGACTTGGGACGCGCGGCTGACTTCAACGTTTGTAATGTGGCTGTTGTACACAGCCTATCTTCTTCTCCGCGGTTTTCTCGATGATCCCCAACGCAAGGCGATGTTCTCGGCGGTCTTCGGAATTTTTGCGTTTCTGGACGTCCCGCTCGTCTATTTTTCAAACCGGCTGTGGAGAACGCAGCATCCGCAGCCTGTGATCCTGGGTGGATCGAATTCAGGGCTTGATCCGATGATGGGCAAAGTGCTTTTGATTTCCTTTGTGGCCGTGCTGTGCATTACGGTGGTGTTGATCGCCGATCGTTATAGGCTTGAGCGCCTGCGCTCGGAATTTGACGAGCTGCGATTCCGCGCCGAATCGCGCGATGCCGAACGAGCGCGCAAAATTCCGCAAGTGGCAAGGGAAGCGGGGGTGAAATGAAGAATTTCGAAAGTCTCTTCGCGGCGTGGATGGTGGTGTGGGCCGTGTTCTTTTTATACGAGGTGACGGTGGCGCGGCGACTCTCGAAGTTGCAGGACGACATTGATCAATTGAAGCAGCAGTTGCGCGAAAGCTAAAGCACTTCGCATCGCGCGTCCGCTGAGTTTCTCCCCACAACGCGACCTGACAAGCGCGACTCGATTCTGGTATCGTACGGGTAGCGCGGGAAGTGCCAGGCTGGCTTCGGTGAGGGTCCCCATGGGCGGTCCAAAGCGAATCGCGATCATCCTGTTTCAGCTGGGCGGTCCCGATTCGCAGGCGGCCGTCGAGCCGTTCCTTTACAATCTTTTCTGCGACCCCGACATTATCAATTTTCCCGGCGCGTTCCTGGCGCGCAAAGCTCTCGCAAAACTGATTTCCACTCGCCGGTCTAAAGTGGTGGGCCAGCACTACGCCGAAATTGGAGGAGGCTCGCCGATTCGACGTCTTACCGAGCAGCAAGGGCGAGCTCTCGAAGCGGCTCTGCGGCCTCACTTGAACGTGCGCGCTCTAATCGCGATGCGCTACTGGCACCCCGACACGCAAGAGGCTATTGAGGCGCTCGAGCGCGTTCCCTACGACGAACTGGTTCTACTGCCCCTTTACCCGCACTATTCTTTTGCGACCACCGGGAGCAGCCTAAAAGAATGGAATCGAAACTACACGGCGAAGGTGCCGGTGCATTTGATCGATCATTTCTTCGATCATCCCGATTACATCGCGGGAATCGTCGAGCGGATTAACAGCGTGCTCCGCAAGGTACCGCGTCCGGACGAGGTGCAGTTAGTGTTTAGTGCCCACGGGCTTCCGATGAGTCTCGTAGAAAAGGGCGATCCGTATCCTCGGCAAATCGAGCAAACGGTGCAGATGATCCGCCAGCTGGGCGCTTGGCCCAATCCGCACGTCCTTTGTTTCCAGAGCAGGGTGGGGCCGCAGAAGTGGCTGCAGCCGTCTCTGACGAGCACCATCGAGAAGATGGCGCGCGGCGGAATCAAACGGATGCTGGTGATTCCGATATCGTTCCTCACCGAGCACATCGAAACGCTGCACGAAATCAATATTGAGGCCCGCGAGGAGGCGGAGGCTCTAGGCGTCAGCGAGTTCTACATGATGCCTGCGCTGAATGATTCGCCGCTGCTGATTCGGGCGCTCGCCGACCTGGTGTTGCGCGCGGTGGGGATGCGATCCGGCGTAGCGTCCTTTGCGTGACGGTTCCTGGTCGCGTTGCATATTCTTTTCGCCCCAATTGTCACTTTTCCTTGACACTTTCTTTCCCGCGTCATATAACCGCGTGTTCGCTTTTTGAAGTGCTGTCGCTGTGACTTTATAAGAAGTTGAGGTGCAGCCTAGCTCTCAAACGGGCCTATGCCAGATACTCCCGAAGAAAAAGTAGCCGGAAAGTCCCCTGCGTCAGCCGCATCGCAGGGGACAAAAGCATCCTCAGCGGCAGACGCTAAAGCGGCCGCGAAAGACGTGAACACGAGCAGGCGCAGGCTCGTGTGGGCGTGCATTTGGGGCTATCTCGGCGTCAACTTCTTGATGTTCCTGCGGTTTTTCTTTCCTCGCGCGTTGTATGAGCCGAATACCGTCTTTAGCGCGGGATTTCCGTCCGATTTTAGCCTCGGAATCGATCAGCGCTACCTGATGACGAATCGCGTGTGGATTGTGCGCGAGCCGGACCGGATTTTTGCGATCTTTGCGCGCTGCACGCATCTGGGTTGCACGCCGGAGTGGAAGCCGGCTGAAAACAAGTTCAAGTGCCCGTGCCATGGCAGCGGTTATGACAGCGAGGGTGTGAATTTCGAGGGGCCGGCGCCGCGTCCTATGGACCGGGCGCTGTTGAAGCTCGATCCGACCGGACAGATCGTGGTGGACACGAGCCGGTTGTTTGTGGACGACCCGCGAGCGGGCGTAAATCATTTTAATGATCCTGGGGCGTTCTTGAACGTGTAGGCCGCAAGTGCGGTGTGTGGGCAACTGGACGTTAGCGCGAGTGGCTTGAGCGGATACTTGGGAAGGGGTTGGCGAGATGGCGGAAGAGAACGGCGACAAGACTAAGACAGGCGTTCTCGACAAAGTGAAAGAGGACGCTGCCGCTCTTCGCAAGACGCTGGAAGAGAAGGCCAAGCAGCAAGTTGAGGAGCTGAAGCAGCCTGAGAAGACGCAGCTGTATCGCTCGATGTTCCGCGTGAAGCACGACGACGAGCCGCGGAATCGGGCGCTGAGCGTTTTATCCAACGTTTTTTTTCACCTGCATCCTGCCAAAGTTAATCGCGACGCTACGAAATACAACTTCACCTGGGGAATGGGCGGGATTACGTTTTATTTGTTTATCGTGCTGACCTTCACGGGCGTGCTTTTGATGTTTTATTACCATCCGACGAAGGTGCAGGCGTTTCGCGACATTTTGTACCTTGAGAACGATGTGCCGTTTGGCAAGCTGCTGCGAAACATGCATCGGTGGGCGGCGCACTTGATGATTATTGCGGTGTGGCTGCACATGTTTCGCGTGTTCATGACGGGCTCGTACAAGCGGCCGCGGGAATTCAATTGGTGCGTGGGCGTGCTGTTGATGGTGCTGACGATGTTGCTGTCGTTCACCGGATACCTGCTGCCGGACGACCAGCTGGGATTCTGGGCGGTGACGGTGGGGACGAATATGGCGCGGGCGACGCCTTTGTTGGGTCACGAAGGACCGCTTGGCGCGCAATTGGGGATGACGCCATATAACGACGTGCGATTTGCGCTGTTGGGCGGGTCGATCGTGGATGCCAACGCGCTTTTGCGGGCTTATATCTGGCATTGCATCGCGATTCCGCTGATTGCAGCTGTGTTCATGGGCGTCCATTTCTGGCGCGTGCGAAAAGACGGCGGTATATCGGGCCCTGCGCCGGTGATGCTGGAATCGGAAATCAAGGAAGAGCGTAGCCCGCGGCCGGTGGTGCTGCGGCCCAGCGGCATGGGACAAGGCGGCTGATCTAGATGGGCTTCGACTGGCGCCAAATTTGGGAAATTGCGTCGTCGCCGGACAACGTGCCGATCGTGGCGCTGCTGTTTCTGATTCCTTTTTACGTCTGGTATGCGATCAGGCAGGGACTTGCCAACGACAAACTGATCGCCATTCTGGAAGGTGACGCGCAAGCCGCCAAGACGAAATATCGCAAGACGCAACCCTGGGACCCCAAGTGGGACCGCGAAGTTCACACCTGGCCATACCTGATGCGCATGGAATTTCTGGTGGCGATCATCATCACGATTTTGCTGATGGTGTGGTCGCTCACTCTGAATGCGCCGCTGGAAGAGCCGTCGAATCCGAACGTCACCATGAACCCGGCGAAAGCGCCGTGGTATTTCCTCGGCTTGCAGGAAATGCTCGTCTACTTCGATCCGTGGATGGCCGGGGTGGTGATGCCGACCCTCATTATCGTCGGGCTGATGGTGATTCCGTACATTGACGTGAATCCTCTGGGCAACGGCTACTACACCTATAAGCAGCGCAAGTTCTCGATTTGGACTTTTCTCGTGGGCTTCATCGGCCTCTGGGTATTGATGATTGTGATCGGGACGTTCATCCGCGGCCCGGGATGGATGTGGTTCTGGCCGGGCCAAACCTGGGATGCGGAGCGCGTGGATTACGCGGTGAACCGGAATCTCGACCAGGTATTTGGAATTGATGGTTCGTGGCTCGCGGCCATGACGCACATGTCAAAAGATCAAGCCGCGATCTGGGCGCGGGTGATTTTCGGAGTGTTTCCCACGGTGCTATTTTTCATCGCGACAGGATTCCTGGTGCACTGGATCTGCATGCGCACGGAATTCGCGCGAAAGATGTACAGGCGCATGAGTCTCGTGCAGCTGGTCACCATGTATATCTTCTTGATTCTGATGATTTCGCTGCCGATCAAGATTCTGTTGCGGCTCGTCTTCACGATTAAGTATGTCTGGGTGACGCCTTGGTTCAGCATTTGACGCGCCAGCGAGGATCGTTGTCCCGGGAAGTAATAAATTCGAAGGAGACTTTGGGTGCCTGAGATTCCTCCCGCCACACCGCCGCCCTCAGCGCCGCCGCCCGTATCGCCGGACGATCCGATCACAAGCTATTCGTTCACGTTCCCGCTGTTGATCGCCTCGCTGCTGCTGATTGTCACGGTGGCGTGGTCCTTCTGGGATGAAGTTTATGGACTTCGTCCATGGCGCAGCTATCAGAGCCGATTCTCGTCGGCTTACTCGAAATATTTGGACAAGGCTGTCCAGAATCAGAAGAGCCAGGAAGATGCCGTCTACTCCTCGCCTGAATACAAGAGACTCTCTGCGCAGGTCGACGATCTGCGAAAATCCACGAAGGCTCAGGATGATGACATCGCCAAGCAGATAGCCCTTCTCGACGAGCAGCGCGCCGCGCTAGGCGACGCGTTTAAGGATGCGCGAGGCAAGATCGGCCACCTCGTCTACCAATACGAGATCGTTCCAGCGGAAGACAAGAACGCAAAAGCCAAAGCCCTGAAAGAAGTCACCGACGGCCGCAAATCAATCTGGAAAGTGGATTGGCCGCTGGGCGATGGGAAAATTCAGCAGGACAAGCCGTTCACCGGCGACGAATTGAACGACACATTCACCAGCATCATGGCCCAGCGCGCCACTTTAGTCGGCAAACGTGCTGAGATTGATAAGCCCGCCAAAGAAGCGAGTGACACTCTGGCACTGTACGTTTCCGACAAGCTGCCGGGGTTGAGCTCGACCTCGCTCGATAGTTTGCGCCGCAGCATGAAGGATTTCGACGAGCGCATCATCCAGATCAACGTGAATCCTCCGGGAGCTTCGCTGAACAATCTCGGTGGGGCCGGACTCGTCGATCGCTGCCAATCCTGCCACGTCGGCACCGATCCACGCTACGTGCCGCCGCAGATCACGCTAACGAAGGCTGATCTGGGCATGGCCAAGAGCACAGACGCTCCGTTCACAAGCCACCCGGACATTGATTTATTGAAGTGGCATCCCCTCGAGAAATTTGGATGCTCTCCCTGCCATGGCGGCAACGGCCGCGCGATCGATTCTGTCCAGCGAGGCCACGGCCGTTACGAGCACTGGCTCTGGCCGCTCTACTATCGGGAGAATTTCGAGGCTGGCTGCCAGCAGTGTCACGCGGGCGACATGGTCACCGAGCACGCTCCGGTCTTGAATGAAGGCAAGCAGCTTTACCGCGCCAAGGGCTGCATCGGCTGCCATCGCTTCAACGGCTTCGACAATCAGGACGAACAGCTCGTCAGCGCCCGGCAGCGAATCATGGCGATCGAGAAGACGAAAGCTGACGACGAGCAGGAAATCCCGCGCCTCCAGAAACTAGGCGACAACGCTCCTGACAATGCCGCCGCCGAGAAGTTCTACGGACAGGCGACGAATCTAACCGTTGAAATCAGCCGCATGGATGCGGAGCGCGAAGCTCTCGAAGGTCGCAGCCACAATTTGATTCAGGAAATCAAGAAGGTGGGCCCGGATCTGAAGGAAGCGCGCCAGAAGCTGCACAAGGAATGGATTCCGCACTGGATCGCGCACACCACTGAATTTCGTCCCGGCACGAAGATGCCGCAATTCCGGTTTGCGGCTGGGGACGTGGACGCAATCTCCGCCTTCATTTGGCAGAATGCGCTCACCGGTCCCGCGCTCGAACACCAACAGCCCGGAAGCGCGGAACACGGCAAACAGCTGCTCGAATCGAGAGGTTGTCTCGCCTGCCATTCGGTTGGCGAAGGTTCGAATTCCGTGGGCGGCACGTTCGCCGCGAATCTGAGCCGCGTGGGCGAGAAGGACAATTACGATTACCTCGTTCGGTGGGTGCACAATCCGCGCCAACGGACGCGTCCCTACTGCCCGTATGAGAAGCGCGATCTTGATCCCGAGGATTACGCGAAGCACAATTTGCCTTTTGTCTTCGACGAGCAGCACTCGCGCTGCCCGAATGACAATCACGAATTAGTCGTGCAGCAGCCAACGGTGATGCCCAGCCTGCGGCTATCTCCTGACGACGCGCGGGACGTGGCGAGCTACCTCATTACGCTCAAGCATCCTGACGCGACCTACGCTGACGCGAGCTTCATGGACGATCCAGCGCAGGCAGCGAAGGGCAAAGAGCTGGTTCGCCACTATGGCTGCGCAGGGTGCCATGAAATCAGCGGCTTCGAAGATGAAGGCCGCATCGGCACTGAGCTGACGAACGAAGGCTCGAAGCCAATCGAGCGCCTCGATTTCGCGCTTTACACGGAAGACGCCAAGCGCGGCATTTTGCCGGACGGGAAGAAAAGCGAACGCGGCCCGTGGTTCGATTCAAAAGGCTTCTTCGAGGAAAAACTTCGCAATCCCGGCCTCTACGATCAGGGCAAATATCATGCGAATCCGATGGACGCCCTGCGCATGCCCAAGCCGAATTTGCAATCGAACGGCGAGCTCGAAGCGCTGGTGACCATGCTTCTCGGCAGCACTGACCCGACTCTGCCGCCGGAATATATGTTCAAGCCGTTCGATCGCCGCCGCTACATCGAGGATGGCTGGTGGATCGTCACGAAATATAACTGCATCGGCTGCCACCAGATTGACGTGGGGCAGAAAACGGTGCTGCAGACGCTTCCGTTCTACCAGGGAGAGAACAAGGCGAATTTGCCGCCTGTGCTCACCACGGAAGGCGCTCGCGTGAACCCGGAATGGCTGCGGCAGTTCCTCGCGAACCCGTCGCTCAGCAGCACTGATACGAACCGCAACGGCGTCCGCCAATATCTCCAGGTGCGGATGCCGACGTTCTATTTATCCGACGACGAGATTCGCAAAATCGTTCTGTTCTTCCAGGCGATGTCATCGCAGCCCACGCCGTTTATTCCCCCGAGCGTGAAGCCTCTCGATCCCACCGAAACGGCGATGGCTCGCAGCCTGTTCACAAGCCCTGCCGCTCCGTGCCTGAAATGCCATATGACCGGCAACCCTGAGCACGACAAGAACGCCTCCGCGCCGAATTTCCTACTCGCGCATGAACGTTTGCAACCGGCCTGGACCGAGCGCTGGATCACCGACCCCGCGAAAATTATTCCAGGCACGGCGATGCCTTCGGGCCTGTTCCGGAAAGAGGGCGACCGCTGGGTGTTTGCCGGGCCCGTTCCGGGATCGCTGGAGCATTACACGGGCGATGAAGCGAATCTTTTGGTGCGCTATATGTTTTCGCTCACGCCGCAGGAGCAGGCTGCTCTGCTCGGTCGAACACCGAGCGGTGGTGGCGCAAAACCTGCCGGGGGCAATTAGGTCGGATGATTCCGATTTAGATGGTTGAGGCGTCTCGCGGCCGGAAATTTAATAAAACCGGCGCTGGCGCCAGTAGGTCTTGTTACACTATCCCTGATTTGTTAAGGAGAAACATCCGCACATGAATACGAAGCTCTTGAATCTCACGCTCGCAGCGGTTCTGGCCGCGTCTGTCGCCGGTTGTGGCGGTAAGAAAGACGAATCCACATCACAGCCCGCCGCTCCTGCTCCCACAGCCGGCAAGACGGTAGATCAGTCCACAGCCGGATCCGTTTCCGGCACGGTGACCCTTGACGGCGCGGCTCCCACATTCAAGCCAATCAATATGAGCGCCGAGCCCTACTGCCAGAAGGCACACTCCAGCCCCGTGATTCCGCCGGAAGTGGTGACTGGCGAAAAAGGCGCGCTCGCCGACGTGGTGATTTATGTGAAGGACGGCCTCTCATCTGACTACACCTTTGCGCCGCCTTCCACGGCGGTTCCGCTCAACCAGAAGGGGTGCATGTACGATCCGCACGTGATCGCGGTGATGGCCGGCCAGAACATCGAAGTGAAGAACGATGACCAGACCACTCATAACATCCACCCGATGCCGAAAGACAACCGCGAGTGGAACAAGTCGCAGCCTCCCGGCGCCGCTCCCATCGAAGATAGCTTCGCTCGCGCCGAAAACGCCATTCCGGTGAAATGCAACGTGCATCCGTGGATGAAGAGCTATATTTTCGTCTTCAAGAATCCTTACTACGCAGTGACGACCAAGGATGGCAAGTTTGAGCTGAAGGGTTTGCCGCCGGGGACGTACACGATTGAAGCGTGGCAGGAAAAGTACGGCGTTCAGGATCAGACGGTCACCATTCCCGCCAAGGGCAACGCGACGGCTGCGTTCACCTTTAAGCCGGGATCGGGCGACTAGTCTTGCGCAGGTTTCGCAGGGGCTGGGATTAGGCTGCTGGGGCGGAGAGGCTTCCGCCCCAGCAGATTTTCTCTTCCTTACATTCACGACCAGGACGAATTGAACTTGGCTGAAAACTCCAGCATTCGTGGCGTTCATAATTTCGCCATCGTGACGGCTTGCAGCACGATTTTGCTACTGGTGGCAGGCGCTCTCGTTACGAGCAATGACGCTGCGGATTCTGTTCCCGATTGGCCGCTGGCTTATGGCCGCATCATTCCTCCGTTGATAGGGGGCATTCGTTACGAGTTTGCGCATCGCGTTGTCGCTGGGCTGGTCGCAATTCTCACCGTAGTTCTGGCGATCTGGATTTCATTTAGCAAGCTGCGAGGCTCGGCGCGACGGTGGGCCTGGATCTCTTTCGCTTTAGTTGTTGCGCAGGCGCTTCTGGGCGCCGCTCGCGTGCTCCTGGGTCATGCGGCTTTTGTCGCTACGATTCATGCCACCGTGGCGCAGATATTTTTCATCACGCTCATCAGCCTCACGATGCTGACCAGCGACTGGTGGCAGCGCGATCTTCCGCAGCTCGACGACACGGGCAGCCCGAAGCTTCGGTCGCTGAGCGTCTGGCTTACAGTGGTGATTCTCGTGCAGCTCGTTCTCGGCGCCGGATTCCGGCACGGTGCGTTTGGCATTCTGCCGCATCTAATTGGTTTTCTCGTCGTCACGTTCATGGTGATCTGGACGGCGCGAATCGCGAACAAGCGCTTTGGCCAGGTCGGCGACATTCGCCGCTGGGTAGTGATGCTGCACGCGACTTTTGGAACGCAGGTAATTCTTGGTTTTCTCGCCTATTGGGCGGTGAGCCAGGCGCGGCTTGCGACGCAGCCGGTGCTGCTCTACACGATTATTGAAGTGGCGCATGTGGTGATGGGAGCGCTTGTGCTTGCTTCGAGCGTGCTGCTGGCGCTCACGTGTAATAGATTGATTCGCCCTGCCGATGCGGTTGCAGTAGAATCGCGGGCTGCAAGCTCGCAAGCGCAAGGGTCGAGGGCGTAACCGTAAAACAATGAGCACTACGCGCACCGCTGCCTATAGCTCCCTCGACAAACCGTGGGCGTACGTTGTGCTCACGAAGCCTGACGTTACTTTCCTGGTTGTCATCACCACTGTCGCCGGTTTTTATCTCGCGTCGCCCGGTCATCTCGACTGGGGATTGCTGATGCACACGCTTTTCGGCACCATGTTCGTCGGCGCCGGTACGGCAGCGCTGAATCAATATTTCGAGCGCGACATGGACGCGCTGATGCGCCGCACGGCCGCACGGCCGCTTCCCACGGGCACCTTGCAGCCGCGCGATGTGCTGATTTTTGGCATTGCGACAATCGTTGTGGGCGGCGTGTGGCTCGCGCTCGCTGTGAACTGGCTCGCGTCCCTGCTTGCACTTGCTACCACGGTGCTGTATCTCGGTCTCTATACACCGCTGAAAACTCGCACAACGTGGGCAACCGCGGTCGGAGCGTTCCCCGGTGCACTGCCTCCGCTGATCGGTTGGGCGGCGGCGCGAGGCTCGCTTTCGGCGGGAGCGTGGGTGCTCTTTGGCATTCTGTTCCTCTGGCAATTTCCGCACTTCATGGCGATTGCCTGGATGTATCGCGAAGACTACGCGCGCGCCGGAATCAAAATGCTGCCGGTAGTCGATCCGTCGGGCGACGCGACCTTCGCGCAGATCATCGGAACGTCAGCGATGCTGGTGCCCATGAGTCTGCTGCCGGCGGTGATGGGCATGGCGGGGATACATTATTTCTTTGGAGCGCTGGTGCTGGGGATGATTCTGCTGCAAGTGGCGCTGTGGGCGAACCGGCACCGCGCGAATGTGCGCGCGAAGTGGTTGATGCACGCCACCGTGGCGCATATTCCGATTCTTTTGGCCTGGATGATATTTGACAAGGTCAGTCGATGACCGTTGCAGTAACGGGGAGGGAACTGGGAATGGCGCCTAAGAGCACCGCGATTCAGATTAGTGCGATTTGCGGTCTCTTCATATTGCTGGCTCTCTGGGGGATCGTCTGGGACATCACGAGCGGGTTGCTGACGAGCGGCATTGACGGAATCATGCTGGCGCTGGTTTGCGCGATGATGGCGGGGATTTTTTTTCTGATTATGCTGATGGAGTTGACGAAATCGGGAATTCTGCCGACGCCTGCGTTTTTGCGGCCAGCGCCTAAGCCTGCGGCCGCTGCGAAACCGGCTGCTGTAGCTCCGGCGGTGAAAGCCCCTGCAGGGGGAACTCCTGCTGCGGCGCCGAAACCAAGTGCTCCGGCTGCCGGTGCGCCAGCCGCTGTTGCGCCGAAGCCTGCGAATCCCGCTGCCGCCACAACGCCGGGCGCTCCTCCCACTGCGCCACGGCCTGCCGCTCCGGCTCCCGCTGCGACGCCCTCGTCTCCGCCGGCGAAGCCAACCGCAACCGCTCCGGCGGAGCCGCCCACGCCTACGGTTCCCGAGAAGTAGCGGCGTTGCTCGCTGCGCTCATTTCATGGCCCTGATTCCACTCAGAGAGTTTCCTGCCATCAACGCCGGTTTGAACGGGGCGTCGGCGATTTTCTTGTTGATAGGTTACGTGTTCATTCGCAGCCGCAGAATTCTGCAGCATAAGATCTGCATGCTGAGCGCGTTCACGTGCTCGATCGTGTTCCTCGGTTGCTACCTCTATTTTCATTTTCACGCCGGCCTTATCCGCTTCGGCGGCGAGGGATGGATTCGGCCGGTGTATTTCACGCTGCTGATTTCGCACACGATTCTGGCTGTGACGATTGTGCCGCTGGCGGTGATCACGCTGAGTTATGCGCTGCGGGAGAAATTTGGAAGCCACATGAAAATCGCGCGCTGGACGTTTCCGCTGTGGCTCTACGTCTCTGTGACCGGCGTGATTATTTATTGGCTGCTGTATATCGCCTACACGCCGATTGGCGCTCCGGCTTAGTCTTGACGTGTTTTTCTTCCCCGCCTTGTACTGCTCACTTGCCGCCGGTCACTTGTCACTCGACACTGCTCCAAGTAATCTACTAAGCGCATGACGACCGAATCGAAACCGCGTGCTTCGTTTGGCGGACGCTGGACCTACGGCATCCTGATCGTGGCGTTCCTGTTTGTGCTGATGCCGTTCTTATTCTGGAATGCCACGTGGTTCGGCCGCCCGATGAATGACGCGCAAATCGGGAAGGCGCTTGCCGACCGCACGCATGCCCGTGAAATCCAGCATGCGCTGGCGCAGCTTGAGACGCGCATCGAAGCGCGCGATCCCCACGTGAAGCAGTGGTATCCGCAAATCGTCGCGCTGGCTACCGATCCGGTGGATGAAATCCGCGTCACCGATGCATGGGTGATGGGGCAGGACAATACTTCCGAAGAATTCCATCGCGCGCTGCGGCAGATGCTGACCGACTCGAACGTGATGGTGCAGCGCAATGCTGCGTTATCGCTCGTGCGCTTCAATGACGATACCGGCCATCCGCAGATTCTCGCGATGCTCAAGCCTTACGAGATGATGTCGCCCCTCACGGGCGCGCTCGATACACGATTGAAGCCGGGCGATATTGTAAATCCCGGCACGATGATCGCGCACATCGAAGCCAGCGGTAAGAGGAACGAAGTTCGCGCCACGGTTCCGGGCACTTTGATTCGATGGCTGGCGAACGACCACGCCAATGTCACGGCAGGCCAGCCTCTCGTCGCGCTTGCCCCCAGCGAAGGCATGGTATGGGAAGCACTGCGCGCGCTCTACATCGTGGGACGGTCAGAAGATTTGCCGGATGTGGAACAGGTAGCCCGTGCGGCCTACGGCTCATCGCCTCAAATCGGCCAGCAGGCACAATCCACAGCCCGCGCTATCCGCGACCGATCCTCTTCTTGAAAATCAGTATTCGCTAGCCGCGGCACCTAATGCGCCATCACTTATATGTCATCACGGCGTGGCCGTCTTCAATCTTGATGTCGCCCACGTCCGGCGGCAGCCGCAGCTTCTCGCGATTCTCGGGCGACGCCATCAGCTTCTCCACCGCCGAATTCAGCACCGATTGCGGCAACGGCATCGAGCCGAGCATTCCGCTGATGGGCTCAAACTTCACGTAGCCGCCTTCGGTAGTCAAATGGCCATCGAGCTCGAGCGTCATATCTTTGCCGTGGAAGTCGAATAGCACATACGCCTTCACCACATCGCCGACCATATCCACCTTCACATCTTTCACCGACGATTGCACATCCTCGAGCGTAGGCTCCGGGTCGGACGCGGCAGCGCTGCCTGAAGGCGCGCTTGCTGGACGTGGCGCGCCTCCCGTAGCAGCATCAATCCCCACCGGCGTTCGTCCGCCTTCCACCTGCAGATTCTGTGAGAGGTAAGAATTCAGTTCGGTGCGGTCGAGTGCAACCTGCGCGGGCAGGCCAGCCGCTTTCGCTTGATCCGCGGCTTCGAGTTTCTGCTCTGCACGCGCAGCGGCGGCCGGGTCGTTGGGAACATCGGGCGCAGGCGATTTTCGCAGCACAAGCAGAATCACCACGATGAGCCCCGCAAGGCTCACCCAGCTCAGAATCTGATACGCCTTCTTGAATTGTTCGGGCAGTGCCATGGATTCACCACTTCCAGCGTAGCAGAGGGAAGCGCAACCGCGTAGGATCGTGCCCGCCTCGCGTGTACAAGTCGCACCTGAACGAACGGACAGGCATCGAAAACGCTGATCAACATAGAAGGATTCCTGCTGGGCTAAGCGTGAGAGAAGAGTCAAAAAGCGCAAAAAAGCAGATTAGTACGGCATCGCTCCATACTTCGCTTCGAACTCCGCCAACGGGACCATGTCAATCGCATCCCACGGGCAGCCTTCGAGGAACGCGCCATCCGGGCCCTTGCTCGTGCAGAGTTTGCAGCCAATACACAGCAGGGGATCCACCATGATGCGGCCAAACGGCGCATGCTCGGAATCCGGCACCCAGAACATGCACGCAGCCACGGGGCAATAATCAACGCAGGCAGGCGAGCCCGAGCAGCCCGTACACATCTCATTGATCACGGCGACGATGTGCGGCTTGCGCTTGCGCTGCTTCGTGTCGCCTTCGGAGATGGGGTAGCACTTCTCGATATCTCCGTCGACGAACCGCGCTACGTCCAGTGTGGCTTCTTCAGGCACCAAACCCTCCGAATGTTTCGCTGCTAACACCTTCATTCTTCACAGGCAGAGCAGGGAAGTCAATGCCCGCCAATCACTTCCATTGCTCCTTGGGCAAGATCACGTACTGCGCGTCGCCGTTGCCGAAGGACCAATCCTCGCGCGAATTCTCGACGAGGTTGATCGCCACGTCTTCCGGCCTCAGCCCCGGCTTCTCGCGCAGGTATTCGACCACGCGCTTGAAGAATCCTTGCTTTTCTTCCCGGCTGCGTCCTGCCGATAAGAAAATCTGGATAAAAACCACATCGTCGCTGCGCTTCACCTCGAGATATTGAGGGTCGTAGACCAAGTATCCCGGCGGGTGTTCCGTGATCACCTGGAAGTGGTCTCGCGCCGGTACGCCAATCGTTTCCACCATCGCGCGGTGAACCGACTCCCCGATCGCTGCGACGTATTCCTTTGGTTTTCCTTGAAGCAAATCAATTCGAACGAGTGGCATGTGCGAGCCTCCGACTAGCTTCTTATGGGATGAACGCAGGCCGGTCGAAGTTACATTTTCTGCGGGATTCCAAAGCTTGTGAAATTTAAAGCTCGGGCGAACAAATTTCAGAAACACGCAACTCCCAAGAATCTGTCATCCTGAGCGGAGCGAAGGATCTCAGCGTCAAATTCAGCCGGCGATTATTTCAACGCGCGAATTACAGCGGCCGTGAACTCGGCGGTCGTGGCGGTTCCGCGCACATCGCGCGTGAGCGATTTTCCTTCGCGGTAAACTTTATGCAGCGCGCTTTCCACACGCCGCGCCGCATCCAATTCGCCGATGTGATCGAGCATCATGATGCCGCTCATCAGCAGCGCCGTGGGATTCGCGATGCCTTTGCCCGCGATGTCGGGCGCGGTTCCGTGAACGGCTTCGAAGATTGCGACGCTCTCACCGATATTCCCGCTCGGCACCACGCCCAGCCCGCCGACAAGCCCCGCCGCGAGATCGCTCATGATGTCGCCGTAAAGATTCGTCAGCAGCAGCATGTCGAACTGCTGCGGATCGAGCACCACCTGCATGCAGGCGTTGTCGATGATCAGCTCCTTATATTCGATGTCCGGATACTGCGCGGCCACCGCGCGAGTCGACGTCAGGAAAAGCCCGTCCGACAGCTTCATGATGTTGGCTTTGTGAATCGCGTGGATCTTTTTGCGCCCGTGCTTGCGCGCGTATTCAAAAGCAAACTTCGCGATGCGTGTCGAAGCGCGCTCCGTAATAATTTTCAGGCTCTCGACCACGCCCGGCACCACGGTGTGCTCGAGTCCCGCATACAAATCCTCGGTATTCTCGCGGATGATGACCAGATCCACGCCCTGAAAGCGCGACTGCACGCCTTCGAGATTCTTCACCGGCCGCAGATTCGCGTACAAATCGAGCGCCTGCCGCAACCCCACGTTGATGCTCGGAGCGCCGCCCGCCACGGCCGTCATCATCGGCCCTTTCAGCGCCACGCGATTCTTGCGAATCGAATCGAGCACGCCCGATTGCAGGAACGTCATGCCCCGCCGTTCGATCTCCGCGCGCGCGGGGATTTCGTCCCAAGCAATCGAAACGCCCGTCGCCGCGAGAATTTCCTTCACCGCTTTCGATACTTCGGGCCCGATCCCGTCACCGGGAATGAGTGTGATGGTGTGTGTCATGTAAGCGAAGCATTTTAAGGAATTTGCGCGGCCCTGTATACCGGCTCATCGCCTCTCGGTTCCATTTTCGCCTTTCGGTTCCATATTCGATAGATCGGCCGTTCCTACCTTGGACTGAATCGAGAATCTTTCTTCCGCATCTAACCTCTTGAGCAACGAGGCCTTACTGTGTTTATGGATTGCCCCTCTCGCCCCAGTTCGAGCATCACTCGCCCGGGAATCTGGTATAATGGGCTTGTAAGACGCGCTTAAGCAGCGCGAATTTTGGAGGGTGACAGAATGGTTCAACTAACGCCGGTGGCAGTTACGAAGGTCAAAGAGATTATCCAGTCGCAGAACCCGAGCCCGGCAGGGTTGCGCGTAGCCGTGGTGGGCGGGGGTTGCTCAGGCTTCAGCTATCACATGGCTTTCGAGAATCAGATCAATGAGAATAGCGACAACGTCTACGAGTTCGAAGGCCTGAAGGTCCTCGTCGATCAGATGAGCGAGATGTATCTCGACGGCATTTCCATCGACTACATCGAGACCATCGAAGGCTCAGGGTTCAAGTTCAACAACCCCAACGTCAAGAGCACCTGCGGCTGCGGCAGCTCGTTCAGCGTCTAAGCCTGGCGCATGGCGCGAGGCGAGCCCGGCTGGCTCGTCGCTCAAAGTTTTCCACTCCCGGGAGACTATTCCCCGGGAGTTTTTGTTTTTAAGTAGCACAGGCATTCCTGTTTACCCTGAGAACCGAAGGGCCTGCGTAACCCACGCCACAGATCAAAAATGCTTGGCCGAACCGCCCGGCGTTCTTTGCGTTCTTGCTTTGGGCAAACCGAAACCCACCCAACGCAGCCAAAGCTTCCCCGCATAGCGACCCACCGAAAGGTAGCAACTTGCGGCACAGGCAGGATTGCCTGTGCTACCTAAAACCACGCCACAGATCGCAAATGCTTGGCTGAATCGCCCCAGCGTTCTTTTCGATTCCACGTTTCCTTCTTCAGTAGGGGCACGGCATGCCGTGCCCGCGCGGCGTCGATATAGCGTGGCCATCGAGCAGGTGTCTGCAGGATTTGGTTTCTGTACCGCTGGCCTCCGGCCGGCGCTTTTGAATTTGGTTTTGAAGTTGCGCTGCAAATGCAAAATCTAATACGCCGGCCGATTCCAGCGGACGAAAGATGGCGCCATCGCAGCCGTGACCACAGCCTCTAGCTCCTAGCGTCTCGGGCACGGCATGCCGTGCCCCTACTGCTCTCACGCGGCTTCGCCCGTAAGTCCAATAATCTTGTCTCACTGTCCCAAACCCTGCCTTTGAGACAGTGAGACAGCCCAAAATGGAACTACGAACTCGATGCGCCGCGTAAGTCCAATAAAAGTGTCCCGCTGTCCCAAACCCTGCCTTTGGGACAACGGGACAGCCCGAAATGGGAATGCCGCGAATTCCTGTGCTAGTTGTTACGAGTGATCATCAATGTAGTTGAAGGAAAAGTAAGGAAAGCGAGATCTAAAGCTTCTTCCTACCCCGAATGGCCCAGGCGCGCGCAGGCAGCTCAATTGCTCCTTCGTTGTTCCTCGGCAACGTCGCCCTCAGTCTCTCTCGAATCGCCGCACGGATCTGTTCATCCCTAGCCGCCAGGTAGTTCGGCGCCGATCCCTGTCCAGTCAGAAGCGGTTCCCAATAATCATCAAAATCAATAAAGCGCGTCACCACATCGAGAGCACGCACAGCGATCTCATCGATCTTCACCTGTTCAAAGAGACTACGCAGTCCTTCCTGAGTAAACATCGGGAAACGCAGCGCCTGATCGAATGAAGAAGCTTCACTGTCGAATGCAATAGCAGCATCCCAGAAGTCGCGCACGAACCTCACTCCATAGGCATAGTCCCAGACGTAAGCCGCGATGCTGTCAACGGATGGAAGAACTCGGCGAAATTCCTCGAATGAGAGGCCTGTATTCGGAACGTAGTTCAACCCAAGGCCAGATACAGCGAGTCGAAACACGAATCGTCTTAGTACAGGGCAGTCGAGTCCGCGATCTGAAGGTGAATAAAGAAACCACGAAAAGTGTAGCAAGCAAAAGTAATCTGCTCGGCAGAAGCATCCACTCTCACGAGGTTAGCAGGCTTGCTGCGTTCGATTATCGCCTCGGTCACCATGCCGCTTCCGCAGCACACGTCAATCCAGTGCAGACCCGCAGGTATATCCAGCCACTTCAAAAATCCCTGCGCCAGCAGGCGGCTCCAGCGTCCCATCCATTGATCGTAATGCACGCCCGAAGTCCATTTATCTATTTTCATCGATTGCATCATCATCATCTTCTTAATGTTCTTATTCAAAAGCAAGTAATGAGACAGCTAAGTCTAATGATCTTGTCTCACTGTCTCAAAGGCCGGGTTTGGGACAGTGGGACAGCCCGAAATGGAACTGACTCGATAAATTCAGCCATCGTCTAAGTCCAATAATCTTGTCCCGTTGTCTCAAAGGCATGGTTTGGGACAGCGGGACAGCCCAAAATGGAACTGCTCCTCGCGCTGCCCCCGAAGCCTTCTCACCCCCGCTTCGCCTCCCGCTCCGCCCTCAAGCTCTCCATCACGCTCTGAATCAACTCCTTCGCCTTGCTGATCTCCTGCGTGACGATGCGAATGTCCATCACGGGCTGCTCCGGGATTCCAGTTGCTGTGGCAATACACGCCATGCTGCCCGACGAGCACCAGCGCATTCGTCAGCAGGTCGAGCGTCACGGCCAGCCTGCCGCGATTCGGGCCCATCATCGTCTCGTAGTGCTCCAGCTCGTCACGGTGCTCTTCAAAAGCCGTCATCGCTCTTTCTCCTCTGCATGCTCTCCACATCTTCGTCGACATCTTCGTCCACCTCCTCGCTTCGAAGGTAGCTTGGCGCCTGCGAATTCGCAACTTGTCGCGGTTGAAGCGGCATCGAAATCGAGGAAGAATCGCGCACAATGGGCTTAGTCCTAGGACTATATGTTGCGCGCTATGGAACACTACGGGCCCGCTTCACTTTACTCAGTTGTACTACTCACAGCATAATTTCGCTGGTCGCTATCTTGTCGCAGTGCCAGAAGGCGGTGGACGGCCACGCTGCTTGGGTGCGGGCGATACCGCTCGCGATGTCGGCAGGCGCTTACGGCGGGCGATTCACGCAACAGCTTCACGAAACAATTGGGGTGATTGAAATATGAGACGTTCTGATCTGGTTCGCAATCCTGGGAAAGGCAAGTCCGTGCGGACATCGCAAATTGTCTTTGGCGAACGCCAGCATCTGCTTCGCGTACTCGATTCGGTGGAACGCAGCGCGCTGCCCGCGCCGCGCCTCGAACAGGAGCGCCGCGTGATCGAAGGGCTAATCCACGCGCGCACGCAAGAGCTGAATCACATTAATCCCAGCTGGGACGAAAAAGTTGGCACGGTGCTGAGCGCGGAAGTGAAGCCGGAGTTGCTTGACCAGCTCTCGCGCCAGGCGCCCAAGGAAGATTTTTATCTGCTGCGGCTCATCAGCGAGCATCCGAAAGTAACGGCGAAGACTCTCGGCCGCCTCTCGCATCATCCGTATTCCGCAATCCGCGAGAATATCGCGCGCCATCCGAATAGCGACGCATCCACACTCTCGCGACTGAGCCGCGATCGCACGCAACCGCTCTGGTATCTTGTAGCCTTCAATCCCAACGCCCCCGGCCCGCTGCGCAAAAAGCTGCAAGAGCGCATGCGCCGCCTAGGCGAAAAATCCGCCACTCAGTAGTCAGTAGCACAGGCATTCCTGCCTGTGCCAACGTAATATCGCCGCAGATCTAATGCTTGGCTGCCTCGCGCTCCCGTTCTTTTCGTAGCGTCAGGCGTCAGCCATTGCGAGCTTAACTGACGCCGCAGATCACAAATGCTTGGCTAATCGTCCGAGCTCTTTTCGTTCTCGACTCGCGCAGGGCCTCGAATGCCCGGGGCAAAGCAGCCAATGGTTTCGCCGCACAGCTGACTGGCCTTGCTTGCAGCAGGCTTGCAGCCCTGGAGCAATGCCTGGGCTATCGAATACGCCGGAGCCACTCACCCAAAGACAAATTGGCTCTTTACTGCTACAATTACGCCTGTATATTGGCCTACAGGATCGAGCCAATGCTGCCACTCCATTTACAGCCCGAAAGCCACATCCCGCTCTACGTCCAATTGCGCGACCAACTTCGCGCCCTCGTGCATTGCGGCGAACTGCGCGATGGCGACCGTATCCCCGCCAGCCGCGAACTCGCCACGCAGCTCGGCGTTCACCGCACCACCGTCGCAAACGCCTACGCCGAACTCGAATCCGAAGGCCTGATTCAAGGCCACGTCGGCCGCGGCACCTATATTTGCGGCTCGGCGGTGCGCCAATTCACTCCGGCGCCGCGCACCAATGGCAATGGCGGAGGCATGCGCTGGGAATCGCTCTTCGCCGACGAGCGCGGGGAGGAAGGCCTGAGCCGCCTGATGCCGGAAGTTCCGCCCGACTCGATTGCGTTTGTCACCGCGCGCCCCTCGGAAGAATTTTTCCCGGTGGAAGAATTCCGCCGCTGCTGCAATTCGGTGCTGAAGAATGAAGGCCGCCGCATCCTCCAGCTCGGCTCGACCGACGGCTACGAGCCGCTGAAAAAAGAACTCATCGCCATGTTCAGCGCCGAAGGAATGGCGGTCCGCAACGAGCAGCTGCTCATCACCGACGGCTGCCAGCAGGCCATCGATCTCCTTTGCAAAGCGTTTCTGCGCCCCGGCGATTCCGTGGCGATGGAAAATCCGGCGTATCCGGGCGCGATTGCGATTTTTGCCGGGGCTCGCGTGCGTACGCTCGCCGTAGGAGTCGAAACCGATTCGCGACGCACCGGCTATGTGGGCCTCGATCTCGATTCGCTCGAATCTGTCCTGCTGCAGAACCGCGTGAAATTTATTTTCGTCACCGGCGATTTTCACAACCCTACCGGCACCACGATGCCCATCGCCGCACGTCGCCGCCTGCTCGAACTAGCCGCGCACTATCAGGTTCCCATCATCGAGGATTACATCTACGCGCGCCTGCGCGTGCGAGGCACTGCCGTTCCGTCGCTCAAATCGCTCGACCGCTCCGGCAACGTGATTCAAATCGACAGCTTCTCGAAAATTGCGTTCCCGGGCCTGCGCGTCGGCTGGTGCATCGCCGCCGAAAGCGCGATCGAGCGCCTGCGCCTCGTGAAGCAGTCCACCGACCTGCACACCGACCAGCTCGCGCAAGCAACGCTCGCCGAATTTGTTCGCCGCGGCTATCTCGCGCGCCATCTCGCCAAGATCAAAAAAGTCTATCTCAAGCGCCTCGAAGCGCTCGAAGCCGCTCTCGAAAAGCACATGCCCGAAGAAACCACCTGGACGAAGCCCGAAGGCGGCATGTCCATCTGGGTCACGCTTCCACCGGGTTTCGACGCCGGCGAGCTGCTGATTCACGTCCGCGAGCGCGGCGTGCTATTCGTCCCCGGCCGCTATTTTTATCAACAGAGCCCGCAGATGAACACGCTGCGCCTCGGCTTCGCGGGCCTCGACGAAAAGAAAATCTTCCGCGGCGTCCAAACGCTCAGCGAGCTGCTGAAAATCGAGTTGCGCAAACGCCAGCGCGGCGCCCGCAGCGAATCACTCTCGCGCGTGGCCCTGGTCTAAGGTGTAGCGCTGGTTCTAACGCGTGGCCGTGGTTTAGGTTTTCGTGCCCGGTTTTTGTACCCGGTTTTTGTACCGCCGGCCTTCCGCCGGCTCTTTTGCTTCTCGTTTCTGCTTTGGTTCGTCTTCTGCTCTTGGTTCTTGTTGTGGTTTTGCTTTTGTCTTAACGCTGTCATCCCGAGCGAAGCGAGGGATCTGCAGTTTCTTTTGTCGCGAAACGCGAGAGGCGAAACGGAAACAGCAAACATGCTACTCACACCCAACCCGACCAACTCCTGCTTCGGCTGCGGCGCCGCAAACCCGCGCGGCATGCTGCTCACCTTCGAGCAGGACGACGCCACCCGGCGCATCCGCGGCGCATTCAAACTCGGCGCCGAATACCAGGGCGGCGGCGGATTCATCCACGGCGGCATCATCGCGCTCGTCCTCGACGAGGCCATGGGCAAAGTCAATCGCTTCCGCGGCGTTCGCGCCGTCACCGCCGAACTCACGATCGAATACATCCGCCCGGTTCCGGTAGACGAAGATCTGGTCATCGAGGCGCACGAAGTGGAAAAAGACGGCCGCAACCTGCATTACGTCGGCGAGATCGCGAACCGCGCAGGAAAAGTGCTAGCGCGCGGCAAAGGCCGCTTCGTCGAAATCGACCCAGATAAATTCAAAATCGAGCGCTCAGAAGTATCCGCACCGGGGTAAGGTTTTTGTAGCGCCGGTCTTCAGACCGGCAGGTTTTGGTTTTGGTTGACGAATTTCGAATAAGCAATCGTAAAAAAGGGAGAAGAACGATGGACCTGATGAGCAACAATCTCTGGCGCGTAAAAGTCGGCCTCGCCGAAATGCTGAAAGGCGGCGTGATCATGGACGTCACCACCGCCGCGCAAGCCAAAATCGCCGAAGACGCCGGCGCCTGCGCCGTAATGGCGCTCGAGCGCGTCCCCGCGGACATTCGCAAAGAAGGCGGCGTCGCCCGCATGGCCGCGCCAAAAATCATCCGCGAAATTATGGACGTAGTCTCGATTCCCGTGATGGCCAAAGTCCGCATCGGCCATTTCGCCGAAGCGCAAGTCCTCGAAGCGCTCGAAGTGGATTACATCGACGAGAGCGAAGTCCTCACGCCCGCCGACGAAGAGCATCACGTCTGGAAGCACGGCTACAAAGTTCCGTTCGTTTGCGGCGCGCGCAATCTCGGCGAAGCGCTCCGCCGCATCGCCGAAGGCGCAGCGATGATTCGCACCAAGGGCGAAGCGGGCTCAGGCAATATCGTCGAAGCCGTGCGCCACATCCGCGCCATCATCGGCCAGATGAAAAAGCTCACCACGCTCGGCGAAGAAGAGCTGGTGCACGAATCAAAAGAACTCGGCGCGCCCTTCGAACTCGTCTCGTGGGTCGCCAAGCACGGCAAGCTGCCAGTTCCGAATTTCTCCGCCGGCGGAATCGCCACTCCTGCCGACGCAGCGCTCGTCATGCAACTCGGCGCCGAAGCGGTCTTCGTCGGCTCCGGCATCTTCAAGTCCAACGATCCAGCCCAGCGCGCCCGCGCCATCGTGAAAGCGACAACGCACTACAAGGATCCCAAAGCCGTTCTCGAAGCCTCCGAAGAACTCGGCGAAGCGATGAAGGGCCTCGACATCCGCCAAATGGAAGAAAAGGATCTGCTGCAAACCCGCGGCTGGTAATTGCCGCTTTTTTGCACCGTAGGGGCGGGTCTCAGACCCGCCCGCTGCAGCGATAGCATAGACGTCCCTGCGGAGCGCGCGTTAACGTGAAGCCGATCCCGCAGCTTCGCTCGCTCAATGACAGCATCTCCGGGCGTGATTGGTTGAGCTGGCGTTTCGCATTGCCGCGTGTCACCTTGTCATCCCGAGCGCAGCGAGGATCTGCTGTCGGTTGGGCTTGACACGAATGCGTGACCACAACGCAAAAATCGGAATCCTCGCCATCCAAGGCGATTACGACGCCCACGCGAAAGTCCTCGATCGCCTGCACGCCGAGCACACCTTCATCCGCCGCCCCGAAGATCTCGCCGGCGTCGAAGGCGTAATCCTCCCCGGCGGAGAAAGCACCACGCATCTGAAAGTGATGGAAGAAGAAGGCCTTTTCGACGCGCTGAAGAAATTCGCGACAAGCGGCGGCGCATTTTTCGGCACCTGCGCCGGCGCAATCCTTCTCGCCAAACAAGTTCACGGCCCGCCGCAAAATTCGCTCGGCCTGCTCGATATCTCCGTTCTCCGCAATGGCTACGGCCGCCAGCTCGCGAGCGACGTTCACTCCGGCCGCTACGAAGCTCAGCAAAAAGCCGCTCGAGATGGTTTTCATCCGCGCCCCCATCATCGAATCGGTCGGCAAAGACGTCGAAGTCCTCGCCGAAGACGCCGGCCATCCCGTTCTCGTTCGCGAAGGCAACATCCTGGCGTCCACGTTTCATCCGGAATTGACAGACGACACCACCGTGCACGAATATTTCCTGAAACTCGTCACGCGCAACGGCGCCTGATCGCGATGCACGATTCCAACACGCGGCACTGCATAGTGCTCTTCGTTTGCGTAGGGAATTGTGTCCGCAGCCAGATGGCGGAAGCGATCGCACGCCGCGACGCGTCGGACGTCATCGTCCCCGAAAGCGCCGGCCTCCACCCGCTCGGCTTCATCGACGAGACCGCCATCGCCGTTCTCGCCGAGCGCGGAATTTCAGTTGCCGGCCAACTCTCGAAAGGCCTGCGCGATCACACGCTTTCCAAGCCAGATCTCGTCATCAATATGTCCGGCGCCCCCAGCGCTTCGCTCTTTCACGGTCACCGCTTCGAGGACTGGCCCATCGAGGATCCTTTCGGCGAAGACGTGGAACTCCACCGCCGCATCTGCGATGATATCGAGCGGCGTGTGAAGGAATTGGCCCAGCGTCTCCGTTCTGCGAACGGCTCCGCTTCCTGACGCTACGCTTGAGCTTAATCGGCTTCGAGTGTTACGTCAGGGCACGGCTTCAGCCGTGCCGATAGCGCCGAAACAAACGGCGGCTTTAGCCGCTGAGGGAAATTCGCTCGCTCTTCTATCGAGGCAACTTGCGCCGCGAAAAAACCAGCGTCTCGCAGGAAGACTACCTCAAAGCCATCTGGGAGCTCGTCCAGGAAGAGCAAGCGCCCATCAGCGCCCGCCTCGCCGAGGATCTAGGCGTCACTCCGCCCGCCGTCACCGCCGCACTCAAACGCATGACCCGCGGCGGCTATCTCCGCGTCCGCCGCAGCGGGCAGATCGAGCTTTCGCCGAAAGGCCAGGAAATCGCCGAGCACCTCGTCCTCCGCCATCGCCTCGCGGAAAAATTGCTCACCGACGTAATCGGCCTCGAATGGACCCGCGCTCACGAAGAAGCCGAACGCCTCGAGCACGGCATCTCGCCCGAAGTCGCCAACCTGCTGCTCGAGCGCTTTGGCCGCGACAGCCGCTGCCCCCACGGCGTCCCGCTCTTCGGCGGCATGCAGAAACTCCGCCGCAAACACGGCGCCCTCCGCCTTTCAGAAGCCGAAGTCGGCCATTCCTACGAGGTAATGCGCGTTTACGAAAAGGATCCCCACTTCCTCGAATTTCTCGTGAACTTCAGCCTCAGGCCCGGCGCCCGCCTCCGCGTCCATCAACGCGAATACGATGAGACCATGACGCTCTCCGTCACCGGCCATCGCCCCCCGCGCATCCATCTAGGCAAACCCGCCACCGAACGCATCTGGGTCCGCCGCCTGTCGTAATTTTAGTAGCACAGGCATTCCTGTTTACCCTGGCCCCTGTGCCCAACCGCTACCGCCGAAATCCCAATGCTTGGCGCACGCACGACCCCGTTCTTTTCGCTTTTGCCTTTCAGTAGCACAGGCATTCCTGCCTGTGCCTCAAGCCGCTACGCCGCGAAAATCGCCAATGCTTGGCGCACGGATGATCCCGTTCTTTTCGCAGTTGCCGTCTCTTCAGTAGGGGCACGGCATGCCGTGCCCGAACGCGCCACAATCAGGCATGCGCCACCCACCACGGCATGATGTCCAAGAAAAGTTGCGACACGCCCCGCATCAGACAGCGTAGAATAATCACAGAGACAGAATCGCAGCCGCGATTCCCCTCGGCCCGCCCGGCAAACATTTAAGGGACCACCAGACTCTCATCTACGAACACGAGACCCATGCCAACTCGAACTCAACTCCACGAGCAATACCGCAGCCCCAAGCTGACTACCTCAGCACGCATCATCTTCGCATCCTTGATTCTCTGCCTGGGCCTCACCACCGCCGCTCTCGTAGATGCGGATGATCAGCCCGCCATCAGCTAGCGACGCCATAATCCACCACCTCAGCGCCGTCATCTCCTGGTACCGCGACTCCACCACCAAAGTCCAGCCCCCCGGCTTCGCCAGCGACGCAATCTACCAGGGCGACGCCCGCACCCTCGCCGAGCAAGCCGTTCGCCTAGCATTTGATTCCGCCCGCGCCGCAGTGCCACTCGTAAAGGCGCAGGGCCAGCAGCCCGCCACCGATGACGACGGCCAACCGGCGCAAGGCGCCACACAGAGCCAAAATCTCGCCCAGTTCAAAGCCAAGACCAGCGCGCATCTCGCCGATCTTCAAGCGCAACTTGATTCCGTAAACAAGCAGCTCACCACCGCACCGCCTCGCGCCAGAGCCGCCCTTCAAAATCAGCGTGACAACCTCCAGGGCCAGATCGAATTAAACTCCGCCATCCTCGATTCCGTCGGCAAGCTCTTAACCTTTATCGAGAATGGCAACGACACGCCAGCCGAAGGCCTGCAAGGAAGCATCGATGCGCTGGCACGATCCGTGCCGGAGATTTTCAGCCTCGCCCCTACCAATCAAAAGACCGAAAACAAGCCAGCCGCGCAGGTCGCTCCCGCCGCGAATCAAACGCAAGCGGCCGCTTCCAAGTCAACCGGTCTGATTGGGGAAGCGGGAGCTCTCTATACCGAAATGAGCAGCATTCGCGAGATCGATCAGCTCGCCAACGAAACGCAAAACCTTCGCGATGTCGCCGACGTGTTGCGCCAGCCGCTTCGCAACGCGATGAAGGCCACTATCCAGCAGAGCACCGCTCTCGAAAATCAAGCTCAAGCAGCCACCTCAAATCCCGCCCCAGCCGCGAATTTGAAGCCGCAATACGACGCTCTCGCCGCGAGATTTAAGTCGCTGTCCGCCGCACTCGTCCCCTTGAGCCAGGAAGTGGTCGTGCTCGATCAGAGTAAGGCGAATCTTCTCGAATGGCGCCGGTCCATCACGCGCCAATCGGGTTACGCTCTGCGCTCATTGCTATTGCACGTGGGAACGATCGTCGTCGCGCTGGGACTCGTTTTGTTGCTTTCGGAAGTGTGGCGCAGGGCGACGTTCCGCTACATCCCCGATGTGCGCCGTCGCCGCCAATTCCTCACCGTCCGGCGCTTCGTGGTCGGCTTCCTGATGGGTATCGTTCTCATTCTCGGATTTGTGAGTGAATTCAGTTCGCTCGCCACATTTGCGGGATTCGTCACGGCCGGTATCGCCGTCGGCCTGCAAGCTGTCTTGCTCTCGATTGCGGCCTATTTCTTTCTCATCGGCCGTTATGGCATCCGCGTGGGCGAACGCGTTAGCGTGGCCGGCGTCACAGGCGATGTGGTGGATATCGGGCTTGTGCGCCTCTACATCATGGAACTAGCGGCAAGCGGCGGAGATCTCTATCCCACCGGGCGCATCGCCGTGTTTTCAAATTCCGTCTTTTTTCAGGCAGGTGTTCCGTTCTACAAGCAGATTCCCGGCACGGACTACACCTGGCACGAAGTGGCTGTTCCGATTGTTGCCGGCAGCAATTACAAATCCGTGGAGGAGAAAATTCTGCAAGCCGTGAATTCCGTCTACGACGGATATCGCAAGGACATCGAGCGCCAGCACACAGACGTCGAGCGCCGCATCGACATCTATATGCAAGCCCCCAATCCCGAGCCGCAACTCCGTTTCACCGACAAAGGCCTCGAATTCCGAGTGCGCTACCCGGTGGAATTGCGGAAAGCATCGTCGATCGATGACGAAATAACGCAGAAAGTGCTCGAGGTTGTAAATGGCGAGCAGGAATTAAAAGCCGCCGTCTCGGGCCCGCCCACGATCCGCACCCCGGTCGGCCCCTGAAGCGTGCGACTAGCTTCCCGGCAGCCCCACAATATCGAGCGCATTCACACGCGAGTCGTCCACAGTAAGTCCCCAATGCAGGTGCGGCCCGGTCACGCGACCCGTCGCTCCCACGCGACCAATCACGGCGCCCGCAGCAACCGTTTCGCCTACCTGAACGCCGATCACTTTCATGTGTCCGTACAACGTGTACACGCCCAATCCGTGGTCAATCACCACAGTATTCCCGGCAAAATATAAATTCTCGGCCAGCACCACCCGCCCTCGCTGCGAAGCATGTATCGGCGTCCCCTCCACAGCAGGTATATCCACTCCGCTGTGCGCAGAACCTGGCGTTCCGTTCAGCACACGCCGCCGTCCAAAATTCTTCGCCGTATGGATGCCGGGCAGGGGAAGCCGGAAAGCGCCCATCCATAACTTGTCTGGAGTCGCGGTGCGAAGAGTGCGCGCAAGCGCTCGCCCTCTTCTTCGGCCCGCTTCGCGTCTTCCGGATTCGGCTGGACAAACTTCGGCGCTACTGTCAGCTTCTCTTCAGGAAATTTACCAGCCATCACAGGAACGGGAACCCCGCAGCTCACCGAATCGCTCGATTCCGGCTGCACGCTGAGTTTCAACTCATATTTTCCAGGAGGATGTGCGAGATCGACGCCAAGGAACCCGTGGAAGAAACCCTTGTACCTTGCGTCGCGCCAGAAGGGGACTGAACGCACGGCTTCGCGCCCAGTCCATTCTCCCGTCACCTTGGCGAGCGCCGTCTGCCCGTGGACTTCGAGCCGCAGCAAGCCGCCCTGCACTGCTCGCGCCGGGAAAAAGCGCACTGTGATTCCGCCGCCGCAATCGTGAGTGTTGTTACCGCCGGCCGCCGTCTTTGCCTGCGATTTTGTCTTTGCAGACGCCTGAGCCATCGCGCGCGAGGGCGCACAAAGAAATAGAAGCGCCGCCGTCGCAGCGCAGACAATATTTCGCCAGCCCGCAGTCGAAGCCTTCAGCTATTTGCTCCCGGTATAGGTCACGCGCCAGACGCTGTCCGATCCATCATCCGTGAAAATCAGCGCGCCGTCCGACGCCACCGTAACTCCCACCGGCCGCCCCCAAACCTCTCCGTTCGGCGTGACGAATCCCGTAACGAAGTCCATATACTCGCCGGTAGCTTTCCCATTGTGCACCGGGACGCAAATAATTTTGTACCCCGTCCTCTTCGCGCGGTTCCAGGATCCGTGCTCGGCCGCAAATGCATACCCCGAATATTCGGACGGAAACATTTTGCCTTCGTAGAAAGTCATCTCGAGCGATGCGGAATGCGCTTGCAGCAGCACATCCGGCACAATCACTTTGTCTTTCAGTTCCGGATGCTTCCCGGCGTGACGCGGATCCTGGTTCGGCCCGATGTAATACCAGGGCCAGCCATAAAATCCGCCGTCCTTCACGCTCGTGATGTAATCGGGCACCAGATTGTCGCCGAGTTCGTCGCGTTCATTCACCGAAGTCCAAAGCACACCAGTGGCAGGATTGATCGCGATCCCCACCGGATTCCGAATTCCTGCCGCATAGATCCGCTCGCCCGATCCATCCGGATTAAATTCCAGAATATCCGCGCGATGATCTTCGGCCGCATCGTCGTCTACATTCGACTTTGAGCCCACGGACACGAACATTTTCTGCCCGTCCGGGGAGAATGCAATATCCCGCGTCCAATGCCCGCCGCCCGGCAAGTGCCCGCCTCCGGGCAGCCTCTCCACCACTTTTTGCGAACGCCCGCGCGCTTGCAAATCACCGTTCTGATAAGGAAACTTCACCACGCTACCGGTATTCGCTACATACACGAACTGTGGATTTGCCCCAGGCGGATAGAAGGCAATTCCGAAAGGCTTGTTAAGACCGGTCGCGAACACCTGCACCGTCTGCGCCCGTCCATCGGCGCCGATTCCGCGGAGCACACGAATCTTCCCCTTCTCGCTTTCGGCGACGAATAGATCGCCATTCGGCGCTGTTCGAATCAATCGCGGCCCGCTCAATCCGGTCGCAATCTGGTCAACTTTGAATCCCGGCAACGCCTGCGGCCAAGCGTTACTCGGCCGCGATACCATCCGCGCGAAGTTATCCGCCGACTTCGTTGCATAGGGCTTTGGCAAATCCGCGGGCGTAATCAATCGCTCCACGCCCGGCGCATCCTCACGCCAGTCGCCATAAGCGCCCTCGCCCTTCAAAAGTTTCCCTTCGTCTCCCGGCCCCGCCTTCACTCCGGCAGCGCGGCTCCCATCTCTCTCGGCATCTCTTCTGCGACTGTCATCCCGCTTCAACGCGGTAACGCCGAGCGCCAGAACGACCGCAATTGAAGCGACCAAAAGCCGCCCCTTGAAAAATAACTTTCGCGTATTCATAGGAAACTGCCTCCGCAGGACCGGGATCCCCACCTGTATGTAAGATGATTTGGCACGCCTGTCGGTTCCACTCGCACCCGCCCGAAAACCGCTTCCGTTCCTCCTCTTTCTGAAATATACTCTCTCACCGCGCGGAGGCTCTATGGACCGGCAAACCGATCAGCAACACCGACCAGCGCACCACCACGACGCATCAGCTCTTCATCAACGGGGAATGGACGGACGCAGCCGCCAAAGGTACCTACGAGAAAGCGAATCCGTTCAACGGCAAGCCTGCCTCCACAGTTGCCGCCGGGAAGCGAGAAGATGCGAAGCGTGCCATCGAAGCAGCCGCCGCTGCATTTCCCACCTGGAGTAACACCGCACCCGCCGTCCGCCGCAAGCTACTGCTCAAAGCGGCCGACGTTCTCGACTCGCATCAGGCCGAGATCGCACGCGTCACCGCCGAAGAAACCGGCGAAACCTTCGGCTGGGGCATGTTCAATTGCATCTTCGCAGCAGGACTTCTTCGCGAAGCCGCCGCGCAAGCCTACGGCCTCATCGGCGAAATAATTCCCTCCGATCTTCCCGATACCGTTGCGATGGCCACGCGCCAGGCAGTCGGCGTAGTTGTCGGCATCGCGCCCTGGAACGCGCCCATGATTCTCGGCATGCGCGCCGTCGCGATCCCGATCGCCTACGGCAACACGGTCGTACTCAAAGCATCGGAAGAATCCCCGGGCACTCACCTCGCAATCGCCAAAGTTTTCGAGGAAGCGGGCTTCCCGAAGGGCGTGATCAATGTCATTACCAACGCCCCGGCCGATGCCGCCGATGTAGTCGACGAACTCATCGCCAATCCCAAAACGCGCCGCGTGAATTTCACCGGCTCCACGAAAGTAGGCCGCATCATCGCCGAGAAGGCAGGGAAGTACCTCAAGCGCGTCCTGCTCGAATTGGGCGGCAAAGCCCCGATGATCGTCCTCGACGATGCCGATGTGGACGCCGCCGTCGCCGCCGCCAATTTCGGCGCCTTCATGAACGCCGGTCAAATCTGCATGTCCACCGAGCGCATCGTCGCCGAAAAACCGATCGCCGAAACGTTCGCCAAAAAACTCGCCGCGAAAGCCAGCTCGCTCAAAGTCGGCGATCCGCTTCAACCCGACACGCAAATCGGCTCGGTAATAAACAAAGCCGCAGCCGCCCGAGTCCAGGAATTGATCGATGACGCCGTAGCCAAAGGCGCCAAAATCCTCTGCGGCGGAAAATCCGATGGCAACTGTTATTCACCCACCGTTCTTTTTGGCGTCACACCCGAAAATGCGAATCTATGGCGAGGAATCCTTCGGACCAGTCGTGTCCGTCGTCGTCGCGGACACCGACGAAGAAGCCCTGCGCATCGCGAACGACACCGAGTACGGCCTCTCCAGCGCCATCTTTAGCCGCGACGTCAACAAAGCCATGCGCTTCGCCGAGCGAATGCAAACCGGCATCTGCCACATCAACGGCTCCACAGTTCACGACGAGCCACAAATGCCCTTCGGCGGCGTAAAAGACAGCGGCTACGGCCGCTTCGGCGGCAAAGCCGCCCTGGAAGAATTCACCGAGCTGCGCTGGATCACAATCCGCCGCACCCCCACCCATTACCCAATCTAAATCGGCGCGCTCGGTGTCAGTGGGATTTGGAGGTTTTGGGGATGTCGGAGCTTTCAGTGGGATGAGGTTTCGGCAGGCGACGAGGCTCGGCAAGCGAGGGGTTTTGGGGGAAGTCGATGGAAGTTTGAGGATTTTCGGTGGGAGCCCCCGCTTCAGCGGGGGAGCTGGACTTCAGTCCAGCAAAAAAGCGCCCCCATGTATGGGCTTTAGCCCAGGGCATTGACACGTCAGGGCACGGCTTCAGCCGTGCCGTAACCCGACTGTCGCAAACGAGCCGCTGAGGGGCGTCATTCGCAATGATCTCAGCAACCAAAACGCTTCATGGCAACCAAGCGCATGAACAAGACACGCGAGCTCTAAAGGAGGCAAACCATGATCACCGGCACCCACGCTTTGATCCACTCCGACCACGCCGAAGAAATCCGCGCATTCTTCCGCGACACACTCAAACTCCCCCACGTCGACGCAGGCCACGGCTGGCTCATCTTCAGCCTCCCGCCGGCCGAAATCGGCATGCACCCGGCCGAGAAGGGAAGCCACTACGAGCTCTACCTGATGTGCGACGACATCAATTCCACCGTCGCCGATCTCGAAAAGCGTGGCGTAAAATTCAGCAGCCCGATCACCGACGCCCGCTTCGGTTTCGTCACCTCCATCACCCTCCCCGGCGGCGCCGAACTCGGCCTGTACCAGCCTAAGCACCCTCTCGCTCCGCCCTGGCCCAAAGCGAAACGCACACAAAACCGCGCCACCGCGAAGCGTTCCAAAGCGAAACCGCGCCGAAAGCGCCGCCGCTAATTCTTCGCGCGCAACAATTCCGGCCTATTGCCATCCGCTACCCCACGCGCCTATCATAGGCCTTGCACCGACAGAATCTGGCGGGGCAAAAGCACGCCCCGCCGAAACAAACGCTCTGCGCTGAATGCTCGTTTACTTCCAACCCGCAGATAGCACTTCGAGCCGCACCCCAGGCTCACAATTTCCCAAAATAATAAAAAGCAGATCCCAAGAGGAGGAATAGAAATGGCAACAGCCACGCACGCAGTTCAGCTCGACGATAAGGTCACAAACTTCGTAGCCCAGAAGCGCAAGATGCTCATCAACGGCAAGTGGGTCGACTCCGCTTCCGGCAAAACTTTCCCGACGTACAATCCCGCCACCGGCGAAGTGCTTTCGCAACGTCGCCGAAGGCGACCGCGAAGATATCGACCGCGCCGTAAAAGCCGCCCGCGCCGCTTTTGAAACCGGCCCGTGGTCGAAAATGTCGCCCTCCGAACGCGGCCGCATGATTTGGAGGCTCGCCGACCTGCATCGAAAAGCACCCCGAAGAATTCGCGCAGCTCGAATCGCTCGACAACGGCAAGCCGCTCAAGATCGCGCGCGTCGCCGACGTTCCGCTCGCGGTCGATCTCTTCCGCTACATGGCCGGCTGGGCGACCAAGATCGAAGGCAACACGATTCCGCATGTCGGCTCGCGACGCCAGGGCAAATTTCTCGCCTACACCGTGCGCGAACCCGTCGGCGTCGTCGGCCAGATCATTCCCTGGAATTTCCCGCTGCTGATGGCCGCGTGGAAACTCGGCCCGGCGCTGGCGACCGGCTGCACGCGTCGTGCTGAAACCCGCCGAGCAAACTCCGCTCACCGCGCTGCGCCTCGGCGAACTGATTCAGGAAGCCGGCATTCCCGGACGGCGTCGTGAATATCGTTCCCGGCTACGGCGAAACTGCCGGCGCCGCGCTGGCCGCGCATCCGGACGTCGACAAGGTCGCCTTCACCGGCTCCACCGAAGTCGGCAAGCTGATCGTGCAAGCCGCGGCCGGCAATCTGAAGAAAGTCTCGCTCGAACTGGGCGGCAAATCGCCCAACATCGTTTTCGACGATGCCGATCTCGACTCCGCCATCCCCGGCGCCGCCAGCGCGATCTTCTTCAATCACGGCCAGTGCTGCTGCGCCGGCTCGCGCCTTTACGTCGAAAAGAAAGTTTTCGACAAAGTCGTCGACGGCGTCGCGCAGCACGCCGGAAAATCCGCGTCGGCCCGGGCTTCGATCCGCACAGCGACATGGGCCCGCTGGTTTCCGAAGAGCAGCTCAATCGCGTCTGCGGCTATCTCGAATCGGGGTTCGAGCGAAGGCGCGAAGGCCGTCGCCGGCGGCAGCGCGACGGCGACAAGGGCTACTTCGTCAAGCCCACCGTGCTGGTGAACACCAACGAAAAATGAAAGTGGTGCAGGAAGAAATCTTCGGGCCGGTGGTCACCGCGATTCCGTTCAGCGATCTCGAACGAAATCGTCGCGAAGGCCAACGACACGATCTACGGCCTCGCCGCAGGCGTCTGGACCCGCGACATCAAGAAAGCGCACGCGATGGCTTCCAAGCTGAAGGCCGGCACCGTCTGGATCAATTGCTACAACGTCTTCGACGCCGCGCTGCCGTTCGGCGGCTACAAGCAATCCGGCTGGGGCCGCGAGATGGGACACGAAGTGCTGGAGCACTACACCGAAGTAAAATCCGTCTGCAGCGCGCTCTAGCAGTTTGGTAGGGCAGGCATTCAGACCTGCCTGTGCCCCAAGCGCAAGCAACTCGAATTTGCAAAACAGCAAGGGGCCGAGCCAAGCCGACTCGGCCCTTTTCTATTTCGCGTGCGCGACTCCAAGCCTTTTGCCGGCACTTGTCCCGCGTGGCTCAGGTCCCGCTCCGGCCAGCCGTTGGCGGAGTTGACCTGAGACGGGCGGGCTAGGGGGGCGGAGAATGCCCTGGTAGCCGAAGCCGCCGTCGCACGGCGCCCCCTAACATCGCGGCGGCTGCAAACAACGTCGTCATCCTGTGCCCTGAGGAACGAAGGGAGCGGAGAGTCGGCCGCTTCTGCTTTTCGTCCCGCTCCTGCGGGACGGCCGACTCGCAGTCGAAGGATCTCAGCGTGGTGCTTGCCCATCGGCGTTAGCCACGAGAACTGTGTCGCTTCCATCTTTCCATTTTCTATTTTCCACTTTCCGTTTTCTACTTCACGCGCCGCCCTTCGCCTTCTGCTCCGCAACTCCTTCTTCCAACCCAGCACGCGCGCCTTGTTCCCAGCCTCCTCCGCCTCCGGCACCATCCCCTTGCGCTGATACGCGCGCGACACCGTCGTCCACGCCAGAATATCCTCCGGCTCGATCTCCAGAATCCGCCGCGCCGCCTCGATCGTCCGGTCGAAATCTTCCTTCGCGTAGTATGCTTGCGCCAGACCATGGAGCGCGTCCGCAAATTTCGGATCAAGCGCAATCGCGCGCTCGTATTCCGCAATCGCCTCGTCCAGCTTCCCCTCGCCGAAAAAATCAATCCCGGCGTAGTAATGATCTTCAGCGCTCGTCGCTTCCGTCATCGTCCTCTCGTCGCTCCCGCGCCGATTCTACCATCGGCTCTGAGCCCATGCTGGGCGAGGCGCTTCCCAATTTCAAATTTCCAATTTCCCATTTCCGCTCCACGATGCTGAACGCTCTCCGCTACTACTGGATCATCTCCAAAGGCTACCGCCTCCGCCCCTGGGCCTCCCCCTACATCCAATGGCGCATGGAAACCTTCTTCGGCCACGAAGCCGCGAATCTCAACGCCCGCAAATTCTTCACCCTGATGTGGCGTGAACGCGCCCGCATGGAGCGCTTCCTCGACTGGGTCGCCACCCGCCGCCGCGCCCAGCGGTCTCGTTGAAATCGGGAGATTCGCGAAAATCGTGTTCGGCACGGCGGATTCGAAAGTGTGATTTGTGTCCATTAGGATTTGGGTATGTGGTTTGTTTTGCGGGAGTTGAGTGATTTTCTGATTGTTCGATTGTTCCTATTAGGAATTGGGGAGTTATTTGGGCGGGGTTGGGGTGGGGGCCGCGAATCGCGGTCGAGTGCGCCTGCCGTCCGATAGTGTCGTCTTCGTCATCATATAAAAACGGGCAATGGTAGCATGGATTTGGGCGGTTGTATATCTGAATAACTACGCGGTAGTGATTCATTTTGATTTAGCGCCCGTACTTTTTGATTTAGCGCCCGTACTTTGAAGCGAGCCAGCCGATTATCGTTCCGCCCACTGCACCGGATGCAAGAATCGGAATCGTGGCTTTGGTGATAATCGCATCGGGCAGACTTAGCAGGATGCCGAGGACCAATCCGACCACCCAACCCGGCCACGGGAGTTTGATATTGCAGATAACGAATCCAAGCGCGAAGCGAGCGATGAACGCGCCAAGCATCGCGGCTCTCTTGTCAGGAAAGCTCAGGGGAATCATCATCGCGGTATCTATTCCACCGAACACTAAACCGCAAACGATGCCTAGATAGAGTCGCTGCAAGTGAGGTCGCCTCTAGGCCGCGATTCTAGCAGGAGAGTCCAGTAAGTCTACGATTTAATGAAGCGTGTGAATCGTGGGAAAACGCTGTCAGCGATGAATTTATATATTTGCCAGAGTCCCGGTTTGCTCCGAGATTCCAGACGGTCGCCGCCGAAGAATACCTCAAAGGCTTGGAGATAATAATTATCGAGCTTGTGCTTAAAGGCAAGCGAAGTGGTCACTATAAAGCCGTCGTCCGTGCTATCGATGGCCACAATGCGACTCGCAATCTCTTCGGGTGTGACGTTCGGAAAACGCAAAACCTGCACGCTTCCGTTCGCGGGATCCTTCGGTGCTTGTCGAGGTTACATATCTCGTCGAGCCACCACAGCGGATGAGTTTTGTAGGATGCCCCCTGTGATATGGCTGAGGAAAGTCGATTTCGCAAACCGCCTCGTCGGGAACTCCGACGAGACTCCGCCTGAACGAACTCAGTTTGTTTTTGGTCAAGACAGGGCCATCGACAACCGGGAACGCGGTGGGTTGTGGAATGCCATTCAATCTAGCCAAACCCCAAACCATTGGTCGAGGGACGCACGCATGTTGTAGACCATGTCACCCGCGATGGCAGATGTGCGTCGGGACGTCCAGGAGCTCAAGGCGCAGGATGTGCCTTCTGCTTTCAAGGTCATCCTCGCGGGTAACGGCATAGGGATTCGCGGCGAAATTGGTTATCTCGGCGTGGAGAGTCTTAAGGTGTCCTCCCGCCCAAAGAAGTTTGGCATAGGAATCGTCTATTCCCGGCATGGCATCAGCATATGAAGGGAGTCTTGGTGACTCAAGTATATTATCGCCCGCTTTCTACTCGGTCCAAAAGTGGCCGTATTTTAACCGCCGATACCGGTTACCAAACTCCAGCTTCCAGCCTCGAGCCTCCAGGAAACGTATGATGGCAACAAAGGTTGAGGCTTAAATGCAGGATCTGAAAATTCTACAAAAATCCGAGGCGTTGCACGAGGCTCGCTGGTGGGAGGCTAAAGCTGACGGAAAAGTGCATTGCTATCTTTGTCTGCGGCATTGCCCTATTGGCGAGGGGCAGGGCCTTCGCGAATTTCGGGGCTGAAGCCCCGACTTGGCTTGCGCGCGTTGCCCCGCAAAATGCGTACGGGACGCAAGGACCGCGCTGCGCGGGACTGAAGTCCAGCTCCCCCTGCTAAAGCAAGGGGCTCCCACCTTGAGCTACATCCGAACTGCAACAACAAAGGCAAAGGCGAATGGCGAACGGCGAACGGCAAAAGGAGCCGGCCCCGCGAAGTGCGGCGGGACGCGGAGAGCGCGCAAGATGCCCTTCGTGCCTCAGGGTGATCCGGCGCTACAAGGGACGAGGCTAGAATTCGAGGCGCAATTGGAAGGCGATCATGCGGGGGGTGCTGTCGCCGCCGAGACCTACGCCGAGGAGGCCCGTTGGCGGAGAGGTGGTGTAGGTGAGGGCGCCGAAGCCGGTTTGGGTGGTGGGCTTGGCGGGGATGCCGGCGAGGACCATGTTGGGCAGGCCGAAGTTTGGATGATTGAACACATTGAAGAATTGGACGTCGAAGCGCAGCTTGACGCGCTCGGTGAGGGCGAACCATTTGGTGATGTAGAAATCGCTCCAGGCGAAATCGGGGCCGCGCAGGGCATTGCGCCCGAGAGTGCCGAACTGGCAATTCGCGGGGCTGTCGCCTCCAGCGCATGCGCCGGTGCTGGGGTCGACGGCGGAGACGAACGCGTCGGGATTGAGCCACTGCAGCGTGCCGGGTTGAGTGACGCCGGAAATCGGATTGTGCTCATAGAGCGGCTGGCCGGGGACGACGCTCGCGAATTGAGGGCCGCTGCCGTTGACGATGCCATTGCCATTGGCCGAATACGGAGTGCTCAAGACGGAGAAGGGAATGCCGCTGTGCCAGAAGACGGTGCCGGAAAGCTGCCAGCCGTTGAGCGCATAGCCGAGAAGCCGGTTTTCAACCTTGGCCGGAAATTGATAGGTGTATTGCGCGTTGAGATTGTGGCGGATGTCGTAGTCGCAGGGGCCGTAATCGCGCGCTAAATCTCCCGGAAGCGGCGAAAGAATTCCTCCCGCGGAAAATTGCAGGAATCCACCATTCGACACGGTGTCCATGCAGCGGCTGAAGGTGTAGTTGATTTGCCCCATCAGACCGTGGCCGAGACGCTTTGAGGCAGAGGTTTGCAAGCCATTGTAGTGGCTGTTCGCGCCGGTGGAAAGTTGGGTGACGGCGCCGAATCGCGGATCGGTAGGTTCCGCGTAGGGAAACGGGGCAAAGCAGCCGTCGCAGACGGCTTGGTAGCCGTTCACCTGCGAGAGATAGGGCTGATTCACGGCGCGCGTGCCAACGTATTGCACGTGGACGCTACCGGTGGTTCCGAACTGGTGCTCGACTCCGAGGCTCCACTCCATGAAGTAAGGCGCGTGAAGTTTGCCGCTGGGAACGGCGGTGATCGCGACGGGCGGAAGGCAATTCGCGGGATTCGCTTGGGGTGAAGCGCAGGAAAGCTCGCCTTGTGGAAAGCCCGAGGTGAAAGTGCTGTTGGCGGCGATGGTTGCGTCCACCGCGCTATTGGGAACGCCTGGTGCGATCTGGGTGCCACCGACCGTGCCGAGAAGCCCACCCTGGAAGGATTTCACGTAGGGCGGATTCACGCCAACCACGTCGACAACGCTGCCGGGCAGGATGTCACTGAAAATTCCGAAGCCTGCGCGCAGGACGGACTTCGGCTCGAACTGCCATGCGATTGCGGTGCGCGGCTGGAAGAATCGCGAGGGGCGTGGAAGAAAATATATTGCCGAGGCCGGTTTGAATCGCGGCGTTGAGCGGTTGATTCACGTCGTGCGAGATGGAATCGAACGAGCCGCGCAGGCGCGCGATGTGCTGATGCGGATTCAGGGGATTGGAGTTCAACGTGTCGCGAAGGCCGAAGGTCCACGTGAGCGTTTTGGTGACTTTCCAGGTGTCCTGCGCGTAGAGATCGAGATTCAGGAAATTGAAGGGCTCGTTGGGCGAGGTGGGGAAAGTTTTGGTAGCCGTGGAGGCGACGCCATAGATGAATTGCGGCAGCGTGGTGTAGGTGACGGTGGGAACGGTGCCTTCGCCGAAGTCAAAATCATTGAGGCGAAAAATGCGCGTGTTGGTGCCGAAGCGGAGTTCGTGCGCGCCGTGGCTCCAGGCGAGATTGTCGTTGATGAAAAAGCGCGAGGCGCGGCGGCCCTGGACCCAGGTGTTGTCGAGCCCGCCGATGGTGGTGAACGGGGCATTTGCACCGAGTCCTTGGAGGACGATGGGAAAGGCGGCGAGCGTTTTGTCGAAATCGCTGGGGCCGAAGAGGCTGCCGTACCAGGAGAAAGCAGGATTGAAATAATTGACGAGGTTTTGCGAAAAGACGTGCGTGTAGCCCGCGGCGAAGGAATAGAGCGGCTGCGGAGAAAGTGCGTTGAAGAGAGGATTGATGGGATCGGTGTAGGCAGCCTGGAGCCCGTTGTCGGTCTGGAAGCGATACCACGTGGTGTTCTTGTCGTTGATGTTGTAATCGATGCGCACGGTCTGGACCTGCTCGTGATCGTCGCTCGAATGAGAGACGCTTTGGCGATTGGCGCAGCCGTTTCCGTCGTTGGGAATCGCGGGCGCGCCACCTCCGGTATCGAACGGGCAGCCGAGAACGGCGAGAGGCGTACCGTTCGTGTTGCGGTAGAGCGAGAACATTTTTTGATAGAAGGGCACCGATTGCGGCGACGGCTGATAGATCGAGCCTGTGACGGAATCTTTGCCACCGAGCGGAAGCTGCTGCAGGACGTAATTTTGGAACGCGGAAGTGGGAACCGTGGTGGCGGTGACGATGGGCAAGGCGATGCGAACCCATTCGCTATCGAAGAAGAAAAAAAGCTTGTTGTGAATAATGGGGCCGCCGACGCTGCCGCCGAAATGGTTCACCGTCGAGCGCGGCTTGTGATTGCCCGGCGTCGCATTGGTGAAATAGTTTGCGGCGTTGAAGCGGGAACCGTTCCATAGCTCGTACAGGTTGCCGTGAAATTCGTTCGAGCCGGACTTCGTGACGTAATTCACCTGCGATGCCCCGTAGCGGCCCTGATCGACGGCGTAGGACAGCGTGTTGACAGTTACTTCTGAGATCGAGTTGAGGCCTAGGACGAGATTCGTCGAGAGGCCGCTATTGAGATTCGTGAGCGGGTCGTTTGTTTCCAGGCCATCTACGATGTAGCCATTCGAGAGAGCGGGCAAGCCATTGAACTCCACGTTGCCGTAGCCGTTCGTGCCTCCGACAAAGTCATTTCCGCTGCCCGCAGTATTGATGAGCGCGCCGGCCGCGAATTGCAGCGGGTAAGTTAGGTCGCCACCCGGATTGGGAAGATTTTCGAGTGTGGGGGCACTGAGGGTGGTGGAGGTATTCGCGTTCTCGGGATTCAGGATCGGCGCATCGCTGCGTATCTCGACGGTCTGTTTTGATTGCGCGACCTTCAGCGTGAAGTCGACGTTCTGCTTCTGGCCCAATGCGGAAATTACGGAATCATTCTCCTGAGGCTCAAACCCAACCGCTTCGACTCTCACAATATACGTCCCGGGTTTCAGTTGCGGAAAATTGAAGCGGCCGGCGTCATCGGTGCTGGCGTTTCGACGTAAGCCGGTCTCCTTATTCGTTACCGTCACGATGGCATTTGGCACTGTGGCGCCGCTTACATCCGTCACCTCTCCTACGATTGCGCTGGTGGTCTCACCTTGCGAGAAAGCTGGCTCGGGGGTGCACAAGTTTAACGATGCGATCACGAGAAGTGCCGGCAGAGCCCTGCGAAGCATGGTAGTTAACCATAATTAATAAACATCGTTAATGCAAGTGAATAAGAAAAGATGGATCGTAGGGTGATTGCCTCTCAAGCCGTGGGGCGTGAGAAAAGCAAACGGCGTTAAGTGCCGAGCCGTGGAGTCACGGCAGTCACAAGGCAACATGCCAGGCGTGTCGCACGGGCGTATAATGTCTCCAAAGGCTGGCGTAAAAATGTCGGGACTCAAGATTCTGCAAAAATCCGAAGCGTTGCACGAAGCTCGCTGGTGGGAGGCTGAGCCTGGCGGCAAAGTACACTGCTATCTTTGTCCGCGGCATTGCCATATTGGGGAGGGGCAGGCTGGGTTCTGCTACATTCGGGCGAATGAGGGCGGGAAGCTTTACAGCCTGGGGTATGCGCATCCTGCTGCGTTGCAGATTGATCCTATTGAGAAGAAGCCGCTGAATCATTTTATGCCCGGGACGAAAATATTTTCGATGGGGACGGCTGGGTGCAACATGGGCTGCTTCTTCTGCCAGAACTGGGACATTTCGAAGTCGCGGTCGGACCAGGTGAACTCGTCGTACATTCCGCCTGAGGATGTGGTGCTGCTGGCGATTCGCAACGGGTGCCCTTCGATTGCATTTACATATAACGAGCCGACGATCTGGGGCGAGTATGTGATTGACATCTGCGCCGCCGCGAAGGAATACGGGCTGAACACGGTGATGGTGTCAAACGGGTACATCACCTACGAAGCGTTTCACGATATTTACGATCACATTGACGCGGCGAATATCGACCTGAAAGCGTTCACCGAAAATTTCTACGGGAAGATTACGCTGACGCATTTGCAGCCGGTGCTCGACACGTTGAAGTGGCTGAAGAACGAGACGAATGTGTGGTTCGAGATTACGAACCTCATGATTCCCACGTTGAATGACGCGCCGGAGGAATCGCGCGCGCTGGCGGAATGGATTCTCGAGAATCTGGGGCCGGATGTGCCGCTGCACTTCACGGCGTTTCATCCCGATTTCAAATTGCAGGATAAGCCGCGGACGCCGGCGGAGACGTTGCACGGGGCGCGGCGGATTGCGCTCGAGGCGGGGCTGCATTACGTGTATGAGGGCAATATTTATAGCGACGGCGCGAATACGGTGTGTCCTTCGTGCAAGGCGGTGCTGGTGGAGCGGTCGTGGCATAGCGTGAAGAAGAATCGGCTGACGGGCGATGGGCGGTGCCCGAAGTGCGGGTGGGCGGTGGCTGGGCGGTGGGTGAATCCTCGTGGGGCGACTCTTCCTAAAATCGCGGCGCGGGCGCAAAGCGTCGCGGATGCGAAGTATTCGGATTTGAATCTGTAGGGCCAAAGACAAAAAAACAGAGATTGGATGTCCGAGCCAAGGGTGTGCGGCGCAGTGTGCCGGAGCGGCGTTCGGCATGCGTGCCCCTACTGGCGGAAGATCGCTAGACGCGTCTGTGCGGGCGGTACCGAGGATTAGCGATTTGACGGGCAACTGCGCAGGGTAGAATGGCGGCGCGCTGGTTCGGGCTGGCGCGAAGGACACGTCACTGGAGGTGACTATGAGCGCGTTCCGCTCGTAGAGATGCTGAAGATATGCTGCACGACTATGGTTCCAAGCTGGGAGATTCGTTGCCGCAGAAACTTGGGCTTTGTGCTGCTCGCGATTTTGATTTTGATTCTGGTGTGGGCGTCGGTTGCGTACGTGCCTGTCGGGCCACGTTGGCGTGCTGACGCTGTTCGGGCGCGTGACGGGCGACGTTCTGCCGGAGGGCACGCATTTCGTGAACCCGTTCAAGGTGAACAACACGATGTCGATTCGCACGCAGGAGCTGAAGGAAACGGCTAGCGTGCCGTCGGACGAAGGGCTGGTGATGACGCTCGATACGTCGCTGCTGTTCCGCTTGAGCCCGGAGAAGGCGGCTGAAGTATTCCGGACGATTGGGCCGAACTACGTGGAAGTGGTGGTCGAGCCCAATTTGCGCTCGACGATCCGGGCTGTGACTTCGCAGCACAGCGCGAATGCGCTTTACACCGGAGCGCGCGAAGAAGTTGCCCAGCAGATTACCAAGGAGCTCGTGGGGCAGTTAGGGAGCGCGTGGCGTGGAAGTGCAGAGTGTGCTGCTGCGCGATATTCAGTTGCCGCAGATGCTGAAAGGATCGATCGAAGCGAAGCAGCAGGCGGAGCAGGATTCGCTTGCGCATGGCGTTCATTTTGCAGAAAGAAAAGCAGGAAGCGGACCGCAAGCGAATCGAGGCGCAGGGAATTCGCGATTTCCAGACGACTGTGGCGCAGGGCATCAGCCAGCAGCTGCTCGAGTGGAAGGGAATTGAAGCGACGGAGCGGCTGGCGGCGAGCACCAACGCGAAAGTGGTGATCATCGGCAATCCGAAAAATGGATTGCCGCTGGTGCTCGAGCCGAAGTAGGCGGCGCGGAGTGCGGGGCGTAGCAACGAACCTGTGCGAAGGGACAGTGCGGCGTACAGTAACGCATACGGAGAGGAGAGCAGTGGGCGGCAGCTGCGGCGCGGAGAGTCAGTTTATTGTAGAGTAGGCTGATATTTTGGCGATTACTGGAGCCGCGGTGAGCCGCATTTGGGATGCGTTGAAGCAGGCGGAGAATGAACGGTCGCGCGCGAAGGGGCGCAAGCGGGCGGGTGGCTTAACTGGCGCAGGCGCGGATACGGATTCGGATTCGGCTGCCGTGGTGCCGGCGCATCTGAACTCGGATGGGGCGGATCGGCGTCGCAGCGAGCGGTGGGGGCAGCCGGTGCCGGTGCTTGTTTACGGCTCGGATTCCGAGAAGCAGCCGTTTCACGAAGAGACTGAGACGGCGGACATCAACGATGATGGGTGCTCTTTTACCATCGCGACTGCTGTCGCGAAGGGGCAACGATTGTTTCTGGTGAACATGCTGAACGATGCCGAGCGCGAATGCCGGGTGGTGCAAGCGAGCCGTCGCGGGCGCGGCAAGGCGCAGATCGCGGTGGAATTTTCTGCAGCTGATGCGGACTTCTGGCTTCCTCGCAGTAACAGCTAACCTGACAATTTATTCTTGAGGGGAGACGAGGCGCATTTTCATTTTGCGTCGCTCGCACAGGCTCGCGCATCTATTGTACGTAGTCGCAGTGGCCTCACTTTTTACCGCTCTGCCACGGTCGCGAGGGAATGCTGTATTGAATCGCGGCGCGGATAAATCTACAGTTCAAGTTGCGGATTGCGCTCGCTCATGGCCAACGAATCCACGCCTCCCGCTTTCGCCCAAACGAATCCATGGTTCATTGCCGCCGCCGTGATGCTGGCGACGTTTATGGAAGTGCTGGACACGTCGATTGCAGCGGTGGCGCTGCCGTACATTGCGGGGAGCGTCTCGGCGACGAACGACGAAGCGACGTGGGTGCTGACGAGTTATCTGGTGGCGAATGCGATCGTGCTGCCGGCGAGCGGATGGTTCGCGCAGAAATTCGGGCGCAAGAATTTTCTGGTGATCTGCATCATTATTTTTACGGTTTCGTCGTTTGCATGCGGGGCGGCGACGAGTTTGCCGATGATTCTGATCGCGCGGGCGGTACAGGGGGCAGGCGGAGGCGCGCTACAGCCGCTTTCGCAGGCGATTCTGCTGGAAAGTTTTCCGCCGGAGAAGCGCGGGCAGGCGATGGCGGCGTTTGGATTCGGCGTGGTGGTGGCGCCGGTGCTGGGGCCGACGCTGGGCGGATGGATCACGGTGAATTACAGCTGGCGGTGGGCGTTTTATATCAATATTCCGATCGGGATTCTGGCGGTGATCCTGATTTCGCGGCTGGTGGTGGACCCGAAATATATTCGCGAGGCGGTGGTGGGGAAGCTGGATGCGATCGGGCTGGGTTTGCTGGCGGTGTGGCTGGGCGCGCTGCAGATTATTTTGGACAAAGGGCAGGAAGACGATTGGTTTGGCGCCACGTGGATTCGCTGGGCGACGGCGGTGCTGATTCTGGCGTTCATTGCGTTCTTGTGGCGCGAACTGAAGATGAAGAAACCGTTGGTGGATTTACGAATCATGCTGAATCGAAATTTCGCGGTGGGATGCCTGCAGATCGCGATTTTTGGCGCGGTGGTCTACGGGATGATCACGATTTTGCCGCTTTTCTATCAGACGCTGCTGGGATACACGGCGCTGGCGGCGGGACTGGCTGTGGCGCCGCGTGGAGTGGGAGCCATTTTCGCAATGCCGCTCGTTGGGTACCTGCTTTCAAAATTCGATGGGCGGAAGCTGATTGCGGTGGGGTTTGGCGGCGTGGCGGTGGCGAATTTATGGCTGGGACACATGACGCTGGACGTGGGGCAGTGGTCCATGTTCTGGGCTGTGGCGGTGAGCGGGTTTTTTATCGGGTTCGTCTTCGTGCCGCTGGCGACGCTGGCGATGGGCGCGCTGCCCGACAACCAGATAGGAAACGCGAGCGGGCTATACAATTTATTTCGAAACGTGGGCGGGAGCGTGGGGATTTCGATTGTGAATACGATCGTCTCGCGGCACGAACAATTGCATCGTACCGAGCTTTCGCATTCGTTCTCACCGCAGAATCCGGTGCTGCAGCACGCGATCGACGGATTTCACGGGCTGATGAACCAGCATACCGATCCGGTGGATGCATTGCATCGAACCTATAAGCTGCTGGAGGGGGCGATCGATACGCAGGCGTCGTTGTGGTCGTACATTGATGATTTCCGGTATTTGGCGCTGCTATGTTTCGCGACGGTGCCGATTGCATTTGCGTTGAAGAAAGTGTCGTCAAGGAAAGCGGTGGCGGCCCACTAAAGTGGCCATGCGGAGTAGTAGCCCGGGCCAACGCGCAAATGGTGATGCCACGCCAGCGGGAAAGCCCAGAAGATCAGCGAGCCTAGAATTGCCTGGCCTATGGCGAGTGGAATGATGTTGCGGTAGCGGCCGAACATCCAGGCCATGGCGGTGCCTCCGATCAGTGTTAGCGGCACGAGCACGGGATTCGGCCAGTGGCACGCGGCGAAGATAAGTCCCGTCAATATGGCTGCAAACCATTGCCGCGTGACAAGTGAAAGCATGCGGTTGTGCACCAGTGAGTTCAGAAGCACCTGCTGGAGCACGCAGAACGCGAAGTAACTCCAAAGGCGATGCCAGGAGATCAGATTTGGCGGCAGGCGCAAAGGCGCTCGGAGTGATGCGCCGATTGCGAGTAAGCCTAGAATCATCACGCCGAAAAAGAGCAGGGCTTGCTTTGTGGCGGGCCACAGATTATCTGCCCGCCAGCCTAAAGTCCTCGGCGTGTCGCGATGCAGCGCGAAACTGAAAATCATCCAGCCCGACGAAAACGACCCACGTCCAGCGCGCCGTGAATTGCAATTGCCAAATGAACCAGAGAATAAAGGCGGGCAGCAGGGTTACGTCGGCGATTGTGAAGTAGCGGAGAGTGCGTACGTTCATTTCTGGCGTGCGCGGTCAGGTCCCGCTGCCAGCAAAGCGTTTGCGAGCCCGACGATTTCAGCTTTCGTTAGAGTGCAGGGATTGAAAAATGGTTCCACTTCGATGTCCGGAAAACCGAGGCGCGTGATTTCTGCGACGATATGTTCGCGCAAGGCTGCCGAGTGGCGCTGGCGCGACCGCCGCAGGGCTTCGTAGATCACGCGATGGTCAGGATGAATCCAGTTGTAATCAGCGAGGCTGCGAAGCGTGTCGGTGCGATTTTCAAGCGTCAATGGCCCCGTGCACAAAGCGCCGAGGAGCAAGCGTTCCACTTCCTCGGTATTGAGAGATTGCGTTGCCATCGAAAGAGGATTTCCAGTCGCGAGCGATTGTATCCGGGATGCAGATTGCCGAAAGGAAGAATCCGAAGCAAGGTGAGGGAATTGTGAGATCAAGTCAGCGATTGCGAACGACGCTATGCGGCCGATGAAACCACCGGCCGGACGAAATCAAGGCGATCGATCGTAGCCGCTACGCCGTAGAGCGGAGAAATTTCGCCGGGCAGCGCGTTTACGCGGAGCGCCTTGGCGCTGGCTCGAACGAGAACAGCTGTGCCACGCTCTTTCTCGCCCGGGAGAGAGAAGGTGAGTTCAACGTGTGTTCCGGGATCGAGCGGGACCTCTGAATGGAAGAAAATACCGCTACGGGAGACGTCGCGAAGCTGGCCCGTGTGGAAGTCGGCGGGACGGTGTCGCGCCAGGCAAACCTGGACTGGTAGGTAAACCTCATAGCGTCGAGCTTTTCTTCGCTCTCCCATTTTTACCTCGTACTTCTCATAGGATGCAATAGTATCGCCGTTGGTCGTCTAATTTCTCCTAAGCTGATATTGTTTACTTTAAAGCAGTTACAAGGTGCCCGAAAAGCCCAGATCCTCTGTAAAATTTTCCTAAACAGAGAAATAGATACCTACCGTTGCCTAGTTCGCTAGTCCTATTACCACCTCGCCAATCGATAGTGGCGATTAGACTTCGCCAGTCCCGCACCCAGGAAGGCCCCGTTTTGGAGCGTATTCCCGATAAAGGCCAGAGTCAAGCCAAGCTGCCTAACCTAGAGAACGGGATCAATCAGGACCGAAGCGCCTTCTGCCTCAGTCAGGATGCCCTTACCAATCATTAGCTGGACCAGACGAACGAGCGAGGTATTTGCGCTACCTCCGCGCTGTGGCGAGGAACTCAAGGTGGCGCGCGTTTCGTAGGTTATGACGTCATGCGATTGGCGCTCGCCGGTTAAATCCGCCAGCCACGATTCCAGGGCGGAGCGGCGTTCCTGGGCCAGGTCGCTAAAGGCGATTCCCATGCCCAGACCATTCTGCGAGTAGACAACGATGCCGGCGGTCTCGAAGCTGGTCTTGCCCTTGTGCAGTCTTACGTGGAGTTTCGAGCCGACCGGGAAGGGATTCGTGGTGTCGACAAAACAACCGCCGGGTCCCAAGTCAGTGGTGCGAGTGGAAAAACGAGCCCCCGAAGAGATTTCGACGACGTCTGCCGCTGCAGTGAAAATATGGCGATTTCCTTCGCGGCGCTCCGAGTCAGTGACGGTTACTCCGGCCGAGTGTTTCGAGTGGTCCGGGTGATGGTCTTTGTGCCGATCATGTGACATCGTTTTTTCCTGGCTGCCCGTGCGAAAACGCGCATGCTCTAGAACTCAAACTCGTCGGGCAATGCGATTTGCGCTAGCGGTATTCTCGCCGGGCAGGGCGCGAGTGACAAGACGGAATGCGACCTGGCTTGCCCAAAGGCAAACGACGGTGGAAATACGGCCGGAGGAATGGGCGCTACAGAAGAAACCGAACAGCGATACCGAGATTCCCGTCGTCTCTGTCCTCCATGCGGACGATGGTAGCGAGGAAACGCTTGTGGGCGGAGGCCTGGTCGCCAAAAGGAAATGTGACGATCAGCCGCATGCCCTTGAAATAATGGGGCATACAGGTGCTGAAGTAGAGGCCGTCGCGGGTAAAGTCGCTTACTTCACCTACATCAATAATGTCGATGAATCGGGCGTCGAATGGCTGAACCTGCACTGGCAGGGAGACCTTGAGTCGTTCCCGACGGCGGCCATGGCCGCTGCGGTGCCGCTCAACGTCTGGGGTTTCGTGAAGTTGGACAGCAGTTGCCATCTCGTCGCCTCCTGGTGCTTGGTGCTCATTAAATCTACTGAATCTACGGAGGATAGGCCATAGAACGGGCGTACTAGCGGGTACCAACCAAAGTTGAAGATTTTCATCCGGTAGGCGTGACCTTTTAGCTCTTGAGCGGTTTATGTTATGAGAAGGCGATCGGGTAAGCGGAGCGCGCGTTGAAAGACGTCAGCAGCGAAACTGACGAGCGGATCCTCATCGAAGAGGCGAAGAGAGATCGTCGCCGCTTTGGGGATCTTTACGAGCTGCATTTCGAGCGCGTGTACGCGTTCATTGGGCGGCGGGTGCAGGATCGAGCTGCGGTCCAGGATCTGACGGCGGATGTATTTCGCAAGGCGCTCGAGGGGCTCGATCGTTTCGAGTGGCGAGGTGTGCCGTTCGCGGTTTGGCTTTTCCGGATCGCCAGGAACACGATCGCAAACCACCGGCAGCGCGCCGCGAGAGAGACGAGTGGTGCTGACCTGGAGATGAAGGAAGCAGCAGGGGCTGCGGATGCGATATCAGGTCCCGTGGAGGACCGCGCCGCGGTTTACCGGTTCGTGCGCGAACTGCCCGACGACCAGCGTCGCGTAATTGAAATGCGCTTTGCGGAGGAGAAGGGCATTCGCGAAATTGCGGACGCGATGGGACGCACGGAAGGGGCGGTGAAGCAGCTGCAATATCGCGCGATGCAAAGTTTGCGCGAGCGAATGGGTGCAAGAAATGGCTGAGCGAACCCAATTTGAAATGCTCGACGAGTTGGTGAGCGCGGTTTTATCCGGTGAGGAATTTGCGCACGGACGAGACCAAAAAGATGTCGCCGCGCTCGCTCGCGTTGCGACCGCCTTGCGCGGGTTACCCAGCGAAGATTTCAGGACAGAACTAAAAATGGACCTTGAAAGGAGAGCGGAGATGGCTACAAGCGCAGTGAAACCGGTTCGAGAAGGATTTCACACGATTACGCAGTACCTGATTGTTTCCGATGCGAATCGCTTGATCGCATTTTTGAAGGACGTGTTTGGCGGTGTGGAAAGATTTCGAGCGCAAAGGCCCGGAAGCAGCGCGGTCATGCATGCGGAGGTACAGATTCGGCGATTCGGTGATTGAATTGGCGGATGCAAACGAGAAGGTTCCGCCCAGGCCGGCGGCGTTGCACATTTATGTGGACGACGTGGATGCGGTGTATGCCAAGGCGCTCGAGAAAGGCGCCAAATCCATTAACGAGCCGACAGACCAGGAGTATGGCGAGCGCGGCGCATCGATCGTAGATGAATTCGGAAACCACTGGTACGTAGCGACGCCGTTGAAGGGCGAAAAGATTCCAGAAGGACTTCGAGCTGTGACGCCCTATCTCGCGCTCGAGAATACAGGGCGCTTCATTCAGTTCATCAAGGAAGCATTCGGAGCCCAGGAAAAATTGGTGGTGCCGTCGGGCGGGGGCGGAATCGCACATGCGAAAATCGCGATTGGCGATTCGATTCTGGAGATGAGCGATGCGCACGGACCTTACAAGCCGATGCCTTGCGGATTTCATTTGTATGTGCCGGATACGGACGCAGTCTACGAGCAGGCGCTGCGGGCGGGCGCAAAATCGCTGACGCCTCCGGCCGATCAGCCGTACGGAGATCGAAGCGCTGGGGTGATCGATCCATTCGGGAATCAGTGGTTTATTGCGACGCACATCAAGGACGTGGCTTTCTAGCGCGGGTCGAGCCAAGGAACGGCGGGGCGTCAAGCGCCGCCACTGCGGCTACGGCGTGGGCGCAAAATGGTCGGCGGCTTCTGCGGCAGTGGGGTAGATGGCCAGGACCTGATAGAGCTGCGTCATTTTCAGAACGCCCTCGACCATTCCATGCACTCCGGAGAGATGCAAGGCTCCGCCGGATCGTTTGAGGCGGCTGAGGCATTTCACGATCTGCCCGATCACGGCGCTGTCAACATGATTCACGCCGGCTAAATCGAAGATCACGCGATTTTCGTTCTTCTGGATGTGGCGTTCGACTTCGCTATCGAGCAGAGTGCAGTCGTCGCCCATGGAGACGCGTCCCGCGATTTCAAGCAGGACGATGCCCGGCTTGATTTGCCGCGTGGATAGCTTCATGGGCATCGGCGGTGCGCTACTCCTCTTCGTAAGGGAAATCTCGAATCATTCGCAAGCATCCGGCCAGCGCTTTCAGAACCGAGTCTCCCCATCCGAAGGGAAGCAGCGCCACGGATTTCTGATTCACTTTCTTGTCTGCTTCGGCGAAGAAGCGGGTGTGCTGGCCCGGCGGAGGCGAGACGAATTCTTTGAGCGTGATTTTGAATTCAATCTCGCGGCCGTTCTCGTGTTTCTTCGCGGAATAGTAGGAAATTTGGGCAAGCTGCTCGGAGCGGTCGGATTGCGCGTATTGCCAGTCGGCCACCAGTAAGCTCCTGAGCTGAAAAACCGAGACCCGAGAGACGCAAGAATGGCGGAATCTTAGGACGCGCGGAGAGGCAAGTCAATCGGCGTATGAGAAAAATTAAGTCGAATGGTATGACGAAGCGCTCGGCGATCCCGAATTATTCGGAGCGAACCAAGCCACGCTTCAGCGCAATGCGCGCCGCTTCCGTGCGGCCACTGGCGCCGAGCTTCGCGAGAATATGGTTCACATGACCTTTCACAGTGCCTTCGCTGACGAACAACGCGCTGGCGATTTCCTTGTTGCTCTTGCCGCTGGCCATTAATCGCAGGACTTCCAGTTCGCGGCTGCTGAGTTCGGGGCCCTTCATTCGCTCGGCGAGCTTGGCGCCGATCATGGGAGGAATATAGTTCTTGCCATCGTGGACGATGCGGATGCAATGAATCAAGTCTTCGAGGCGAGTGTCTTTCAACAGATACGCGCGGGCGCCGGCGCGCAAGGCGCGGTAAATATCCTCATCGCCTTCGAATGTGGTGAGGATGATGATTCGCGCGTCGCCGAAGCGCTCGCAAATCGCTTCAATGGCTTCGACGCCGTCCATCTCGGGCATACGCAGATCGACGAGCGCGACGTCGGGCACATGCCGCGAAAATAGATCGAGCGCTTCTTGCCCGGTGGCTGCTTCGCAGACAACAGTCATATCCGGAACGCGATTGAGCGAAGCGACGAGCCCTTCGCGCACGACGGGGTGATCGTCGGCGATCATGATGCGAATTGACTCGCTCCTGGACATTGAAGTGAAAGCCTACCGCGATGAACCACCGCTGGCGAAACGCTACGAGGGATGGGTTCCCTGTGAGCCATCCTCTCCAGTTTTTGTGGTGCGGAGAATCGGCAGCAGTAAATGAACTTTCGTTCCGGCGCCGGGTTTGGTGAGGATGGTCAAATCGCCACCAATACGGTCCGCCCGCTCCTGCATACTAATCAATCCGAAGCCGCGACTCAATGAGTTAACGTGGGGATCGAAGCCGGCGCCGTTGTCCTCGATGGCGAGCTGGATGGCTTCCGGTCCCGCCGAGAGACGAACATTGATCTGATTTGCGCCAGAGTGCTTCATAGCATTGGTGACCGCTTCTTGAGAGATGCGCAGGAGATTGCTTTCGATGTCCGGCGACCAAGAGAGGCGCTCAGCGTCTCCATTTGAGGAAAAGCGGATGCGAACCAGGGAATCGGTGGCCAATTGGCGCACCAGCTGATCGAGAGCCGTGACAATATTGCCATCGCGCAGCAGTTGCGGCCGGAGCCCCTGCACCGAGCGGCGCGCTTCCGTGAGGCCCACTCGCGCGAGGGCAATCGCAGAGTCCAGATGCTGGGTGGCTTCTTCGTGGGCGCCATTGAGAACCTGTTTCGCCGCCTGCAGCTGAATGAGAACACCGGTAAAGCCTTGCGCCAGGGTGTCGTGAATCTCGCGCGCCATGCGGTTCCGTTCTTCGGTGATAGCAGCTTTGCGGGCTTGTTCGGCAAGACGCGTGAGTTGAAGAGCCAGAGTGGCTTGTTGCGCCAGTCCTTGGGCGAGTTCTAATTCCACCGAGCCGAACTGGCGAAGTTCGGAGAAGCGGACGACAATTGCGCCGATTGCTTTGTCCGCAAGGATCAGCGGAATGCCGAGCAGGGCCTTCACGCCTTGTTGCTGCAGATAGGTTCTGGCTGTTTCGTCGAGCGCTTCGCTTGTGGCCACTTCATGCCACACCGGGCGGCCGCGGCGAAACACGGCGAAGGCGAACAAATCCTGGCGCGACAAACTCAACGTCTGACCGGCGAGACGATGGCCTGACTCCGCTCCGCTCACGAGACGGCCGTCCTTGAAGACAAGATGCAGCTTGGCGGTTTCGTCGTCGCGATCCCGCAGCCACAGAGTGGAAACTGTTCCTTCCAGCACCTGCGTAATTACGGTTAAAACGTGCCCGAGGACTTCATCGATTTCCGGATCGGTAGCGAGAACATCGAGCGTTTGCTTGAGAGCCTGGTTGGCGCGAGCGAGCTCTGTGGCCCGCCCGGTGGCGGCGAGGTTTCGCTCCTCGAGAATTGCCACCTGCTGAGAGCGCTGGGCAAGATGCGTGAGATGAACGGCGAGGCTGGCCTGTTGGGCGAGGGCTTGCGCCAATTCAATTTCAGCCCGACGCAGTTCGCGGCGTTCTTTGATGCGAATACTGAGCGTGCCAACCAACTTATTGTGCACGAGCAAGGGAACCAGCAGGAGGGTGCAGACATTGTTGGCCAGCAGCCGGGCGCGCCCGTCCTCGTCAAATTCAGATGAGGTGGATACATCGAGAATGACCGGTTTGCGGCAACCGCCTTTTTGCGCCTGCCAGCGCTTGGTGGCGCGCGCCACGTGCAGAGGCTGAAGCGCGGACGGGTCGTCGATATCCTCGCCGCGAGTAATTTGTCCATCGTCGTAGTTCATGTGCAGGAGCGTATCGTTCGCGTGCAAACCTGCGAGGTGAAGTCCGGAGGAAGTCACGCTAAGCTGCTCGCTAATTGCTTTCAGCACGTGGCTAAGAGCTGTGTCGAGCGAGGGTTCGGTGGCGAGAAGAGTCAACGTCCTGTTGAGTGCGGCTATCTGGCCGTTCGCAAGCGACTCGGCATGCTGTCGCGTGGCTTGTTCGGTGCGCTTGTGTTCGGTGATATCAACTACGAATGTTATCGCCTCCGTGGTCGAACCTTCCAACAGGGCTGAAGTCACGAGTACGGGGACTCTGGAGCCGTCCTTGCGGATATATTCCTTTTCGATCGGTTGGAATATGCCGTTGGCGCGGAGTTCACTGGCGTTCGCATCTGCTTGCGCTTTGTATTCCGGAGGCGTGATATCGATCCAGCGCAAGCCGCCAGCCTTGATATCGTCCGCCGAGTAGCCGACCATCTCAAGAAATTTATGGTTAGCTTCAAGGATTCCGCCTTCGACACTCGTATACATCGCGCAAATCAGGTTCGAATCGAAGAGTTGACGATAGCGTGTCTCGGTGCGGAAAAACGATTCCGTGGTTTTCTTGAAGACCGAGATATCCGCCAAGTAGCCGACGGACCCGGAAAAGCATCCCGACTCATCGTGTCGGGGTGCGAGGGCGCAAAGAAACCAACGATACTCGGCGGTGCTGGTTCGCAAGCGCAATTGGATTCGCCGCGGTGACGAGACATCCCGCAGGCTGGTGAGGTGATGCGCTAAATTGGCGCAGTCATCCGGATGAACGAAGCTGGCCCAATCTTCCGCCAGCACATCCTCTCGCGTCTTACCCAGAAACTCCAGGGCTGCATTGTTCTGAAATGTGCAGCGTCCGCCTTCATCAGCCAGCCACACGGGAAAAGGAAGCGAGTCAAGAAAGACGCAGTAGCCTTCCTCTCCGCCGTCACCCTTCCAGACAGTTTTGAGACCTACGCCGGACAATTTGCGCTCCTAGACGAGGCTTGGTGCCCGTAATGTTCGCCGGGATTGCGCGTTTGGAATGGGACCATTTTGAGGTTTGGAGCGCCCCCCGTTCCTACCTCAGCGGCCTAAACAGGCGGATTCTCTCACAGATTTGGGGAATTCGCAGTACGGCCTGCACTGACACGTGGCGGTGGATGGTTTCAGGCATATATCGAAGGATACATTTTAGTGAGTATCGTTCGGTCTAGGGCCACCTATATCGTATTGCCGACGAAAAAAGATACCCTAAGAAGAATTGCAACCTTCTGATTCCAAGGTATTTTCGTCGTGCGTATGAGAGCTTTTCTCCCCTTTCCACAATCGATTCTTGCGCTTAGAGGTGAAGTTTCTTCGCTCTTCTTGCCGAGTTTTGGCTCAATCGTTGTCGCAGCGTGCGAAGGTTTTCAAATCAGGAGGCACGGATGAATTCCCATTCGCCGTCGAAAATGACCAACCGAGTTGTTGCGGCTGTGCCGGCGCTCATATTGCTCGTGGCCGTTCTACTCCCTGCGCCGAAACCGGCCAACGCGATCCCCGCGTTCGCGCGGAAGTATGGGCTGCCGTGCTCGGCTTGCCACATTGCTTGGCCGGAACTGAATAACTTCGGCCAGGTGTTTCGCGATAACGGCTATCAAATGATGAACGAGCGCGACTCTCCGATTACGCGCGATCCATCCTACTTCCCGATTACGGTGCGCATTACGCCGCAGTGGCATCGCGAGAGCGCGAACAATCAGGTCGTCGATAATATCGCGGGCGACGGCGAGAGTGGCTCCCGCCCTGGCACCTTGACGACAACCGGGTTTGACCTCTCGGGGTTGGACCTTTGGTTTGCCGGTACGCTGTACAAGAATATCTCGTTTAGTGTTCTGCCGTCTTCGGACGAAAACGCCCAGTTCCATTTTGAAAATGCTTTCGTGCGATTCGACAATTTGCTCCACAGTTCATGGCTGAATTTCAAGGTCGGAAAATATGAACTGGATCTCCCGGTTTCCGAGAAGCGGTTGGTTACACTGTCGGGAGATGGCGGGTTCTATTACATCTACCACTTCACACCCTTCGGCGATCAGAATCCGTTCGGTGGCATCGGCGACAACCAAATGGGCGTCGAACTTTCAGGCCACAATGTCAACAGCTACACGCGTTATGCGTTTTCCGTCTTGAGCAGCGTGGACGGCAATCCCGATTTCCTTTTGTCGAACGGAAATCCGGCTGGCCGGACGTATGACTATTACGGCCACTTCGAGCAGGGCTTCAATACTTTCGGAAACGGCTTTATGAAGGTGGGTGCTTACGCCTACTTCGGATTTGCGCCAACCTTCTTCCAAACCTCTGACGGCGTGCCTATCTACGGCAAGGGAAACAAGGAATTTGACCGGTCGGGTTTCGAGTGGAAATGGTATTTCAACAAATGGCTGGTGAAGGGGGTTTACCTCCACGGGCACGATAACGCCTTCCTCGCAAATGGACTCGATCCGCGTATCGATACACTCAGCGAAACGCAGCGCGCACCCAAGTGGAACGGTGGTTTCCTCGAGGGTCAGTACATTATTTCGCCCCAGTGGATCGTCATCGCTCGCTGGGAGACAATCCACATGGCTCAACAAGCAGATACTGAGTTCGTGGCGGGCAATACTGGCAACCTGAACGCGTTCACGATTGCCAATCGTTGGTATCCCTTCATGTTCAGCCGAGCCGGTTTGGCTCTGCAGCAGGAGTATTCGTTCGTGCGATCGAACGGCATCACAAACCAGGGCGGGGGATTTGGCAGCCTGTGCACAGATGCGGGACGATCATTCAACTGCACCATCAGCAGCAGCAGCCTGATGTTCGGTTTTGACTTCGACTTCTAAAGGAGCGAGGAGCCCATGGCACTATCAAAGAAAATCACCCGAAGTTTAATGCTCGCGGCTTTCGGTGTGGCCCTCGCGACTCCGGGCGTTGCTCTCGCTCAGGACACGGGAGCCAGCGTAAACGGCCTGACGGGAAACGCAGAGGCGGGAAAGCAGGATTACCGCCGCTGGTGCGTTGGCTGCCACGGCAAGGAAGGAAACGGCGAAGGCGAGAATGCCCAGTGGATCGAACCCAAGCCGAGGGATTTTACCGAGGCGACCTATTCGTTGGAGATCCACTCCTACGGGGACGCTACCGACCGATCAGGACTTGTACGATACGATCACCCGGGGCGTGGTGGATACGCTCATGCCCACCTGGCGTCCGCTGACCCCGCAAACGCGCGTGGATCTGATTGCCTATATCAAAACCTTCTCGCCCAAGTGGCAAACGCAGAAGGCCGGCACTCCCATCACGATTCCGCCCGAGCCTCCGCAGACGATCGATAGCGTCCTACACGGCAGGCAGCTTTTCGATCAAATGCAGTGCTGGAAATGCCACGGGCCTGAGGGGCGAGGAGATGGTCCGTCCGCAATCACGCTGACAGATGACAAGGGCGAGCCGATTCGTCCCTACAATTTCCACGATGGCACGCGCTTCCGCTGCGGCGAAACGAACCAGGACCTCTACAAAATTTTCATGACTGGCTTGGACGGAACACCGATGCCGTCGTTCGCGGATTCGCTCAAGCCGCAAGACGCCTGGGATCTGGTGCACTTTCTCCGTACGCTGCAGCCGAATGTGCAATCGGAATCACGCAACGTCTGGCTGGAGTACGTGAAGACGCACCAGGGACAGATCAAGGCGATCGGAGCCGAGTCCGCGGGGCAGTAGTTTTCTGCAGGGCTGCCGATAGAATAATAATGGTGAGGTCACCCTCATCGACTAATTGCGAAAAGGGGAGTAATCATGCGAACGAAGTTCTTTCTTTTGTTGGCTGTTTTCGGGCTCGCCGGCTCGGCGATGCTGGTGACCGCCGCGCGGCCGGCAGGCGGAACCATTACGGGGAAGGTGACATTCACCGGCACTCCCCCGAAAATGAAACCGATTGACATGTCGAAAGAGCCGGTCTGTGCGAAAGAACACAATCCACCAATTAAGACGCAGGACGTGGAGGCAGGGCCGGGCAACACGCTCAAAGATGTAGTCGTGTTCATTTCTGCCGGCGAGCAGAGTTCGCCGCCCCCCACGGCTACCGCGCGATATGACCAGAAGGGATGCGAGTACGTCCCTCACGTCCTGGTGATGGAAGCAAACCAACCTCTTCAGGTTTACAACAACGACCCAGTGGCTCACAACATCCACCCGATGCCGAAGCAGAACGCAGAGTGGAATAAGTCGCAGCCTCCCGGCTCGCCCCCGATCGATACTAAGTGGGAGAAGCCCGAGTTTATCGCGGTGAAGTGCAATATCCATCCGTGGATGCACGGCTACTTCGTAGTGCTGAAGACTTCTCGCTACGGGATAACGGGAGACGACGGCACCTTTACGATCAAGGACGTGCCGCCCGGCAAATACACGCTAACCGCCTGGCAGGAGCACATGGGAACCCAGACGCAGGAGGTTACGGTCTCGGGCGGTGCCGCAACGGCGAACTTTGTCTTTAAAGCAATGCCTTATTAGGAAGCAGCGCACTGCGGATATCTGGCGCCCTGCCGCGTGGAGCGGGCGCCGCAGCACCTCTCAGGCTGAATTGTTGTGTAATCGCGGAGGCGAGCTCCGATGGGCAAATTTTTTGCAATTCTGCTTATCATCATCACTCTGGTTTCTGTCTACCCGATTGTGACGCACATGTGGTGGATGCCGGAGGTGGTATCCGCACACGGTCCCGCGGTAGACCGCCAACTGGATGAGACAATGCTAGGCTCGGGGATTTTGTTTGTCACTTCGCAGTTCGTTCTCGCTGGGTTCATCTGGGCGTTTGGAAATTACAAGGGGAAGATCAAGAACTGGCCTGGTGGGCACAGACCGGTCGTAGCATTCGGCATAATTCTCGTCGGCCTGGAAATCCTCAGCCTCTCATTCATCGGGTCGAAGGTGTGGGCTTCGATGTACATGGCGAAGCCTGATCCACACGCGCTGCACATCGACGTGCAGGCCGAGCAGTTCGCTTTCTTTTTCCGCTACGCCGGGCCGGACGGCGTGTTTGGCGCGATTCATCCGGATAAGATCAACGACGGGAATGGAAATTATTTTGGACTCGATCCCGAAAACGACGTTGCCGCGCGGGACGACATCGTGGTGGGAACGCTCACGATTCCGGTGAATACGCCGATTTTTCTCACCCTGCATTCGAAGGACATGATTCACAATTTCTACGTTCCCGAGTTGCGCATTCAGCAGGATATCGTTCCGGGCCTCGATATTCCTCTTCACTTCACCGCCACCAAAACGGGGAAATGGGAAATTGTCTGCACGCAGCTTTGCGGACTGGGCCACTACAGCATGAAGGCTTACTTGCAGGTGATGGCGCAGTCCGATTATCGACGATTGGCTGAAGCAGCAGTCTGGAGATTAGATGAGTTTCGGGTAGGGCGCCGCACGGCCGCGATTTTTTGGGCAGCGCGCCGAATTTAGTCTGTGAGGCCTAGCGATGCATGATATGTCCGCACAACAGGCGGTTCATCATCATTCCCCTCCGCAGGGATTCATCAACAAGTACGTCTTCAGCCTGGACCACAAGGTAATCGGGCTGCAATATTACGGCCTCGCTTTGGTGGCCGTATTTCTCGGCATGATTCTTTCCTGGCTGATGCGGCTTCACCTTGGATGGGCCAACTCGCGCATTCCGGGCTTGCAGCTCTTCTCGGCAAATGGCGCTCCGGGCGGCGTGATGACGCCCGAATACTACCTCTCGCTCATGACCATGCATGGAACCATCATGGTCTTTTTCGTTCTCACGAATGCGCCATTCGCTGGATTTGGAAACTACTTTCTTCCTATCCAGGTAGGCGCGGAGGATATGGCGTTTCCGCGCTTCAACATGATGTCGTTCTGGACCACGTTCGTCGCTTTCCTCGTGCTGATCGCGGCTTTTTTCGTTCAGACGGGCCGCCGATTTCGGGTTGGACTGCTTATGCCACATTGAGCTCGGTAGGCGGGATCGCTGGACCCGGCGAGGCGATGGGCCAGAATCTATGGGCGGTTTCGATCGCGCTCTTCTGTATTGGGCAGTTGCTTGGATCGTTGAATTTCATCGCCACCACCCTCGACTTGCGGACAAAGGGCATGACGCTCGCTCGCATGCCCCTTTCCACGTGGGCGTGGTTTATCACTGCGTGCATCGGGTTGCTCGCATTCGCAGACCTGCTTCCCGCTTGCATCCTGCTGATTCTCGATCGCACCGCTGGAACGAGCTTCTTCACGCCGGCGGGCCTGGTCGTCAGCGACAATCTTCAGCCGCACTCCGGAGGCTCTCCGCTTCTCTGGCAGCACCTGTTTTGGTTCTTTGGGCACCCGGAGGTTTACATCGCGATTGTTCCGGGTTTCGGAATCATTTCGCACATTTTGCCGGCCTTCACCCGCAAGCCGCTGCTCGGCGGGATGCGCGTGATGATCGGCTGCATGATCGCTATCGGCTTCCTGAGCTACATGGTTTGGGGCCATCATATGTTCCTGAGCGGAATGAATCCGTTCTCGGCGATTCTGTTCTCGGTGCCGACGCTGATCATCACGATTCCCGCGACGGTTGCCACGCTGATGTGGCTGGGCTCGATTTATGGTGCGAATTTGCGCTTTACGAGCGCGTCGCTTTTCTGCCTCGGTTTTATTTCGGTGTTCATCAGCGGCGGAATCAGCGGATTCTTCCTGGCGCAGCCGGCCATCGACACCTATCTGCACGCCACCTACTTTGTCGTCGCCCACTTCCATTTCGTAATGGCCGTCGCGGCCATCTTCGGAATCTTTGCGGGCACCTATTTCTGGATGCCCAAGATGATTGGCCGCATGATGAACGAGACGCTCGGGAAAGCTGCATTTCTGGCTTACGTTCATCGGCGTCTATTGCATCTTCATGCCGATGCATTACCTTGGCCTTGCGGGCAACGTCCGCCGCTACGCCTCCTTCACCGACGATTATCTGATTCGCCTGATCCCAGTGCACAAGTTCATTACCATCGCAGCGCTGCTCACTGGCGCGGCCCAGTTGATTTTTCTCTACAACCTGATTCACACGCGGTGGTGGGGTCCGCTGGCGCCGGATAATCCATGGGAGGCCACTTCACTCGAATGGTCCACCACCTCGCCGCCACCATTCGATAATTTTGGCGGACGTCACTTGGTCGTGCATCAGGGGCCGTACGAGTACAACGCTGAAGGCGCCGCGAAGGATTATGTGATGCAGACCGACCCTGATTTGTCGCAAAAGCTGAAGCCGCGTCAAAAGGGGATTATGTCAGTCGCAACGTACACGCGAACAGAGCCGCGCTGGTCCCGTCCGGCGATGCCGATTCGCGCTCCGAAGGGTATTCCCGCGCAGACCGGCGTCTGGGTCGCTGTCTCTGCCATCGCCATGTCGTTTGCGGCGCTCACCAGCGCCCTCGTCGTGCGTCAGGCTTCGGGCGCCGATTGGCAGCGATTTGTCGCTCCCTCGGATTCTGTATCTCGATACGGTGATTCTGATCGCCAGCAGCTACACGCTCGAATTCTGCGCGCAAGCGCTTTGCGGCTGCAGCCGAAGTCCGCGGGACCTGGAGCACAGGCCGTCGTCAGTGGCGTGGCCGCGCAGGCGGGCGCTCTCCGGTCGAGCGGCCTCTACTGGCTGAATATCACGCTGACGCTCGGATTATTTTTCGTAGCCGGGCAAGTGCTCGCATGGCAGCGTCTGGCATCGCAAGGACTGTTCCTCGCGACAAGCCCGAGCAGCTCGTTCTTTTACCTTCTGACGGCAATGCACGGGCTGCATCTGCTGGGAGGCGTTTTGGGCCTGATTTATGTCGGATACAGGCTGCGCCACAACGCGCGCAATGCTCAGACCAGCCTGGGAACGGCAGCCGTGTACTGGCATTTCGTTGACCTGTTGTGGGTCTATCTGCTGATGGTGATCGCGATTCGGATGTAGCTTGGCTACGGGAGGATTTGTGAGCGATTCCGAGCTGACCATGGGAGCAGGGCACGGCGCCCTGATGGAAGAAACTCCCTATGGAATGCAGTCGAAGAAGCTGGCGATGTGGCTGTTCATCGCCTCTGATGCGGTCACCTTTACCGTAGCCCTTGTTGCATACGGCTATCTGCGGATCGGAAGCCCCGACTGGACGCGGCCGTTCAACTTCTGGCCCAGCATCGCCAACGGACTGGTGATGACGTTCGTGCTGCTCTCCAGTAGCCTCACCATGCTGGTTGCAGTGCGCGCCGCCAAGGCTGGCGATAAGCACAAATCGATCCAGTGGATTGGTTTTACGATCCTGCTCGGCATTATTTTTGCGGCGCTGCATCTTCGTGAATGGTTCCATATGTTTGCCGATGGCTGGGGCCTCTTCCACAATCCGACCGGCGGATCGGTGGATTTTGGCGCCGCGTTCTTCAGCGTCACCGGGCTTCACCTGCTGCACGTCACTTCCGGCGTCGTAGCGCTCGCCGTAATCGCTTGGGGCTACAACCGCGGCCGGCTGGATGCGAACCACGTCGAGACCACCAGCCTGTACTGGCACTTCGTTGATATCGTCTGGATGTTTGTATTTCCATTGATGTACCTGATGAACGCGCGCTGAGCCGCTCAGAAGGGAGGATCGCACAATGGCATCTGGCGCATCTGAACACGATCCTGGCATGGGAACGTACGTGGGTATCTGGGCAGGATTCCTCGCCATCGTCGGAATCGAAGTCTTCATTACGTACCAGCGTCCCGAAACCAAGCATCTCCTTTTCACCCTGCTGATACTGGCGGCGATCGAGGCTTTGGTCGGGTTGCTCTACTTCATGCACATGAAATACGAGCGAAAAATCCTGTTCTGGACGATCGTGCCCATCACCGATTTTCGTTCTCTTCATGATGGATCATGTATGGGCCGACGCTTATCGTCTGTTCTATCTGCGCTTGACCCCATGAGTGACCCAACGATACGGGAAACAGACGATGGCCGTATTCTAGTGGCAGTGATATGATTCGCGTGATGCAATCGACGCCTCTAAAGCGGGTTGCAATTGGGTTTATAGCCCTTTTGAGCCCTTCAGCGCTCTTCGCGCAGGGTTGTGCCCTGTGTTACCAGGGCGCCGCCGCCTCGGGCGCTCAGTTCATCCAGGCGCTCCGCCACGGCATCCTGATCATGTTTTTTCCCCCGATCCTGATCATGGGCGCGATCTTTTATGCGGCTTACCGCAAGCGCAATCAGTTCAACTCCGTGGAAGGTGCGGCAGCAGGTGAGACCGCTTTCGATGAAGATCTGGCTCCGGATTGGACTTTCGCGGATGAAGCGGAGTTTCGCAGGCTGACGGAAAACGAATCCTAGCAAGCTGTGCGGGAAAATTCCTTTTCTCGGATTTCGAGCTGTGCCGCCGCTTCGGTCCACCGACGAATAGGCTGCGCTAAACGCGGAGTCGTAATCGTGACCCGGCGCTCTCCACAGCCACCGCAAATGAGACGAAACTTGTCTTGCTGAAATTGGTCATCGGTCGTCAGGAAATGCGGACCTGTGCAGAGTGTGGTGGCATTCCCTACAAAGTGTTATGAGGTTCGCCTCCGCGTCGTCACCGAGGGCGCTGCGCCGTCTCATGTGGGGGACATCGAGATTCCTTAAGCGATCCGCATTTCTGACAGCGCCAACCGTCGCGTTCTAGGATCACTCGACGCAACGTCGCATAAAGCCCCGGCGCCGCTCGAATTCGCGGTTGTTTTTGCGAAGGAGAGCTATTCATTTTCCTCGTCTCCTGACGAAACGGTCTGCTCCGAACTTGCAAATGAATCATAGTCGGTCGTCGGACACCCAATGTTTGGTTCGGATCTTCCGGTCTTCAAAGCGGTACCCGCGAAGAAGTCGGCACAGATCATTTCCAGGCAATAACCACGTGATTTGTCGCTGCCGAGCATCACACGCAGCCATCTCGAGGGCACGTTCAACCACCGGCAACTGGCTCTTGTAGAGCTTGAGATAAATGATCTCCCAGGGTTTGGCTTCTTTGCCGGTCAGGTGCGAATCGACCGCCCGTTTGAAGTCTTCCTTGTCCTCTCCCCCGCCCAGTGCAACCAGGTTGCACAATCGAACTCGTTCCCGTCTCGAACGGACTACTTTGACGAGCTCTGCT
>CAVRFZ010000002.1:0-70224 GCA_963720655.1 uncultured Acidobacteriota bacterium | reverse complement strand
CGCTTACGCCTTGATTGACGAAATTTTCCGTTGAGCCGAAGGCGATGGGGGTTTCGTTTTGGCCGAGACCACCGGTAAATCCGCTCGTATTGTTTCTCGTTCCGTAGATGCGCGCGCTGAAGTGATTGGCTTGGCTAATCTGCCAATCGTAGTGCCCCAGCACTGTGAACAGGTTCTGGAACTGATTGCTGGGACCATTGAAATCAGCGAGACTATTTACGCCGTAGCAAGCGTTCAAAAACGATTGCCCCAGAGTAGGAGTGGTGCACGAAGCGGGTAGCACAAATCCTGTTGTAGCGGCGCCCGGAAGAGGAATCTGCCCGGGACCGCATGCTGTTATAATTCCGCCTTCGGGCCTAATGCCACGCGCATCACCCGCCGGACCCGTGCAATTTGCAAACACAGGACCCGTTATTTCCGCTAGCGTCGCGTTGCAGTCTGTCACCGAGCCACCGCTGCACAGGTTTGATACGAGCGGGCCGTTTTCACGCTGCACGTCACCTGCGATATAAAGAAATTGCTTGTCCTTTACGATTGGGAAGCCGATTGACCCGCCCAGCTGGTTCTGGTTATCGATGTTGGGCGGGTTCCCAATGGCGTCGGTCGCCGTCAGGCTGCTGCCGCGATAGTACTCGTGCGCTTCACCGTGCCATTCATTAGTGCCGGACTTGGTGATCACGTTGATCAGACCGCCGGTGGCGCGCCCGAATTCAGGAGCGAAGCCGTTTGTCACCACCTGGAATTCCTGCACGGATTCGAGAGGAATCGTGAAGTTCTTCGTCTCCAGCGAGCCGAAGAATTCGCCAAAGAAGTTGTTGAAGCTGTCCTGGCCGTCAATTACGAGGCCGGCGTAGTCGCTCTGTTGCCCGCCAAGGCGAATGCCGCCGCGCAGGCCGGGGACAACCTGGGCAGACGAGCTCAACTCAGCCAAGTCGCGATAATCGCGGCCCGAGAGGGGCAGAGTCTCGAGGTTCATCGTGTTGATAACCTGATTGATTCCAGCCGTGCTGGTATCAACGGCGCCAGCCGCGGCCGCGGTCACAGTCACCGACTGGGTCTGGCCTTTAATGGGAAGGTTGATATCAAGTTGCAAGCTCCCGCCGATTTGGACATTGATATCGGTCAGCGTGATGCTCGCGAATCCCGGCGCTTCGGCTTTGATTTGGAACACCCCGGGGATCAAACTGGCGAAGTCATAGGTGCCCGACTGGTCCGTCGTTTGTTCCCGCTGGTATCCAGTCGACTCATTCAAGATCGTCACCTTTGCGCCAGGAACGAGCGCATGCGACGAATCGTACACGAAGCCGTGTACTTCGCCGCGCTGCAGGTCCTGCGCGTTCGCGTTGCCTACGATGCAAAGCGAGACGGCCAGCACAAACGCCAAAAACGCAATCTTCCAGATCTTCATCGTCAATCCCCCGTTTCGTTGTTTCCTGTTGCTCCGCAAAGCTTGTCTCCGAAATCTGGAACTACTTCTACTTCCCTTGAACTCGCGAAATAAAGAGCTGTATGAATCGTTCCGAATCCACGCCGGTGCAAACCTGCACGTTCGGCGTCACCTTCTCGAGGCCCTCGATCACGAAGTGATCGCCGTGCAGCACGTTTTTCTCAAATTCATTACGCCGATTCGCCACGGTCTCGCCGCGCGAAAATTCCCCGCGCGTTTCCACTTCCACACGCATCGCTTCCGTCTTCATGATCGTCGGATCAATCGCGGTGCCAATCGCCAGCGAATCGTACATCGGCGAGCCCGGCGATCCGAACTTCTCGGACAGATCCACGAGAAAAGTGTTCACCTGCACCATGAAATCGTTCTCGGGCCCGTGAGTTTTCGCGAGCTGCGCCAGGTGCTTGCGCGTGAACAGCGTCATGTTCCCAACGTCGAGCCCCGCCATCGTCAACGGCCACCCGGCCTGAAAAACGATCTGCGCCGCCTCAGGATCGTTGTAAATGTTCGCTTCCGCCGCCGCATTCACGTTGCCGCCGGAAATCGAGCCCCCCATCACAATCACTTCTTTCACCAGAGGCACAATCGAGGGATCCTTCAGCACCGCCAGCGCAATATTCGTTTCCGGTCCGATCGGCAACAGCGTGATTTCATGCGGATACTGATGGACCATCTGAATGATCAGATCCGGCCCAAACCGCGCATCCGCCTTGCATTTGCTCGCCGGCAATTCCACATTCGCGAGCCCATTTTTTCCATGCCAGAACTCCGCCGTGATCAGCTTTTGAAACAGCGGATGCTCCGCCCCGCGAGCCACTGGAATATCGCAACGGTTCGCCAGCGAAACCATTCGCAGCGCATTCTCGAGGCCCTGCTCCACAACCACGTTTCCGGGAACCACCGTCAGCGCCCGCACATCCAGCTCCGGCGAATTCAGCGCCAGCATGATGGCCACCGCATCGTCGGTGCCTGGATCGGTATCGATGATCACTTTTTTCGGAGCGGTGGGAGGAGTGGGAGCGACGGTCAAGCCGGCGTGCGCAGCAGTAGCGGAGAAGCCGAGTAGAGCGATAATCGCGCCGAGAGCGCCCGCGCGCAATCTGGCTCGCAATCTTTTCGATCCGATTACAGAATTCAAAATTGATTCCCGATTGAAATTGAAGGGGAGAAACCTAAATCCTAAACGGACACGACCCGGCCCGCTTGTACAATGATCTTCCGTCACTCTCGGCTTCCCACCCCTGGTGCCGAATCGGACGCAAGGCTAAGCCGGTGTCCGCGTAGTGTCAAGATAAAACTGAGGTTGCGGGAAAATTTTCCACAGGGAAGTCATATAAGAATTCATTGTCGTGTGAAATTTAATACGTACCTCCGATCTACGTATATGTGCCACTCAAGTAACTTTCGCCGCCCCGTTTTTAAGAAAACCTCGAAATATGATTCGCGGTTCAGCCGATGACCCGGCAAAAGTTACGCGCGTGATAGAATCCGTCCCGGAATGATTCAATTTCGCTCTCGGCCCTGGAGTTGGTCCCTGATATCCGGCGCGGTGCTGCTTTTTGGAACGTGCGATCTCTCCGCGGGCCTGGTTCGCCACGGCTTGCACGCCAGCCAACAGCAGCAAGAGGCGCAAACAGAACCCCTCCGCCATCGTCCGAACCTCGCAAACCCCTATGGCGTCCAGTTTCACGATGTAACAGCCCAAGCGGGCATCCACTTTCACCACGAGCGCGCTCAATCGCCCAAGCGCATGTACCCGGAAACAATGGGCCCCGGCGTCGGCTGGATCGACTACAACCAGGATGGCTACCTCGACGCGATCTTCGTCAACAGCGGCTTCACTCCGCTGTTTCATCCCGCGCAAGCCCCGCAACCTGCGCTCTATCGCAACAATCGCGACGGCACTTTCACTGACGTGACCGCGCAAAGCAAAATCCACTCCGACGGCACCTTCTTCTTCGGCGTGGCAGTCGGCGACTATGACAACGACGGTTTCCCCGACATCTATATGACCGGCTATCGCCACTCCGTCCTATGGCATAACAACGGTGACGGCACTTTCACCGACGTCACAGAAAAAGCCGGAGTCGCCGACGACGGCAACTGGGCCACCGCCGCCGCATGGTTCGACTATGACCGCGACGGCAAGCTCGATCTCCTCGTCGTCAACTACGTGAAATATGACGTAGACCACCCCGTCACCTGCGGCGATTTTCGCCCCGGCTACAAAGACATCCCGCAAGTCAGTTCCTATTGCCATCCCGACAATTTCCCCGGCACCTCGCCGCGCCTCTATCACAATAATGGCGACGGCACGTTCACCGACGTAACGGAAAAAGCCGGCCTTGCCAATAAAGACGGCAAGAGCCTCGCCGTTGTCACCGTGGATTTAAACAACGACGGCTGGCCCGACATCTTCATCGCCAACGACACGCAGCGCAATTTTCTCTACATCAATAAAGGCGACGGCACCTTCAAAGACGCCTCTTACTCGTCCGGCGCAGGCTTCAGCGAAGAAGGCCGCCCCGAAGCCGGCATGAGCGCCGACGCCGCCGACATCACCAACAACAGCCTGCCCTATCTTTTCGTAAGCCATCTCGATTACGAACTCGATCGCCTCTATCGCAACAACGGCGACGGCACGTTTACCGACGACACGATCGCATCCGGCATCGGCCAGTCCAATCTTCTAAACAGCGCTTTCGGCGCGCGATTTTTTGATTTCGACAACGACGGCTGGCGCGACCTGCTCGTCATCAATGGCCACATCCTCGACAACATCGCCACCTATCATCCGGAGGTCGCCTACGAAGAAGAAAAAAAGCTCTACCGCAACACGGGCCAGGGAAATTTCGTCGACGCCACGAAATCACAAGGTCAGGATTTTCGCGCCCCGCGCGTCGGTCGCGGTCTCGCCGTCGGCGACTACGACAACGACGGCTGGCAGGATTTTCTGGTCAGCAACAATGGCGAAGACGCGCAGCTCTTCCACAACGACGGCGCCAGCGCGCCAGCCGCAAAAGACAATCACTGGCTCGCAGTGCAGCTCGTCGGAACGAAAAGCAATCGCGACGGCAACGGCGCCCACCTGAAACTCATCGCCGGCGATCTCACCAGTTACGACCAGACCAAAGGCGGCATGAGCTACTGCTCAGCCCAGGATCCCCGCATCTTCTTCGGCCTCGGCAAGCACACCCGCGTCGACTCGCTCGAAATCTGGTGGCCCAGCGGCTTGAAAGAAACCGTCACAAATCTTCCAGTCGATATTTTTCTGCGTATCGAAGAGGGAAGCGCCTCCGCAAAGGGCATCCGCTACCCCGCCGTCAAAAAGTAGAACTCCAGGCCTACGTAGCTTTTTCTGTCCTTCCGTACAGCTAGCCTTGTGCGGAACGCGCCCGTACTCTGTGCCGTACAAATGTCAGTTGCTCGCGCACCCAACTCGAGATCGCTTCGCTGGCTGCGCGCCGGCGCCCATCTACCAGCTGCCTTCGCCCTCGTTTCGCTGGTGTGCCTCACGAGCTGCGCCGGCCTGTCGTCGAGCAGCTCGAATAAGGGAGGAGGCGGAGGCCCAGATCCCCAAGCGCCTTCAGCCCCGACCGGATTACAAGCCGCGGCCGCCAATGCGCAAGTGAGTCTCTCCTGGAGCGCCAGCACAGGCGCCACGAGCTATCACGTGAAACGCTCGACCACCAGCGGCGGCCCATACACGCAAATTTCTGCGCCGACGTCCACAAGCTTTACAGACACCGGCCTCACGAACGGCACCGCATATTTCTACGCAGTCTCTGCGCTCAACACTGCCGGCGAAAGCCCCAACTCCACGCAAGCCACCGCGACGCCAACCGCGCCCGCATCAGCGCCTCCCGCACCCACAGGCCTGCAAGCTACCGCCGGCAATTCCCAGGTGAGCCTCGCATGGAGCGCCAGCACAGGCGCCACGAGCTACCACGTAAAACGCTCGACCACCAGTGGCGGCGCATACACGCAAATTTCCGCACCGGCCTCCACAAACTTCACTGACACCGGCCTCAGCAATGGCACAGCATATTTTTACGTCGTCTCAGCGCTCAACACGGCCGGCGAAAGCGCCAACTCCACCCAAGCCAGCGCCACGCCAACGAATCCCATCACCGCCGCAATTCAGGTCACGGTAGACGCGCTCAGCAATCGCCACGCAATCAGCCCCTACGTGTATGGCGTGAACTTCCCCGCGAACGCAGCCTACATAACAGACAGCGGCGCGACGCTCATCCGCTGGGGTGGCAACGCCTCCACGCGCTACAACTGGAAAAATTTTGATACCAGCGCAGCGTCCGACTGGTATTTCTCGAACCGCCCGTTCGGCAATGCCGGCGACCCGCTTTACAACGACTCCACTCAATTCGTTTCCAACGTCTCCGCCGCCGGCGGCTATCCCATCATGACCATCGGCATGCTTCCCTGGGCCGCCAAGGATGCATCGAGCTACAGTTTCTCCGTTTCGAAATACGGCGCCCAGTGCGCCACGAACCCCTACAGCGCCGACGACGGCAACGGCGTGAAAACCGATTGCTCCACAAACGTCACAGGAAACGATCCGCACGATGCGAATATTGCGCTCCTCGATGGTCCGCCCGCGAGCGGCGATCCGGCCGGCAGCGTCTATCGCAACGAATGGGTCTCCGCGCTCAGTTCCGCATATCCCTCCACGCGCCCGCACTTCTACGACATGGACAACGAAGTGGATATCTGGGGCGGCACGCATCGCGATGTCCATCCCGCGCCATCCGGTTACAACGAGCTTCGCGACACCTATCTGCGCATCGCCGCCGGAATGAGGACGTGGGATCCGCAAGCCGTGCGTTTCGGCCCGGTCAGTTGCTGCTGGTGGTTTTACTGGAATGGCGCGAACGGCAATGACAAAACCGCGCACGCAGGCCTCGATTTCCTTCCCTGGTGGCTCAACGAAGTCTACTGGTCCGATCTCATCTCCGGCAATCGCTCGGTAGACGTGCTCGATATTCACGCGTACCCCGATCAGCCCGACAATTTCTCGAATTTCACCACGGCGCAGAAGCAAGCCGCCGCCGTCCGCATCTTCCGCGATTATTGGGACCCGACCTACACCAGCGAATCGAGCGACATCAATCAGCCCTGGACCACGCAGATTCAGCCGCTCAAAACGATCGCCTTCCGCATTCCGCGCATGCGCGCTATGGCGAATATGATCTACCCCGGCACGCCGCTCAGCATCACCGAATGGAACGCCGCATTCGCGGCTGAATCCGATTTCTCCACGGCCATCGCCGATGCCGACGCCTTTGGGATTTTCGGCCGCGAGCGCGTAACTTACGCCGCTCGCTGGACCGCCGCTGATTCCACCGCGCCTGCCTATCAATCGCTCAAGATGTTCCGCAATTACGACGGAAATCACAGCACGTTCGGCGTCACCTCTATCTCCGCCACGCATACCGCCGACCCCAATCTGTTCAGCGTGTATGCCGCCCTTTCAGCCTCGCAGACTTCGATGACGTTGCTCGTCCTTAATAAGGACCCCGCGAACACCGCGAACGTCGGCTTCACTCTGAACAATTTCACCCCGTCGTCGGAGCAGGCCTTCACGCTTTCGAGTTCCACGCCCACTGCAATCGTCGCGTCGGCGAGTAAGTCATGGAGTTCGGTGCAGAGCTTCGCACCCTATTCGGTCACTCTTCTCGTTGTTTCAGGAAAACTCACCAGCACGCCCGCTGCGGCATGGGATCTGAATCCCGACGCGGTTCAAGTCGCAGCCGGCAGCACAGCTACCTTGTCGCCGCAAATTGTTTCCTCAAGCGGCGCGAGCGTCACGCTTCAGTCCGCGCAATTCGATTCGGGCTCAACCGCCGGAGGCACCATTTCGATCGCCTCGTCGCAAATCGCCTCAGGCACCGACGGCGCGATAACGATCGCCAGCGGCACAACTCCCGGTTTCTACCATTTCACCGTCACCGCGCAGGACAGCGCCGGCGTCGCACAAAAGCAGGGCGGCTGGCTCGTCGTAGGAAATCCCGCAGCCACGCTCGCAAAGACAGGCGACAACCAGACCGGCGGCGTCGGCAAAACGCTTCAGCTCAGCGTCACGCTAAATCCCGGCTCGTCAGGCGGCACAAATTCCGGCGCCAGTATTCTCTTCGCCACGGATGCAGGCAGCCTAAATGGAGCCTCTCGCCAAATCGTCACCACAAATACTTCAGGAGTCGCCGTCGTCGTCTTAACTCTGCCCGCGAATGGCGCCACAGTGCACGTCACAGCGGAAGGCCCCTACGGCCTCGGCCACCCCGCAGTCACCTTCACCGAAACCGCCCAATAGCCTCGACCCAGACTCCGCATCCAATTCACGCAACCCCTGCAATTCCGTAACGCCGGCGTCTCGCCGGCTCTTTTGCACTGTGCCCTTCTTCTCAGCATCACGCCAAAATTTGCACCACCACCCTATCGCTAAGGCTTCGATGGATAAATCTTCAATTCATCCCACCCGCTACCTTCCTTATCCGTCTCCCGCGCAAATCGCACACCCACCAGCTCAGCCAGCGTCACTTCCGAAGTGGTATAGATTTTGCACCCCGTCATCAAATGCCCGCCAATCATCGTGCCCTGGCCAGTCGCAATCGAAAGGTGCACATGCTCGCCACCTTCCTCCACCGTTCCGGTAATCGACACAATCTCAAAATGTCCGGTGTGAATGTGCGCCTCAGGCTGGTTCGCATATCGGATCGAAGCCTGCGTCAGACTGCCCACCGAGCTCAACAACACCGCCGCCTGAATGTGATTCTGCTTCACGTACGCGCGAATCGAGCCCAGCAGGTCATCTCCCGGCCGCAGCCTGAAAACATGAATGCGCACGCGATCGGTCGTGATCGCTTCATGATGCTCCACAAGCAAGTTCGACCAGTCAGCGGGAAGTTCCGGAGCTTCGGGAGCGTTCTCGAGCGTCCGGCTTTCCGGCACAGGCTCCGCTCCCGGCGCTTTGTACTGCGGTGGCACTGGCTTCGTTTGCCCAGCGGCGCTGAATGCTACAACCGCTAAAAACACGGATACTGCGATCGCTTTCATGCAAGTCTCCTGATTGAAACGGGATTCACTTCACGAGAGATGTTGTGCCGCGCGAAACGATTCGGATTTCACTTCCCGATAGCTTGATAGATCATGAGCCGAGCCACAGGAATTCCGTCCTCCTCCTGCTCCGGCGCATACACGCGATGCGTCTCCGTATCGACGGCCATGCTGTGCACTGCGTGAGCCACATTCACGTCGCCCAGTTTGCGATAGTGCTCGGGATCCTTCTGTTCGAATACGGAAATCGCTCCGCTATAGCACGCCACGTAAATTCTGTTCAGCCCGGGATCGAATTTCACAACGTCCGCGCCATCAGCCAACGGCAAATAAGCGATGGGCTCGAACGTATCGAGGTCCAGCACGGTCAGCAGGGAATTTTGTTCGCAAACTAAGAATGCCCTGCGATGCTCGGGATCGAGGGCCATTCCATGATTGCCTTTACATTTGCTCACCGGATGCATTCCCACTAGCTGATCGTTCTCCGGGTCGATCACTGCGAAAATATTCAAGTCCTGCAAATTCACGTAGATTTTCTTGGCCACGGAATCGTACTGCGGCATGCCCGTTTGGCTGTCGAAGCGCAGCATGTGCAAAACTTCATCGCGCGTGGTGTCAACCACGGCTACCGCCTTGGCCGTTTCGTCCGACACATACAGTTTGTGAAACGGTGCTGCGTACGCGCTGCCGTCGGGTTTCGATTCCGTGGGAATTTTCTTGATGATCTCCAAAGTCTTCACATCGATTACGCCGATCTGATCCTCATGCCAGTCCGACGTGTACAGCTTCTTCAAGTCAGGCGCGTACTCCACTCCTTCAATCCCGGGCAGGTCCGAAATTGTCTTCACCACTTTGTTCGTCTGCAAATCCACAACGTAGAGTTTTCCCGGTCCAAGATGTGCGCAGAAAAGATAATGATCGTCGTAGTCGATTGTTAGGTAGTCGAAGCGCAGCCCGGAGGGGCCCGGCAGATCAATCACCGCCAGTTTCTTTAATTCGCCCGCCGCCAGATCCGCGACAAACACGGAGACGGCAGAAAGCATCAGCGCCAGGGCGCAAGCCACCCGAAAATTTTGGCGCGAACTCGCCATGCTTAGCCTTTCACCACACCAATGGCCACAAGATCGTCGCCGCGCCGTTCGAGAGTGATTTTAGGCAAGGGCCGCGGCGGTGGGCCCGCCAGCACCGACCCGTCAGCAACCGAATACACGCCGCCATGGCACTGGCAGACGATCCGGTTCTGCTCCGGCCGGTAAAACACAGGGCATGACGTGTGCGTGCAGATCCGGCTGTACGCCAGATAGGTATTTTCCTCCGGCCGCAGCAAGATGCATGGATTCACGTCAGCGGGGTAAGAAAAAATCTTCCAGCCGCCGACGGGAATATCGCCGGCGTGGGCAACCACAATTGTTGGATACGTCTTCGAGCAGTCTGCCAATGTCCCAGCGGCGCCCACTGCAGCCGCGAGACCGCCCAGCGTCAGGAACTTATTGAAGCCGCGGCGTGAAAGTTGTTCAGCGCCGTCTGTATCGAAAAGCTTTTCTTCCGGAGCGTTCCGCTCGTCGGTCATCGTTGTTTGCGGCCTATTGGCTGGCGAGGTGGCCCAGTTGCATTCGCGTGTGCAGCACTCTCAGGATATCGTCGAGCCCGACCATGCCCACAATATTGCCCTCGGAAATCACCGGCATCTGGCTGATGCTGTTGCTGCGCATCCGCTGCAACACGTCCAGGACGGGTTCATCCATCTCGGCCGAATGCATCCGGTCGAGCGGCAGCATCACGGCTTGAATCGAAGTGTTCGTCCATTCTTCGTGCGGCACCGTGCGCGCCGCATCCAGCGAAATCAACCCGACCGGCTTCCCGGCCCCAAGCACGATGTGAAAACGCGCACCGGTGCGCAGCACTTCATGAACGTATTCGTCAATCGACATATCCCGCGTCACCGTCGGAATATCGTGAGTCATCACGTCGCCTGCGCGCACGCCCGTCAGCGTATTCTGCACCGCCACCTGCGCGTAACTCTCCTGCGCTGCGCTCAGCAGAAACCAGCCTATGAATGCGGTCCACAGCCCGCCAACCCAGTTTCCGTTGAGCGCCTGCCAGGCTCCCAGAATGATCATCAGGTACGCGAAAATTTTGCCGGTCGTCGAAGCAATCTGCGTGGCGCGCTGGAAATTCTTCGTAATGCCCCAGGCGATTCCGCGCAGAATACGTCCGCCATCCAGCGGAAATCCTGGCACGAGGTTGAACACCGCAAGCGCAACATTGATTTCCCAGAGCCATTTCGTGGAAGCGGCCACCAGGTCATCGCCATGAAAGAAGCGCCCCGCGAGATAGAAACAGCCAGCCAGGAAGAAGCTCGCCAGCGGTCCGGCGATAGCAATGTTCACCTCTTGCCTCGGTTTGTCCGGCTCGCGGCTGATACTGGAAAGCCCTCCAAAAACGAAGAGCGTGATCGATTGCACGGGAATTTTGTAACTCTTCGCCACAATGCTGTGACTCACTTCGTGGAAAACCACCGAACCAAAGAATAGCGCGCTCGTCACGATGCCGAGCATCCAGTGCTGTTGCGAAGTCCAAGTCGGATGCTCCGCGGTAAATTGGGTGCGCAGCGTGTAGGTGATCAGCGCAAAAATGATGAACCAACTCGGGTGCAGGTAAATCGGGATGCCGAAGATTCGCCCAATCCGCACGCCCGATGGAGGCGGCGGTCCTCCGGAGGGCACCGTAGCCTGATTGGCTTGAATATTCGCTGGGTTCGGGTGGTCTGCCGCCATTGCGTCCTCAGAATTCGTCCGCTCGTCTCATTATCGTAGAATTTGCCGCCGCCGTCTCGCAAATCGCATTTCGCAATCGAATCGCTGGTCTTCCACGCAATTTGATATCAGCCTGGCGCATGGGACGTGCGTCGCGTGCGCTCCAACACGCCCGTGTTTCTGGCCACACGCACATTACGCTCGTCCTCGTCGTTAAGCCTCCTGTTTGCATACACATGAGCATTGGCCCCGGCCCTGCATTACTTCGGGCTGCTGGCCGATAGATGTTGCGGGAGGGAATCATGGAAGCTCTGATGGATTTCGCAGCCGTGAGTGGAGCAATCGTTTTCTCGTTGGGCGTCGCGCTTTCGCTCGAATGGTTTGCGCTGAATACGCTGATGAAGATGATGCCCGCGCGGCAGCCAGCGATGGCCGCGGAAGAAGCCACATCCGATACGCCGGCGGCTGGCCCGACGCTTGTGCCGGACTCGTTCGCTGGCAGCAAGCGCGCAGCGTAACGGAAGCGGCGGCAGTCGCAGCCGCGCGAAGCTATTCCGCGCGAGCCCTGCGCTCGCAGATTGAATGCGGTTGAAGCAAGGTTGAAGGAGGACGCCATGTTGTTCCTCAAAGTGTTGCTGTCAGTTCTCAGTTTCGGGTTTCTGGCAGGCGCGATTGGAACTGTTGCTTACGACATTTATCTCGCCTTTCAGCTCGACCGAATCTTGCGCCGCAACGACCGCGTCCCCGAATCTGAATCCGGCGGCACCGCTGACGCTGGCACATCTTCTTCTCCCGCGTCTTCTGATTCTCCTTCGCTCGCTCAGCCTACGTCGCGTGCGCCAATCAGTGCGCCGCGGCGCCGGATTCGCTGGGTGATCGCAGCGAAGCTGCTCGCTGTTGCCGCTGTCACGTCGCTTGCGAGCAAGAGTCTTGTCGTTGTTCCCGATGGTCACGCGGGGGTGCGCGTGAGCCAGATTTCCGGCGTGCGCGCCGGGACGCTCTATCCCGGGACGCATCTGATTTTCCCGCTCACCGAGCGCGTCGTACTTTATGACGTGCGTGACCAGGTTTTCTCGACGGCTGCCAGCACAGCTCCGAAGGAAAAGCTCGAAGTGCTCAACGTCGAATCGCGCGAGGGTTTGTCCGTGGGACTCGCGATCACCGTGCGTTATCGCATCGATCCCTCGCGTCTCGCGTACATTCAGGCGAATCTGCCGCAGCCGATTGACCAGGAAATTGTCGAGCCGGTTGTGGCCAGCACGTTTCGCGATTTGAGTCCCAACTACATCGTGCGCGATCTTTTCTCCATCAAGCGCGGCGAATATCGCGAGAAAGCCACGCAGACAATCACGTCGCGGCTGGCGGAAGACGGAATCGTTGTAAAGGAAGTGCTGCTCCGAAAAGTGGAACTGCCGCAGGAATACGCGCGCGGCCTCGAAGGGCTGCTGGAAAAAGAGCAGGAGGACGATCGCACTAGTGTAGACGCGCAGATCGAGCAGAAGAAAGTGAAGATCGCGGAATCGCAAGCCGAAGCCGCGAAGGTCCGGCAGATCAAGCACGCCGAAGCTGACGCGCAATCGCGCGTGCTGATGGCCAAGGCCGAATCCGATTCGATGCAGTACACGCTGCCGCTCAAGCAGAAGCAGATCGAGCAGTCGCGCCTCGAAGCCGAAGCCCGCAAGGAAGCGACGATCAAGAACGCCGAGGCTGATGCTGCCGCGCAGGTGAAGTCGGCCGAAGCCGCGGGCCAGGCAAAAGTAATCAACACCAAAGCCGATGCCGAACGCAGCCGGCTGCTCTCGGAAACGCAGAACGTGCTCGTGGTGAAAAATGCGGAGGCCTCGGCGCAGGCGAAAATTATCGATTCGAAGGCCGAACTCGAGCACCGCAACCTGCTTGCCGACGCGGAAGCGCACAACATTCGCGTCACGTCGCAAGCCGAAGCCGAACAACTGCAGCTTGAAGCGGCGGCGCTGAAAACGAATCCGCTGCTCGTGCAATACACGGTGGCGCAGCGCCTGTCCGACCGCGTGCAAATCATGATGGTGCCCACGGACGGCAAATTCTTTTTCACCAACGACGTGATGAAATCTGTTTCCGAGGTGACGGATTCGCCGCTGAAGCTCGGCGCGAAGTAATGAGTTTGCAATGCGCTGGGCGCGTAGCGATGAATGCTCTCGTCACCGCGCCTGCGAAAAAAAACGCGCGATGTGCGCGAACGAAATTCCCGCCTGGTCTTTTCCGAGTCCGACATGGCGGAGCGGAAAAGAAATTCAACCGGACGGGAGGTACTGCCGGCAAGACCCTTGCGGGTGGCTTGGTTCTGCGCGAAACGGTGACGAGGATTCGATACCGCCGCATCGAATCCCGCGCTGCGAGCGCAGGGCGAAGCCACCAAGCCGGCGGCTCGAATTGCCGGATTGAAGCCAGCTTCCATGGCGATCTCTTGTACCCCCTTTTACCGCCTATTAGAATTTCGTATGTTGCTGAAGTCGGGTTGCTTAGCGTGAGTTCTAATCGCGGAACCGTAGATTAAAAATGCGTGGCGAGCGATGAGTGGTTGTGATTCGCGGCTAGCAAACATTTGCTTCGATTGCCTTCGGTGCATCCTTCCGGTCACGCGATATTCGCGCCCGATTCGGGCTCGTCTTGTTCGAGTGCTTTGGAGCCCGGAATCAAGGCTAGCACGAGGCGGGAAGCGTCGTGGGGACGAAAGAGTACAGCGGGCTAGAACTGGACGAACGGGCAGGGCGGGAGGCGCGGCGATCGGAGATGATGGGGTGGCGGGCGAGACGGACGGCAGTCTCAAATTTGAAATTGAAATTTGAAATGAAAACAAAGGCAAGAAAAAGCTGGCGGGACGGCCGTTCGGTTCGGCGCGGCGCGGGGAAATGATTTGGTTGCGCGAAAGGTCAAAGGACGAGGCTCGGCGAGAAGGCCGCCGAGTGGAAAGAGTCTTTTTTTCGTAACGCTGATGTCACGGCTGAAGCCGTGACCTACAAGGCAACGGCAAGGAAAAAAAATGGCCAGGCGGACGCGGTCGATGGCTTCGCGGCGGAAATGATTGAGTTGCGAGCGAGACTCGAAGGCAATCTCAAATTTGAAATTGGAAATTTGAGATGGAAACAAAAGGCAAAAGAGCCGGCGGGACGCCGGCGTTACGGAATGGCGGTTGCGGTGTCAACTTGTCCGGGGTCTTCATCGGTTTTGCTTGTCGGGCGATTTGAAGCGGGAGGTGACGTGAATGCGGGGTAGGGATGCGGCGCGGAGGCGGGCGAAATTGGGGTTGTGCTAAGATGACGAATTACGAACAGGATGCGTCACACGTCGCGGCTTGGTGCCTCTCTGAGATACGTCGTTCTTCCGGTTGTGGTTCTGATTTTTTCTTTCGTGCTTGGGCGAACTGTGCGCGGACAGGCTTCGGGCGCGTCATTGCCGCAATCAGAGCAGAGTGTAACTTCGCCGGCGTTGCCTGCGGCTTGGAATGATGGCGTGAAGGCGCTGGCGGAGAAAATCGCGGCAGCGGTGAAGCCATCGCGGGCGATTTCGCTCGAAGTCAATAATATTTCGTCGCTTGGCTCCTCTGAGGTGGAAGCGATTCGTGCAGCGCTAGAAACGGAATTGACAGGCCGCGGACTGCAGCTTGGATCGGCTGGCGCCGGAGTGGAAGTGACGCTATCTGAGAATGTCGAAAGTTACATTTGGGTCGCGGAAGTTCGTCGGAATTCCGGAGAAGACAAGACGGAACGCGTAGGATTATCGGTCGTTTCCGTTCGTCGACGAGCAGTCCGAAGGAAATTGGGCAATCGAGCCGACAGGCACGATTCGCTTTTGGCTGCTTTCGCAAATAGCTGATATGGGAGTCAGGCTGAAAAGATTCTCGACTTACGCGATTGGTTTGACATGACTTCGTCGTCAGAATTTTTCAGACTCCGTCGTTGCTCAGTGCGGGAACTTCGGATTATGTAGTCGCGCTGCTAATATGCGGTGTTTCGGCATTGGAGCGCAGGATATACGCGATTGCGGCGCATTCCGCACCATGGCCGACGCGACGTGAGTGGTGTGGATCGCATGCAGGCAAGAGCCGAGCTACTTCCGGGAGCAGTATGCGATGGAAATTGGGATCTTCGCAACCGCGAGTACGGTTCGATGGCGGGGTGGCGTCTGGTCGCGACGCGAAATCACGCGCCCGGAACTGAGAATGAAGATTTGAAGGCCATGACGGTGTCGGATACTGCGACGAAGTTGGTCCCGTATGCGGCGAGAGCCTGGGGGCTTTAGCGGCGGGAACCGGGGATTGGACCCAGCCGGATTCAATTCAGGGCTATCTGTCCACAGGACGGACGACTTGTGGAATCCGGAACTCCTATAGAACCGGATCGCTCGTGGCGCTGTCGATCTATCCGAACGGAACACCGGGCCGCCCGCGCAGTTGTGTGGAATCTGCAGGACGAGGAATTACGAGGCACACATTGTCACGGCGACTTGCAGCCAGTAGCGTAGGACTCGCCGTGCTGTTGGTCGCGCTGCCAGCGACAACGGCGCGTCGGCCGAGATATGGCGGGACATTGCGAGTGGAAATTGGACGGTGGTGAAATCGCTTGATCCGCATGACGGCTGGGAATGCAGAAAACAACACAGCGAAATGGGAGATCAATTCGCTGCTCTATGACGTCGTTGACGCCGAGGAGCAAATTTACGGCGAACGGGGCGTTTCATGTGACTGCGTTTGAGGCTGGGAAGCGGATGGTGCTGGCGGCGACGGAGGATTACCGGCTGGGGCGGCCGTTTGTGGATTCGATTGAGATTACGATGGGGCGGGCGGCGCGGGAACGCATTTTGGATCTTGAATTGAACAAGACGGATTTTGCGGAGATACCGGCGGAAGATGTGCGGCGGGCTGCGGAACGTGGAGTGCGGGTGAGCCGGTCGAAGCCGGATGAGTTGCTGGCGCTGGTCTTCACGGGAGGTGATGCGCCGGAGAGGGGCAAGCCGCTTGAGAAGCGCATCGGGAGGCGCTTGCGCTCTCGATCGATCGCGCTGCGATCGTGAATTTCATTTTGCAGAAGGAGGGAGAGCCGGCGGGAGGGCTTTTGCCGCAGTGGTCGAGCGGGACTGCATTTCTGTTTTCGACCGCGGCCGATCCCAGTGCACGCGAAGGAACTTTCGGCGCAAATCGTGCCCGCTCCGAAAATCGTGTTGGGATATGATTCTGGCGATTCGCTGGAACAGGCGGTGGCGGAGCGGATTGCGGTAAACGCGAGGGAAGCAGGAATCACGTTACGGCCGGCGGCTGCCGCATTCAGGCCGATTGACCGTGGTCGAATGGCTGGAAATCTGCAGCGTCCGCTGGTCGCGATGCTTGAAGAATCGCCATGCCCTCGACGCAAACCGGCTCAGACACTTGAAGACTTTGCGGCTCTCTTGGGAGTCACGACGTCGACTAACTCTTACTCGCTGTCGCTCCGATGCGACCGCGGAAGGAATCTACGAGCGCGAGCGGGCGATTGTTAGCAGTTACCGGGTGGTGCCGCTGGTTTGGTTGCCGCGGGTGTATGGGTTGAGCGGGCGGGTGAGGGATTGGACGCCGCCTGGGCCGGGTGAGGGGTGGCCGCTGGCGGATGTTTGGCTGGATGGGCCGGTGGAAGCGGCGGGGGAAGAAGGGAAACAGTGACGTTTCGCACCAAATTGTTTTTGATTTTTACGCTGGCGCTGGTGGTGTCCGTGGGGCTGGTGGCTGCGGCTGTGACGGAAGTGACGCGGCGCGCGTTTGATCAGATGAATGCGCAGCATTCGGATGCGCTGGTGGCGCAGTTTCAGAGGGAGTTTGCGCAGCGGAGCGAGGACGTGGTGCATCGGGTGCAGGGGATTGCCGACGCGGAAGGCACGGTGCGGATGGCGATTGATTTGAGCCGGCCGAAGGGCGACGTGTCGGTATACGTGAATGATGCGGCGGGGGTGGCGAAGGCGCATCAGCTCGATTTTCTGGATTTCGTGAGCAACGACGGGTCGATTATTTCGTCGGCGGAATGGCCGGCGCGGTTTGGTTACAAGATTGACTGGGTGCTGCAGCCCGAGGATTGGGTGGCGCGCGGCTCGTTTTTGATGAAGGCGGATACGCAAGAAGGGCCGGCGCTGGCATTGCTGTCGGTGTCGCGCGTGCGCGTGGGTGATAAGGATCTTTACATTGTTGGCGGAGAACGACTGGGGCGCGAATTTATCGCGTCGCTCGTGCTGCCGGCGGGAATGCGGGCACTGCTGTATCGGAATCTCGATCCGACATTTCAGGCTGCGGATCTGATCGATTCGACGGGACCTGCGACGCAGGCGGAACAATTTGCAGCGATCGTCCAGAAGGAGCAACAGGAGCCCGGGGAGCAGATTGCGAAAATCAACTGGACTGCGGATGCGGCGAACGCAGAAGTGTTTCACGCGATGCCGCTGCTGGGGCGGCAGAAAGAATTGCTGGGAATTTTGCTGATCGGCAGCTCGCAGCACGATGTGGTGACGCTCGAGCGGCAAATCATGTTGCTCTCGGTGGGCGTTGTGGCGATCGGGCTGCTGGTGGGAGCGCTGCTGGGATGGTGGGGCGCGGCGCGAGTGACGCGGCCGGTGCGCCAACTGGCGGAAGGCGCGCGCGAAGTGGCTGGCGGAAACTGGAACGCGCGAGTGAACGTGCGCGGGCGAAACGAAATTGGGCAGCTGGCGAAGGCGTTCAATCAGATGACGGAACAGCTGGTGGACCAGCGCGAACGATTGATTCAGGCCGAGCGCGTGGCGGCCTGGCGCGAAGTGGCGCGGCGGCTGGCGCACGAATTGAAGAATCCGCTCTTTCCCTTGCAAACGACGGTGGAGAATCTGCAGCGGGCGAAGGAGCGAGGGTACGGAGAATTCGAGGAAGTGTTTCACGAATCGACCGGGATTCTGCTGGCGGAAATCGAGAACCTGAAAAATATCGTGGGCCGGTTCAGCGAATTTTCGAAGATGCCGCATCCGGAGCTGGGTTCGGTGCAGATGAACGAGGTGGTTCGCAGCGTGGTGAAATTATTCGAGGCGCAATTTGGCGCTGTGGGCCGGCCGCCGATTACGCCTGAGTTGCATCTCGACGATCACCTGGCGCTGATTCAGGCGGATGCGACGCTGTTGCATCGCGCGCTCGAGAATTTGATTTTGAATGCGATGGACGCGATGCCTTCGGGAGGCGTGTTGATGCTGCGCACTTCGCCTGCGGCCGACGGCGGCGTGCATCTGGAAATTTCCGACACCGGCACGGGCCTGACTTCTGAAGAGTGCGAGCGGCTGTTCACGCCTTACTACACGACGAAGCAGCACGGAACCGGACTGGGCCTCGCGATCGTGCAATCCGTGGTGAGCGATCACGGCGGACGAATCTGGGTGGAGAGCGAGGCGGGCGTCGGCACGTCATTCCATATCGAACTTCCCAAGCACCCACCGCGGCGGTCGGTGAGCTTTCCGATTTCCTTCGATTACGAAAAAGAGAAAGAGAAGGAAGCGGAGCCCGAGAAGCACAAGCAAGAGGCGTAGCCGCCGTGCCGCCGAAAGCCAATATCCTTATTATTGATGACGACGCGAATACGCTTGCGTCGCTTGCCCGCGCATTCCGATTGGCCAACCACGAAGCGACCGTTTGCGACAATGCTGCGCGCGCGCTGGAGCTTGCGAAGGCGGAGCGTTTTGATTTGATTCTTTCTGACGTGGTGATGCCGGGGAAGGATGGAATCGCGTTGCTCGAGGAATTGAAGGGAGCGGGAGTGAGCGCGCCGGTGGTGATGATGTCTGGTCAGGCGACGATCGAAATGGCGGTGAAGGCGACGCGGCTGGGCGCGATTGATTTTCTCGAGAAGCCGGTGACGACGGATAAACTGCTGTTGACGGTGGAGAATGCGCTGCGGCTGCGGCATCTGGAGGATGAGAACCGCGATTTGAAGCGGAGGCTGGGGCGGCATTACAGCGTGTGGTCGAGCGAGGCGATGCGCGAAGTGATGGCGCAGGTGGAAACTGTGGCGGCGAGCGAGACGCGCGTTTGCATCCGCGGAGAGACGGGTACGGGGAAAGAATTGATTGCGCGGACGCTGCATGAGAAGAGCGGGCGGCGGGATGGGCCGTTTATTTCGCTGAATTGCGCGGCGATTCCGGCGGAATTGATGGAATCGGAAATATTCGGGCATGAGAAGGGGTCGTTCACGGGAGCGGCGGGGCGGCACATTGGAAAATTTGAGCAGGCTGACGGCGGAACGCTTTTTCTCGACGAGATTGGGGATATGCCGATTGCGATGCAGGCGAAGTTGCTGCGCGTGTTGGAGGAGGGCGAGGTGGAGCGCGTGGGCGGGGATAAGCCGATTCATGTGGATGTGCGGGTGATTGTGGCGACGCATCGGAATCTGGAAGAGCAGGTGAGGCAGGGAGCGTTTCGCGAGGATTTGTATCATCGGATTTTCGTGTTTCCGATTGTGCTGCCGGCGTTGCGGGAGAGGCGCGAGGACATTCGCGTGCTGGCGGAGCATTTCGCGCGGCAGTTGAGCGAGCAGAATAACTGGAAGCAGAAACAATTTTCGCGCGAGGCGATTGAGTCGCTGGAGGAGTATGGCTGGCCGGGAAATGTGCGCGAGTTGCGCAACGTGGTGGAGCGGGTGTTGCTATTGACGCCCGGCGATACGGTGGATGCGGCGGCGGTGCAGCGGGCTTTGCCGCAGTTGAGCGCGGGCAGGCGTGACGGGTGCGGGTGGCAACGGTTTGATGGCTTCGGGGCCGCTGGCGCAGAGGGTGGAGGCGTTTGAGCGCGAGACGCTGCTCGCGGAGCTGAAGCGAAATCACAATCACATGACGAATACAGCGAAGGCGCTGGGGCTTGAGCGCAGCCATCTTTACAAGAAGTGCCAGCAGCTGGGGATTGATCTGCAAGCTGTGCGGCAGACGGAGTGAGATTTCGCGACTACTAGGGGACTTTGAGCGAAGCGGTGACGGAGCCCACCTGACCGGCCAAGTTGTCGCGAATTACGAAGCGCACCGAATATTCTCCAGAGGGCAATTCCATCGAAGCGGGAAACGAAAGACCCCGGGCGTTGAGCGCGGTTACTCCTTCCGGCTTGATGTGGCCTTCGAGAGCCTGCGAGAGACCGCCTTCTATGAGAGTTCCGTCGGGCTTTTGCGCCAAAGCTGCGAAGTCGAGGCTTACGTGGTTGTTGTCAGATTCATCCACGGTAACTGCGCCGGGGGGGATGAGAAATGTAAATCCGACGCTTTTCTTGCGGTTCGCATCCGTGATGCCGGTCACTCGCACGGTGAAACGTATCGCGGTGAAATCGAGAGGAGAGACAAGCGCGAGCTGGATGTCTTCTTTTCGGGTGACAGTTTCGTCCTGCTGAGCGCGGACGTAATAGCCCGAGCGCGACCTTACTTGCAGACCCGGGCGGCTTACTTTTACCGAGAGTTTTCGCCATCCGGGATTTGAGTTGCCGGAGGATTGGTAGAACCCGATGAGGTAGTAGTCGCTTGAATCGTCGACCGCCGCATTGAAGCAGCCGAGTGCGGTCGTCTGGCGATCGCATAGTTTTCCGCCGGTGGATTCGGCAAATGATTCGAGTTTGCCCACGTCGGACGTGATGCCGATGTGTTGAGGCAGCGGTTGGCCGCTATTGGGAGCGACAAAGGCGGGATTGATGAGATCCTCGACGTCGAGGGGATAAACCGCAATATTGCCGCGCGTTAACGTGCGCCATGCATCTTCGTAGGCAGGCAAGAGCGCGCGCTCGTACGCTCCGAAGTGCGATGCGTCTCCCATTTCAAAGGGAAAGCCGCCCGTAGCCCAGATTAGCGATTTGCGGCCTGGAATGCCGGAGTAGGCCTCGCCGATTTCGCGCAATGCTTCAAGAGTCAGCCAGGTGCGCTCTCCGAGGCTGGCGGCTTGGTTTTCCGTAAAATACCGCAGCATATCGTCACGCCCTTGCCTCGCCGCGGCGCTGCGAGCCGCTGAGAGGCTATTCCATCCCTCAACGCCTCGATAAACCGATTCGAGGGGGTTGGCGTCTGTGGGAGTGTCTTTCGGCGAGCGGTGGCGTTTGGTTTTTTTTAGAGCTTCGGCGAGGAGCGCCGGGTCCTTGGTGAAATCATGCAGTAAGGTGATGCCGTAGGCATCGAAGGCTAGGAGGCAAATTGGTTCTCCAAGTTGGGGAGATTCCGAAAGGAACTTCATGAGTTCGTCGCGGGCGTTCGATTGTTCCGTGATGGAACTGTTCAGCAGATCAAAGACAAGAATGGTTGAACGCTCCGAACGGGTTTCGGCTTTATTCGTGAATTCGTTGGGGGGCGCAGGAACAGGCGCAGCGGTGGGCGCCGCGTTCGCTTGGATATGGTGGAAGAAAGCGATCTTCTGTTGGTGCCCATTTTCGAGAACGGTAAAGTCGCCATGCTTTAAATCGGAGACATGAGCGCCGGAACGGTCGGTGACAACGGCTGGAACCAGCACAACCTCGCTATGAGCCGCGATTACTGGTTTTTTGTCTTCCTGAGGATGTGATTGGCCAAAGCTTGTGTACGCGGCGACCAGAAAGACGAGTGCGCCAAAGAAGGACCTAGGTGCCGGGAGAAAGTTCATTCGTTTTCGATACGGATGATAGTGACATGGATTGGGGTTGCACGACAGCCTTGCTGTCGGAGAAGTTAGCCAAGGGCCAAGGTGGAAGAACCTTGTGTAGGATGCCTTAGTGTTGACTGCTGGCGGACGGTCCAAGCGAGAGAGGAACACCTTGCTGATTCGCGAGATCGAGGCCGAGCCAGTGGGCGATGGTGGGGCCGATATCGATCATGCGGGCATTGGCGATTTTGCCGGGGCTTATGGAGGGGCCGTAGAAAATCAGAGACGAACGCATTTCGGGGCGATCGGGGAAATAGCCGTGAGTGCCGCCGAGTTTCGAGGGCTCGGTGAATTTTCCGGTGTAGTCGCCGGTGATCACGGTGCCTTCGACGGCTTCGAGAGCGAGGAATGCGTCCGGATCGCCACCCATGGCGACGATTTCGTCATGTGCGGCGACGCGGGCGATGCCGCTGCTTTGCGCGCCTGCGAGTGGCTTGAAGATTTCGGTGAGGGTGCGGCGGGTGGCGTCGTCGTTGCGGTCGTTGACGTAGATGTAGGCTGAGCCGCCGTCGGTGAGGAGGCTGGCTTTCCAGGATATGATGCGATCTTTTTCGTTGAGGGTGATGAGGCCGTGCTCCCGAAGAAGGACGCCAGGACGGACGGCTTGCGAAATGGGGACGAAGCCGTGATCGGAGAGGACGACGAGGACGGATGAGTCCCAGATTCCGTCCTTTTTGGCTTCAGCGATGACGCGGGCTACTTGGGCGTCGGCAGTTTCGATGGCGGCGTTTCCTTCGGGGCTGAACGGGCCGTGCAGGTGTTCTTCGTGGTCGACCATTGCAAGGTGGAGGAGGAGCAGATTCGGCTGCGATTTTTTGATGGCGTAGCAGGCGATATCCGTGAAGGCGGCGTCGGTCTGCAGGGGTGGGGTGATGGCTGCGTTGAAATCTGGGTATTCTTTAGCGACTTCGTCGAGGATTCCGCGCGTGGAAAGTGCGCGCAGAAGTTTTAGATCTTCGGGAATATTGGCGCGCCAGATTTCGGGGACGATGATGTCCGCTTGAGCGCCTACGGTGACGGGCCAGTGTATGAGCGCCGTGTGAAGGCCGTGCTGGCGAGCGCGTTGCCAGAGTGTGGGGACGCGGATGTCTTCCGCGTACCAGCGGTAGCCGTTGTAATTTTGCCCGAAGGGATCCCACGCAGGATTGGTGACGATGCCGTGCGTGCCGGGATTTACGCCGGTCACCATGGTGGTGTGCGAGGGGTAGGTGACGGTGGGCATTACGGGCTGGACGCCGTCGCTCGAGGCGCCATCGCGGACGATTTCGCGAAGCGTGGGGATTTTCAGGCCGTGCGCGTCGGGATCTGTGTAGGATTCGGGCTTCATTCCGTCGATGGAGACGACGATGACGTGCTGAACGGCTTTGGCGGCGGAGGAGGATTGAGCGGGCTGTGCGGATTTCGTGGCGAACGCGTGGCCTGGGGCGAAATGCGGGCGGGAGGCGGTGGCGGCTGTGGCTGCGACGATTAGGGCGATAAAAATGAATGGCGTGGTTCGTCGTCGCATCGGCAGCTGCCTCCTGGAAAGCAGTTGAATACTCTAGCTGGCGCGGTGTGGAGTTTACAAGCAGTCGCGGCCAGGAAGCCTCAGGTCATCCCGATCCAAAATCGATCGGGAGGGACCTGAGCTACAAATGAATTTATTACAGATGCTCAGCGGCTTCGCGACGGCTATTGGGGGCGCGCACAAGGATTTCGAGCGAGCGAGGATTTGGTGGGAGCGAGCGCGGCATGCGAGAATGGCGGAGCAAACACGACGGGTGAAAAATTATGGATGAGAGACAGTTCTACGACGAGAAGGAAGAAACGAAGCAGATTCCGCTCGTGTGCCCGCATTGCCGGCAGGAGGGTACATTTCCGGTGCGCTGGATGGTGCGGACGAAGAAGGCACAGCCGCCGCGCGGCGGTAATGAGGAAGATCGCGCGAAGTTCGCGAAGGCGCGGTCATATATGGTGCGTATAGATAATATGGTGGCGTGCCGGAACATCAAGTGCCGCAAGCGATTCGATTTGACGGGGCAGACAGTGTTCTTGATTTAGGTTTTTAGATTTCCGGATACATTTCAAAGAACGCGTCGAGCGACTGGCGGAGCGTTTTTTCGATTTCTTCTTTGCTGCCTTCGATTAGATGCATCGTGACACGGCCTGGGCGGCCGTTCTTCAGTTTCACATTGGCTTCGCTTACTTCATCCAATTCTTCCGCGGGGAATAAGCGCATTCCATAAACGAGCGCGAGCTTGGCCATCGGGAGTTCTCCTTGGTCGATCACCACAAATTTTACACGCTTTTTCATATGCAGTACTTACGCTAAAAGTAATTAAGGTAATTCTTTGCTCAAACGACCGGTAGGCTTATGCTGGGAGGCATCTCTCGGCCTGTTGAGGGCATCCCTTGGGAAGCTGCATTCGGAGGTAGCCAATGAGGAATCTTCGCTTCTCGTTGCGAAGCGCTGTGCTTGCCGGGATGGGTCTGGCCTTCCTGGTTCCCGCGTTTGCACAGCAAGAAGGGCCCATGCAGCCTGTGGAGAGGCAGATGCCCGCGCCGCCAGACGCTCCGGCGCCGCCGGTCACGACTCCTCCTCCGCCGGCTGCTGCTGGGACGGCTTCGAATCCTAGTGCTCCGACTTCGGGTGCTCCGGCACCCGCTGCACCTGCAGGTGCCACTCCGTCGGCGCCGAAACCGGGTGCTACAGTGGAAGTTCCGAGCGGGACCAGCATTCCGCTCGTGCTGCATAATGGAATTTCGACGCATAGCGCGAAAGTGGGCGATCCGGTCTATTTCGAGACGCTTTTTCCGATCATGATTGCTGGTCGCGTGGTGATTCCTGCCGGCTCCTATGTGAGTGGCGAAGTGACGGAAACGAAGCGAGCGGGCCGTGTAAAAGGCCGCGCGGAGTTGATGATTAAGCTGAATACCCTGATTCTAACCAACGGCTATATGGTGAATCTGAACGCCGTGCCGCGTAGCGCCGGCACTGGCGGGGGCGAGAAGGTGGACAACGAAGGCAAGGTGGTCGGCGATTCCGATAAGGCAGGCAGATGTCGGCACAGTTGCGAAGACCACGGCTGCCGGAGCGGGAATCGGAGGTCTTGCTACTCAAGGCGCCAAGGGTGTGGGAATCGGAGCAGGCGTCGGAGCGGCCGCCGGGCTGATGGCAGTGCTGCTCACGCGCGGCCCGGACGCAGAATTGCCGCGCGGCACCACTGTTGATGTGACGTTGAATCGCCCGATTCTCTTGGATGCAGAGAAGGACCAGTTTACCGGTCCGGGCCAAGCTTCCACTCTGGCGGGGCCACAAAACCGCGAGTCGCAACACGGTAAAATCTTTTAATCTGAAGCGGCTGCGGCTGATTTAGGAAATCGCGGTTGCGGTTTTCGCGGAGCGGGGATTTGCATCGCTGAAGCGCAGCGGTGAAAAACGCTCCGTGTCGAGTTCAGGTTTCCCGCCTAGAATCCACCTGCTCAAAAGCTTTGCAGTGGCCGGGGCAAGAAGAATTCCGTTTCGGTAGTGCCCCGTAGCGATATAGAGGCCGCGGATGTCGGTCGGCCCCAGAATGGGCAGATGGTCCGGAGTTCCGGGACGCAATCCCGCCCACGCGTCGACGAGTTGTGCATTGGCGAATGCGGGCGCAAGTTCCAGAACCCCATCGAGAATTTTTCGAACGCCCGCCGGAGTGACGTGCTTTTCGAAGCCGGCGTCTTCCAAGGTGCTGCCCGCGATAATCCGGCCATTGGGACGCGGCACGAGATAGGCTTTGCTGGAGCGCAGAGTCCTTCCCAGCGGTACGTTTTTCGATTCGAGTGCGAGTAATTGTCCGCGGATCGGACGGGTCGGCGCATAACGGCCGAGCCAGTCGATGGCAGCCGAGAAACACCCTGCCGCAATGACAACGCACTTGGCAGAGACATTCGTGCCGCGCGTCATAACACCAGTGCAGTGATTTCCGTCGAGCAACATACTGTCAACAGGCGAATCGGTGTGAATTTCAACTCCGCGATTGGTTGCTGCGGCCAGCAGAGCATCCATCAACATTCTGGGATCGAGAGTAGCTTCCTGGGGAAGCCAAGCAGCAGCGCGAACCGCCGGCCCAAGAGCGGGCTCTGCCTTTCTTGCGACGTCTGCGGCGACCGGCTCGATAGCGAGTCCCAACGCCAGATGCTCAGCGACCATTTTGTCGCGTTCTGATTCGCCATGCGGCGCGGTGAAAACTTCGATTACTCCTTTACGGGCGAAAGCAGTGGCCTTTCCCGATAATTCCTCGATCGAGGCAATAAATTCGGGATACAACCTCATGGATTCTTTGGCGAGCGGGACAAGCGGAAGAGCGTCCGGCGAATCCGGACCGGGCGATAGCATTCCAGCGGCGGCCCATGATGCCTCGCGACCCGGTTGTTGGCGATCGAGGACGACGACTCCGAGTTTTTGGGCCGCAAGCTCGAGGGCGATCGAAACGCCGATTACGCCTCCGCCAACGATAATTACATCTGCGACTTTCACGAGATTATCTTAGCAAAACGGTGGGGACGATGCCTCGGACTAGAAAGAGGAGTGAAGGACTTAAAGCGAGTTGATGAGTTCGACTGAGAGGAGACGGGCCTTTTGGGCGAGATTCTTGGCGCGCGCGAGGTCTCCTTCTTTGGCAGCGTTATTCGATTGATCCCGGAAGTTACGAATTTTATCTACCAAATCGGATTGCTGCGCGTTGAGCCTCTTCCCATCGGTCTGTTTGAGATTGCCCTCGGCGACGCCAATATCTTCGGCGATGCCGCGCTGATAATTCGCTTTCTGGGCTTCAGAGAGTTGCGGCGAGATCTGCGGAGCAGCGGGACGCGCGCGGTCTCCTCCCGCGGACGACGGCTCCGGCTCGGGCGCTGGTCTTTGTGGTTTTGGCGCAGGTTTCGACTCAGGGGTAATCATCGGCGGGGGTGCGCTGGACGAATCCCGCACATCGGGTGGGGGCGTCTGAGTTGCAACCGGAGGCATAGCGGTCGTATCCGGAGCAATCGTTGAAGGCGGCGGAGTTTCAACCGCTGTTTTTGCCGGCGGGGCGGTGACGGGCGCGGCGGCCTGGACTTTCTTCGGCCCACACCCGATGGCGAGGAGCGAGATTCCGCTCGCGAGCAACGCAAGGAGGGCTCGAGCGTTGGTGTTACGGCTGGGCATTTATCTTTTTATCTTCTGCAAAGGGCGTGCTGAAATCACGAACCTTTCCGGGGAGCATATCCACGGAGTGCGCCAGGGGCAGTTCGATCCGGAAGGTGGTTCCGCGCCCTACCTCCGAATCGAATTCTATCTGACCGTTATGCAGTTGCACAAATCGAAACGTATTGGCCAGTCCGATTCCCGAACCGCCGGGCCGCGTGGTAAAAAACAGCTGGAATATCTTCTTCTGATCCTCCAACGAGATTCCTTGGCCGGAATCTGCGACGGAGATGATGGCAGTCTCGCCGCTGCGCCGTAGAGCCAGCGTGATGCGCCCACCCTTGGGCGTAAATTCCGATGCATTCAACAAAAGATTCAGCACGGCCTGGTGTATCAGTTGCTGGTCAATCAGCAAGCCAGGAAACTCCGACGGCAAATCGACGCGTAGCTCGACACCCGCCCTCGAAATCGAAGGTCTCGCCGCATCAATCACGTCCTGAAGCACGGGCCGAATATCCGTCTCCTCGAGCTTCATTTCCAGCGGTTTCGTGAAATTCAAAAAGGTTTTCACCGCGCGGTCCAAGCGATCAATTTCGCTGTCGAGCATTTTCACTGCTTGCTGCGGCTCCGGATCAACCGGCATGTTTGCCTTCAGCACTTCCAGCCAGAGCCGCATCGAGTTGAGCGGATTTTTCACTTCGTGCGCCACGCCGGCCGTCACGCGTCCCAACGCAGCGAGCCGCTCGGAAACCTGCAGCTGATTGCCGATGCGCTCGAGCGATTCCACGTCCCGCAAAGTTACGAGCGTGCCCATGCGCGCGCCGTGTTCGCGAATCACCTGTGCACTCAAGCCAATCCGGTTGGGGCCGGGACCGGCTTCGTAAGTAAGCTCCGCGCCCTCCACCGGCTCGATTTCATCTTCTTTGATGTGCAAAACGTTTCGCATGGCATGACCCGCTGGAAAAATTTCGCTCACGCGGCGGCCGCGAAGTTCCGCGGCGCGCCCTCCAAGAAATTTCTCCACGGAAGGACTCACGAGCACCGCCCGGCCCTCAGCATTAAAAAGCAGCAAACCATCCTCAAGCCCGCCCATCACCTGATCGAGATTCTCGCGCAGCGTGCTAAAAATTTCGCGCACGTCGCGCAACTGCTTTCCGATGCCCACGATTTTCTCGCTGACCTTGCCCAGCTCGTCCGTGCGTGCCATCGGCTCGAAATCGAATTCGCCGGCCGAGATGCGGTCCAATTGAGCGGAGATACGATCAATCGGCGCGAGCGAAATACGAGTCACAAGAAAGGCGAGGAAGGTAGAAAGAAGCACAGCCCCGAGCGCATAGTATCCGGCTTTCTCCAGGCTTGGGGAAATTTCGTCCCGTATTAAAGCGGACGACATGCCGATACGGATATCGCCAAATTTTGATTGGTTCAGGTCGAACGGGTAGCGGTATTCGTAAACCTGCGGCGGCCCGTAGAGCGTGCGCAACTGTTGGAAAAAACGTTGTGTGTGCACCAGGGAAGAAATATCCGGGCGCTCCGCCAGCTTTTGGCCACGCAGGCCGGCGTCGCTGGAAATCAGCACGACACCGTTCTGATCGGTGATCGTGATTTCATAAATTGTTGCGGTATATCCCAGAGCCGATTCCAACAGGGAATTCAGCGCGCTGCTGTTATCGAGCGCCCGCTGTACGTATTGGCGCAAATCAGCGTCGCTCGGCGAAGCCGGTGTTTCACCGTGTTCAGCCGCGTCCAGGAGCGCACTGCGACAGGCAAAAAACACTTGTCGCGCGACGAGACTCGCGCGGTCCTCCGACTGTCGCAAAACCTGCTTGGTGAGTTGCCCGAGGTAGAGGCCCGAGACCACTGCAACCATTGCCAGAACGAGCAGCGAAATCGCCAGCGTGAACTTCGTTTTAAGGCTGAGCCGCATCTTTCCGCCCCGCCTCGTATTCCTTCAACTTATTGTGGAGGGTCTTCAAGCTGATACCGAGCAAATCCGCCGCGCGCGTCTTGTTTTGATTCGTGGCGGCCAGCGTCTGGAGAATCAATTCGCGTTCCACCGCATCAACGGTGGTACCGATCGGGAATCGCAGCCCGCCGAGCCCGGAAACCATCGTTGCAGCCGTGCGTCCGAAATCGGAGGGAAGATGCTGGCGCGTGATGGTGCCTCGTTCGGAGGCAATCGCGGAACGTTCCAGCACGTTGCGCAATTCGCGCACATTGCCCGGCCAGGGATACGACTTGAACATTTCCATCACGTCGGCGCCGATACCTGAGACGTTTTTTGCGTGTTTCTCGGAAATCTCGGCGAGCAGGCGCTCGACAAGAGGCTGCAAGTCTTCTTTGTGCTCGCGCAGCGGCGGCAGGTGAATGTGGAATACGTTCAGGCGGAAATAGAGATCGCGGCGCAAGTGGCCGTCGGCCACCGCCTGCTCGGGGTTTTTATTGGTGGCGGCGAGGACGCGCACATCCACGGGCGTTTCCACTTTGCTGCCGAGTCTTCGGACCTTGTGATCTTCGAGAACACGCAACAGCTTCGCTTGCGTGGGTGCTGGCATCTCGCCGATTTCATCCAGCAACAGAGTTCCACCCTCGGCCAGCTCGAAGCATCCGATGCGGCGTTCTGCGGCTCCGGTGAAGGCACCCTTTTCGTGGCCGAAGATTTCGCTTTCCATCAGCGACTCGGGAATTGCGGAGCAGTTGATGGCGACGAACGGCTTGTCGACGCGCGGGGAGAGCATGTGAATCGAGCGCGCCACCATTTCCTTGCCCGAGCCGGTTTCTCCGGTAATCAGCACGGAAGCTGTAGACGGAGCTGCAATTTCCACCTGATGCATCACGTCGCGCATTTCGCGCGACCCGCCGACCAGAACGCCGAGTCTTCCAGCATCCCGCAACTCTTTGGTGAGAGAAGCGACCTGTTTCTGGCTGCGCACCCGCTCGAATGCGCGGTCAAGCAAAGCGCGCAACACCGGGAAAATAAGAGGTTTCTCGATATACCAGTAAGCGCCGGCCTCGATGGCTTCTACCACGCGTTCGTTGGTGCCGCGGCCGGTTATGATGATGGCGGGGATGTGCTGAATTTCGTCGTTCAGTTGGCGCAGCAGCTCGAGCCCGTTCATCCCGGGCAGTTCGACATCAACCAGCATCACATTGGGAGCGAATTCGGGGAACTTTGCGAGAGCTTCTTCGCCGCTGGCAACGCCCAGCACCTCGAAGCTCAATTTGCGAAGGTTGGCTTCGTAACCCTTCCTGGCGTTGTCTTCGTCCTCGACAATCAGTATGCGTTGCGATTGATTTTCTGGTGGCATCGTTCAATCGAGCCTAACAGCAGTTTCGCGGAAATCCAAGCGGACGCGCGATGGGCGTAACCATTCATGCGCAGCGAACGAACGCGAATATCCCGTCCGTCGTCATGGACGGCTCCGCGTGAAGGAAAATGACCTTTTGCGTGTTAGATAGTCTTACGTCCGACCGGCGCGAAGAGGCCGCTCGAGAACAAGCTCCAGCTTGGTGCCTTTCGCGAGAGTGAATTCCTGACCGAGGCCGTATGCAACCATGAAGGCTTGGGCGGCTGCTGTCGCGGCGGCCATCGCAGTTTCCTTCTCTTTACCGCTCGCCAGGCCTGTGGCGGCTGCTCCGGCAAGTGCGCCAGCCATCGCGGCTTTCATAGCTTCGTCGCGATTCACGGACGCGGCTTGAATCTCGCCTTCGCGGTCGTAGAGCACATGAATCGAGTGCACTCCCGGTGCGTCAATCAACTGCGCGACAAAGGGCCGCCAGCCGTGCCGCGTCTGAATGTCGTCAAAAGTCAGCCACATGCGCGCGCGTCCCGTGTCTCCGGCTGCGTGCACTCGATCGATGTGCCCGCGGATGTGAACGCCCTGCGGTATCACTTCTCCCTCTGCCGTTGTAACCGGCTCCAGAGTTGTGGCGATGAACTGCCTGCCGGCCTTGTCGTGTTTGCTGTTGAGCGTGTCTTCCAGTCCGATAAGCAGACGCGGGCCCTCGGGAATCGGCGGCCTGTCGACCACTCGATTTTGCGAATGGTTGTGAGACCTTCGCGCGGGGTTTGCGGGTGGAGGTGCTTGAACGTTGTCCGCCTGGCCAGACTGTGAATCCGCAGACCGATCAGGCTGCTGCTCGGTTTGCTGGGTGCCTTGCTGGTCGTTTTGCTGGTCGGGCTGCTGGCTGCTTGCGAATGCGGGATATCCGGCTGCGGCGAAAAATGCCACAGCAGCCAGAAGCATTTTTGCGAACTTCATATGCTTCTCCTTAATTATTTTGGCTTGCCGCCTTCGCCGGGAAGGGAAGACGTTCGAACACATTATACACGAGAGGACTCCGCGCAAGTACCGCGCAATGGAATCAGGGCGATGGCAGTCCGGATGCCGGCTGACGAGAAATATATGTTCTTGTATTAGGAAGCCGTGAATTATAATCCGCCCCGATAGGCGGCTTGTTCTGGTCGGTTCCCAGGTCTAAATAATTTGGATTTCAGGCTATCGCGCGCGGTGCGAACGCGTTTCCCGCGCGACGCCTGCCGCCCTCATTTCGCTGCCGACGAGTCAACAATGTTGGGCAGGCAATCTTAGGAGGAGTTGATGAGAATTCTGAGGGACATGGGACTGACGTTCTTTCTGGCGCTCTTCCTGATTTCAAGCAGTTTTGCCGATGATGCCAAGAAAGCAGGAGCGGACAAGAAGGATCAGCCCGCCGCTGATAGCAGTTCGACGCCCGGCTCAAAATCCGGCGCTACGGACGCACCGGCTTCGCCTGCCGCGAAACCAGCAAAGCCCGCCCCGGCGCCCCAACGTTCCCGAACCGAGGACAGTTCCGAGCAAGTTCCCAAGTACGTTCCAATGCCCGCTCTCGACGGCAACCCCGGCCTGTTCACTCTTGAAACCGGCGACACACTTCCCGCGGGCGCCGTGAATATCTCGATCGGCGTGAATAAATTCTCGCGCATGCCGGGCGACATCACGGTGCTGCAGACGGTGCCTGCCTTCGGCATGGGCTTCAACCGTTGGTTCTCCGTCTTCTTCCAGATCGCTGCCGATGAGCATATCCATGTGGACCAGCCGTCGCAGTTGAGCCTAAGCGATGCGACACTCGGCTTCCCGCAATACCGGAACACGATTTATCGTTCGATTTTGCCGGGAACAGGCATCGCGCCCGCCTACGTGGAGGACTACCCGTTCGCGTCGCACAATGGTGGCGGCGTGGGCGAGTTGGATCTGGGCTTCAAGATCGGTCTGCTTTCGGAAAAGCGCGGCAAGCCTTTCAGCTTGTCTCTTCGCAACGATTTCTTTATTCCTACAGCGTCGGGACTGAGCGACCTGCTCCGGAACGAGGTTCAATATGGGCGGTTCAACTACGGGATCGGCCTCGAGGCCAGCAAAACGATCTTGCACAACAGTATGCTTCTTACCTTCAACTGGTCGTATCGCTTCCGTCCCGGTGAAAAGTTCTCGACGATCGATCTTCTGAATCTGCCTGGGCCGCCCACGGCTCCCACGCCGATTTCGCCTGCCGTGTTGAATCTCTCCGATGAGATGGGAGTGGGAGCGGGCATGCTCGTGTTCCCGGGCAAGCGTTTTCAGATCATAACGGAATACACCGGACTGATTTACGTGCGCAGCGGCATTCAAAATACCACGTTTGGCGGGCGCGATCCGGTGGACACCACCACCGGTATCCGCTTCTATCCCATCAGGAGAATCGCGCTGGACGTCGGCTATCGCTATTCGCTTAGCCTGCTGAATCATCAGGACCGCAACGGCTTCATCGTCAAGCTTGCGGGAGCGTATTGGCCGGAAAAGCCGCGCGAGCCGGATCAATTGACGTCGTCGTGCTCGGCGGATAAATCGTCGGTCGTCGAAGGATCGAATGCGGCTGTGCAGACCACCGCCACTGCCACCGATTCCTGGGGCCATCCGCTCACCTACACATGGACCGCGAACGGCGGTAAAATTACAAATGGCACGAGTCCCTATGCGCGATGGGATTCCGAAGGCGTTGCGCCGGGAACCTATACGCTTTCGCTGCGCGTCGACGACGGTAGCGGCAAGACCTCGAGTTGCTCCACCAATGTGCGCGTCGATCCCAAGCCGAAACCGCCTGCGCCTACGATGTCTTGCTCTGCAGATCGCTCTTCAGTTGCAGCGGGCGAGCGCGCGCAGATCACAGCGACTGTGAACGATCAATCGAACACGGCGTTGCGATACAGCTGGCAGGCGAATGGCGGCCAGCTTGTGGGCGCCACGGAATCAAGCCCGAGCGTGCAATTTGACACCTCGGGACTTGCTCCCGGCACTTATTCGGTGACGGGGCGGGTGGAGAACGGGGCTGGTGGAGCAGCTGATTGTTCCACGTCCGTGACCGTGCAACAGCCACCAGCTCCGCCGCAAGCGAGCAAAATCAGCGACTGCTCGTTCCGGCCGGGAAGCGCGCGGGCGGACAACGTTTGCAAGCGCGTACTCGACGATGCAGCGGTACGCTTGCAAAGCGACCCGAAGGCGAAAGTCGTACTCGTCGGATTTGCCGATCCGAAAGAACCGGGTTCCGCGAAGCTTGCTTCGCGTCGGGCGGACGAAGCGAAAAAATACCTTGCCGGCAAGCAAGGGATCGACGGGTCGCGCGTGGATGTGCGCTCGTCAGTCGGCACAGCAGGAGCCGGTAAAGAAAATCGGCGCGTCGATGTGGTTTTGGTGCCAGACGGCGCGACTTACTGATTGAAGCGCTGAGGGAGAAGGAAGGCGCTGGACGTTGGGGGACTTGGGAAAGGCGGCTACCGCCGCTCCGGATCTTTTCCGGTTGATTCGCTGCCCGCATTCGTCTCAGCAATTAACTGCCATGAAGGCGCGTCGTTACCCTTTCCATTGTCCGCGGCGTAGCCTGCCCATTCGAGCCGTATTTTTGATCTTTCTCGCTGCTACGGTTGCAGCTCCCAGCGCGAAATCTCAAACATGGAAGCCTCTCGGACCCGACGGCGGCGACGTGCGCACCTTGGCGAGCGATCCTACCCGGCCGAACTTCGTGTACCTCGGGACCACCGACGGCCACGTCTTCGGCTCCGAGGATGGCGGCCGCCACTGGCTGCTTCTCGGGCTGGCAGGCGCCGCGCACAATGCCATCGTGACGGCGATTCTCGTTGATTCACGAGACTCCGATGTTCTCCTTGCATCGATTTGGACGCGCGAAAAACAAGGCGAAGGCGGCGGAATCTATCGCAGCACCGATCGGGGACGATCGTGGCATCCCGCCGGCCTGGTCGGCCATGCTGTGCGTGCTTTTGTGGCGGCTCCGTCTGATCCGGATACTCTTGTGGCCGGCGCGCTCGATGGAGTGTTCCGCTCGCGTGATGCCGGCAAGAATTGGGAGATGATCACACCCGCGAACGATCCCGAACTCCGGAACTTTGACTCACTCGCCATCGACCCGCAGGATCCGGAGATCATCTACGCCGGGACGTTTCATCTTCCCTGGAAAACTGTTGACGGTGGCCGCGACTGGGCGGCCATCCACGAAGGCATGATTGATGATTCCGATGTGCTCAGTCTTGCGGTGAACCCGTCGGATCCGAAGCAGGTGTTCGCCAGCGCTTGCTCGGGTATCTATCGCAGCGATGATGCCGGTGCGCATTGGAAGCGGATCCAAGGCATCCCCGATTCGTCGAAACGAACCCTCGTGATTCGATTCGATCCGGGCGAGACAAACACCCTTTATGCCGGCACCACTGACGGGCTTTGGAAATCAACGGAAAGCGGCGCGCGATGGCGCCGCGTGTCGCCGAGCAATTGGGTCGTCAATGCGCTCGCAGTTCTCCCAACGACGAGTGCATCAAAGTCCGGTGAACGCATGGCTCCTGAACAAAGCTACGCTCATGTCGTGATTGGCACCGAGCAGCAGGGCGTTATGCTGAGCAACGGCACGGCGGATAACTTCGAGCCTGCGAATGAAGGCTTTGATCATCGCCGCGTTGTTTCGCTTGTGGTGGACCGAGAAACCCCGGGCCGCCTGGGAGCCATTCTAGCGAACGCCTCCGATGCAGCCGTTGTATCGGACGACGCCGGTGAGACGTGGGCGCCACTGGGTTCCGGTTTGACGCCCGCTTCCATACGGCGGCTTTTCTCAACGCCTGGCGGCTGGTACGCCGCAGTTGCGTCGGGCGGATTGATGCGCCTGGATATAAAAAGCGGTCGTTGGGTGCGCGAGGGGATGTTCACTGATAGTGCCGTGACCACGGCGGGTGCGGCGCATTCCGTGGCGATGCGTGCAAAGCCGGCCGCGACGGCGATGCTCAGCGCTGTAGTTAACGATTTGACGTTCAGCGATGCAGCATGGTTTGCAGCCACGGAAGAGGGGCTGTTCAAATCGAGCGATGCGGGAAAATCGTGGTCGCGACTATCTTTTTCGTCGCTCCCATTACCCGTGGATTCCGTTCGCGTCTCTCCAGACGGTGCCGAAATTCGCATCGTGTCCTCGCATGGCATGGTGTTTTCCGACGACGCAGGCCGTTCCTGGCAATGGCACGATCTTCCGCTCGAATCCTACGGCGCGCTTCGGCTGGAAATCGCGGACGAAACCACACTTCTCGCCACTTCTCCCTCCGGCCTCTACATTTCCCGTGACAATGGGGCGACGTGGACAAGAGCCCAGTCCGGCCTCCCCGCTTCAGCGGTTAGTGATCTTGCTTGTGCGCCCCGAGTTTTGGGTAGTTTCCTCAGAAACGGGCGGCCTCTATATTTCCCGCGACCAAGGAGCCAATTGGTCGCGAATCGAAAGCCCCACTACCTCAGCCCACGCCGATTATTTTCCAGTCATTGATGCTGGTTTTGCGACCGATTCGATTTACGCAGCCTCCGCGAACGAAAGCCTGTTTCTGGTGGAGTTGGCAAGGCCTTCGGTTCTGGCCGCACGCTTGGGTGCTGGCCACCGGCCATAGAGTCGTCGAGGACCAATTCCGCAGTCTGGTTTCAAATCGGGATAAGTACGTATCCCAATCCTGCATCCCTAATGCGTTCAAAGACTTAATCGCCATCCGTATCTTTACGGACTTGTTTGTTAACCCCTTTTGGAACTACATTTCACGTCTCGAACTGGGCAATGGCTGACTAACACCTGAGTTCAGAGCACTGCTAAGAAGTCCCTAATTGGTGTTTGCCGTGCTTTCTAAATCCGGAACGGGAATATTGGTGGAAAAGGGGTCAGGCCGATGGCGAGCGGAATTGAAACTGTTATTTCGGCTGAGCGAGCGATGGCGGCGACGGTCCTGATCGTGGACGATGAGAATACTACTCGTGAACTTTGCCGCGACATCGTTGTCGAATCGGGTTTGCGCACGCGTACGGCGTCTACCACGGAGCAAGCGCTCGAAATTCTCGAGCAGTATCCCGTGGACATCATGATCACTGACCTACGTGTGCCGGAAATCGGCGGGCTAGAACTGTTGAAGCGCGTCCGCGAGACACATCCCCAAACGCCGGTGATCGTGCTGACGCAATACGGGACGATCGAGAGTGCCGTGGAAGCGACGCGAAACGGCGCCGCCGATTACGTTACCAAGCCGTTTCACATACCGGAGTTGCGAACGAAGCTCGACCGCGTGGTGCGCTCGCTCGAACTCGACCAGGAAAATCGCGTGCTGCGGGAGCAGCTTCGAACGCGTCCGGGGTTTGCTGGCTTGATTGGCCTGTCCCCCAAGATGCAGCGCGTGTACAAGCTGATTGAGAAGGTGAGCCAGCACAATTATCCAGTATTAATTCTCGGAGAGAGCGGAACCGGCAAAGAACTGGTGGCGCGCTCCATCCATTTTTCAGGGACGCGCAGCAGCCGGCCATTCGCTCCGGTAGATTGCTCCTCGTTTGTTCCCACGTTGATTGAATCGGAGCTGTTCGGGTACGTGAAGGGCGCTTTCACCGGCGCGAATCAAACCAAGCGCGGCCTGATGGAGGCCGCCGGCAACGGCACGCTATTCCTCGATGAAATCGGCGATTTGCCCATTGACCTGCAAGCGAAGCTCCTGCGCGCACTCCAGGAAAAGGAAATACGGCCGGTGGGCTCGACCGATCGAATCTCGATTTCCGTGCGCGTGATTGCGGCGACGAATCGCGACCTCGATGAAGCTGTCCGCCAGGGTAAGTTCCGGCAGGATCTTTTCTTCCGGCTCAACGTGGTGCAGATCAAGTTGCCACCGCTGCGCGAACGCAAGGGCGACATCCCGCTCCTCGTCAATTCGTTCCTCGAAAAATTCAGCGACACGGATGCACCGGCTCGTACCATTTCAGAGGACGCGATGACGCGGCTCATGGCCTACGACTGGCCGGGAAACGTTCGCGAGCTCGAAAACGCGATCGAGCGCGCGGTGGCTTTGGGATCGAGTTCGCTGCTACACACCGGCGATTTGCCGTCGAATCTCCAGTACGGCTCCAGCGAAAGATTGCCTCAGAATGACGTGCTTCTGCCACTCGATGAACTCGAGCGCCGCGCGATCATGCGCGCATTGCGCGAGTCGGGCGGTGATAAGCTCGCTGCTGCACGGCTCTTGGGAATAGGGAAAACGACCCTATACCGCAAGTTGAAGCAGTATGACGCGCAAGCGCATCTTCGGAACTGATTTCCTTTTTGCCCGCCAATTTTGCCAGCGGTTCAAGAGCTGTGGCCAGGATTCCGTGCGTTAACCTGTTCTAGCGACGCGCGACACAAATCCTAGAGCATTCCGTTAGTGATTCTCAAATAGGGACGCTCGCGTGGGTTTGTTTCGGATCGGGAATAGCTTCGTCGCAGTTTCACTTCCGCACCCCGGACGTTGTTGAAAACATTCTAATTGAATCCTCATGAACATGGTCGGCGCTGTGCATTGGAAACGGTATGCCAGCCAGCCGAAATATTCCCCTATATGTTTATGAACGGCCAATTCGAGTTGCTCGACGCACCCTCGAGTACGCCTTTGCGATAAGCATGGCGCTTTTATGCAGCTACTGGATTGTGCAGGCGCGCTGGTAGGGTGAGATGCCGAAACGCCTGAACGCCAGCCTCACGGGCAGCGTGCTCACGGCCGAGCGAAGCATTCCCACGACTCCGCGCTCTGAAATGATGCAACTTCTCGATGGCGCGGCATTCAGCGCCGTTTTCGAATCGAGCGGCGAAGCACTGATTGTGCTGGATTCGCTGGGAACTGTGCGACGCGCGAATCGCCGTTCGAGGGAGATGCTGAGGTTCACGGAAGCCCGTGAAAGGCAAAAGAGCCTGGCCGACCTTATATCGGCACCGTTGGAATCAGATTTGCTCTCGTGGTGTCGACGGTCGGTCGCCTCTGTTGAATCGAAAGCTCGCCAGACCGAGCACAGTCTCGATGGAGCGTTTGCCAACGGGTTCCCGGCACGTTTCACGCTGCGCGGCGTACTTCCCGGCTCAGGACATCTATTGCTCTGCATCGAAGACGGGGTGCTCGCGAAACGTTCGGAAGAGCAGACCCATCAGCTCGAAGCGGAGCTTTCCAGCCTTCTGGATGCCCTCGAGGCGGGTGTGATTCTTTTCGACCCGCACGGTCGTATCCGATTCGCAAACGCGCGTTTTGGGCAGCTATTTGGCTTGAACTTAAAGGGCACGCAGGCCGGGCAGACAATTGCCGATCTGGAAGGCCTGGTCGCAGCTCGCTTTCGTGATCCTAAAGCGTTTTCGGTGCCCTGGAGGCAGTTTGCGGCCGGCGAAGAAACGCCCTCCCAAGACGAATTGGAATTGATGCGTCCGGCGCGGAAGGTGCTTGAACGCTACGTGAGCGCGGGCAGTCCCATCCAGGACTGCATCGTTTTCATCACTGGCGACACGTTGGCGCCTCGCTCGCTGGAATTTCTGGAATCGCACCGGCTTCCTTATCTTGCCAAGCCGTTTCTGGTGGAGGAGTTGAAACTAGCAGTCAATCGGGTGCTCGAACGCCACCCTCCGAATGTGACTGTGAAAGCTGGATCGGCCGGGAAAACTCATTCCACGACTTCAAGGAAGTGATTTTCGAACGTAAGGGCAAGAAAACGGATGCACACGGGTGCCACACAAATGGTTGTCACAATCGAGCGCCGCGCTTTATTTGGAGTCGCAGACGCGACGCTTGCCGAACGCCTGAACCGCGAAACCGAGCGGTTCGCGGGATTCGGTCCCGTTGCGATTGCGTCCGATTTCGCGGAATTGCGGCGGCAATCGGCGTCCTTTTCTCCCCGGGTGATTCTGCTGGACGAAGAAATTTTAATGGGCGCGCCGCTCGTTGAATCGCTGCGCCAGTTAAGCGAAGCAGCGCCTCTGATTCTGGTGGCCGGTACCGCCCGGCAATCGGAGATCGCAGGACTCGTGGCGGAAGGAGATTTGGATTTCGTCGCGCGCGCGGGGGATTTTGCCGGACTCGCGGCTAGCCTCGTGGAGCGGCGATTGCGATGGGCGGAACGCTCGGAAACACCGCTGGGCGCCCCTTGGACCGGTTTTCCGGCAGAGACGGCGGAAATATTCCGCCATGAGATCAATAATCCGCTCACCGGGATTTTGGGCAACGCGGAGCTTGTGCTTTCTCATCGCGCCCGCTTGCCGCCTGCTGATGCGCAGCGTTTGCAGACGGTGGTCGATCTTGCGGTGCGGTTGCGCGAAACGACGCGAAGGCTGAGCAACGCGTTGGAGGCCAGCCGGATTCGGTGAAGGCGCGCGTTCGCGCAGCGTCTACCGATCCGTTCAAAATTGTTTGTGATTGACCGGCGGGCAGGTTTCATTTCTTGCCGTTTGTCGCTGATGGGATCGCAGCGGCGGCGCGCGCCTTTTCAAGCATCTCATCCAGCTCGTCACGCGTAAGAAATCTTGCAATCCGCGGCATTCGCACAGACGAATTCGTTGCGCTGTTAGACGTCAGTTCTTGTTTTTCAGGTAGCGGTCAAACCATTCGACGGTGCGCCGAATAGCATCAATCTGGTTCTCGCGCTTGGCGAAGCCATGGCCCTCGTTGGGATAGAAATGTGCGTCCACGGTTTTTCCCGATTCCTTCAGGATCTGTACGACCTGCTCGGCTTCTTCCTTCGGAACGCGAATGTCGTTGTCGCCTTGCAGAACGAGAAGCGGCGCCTTGGCGTCTCGTATGTACTTCAGCGGCGAATCGGCTTCGTAGATGGCGCGGTCTTTTTCCGGGTCGCCCAAGAGAGATTTTTCATACTCCTGCAAACGCGGATCTTCGTGCTGCAGCATCGTGAACCAATTGATGATCCCGTAGGCTTCGACGGCCGCCGCCCATGTATCGGGGGTTTTGCCGATGGCCATCAGCGTCATGAAACCTCCGTAAGAGCCGCCAGTGATACCGATTTTCTTCGGATTTACGTAACCCGTCGCTTCGAGAAACTTCGCGGCATACACTTCGTCCTGCAGGTCGCCGCCGCCCAAATCCTTCGTATTGGCAAGCTGAAATTCCATCCCATATCCGGTGGAACCGCGCGGATTTGGCGCTATGCAGATGTACCCGCGCGTCACAAGCGGCACCACCGTGCGGTTGAACGCGTCTTGTGTCTGACCTGTGGGACCGCCGTGCGGAAGGACGATCGCGGGATTCGACCCGTCGCGCTTGAGATTGAAAGGTATCCAGGCGAACGCGCTGATTATTTTGCCGTCGAAGGATTTGTAGTGAACCAATATCGAAGGCGGGATCTTCGCTGCGGTGAGGCTGGCGACGGCGGAGAAGCTCAACTGGCGCGGCTGCTTCGCGGCGATGTCGTATACCCAAAGGTCAGCGGGCTGCGTGGAGCTTTGGTGCGAAACTACGAGGCGAGAACCGTCTGGCGAGAATGACGAAGGAGTGCCTGGGTAGACATTGAGTCCCGCCGGGACGCTGATCTTTGCGCCGGTTCGCGAGCTCGTGTCGGCGAGGTACGTGTCACTTCGGCCGTCGGCATTGATGACGTAGGTGAAGGTTTTGCCGTTCGGCGAGAAATCGCCTGCATTGGCTTCCCACTGCGTATCGGTGGCCCAGGCGATCTGCTTTGTCGCCAGATCGAGAAGAGCGACATTGGGGAATCCGCCGGAGCGATCGGAACCAACAAGGAGAGTGTGGCCATCGGGCGAGACGGAAGAGACGAACGTGCGCCGCTGGCCCTCGTGGGGCGTGAGATTCTCGGCGGAGCCGGTGGCTACATCGATGCGATACACATCCGAATCGGTAAAGTTCGCGTTGGCTCGCGACGCATAAATTGCTTTTCCATCAGGGCCCCAGAAGGGATTCGCCCAGTTGTGATCTTTTGTTTTTTCCTGGGTCAGGTTGTGAACGGCGCGCGTTTTCCAATCAAGAATCGCGATGTCGACGGCTGAGGCCGTTTTTGGCTTGTAGTTGATTGCGAGCCGGGAACCATCGGGGGACCAGACGGGAGTTGTTTCGGAAATATCGGGAGTGAGAGTGAGGTTGGTGATTTCGCCGCCGTCGCTGGGAATAGAGTAGAGGTCATAGATTTCGCCGCCGCCCTTGTCCGATTCGAAGACGATCCATTTGCCGTCGGGCGACCATACCGGGTTGGTTTGGCGATCGTCGGACTGGCTGAGCTGAATTGGCCAACCGCCGGCGGCATTGACCTTCCAGAGATTGTAGCGGCCGGTGATGTTGGTCGAGAAGGCGATCTCGTGGCCGTTGGGCGACCAGGAGGGGCCGAGGATTCCTCGCGTGAAGAAGAGGTCATCGATGGGGACGGGGCCGGCGCCCAGTTCAGTCTGCGAGGTGAGAGCCTTCGGGTTGGTGATTTCGCGCGTGTCGGGCGAATCGGAAGCGAAAGCGGCGAAAGCGATCAACATCAACAGGCTGATTGCGAGGCGGCTCACTTTCATCGATGACCCCCGAAAATTGCTACGGCGAGAATTTGCGGCCCGAGGATCGGCATAGTCCTCGAAAATCGAACACCGCGAAAGCAATTGCTAGCAGCGCCGCATAACCTTCGCATTTTATGCGGGGGAATTCAAACGGGTAGTTGTAGGGATTGAGAGCTAGCCGCGACGTTGTAGATTCGCGAGAGGGCGAAAGGGGCGAAGGGATCTCGGGCTTAGCTCGCTTTTCATGAGGACCTGTTTGGCGGGCGGAATGACGCCGATGATCGGGCGGTCGCCGGCAGGGCATGGGTGGCCGTCGTGGCCGGAAAGTAAATGTTTCAAAAGCTCATCAATTTTACGGTGTTCGTCGCGACTGAGTTCGACGTCTTCCTGGAAGGAAAGATCGCGCGAACGGCGGGTTTCTTTGGCGGAATGAAAAGCAGCGATGGCTTCGAGCCTGATACGGTTAAGCTCTTCACACGGCTGGTTTATTGGCATGGGCGGCGAAATAATACGACAACCGAAATGTAGCGCAACGGTACGTTCGTACTAAGGAAGAGGCCGAGTTCCTCACCGCCGCCCCGAAATTAGAAAGGCTCTAAACCATTTCCGAAATCAACCGCGATCCGGCTTTGGCGGCGGCATTGCGAAGAGATTCTGCCTTCAGGGGTGGGTCGCTGCTCTTCACGCCCCTCAGGTGTTCAGGTGCTTTACTTCGGGCCGGAGTTTCCCTACCATGGCGTGCTGAATTGCTCCTGGAGGCGATTCAGCGTGCCGGCCCTGGCGGCGCGCGTTCGAGCCCATGCCACGCTCTCCACGCATTGTTGTGATTGAACCGAGCGGCGTTCGCCGCGATGTGCCCCTGAACGCCTCGCCGTTTCCGAATCGGCCGGCAAGCCGGCAACGAACTTACCCTTCGCGATAGCCGGATCAGCCGGCAGCAAGCACAAATCCTTTCCGTAAATGGCGGGTGGGTGCTCGAAGACATGGGCAGCCGCCACGGCACATTCGTCAACGGCGAAAAAGTGCTGAAGCACGAACTGCAGCCCCGCGACAAAATCGATTTCGGCATGGCCGATTCCTACAAGCTCATCTACCTGGGTGAGGGAGCGACGATCGAAGAGCTGGTGGAGAAGGTCGAGGGGCCCGCGCCGTCTGCCCCCGGATCGCGCGAGCTGCACCATTTGGGCGTGCTGTTGGATGTGGCGCGTACGCTCGGCACAGGCCTGTCGCTCGAAGACGTGCTGACGGCGGTGGTGGATGCTGCGATCCAGGTGACTCGAACGGAGCGCGGGGTGCTTGTTGTTGGCCAATCCAGGCGGCGAGCTGCAAATGGTGGTGGCGCGCGACGCGCAGAAGGGAACGTTGCGCCCGGATCTATTGAAGGTATCGCAGAGCGTGGTGAAGCGGGTGGTAAACACGCGCCGCGAAATGATTGTGAGCGATACGGGCGACGAAGCGGGCGGTGTATCTCAGCAGGAAAGCGTGGCGCGTCTGGAGCTGCACACGATTGTAGCTATCCCTGTTGATAAGCTGCCGGTTATCGAGACGCTCGACGCCACGATTTCAACGCGACAGGGCGAGCTGCTGGGCGTCCTTTACATGGATAGCCACATTCCCTCGAGTGCGTTCACGGATATGGACCGCGATGTCCTGAGGACGCTGGCGCGCGAAGCTGCGACCGTCATCGAGAACGCGAGACTCTTCGCATCTGCGCGGGCGAAAGCGCGGCTCGACCATGAAATCGAGATCGCCAGCGGTATCCAGAAGACGCTGCTGCCGAAATCGCTGCCGAGCCTGCCCGACTTGCAGGTGGTGGCTTCGACGCTTTCCTGTCATTCGGTGGGAGGCGACTGTTTCGACGTGATCCAATTGAGCGGCGGGCGACACGGATTTTTTGTAGGCGATGTATCGGGGAAGGGAATCTCGGCAGCGCTGCTCGCGACGCTGCTGCAGGGCGTTTTCTTCACCACAGCGGCGATGGATATTTCGTTGCCCGGCGTTTTTTCCCGCGTAAATCAATATCTCTGCGAACGGAGCGGTGAAGATCGCTACGCCACAGTTTTCTACGGGATTCTTGACAAGATGGGCCGCTTCGAATATGTGAATGCAGGCCACGTGCCTCCGATTGTGCGCAGGAAATCGGGCGAGCTGGAAGGCTTGGGATCCGCGAATTTCCCCGTGGGAATGTTTCCAGAGGCGGAATATCAGAGCGCGCGAGTCACGCTCGAGCCCGGCGAATACCTCGTGATCTACACGGACGGCGTATCGGAAGCCGCCAATCCACAAAACGAATTATTCGAAGAAGTGCGGCTGCGAAAAATCATGGAGACCTTTACGGGTGATACGGTGGACGGGCTCGCGGAATCGATCAAAGAAGGAATGCGGGCTTTCACGGAAGGGGCGCCGCAGTCGGACGACATCACGATTCTGGTCGTGCAATACAAAGGCAATAATTGAAAACGAAAGCGCCATCACGGAGTGGAGCGTCGGCCGCGCGGCTCGAGCCTCTTGAAAAGATCTTCGTCAAATTGAATCCCGAAGCCGAGCCTGGTGATCTGGCTGCGGAAATGGTGCGCCTACTGGCCGCACCCGGGTGCGTGGAGGGCGCGCGCATTTGGAAATTGGTTGATGGTGTACCGGCGGTATGGCAGGAGAGTGGAAAACTTCCCGCAGCGGTCCCGGATCACGTCGAACAAGCACTGAAGGGAAAAAATTCGCAGGGCAGCAATGGTCGCGCCAGCGCGTGGTCTCTTGGACGCGGTCCGACGCCTGTGGGTGTGCTGGAAATCGCGGCAAAATCCAAGTTGGATGAAAAGACTCGCTCGTGGCTGGAACTTGTCTTGCGTTATGCGGAAGTGGCGCTCGAGAGCAGCGAACGCCGTAGCGCGGTAATCGAGCTTTCCACGATCGTAGAAGCTACCAAGCGGTTGAATTCGACGCTCGACCTCGCCGAACTGCTAAACATTATTTTAGGATTGACGACGCGCTATTCGGGCGCGGAGCGCGGAACGGTTTTTCTGGTGGACCGCGACAAACAGGAAATCTGGTCGCTAGTCGGCCTGGGCCTGGAGCAGCACGAAATCCGGTTGCCCATCACCAAGGGCATCGCCGGCTGGGTAGCGCAGCACGGCGAAATGGTGAATCTGCCGGACGCGTACGCCGATCCGCGTTTCGAATCTGAAGTGGATTTGCGCCTCGGCTATCGCACGCGATCGCTGCTTTGCCTCCCCATTCGAAATAAAGCCGGAGAGACAATCGGAGTTCTGCAGCTCCTGAACAAAAAGACCGGTCCGTTTTCGCGCGCAGATGAAAACATGCTGGAGGCGATTTCCGACCACGTCGCGCTCGCTCTTGAAAATGCGCAGCTGCATCGCGAAATGGTGCACAAGCAACGCATGGAACGCGATTTGGCCCTGGCGCGCAGCATTCAAATGGGGCTACTGCCGGAGGCGCCGCCAAAACTTCCCGGATTCGATATCGCCGTCTCGAACCGAATGTCGCTCGAAGCGGGCGGAGATTATTATGATTTCATCCAGCTCGCGCCGGATACGATGCTGGCTGTGGTGGCAGACGTCGAAGGAAAAGGCGTAGGTTCGGCTATGGTGATGGCGAATTTGCAGGCAACCCTGCACGCTCTTATCGCGCATCTCCACTCGCTCGAACGGCTCGTGGAATCGCTGAACGACATGATGCTGGCGGACACCCGCGGCCAAAAGTATATGACGATGTTCGTCGCTCTGCTCGACCAGCCCAGGCGCACGCTGCACTACGTAAATGCGGGGCACGTGCCGCCCGCAGTCGTGCGTGCGAACGGAACGGTAGACTACCTGCGCGAAGGCGGCATGGTAGTAGGAATGTTTCCGAGCGTGAAATTCGATCGCGGACACGTTCGAATGGAACCGGGCGACATCTTTGTGGCGTGCACGGACGGCATTACGGAAGCGATGAATGCTCAGGACGACGAGTTCGGGTCCCAGCGGCTGATAGATTTAGTGGCGCGCGAACGCTCGCTGCCCGCCGCCGAGATCGTTCAGTCAGTTCTCACCGAAGTGGACCACTTCTCACGCGGCGGCACGCACGAAGACGACCGAGTGATCCTCATCATGAAGGTTGTGTAAGCCAGCCAGGCGGATTTCCTCAGTGATTTTTCGGATAGGCTTCAAATAGCGCCACAACGCGAGATTCGTACTCCGCAGGCGAATGCCCAAGCGCGCCGGCATGTTCTGCCCCTTTCACGATCCAGAGTTCCTTCGGGCCTATCGCAGATTTGTAAATTCTCTCCGCGTGCCGGCAGGGGATGCGGTGGTCGGATGTCCCGCAGATCAGCAGGACAGCAAAAGGACGCGAGGCCACAGCTTCTTCGGGCGAAACGTCACTGGGATTAAAGCCACCCTCCTTCTGAACGGAAGCAAGGGCCAACATCGAAGCGGGACGAAATAATGTGCGGCCGAGCGTGGGGCTCACGTCGAGACCGGCGTAGTCGTAGCTCACTTCGCGCATGTTCGCAAACGGCGCTTCGGCCGCGACGGCCTCGATGCGCGGCTCAATAGCAGCCGATTGCAATGCGATGGCCGCGCCCATCGAAACGCCTAATGCATAAAGGTGCCGAACCTTTTCGCTCGCATAGAGCGCATCCGCGACAGCCACCGTGTCATGGCGCTCCTTCCAGCCATACGTGCAGATATCTCCTCCGCTTTCGCCGTGCTCGCGGGAATCCATCATGACTATGCTGTAGCCATGTCGCAGAAGGAATTCCGCGTGTCCCAGAACGCCGGTGCGATTGTCAGACAGGCCGTGGTACAGCAGAACCCAGTCACCGTTTGGTGAAACGGGCCGCACTTTCCATCCCTTCAGCGTAATTCCGTCTTGCGCCCGAAGGCTGAAATCTTCCTTTGTCGCACCGGTGCGCGTGAGCATCTTCTGCGTGTCCTCGAGCCGCATGGCATTGAGACGCATGGGATGAAGGATGCCGCTGCCGATCGAACTGCCGACAAAGGCTGCGAGCAGCGGCGAAATCGCGAGCGAAGCGACGCCGACAAGGATGAAAGGGTGGGTAAGCCTCATATAACAGATAGTACGTCAGGCGAATCGGTGTTGTTTCAACACGCCTAGGAAGCTGGCGATTCGGTCACCTCGGCTTCCGTAGGTACAGGTGTCGAAAGCTCGATTCAGAAACACGCGGGTGGGATGGACTTCCTTGCCGGGTGCCTTCGCGAGTTTAGTCGGCAAATTTCAACCCAAGTTTAGGCTTTGTTTTGACAAGACCAACGTTTCTACCGCTTTGCCCCGCGCGACCCTCTCCCAAGGTCGGCCAGGCGATTGCTAAGGGTTAAGCCCCAACGCGCCGATATCACATGTGGTGGACGAAGGCGCTCGGAGCAGGGGGGTGGGCCATCGCGACTCTAGCAATTCAGCCCGAACAACACATCGCTGCCAAATTAGACCGGCGGCGGCGCGTGCGCACGAAAATGGGTCTGCACGTTCGAATTGAAGGTGGCCGCGGGACGTTGCAGGCATTCGAGGACACGGGAAGGACGATCGACGTTTCCCGCCATGGGCTGCTGGTTGCGACGTCGATGAGCGGCTATTGGGTGGGCCAGAGCTTGCAGGTCACCTGCCCATTTTGGAGCACGCCGGTAGCCATCAATGCACGACGACAAGCCAGGGTCGTTCGTACGATTCTACTGCCAAATTGTAGCCACGCTATCGGTATCGAGTTTCAAGACGGAGTTCCGGATGGAAGCGACCATGCGCTGGCTTCGTCACCGTTCGCGAACCAGGTGCGAGTTCTGGGAGTTGAATCCGACGCACGAATGGCTAGCGCCTCGACAGCGCTGTTAACGCAAGATGGCTATCACGTCTTGTTCGTTTCGACGACGCAGCAAGCTCTCGATATCCTTAAAAATGAAACTCCGAATGTGATCATCGTCGAAGCCGAAGGCGGCGAAGTTTCGGGGCACGATCTTTGTGCCATCGTGAAGACGAGCGAACGGTTACAGCATATTCCGGTGATTTTGATGACGAGGTCCGCGATGCCTTCTGATTATTCCGCGGGCCACCGGCTTGGCGCCGTGGTCTGCATGGCCAAACCGTGCAAGCCAGCGCGGCTGCAGCAGGCCGTACGTCTGGTTGCGGCGCCTCCTTCGCAGCAATCGGTTTATAGCGCTGCCTTCAATATGGGTGCATTCGTCAGAACGTGCTAGCGCTGCAGAGGCAAATTAGAAAGTGATGAAATCTCAGATATGAGCATGGCAAATCGAGTTTCATCTCGCTCAGCTGGATGGAGCATCAGTTGTCGCTAGAACCGATCTCGCTGCGTTTGCAAGGACGTCAAGGCTGCCTCCGCCCGGGCAGCTACCTGGTTGCGGTGCGCGCGTTCTGGAATTTGCTTCGGGATCTCGACGTTACCCTTTCCGGCGAGGAGAAGGGCAGCGTCGACTGGGAAATTAGCGCGTGCAAGAGATCGGGGCCGGCAGTCGTAATGTTCCTCGGACATTTGCGCAAGCCGCCCAAGGACGTGGTTGGCGAAATCCGCAGAACTTTGTTCAACGGAATTCGCAAATTGTCTGGAAGCGACGAGCGCCCGCATGGTTTTACGGACACCGCGTTGCAGGAATTGAAGGCGCTCGCCGAACAGCGGGCACTGATGGACGAGATTGCGGTGATCGTCGATGAGAAAGAAGAATTGATTCAGTGGTCCTTTATCGAGCGCATCGAAAGAATGACGCACAACGACTTTGAAGCGCTCAGCTCGGTAGTGGGAACCCTCGAATCAATTTCGGTAGGCAAGAACGGCCGCTTCAGCGTGCGAAGCGAAATTACAGGGCGGCCCGTGATGTGCCGCTTCAAGCGCGACCAGTTCATTGTTCAGGCCAAAGAAAATGTGGGCCGTCGCGTGGTGGTGTTCGGCAATCTAAAATCCAATTATCTGGGTGAGCCAATGCACATGCGCGTGTCAGGAATCGAACCGTGCCCGAACGAGCAGGATCTGCCAAACATCCCTCGTATGTCGGGCCGTATTCCGGTAGCGGCAGGGACAACTCTCAATCGAATCTACATTCCAGGTGCGAAATATGGCAAGTAAACAGCGGGCGATCTATTGGGACACATCTGTCTTTCTGTGCTTCCTTCGAAAGCACGAGTCCGAAAGGCGCGCAATCTGCGAGGACATTCTGCGCCACGCGCACGATGGGAAGGTTTCGCTTTACACCTCCTCATTTACGGTGACTGAAGTAATCAAGCCGCTGCGCATGGAAATCACCGGGCCTCGTCCTCTTTCGAGCGACGAAGTGGAAGATTTGCAAGGGATGTTTCACTGGCCGTGGCTGAAAAAAATCGCGCTCGATCATCGCGTGGCGCAAGACTCCGTTAATCTGGGGCTCAATTTCGCGCTCACAGCTGCGGAGGCAATCCATGCTGCCTCAGCGATCGTCGCCAAGGTGGACGTGCTGCAGCAATGGGAGCGAAGCGCGGCGCTCGAAAGAGTGAATCGGCTCATTGCTGTAGAGGCACCGCGAATGCTTACCTACGGCGTCACGCACCGTCCCGCGGCGAAAGGCAATTTCTTCGAAAATCTTTATCGCGCCAGGGCCGCCGGCGCTCGATAATCCGACGCAGCATCGCGACGCTTCCATCACCGCGCTTTAGGCACCTGCTGTCTAATCCGTAATGAGAGTGCTGTACCTTGAATCTGCGCGACTTACGGAGAATTTACCAGTACTATGCGCAGCCCCATCAGTCGCATCTCGTTGATTCCACGCAGTTATCGATTGGCGGCACACCTGCCTCTCTCCATAAGCAACTGGAGGTTGTGCAATGAAAGTCAAATATATCCTTGGCGCCACCGCACTCTCGCTAATTCTCGCGGGCACAGCGTATCCGCAGCAGGAACAAGAAAAGGAAAAGCCGCAACAGCAGGAGCAAAAGCCGGAGCAGAAGCCGGCTGAGCAGCCGAAGCGACAACCGGCTGAGCAACCGAAAACGCAGCAGCGACAGGAACAACAGTCAGCCAACAAGCAGCAACAGCAAGAACAAAAGAATGAACAGAAAAACGAACAGCAACAAGAGAAGCAATCGGCGAAGCAACAAAACGAACAGCAGAAACAATCGGAGCAGTCGAGCCGCCAGCGCCAGGATCAGCAGAAGCAGCTAACGAGGCAGCAGCAGGAAGATCAGAAACAGCAGCAGCGGCAACAGCAGCAAGTGGCAAAGCAGCAGCGCACCGACGAACATGATCAGCACTCCGACCATGGCCACGGGCGCATCCCGGATGACCGTTTCCGCGCGTCGTTCGGACGAGAGCATCATTTCCGCGTCGGCCACTTCGATAACCGGCGATTCCAGTACGGCGGTTACTGGTTTTCGTTTAACGAAGGATGGCCGGGTGGATGGGCTTATACCGACGACTTCTATATCGACTTTATTGACGGACAGTACTACCTGATTGACCTCTCGCACCCTGGCGTGCAGCTGCTTCTTGTAGTTGACTAATTTTTCAAACCTTTCCCTGGGCCGGATGAGATTCCGGCCCTTTTTTGCCCGCTGCTTCATCAAGCCCGCAAGAAAAAAATCACAGTGAAGGGTGTTTCAGATGCCAATCCGTGGCGTTCTGATAGGCGCGGGCCAGCGCAAGCATCTCCGCGTCGCCGTACAACTGACCAATGAAAGAAAGACTTGTCGGGTGGCCCTTTTCGTCAAATCCGTGCGGTAGCGCTACACATGGATGTCCGGTCAGATTCGTTACGGCACTATTTAAGGTGGCAACCGGATTCGGCGTGTAGTCGGCGTAGTCAAATGGAACGAGATACACATCCACCTTGGACATCACATCCGCCATTTCGTGCATCAGAATCGTGCGCACACGATTCGCGTTGATGTATTCCACGGCCGGTAGCAAGCGCAGATTGTTTTGATCCAGCACGCGATCCTGCCGCACGAGCCCGCCAGGTTGCGTTTCAATAGGATCGCGCAGAGCGGCATTCGCCTCGCCATACATCACCATCGTGAAATCCATCTTCGAATGCTCGGGGAGCTCGATTTCGATCAGGTTGAAACCCATGCTGCGGAATTTTTCGAGAGCAGCCGCATCATTCGCGTTGACCTTGGGAGTTTGCCGCGTGTCCGAGAATGCCGCTTTCAAGTAGCCGACGCGCAGCTTGCGAATATCAAAATCAGCGTCCCAATTAAACGGGATATCCTGCACGGCGAGATCGTGATCGTCTGGCCCCTGAATCGCTGCGAGGACAAGCGCACAATCCTCGACGCTGCGGCACATCGGGCCCGTTTTATCCAGGCTCCAACTCAGAGTCATCACGCCGTAGCGGCTCACGCGCCCATAAGTTGGGCGCAATCCAGTGACGCCGCAAATCGCCGAGGGCGCCACAATCGAGCCGCCCGTCTCCGTACCGACCGAAAAGCCGACCATTCCCGCTGACGTTGCAGAACCGGGTCCAGCGGATGATCCCTGTGAGCCCATGGAAAGATCCCAAGGATTCTTCGTCTGGCCAGCGAACCAGATATCGTCCAATGCAAGCTCACCCGTGGCGAGCTTCGCAATCAGTACCGCTCCCGCGTCATTCAAGCGATTCACCACGGTCGCATTGTGATCGATCACCCGTTCTTTGAACGGACCAGCGCCCCAGGTGGTCGGATAATCTTTCGCGGCAGCCAGATCTTTAATCCCCCAGGGAATCCCGTGAAGCGGCCCGCGATAGCGGCCAGCGGCAATCGCCCGATCGGCATCGCGAGCCTGCCTCATAGCAAGATCGTCGGTGATTGTCACAGCGCAAAGAAGCTGCGGATTGTGCTTCTTCAGCCGAGCCAAATACATTTCCGTCAGTTCAACGGATTTCACCTGCTTCGTGCGAATCAGTTCCGCAAGCTGTGTCACCTGCCAGAACGCAACGTCCTCGAGATCCTTGGGCCGCTCGACTTTCGGAGGCGCGCTCATTCGAATCGGCCGTTTCGTCCGGTCTATTTTGGTGCCTGGGAGAATGGGATTGAAATAAAGCGGCGGCGCAATCGCATTTTCGAGCGGGATTTTTCGCAGCTCGCGATAGTGGGCGATATTCTCGTTCATGCCCGCCAGCATTTTGTCGAGCTGTTGATCGGTGAATTCGAGTCCCGCGACGGCTGCGGCATCGCGCAGCATCGCTCTGGTGACGACAACATCCGAAGCTTCCTTGATTTGAGAAGCTCGGTTGCTGCCCATTCCCCGCACGGCCTTCGTTTCCTCAAGCTTCGCCCACAAAACTCCAGGGAAAAGCGTTGAAGAAAGTCCGAGGCTTGAAAAGTAAGCCAGAAAAGAGCGGCGATCGTGGATGCTCACAATTATCCTTTCGCGACCGCGGTTTCATCGGTCACTTGGTTTTGCTTGAATCTTGATCTGATTCAGGTTCGCTATTGTTGAGGCGTCGCCGGGCCGCCGAGTCTTTCCCCGATCACTTCGCCGGAGATGATAATTTCGACTCGCCGGTTCTGCTGCCGGCCTTCGGCTGTATCGTTCGAGGCCACAGGATTCGATTTTCCATAGCCTGTCGCCGTAATCGTGTTCGGGTCGAGACCTTGATTCACCAGATATGCCCGAACGGTATCCGCGCGATTCTGCGAAAGCGTTAAGTTGAACGTGTCACTTCCCACGCTGTCCGTATAGCCCTCGACCGCAAGTTTCAACCCGGGATGCGCGATAACAATTCCGCTCATCTTGGCCAGCGCTTCGCGTGCCGGTGGTTTCAAGTCATATTTGCCGAAGTCGAAGAGAACATCAGCCATGTTTACTTTCAAACCGCGCGGCGTATCCGTAGTGGGAAGAATCCGGTTGAATTGCTCGAGCAGTTGCGCGCGAAGTTGCTCTTTTTCTTTTTCCGCCTGTTCCGCAGCGGCTTCGGCCTGTAGCGCTTTCTGCCTCTCTTGTTCCGCTCTTTGTTGATCCTGCTGGGATTGCAACTGCGCCGCGTGTTGCGCAGCCTCCGCTTCGGCGCGAGCCTGGGCGGCTTGAGCCGCGTCACGCTCCGCTTGCAATCGCTGAATTTCCGCCTGTTGCTTCGCCCTTTCCGCCGCTGCCGCATCCGCCTTGGCCGCTGCTTCGGCTGCCGCCGCCGCTGCCTTCTCTCGCGCTACTTTCTCGTCATATTCGCGCTTCACCGCCGTCGTCCGCGCGTCAGCCGCGTTCTGAACGGCGTCGCGCGCGGCCTGGATCACGCGTTTCCTGTCTCCCTTGCTCGCAAAGAGACTTTCCGCCTGGTTCAGCGAGGTCTGCGCCCGTCCGAAAGCATCCGGTGCATATTGCTCAGCCTTCGCGGCCTTGGCGATTTCAACCGCGTTGCGCGCTTCATCAAGTTCCAACGGCGTTTTTGACTTCGACTTTGGATACCGCGAGGTCGCAGCAGAAAAATCGTAGTTGTAAATCCCCTTGTCGAGCGACTGATACTTCGCGCTGGCCTGCTCGATCGTTCCCACCGTGCCGGGGACAACGACATTTTCAAGCACCACGGCATTGCTCGGCGCCGAAACCGCGAAATAAGGTTCCGCTGTGACAATTAACCCGAAAGTCTGCAAGGAAGTGGTCACGCTGATTTTCGACTTGTCTCCGTCGAGAAGTATTTCTCCTAGGTTGTTCGACTTTCCCTCTGGTGTGATCGCCCAGAGCACAAACGTAAGATATTCCGGCCCGAACAATTGCGGCGGCGACAGCTTTTGAAAATCCGCATTGACTTGAATGCGACCCTGCTTGCTTTCTACTTTTGCCGATCCCTTGCCGTTGGGCATGATCGGCGAGCCTTGGAAACCAATCTGCGTCGAGCCGCCTCGGTGCTCGTAGTTGATCACCGTGATTGTGCGGGCCACCATGGTCACTTCGAAGGAGGATTGATTCTGCCGCGCCGAGCCGGATCGTTCTGTGGCTCCCGCGCTCATCACCGCCAATAGCGCAACCGCCAGACAGGTCTGCAACTTCCTCATTTGTATTTGTCCCCTCAGTCTTCGCGCACCACTCACCCGCCGCGACGCAGCTTTTTCTATAATTTCCTTCCGGATGGACGGGTAATCGCCGCAGGCTAGATAATACGAATTGGCGCCACAAATCAAGCCGTTCCTAGAAGACTCGCCCTCACACTTACCGGCGCATCCCGCCCCGCTCGGTGGCTGATAACCACCATAGCCGCGCGAAATCCACCAGATTCCCGCCTCCCGGGGCAGCTGGATTTCGGCGGGTGTTTGCTAAGGCGCGGTTCTTTGAAGGCTTAGCCCCAAATCTGTTTCGCATAATTTGGTCTCTCGCCTGCATTGAAATGAATGAATCGAGGCCATCTGGGGGCATTCCTGCGGCCTTGTCTCCCAGCCGGGGATGAATTATGGGGAGTTTGTACGAACACTTCGGGACTCTGCCGCCTGCACCGGACCGGCGCAGCGAGGCGCGCACCACACCCGCCTCTCTTGCTCAGGTGGAATTCGGAGACGGCCACAGCGGGATTATCCTTAACATAAGCGAGGCGGGCATCGCGGTCGCCGTGGCCCACGTCCTTGCAGTAGGCGAACGCCTCCCTCGCGTTCGTTTTCTTTTGCCCAACTCCGCTCGCGAGGCGATTCAAAGTGTCGAAATCTCCGCGGAAATAGTGTGGCTATCGGAATCAAGAAATGGCGCTGGTATGCGGTTCCTCGGGCTGTCCGCCGACGCGCGAAATCACATTTCAAATTGGATTGCTTCAGAGAGAAAGGCTCCCGAATTTGAGCATCTCCCGAAACCCGTGCACCGCGATAAGCGGCCGCTGGAAATCAATTCCGGCAAATCGAGAACGATCTTCAGCAGACAAACGATTTGCGATGAGGGAGTAGGGGCGCGTTACGCGAGGATGTTTCCGTCTGAAAACGCCCATCCAAAAACCACTGCTACGCTCGACGAAATCAAACAGGATCAAGCGCCGCCTTTCTCGGCAACTTCCCGCGCGTGCTCCGTTGCGGACGTTGCAACTCCCGATCTGCCAGCCAAGGGTTCAATGGCCGGTATTGCGCAAAGCGCTGCGGCGGCATTTCCCCCAGAACGTAACGATAAATCCGCTGCCGAACCATCGGAAACTTCGAATCCCAATGAGGGGAAACCGCTGACAACAGACAAACCGGAAGCCCACACGCCAGATAGTGAAATCGAGCTTTCGGTGGCCCATGTCAACAATTCGTCTTCAAATTCTGACCATCCTAAAAAATCTGACGTCCCTGAAAGATCGGATCTTTATGAAAAATCAGCTGAGAAAGGATTCAAACTTCAGTTCGCCATAATAGGTTTTGCGTTAGTAGCGATAAGTTTCATCCTGGGGCTCACTGCCGGATATGGTCCGATCGAAAAACGAATCCGAGGCATTCGAAGACCGGTTCTCCCTGTTGCTTCCAAATTGCCGGAGCCGCCGATCGTTCCGCGCCAACCCATTACTTCTGAGCCAGACCGAAAATCTGACGCGCCTCCCGCGGAGGCGTCACAGCCAAACAGCGAGAAATCGCAGCTTGATAGTCGACCTGCTCTCTCGAATTCGCGCTCCTCGAATCTGGACACGCGTGCCACAGCAATCGAACCATCTCTACCGAAATCCCGAACCAAGGATGATTCCGACAGCTCTCTGAAAACCCATCCTCCCGAAGCGAACTCCCAAAAGGGATCTTCTTCCTCTGAATCGGCAGGAGCCTCGTCATCTCAAAATCCGAATCCGTCCACGCCACTAGAATCTAAGGAATCGAAGCCATCGGTTCCAAACAAGAATCAATCGGAAGAGCGAGATGATTCAATGGGCTCGGCTGCAGAAAGCTCAAGCCCATCCGCAAGACCCGAGGCCGATGAGCCTGTCTCTCCGCCTCCAGCGGTCGCCTCGACACCCAGCACTCCGGGCGACTCCGCCGAACCCAGCGCCACTCCACCGCCGAACGCGACACCAACTCCAAATCCAATGCCGCGTCCTGCTCCCGCTTTTGCAAGCGTAGCCATACCCCCGGCTGAAAACGGCAAGCTCGTTCGTGCGGTCTTCCCGCGCAAATCAATTACCGGCTCGCCGTCGCTCGCGATCACGTCGCAACTCTCCGTACTAATCTCTCCGGCAGAGCGCTCCACAGAAGGAGATCGCGAAACGGCGAGATTGCAGGCTGGGGAACTGATCTCGTACGTGGTGCCTCGCCAACCTCGTCCAGGAGATTCATATAACTCTAAAGAAACGGTAAGAGTGCACGCCACCATAGGAAGCGACGGGCGAGTGACGGACGTAAAACCGATAAACGGGCCGATATTCCTGCTCTCCTCCGTAGTAAGCGCGGTCCGCCAGTGGCGTTTCCACCCCAGTCTGTTGAACGGTGCCCGAGTGAAAGCGGAAGACGACATCACGATCGAATTTCGGCTGAAACGGTAGTGGCCGGTTGGACGGCTTAATGTCGACTCGACGGGCTTGGAAGGTATTCAATCAAAGGTGAACCCAATTCTTGTCTCGATGCTGAAGCGGCGGCGTTTCTAGCATACGTAAGAACCGGTGCCGGTGGGCGATGGAGATGGGAGGCAAGTCCAAGCCGCTGAAAGGTACAAATCGTGTACCAGTTTAAGTCGATTTCATACCACTTGAACCCATGCCGCGCCGAGACCGGGTAGGCGTGATGGTTGTTATGCCAACCATCTCCAAAACTCAGCATGGCAACCCACCAATTGTTGGTGGATGCGTCTCGCGTCTCAAAGCGCCGCGACCCCCAAATATGCGCGCACATGTTGACGATCCACGATGAATGCAGTCCCACGACGGTGCGCAAAAAAGTGCCCCACAACACGAGGCGGAATCCACCGATCGCGAATAATACGAGTCCGAGAAGAATTGTTGGAGTGAGATGCCACTCCGTCAGCCAGACGTGAAATTTGTCCTGGGCGAGATCGGGGACATAGCGTTTGAGCGTCGCAACGTCTTGGCGGAAGGCGTTGCCCATCAGGATCCAGCCCGCGTATGACCACCACTTGCCATCGCGCGGAGAATGCGGATCACCGTCCTTGTCCGCGAATTGATGATGCTTACGATGCGTGGCCACCCACACCAGAGGGCCCCCTTCCATCGCCGTCACTCCGCAAATCGTCAGAAAATACTCAAACCATTTAGGTGTCACGAAGGAACGATGGGTGAGCAGCCTGTGATAACACACGCCGAGCCCGAGTCCCCCCATCACCCAGTGCAAGAAGATCGCGGTGAAGAGCCCAGTCCAAGTGAAGAAGAAGAGTGCCGCCACTGCGCCGATGTGAAACAGCATTAGGACAGGCGCGATTTTCCAGTTGAAACGATTCTCGCCAGGCTGATTTTGCCGCGAACTATTGAATTGCAAGTCGCTCATCGACACTGATGCCTCCATTTAGCTGGTGGCGCTCGTCCCAGAACAAAATCTATTCAGAATTCACACCTTGGGTGGCTCGACCGATCAGGAGCAGACAGGTCGGGAACTATCGGCAAGATCAAACTCCCCGATCGCTAAAGCGGTCTCAACAGCCAACTAATGTGCCCATCTTAAACTGGCGTTCTGTTAAATAGACGACCGGCCGAACGCAAATTCGCTCAGATATCTCACGTTTGGTGCCTAGACGGCTTCCTTGCAAGATTGAGGCCATGAGCGTACCACTTCCCCAGTTTTGCCGCGCGGTTTAACATGCGGCGTCCCATTAGCGTGACTGGGTCGCCTCGCAAGCTACCGAACTCGCTACATGAAGGAAACTGTCAAAAGTTACAGGTAAGCAAGATGCTTGGCTGTGAGGGATTGCCTCGAGACGGTTCGCTTACGACCCGGTTGATGAATAGTGGCGCGTGCCGAAGTTCCAAAGAGAAATGGAGAGCGTAAGAAACACTATAGCCACGACGGGTACGAGCGGTGCATATTCCGGCGTGACGGCGCGGCCGAGCAATTTCACGCTGGGATAAAACGACGCGAGGCCGAAGGGAACTACCCAGCACAGGAAAAACTGCACCACGGGACTGTAGATCGAGAGCGGGTAACGGCCGAAGGCGATTACATTCCACACGGGCGGATGAACGCCAATGCGGTCCTCGAACCAGAACGAGACGGTGCTGAGCATCAGGAAAATCGAAATATAGATGACGCCCGCGCAAACGCCAAAAAATAGCAACATTGCCAGCCTAGCTGGTGTCCAGACAATCCCGAGCCTGTGCGCCGCCCACACCATGCAGAAAATTCCCGTGGCAACCTCTTGAAACGATTCGATCCGGAACGTCTCGAACAGCACCTGAAATAGTGACGAGACCGGGCGTAGCAGAATACGGTCGAACTTTCCCTCGATGATGTAGTTGTTGCCGAAATCATAGAGATTCATGCTGATAACATTGAAGAGTCCGTAGGGAACAAGCGCGAACCCATACAAGAACAGAACTTCCTCGAAGCGCCAACCGCCCAGCTGCGGCGCTTTTTCGAACAGCACAATCACAAAAGCAATTTGAAAAATCGTGGCCGCGAAACTGGTCAGAAGGCTGACGATGAAATCGCCGCGATACCCGATCCTTACCTTCGCGTATTGGGTGAAATAGTCGGCAAAAAGCAGCGCGTGCCGGTTCACGCCGGCCGCGAGCGCGGCGGCGCCGGTCTTTTCTTTCAGCGACGTGCTGATTGGCATCGAACTCATCGGCTAACCGCCATGGATCGTGATCTTCCGCGATGCCCGTTCCCACCAAAAATGTGCCAGCGCGAGCATCGCGATTACCCACAGCCATTGCGTTCCGAGCGAGCGAAGAGCAGCCGCCCGGTCGAGCTTGCCGAGATAAATCTGCAGCGGGACGAAGGCGATGTATTCGAACGGCAATCGAGCCATGATTTTCTGCGCCGCATCCGGGAAAAACGAAATCGGAATCAAAAGGCCGGAAAGCATCTCGATCAGCCAGTATTTCGCACGAATCAAAGCCAGAATCGATTTCAACGGAATCGCGCAGGTGCCAATCATGAAGTTGATCGCCGCCATCAGAAAGAAGCTGCCCAACACGCTCACAAGAAATAGCGCAAAATTCTCACCGCGACGCCGGTCCTTGTACGGGAAACACGAGCGCCACTACGATCGCCGTTGGTAGCGTCAGCAGACCGAGACGGAACGCCGATTCACCCATCGCCCGGCAGATCCACATCCACTGGATCGAAACCGGCTTGATCAAATCCATCGCGATCTTGCCTTCGATCACTTCGTAGGCCATCTCCTGGTCAATCGTGTTCCAGTAGAAGGAGCGAATCATCCACCCCACGCTCACGTAGGTGATGATCTGCGGCAGGCTGAACCCCGCGATCGACTGGGCCGAGTGAAAAACCGCCGTCCAGATGAAGTAGTACACCGTCACGTTAAGAAGATACGTGATGATGCCCGTGAAATAGCGCAGCCGGAAAGCGAGGATATTGACGAACCCGACGCGCGCGAATTCCGCGTACGGCACCAGCGCATCGGCGAACCCGTTCACACCGTTACCTCGGGCAGAGCCTCGCCCGCGTAGATGCGCTTGACGATTTCCTCGATCGGCTCGTCTTCGATCAAAAGGTCGCGCACTTCCACAGCCGCAAGAATCCGCCGAATTAAATCCGCGGTTACGATTTTCACCCGGTCGAAGCGGATGCGATAGGTAAGCTCGTCCACCGTCTCGATTTCAAATCCTTCGCGCGCGAAAACTTCCAGGCATGCCACCTGATCGCGATCCTTCAGCGCGAACTTAATCTGCTTCGTGCGCAGCAGCTTCTGTTTCAAATCGTATAGGTGACCATCGAAAAGCACGCGCCCGTGGTCAATAATCATGATCCGGCGGCAAAGCTCTTCAATGTCGTCCAAGTCGTGGGTCGTCAATAAAATCGTGGTGTGAAATTCGCGGTTGATGGCGCGCAGGAAATGCCGGATATGATCCTTTGCCACCACGTCGAGGCCAATCGTCGGCTCGTCGAGAAACAGCAGCGGTGGATTATGCAGCAGCGCCGCAGCCAGGTCGCAACGCATGCGCTCGCCAAGCGAAAGCTTCCGCACTGGCGTATGCAGGTAATCGCTGATGCCCAGGATTTCGTTAAAGTGTTCCATCCGCGCGTCGAAATCGCGCTGTGATACATCGTAAATACGCCTGAGCAGCTTGAACGACTCGATTACCGCGATGTCCCACCAGAGCTGCGTTCGCTGGCCGAACACAACCCCGATCGTTTTCACATATTGCCGCCGCTGCCGGAAGGGAACGTAACCATTGACCCGGATCTCTCCGCTCGTAGGAACCAAAATGCCGGTTAGCATCTTTATCGTGGTCGATTTTCCGGCACCGTTCGGGCCGATGTAGCCGACCATTTCGCCGCGCTCGATCGAAAACCCGACGCGGTCCACCGCCGCCACCGTACGGTAATCACGAACGAAAAGATTCTGAATCGAGCCCCACACCCCCTCCCGCCTCCGGAACGTGCGGAAGTCCTTGCAAAGATCGTGTACGTAGATAAGAGAGTCGGCGCTCATGCAGATACAATTCTAACATTCGAGCCACGCGCGTGGACGCACATCGCGGCAACGACAACACATTCCGCGCCGGCTACAGCAGGAACCCTGAATCCCTGCCGGTTTGTCACTCACCCATTACTTTGACGAGGATTCGCTTCGGTCGTAAGCCGTCAAGTTCGATGAAAAGCACGGCCTGATTGGGGCCCAGGTCGAGCCGCCCTTCCGTGAACGCAACAATCACTTGGTGATGCAGCAAGAGGCTCTGAAAATGAATGGCGGCATTACTCTCGAACCGGCCCTTATGCTTGAAGTCATCTCGCGCCGGAGCCACCTCGCCAAGCCACCCGTCGAGATCCTCCAGCAGCCCGGGCTCATTGTCATTGACGACCACCGCCGCATTCGCATGCAGCGCCGACACAAGAATGATGCCATCGCGAAACGCGCTCTTCTCCATCGCCGCCTTAATTTGCGAGGTAAGATCAAAAACTTCGCGCGCCTTCTTCGACTGGACGGTAATCGCCTCGTTGTAAATTTTCATATGGTAGGCAAGCGCCTATCAGGAATGGTCAGCATTTGTAGCGCCGGTCTTCAGACCGGGTTCAAGCTTTAGCCTTTATGGCAGGTCGAGCAGTGCTTCGCTTCGTAGTTATCCATCGTGACTTCAAACATGTTGTTGCATCCGATGCAAACACGATGGATCTTCGGCCCACTCCCCGTCGTAGTGTGATGACCCGCGGAAGGTGCCGTCGCGCCCGTCGCAGAAGGCGCGGAACTAGCCGGCGCCGGTGCTTTCGTTTGTGATTGCGGTGTCTCGCTCATGCCGTAAATTTTATCACGACGCGCAATGCCAACCCGCGCCTAAGCAACCTCCCCACGCTCCAGGAGCTCACTCACCTTCGCAACGATCTCCCCTATCCGCACGGGCCGGTAAAACACGGCCGCCACCCGCGGCAGCGCCACGGTCTCAGTCCGCGAAGCCACCAAAACCGTCGGCACCCGCCTCACGAGACTCTGAATCGCCGGATCGCCGGCAAGCTCCGCATTCGCTTCCAGCACCACCACCGCCGGCATCGCCCCACCAGCCAACGACCGCCCCACATCCTCCGCCGAGTCCATGCCCAGCGCATCAATCCCGCGCTCGCGCAATTCTGCACGAACTGCAGCTCGCAATTTCCACTCTGTCGCGATTACGAACACCACCGGCATCCCATTCTTAGAGTAGCGCATCTCTTATAGGTACGCCCGTAGGTACGTAGGTACGCATTGGTGCTCCCGGCGCCACTCCTTCGGCCTTTCCGTAGGCAAGCTTCGAAAGGGTCTGTTACAATTTTGAGATTCTGGGGGTAGGCTGCGCGCGCAAGCGCCGCCCAAGATGGCGGAAAACGGTAAGAGAAAATGGCTCGTTCCCACCCTGGCCGTCGCGCTAGGTGCGGTGGTCCTTGTTATCCTGTTAGCAAGCCGAGGCCAAGCTCCGGTTGTTCACTATGTACCCGTCCAACGCGAGGATCTAAGCGCCTCGATTTCAAGTAATGGCAAGGTCGAACCGATTTCGCCCGCGATCGCCCGCGCTGAATTTCCCACCTTTGTAGAGAAAATCGAAGCCACCGAGGGTCAAGCCATCCATCGCGGGCAGCTGATTCTCACCCTGAATGCTTCCGATATTCGCGCGCAACTCTCGCAAGCCCACGCGGATTTGCTGGCAGCCCAGACAGATTTACGGAACTCGCGCGCCGGCGGTCCGCCCGACGAACTCGCCCAGCTGAATGGCGATCTCGCCAAAGCCCAGGCCAACGTCGCCAACCTTGAACAAACTCAAAAAGCGCTCGAGCAACTAGCCGCCAAACAGGCCGCCACGCTATATGAAGTCGCACAGAACCGCGCAGCTCTCGCGCAAGCTCGCGCCACACTCGAAACTCTCCAGCAGAAGAAGGCGGCACTCGCGCAACGAACCACGGGCGACGCAGAACGCGCCGAGCTACGCGCGAAGCAAGCCCAGGATCAGATTGAGTCGTTCCAGGAGAAATTGCGCTCGGCCACGGTCGTGGCGCCTTCTGACGGCACACTCTATGCGCTTCCAGTTCACACGGGCGACTACGTGAAAGTGGGCGACACCCTCGCCGAAATGGCCGATTTGCGCCACGTACGCGTCCGCGCTTTTGTGGACGAGCCGGACCTCGGCGCACTCGAACCAAATCAGGTTGTGCAAGTCGCGTGGGACGCGAAGCCGGGCCAAACGTGGACCGGCCGCACCGAGCAGGTTCCCAAGCAGGTAGTGTCGCGAGGCGCTCGCAGCGTCGGCGAAGTGCTCTGCTCAATCGATAACGACAAGCTCGAGTTGCTTCCCAATGTCAACGTGGACGTTCACATCCTCGTTCATGCTCGCCAGGGTGCGCTGGTGGTTCCGCGCGCCGCCGTGCGCTACGACAACGGCCAGCATTTCGTTTTCGTCTACGGTGGCGACAAGATTCATCGCCGCGATATAACCGTTGGTATCGCCAGTGCGCAAAAATACGAAGTCATCAGCGGTCTGCAACTCGGGGACAGGGTAGTGCTGCCGGGCGACATGCAAGTGTTGAAGGACGGCATGGACGTTCGAGCCACGGAGGCTAAAATATAGTGCACCGCGGACACAAGCTGTTGTGGGCAGTCTCGATCGCAGTGCTTTTCCTCTTTCAATTTGTAGCAAGCAGCCGCGTGAAGGCATCCGGCTTTCCACCTGACGCTTCCGCTTCTCTCCAGAACGCCATCCGCCAATACAATTCCGGAAACTATTCGGGCGCTGTCTCCACTTTGCAGGTGGCGGTGATCGCGAATCCGAATAATGCCGAACTCGCTTACTGGCTCGGCCGCAGCTATTACGAGCTGCGCGACTACGACAACGCCATCACGAACGGCGAAAAAGCTGTCGAGCTCGATTCGAAGAATTCCGATTACCATTTGTGGCTCGGCCGCGCCTACGGCGGCAAGGCCGATCGCGAACACAGCTTTTTCCTGGCCAAAAAAGTGAAGAAGGAATTTGAAGACGCTGTTGCCGCGAGCCCCTCGAACATCGCGGCCCGTCGCGACCTCGAGGAATTTGATATCGACGCCCCGTGGGTTGTCGGCGGCAATAAGGACGAAGCCAAAGCTCAAGTGGACGCGATCGCTGCAATCGATCCGGTCCAGGGACATCTCGCCAGAGCCCTTTACGATGCCCAGGTGGCCAAGAAGCAGGACGCCGCTGAAAGCGAATACCAGCAGGCACTCGCTGCGAAGCCCAAGACCGTGGACCCTTATTTCGACGCGGCCAACTATTACGTAAAGCAGAATAAGCCGTCCGACCTGAAAGCCGCTATCGACGGAGCGGCGGCCGTAAATCCCAACGATCCTCGCCTGGCCTATTACCGCGGCGTGTATGGAGTTCTTTCAGCGGTCGATCCCTCGCATTCTGAACAGGATTTGAAGTCTTACCTCGCCAGCACGCCCGATCGCAGCGATTGGCCTTCGCATGCCGCCGCGCGCGAATGGCTCGGGCGTCTTTACGAGGCGCAAGGCAAGCGCGCCGAAGCGGCCGAACAATATCGCGCCGCTTTGCAACTCGACCCGACTCGCAAGGAAACGAAAACGCGGTTGGAGCACTTGGAGAAATCGAAATAGCCTCGGGATTTCGTTCGGGTCAATCTGAAATCGCTGCCATGTTTAACGTACGAAACAAATCCGAATACTGGAACGAGACCTGGCATCTTGCGCTTCAGGCGCTGCGCGCGAACAAACTCCGCGCTGCATTGACGATGCTCGGCGTCATCATCGGCAGCGGATGCATCGTTCTCGTCGTCACCGTGGCTCTTGCCGGCAAGCGCTACATCATCACCCAGATTGAAGGCGTCGGCTCGAACCTCGTCTATGCCGGCATCACTCGTTCCAATAATTCCTCGCGTCTCACCTTGGGTGACGAGATTTCGCTCGGCGACATGGACGCCATGAAGACTCAGATCCCCGAAGTTACCGTCGTCGCAGGAGCGAGCGACATCCCCATGACCGTTGTCGCGGCGGGCGTCGAACGGCCGGTGAAACTCGTAGGCGTCACCGACGGCTTTCAGCAGATTCGCCGCCTCGTAGTTTTTCGCGGGCGCTATTTTGATCCCGACGACATGATGACCCACGCCAAGGTCTGCCTCCTCACCCAGGAACTAGCCGAGCGCGTGTTTCCACATCAAGATCCGGTGGGCCAGGAAATTCGCGTCGGCGATCTGCGCTTCGCCGTGATTGGTGTGTTTCGCGAACGCATTTCCACATTCGGGGAGACGGAAATCGCGCGCGAGTCCGTGCTGATTCCTTTCGGCTTGATGACCTACTACACAGGCTCGGAATATATCCGCACCCTATACGTGCAGGCGGACTCGCCCGAAGCTGTTCCCGGCGTGACGAAGCAGGTAGCGGAAGTTCTGAAGAGCCGGCATCGCCCCGGCGCAGAATACGATGTGGAGAATCTTGCCTCTCTGCTCGATTCAGCGCGCAAGATTTCAGAGGCCTTGACGGTCCTTCTCGTGGTGATCGCCCTCATCGCGCTCACGATCAGCGGCATCGGCATTATGAACATCATGCTCGTCACCGTCACCGAGCGCACGCGCGAGATCGGTATTCGCAAAGCCGTGGGAGCGCCTCGCGACGCGATCCTCTATCAATTCTTGATGGAAGCGTTTCTAATCAGTGGCACCGGGGCTGTGATCGGAATTTTGATCGCAGTTTCGATTCCAGTGGCCATCAATCTCGTTTTGCGCGTGATACCGGAAGCAGTGGGGATTCGTGTGCCGGTATCGTGGGTCTCGGTAGTCCTCGCGTTTGTCGTTTCCTGCTCAACCGGCATCTTATTTGGCTACCTGCCCGCGAGTCGGGCGGCCAGCCTTCATCCAACAGACTCGCTGCGGTATGAATAAGGACATGAATAACAAAAGACGGTCGTTACTGGCGATGGTCGCCAGTTTCGTTATCCTCGGAACTGGATCTTTTCCGGGCCTCGCTCGCGCGCAGGATTCAGACAAGCTCACGCTGCGCCAAGCTGTCACCCTCGCTCTTCAAAACAGCCGCGAGATTGCTCTCGCCCGGATGCAATACACGGTTGCGCTTAACGCTGCCGGGGTGAACCGCGCCGATTTTCGGCCGAATCTTTACACAGGCTCCGGCGCTGCCTATACCAGTGGCTTTCCCGCAACTGTCGGCGGCCAGGCTCCAGCCATCTTCAGCCTGTCTTACACGCAGTCGGTTTTTAACCTGCCTCTCCGCGGACAACTGAAAGCCGCAGAGGACCGTGCGGAGAGCCAGAAGCTCGAACTCGGCCGCACGCGCGACGCCGTGATTGTCCGTACTGCCACCACCTATCTTGAACTCGCAAAGGTTCGAACTTCGCTCGAATTGCTGCGCGGTGAAGGTGCCAGCGCCGAAAAAATCGCTGGTGTTACTCGCGAACGGGCCCAAGCAGGCCAGGAACTGCCGATTGAGATCACCCGGAGCCAGTTGACGCTGGCTCGGATTCGGGAGCGAATCATCCATCTGGAAGGGCGCGACGCGATTCTCACCCAGCAACTTGAGAATTTCACGGGCATATCCGGGCAATCAGTTCAAGTGGAGACCGAGCAGACATCCTTCGCGTTGGATCAACAAGAGACCGACATGATCGCCGCTGCGCTCAAGACGAGTCCCTTTGTCACTGAAGCGGAAAAAGAGCGCGATGCCCGCCAACACTTGCTAAAAGGCGCCAAAGGCGAGTTCTGGCCCACTGTCAGCGCAGTCGGCCTATACCAGGTTCTCGGCCAATTCAACAACTACAACGAATTCTTCAGTCATTTTCAGCGCAACAACGTAACCGTCGGCGTTGACGTTCACATCCCGGTCTTCAGCTCCAAGACTTTCGCCGACATAAAACTCGCGAAAAGCCAGTTGAGCGAAGCAGAACTCGTCCTGGGCAACAAGCGCCAGGAAGTACGCGCCGACGTGCTGCAAAAAGCGCGCGACGTTCGCGAACTCGATGCCGCCCATGAAGTGGCGCGCCTCGACCTGCAACTCGCCCAGGAATCGCTGCAAATCCTGCAAACGAAATTGGACGAGGGCCGCGCCACGCTGCGAGACATCGAGCAGGCTCGTCTCGAAGAAAATGACAAATGGGTGGCCTTCCTCGACGCCGAATTCGCCCGTCAACAGGGGCAGCTCTCGTTGCTGCAGGCCACCGGCCAGCTCGCCAAAGTGTTTCAGTAAGCACGGTTCTTGGCAAACCTCAGCTTGGGATAGTGGCTGAAATCGGGTAAAATTGAACGAATGGATCTACGGCCATTTTGTGTCTGTACGACGGTCTGCATTCTGGGGGATTGCGAATGTCGTCTGTAATGAAAACATTGTTGCTGAACCCGCCGAGCTTTGAGCATTTTGACGGCGGTGCCGGGTCGCGCTGGCCCGCGACGCGCGAAATCGAATCCTATTGGTATCCGGTCTGGCTCGCTTATCCGGCTGGTATGTTGCCCGGCAGCCGCCTTCTTGATGGTCCTCCTCACGGCATCACCCCGGCGCAGGTGGTCGAAATCGCGAAGGATTATGAATTTGTAGTTCTCTTCACCTCCACCGTGGGCTTTCACAGCGACCTTCGCATGGCCAAGGCCATGAAGGAAAAGAAGCCCGGAATCAAAATTTGTTTCGTAGGCCCGCAAGTTCAGATCAAGCCGGCGGAAAGCCTTCTCGCCAGCCCCGATATTGATCTCGTTGTACGCGGAGAATTCGACCACGCCGTTGTGGACTATGCGAACGGCAAGCCCATCTCAGGAATCGCAAACGTCAGCTACATCAAAGATGGCAAGGTAGTCCACAATCCGCCGCGCCCACTGCTGCAGACAGAAGAACTCGATGCGCTCCCTTTTGCCACAGACGTCTATCAGCGCGATCTGACCATCGAAAAATACAATGTGCCGTTCCTGTTGCACCCATTCGTATCGTTCTACACTGCGCGCGGTTGTCCGGCTCTCTGCACTTTCTGCCTCTGGCCGCAAACTCTTTCTGGTCACGCCTGGCGTGTGCGCGGCGTCGAAGCGGTGGTGCGCGAATTCAAGCAGGCGCACAAGATGTTTCCCCAAGCCAAGGAATTTTTCTTTGATGACGACACGTTCAACATTCGCAAGGATCGCGTTCTCGCGCTCTGCAAGGAATTCAAGCCTGTGGGTTTTCAGTGGTCCTGCACGGCGCGCGTACACAGCGATTACGAAACATTGAAAGCGATGGCCGATGGCGGCGCCCGTCTTTTGATCGTCGGATTCGAATCCGGCGATCCGCAAATTTTGAAGAACATCAAGAAGGGCGCGACGGTCGAGATGGGCAAGACCTTCGTGCAGAATTGCAAGAAAGTCGGGATTCGTGTTCATGGCGATTTCATCATCGGGCTGCCTGGCGAAACGAAAGAAACCATCGAAAAGACAATCAATTACGCCAAGGAACTCGACTGCGAAACGATTCAAGTTTCCATGGCTCACGCCTATCCCGGCACTGAACTCTACGAGCAGGGAACTCGCGAGGGATTCCTGAAAGGGGAAGCAGTCACGGACGCTGGCGGCCACCAGCTTCCCCATCTCGAGTATCCCGGCCTTTCGCGCGAGTACATGGTGGATTCCGTCAACCGTTTCTACGACGACTATTATTTCCGGCCGCGCGTCGCATGGCGCATCGTTCGCGATGCTCTGTGGGATTCGCACGAGCGCAAGCGGCTGTTCCACGAGGCCGTGGATTTCATGAAGCTTCGCGCTGACCGCAAGCGTGTGGCGAAAAAGGGCGTGCAGAAGAAAGTGCTCGTGAATGTGCCGGAGCAACGCAGCTCGTCGGTAGGAGTAGCGAGCGAATCCCCGAGCGCATGACGCCCGGTTCGGGGCTGCATCTCAAAACCTTTTTCCTCCTTTTCATCATGGTCGTTTTTGGCCCGCTGGGCGACGTGCTGCTCAGTAAGGGCATGAAAGACCTTGGCGAAATTCCCAACTGGTCTCCGGCGGAATTGGCGCATCTTTTCGTCGGCGTTTTCACCTCCGGCATGATTTGGCTCGGAATCTTCTCGCTCATCGGGTTTTTCATCGCCTACACGCTCGTGCTCTCCTGGGCTGATTACAGCTTCGTCCAGCCGGCCTCGTCGTTTTCATACGGCGTAGTTGCTCTGCTAGGCCATTTTGCCCTCGGCGAAGTGATTACACCCTTGCGCTGGGCCGGCATTCTGGTGATCTGTTGCGGAGTGCTGATCGTGGGACACACCCCGCCGCGCACCACTGAAGAGGCTGCGGAATCGCGCATGCAACCCAGCACGATGGAGCAGAGTTGATGTTTGTTGAAGTTATTCTGATCTTCGGAATCGTGGTGATAGGCACGGGCGGCGAAATCTGCCTTACGCGGGCGATGAAAACCATCGGGGAGGTGCACGATTTCCGGCCGCGCGCGCTGCTCAACGTATTTGGGCGCGCGATGCGCGTTGGATGGATGTGGCTTGCGCTGCTCTTGATGGCGGCGGGATTTTTCTCATTGCTCGGTATGCTGTCGCTCGAGAATGTGAGTTTTGTTGTGCCGGTCACGGCGCTGAGCTATGTGGTCGGCGCCTACGGCGGGGCGTTGTTTCTAGGAGAGAACGTAACGCGGCAGCGCTGGCTCGGCGTTCTGCTTGTGTGTATCGGCGTGACGATGGTTTGGAAAGGCCGAGGCTAAACGGTTGTCCGGAAGGATAGTCGCGTGACGGCGTGGGGAGCGATTCGCGCGGCGCTCCTGCTGGTCGCGTTTGCTCCCTTTGGTTACTACGTCGTTGCGATTATCGCCGCGCGGCGATTTTTTGCGAAACGCGCGATTCCGCTTGCTGAGGACTTCACGCCGCCGGTCAGTATTCTCAAACCCATCTACGGCCTCGATCGCGAGACGTATGAGAACTACGCCAGCTTTTGCCGCCAGGATTATCCTGAGTTTGAAATTCTCTTTTGCGTCTCCGATGACCGCGATCCCGCCATACCGGTAATTCAAAAAATTATTGTGGATTTTCCCGAGCGTTCGATTCGCCTGCTCGTTGGTTCCGAGCCCCTCGGGGCGAGCGACAAGGTAAATAAACTCTGCCGCATGGTGCGCGAGGCGCGCCATGAAATCGTGATCGTCACCGATAGCGATGTGCGTGTCGAGCCCGGATTTTTGCGTGCGATTGCTGCCGCGTTTAGCGATCCGGAAGTGGGTGGGGTCACCTGCCTCTATCGCGGCCTCACCGACGGCTCGTTCGCGGCCGGCCTCGAGGCCATGGGCAACAGCACCGATTTCGCCGCGGGTGTGCTGGTCAATTGGCTGGGCGGCAAGATCGACTTCATGCTCGGCGCCGTGATGGCGACGACGAAGAAAAATCTCGTCGAAATCGGCGGCTTCGAATCCCTGGTCGATTACTTCTGCGACGACTTCGAGTTGGGAAACCGTATCGCGAAGAAAAGCCATCGCATCGAGCTCAGCACCTTTCCCGTGTCAATCGTCTATCCTCGCGAAACGCTTACCGAGGCTTTCCAGCACCAGGTGCGATGGAATCTGAGCATTCGCTACTCGCGTCCCGCCGGTCATCTGGGATTGATTTTCACGCAGGGCTTACCCTGGACGATTCTTGCGGCCCTGGCCGCGCTGTCGGTGCCCATCGCACTCGCGTATGTCGCGGCGTACGTGGTGCTGCGAAGCGAGATGGCTAGAAACGTCGGAGTGTGGGGCATGCAGGACGGCGCCCTCCGCTCGAGGCTCGCGTTGTTACCGGTGCGCGACGCGTTTGCATTCCTGGTATGGCTCGCGAGCTTCTTTCCGCAGCGAATTCGATGGCGCGGTAAGGAGTTCTACGTGCGAAACCGGCGGCTCGTACCGTCTGCTTCGGGCCGCGTATTG
>CAVRFZ010000001.1:0-26060 GCA_963720655.1 uncultured Acidobacteriota bacterium | reverse complement strand
GTAGTTATTCAGATATACAACCGCGCAAATCCATGCTACCATTGCCCGTTTTTATATGATGGCGAAGACGACACTATCGGACGGCAGGCGCACTCGACCGCGATTCGCGGCCTCCGCCCCAACCCCGCCCAAATTCCTAATAGGAACTGACGATCCGGCTAGGATCGGCATCCTGCCTGTCCTGAGACGCGAAGGAAGCGACCAGCGGGAGTCGAAGGGATTCGGCTGGGACCCTGCGAAAACTCTGCGGATGGCACAACCGCCCGAATTTCTAATAGGAACAATCGATCAATCAGAAAATCACTCAACTCCCGAAAAACAAACCACATACCCAAATCCTAATGGACACAAAACACGCTTTTCGATCCGCCGCAGCGCATCGCACTTTCCGCATCGCGCAACGCTCGCCTCTGTAATGTCGAGACGCTTCCCCAGTCTCGTACCGCTTGCGCAGCCTCACCCGCGCAAGCTTTCACGGTTGCGTCAGTCGCTCGGCCCCACACCACTTGCGCAGCTGCACCCGCGCAACCTCGATTCGCCGCAGCGAACGAGGCTTCCGCATCCGCCGCAACGGATCGCAGTTCTAGTAATGTCGAGACCGCCGTCAAGTCTTCTACCGCTTGCGCAGCCTTACCCGCGCAAGAAAACGTCAGGGAGGGGATTTGCCTCATCCCCTCCGTAAACAGCCGTCAAACCAGCTCTCCCCACCTCTTGCGCCGATTCACCCGCGCAAGCTTTCACGGTTGCGTCAGTCGCTCGGCCTCACACCATTTGCGCAGCTGCACCCGCGCAACCTCGATTCGCCGCAGCGAACACGCCTCCCGCGTCCGCCGCACCGCATCGCAGTTCTAGTAATGTCGAGACCGCCGTCAAGTCTCCTACCGCTTGCGCAGCCTTACCCGCGCAAAGAGCTGGGCGCGCGTTTGCGCTCAGCGGCAAAGTCGAAAACGCCGGCAGGATGCCGGCGCTACAAAAATCCACCATTTGCGCAGCCTCACCCGCGCAAAGAGCTGGGCGCGCGTTTGCGATCAGCGGCAAAGTCGAAAACGCCGGCCGGAGGCCAGCGGTACGAAAATCCACCATTTGCGCAGCCTCACCCGCGCAAGCTTTCAGGGTTGAGTCGATCACTCGACTTCACACCATTTGCGCAGCTTCACCTGCGCAACCTCGGTTCGCTGCAGCGAACGAGGCTTCCGCGCCCGCCGCAGCGGATCGCAGTTTCACGAATCCCGAGACCGAGACCGTTCTTCGGTCTCGGACCGCTTGCGCAGCCCACCCGCGCAAGCCTCTGACGCCTTTGCCCGCCGTGCCTTTGTACCGCTGACCCCCGGCCGGCGTTTTTGAAGTTTTGGCAACGTCGAGACCATGCTCCGGTCTCACACTCGAAGGGCGCAGCTTCACCCGCGCACGAGAACGTCAGGGAGGGGATTCATCCCCTCCGTAAACAGCCGTCAAACCAGTTCCCTACCATTTGCGCTGCCTCACCCGCGCAAGCCTCTGGTGTGGGGTGTGCTCGAAATGAGCGGCGGGGCATCGTGTGCTTCCCTACCTCTTGCGCAGCCTCACCCGCGCAACAAGCAGAGCGCGCATGCGCGCTCTGCAGCAACTTTAAAAACGCCGGCGAGAGGCCGGCGGTACAAAAATCCGCTTGCGTAGCCTCATCTGCGCAAGGCCTTTCTAGTCACTCGCCACTCATCACTGGATTTCTAATCGCAAATCTGGAATTCGAATTCGGGCTAACTCACACAAAACTCAGCACACTAAAAATTTCTAATCACAAATATTTCGCGGTTTCTTATTCTGATTTATTGCTCAGATGGGAGGAATTCGGAAGGCCCACGACGAGCGACCCCGTCGTCGTGGCTACCAAGTCTCGGGATAGCGCTTGCCATGGCTCAACGCGAGCCTTCGGTCACAAATTACGAATTGCGTGCTGCGGCCGACCGTCTCTTTGCTGCGTAGCCGAGGAGCGGCAGGAATCCGAACGCGATCAACGAGATCGTGCCGGGTTCGGGCGTGTTGACCGGGTCGGCGCTCACAGCTGTGAGAATGGCGTCACCGGGACCATAGGCCAGAGTCCAATTGTAGCCGTCGGCAGCGAAGCTGGTGCCATTCCCAAATTCGCCGGAGAGCGAACCGTAATCCAGAATCGTGAAGCTGTCGCCTACAGGATCGAATCCATTTTGAAGCGTGATTGCGAGCAGAGAGCCAGGATCGAGGGCGAGAGCTCCGGTGACATCGAGCAATCCATTCGAGGACGCGCCCTTGATGATTTCGTCGAACACGCTTCCGGAAGTCTGCTCGAAGTTTCCATTCACCGTGAACGTGCCGGGAGCGCCGCCCGCACCGGGCGACATGATTCCCTTCATCAGCACGTCGCCGTTGATCATGCCCGTGCCGCGGAGCTTGCCGCCTTCGATATCCACGATGGCGCCGCCGGTTGCGGTGAGCGTGCCATTCACAGTGGTGTGGCCGGCGGTCTGCGTGTAATCGGTGCTCGTGGTAAAGACGCCCGTGCTGGATATTTTCACGGCGCCCGAATTCGAAAATTCTCCCGTGTTGTTGAACGTGCCAGAGTCCACGAGATGAGCGCCCGAAGTGTTGTTGAAAACGCCTTCGTTGCTAAGAGTGCCGAGATTATTGATGTGTCCGCCGGACGTATTGTTGATCGTGCCTGTATTGTCGAGCGTGCTGGCGAGGCCGTTCGAAATTGTTCCGCCGGAGCTGTTGTTGATCACGCCGGAGTTGGTGAAAAGGCCCGCGGAACCGCCGGTGATGTTGACTGTGCCGCGATTGTTGAGCGTGCCCGAGTTGGAGACAGAGATGGAGCAAAAGTCTCCGCAGCTATCGTTCAGGGTGATCGTGCCATTCTTGTTGTTGTTCAATGTGCCGGTGTTCGAAAAGCTGCTGGAATTGAAGATCAAGCTCAGGCTGATCGTGCCGGTGTTGTTGAACGTGCCGGAATTGGCGAAGCTGCTGGGGTCGAATCCCGATGTGATGCCGATCGTGCCTTTATTGTTGAATGTGCCTTGATTGAGAAGGCCCAGGCTGTCTCCCGTGATCGTGCCGGAATTAACAAACGAAGCGCCAGTGCTGTTGATGAGGCTGGAGTCATCGAGGAGCGAAATTGTGGACTTATTCGTGAAAGTTCCGGAATTGGTGAGGTTCGCGAAAGCTCCGCCGATCGTGCCGTTGTTGGTAAGCTGAGCCCCAAAATTGTTAGTGAGCGAACCTGTGCTCAGTCCGATCGAGCCATTGTTGATAAGGTGAGCGCCGGAACTGTTGATAAGCGCAGCAGGGTTCGATACCTCGCCGCTGATTACGATCGAACCATTGTCTGTGAGCTTGCCGAAATTCGTGATCGTGCCGGAGCTGTTGAACAAAAGGCCATCAATCAGGCTCTTGCCAGTGCCGAGGGTCAGACTCGCGCCAGAGTCGATATTCAGAGTATTGCCGTTGGCCAGCTGAAGGCCGTTCGCATTCCCATTAGTGTTGAGCTCGACGGTGCTGGTGCCGTTCAGGATGCAGGCGTTCGTGGAGGACGTGGGAGTGCCGCTGGTCCAATTGCCACTGAGATCCCAAAAGCTATTTCCGCCATTCTGCCAGGTGGTGGAAGGAGCGCTCAGGCTGCCGCATTGCGCCCACAATTGCCCCGCACCAAGGAGCATGGACACCATGAGCACCGCGAAGATAATGAAGGCCGTGCGCGAAACTCTGAAGCGGTGGTGGGTGCCGGAAGCTCGAACTTTGACGAGGGGAACTTGCATGTATTCCTCCGGTGGAAACGGGTCGCGAACGCCAGCCAGGCGCGAGCATCCTAAGCGGACGAATGGCATGAACGTATCGGTCAATCTATGTATAACCACTGTGTTAACGGCTCCGAGAGGGAGCATTGGCACAGTAAATTAGCTGGTGGTGTCCAGCAAGCAGTAAGTATTTTCCGAAATGTCCAAAGAACCACGAGAAAACAAGACGAAAGGCGAAAGGTCCGGGAGCGACGGCGCTGCAGCGGCGATGATGGGCGAAAGGCCCACGACGAGGAACGGCGTCGTCGTGGCTACCCGTACCCTCGAGCCAAGAGCACCTTATTACGAATTACGAGCGCTGAGCGCGTCGGCGGGTGGCGACCCAGTCGAGGAAGCGCTCCATGCGGGCGCGTTCACGCCACATCAGGGTGAAGAATTTGTGGGCGTTGAGATTGGCGGCTTCGTGGCCGAAGAAGGTTTCCATGCGCCATTGAATGTAGGGGGAGCCCCAGGGGCGGAGGCGGTAACCTTTCGAGATGATCCAGTAGTAGCGGAGAGCGTTCAGCATGTGGCGGAAATTGGAAATTGGAAATTTGAAATTGAGATGCGCCTCGCCCAGCGTGGGCTCAGAGCCGATGGTAGAATCGGCGCGGGAGCGATGAGAGGACGATGACGGAAGCGACGAGCGCTGAAGATCACTACTACGCCGGGATTGATTTTTTCGGCGAGGGGAAGCTGGACGCGGCGATTGCGGAGTATGAGCGCGCGATTGCGCTTGACCCGAAATTTGCGGACGCGCTGCATGGTCTGGCGCAAGCATACTACGCGAAGGAAGATTTTGACCGGGCGATCGAGGCGGCGCGGCGGATTCTCGAGATAGAGCCGGAAGATATTCTGGCGTGGACGACGGTGTCGCGCGCGTATCAGCGCAAGGGGATGGTACCGGAGGCGGAGGAGGCTGGGAACAAGGCGCGCGTGCTGGGTTGGAAGAAGGAGTTGCGGGAGCAGAAGGCGAAGGGCGGCGCGTGAAGTAGAAAACGGAAAGTGGAAAATAGAAAATGGAGAAGCGACACAGTTCTCGTGGCTAACGCCGATGGCAAGCACCACGCTGAGATCCTTCGACTGCGAGTCGGCCGTCCCGCAGGAGCGGGACGAAAAGCAGAAGCGGCCGACTCTCCGCTCCCTTCGTTCCTCAGGGCAAGCAGGATGACGACGTTGTTTGCAGCGGACGCGATGTTAGGGGGCACCGTGTCGGGTCGCGCGACGCACGGCTTCGGCTACCAGGTCAGCATTGCTCGCGGCCGGGGCGCCGCTCGGGAGCGTGAGGATATCTTCAAATCCTACGCGCGTGTCGTAGCCACGCGCCGCGGCTGCGTCGAGCAGTTCCCAGGCTGTTGCATCGAGGCCGTGGAGCAGCAATGGAAGCTGCACGCCGCCGGCCTTGAGCGCCGCTTCGATGGCGGACACATTTGCGAGCGCGGTATCGGCTGACTCTTCTTGCGGCTCGAGAAGAATTCGCAGGCATCGCGGCGCGAGCCCGCTGGCGGCGAAGGCTTCGACGCCGGGCAGGTCGCTCACTCCGGCTTCGATGCCCATGCCGCGCGAGAGCAGGAGCTGGGCAAGTTCCACCGCGCCTTCTTCCTTGAAATTTACTGAGGCGAAGTCTGGCAGCGCCTTCCACTCGGAGATTATTTTATGGCGTAGGGCGGCGTCTCTGAGAATCCACGCGCCTGTGCTGACGCCGAAAGGCGTTCCTGGAATTGCTTCGCGCACGGCGCGCACTGCGGCGGCGACGTCTGACGGCGCTAGGCTTTCGCGGCCGTCGGGGCCGCGGACGTGGAAGTGAATCGCGGCGGTACCTGCGGCGACTGATTCGCGGGCGGCTTGCGCCAACTCGTCAGGTGATTGCGGGATGGCCGGATGCTGGCTGCGAGTGCGTCCGCCGTTCAATGCGGCTTCGATGAGCATGAACCCGACCGGTAGAATAGAAAAAGGGCCAAGTCGGCTTGCCTCGGCCCTTTGCTGTTTTGCAAATTCGAGCTGCTTGCAACTTGGGGCACAGGCAGGAATGCCTGTGCTACCAAACTGCTAGAGAGCGCTGCAGACGGATTTTACTTCTGTGTAGTTCTTCAGGACTTCGTGGCCCATTTCGCGGCCCCAGCCGGATTGCTTGTAGCCGCCGAATGGAAGGGCGGCGTCGAAGACGTTGTAGCAATTGATCCAGACTGTGCCGGCCTTCAGCTTAGACGCGACCGCGTGCGCTTTCTTCACGTCGCGGGTCCAGACGCCTGCAGCCAGACCGTAGACAGTGTCGTTGGCGCGCGAGATGATTTCGTTCATGTCGCTGAACGGAGTGGCGGTGACGACGGGTCCGAAGATTTCTTCCTTTACCACCTTCATATTGTCATTGGTATCCACGAGGACGGTGGGCTTAACGAAGTAGCCCTTGTCGCCTTCGCGCGAACCGCCTGCGGTGGCTTTGGCGCCTTCCTTGATTCCGGATTCCAGATAACCGCAGACGCGATTCAGCTGCTCTTCGGAAACGAGCGGGCCGAGATCGCTCTCGGGGTCGAGTCCGGGACGGACGCGAATTTTCGAGGCGGCCTGGGAGATGCCGTCGACGACCTTGTCGAAAATTTTCTTTTCGACGAAGAGGCGCGAGCCGGCACAGCAGCACTGGCCTTGATTGAAGAAGATGGCCATGGAGGCGCCGGGGATGGCGGATTCGAGATCAGCGTCGTCCATGACGATGTTGGGAGATTTGCCGCCGAGTTCGAGCGAAACTTTCTTCAGGTTGCCGGTCGCGGCGTGGACGATGAGTTTGCCGACTTCGGTTGAGCCGGTGAAGGCGATTTTGTCCACGTCCATGTGCGCGGCGAGCGCGGCTCCGGCGGTTTCGCCGTAGCCAGGAACGATATTCACGACGCCATCCGGGAAGCCGGCTTCCTGAATCAGTTCGCCGAGACGGAGAGCGGTGAGCGGAGTTTGCTCGGCTGGTTTGAGCACGACGCAACAACCGGTCGCGAGAGCGGGTCCGAGTTTCCATGCGGCCATCAGCAGCGGGAAATTCCACGGAATAATCTGGCCGACGACGCCGACGGGTTCGCGAACGGTATAGGCGTGATAGCTGCCCTGGCGCGCGAGTCCCATGGGAATCGTGTTGCCTTCAATCTTGGTGGCCCAACCGGCGTAGTAGCGGAAGTGATCGACGGCGAGCGGAAGGTCGGCGATGCGGGCGATCTTGAGCGGCTTGCCGTTGTCGAGCGATTCGAGTTGCGCGAATTCTTCGGTGTGTTTTTCGATCAGGTCGGCGAGACGCCACATCATGCGGCCGCGTTCGGAGGGCGAAATTTTCGACCAAGGGCCGGTTTCAAAAGCGGCGCGGGCGGCCTTTACTGCGCGGTCGATATCTTCGCGATCGCCTTCGGCGACGTTGGCAAGCACTTCGCCGGTGGCGGGATTGTACGACGGGAAAGTTTTGCCGGAAGCGGAGTCGACCCACTTGCCGTTGATGAGCATCTTGCGCTTCTGGGCTACGAAGTTTGTAACCTTATCGTCGAGCTGAACTGCGTGCGTGGCTGTTGCCATTTCTAATCCTCCTATTTGGATCTTCTTATTATTTTGGGAAATTGTGAGCCTGGGGTGCGGCTCGAAGTGCTTTCTGCGGATTGGGAGTGAACGAGCATTCAGCGCAGAGCGTTTGTTTCGGCGGGGCGTGCGTTCGCCCAACCAGATTTTGATCGGTGCAAGGGCTATGATAGGCGTGTCTGGTGGCGGATGGCAATAGGTCGACTTCGTGGCGGGCTTTCTGAAAAACAAAGCCGGGATGTCTTAAGAGTTAGACGACGCCAATCGCGTCTTTCCGGTTGGTCGGCTGGATTTTCACCAGCATTTGCTCCCGGCAAACCATCATTATACCAAGAACTGATCGCCAGTCAGAATCCTCACGCGACTAGCGATGCTTAGTGCGGCGCCGCGTCTTTTTCGAGCGCTTTGTGGCGGCGCGTGTTCGACTCTTTTTCGCTGTGGGCCACGGCGGGGCTAGCGGGTGCTTAGGCTGATAGAGCCCAAGTTCGGCGCCGCCGGGCAGCGTGATGGAGGTGACGAAACCGAAGCGGGCGTCGGTGATCGGGCTGCTGAATTTTACGCCGCGCTTTTCGAGATCTGCGACGGTGGCTTTCACGTCGTCGCACATCAGATAGAGCTCGGCGTGGCTGCCCTTCTCTGCGGGGTGGATTCCCAGTTCGGCGGGAGGGAGGCTGAAGATGAGCCAGCCGTGGCCTGCGTCGACGTGGGGGAGTTTGAGTGTGTCGCGGAAGAAGGCGCGGACTTCTTCGGCCTTGTCGGAGTGGATCAAAGCGTGGGTGCCGGTGATCATGGTTGGACTCCTTTGGCGAATTGTCTTGGAAACTCCAGGGGCTAAAGCCCCTCGCCCTTTTAATTTTGTTGTGTCGCCCCTGAAGGGGCGACCTACAAAGCATTCCTGATACCAAACAAACCGCGGCGAGTGCGATCCCCTTTCAGATTGGGTAATGAGTGGGGGTGCGGCGGATTGTGATCCAGCGCAGCTCTGTGAATTCTTCTAGGGCGGCTTTGCCGCCGAAGCGGCCGTAGCCGCTGTCTTTTACGCCGCCGAAGGGCATCTGTGGCTCGTCGTGAACTGTGGAGCCGTTGATATGGCAGATGCCGGTTTGCATTTGCTCGGCGAAGCGCATGGCTTTGTTGACGTCGCGGCTGAAGATCGCGCTGGAGAGGCCGTACTCCGTGTCGTTAGCGATGCGCAGGGCTTCTTCGTCGGTGTCCGCGATGACGACCGAGACAACCGGGCCGAAGGATTCCTCGCCATAAATTCGCATTTTCGGTGTGACGCCGAAAAGAACGGTGGGGGAGTAACAATTGCCATCGGATTTGCCGCCGCAGAGGATTTTGGCGCCTTTGGAGACGGCGTCATCGATCAATTCCTGGACGCGGACGGCAGCGGCTTTGTTAATCACCGAGCCGATTTGCGTGTCCGGTTGAAGGGGATCGCCGACTTTTAGCGTGCTTGCTTTTGCGGCCAATTTCTTGGCAAACGATTCGGCGATCGGCTTTTCGGCGACGATGCGTTCCGTGGACATGCAGATTTGACCGGCGTTCATGAAGGCGCCGAAATTGGCGGCCGCGACGGCGGCGTCCACATCGGCATCGGCGAGGACTATCATCGGGGCTTTGCCGCCCAGTTCGAGCAGGACGCGCTTGAGGTACTTCCCTGCCTTCTCGGCGATGATGCGGCCTACTTTCGTCGAGCCGGTGAAGTTTACGCGGCGCGTTTTGGGATTGGCGATGAGCTCGTCAACTACATCGGCGGCATCGGCGGGGGCGTTGGTGATGACGTTGAGCACGCCCTTCGGGAAGCCCGCTTCCTCGAAGACTTTTGCGATTGCGAGGTGAGTGCCCGGGGACTCTTCTGATGCTTTTAGGACGACCGTGTTGCCGTAGGCGATCGGGATTGCGACGGCGCGCATGCCGAGAATCATGGGCGCGTTCCAGGGCGCGATGCCGACCACCACGCCGACTGCCTGGCGCGTGGCCATCGCCACGGTGTCGGGAAGATCGGAGGGAATTATTTCGCCGATGAGGCCGTAGGCCTGCGCGGCGGCTTCGCGTAGAAGTCCTGCGGCGAAGATGCAATTGAACATGCCCCAGCCGAAGGTTTCGCCGGTTTCTTCGGCGGTGACGCGGGCGATCTCGGCCTGATGCGAATCGAGAACGTCGGCTGCTTTTAGCAGCAGCTTGCGGCGGACGGCTGGGGCGGTGTTACTCCAAGCGGGAAATGCAGCAGCGGCTGCTTCGACGGCACGCTTGGCATCTTCTCGCTTCCCGGCGGCAACTGTGGAGGCAGGCTTCCCGTTGAATGGATTCGCTTTCTCGTAGGTACCTTTGGCGGCTGCGTCCGTCCATTCTCCGTTGATGAAGAGCTGATGCGTCGTGGTGGTGCGCTGGTCAGTGTTTTGATGCATGGAGCCTCCGCGCGGTGAGAGAGTATATTTCAGAAAAGGAGGAACGGAAGCGGTTTTCGGGCGGGTGCGAGTGGAACCGACAGGCGTGCCAAATCATCCTACATACAGGTGGGGAGCCCGGTGCTGCGGAGGCAAGTTTCCATGAATAGCAGAAAGATATATTTCAAGGGGCGCCTTGTCGTCGCTTCCATCGCAGTGCTTCTGGCGCTCGCCGCTACAGCATTGAAGCGAGATGACAGTCGCAGAAAAGCCGCGGTGGGCGGTAACGGAACGAGCGCGGTTGAACGCCGTGCAGACGAAATTAGTGCCGTACCTGCCGACGAAGGGAAACTTCTAAAGGGCCAAGGCGCTTATGGCGACTGGCGTGAAGATGCGCCGGGCGTTCGAAGATTGATTACGCCCGCGGATTTGCCGAAGCCCTATGCAACGAAGTCGGCGGATAACTTCGCGCGCGTGGTATCGCGGCCGAGTAACGCGTGGCCGCAGGCGTTGCCAGGATTCAAGGTTGACCAGATCGCGACCGGACTGAGCGGGCCGCGGCTGATTCGCACGGCACCGAATGGCGATCTATTCGTCGCCGAAAGCGAGAAGGGGAAGATTCGTGTGCTCCGCGGAATCGGCGCCGATGGACGCGCGCAGACGGTGCAGGTATTCGCGACCGGCCTTAACAAGCCATTTGGAATTGCCTTCTATCCGCCTGGGGCGAATCCGCAGTTCGTGTATGTGGCGAATACCGGTAGTGTGGTGAAGTTTCCGTATCAGAATGGTGATTTGCAAGCACGCGGACGTTCGCAGAAAGTGGTCGAGAAGCTGCCCGGAGGCGGGCACTTGCCAGGCGGCGGGCATTGGACGCGGGATATTGCGTTTTCCGCAGACGGGCAGAAAATGTTCGTGTCAGTAGGGTCAAAATCGAATGTGGACGATGATGCAGCCGAAGACCATCGTGCGGATATTCTGGAATTTAATCCCGATGGATCGGGCGAGCGGATTTATGCGGCGGGAATTCGGAATCCAGTGGGAATCGCGATCGATCCTTCTACGGGCGTGCTGTGGACATCTGTGAACGAACGTGACGAGCTCGGAGACGATCTGGTCCCCGATTACATCACGAGCGTGAAGGACGGCGGATTTTATGGCTGGCCCTGGTATTACATCGGGGCGAATCAGGATCCGCGTCATGCCGGGAAGCATCCGGAATTGAAAGACAAAGTGATTGTGCCGGATGTGCTGCTGCAGTCGCATTCGGCATCGCTCGAGATGACTTTCTACGAAGGCAAAATGTTTCCGCCCGAGTATTCGGGTTACGCGTTTGCGGCCGAGCACGGATCCTGGAACCGCGCGAAGAGGACGGGGTACAAAATAATTTGCGTCCCGGTGCACAATGGGAAAGCCACCGGCGAGTATATGGACTTCGTTACGGGGTTCGTCACGCCGAACGGAGAGGTTTGGGGGCGGCCGGTGGGAGTTACGGTGGCGTCGGATGGCGCGCTGATTTTTACCGATGATGGATCGGACAGCGTGTGGCGCGTGACCTATACCGGTACCGGGAGCAAATAGCTGAAGGCTTCGACTGCGGGCTGGCGAAATATTTTCTGCGCTGCGACGGCGGCGCTTTTGTTTCTTTGCGTGCCCTCGCGCGCGCTGGCTCAGGCGTCTGCAAAGACAAAATCGCAGGCCAAGGCAGCGGCCGGCGGTACCACTCACGATTGCGGCGACGGAATCACGGTGCGTTTCTTTCCGGCGCGAGCCGTGCAGGGCGGCTTGCTGCGGCTCGAAGTGCACGGGCCAACGGCGCTCGCCAAGGTGACGGGAGAATGGACTGGGCGCGAAGCCGTGCGTTCAGTTCCCTTCTGGCGCGACGCAAGGTACAAGGGCTTCTTTCACGGGTTCCTTGGCGTCGATCTCGCACATCCTCCTGGAAAATATGAGTTGAAACTCAGTGTGCAGCCGGAATCGAGCGATTCGGTGAGCTGCGCGGTTCCCGTTCCTGTGATGGCTGGTAAATTTCCGGAAGAGAAGCTGACGGTGGCGCCGAAGTTTGTCCAGCCGAATCCGGAAGACGCGAAGCGGGCCGAAGAAGAGGGTGAGCGCTTGCGGGCACTTTTCGCTACTGCGACTCCTGACAAACTATGGACCGGCGCGTTTCGCCTGCCGCTGCCCGGCATCCATACTGCGAAGAATTTTGGGCGGAGGCGTGTGCTGAACGGCACGCCAGGCTCTCCGCACAGCGGCGTGGATATACCTGCTGTGGAAGGGACGCCGATACATGCTTCGCAACGAGGGCGGGTGGTGCTGGCTGAGAATTTATATTTTGCCGGGAACACTGTGGTGATTGATCACGGATTGGGCGTGTACACCTTGTACGGGCATATGAAACTGATTGGCGTTCAGGTAGGCGAAACGGTTTCTGCGGGCGCGGTGATTGGTCGCGTGGGAGCCACCGGTCGTGTGACCGGGCCGCACCTGCATTGGGGACTTACTGTGGACGACTCGCGCGTAAACGCGCTCGATATTGTAGGACTGCCGGGAAGCTAGTCGCGCGCTTCAGGGGCCGACCGGGGTGCGGATCGTCGGCGGACCTGAGACGGCAGCTTTTAATTCCTGTTCGCCATTTACAACCTCAAGAACTTTCTGTGTTACTTCGTCGTCGATCGCCGATGCTCTCCGCAATTCCACGGGGTAGCGTACGCGAAATTCGAGGCCCTTGTCGGTGAAACGGAGTTGCGGTTCGGGATTAGGGGCTTGCATATAGATGTCGATGCGGCGCTCGACATCTGTGTGCTGGCGCTCGATGTCCTTGCGATATCCGTCGTACACGGAATTCACGGCTTGCAGAATTTTTTCCTCCACGGATTTGTAATTGCTACCGGCGACGATTGGAACCGCGACTTCGTGCCAGGTGTAGTCGGTGCCCGGAATCTGCTTGTAAAACGGCACACCTGCCTGAAAAAAGACGGAATTCGAAAACACAGCGATGCGCCCGGTGGGATAGAGGTCTCCTCCACTTGCGGCAAGCTCCATGATGTAGAGGCGCACAAGCCCGATTTCCACCACGTCGCCTGTGACGCCGGCCACGCTGACGCGTTCGCCCACGCGGATGCCGTAACGGCCGATGAGAAAGAAATAGGCAGCAATCGATAGCAAGACGGCTTGCAGGCCGACGGCAATGCCGGCCGTGACGAATCCCGCAAATGTGGCGAGCGAGCTGAATTCACTCACAAATCCGAGAATGAGAACGATGCCCATCAGGAAGCCCACCACGAAGCGTCGCACGGTGAGGAATTGGCGGCGACGGCGCACATCGGGAATGTAACGGAACGTCGCCCTGCGCCACACTTCCGAAAGCAACAAAACGAGTCCCAGCGCGACGACGATCGTTCCGACGTGCAGTAGCAAGGAGCGCAGAGCGTAACCCGATTGGCGCGTGATGGACCGGCGCCATTCGAGAAGGTTCGCCTTACTCTGATCGAGCACGACCGCTTCCTGGCTCAAGGGGACGAGTGCGGCGGAAAGCGATTTGAACTTCGTCGCGAGAGCGTCGTATTGCGGTTTCAGATTCGCGGCTTGGGCGGGATTTGAGCCGGACGCTTGAGTTTGATTTTCGAGCGCAGTGCTTTGCTGGATCGTGGCTTTCATCGCGTTGCGAAGCGGCAGGCGCAGTGCGTCGGCGATATCGCGCACGTTTTGCGTTTCGCTCGCGAGCTGATCAATCTCGCGAACGCTGGTCATTTCGGTGTAGAGCGCGCCTGCTTCTCCGATGAGACCGGTTGATTTGGAAGCAGTTGCTTGCGTTTGGCTCGCAGCGGGAGCCGGCTGCGCGGCTGGCTTGTTTTCGGTCTTTTGGGTGGTGGGGGCGAGGCTGAAAATTTCCGGCACAGATCGTGCCAGGGCGTCGATGCTTCCTTGCAGGCCTTCGGCTGGCGTGTCATTGCCGTTCTCGATGAAGGTGAGCAGCTTGCCGACGGAATCGAGGATGGCGGAGTTTAATTCGATCTGGCCCTGCAGGTTGTCGCGCTGATTTTGGAGAGCGGGTCTGGCGCGAGGCGGTGCGGTGGCGAGCTGTTTATTTACGGAATCGAGTTGGGCTTGGAGATCGGCGAGATGCGCGCTGGTCTTGGCTTTGAACTGGGCGAGATTTTGGCTTTGTGTGGCGCCTTGCGCTGGTTGGCCGTCGCTGTCGGTGGCGGGCTGCTGGCCTTGCGCGTTTACGAGTGGCACTGCGGCGCGGGCGGATTCAAATGCCAGGCGAACGGCTTGCTCGGCGAGGGTGCGGGCGTCGCCCTGGTAGATGGCGTCGCTGGCGAAGCCGGGGGGCTGCACTTTGGTGGTGGAGTCGCGGTACCAGGAGATGACGGCGCTGAGGTGGTGGATTATGGCGTCGCTGCTGATGGCGGGTTGGTCGTCGGCATTTATCAGGGCGACGGCGGTGAGGCTTAGGCAGAGAATCAAGCTTGCTAAGATGATGCGAGCTGAGGCGGACAGCTTGAGGCTGCGATGTGGTTCGTGGAGTTGAGTTCGAGTTGGCATGGTTCTCTTGTCCGTAGATGAGATTCTGATGGTCCTCAAATGTTTGCCGGGCGGGCCGAGAGGAATCGTGGCTGCGATTCTGTCTCTGGGATTATTCTACGCTGTCTGATGAGAGGCATGTCGCAACTTTTCTTGGACATAGTGGCGGTAGTGGATGGCGTGTGCGTGTTTGTGGCGCGTTCGGGCACGCATGCCGTGCCCCTACTGAAGAAACGGCAAGTGCGAAAAGAACGGTATCGTGCGTGCGCCAAGCATTGTCGATCTTCGCGGTGTAGCGGCTTGGGGCACAGGCAGGAATGCCTGTGCTACTGAAAGGCAAAAGCGAAAAGAACGGGGTCGTGCGTGCGCCAAGCATTGTCGATCTTCGCGGTGTAGCGGCTTGCGGCACAGGCCCTTCGGTTCTCAGGGTAAACAGGATTGCCTGTGCTACTGAAACTACGAGAGGCGCCGGACCCAGATACGTTCGGTGGCGGGTTTGCCCAGGTGGATGCGCGGGGGACGGTGGCCGGTGACGGAGAGCGTCATGGTCTCGTCGTATTCGCGTTGATGAACGCGGAGGCGGGCGCCGGGCCTTAAGCTGAAGGTCACCAGGAATTCGAGGAAGTGGGGATCCTTTTCGTAGACGCGCATTACCTCGTAGGAATGGCCGACTTCGGATTCGGAGAGGCGGACAGCGCCATGTTTACGACGAAGCTTTTGCATGCCGCCGAAGAGAGGAACGCCGTGGGGGCAGCGGCTGTCGCGGCCGAAGCGTTCGAGCAGCAGGTTGGCGACTTCGGGCGAGATGCCGTGCTCGAGGCGTTCGGCTTCTTCGTGAGCGCGGGTCCATTCGAGGCCGATTACGTCAGTGAGCAATTTTTCCGCGAGCCGATGACGCAGAACGAGATGCTCGGCGATTTCCTGGCCTTTCGGCGAAAGCTCGATCTGGCCGTTGCGGCGGACGCGGAGATAGCCGCCGCGGGTCATGCGTTTGAGCGCGGCGGTGACGGCCGGCGGCGTGACGCCTAAATCCTCGGCGAGTCGGGCGCTGATGGGCGCTTGCTCTTCCTGGACGAGTTCCCAGATGGCTTTGAGGTAGTCTTCCTGCGAGACGCTGGTTTTTTCCCGACGCAAGTTGCCTCGATCGAAGAATGAGCGAATTTCCCTCAGCGGCTAAAGCCGCCGTTTGTTTCGGCGCTATCGGCACGCCTGAAGCCGTGCCCTGACGTAAGACCCGAAGCGATTAATGCTAAACGTGGCGTCAGGAAGCGGAGCCGTTCGCGGAACGGAGACGCTGGGCCAAATCCTTTACGCGCCGCTCGATATCATCGCAGATGCGGCGGTGGAGTTCCACGTCTTCGCCGAAAGGATCCTCCACTGGCCAATCCTCGAAGCGGTGACCGTGAAAGAACGAAGCGCTGGGGGCGCCAGACATGTTGATGACGAGGTCGGGCTTCGAAAGCGTGTGATCGCGCAGGCCTTTTGAGTGTTGGCCGGCAACTGAGATTCCGCGCCCGGCGAGGACGGCGATGGCCGTCTCGTCGATGAAGCCGAGCGGGTGAAGGCCGGCGCTTTCGGGGACGATGACATCCGACGCGTCACGGCGTGCGATCGCTTCCGCCATCTGGCTGCGAACGCAATTCCCTACACAAACAAAGAGCACTTTCCAGTGGCGCGCGGCGGAATCGTCCATCACGGTCACGAGCCGTTGCGCCCGTTGGCGATGAGCTTCAGGAAATATTCGTGGACGGTGGAGTCGCTGGTTAGTTCGGGGTGGAACGTGGAGGCCATAATTTTGCCTTCGCGGACGAGAACCGGGTGGCCGGCGTCTTCGGCGAGGATTTCGACGTCTTTCCCAACCGATTCGATGATTGGGGCGCGGATGAAAACCATTTCGAGCGGCTTCTTGCTGAGCTTTGTAGCGGCTGCGTGAACGTCGCTGGCTAGCTGACGACCGTAGCCATTGCGCAGGACGGAGATGTCGAGCAGGCCGAGCGAATCCTGCGGCGGGCCGTGGACTTCTTTGGCGAGAAGGATTGCGCCTGCGCAGGTGCCGAAAAATGCGCCGCCGTTTCTGGCAAACGTCTTGAGCGTGTCGAAGAGGCCTTCTTCTTGCATCACTTTCAGGTGCGTGGTGCTTTCGCCGCCGGGGAGGATTATGCCTTCGAGGCCGGCGAGATCTTCGGGGCGACGGATGAAGGTGTGCTCGGCGTCCAGGCGATCGAGGACTTTTGCGTGGGCGTCGTAGTCGCCTTGGATGGCGAGGATTCCGATTTTGTGTCGTTCGATCATGATGCTCGTCTAAATCTTTTGGCGACTTCCTCGGCATCCTTCAACGTTTCAAAGATCGCGCCCCACGCGAGCAGTTGAACTTCCTCTTTTTTGAATTTGAGCGCTTTTAGAATCGCCGGTTTCACCACGCGTGTGACGTATACGTGGACAGGCCACGATGTAATCGGATAAAGCGAGTGCGGCCTGAGTCGCGTCGAGAGAATGAGGGTGTCCACGTCCTCTGGAGCAATTCGTTCATCTCGGAACGGCGGCTCGATCCGAACCAGCATGTAGTCGTCGCGAAGGGAGTCCCTCATTCGATCGAGCTCCCAACATGAGTGCGGCTCCGCCAGCGGCGGGTATTCGCCAGCGGTTGAATGGAAAAAGTGTCTCTTGCGATTCCCGCCTAAGAAATCCTTGAGTCCCACCGTTTCGCCCTCAGTTACCAGCCGCGGGTTTGTAGCAGATCTTTTTCTTCCATCTGGCGGATGTCGAGGCCCTTCATTGCTTCGCCGAGTTCTTCGGAGGCTTCGAGAACCGCTTTGGGATCCTTGTAATGCGTTGTCGCTTTCACGATGGCGCGTGCGCGCTGGGCCGGATCGTTCGATTTAAAGATGCCGGAACCGACGAAGACCGCTTCGGCGCCGAGTTGCATGACGAGGGCCGCGTCGGCAGGAGTGGCGATGCCGCCGGCGGAGAAATTCGGAACTGGGAGCTTGCCGTGTTTGGCGACCCACGAGACGAGTTCGAAGGGCGCGCCGAGTTCTTTTGATTCGTGTACCAGCTCTTCTTCACCTAGCGTGGTGAGCTTCTTCATCTGGCCGATGATGGCGCGGATGTGGCGCACGGCTTCGACGATATTGCCTGAGCCCGCTTCGCCTTTGGTGCGAATCATCGCTGCGCCTTCGGCGATGCGACGGAGTGCCTCGCCGAGATTGCGCGCGCCGCAAACGAATGGCACCTTGTAGCCGTGCTTCCAGACGTGATGCTCCTCGTCGGCGGGCGTGAGGACTTCGCTCTCGTCGATGTAGTCCACTTCGAGGGCTTCGAGGACTTGCGCTTCAGCGAAATGGCCAATGCGCACTTTGGCCATTACCGGGATCGAGACCACGTCCATAATTTCGCGGATGATTTTCGGGGCGGCCATGCGGGCGACGCCGCCTTCTTTGCGAATGTCGGCCGGGACGCGCTCGAGGGCCATTACGGCGCAGGCGCCGGCGTCTTCGGCGATTTTGGCTTGCGCGGCGGTGGTGACGTCCATGATCACGCCGCCTTTCAGCATTTCGGCGAGGCCGACTTTTACGCGCCAGAGATTGTTGCTCATCAGGTCCATCGTTCTTCTCCCTTTTCTACGATTGCTTATTCGAAATTCGTCAATCAAACCCAAAACCTGCCGGTCTGAAGACCGGCGCTACAAAAACCTTGCCGAAAGCGACGGCTTTGGTGCCAAGTTCTTTTGCCGGGCACGGCATGCCGTGCCCCTACTGTCGAGCACTAGCTCGATTGATTCCCCGATGCGGATGCTTCGGTGCGCTCGATCTTGAATTTGTCTGGGTCGATTTCGACGAAGCGGCCTTTGCCACGCGCTAGCACTTTTCCTGCGCGGTTGGCGATTTCGCCGACGTAGTGCAGATTTCGGCCGTCTTTTTCCACTTCGTGCGCTTCGATGATCAGATCTTCGTCTACCGGAACTGGGCGGATGTATTCGATTGTGAGTTCGGCGGTGACGGCGCGAACGCCGCGGAAGCGATTGACTTTGCCCATGGCTTCGTCGAGAACGAGCGCGATGATGCCGCCGTGGATGAATCCGCCGCCGCCCTGGTATTCGGCGCCGAGTTTGAATGCGCCGCGGATGCGGCGGGTGGCGTCGTCCTGCTCGAAGGTGAGGAGCATGCCGCGCGGGTTTGCGGCGCCGCAGCCGAAACAGGTGTTGGTCGGGTTGGGTGTGAGTAGCATGTTTGGTGTTTCCGTTTCGCCTGTCGCCTTTCGCGACAAAAGAAACTGCAGATCCCTCACTTCGCTCGGGATGACAGCGTTAAGACAAAAGCAAAGCCAAAACAAGAACCAAGAACAGAACAAGAACTAGAAACCGCAATGAGAAGCAAAAAAGCCGGCCGGAGGCCAGCGGTACAAAAACCTAGACCCGGCCCGCGCGTTAAACTAGGGCGACGCGCGAGAGTGATTCGCTGCGGGTGCCGCGCTGACGTTTGCGCAACTCGATTTTCAGCAGCTCGCTCAGCGTTTGGACGCCGCGGAAGATTTTCTTTTCGTCGAGGCCTGCGAAGCCGAGGCGCAGCGTGTTCATCTGCGGGCTCTGTTGGTAAAAATAGCGGCCGGGAACGAATAGGACGCCGCGCTCGCGGACGTGAATCAGCAGCTCGCCGGCGTCGAAACCCGGTGGGAGCGTGACCCAGATGGACATGCCGCCTTCGGGCTTCGTCCAGGTGGTTTCTTCGGGCATGTGCTTCTCGAGGGCCGCTTCGAGCGCTTCGAGGCGCTTGAGATAGACTTTTTTGATCTTGGCGAGATGGCGCGCGAGATAGCCACGGCGAACAAATTCAGCGAGCGTTGCTTGTGCGAGCTGGTCAGTGTGCAGGTCAGTGGATTGCTTCACGAGACGCAAGCGCTCGATCGCGCTTTCGGCGGCGATGCACCAGCCGACGCGCAGGCCCGGGAAGGCAATCTTCGAGAAGCTGTCGATTTGAATCACGTTGCCGGAGCGGTCGAGGGATTTGAGCGACGGAACGGCTGTGCCTCGCACGCGCAGGCGGGCGTAGATGTAATCCTCGATGATGGGAACCTGATAGTGCGCGGCTAGTTCGAGCAGGCGGCGACGTGCGGCGATGGGCATCGTGGTGCCGGTAGGGTTGTGAAAATCGCCGGTGACGAAAATAAATTTCACGCGGTTCTGCAGCAGAACAGATTCGAGCGAATCGAGATCGAGCCCCACATAGCCGGTGCGTCGCGAATCGGTTTCGACGCCTACGGCCAGCGTACGCACGCGAGCCCCGGCAAAAATCGCAATCGCGCCCGGATACGCCGGATTCTCCATCGCCACGGAATCGCCGGGGCGCAGAAATGCTTTGCAAAGGAGATCGATGGCCTGCTGGCAGCCGTCGGTGATGAGCAGCTGCTCGTTGCGGACCGCCATTCCTTCGGCGCTGAACATGGCTATGAGTTCTTTTTTCAGCGGCTCGTAACCGTCAGTCGAGCCGAGCTGGAGGATGCGGCGGCCTTCATTCTTCAGCACCGAATTGCAGCAGCGGCGGAATTCCTCCACCGGGAAGAATTCTTCCGAGGGGCGCGCGGTGACGAACGCAATCGAGTCGGGCGGAACTTCCGGCATCAGGCGGCTCAGGCCTTCCTCCCCGCGCTCGTCGGCGAATAGCGATTCCCAGCGCATGCCTCCGCCGTTGCCATTGGTGCGCGGCGCCGGAGTGAATTGGCGCACCGCCGAGCCGCAAATATAGGTGCCGCGGCCGACGTGGCCTTGAATCAGGCCTTCGGATTCGAGTTCGGCGTAGGCGTTTGCGACAGTGGTGCGGTGAACGCCGAGCTGTGCAGCGAGTTCGCGGCTGGCGGGGATACGGTCGCCATCGCGCAGTTCGCCGCAATGCACGAGAGCGCGGAGTTGGTCGCGCAATTGGACGTAGAGCGGGATGTGGCTTTCGGGCTGTAAATGGAGTGGCAGCATTGGCTCGATCCTGTAGGCCAATATACAGGCGTAATTGTAGCAGTAAAGAGCCAATTTGTCTTTGGGGTGAGGGCTCCTGGATCGGCATGGATCGGGGACGAACACTTAACAGCATGCCGTGCCTTACTGACGAGGAATTGAGGTGCTGCCTCCGAAAAGAGCCGGCGAGACGCCGGCGTTACGGAACTGGAGCGGAGCAATTAGCTTAGCTTACATCTGCGTCGATATTGCGTTTCGGCGGAACTACGCTACTGAGTGGCGGATTTTTCGCCTAGGCGGCGCATGCGCTCTTGCAGCTTTTTGCGCAGCGGGCCGGGGGCGTTGGGATTGAAGGCTACAAGATACCAGAGCGGTTGCGTGCGATCGCGGCTCAGTCGCGAGAGTGTGGATGCGTCGCTATTCGGATGGCGCGCGATATTCTCGCGGATTGCGGAATATGGATGGTGCGAGAGGCGGCCGAGAGTCTTCGCCGTTACTTTCGGATGCTCGCTGATGAGCCGCAGCAGATAAAAATCTTCCTTGGGCGCCTGGCGCGAGAGCTGGTCAAGCAACTCCGGCTTCACTTCCGCGCTCAACACCGTGCCAACTTTTTCGTCCCAGCTGGGATTAATGTGATTCAGCTCTTGCGTGCGCGCGTGGATTAGCCCTTCGATCACGCGGCGCTCCTGCTCGAGGCGCGGCGCGGGCAGCGCGCTGCGTTCCACCGAATCGAGTACGCGAAGCAGATGCTGGCGCTCGCCAAAGACAATTTGCGATGTCCGCACGGACTTGCCTTTCCCAGGATTGCGAACCAGATCAGAACGTCTCATATTTCAATCACCCCAATTGTTTCGTGAAGCTGTTGCGTGAATCGCCCGCCGTAAGCGCCTGCCGACATCGCGAGCGGTATCGCCCGCACCCAAGCAGCGTGGCCGTCCACCGCCTTCTGGCACTGCGACAAGATAGCGACCAGCGAAATTATGCTGTGAGTAGTACAACTGAGTAAAGTGAAGCGGGCCCGTAGTGTTCCATAGCGCGCAACATATAGTCCTAGGACTAAGCCCATTGTGCGCGATTCTTGCTCGAATGCGATTCCCTTCTTGCGACGACAAGTTGCGAATTCGAAGGCGCCAAGCTACCTTCGAAGCAAGAAAAATTGGAGGAAGATCGATGACGGCTTTTGAAGAGCACCGTGACGAGCTGGAACACTACGAGACGATGATGGGCCCGAATCGCGGCAGGCTGGCTGTGACGCTCGACCTGCTGACGAATGCGCTGGTGCTCGTCGGGCAGCATGGCGTGTATTGCCACAGCAACTGGAACCCGGAGCAGCCCGTGATGGACATTCGCATCGTCACGCAGGAGATCAGCAAGGCGAAGGAATTGATTCAGAGCGTGATGGAGAGTTTGAGGGCTGAGCGGGAGGCCAAGCGGGAGTAGAGAAGCTTCGGGGGCACGCGAGGAGCAGTTCCATTTTGGGCTGTCCCATGTGTCCCAAACCATGCCTTTGAGACAACGGGACAAGATTATTGGACTTAGAGTTGGTCATACGCTGAGATTTATCGAGTCAGTTCCATTTCGGGCTGTCCCATGTGTCCCAAACCCTGCCTTTGAGACAGTGAGACAAGATCATTAGACTTAGCTGATCCTCATTACTTGCTTTTCACTTCTACTACTTTTGCTTCTACACTTTTCTTTCTTTATTCTTTACTCGACTCCTTACTAAGACGATTTGTTTCCTTTCTCGCTTGTGACTCGTCGCCTCTCATTCGATCGCTCTTCCATCCTTGACAGCATCGCGGCGCTTCCCATTTCGGGCTGTCCCGTTGTCCCAAAGGCAGGGTTTGGGACAGCGGGACACTTTTATTGGACTTACGCGGCGCATCGAGTTCGTAGTTCCATTTTGGGCTGTCTCACTGTCTCAAAGGCAGGGTTTGGGACAGTGAGACAAGATTATTGGACTTACGGGCGAGCCGGTTTTAGGTAGCACAGGCAATCCTGCCTGTGCCGCAAGTTGCTACCTTTCGGTGGGTCGCTATGCGGGGAAGCTTTGGCTGCGTTGGGTGGGTTTCGGTTTGCCCAAAGCAAGAACGCAAAGAACGCCGGGCGGTTCGGCCAAGCATTTTTGATCTGTGGCGTGGGTTATGCGGGCACAGGCCCTTCGGTTCTCAGGGTAAACAGGAATGCCTGTGCTACTTAAAAACAAAAACTCCCGGGGAATAGTCTCCCGGGAGTGGAAAACTTTGAGCGACGAGCCAGCCGGGCTCGCCTCGCGCCATGCGCCAGGCTTAGACGCTGAACGAGCTGCCGCAGCCGCAGGTGCTCTTGACGTTGGGGTTGTTGAACTTGAACCCTGAGCCTTCGATGGTCTCGATGTAGTCGATGGAAATGCCGTCGAGATACATCTCGCTCATCTGATCGACGAGGACCTTCAGGCCTTCGAACTCGTAGACGTTGTCGCTATTCTCATTGATCTGATTCTCGAAAGCCATGTGATAGCTGAAGCCTGAGCAACCCCCGCCCACCACGGCTACGCGCAACCCTGCCGGGCTCGGGTTCTGCGACTGGATAATCTCTTTGACCTTCGTAACTGCCACCGGCGTTAGTTGAACCATTCTGTCACCCTCCAAAATTCGCGCTGCTTAAGCGCGTCTTACAAGCCCATTATACCAGATTCCCGGGCGAGTGATGCTCGAACTGGGGCGAGAGGGGCAATCCATAAACACAGTAAGGCCTCGTTGCTCAAGAGGTTAAATGCGGAAGAAAGATTCTCGATTCAGTCCAAGGTAGGAACGGCCGATCTATCGAATATGGAACCGAAAGGCGAAAATGGAACCGAGAGGCGATGAGCCGGTATACAGGGCCGCGCAAATTCCTTAAAATGCTTCGCTTACATGACACACACCATCACACTCATTCCCGGTGACGGGATCGGGCCCGAAGTATCGAAAGCGGTGAAGGAAATTCTCGCGGCGACGGGCGTTTCGATTGCTTGGGACGAAATCCCCGCGCGCGCGGAGATCGAACGGCGGGGCATGACGTTCCTGCAATCGGGCGTGCTCGATTCGATTCGCAAGAATCGCGTGGCGTTGAAAGGGCCGATGATGACGGCCGTGGCGGGCGGCGCTCCGAGCATCAACGTGGGGTTGCGGCAGGCGCTCGATTTGTACGCGAATCTGCGGCCGGTGAAGAATCTCGAAGGCGTGCAGTCGCGCTTTCAGGGCGTGGATCTGGTCATCATCCGCGAGAATACCGAGGATTTGTATGCGGGACTCGAGCACACCGTGGTGCCGGGCGTGGTCGAGAGCCTGAAAATTATTACGGAGCGCGCTTCGACACGCATCGCGAAGTTTGCTTTTGAATACGCGCGCAAGCACGGGCGCAAAAAGATCCACGCGATTCACAAAGCCAACATCATGAAGCTGTCGGACGGGCTTTTCCTGACGTCGACTCGCGCGGTGGCCGCGCAGTATCCGGACATCGAATATAAGGAGCTGATCATCGACAACGCCTGCATGCAGGTGGTGCTCGATCCGCAGCAGTTCGACATGCTGCTGCTGACGAATCTTTACGGCGACATCATGAGCGATCTCGCGGCGGGGCTTGTCGGCGGGCTGGGCGTGGTGCCGAGCGGGAATATCGGTGAGAGCGTCGCAATCTTCGAAGCCGTTCACGGAACCGCGCCCGACATCGCGGGCAAAGGCATCGCGAATCCCACGGCGCTGCTGATGAGCGGCATCATGATGCTCGATCACATCGGCGAATTGGATGCGGCGCGGCGTGTGGAAAGCGCGCTGCATAAAGTTTACCGCGAGGGAAAATCGCTCACGCGCGATGTGCGCGGAACCGCCACGACCGCCGAGTTCACGGCCGCTGTAATTCGCGCGTTGAAATAATCGCCGGCTGAATTTGACGCTGAGATCCTTCGCTCCGCTCAGGATGACAGATTCTTGGGAGTTGCGTGTTTCTGAAATTTGTTCGCCCGAGCTTTAAATTTCACAAGCTTTGGAATCCCGCAGAAAATGTAACTTCGACGCGGCTGCGTTCATCCCATAAGAAGGTAGTCGGAGGCTCGCACATGCCACTCGTTCGAATTGATTTGCTTCAAGGAAAACCAAAGGAATACGTCGCAGCGATCGGGGAGTCGGTTCACCGCGCGATGGTGGAAACGATTGGCGTACCGGCGCGAGACCACTTCCAGGTGATCACGGAACACCCGCCGGGATACTTGGTCTACGACCCTCAATATCTCGAGGTGAAGCGCAGCGACGATGTGGTTTTTATCCAGATTTTCTTATCGGCAGGACGCAGCCGGGAAGAAAAGCAAGGATTCTTCAAGCGCGTGGTCGAATACCTGCGCGAGAAGCCGGGGCTGAGGCCGGAAGACGTGGCGATCAACCTCGTCGAGAATTCGCGCGAGGATTGGTCCTTCGGCAACGGCGACGCGCAGTACGTGATCTTGCCCAAGGAGCAATGGAAGTGATTGGCGGGCATTGACTTCCCTGCTCTGCCTGTGAAGAATGAAGGTGTTAGCAGCGAAACATTCGGAGGGTTTGGTGCCTGAAGAAGCCACACTGGACGTAGCGCGGTTCGTCGACGGAGATATCGAGAAGTGCTACCCCATCTCCGAAGGCGACACGAAGCAGCGCAAGCGCAAGCCGCACATCGTCGCCGTGATCAATGAGATGTGTACGGGCTGCTCGGGCTCGCCTGCCTGCGTTGATTACTGCCCCGTGGCTGCGTGCATGTTCTGGGTGCCGGATTCCGAGCATGCGCCGTTTGGCCGCATCATGGTGGATCCCCTGCTGTGTATTGGCTGCAAACTCTGCACGAGCAAGGGCCCGGATGGCGCGTTCCTCGAAGGCTGCCCGTGGGATGCGATTGACATGGTCCCGTTGGCGGAGTTCGAAGCGAAGTATGGAGCGATGCCGTACTAATCTGCTTTTTTGCGCTTTTTGACTCTTCTTCACGCTTAGCCCAGCAGGAATCCTTCTATGTTGATCAGCGTTTTCGATGCCTGTCCGTTCGTTCAGGTGCGACTTGTACACGCGAGGCGGGCACGATCCTACGGGTTGCGCTTCGCTCTGCTACGCTGGAAGTGGTGAATCCATGGCACTGCCCGAACAATTCAAGAAGGCGTATCAGATTCTGAGCTGGGTGAGCCTTGCGGGGCTCATCGTGGTGATTCTGCTTGTGCTGCGAAAATCGCCTGCGCCCGATGTTCCCAACGACCCGGCCGCCGCTGCGCGTGCAGAGCAGAAACTCGAAGCCGCGGATCAAGCGAAAGCGGCTGGCCTGCCCGCGCAGGTTGCACTCGACCGCACCGAACTGAATTCTTACCTCTCACAGAATCTGCAGGTGGAAGGCGGACGAACGCCGGTGGGGATTGATGCTGCTACGGGAGGCGCGCCACGTCCAGCAAGCGCGCCTTCAGGCAGCGCTGCCGCGTCCGACCCGGAGCCTACGCTCGAGGATGTGCAATCGTCGGTGAAAGATGTGAAGGTGGATATGGTCGGCGATGTGGTGAAGGCGTATGTGCTATTCGACTTCCACGGCAAAGATATGACGCTCGAGCTCGATGGCCATTTGACTACCGAAGGCGGCTACGTGAAGTTTGAGCCCATCAGCGGAATGCTCGGCTCGATGCCGTTGCCGCAATCGGTGCTGAATTCGGCGGTGGAGAAGCTGATGGCGTCGCCCGAGAATCGCGAGAAGCTGCGGCTGCCGCCGGACGTGGGCGACATCAAGATTGAAGACGGCCACGCCGTGATGACATATAAGTGATGGCGCATTAGGTGCCGCGGCTAGCGAATACTGATTTTCAAGAAGAGGATCGGTCGCGGATAGCGCGGGCTGTGGATTGTG